>JAAXKQ010000042.1 GCA_025612245.1 Ignavibacteria bacterium
GAAGACTTGTTAACATTTTATCACCTCATTATTTTTTCAGGGGATTGTCTTTTTCCCCCCTACTTTTATTATGAAATCCAATTGCATGCCAACCAAATGACACAAAAAAAGCCCGGATTATGGGGCTTTTGGACTTAAATTAATGGAGTAATTATCTGTTTTCCGGTCTGCGGGTTGCCAAAATGGAAATCCGGCTCTCGAAATGAAAAATGTTTGAAGTAAATAAATTAAATAGTTGGTTAGTTCTTTAGCACAGAGAGTGTGGACTAAAGGCAATTGCCATCTGCTTTATAAGCCATACTGCTGGAGCTTCCGGTACAGTGTGGTCAGGCCAATGCCAAGCATTTCAGCCGCTTTTTGCTTATTGCCGGCTGCCTGGCTTATGGCTTCCAATATGTGCTGCCTTTCATATTCATCAAGCGTTTTACCGGCTTCTTTTCCCGGCGCCAAAGGGAAAAGAAACAACACCTCCCTTGGAAGATACCCGGCCTTTAACCTGCCACCTTCGCTTATTATAACGGCACGCTCAACTATATTCTTCAGCTCTCTTACGTTTCCGGGGAAGGTGTAATTCGACAGCTTTTCCATGAATTCAGGCTCTACTTCAGTGATGCTTTTATTAAGCTTGGCGCTAAAATATTTTATGAATGACTGAATTAACGGGATAATATCCTCCCTCCTGTCCCTTAAAGATGGAACTTCCAGCTTTACAACGCTCAGCCTGTAGTATAGATCTTTTCTGAAGCTGCCCTTGGCCACTTCGTCTTCAATGTTTCTGTTTGTGGCGGCAATGATCCTTACATCCACATTTGTAAGCTTTGTATCCCCCTGCTTTATAAATGAGTTGGTCTCCAGGACTCTTAAGAGCCTGGCTTGAAGAGATATGTCCAGTTCACCTATCTCATCTAAAAGAAGAGTGCCTTTGTCGGCTTCTTCAAACAATCCCTTTTTGTTCCTGACTGCGCCCGTAAAGGCTCCGGCCTTATAGCCGAACATTTCGGACTCCAGGAGCTCTTTGGAAAATGAGCTGCAGTTGACGGCAATAAAGTGCTGGTCTTTCCTGCTGCCGGCGCTGTGGATTGCCTGCGCGAAGACCTCCTTGCCCGCCCCGGTCTCGCCAATCAGGAGCACAGGGACATCCGTATCAGCAATTTTCCTGGCAAAGGAAACCGTTTCCTTCATTATGTCTGAATTTGCGACAATGTTTTCAAAACCGTACTTCTCACCGATTCTCTTTTCAAGCTGAGTTATCCTGGTCTTTAGATTGACCTTTTCAACCGCCTTTTCCACCAGCGAAACGAGCCTGTTATCTTCATCGCCTTTTGTTATGTAATCGAATGCCCCCGACTGGATTGCCCTGACGCCGTCTTTAATTGTCCCGTAGGCAGTAATTACAATTATTTCGCAGAGGCTGTTAATGGCCTTTATCCTGGGTATGAGGTCAATTCCGTTGGCATCCGGAAGGCGCACGTCGCTTACCACGCACTGTATGTCCTCCCTGGAAAGTAAGAGCATGCCTTCTGCGGCAAAACCGCTTTCAATAACCTTATAGCCTTCCAGCTCAAGCATCTGCCTTATGAGGCCCCTTAAGGGCTCTTCGTCATCAATTATCAGTATGTTTGCTTTATTCATCGTTGTTAAATTTTATACTACGTAAAAGATTAATACTACAAATTAATGCTTTTTATTTCATTATTAAAACTACTGATTTTGTTTCTTTCTTTAACGGTATATTCGATGACAAAGTCAAAATTCGGGAAACGCTTTGGAAGCCGGATAATGTTATAGATCATCACG
>JAAXKQ010000028.1 GCA_025612245.1 Ignavibacteria bacterium
AGTATGTAAACCCTCATATACCACCACCAGGTTCCTTGCTTCCTCAAAAACCTTTTTATTTCTTGTAGCAAGGATTCCGCCTATATTGACCATGAGGTCTTTCTTGGCGCTGACCCAGATGCCTTCGAAGTGAGAAACCATTTCCTTTAAGATCTGTGCAATGGTTTTATCTTCGTAGCCTTTTTCGCGCATTTTAATGAAATAGGCATTTTCAACTGCGCGCGTGGCATCCATCCACATTTTAATGCCGTTTTTCCGGCAGTATTTTTCAACCTCTTCAATATTAGCCATGGAGATAGGCTGCCCGCCGGCCATGTTTACGGGTCCGGCAATGCTGATATAAGGGATTTTTTTTGCGCCTACTTCCTTAACCAGCTTATCGAGTTTGTTTAAGTCGACATTTCCCTTAAAGGGGTGTTCGCTTGCCGGGTTATGAGCCTCATCGATAATGACGTCTACGAAAGTTGCGCCTGCCAGTTCCTGGTGAAGGCGCGTAGTAGTAAAATACATATTGCCGGGCACATAATCACCGGGTTTAATGAGTATCTTGGAAACGATATGTTCGGCAGCTCTTCCCTGGTGAGTGGGAACGAAATAAGGAAGGCCGTAATATTTTTTTACGTTATCCCACAGGTAGTAAAAATTTCTGCTTCCGGCATAAGCCTCGTCGCCAATCATCATGCCGGCCCACTGATAATCGCTCATGGCGTTTGTACCGCTGTCTGTAAGCAGATCGATATATACGTCCGCGGATTTAAGCAGGAAAGTGTTGTATCCGGCCTCTTTAGCGGCCTTTTGCCTGTACTCTCTGGTGGTCA
Organism: Ignavibacteria bacterium; assembly: GCA_025612245.1. Lineage (GTDB taxonomy): Bacteria > Bacteroidota > Ignavibacteria > Ignavibacteriales > SURF-24 > JAAXKN01. Next base: position 819 of record JAAXKQ010000028.1, read on the forward strand.
TCCTGATCGGTTCAACCACTTTGATTCTAAAATTCTCAGCCCAGGATCTTTTGACTATCTTTTTTGCCATAACTTCTCCGGTTTAAGGTTAGTTGTAGAGTTTTCCCCATCCGGGTTTTCCGGTATGAAGAGTATTTATTTAACAATTAAGATAACTGACACTGATGCTTAATATTTTGAACAGGATGATTGCCAAAGCAGCATTACACGAATGGCGCACTCAGAGGCAACATCACCTTTAGATTCACTTTCTTTCCGTAAGAATTCCTTATATCCAGTTAGCCCGCCTGACTGTTAGTTTTCTCCCCAGTAGCTTTCCTTATAGTCGTCGCTTTCATAGTCTGCCTCAACAACAGAAGATATGCCGCCGCGGACCTTAAAGGCCGCAGTTATGTGCATATAGCGCGGTTTTGTAACTTCAACCAGGTCGTCTAGAATTTTGTTGGTAAGGCTTTCGTAGAAAATTCCTTCGTTCCTGTAGGACTGGAGGTACATTTTAAGGCTCTTCAGCTCCACACAGAGTTCCTCGGGTATATATTCAATTGTAATAGTTGCAAAGTCGGGCTGTCCTGTTTTTGGGCAAAGCGAAGTAAATTCGGTTGCCTCGTGTATAATGGTATAATCCCTGTCGGGGTACTGGTTTTTGAATACTTCCAGCAGTTTTACTCTTTCTTCCATTTAAGTCTCCTTTATATAATTCAAAATCAATTAATAAGCCGGCCTGATCGTATATTCAATCGGGTCCTCGGTTCCGGCGTTTCTGAATCCCCTGAGCCTGAGTGCGCAGCTGTCGCATACACCGCAAGCCTTATCCTCGCTCTGGTAGCAGGACCATGAAAGGTGGAGCGGGGCGTTGAGTACAATTCCTTTTTTTACAATATCCGCTTTGGAAAAATGAATAATGGGGGTTAAAATTTTAATTTTAGTTGAAGGTTTTGTACCCAGATCCAGCATTTTTTCAAAAGCGGTAAAGAACTCAGGACGGCAGTCCGGGTATCCGGAAGAATCCTCATATACGGCGCCGATGAAGATGGCCTCAGCGCCCAGGACCTCGGCCCAGCTGGCACAGGCTGAAAGTATATTGCCGTTTCTGAAAGGGACATAAGACATAGGGACCTCTGTTCTCTGCAGGTCCGCTTTTTCAACATCTATATTCTTATCTGTAAGGGAAGATCCGCCGATCTTTGCCAGGTGAGTGTAATCTATAACGAGCCTGTGTTTCACCTGATAGTAGTCGGCTATATCCTGAAAAGCCTTAAGTTCGCGTTTTTCGGTTCTCTGTCCGTAATTAAAATGGGCAAAGGCAGGTTCATAGTCCTTCATTGCTATTGCAGCAGTTACGCAGCTGTCCATTCCTCCGCTCACGGCTATAACCGCAAGTTTTTTCCCGTTCATAATGCTCATATAATTTTCTAAAAATGCAAAACAAGATACAAAAATATAGTATGAAAATAAAAGCCGGAATTGCGTATAGTGTTAAATGTTTGACTGCGGGATTCAGGGTAAAAAAATGGGGTAAAAATGAGGATAAAAAAAACCTGTACGAGGATCAGCCATCTCCCCCGAGGCTCCCTCGTACAAGCTATCATCTGGAAATGGAATATTAACCCTCTTAAAATAAAATTAAGGGAGGGACTGTAAAAGAGCAGAAAATATGAAACTGGTGTAATAATTTTTGTTACAGGGGTTTGGGGAGGGATTTCACTGTAAATTGCCACGGCCTTTGAGCCGTGGCAATTTAGTCAGAATAACAGGTTTCGGGGTTTATTCCAGTTCAATTAGCTTGTTGTGAATGACGTACTGTGTCAGTTCGACGTTTGATTTGAGGTTCATTTTTTCCAGAATGCGGTTCCGGTAAGAGTAGAACGTATTGATGCTGATGGAAATTTCGTCTGCAATTTCCTCGGCGGTCTTCCCTGCTGCTATGCGGCACATTATCTGGTACTCCCTGTCTGAAAGGAGCTCATGCGGGAGTGCCCTGTTCCTGGACTCGAACATGGAGGCAAGTTTTTCGGCAAGGGATTCATTAATGTATCTTCCGCCGGATACGATCTTTCTTATGGCTTTAACGAGTTCATCGGGAGCGCTGACTTTCTTCAAGTATCCGGCAGCGCCGGCTTTTATTGCCCTCAGGCCGTACTGTTCTTCTGTATACATGCTCAGAATCAAAACCGGAAGAGAAGTATAAAGGGCTTTCAGCTCCTTGAGGGCTTCAAGGCCGCTTTTCCCCGGCATGTTAATATCCAGCACCACAATGCTGAATTTATCTTTTCTGAGGAGTTCAAACATTTCATTGGCATTTGCGGCCTCACCCAGAACCTTCATGTCGTTTTCTTCGGCAACGATTTGTTTCAAGCCTTCACGTACAATTGCGTGGTCGTCTGCTATAAGGATCCTGATCACCTCTGCGCTCTCCCTTCTTGTCAAATTCTAAAAATGGAATCAATGAAAATCCGGCCATAAAATCAAGGCTTAAGTTTTCAATTCTTCCGGCTTTACTCAGGCCGTTAATGCCCCGCCTGTTTCGGAATTCATAGTTTCAGTCCCGCCCAGCATGGGCATGAGGACTTTTACAGAAGTTCCTCTTCCGGGCTCGCCATTGATTACGACTGATCCTCCCAGAATAAAAGCGCGTTCCTTCATGCCAAGGAGTCCCAGCGACTTAGGGTCGCGTATCTGTTCTTCTGTAATACCCATGCCGTTATCTGTAAATTCCAGCACAAGGTTTTCAGCCGAGACGCCCAGGTAAACGGTTATAAGGCTTGCCTTAGCGTGGCGAGCCACGTTGGTAAGCGCCTCCTGGAAGATCCTGAAAATGGCGGTGGATTTTTCGTCATCCATTGAAATTTCCTCTTTCGGGAGGCTGAGGTCGCACTTGATTCCCGTGCGTTCCTGAAAGTCCTGTGCCTGCCATTCAATAGCAGGAATAAGTCCCAGGTTGTCGAGTATTCCGGGGCGCAGTTTGGAAGAAATTCTCTGAACGGATTCCACGGTTTTATCAATCACGCCGCTGGCCTGTTCAATTTTTTCCTTGAGGTCATCCTGGTCGTCGCGCAGTTTATTTGCCAAAAGTGATATCTGGATTTTCAGAACCGTAAGGACCTGGCCGAGCTCGTCGTGAATCTCGCGGGCAATCATGGTTCTTTCCTCCTCTCTTATGGACTGCAGTCTTGAGGAAAGGTTTCTCAGCTGCTGGCTAGTAGCTTCCTCCTGTTTTTCGTGGAGGTAGATCCTGTTTGTAAGCTCCTTTTCCGTTTCCTCAAAGAGTTCGGTTTTCTCTTTAATGAAGCTTCTAAGTTCGGCAACCATCTTGTTAAAATTGCGTCCCAGGTTGCCGAGCTCGTCATTAGCATTAATGCCTACCGTAACGTCGAGGTCGCCTACGGCAACCCTGTTTGCAGCCTCATTAAGCTGTTCTACCGAGCGGGTAATGTTTCCTGAAATAAAGATAAAGAGGAGCGTTGTAAGCATAATAAGGACGCCGACGACAACGAGGGCTGCAAATTTCCTATAATTAAGTTCTGCGGCGCGTCCCCTGATGAGGTTATCCAGCTCTTCTGAGGAAGTTTTCCAGAGCCTGAAATTTGCGTCGATTGACTGTATGGCAGAGCTTTCAAAGAAAGCCTTATCGGGAACCGTTTTTGTTTTTATGGCGGCATCAAGAATTTGTGTGAAGTTTTTCGATTTATTTACCGCATCAGAGAGTTTTTCGCCGAGTGAATTTTCCAGGTATCCGCCCGCATTGCGCTCGAAGGCGCTTTTGACGATGCCGCTGACCTTCATAATATTGGACTTCAGGAGCCCGTTTAATTCAACCACGCGTGAAAACTCATCCTGGCTTATCTTACGGTCGTTATAGGTCAAATCGTAATAATGGACGATCTGGTAAATCTGGAAAGTTTCTTCCGGTATTCTTATCAGCACGGCATTCATAAGATAGTAGCTGTCGAGCCTCGGGTCCAGTATAAGGTTGGAATGGTCGCCCACGTCCAGCATTATGAAGCGCACCTTCTGCAGCAGATCCAGGCTTCGGGAGGCATTTTCTTCGAGCGGAGTTTCAGAAAAGTTCTGCATGAATTCGGCCCTTGAAGAGGAAATTTCGCTTATGTCGTTTGATATACTCCTGTATGAAGGGTATTTCCTGTCGTATTCATCGAGGCGCCTGAAGGCTTCGCTTACTTTATCAGAGAGGATCTGCGACTTTTCAGGTGACGGGTTCCCGTAGATTGCCTCGCGGTCGTACTGCCACATATACCTGTAGAGTTCGCCAAGCGGCTGCAGGTAAACGCTGCCCCTTAATTCCTTTTCGGCAAAATCTATGGCTATGTTTTTTTCGGAGATCAGCAGGTAAAGCAGAATTGCGAAAGGCAGGAGAAAGCCGAGGGCCGTAAGGCGGAGCTTCCAGGCAATTTTGATATTCCTGATAATTTTGGGTTCGAATGGGACCATTGGGCGCTTCTTTTTTTGAATTTCTTAAAAGCAATTTGTTTGTGCGAACATATCAAAAATCCGTACAAAGGTAAAGACAAGAAGAAAGCACAGTCAAGCGACAAGGAATTGTGACAGTTTATAAAACTCAAAAGTTAAAATTCAAGGTATTAACCGCATAAGAAGTGCAAAATTCCGCATAAAAATAGGCATTAGGCGAAGAGCCGATTCGAAATTAAAAGAAGTTTTTGTTATCTTGCGCTTTATAAATATAAATTTTGGAGTAACTAAGAACCGATGCAATTTAAGACACGAACACATACCTGTGGAGAGCTGAGAGAGCAAAACATTGGAGAGGAAGTCGTCCTGAACGGCTGGGTTGACACCAGGCGTGATCTTGGAGGAGTAATATTCATTGACCTGCGCGACCGTTACGGCATTACGCAGGTGGTCTTTGAGCCCCATTATAATTCGGAAACTCACGATCTGGCAAAAGATCTGAGGGGTGAGTATGTAATTTCTATAGTAGGCAAGGTAAGGCGCCGCCCGGAGGGCACGGAAAACCCGCAGCTTGCAACCGGGTTAATAGATGTTATGGCCGATAAGCTCATAATACTTAACCAGGCAAAGACGCCGCCTTTTCCGCTGACGGATAATACGGATACGAACGAAGACTTAAGATTAAAATACAGGTACCTGGATCTGAGGCGCCCTTCGATGCAGAAGAACCTCTTGCTGCGCCATAAAATGTACCAGATAGCCAGGAAGTATTTTGACGAGAACAATTTTATTGAAATTGAAACTCCCGTACTGATGAAAAGCACTCCTGAAGGGGCAAGGGACTACCTGGTGCCGAGCCGCGTGCACAAGGGCAAATTCTACGCCCTGCCGCAGTCTCCTCAACAGTATAAGCAGATACTGATGGTCTCGGGCATGGACCGCTACTTCCAGATAGTGAAGTGTTTCAGGGACGAGGACTTAAGAGCCGACCGTCAGCCCGAGTTTACGCAGATAGACGTTGAGATGTCTTTTATTGACCAGGAAGACATATTCCGGATAGTGGAAGACCTGATGAAGAGGTTCTTTAATGAAGTAAAAGGCTACGACCTTGAGCTTCCGATTCCAAGGCTGACATTTGATGAAGCCATGGAAAAATACGGCAGCGACAAGCCCGACCTGCGCTTCGGTCTTGAGATGGTTACTCTTAACGAAGAGCTGAAAAATTCCACATTCAGGGTTTACCAGGATGCCATAAGCAAAGGCGGCATTGTGACTTCCCTTCTGGCCAAAGGCTGCGGGGATTATACAAGAAACCAGCTGGACGTTCTTACGGACTTTGTAAAGAAGCTCGGCGCCTCGGGGCTGATCTGGATAAGAGTAAAAGAAGACGGGCTTGAAAGTCCGACGGTTAAATTCCTGAGCGAGGAAGAGCAGAAGGCAATCATCAACAGGCTTGGTGCCGAGGCAGGAGACCTGATATTCATAATTTCAGGCGCGCGCCTTAAGGCACTTACCGTGATGGGATACCTGAGGCTTGAGATGGCCCGCAGGCTCAGCTTAATTAAGCCCGATTCAAATCCGGCACTGCTCTGGGTAACGGACTTCCCTCTTTTTGAGTGGGATGAAGACACAAAGCGTTACTATGCAATGCATCACCCGTTTACATCTCCAAGGCTTGAGGATGTTGACTACATGCTGACAGATCCCGGGAAAGTAAAAGCCAGGGCATACGACCTGGTATTAAACGGGAGTGAAGTTGCCGGCGGCAGCATAAGAATTCACGACGCAAATCTGCAGTCCTTAATGTTCAAGGCTCTAGGCATTTCGGATGAAGAAGCGGAGATGAAGTTCGGTTTCTTAATGAACGCCTTCAAGTACGGTGCACCGCCTCACGGAGGAATAGCATTCGGGTTCGACAGGCTGGCTATGATATTTGCCGGAGCGCCTTCGATCAGGGAAGTAATTGCATTCCCGAAGACAGCAAGCGCGGTATCCTTAATGGACGAAGCGCCCTCAAATGTAAGCGAAGACCAGCTAAAAGAGCTGCACATAAAGATAAGATAGTATATAGCAGAACGAAGAAGGCGGGTTATTTAGCCCGCCTTTTTTATTGGCTTAACTTTTTTCTGCAATCTTTGGACCGCTGTGGTTTGACTGGAAAAGAATGAATTTTCCGTCATGTTACATGTATGGATACCGGTCATAAAATTCATCATTTGTAAGGTTATATGTTTTCTTGCCGTACAGACCTAAAAGCATTACATCACCGAAGCTATCTCTGACAACAGTCCGTCACCTTTTGTATGCTCCTTCTGGAAATTATCCTTTTTTGAAGAGATTTTTCCCACAACAGAATAAACGTCATGCTTCCCTTTTTTGGCAAGGAGGAACTCATTTCTGATTTCATTTGAGCCTGGTGCATCCGATATCTTTATCTCCGCACTTTTATCTACGGTCTGAGCGGAAATTCTTCCACCGGATGCAAGTATGAGCATCAGTAGTTATACCGGAATAAGCTTTTTATAAACACTCATTGAGTGATTCCTTTTATTTAGTTATTACTTTATAATCGCAAAGAATAGAATCAGATATATTTCTATAGTAAGAAATATAAATATCGGCATGTACATAAAATTATTGTCCTTTGAACACTATATTATTTTTATTAACCAGTCGCCTACTTTGGGAAACCTATATTTTCAACTACATGTAATCAGTTTTAAAAATATTTAAATTTTATTTCCGATTATATTGCACCATGGCATTTTTTTCTTAATATAGTTTAATTTATTTTCGTCAATTTTATAGCCTCCCAGCAGTAATACCTTAAGTTCTTTAAGCTTTATTATTGAAAGAGGAATGTCTTCAATTTGGTTATCTGCTATGATTAATGTTTTCAGCTTCGAGAGATAAGATATTGATTCAGGTAACGATTTTATTTTATTACCGGTTAGAATTAATTCCTCCAAATTACCAAGCGATTCAAGGCTATCCGGAATGACTGTTAATTTGCAGTTGTATATATTCAGTTTCTTTAGTCTAGGTAATAATTTTATTGTAGACAAAATCGAATAGATGTTAATTGGGTTCGAACTGATATTTAACTCTTCCAGATTTGACAACTTACTCATTCCTTCTGGAAGCACCTTTATAATGTTATTGGAAAGATTTAATTTAACAATAGAAGTCAATAGCGATATTTCATCTGGCACTATTTTTATGTCAGATGAATATAATTGAATTTCTTTTAGTCCATAGCATTTGCTTAATAACATAAAACTGCTTTTTAAATCAAGTTTTAAGTTATTTCCTAAATTAATCACTTCTAAATGGGTGAAATCTGAAAAGAAATGAGGTAAACGTCTGATATTATTACAACATACTTCGATTCTATTTAGAAATTTCAGCTTGCCGGTTTCAAAGGGGATACTATCCAATGATAGTACATTAAGATATAGAGCTTCAGCAGTTAAATGCTGTTGAACAATTAATGCCATGTCTTTTAAATGCTCTTTTTCTGTAATTCTAATTGTATCATGGTTGTCATATGAATAAACCGATGATGAAATCCATAGAAATGAAAATAATATTTTTTTCATCATGATAATCCTACTATTTACCAAAAGATAAAAACTTTTGCAGAGGAAAAGTAGCTAAAGTATCGGGACCATTGTAAATATATACGGTATTTTTGCTAGAACTTAAGACATAATTATTAAGGGGTAAATTACCTCTACCTGCTGCATTTAGGATATCCTGGCCCGATGGAGATTGTTCAAAACCAAATTTGCGATTTCCAATTGTTTCAGTACCACTAGTGTGAGTATGAACTGTACCTAATTGACTACTTACATTTCCCCATTCACTTGGCTTGGCAGAATTATATACATCTATATGTGCATTTTTCCCACTGCTGGGAGATATGGTTACACCAGAAACTGCAGCCATGACGCCCTGATCGCCATTTTTATTCATTGTAATCACACCACCCTTTTCATTAAAAGAGGTTGCACGGGATAAAGCATCTCCCATTTGGCTTATCACTCCACTAGAGGGAATTAATAGAGAATTGGAAGAGGCAGTGCCATATATGAGCTGTTTACTGTCATGCGGATGTTTCCAATGTGATCCTTAAGGTAGTAGTACCTCGTTGCAGATCTGTTTAAGATCTTTACCCGGCCAATGTAGTTGCTCTTAATTTATTATAACGAATTACCATACTGTAGCGTCCTAAAAAAGGCAGAGAAGCCTCTTACAGGTCCCTGCCTTATTCAATAATATTAATCCGGACCTCAGGTGGCGATCATTTGAGAATTGTCATCTTTTTTGTTGCGGTGTAGCTGCCCGCCCTGAGTCGGTAGATGTATATGCCGCTTGGAAGGGCTCCGGACTTGAATTCAACAGTGTAGTTTCCCCTGCTTTTGTAGCCTTCAAAGAGCGTTGCTACCTCACGGCCAAGTATATTGTATACCTTCAGGCTAACCTCCGAGGCCTCAGGAATTGAATACTCAATTTTTGTTCCCGGGTTAAACGGGTTGGGAAAATTCTGGCTCAGGCTGTATGTATAAGGAATGGGTACGTCTCCCGTATCCAGGGTTTTCATTATTTCACTGTATTTAAGTCTTGCACTCTGAACCGTATTTTTTAATTCTGCCATATTCTGCCCGGCAAAAATTGCAAAGGCAACTTCAAGCGTGTCGGATGCCTTAATGTTAAACGGCCCCCCTGACACTACCATGGATATATCCCCTGTTCCTGCGGAATTCTTCGTAGTGCCGTTAGAAAGTGTAATCCACTTTTCGCGTTTTGTAAACTCGTTCGCGTTAGGCGTATAGAGGCCAACACCCCCGTCCGTGCCGTCATTTTTTATGGCGTAGTAGCCGAAGTTATCGGAAGAAACGAGCGCGCAGCCCGCAATTACGCCCGGAGTTGAAAGCTGGCTTAAAGCGTACCCGAAATTAAGACTCTGATCGTAATAAGCGTTATCGAAGCCCGAGGTATCGGCATTTATGTCCCAATCAAGAAACAGTCCGGCACGGAAGCCCGTAATGTCACCTCCGCTTTTGTTTGCAAACCTGTAGCGGAGTAAAATGAATTTGTTGTCTGGCTCCTGCAAAAAGGAATATGAATAAAGGCTTGTCTCAAGTCCCAGGCCGGCAACGTCGTCGCTAAAGACGGTTTTTCCGATTGCAAGGCCCCTTGCTTCATTTTTTGTCAAAACGAAGTTCTTTACCGTACGGAAATCCTGATCCTGTTCGTCGCCGTATCTTGCAGCATCCGGGAGTTTTGTTTCGGAAGTTCCGTACATCAGGGCGCCTTCAAAAAGGAGGTTCGGGCCCCCGTTAAAAGAGAAGCCGTCTCCTTCCAGATTAGTCGGGTAATCATTAAAGCCAAGAACTCCCTTGCTTGTAATTGTAAGGTTCACTTTCCCGGTACTCTGAGTCACGTAAGAAGGATTTACCTTGAGTGTGACCACCTGGAAATCGGAATACGAGCCGTCGTTATACTTTATGAGAAACTTCATTTCGTAGTTGCTCGGCACATCGCTGTTTATGTTAAATTTAAATTTGTTTGAGCCGTTGTTAAATGTGCCCAGCGTGGGGATGCCCCCGGAACTGATCTGCGCTGCTGAAACCGAAGCGTACCCGTCCAGGCTTTGCAGTGTTATGTTCAGGGAAGAGACCGGGTTAAGGTAATTAACAAAATCGGCCGAAAGGCTAATTGTTTCACCGGGCTCGAATACGCCGTTGTTATTTCCGAATTCATCAGAAAAGACGAAATTAACTCCCCTGACAGACTTTGAGTTCAGGTTGCTTACGGCCTTGTACGCATTGATTCTTCCTCCGCCGAGCATGTATTTATAAGTGGAATTCATGGCGTCGATGTTGTCGCAGTTAACTCTGATCTGTTCTGCCACCTGAAGCGCCGAATAGTTCGGGAATACCGTTCTAACAAGCCCCGCAAGTCCTGCTACCAGAGGTGAAGACATTGAAGTTCCTGAGAGATTTATGTAGGTTCCGGGCTGCCAGGTTGAATAGATATTTCTTCCGGGCGCAAATACATCGAGCGTGGGGCCGTAATTTGAGAAGTACGAAATGGCGTCATTTTCATCTGTGGAGCCGACAGAAAGGACCCCGTTGAATGCCGCAGGATACGAGGCGTCTCCGGAGCTTTCATTGCCGGCAGAAGTGACCACGAGGACGTTTTTTTTAATAGCATAGTTAATGACTTCCTGCCCAAGCTGAGAGTACCCGTCGCCTCCCCAGCTGCAGTTTATTACGTTTGCGCCGTTATCCACGGCATAGACAATACCTTCGTAACCGTAGTCTATATAAACCTCACCCTGGGCATCGCGGTCGTCGTTGCGCGAGACCTTTACGGGCATAATTTTGCAGTTATAGCCAATTGAAGAAATTCCCTTTCCGTTACCAGTGTTGGCTGCAGCAATGCCCGCAACGTGAGTTCCATGGTCCGGCTGATCCTCATTGGGGTCGTTGTCGGAAGTTCCTTTCGCGCCCCCGAAATCCCAGCCCCTTATGTCATCAATATAGCCGTTGTTGTCGTCATCAATTCCGTTTCCGGCAATTTCTTTCGTATTCACCCAGATCTTATCCTGAAGGTCGGGGTGTCCCCATTCAACTCCCGTATCAACAATACCGATAATTACAGACTCGCTTCCTTTGGTAATTGCCCATGCAAGCTCGGCCTGAATTCGTGAAAGGTTCCACTGCAGGCCGTATGACGGGTCGTTTGGAACGGCGCTGGTTCTATAGACAAAGTGCGGTTCTGCCCAAAGGACCTCACCGGTGCTTTTTACCTTTTCAGCCATATCGGCCGGGTCAATGGGAGCGCTATATTGGATTGTAACAATATCAGACAGGCTTTCCGCCTTTTCTGAAAAAGTGCCCGAAATGTTCCTGATGCCGTAGGTGCTCAGCTTCTTATTCAGTGATGAATATGCCGAGAGCTTGTTTAGCTTCATTGCAGATTTCAGCCTTACTACTACCTCGCCCGGAAGGTAATGGATTTTACCGTGGCTGAGAACCCTTCCGTTTTGTGAAATACCGCTGAAAGCCAGGTTGCTTAATAGAACAAAAAAGAACAAGCCTGTAAATTTTCTTATCATTTTGACGACCTTTACTCCTATCTGCCAGTCAAAAGTGTCAGGAGCTCCCCTTTTTAAGCACAGAAGAATTCCGGAACTTTCGCACTGTGGCCTTATTTACTGGCACTTTGCCTGTTTAATTCGAAATAGTTATTCATTTTATTTATGTCGGGAATGGCGGGGTCACCCAGTTCAATCTTTTCGATGTTTCCGCTCGTTCCTGTTTCTATCCAGGTGCTGTCCGTGTCTTTCCATACGGCAGCACTCCTGGGAATATTTACCTTTCTGCCGTCCTGCCAGCTTATGTTCAGTTCAATTGGAACAGGAATGTTCCCCTCATTTTTAATTAGCACTTTTAATTTATTATCTTCAACTTTTACATCTTTAATTGCCAGGTCGGGGTAGCCTTTTTCAAAGAACCAGGGTTTCCAGAACCAGTTCAAGTCAGTCTTCAGGTAATCATTAAACGTATTGAAGAAGTCGTAAGGTATAGGGTGTTTGCCGTTCCACCGTGCAATAAATTCCCTGAGCGCATTATCGAAATTTTTCCTTCCAATTAAAGCCCTCAGCTGGTCGTAAGCCACGGCAGGTTTACTGTATGAGGCAAACCTGTAGGAATTCCATTTCATCATGTATGAGAGCGTCATTACGGGCATATCCTGCTCGCTGCCGGCAAAGGAGGAATACCCCTTTACAATTGCCTCCCTGGGGTTATAGCCAGGGGCAAGAGAGGCCTGAAGGTCAAAGGGGATCATTGTAGCCCAGCCCTCATCCATCCATGCATACTTGCGTTCATTAGTGCCCATATAAAACGGGAAATAGCTGTGTGTAATTTCGTGGGAAGTAACGTGCACGGTTTCAGACAACTTATCCATTGAGCCGTCGTTAACCATCATGGGAAATTCCATGCCCCCTTAGCCGTTAAAAACCGTAAGGCATGGATACGGGAACGGCACGCCGGGGAAATTAAAAGAAAGGCTCTTGACGGTTTTCCGTGCAATTTCTGCCACGCTGTAAAAATCCTTTGCGGTGTCGTTGTAGGCGGCGCTAATGAAGCTCCTGCGGTGGCTCGAGGTATCCACTTCAACGCTTAAGGCGTCCCAGAGGTAATGGCTGCTCATAGCAAAAGCAAAGTCGGGCACGTGTTCAGCCTTGAAGCGCCAGGTGTGTGTGTCGGCACTTCTATAGATATCCTTTTTCAGGAGGTCCTCTTTTGTAATTATGTTCACCACGGTCTCGGAGGTTATGGCTTTATTTATGCGCTCCAGGGATTTTTCCTGGAATATTTCTTCGGCATTCTGAAGTTCACCTGTTGCCCAGAGGGTTACTCCCTGCGGCTCTGTTAGCTCGACATCGTAATTTGAGAAGTCGTTATAGAATTCAACCGTACCGGTGTAGTCGACCCTGTCCCAGCCGTCTATGTCGTCGTAGACCGCCACCTGTGGATACCAGTAAGCGACCATAAAGGTAGAGTCGCCGTAAGAGCCCATTCTGAATGAAGCTTTCGGCATGGTAAAGTTCCATTTAATTTGGAGCTCAATGCTGTTTTTGGGCATGAGCTTGCCGGGCAGCTTAAGAATCATGTTTGTCCCGGTGCGGTTTACCTCTTTGGGATTCTTTGTGTCTACTTCCTCTCCTGCAATATTCACCTTTTCAATTCTCACCCCTTCGGAAAGAAAGCCTTTGCTGACCGGGAAATCCCTTACGGCGCCGTATGCAGCAATATCTCCGTAGAGTCTGATTACAAGCTCTTTAAGAGTATCGGGGCTGTTGTTGAAATACGTAACGGTCTCCGAACCCGTAAGGACATTGGTCAAGGGGTCGAGCGAGGCTTTAATCCTATAGTTGGAGCTGTTCTGCCAGTAGTTTTTCCCCGGCTGCCCGTTCAGCGTGCGGGTTTCACTGCTTAAGGCGCGTTTTATGTTAAGAGGCACGTAAAGTTCGTTAGACTGTGCAAAGCAATCCCGGCAGTTTGCAATTGTGAATAAGGCAGTCAACAAAACGGGCAGCATAATTCCCTGAAGCCGTGAAGATGGGGTCTTCATATTTTTCATCTCTCCGTATTTGTAAAGATATTTAATATATCCCGGACTTGTTAATGCGTAAAGTCCGGGATTTAACGATCATGTTTCCAGGTTTTACTAAGTTCAGACCTGTTCAAAGACAGTAGTATCGGTTTTAGTAGTCTGTTCAAGTGCATTTTCAAGGCACTCGATGATGTCTGCGGCATTTTCAATACCCACAGAAAGTCTGACGAGGCCTTCAGTAATTCCGGCATTTTTTCTGCCTTCCTTGCCCATTGAGGCGTGAGTCATGCTGGCAGGGTGCTGAATAAGGGTTTCAATTCCGCCAAGGCTTACGGCCAGCTGGCAGAGTTTAACGGAGTTCATCATAATTTCGCCGGCCTCGTAGCCGCCTTCCACTTCAAAAGAAATGACGCCTCCGTGACCTCCCTTGTGCTGTTTTTTTGCGAGCTCATACTGAGGGTGGCTTTTTAAGCCCGGGTAGCTCACCCATTTTACGAGGGGGTGTTTTTCCAGGAATTCAGCCACCAGCTGGGCGTTTTCGCAATGTTTCTGCATCCTGAGCGAAAGCGTCTTAATTCCCCTGTGGACGAGGAATGAGTTGAACGGGTCTATTACGCCTCCGGTTTGGTTTAAGACTTTTCTAAATATCTTATATGTTTCCTCATCCTTCACCACCACAATTCCAGCAACCACGTCGGCATGTCCGTTTAAGAATTTTGTCATGCTGTGGAGCACCACGTCTGCACCCAGTTCAATTGGTCTTTGCAGCGCGGGGCTTAAGAATGTATTATCCACAACGAGCCTGGCATTGTTTGCGTGTGCAATTTTTGCCGCCCCCTCCAGGTCGGTTATGGAAAGCGTGGGGTTAGCAGGGGTTTCCACGTAAAGCATTTTTGTATTAGGGCGCATGGATTCCTTTACCTTCACGAGGTCTGCCGTATCAACAAACGTGGTCTCGACGCCGAAGTTAGACATTATAGTACTTAAGAGAGTTGAAGTAGGGCCGTAGACAATTGAAGAGCAGACAACGTGGTCTCCTGCTTTGAGCATACTTGCAAAGACCGTATGAACCGCGGCCATACCGCTTGCGCAGCCCAGGGCCTTATAGCCTCCTTCAAGTTCAGCCACGCAGTCTTCCAGAGCTTCCACCGTAGGATTGGTCATCCTGGTGTAGATATATCCCTTTTCCTTTCCCGCGAAGAGGGATGCTCCGTGCTGAGCCGAATCGAACCTGAAAGTAGAGGTCTGATAAATTGGAGGGGTAACAGGGCCGAATTGATAGCTGCCGATTCCTGAATGAACACATTTTGTCTCGAAGTTCTCGATGTTGTGTTTTTTCATAGTTAAACCCGATTTTGTGATTTGGTTTAGGTATTTATTTTCGTCCGGAACTAAAATAGCTAACGGCAGTAAATATTCAAAGTGGATTTATTTTTGCGTTTTGGCGATAAAAAGAAACCCCGAAGAGCGCTCAATGAGGGTGCCCTTCGGGGTTATAAGTTTCAAGACCTATATAAGGTCTTATATATCTAAAGAGTCTTCAACTTCGGCAACGCTTTCTTTTCCGTTTGACGGTTCAGCGGCAGCCTCATCGTCCTCTGAAATTACGCGGGCGATGTCTGCAATCGAATCATCTTCATTGAGCCTTATGAGTCTGACACCCTGTGTGTTTCTGCCCATAACGCGCAGGTCCTTAACGCTCTGGCGAATGATCATTCCCTGTTCCGTCATGATCACAAGTTCGTCGTTGTCGTTAACTTCCCTCATTGCTATCATATTTCCGTTTTTCTCGCTTGTTTTGATAGTAATGACGCCCTTGCCTCCGCGGTGTGTGAGCCTGTAGTCGTCGATGTCTGAGCGTTTTCCATAGCCCTTATTGGTTACAACCAGTACAGTTGAAGCTCGGCTGATGACTATAAGTCCTACCACCCTGTCCCCTTTGCCGAGGTTAATGCCTCTGACGCCGGTTGCAGTACGACCCATATCGCGGACATCTTTTTCGCTGAAACGGATAGCCATACCGCTTAGGGTTCCGAGTATAAGGTCGCTGTTACCGTCGGTTTTTTTCACAGTAATCAGGCGGTCGCCGTCTGTAAGGTTAATGGCATTAATGCCGCCCTTTCTGACGTTTGAGTAAGCCGAAAGGACAGTCTTCTTAATGGTACCCTGTTCGGTAGCCATAACGAGGTACATGTCGTTTGAGAATTCCTTGACAGAAACGAAAGCCGTGATGTTTTCATCCTTTTCCTTTTCTATCAGGTTCTGAATCGAACGCCCGCGTGAGGCTCTACCGCTTTCTGGTATCTCGTGGACCTTGAGCCAATAGCACTTGCCCTTGTCGGTAAAGAACATTATATAGTGGTGAGTTGAGGCGATGAACATATGTTCGACGAAGTCGTCTTCCTTGGTTCCCGCGCCTGTAACACCCTTGCCTCCGCGTGCCTGTTTGCGGTAGCCGCTTACAGGGAAGCGTTTAATGAAGCCGTTGTGTGAAATTGTAACAACGACGTCTTCCTCGGCAATAATGTCTTCAAGCGAAAATTCCTTGTAGTCGCGGATGATATCGGTTCTTCTTTCGTCGCCGTATTTATCCTTGAGAGCCTGGAGCTCCTGAACGATAATCTGGATTCTCTTTTCTTCGCTTGCCAGAATGCCCCTGAGTTTTTCAATTAACTTGATTACTTCCCTGTACTCGTCTTCAATTTTCTTTCTTTCCAGACCCGTAAGCCTCTGGAGTCGCATATCGAGGATTGCCCTGGCCTGGATTTCGGAGAGTTTGAAGCGCCGCATAAGGTTATTCTTTGCGGTTTCAACGTCCCTGGATTTTTTGATGGTTTCAATTACTTCATCGATATTATCCAGTGCAATTATGTAGCCTTCAAGGATGTGCGCGCGCCGTTCTGCGGCATCGAGTTCGAACTTAGTCCTTCTGATTAAGACTTCCATTCTGTGGTCGAGAAAGTGCGACATCATTTCCTTTAGTGTCAGGATCTTTGGTATTCCCTTAACTAAGGCAAGCATGATGACGCCGAAAGTAATCTGCATCTGTGTGTGCTTAAAGAGCTGGTTTAAGACAACTTCGGGCTGCGCGTCGCGTTTAAGTTCAATTACGACTCTCAGGCCGTCCCTGTCGGATTCATCCCTGATATTGGAGATATCGTTAATTTTTCCTTCGCGTACCAGTTCGGCAATCTTTTCAATGAGGTTAGCCTTGTTTACCTGGTAGGGGATTTCAGTTACAACGATATTTTCCCTGTCGTTTTTGAGTGTTTCAATTTTGGCCTTGGCACGCACAACAACTCTTCCGCGGCCCGTAGTGTATGCTTCCTTTACGCCCTCGTAGCCGAATATGATGCCACCTGTCGGGAAGTCGGGAGCCGTAATATACTTCATCAGTTTTTCAGAAGTCAGATCCGGGTTTTTAATGAGAGCAACCAGGCCGTCAACCACTTCACCCAGGTTGTGGGGAGGAATGTTTGTAGCCATACCCACGGCAATACCGCTTGTTCCGTTAACAAGGAGGTTCGGCAGGTATGAAGGCATCACCAGAGGTTCCTGCAGCGACTCGTCGAAGTTGGAAGTAAAATCGACCGTATTCTTATCCAGGTCGCGCAGCATTTCTTCGGCTATCCTGGCCAGGCGTGCTTCCGTATAACGCATAGCAGCTGCCGAGTCGCCGTCAACCGAACCAAAGTTACCCTGGCCGTCGACCAATGGGTATCTGAGTGAGAAATCCTGCACCATTCTAACCATCGTATCATATACTGCCGAGTCGCCATGGGGATGGTACTTACCTAAGACCTCACCGACGATTCTGGCCGATTTCTTATAGGGCTTATTGAAAGGGACACCCAGTTCGTGCATTCCATATAAGACCCTGCGGTGAACAGGTTTCAGGCCATCCCTTACATCCGGTAATGCCCTGGCCACTATGACCGACATAGCATAATCTATGTAAGAGGACTTCATTTCCTCTTCAAGTCCGACCGGCACTATTTTTTCAAAAATTGTAGCCATACTAAAAATGTTTCCTGTTTTATATTAATTTTCTAAACTCCTCTAAGTAAGAATTACGGGTTAACTGAAGGTCAAGCCCCGCGGGCCCGTAATCCGAAAAGACGCATCCTTATACGTCCAGGTTGCGGACGTATTTGGCATTCCTTTCAATGAATTCCCTTCTTGGCTCAACCGAATCGCCCATAAGAGTTTCAAATATCTTATCTGCTGCCGCAGCGCTTTCAAGGTTAACCTGAAGCATAGTCCTGGTCTCGGGGTTCATTGTTGTAGCCCAGAGCTGTTCGGGGTTCATTTCTCCAAGACCTTTATAGCGGGATATGAGCACGCCTTTGGGTGTACCGTCGCTAGCGAGTTCTTCTGCTGTGTCGGAGGACTCGTTGATAACAGGGGTTCCGTTGCCCCTGAGGCGCTTTAATATGCTGTCCCTTTCATCGTCGTCATAAGCATAAAGCTCTTCCTTGCCTTTTTTTATTTTGTACAATGGGGGCTGTGCGATGTAAATTCTTCCCGACGTAATGAGGTCTTTCATGTGGCGGTAGAAGAAAGTCAAAAGCAGCGTTCTGATGTGGCTTCCGTCCACGTCGGCATCGGTCATAATGATGACCTTTCCGTAGCGCGCCTTCTCGGGGTTAAAGTCTCCGCCAATGCCGGCGCCGATGGCGGCAATCATGGTCTTGATTTCGTTATTCTCAAGAATCTTGTTGAGCTTTGCTTTTTCGACGTTGAGGATTTTACCCCTCAGGGGCAGGATTGCCTGGAAGCGCCTGTCGCGTCCCTGTTTGGCCGAGCCGCCTGCAGAGTCACCCTCAACGATGTACATTTCGCAATGCTCGGGGTCATTTATAGAGCAGTCTGCCAGCTTGCCCGGAAGGTGCATGCTGTCCAGTGCGTTTTTTCTTCTTACAAGGTCGCGTGCCTTTCTGGCAGCTTCCCTGGCCTCGGCAGCCCTGAGGCACTTTTCAATAATTTTCTTTCCTACGGAAGGGTTTTCCTCCAGGAACTCGGCCAGTTTTTCGCCCACGATCGATTCAACGACGGACTTTACCTCGCCGTTACCGAGCTTGGTTTTAGTCTGTCCTTCGAACTGAGGCTCGGCAACCTTAACAGAAATTACGGCCGTAAGGCCCTCCCTGAAGTCGTCGCCCGAAAGCGTGATCTTGCCTTCCTTGATGAGGTTATTTTTTGCAGCATAGCTATTGAGTGTACGCGTAAGAGCCGACTTGAAGCCCACGAGGTGCGTACCGCCTTCGTGCGTATTGATGTTATTTACGTACGAGAATATATTTTCGGAATATGTATCGTTATACTGGAAGGCCACTTCAACGGGAGTATTTTCCTTTTCGCCCTCAACATAAACGGGCTTGTGGAGGGCCTCCCTGGCCTCGTCGAGGTACTTTACGAATTCGATGATTCCGCCCTTGAAGTGATAAGTAACGTCCTCGCCTCCGTTGCGTTCGTCCTTGATCCGGATGCTGATGTTCTTGTTCAGGTATGCCAGTTCCATCATTCTTTCGGTAAGGGTGTCGAACTTGAATTTCTGGCTCTTGAAGATTTCCTTATCGGGCAAGAATGTTACCGTGGTGCCTGTCTCACCTTTTTTTGTTTTACCCACTATTTTAACGTCGTATTTCGGCACGCCGCGGCTGTATTCCTGCTGATAAATGTTGCCGTTTAATTTTACCTCAACCTTAAGCCACTCCGAAAGGGCGTTTACGACCGATACGCCAACGCCGTGCAGACCGCCAGAGACCTTATAGGAGTTCTTGTCGAACTTGCCGCCTGCGTGCAGGACGGTCATAACGACTTCAAGCGCGGACTTTTTTTCCTCGGGATGTAAATCAACCGGGATACCACGTCCGTTATCTACGACACTAACGGATTCGTCCTTATTAATTGTAATTTCAATACTGTCAGCATAACCGGCAAGTGCCTCATCAATACTATTATCAACCACTTC
>JAAXKQ010000023.1 GCA_025612245.1 Ignavibacteria bacterium
GTGAATTTGGGAACCAATTTAAATTCAAACACTTTTATTGTCAAGCTAAATATTGACAATCTCCCTCCTTTTAAGTTAAAAAAATTATTTTAAATTCAAATATTCTCTTTCACAGCGGAATATTCGAATGTTTCTTTCCGGGATTAGAATCCACTTTTGTCTTTAAAAGCTGAAACGCATTTATGAGTCTAATCTTTGTTTCCGAAGGAATTATCACGTCATCGACGTATCCCCTTTCAGCCGCCACATAAGGGTTTGCAAACTTATCTATATATTCAGAAAGTTTCTGTGCCGCCTTTTCGGCAGGGTTTTCCGATTCGGATATTTCTTTCTTAAAGATGATCTCGACAGCCCCTTTGGGCCCCATGACAGCAATTTCGGCAGAAGGCCATGCAAAATTAAAGTCACCCCGAACGTGCTTTGAGTTCATTACGTCGTAGGCTCCGCCGTATGCTTTCCTGGTTATTACGGTAACCTTTGGAACGGTAGCCTCGCAGAAAGCAAAAAGAAGTTTTGCGCCGTGCTTGATTATACCATTCCACTCCTGTTCTGTTCCCGGAAGAAAGCCCGGAACATCTTCCAAAACGAGCAAGGGAATATTGAACGCATCACAAAACCTCACGAACCTCGCACCTTTAACCGAAGCCGCAATATCGAGAACGCCCGCAAGAACCCTTGGCTGGTTGGCAACAATGCCCATTGACATCCCGCCGATCCTTCCGAAACCCACTATCAGGTTTTCAGCATAATTTTTATGAACCTCAAAAAAATCACCGTTATCCACCAGGAGATTTATTATCTCCTTCATGTCGTAAGGCCTGTTCGGATTGTCTGGAACAATTTCATTCAGCTTTGGAACCGACAGATCCGCCTTAAAGTCGAACTCCATTTCCGGCGCGGTGTCCCTGTAATTCAAAGGCAGAAAACTCATGAGTTTTCTAATGCCCTCAAAGATTTCCACCTCGTTTTCCATTGCAAAGTGGGCTACACCGCTCTTTGAAGCGTGTGTTTCCGCACCGCCAAGGTCCTCGAAACTAACCTCCTCATGAGTAACCGTCTTTACAACGCCGGGTCCTGTAAGGAACATATGGCTTGTATGTTTGACCATGAAGATAAAATCAGTAATTGCAGGAGAATAAACCGCGCCTCCTGCGCAGGGCCCCAGTATAGCCGAGATCTGTGGAATTACACCGGAGGAAAGGGTGTTCCTGAGAAATATTTCAGCATAGCCGCCAAGGCTTACCACCCCTTCCTGTATCCTGGCACCCCCGGAGTCGTTCAGGCCAATAACGGGAATTCCCACCTTGAGCGCCAGATCCATGATCTTACAGATCTTCTCAGCGTGTGCCTCGGAAAGAGAGCCCCCGAAGACCGTAAAATCCTGGCTGAAGAGTGCAACCGGGCGCCCTTCGATCTTTGCAAATCCCGTAACGACACCATCACCCGGGTACTGCTGCTTATCCAGGCCGAAGTCCTTCGAACGGTGTTTTACGAAGATGTCGACCTCCTCGAAGCTACCTTCATCCACAAGCAGCTCTATTCTCTCCCTTGCTGTCAGCTTGCCCTTGTCGTGCTGGTTTTGGATCTTCTCCGGGCCTCCCCCGAGAAGAGCGGCAGCTTTAAGTTCCTTTAGCTTTTCAATTTTACCGTCCATTGCGCTCTTTCAGATTATCGTAAATTAAAATATTAATTTAATATAATACCGTTTTTTTACCCCAAAGGCCAGATTCCCTGCTTTCGATGCAGTCGTTATGAATAAAAGAACAATTCTATTTCAGCCCTCATTCCAAAGAACTCATCATCAACAGGAATGCCTGCAGTACTCCTTTTCGCGGGGTGGAATTCTCTTACAATTCTTCCCGACTTCTGCTCCTGCAGAAGTATCCTGTCGGAAATTAACATTGCCCCGGTTATGTCGGTAGTAGCCCAGAGGACGCCAAAATCCCCCTTGCTCATGATTTGCCTTATCAGCTTATAATAATCCATCTTTCTTTCCGGCAAAAGCTCCCTTAAGGGGTCATCCATTAAGATCAGCTTGGGCTCCATAGCCATTGCACGCGCGAGTGCTATCCTGAACCTGAAACCTGTACTTTTATTTGCCGGAATGTGCTTTTCATACCCATTAAGTCCTACTGCCTGCGTAAACTTCCTTACCGTCTCCGTGTCCTGCTCCTGCCCCGCTCTCATTCCGAGCCTAATATTTTCCTCCACGCTAAGCCATGGCAAGGCCGAAGGCTCCGAAGGAATGAAAGCCGCATCGGTCTTTACTTCCTGAAACTGCCCGTATGTAACAGAACCCGAGTCAGGAGTTTCAATGCCTGCAAGGATCTTAAGCAGCGTGCTTTTTCCTGATGCCGGAGGCCCCAGTATGGTCAAAAGCTCCCCTTTGAGCACCTCAAAACCGGTTTCACCGATTATGCTTAATGCGCCTGCCGGGCTAATATATCTTTTAGATATCTTCTCAGCCTTCAAGATGAAGTCATTCTCTGCCAATTAAATCTCCCACGTTATAACTTTCCTTTTTAAGAGCTTTAATACGTACTCTCCAAGAGCAATTATTAAGCCAGAGAGCACCGAAATGGCAACAAGCCCCGAAATATCGTTAAATGAAAGGGCAAGCCTGTAAATGTTACCGATACCCATGTAAGCTTTTACATACTCAAAGAACAACACTATGCTCCAAAGGCGGATGTTCAGCCTCTGCAAAGAGCTGAATAAGGAGGGCTTAACGCTTTGCCAGTAAATATTCTTATAAAGGAAGGAATCCTCCTTTTTCAATGCGATAAAGGGCTCTATATACGACCGTTTGACTTTGCCAAGATCCCGTGAGATTACGTTCAGAAGATAACCCAGAGCAAGCAAAAAGGTAAATAGTATCTCGGAGAGGTTTGAGACCGGAAACCAATAAATATAGATAGTAATAAAAGAAATGGCGGTGAGATACCTGAAAAGCCTGATGGATTCGAGAAAATCCTTTGCCCTTAAAAGAAGTCCCGTTACCCAAACCCTGAAAAGCCAGATAAGCCCGTAGGCCAGGACCATGGAAAGGTAAATTCCCGACGTGGTATAAAGCGCGTTTTTTAAGAATCCGTAGTGCATCTGCAGCGAGGGAAAGGATTCAAGGACAAGTGAGGGTCCGGGTAGAATTCTGCCGGGGGGAATTAAAAATTCAAAAATAAGGATATAGGCCAGTAAGTATGCCAGAAACCAGGCATACTTCCTCAGTTTTCTTTTTTCTGAAAAGTACTCACTCATTTATTCCCTTCCGGCTTTGAAAATTTTATTGGTACTTTCCCGGAATATATTGAAAGAAGAATTCTATGTCAAATGCAAACCTCAGGCTAAAAAGGGATTACTTGTCTTCTCATGGCCGATGGTGCTCTTCTCTCCGTGTCCGGGGTATATTACGACGTCATCCGGAAGGCTGAAAAGCCTGGTCTCAATTGAATTTATGATAGCTTCATAATCCCCTCCCCAGAGGTCTGTTCTTCCGATCCCTTCCCTGAAGAGCGTGTCTCCGGTAAAGCAGATTTTATCGTCCTTAAAATAAAGGCAGTATCCTCCCGGTGAGTGCCCGGGTGTAAAAAGGAACTTCACCTCCCTGCCTCCAAGCTCGAAATGGAGGTCTTCCTTAATCAGCCTGTCGGGTAAAGGCGAGGCGTCCATCTTAAGGCCGAAGTTTACAGCCTCTTTCACCATCAGATCCAGCAAGAAGACGTCCTCTTCCGGCGCCAGGAACTCCGCATTATAGGTTTCCTTTAAGAATCGGTTTCCAAGTATGTGGTCCACGTGGCAATGCGTATTGAAAAAAGCCTTAAGCCTGAGGCCATTTTTCATGATGAAGGCGCTCAGTTCGTTTTTCTCCGTGGCGTCGCTGCAGCCGGGGTCAATAATAATGCACTCTTTTGAAGCCCCGTCGGCAACTATGTAAGTGTTCTCTGAAATCAGGTTAAAAATAAATCGGTCAATTTTCAGCATATATATTCAATTTAAGTTTTATCTGGAAAAGTTATCCGTTGTCCTCTTAAAGTCACGGTTTTTGAAGTTCATGAAATTTTCTTTTGTCTCCTGGATGGAATCGCCCCCGAACTTTTCCAGGAAGAACTTTGCAATTGACCAGGCCAGCATCGATTCTGCGATAACGGCGCAGGCTGGCACGGCCGTAAAGTCGCTCCTTTCGCGCCTTGCCTGGATTTCCCGCAACGTCGCGAGGTCCACGGTCCCGATCGGTGACATGAGTGTGGCAATAGGTTTCATTGCAGCCCTTACTATAATGGGGAGCCCTGTTGAGACACCGCCTTCTATACCCCCTGCCCTGTTGGTCTTTCTTGAAAAGCCGTTTTCCTGAAGAGTGATCTCGTCGTGGAACTCGGAGCCAAAGACTTCGGCGCTTCTAAAGCCATCGCCAATTTCCATGGCCTTAATGGCATTTATGGACATGATTGAGTGCGAGATTTCAGCACTGAGCTTCCTGTCGTAGTGCACAAAGCTTCCAAGTCCCTGCGGCACCCCCGTAGCAACGGCGTAGAAAGTGCCCCCAAGTGTGTCGCCGTTTTTCTTTACCGTTTGAATCTTGCTCTTAATTTTTTCTTCCTGCTCTTCTTCAAGCACCCTGACTTCGCTTTTATCGGACAGCGCAGAAAGTTTCCAGGCGTCAAAATCCTGAGGCAGGTCGTTCTCAAAGAGTTTACGGGAGAAGCTATCTACAGGATAAATACCGCCTATGCTTTCGACGAAGCTTCCGACCTTAATTCCAAACTCCTCAAGGAATTTTCTTGCAATGGAGCAGGCGGCAACGCGCGCGGCGGTTTCCCTGGCGCTGCTGCGTTCAATTGAATTCCTGATGTCGTCGAAAGCGTACTTCTGAGTTCCAACCAGGTCGGCGTGGCCGGGCCTGGGAACGCTGATCTTTTCGACTTCCGTCTGATCTTCGGTTTTCCCGGACGCCATCTTACCGGTCCAGTTCTTCCAGTCCCTGTTTTCAATCATAATTGTAATTGGAGACCCGAGGGTTTTGCCGAACCTTACGCCCGAGAGGAATTCGGCCTCATCAGTTTCAATTTTCATTCTGCCGCCGCGGCCATAACCCATCATGCGTCTTTTCAGATGGGAATTTATGTAATCAATATCTAGTTCAAGGTTAGACGGGAAGCCATCAATAATTGCAGCAAGAGCTTTACCGTGCGATTCGCCCGAAGTCAAAAACCTGATCATGAAAATTCCTGTAATGAAATATTAAAAAACGGAAAAGATGCGGCAGTCTCATAAATATAAATTCATGAAATTAAATGCATGATCTGAATGTGACATAAATGCTCGTGGATTTGGATATAATACTCGTCAAATCTGATTTTATGAAACAGCCCGGTCTTTTCGCAATGCCGCAGGCATGTTTTACGTGCACGGCGGCTCTTAAATTTATTAAATCAAAGTTATTCCTGTTTTGCTAAAATGTCAAGCATTGATATAAATCCATGGTCATCAAACAAAGATTCCGGGAAAAAATAATCGCATGTAGCTGCGCTCAACTACACAATGCTCACCTTATTTTGCTTCATGAGGCATCGTTTATATCATTTTTCTAATCAATCCCTCTTCTTCCGCATGCTGGCAGGAGTATCTTTTTCAGTGTACATAAAAAAAAGGCAGAAGTCCCAATTAGGGGCCTCTGCCATGATTGATCATTAAGACCACATTTTACTTCATAAGTAACATTTTTTGTGAACTGACAAAATTGCCGGCTTCAATCCTGTAAATATAGCATCCGCTTGGAACTGACTCACCCAAGTCATTCTTTCCATTCCAAATAATTGACTTATTGCCAGCTTCCTGAAAACCATTTACCAAGGTTTTTATCTCCTGTCCTAACATATTGTATACTTTCAGGATTACTTTTGAATTTTCCTTAAGCGAATAAGTTATGTTTGTTGTTGGATTAAATGGATTTGGATAATTTTGGCCAAGTTTAAATTCCTTCGGATCTTCAGCTACTGTATTGTTATTTCCTTTGAATATTACTGTGTTTGAACAGCTGTAAATTTCTAGTTCATTTACCATTAAATTCGAGGTTTTAGATTGTGGGACAATTACAATTCTTAAAAATTGTCCATCCGATGGGGTGTCCGCACTTACAAAATATGCTGCCAGATAGTAATAATATGGACTATTAGAATCGAATAAATCACTATATCCTTTAAATAGGGGATAATAATCTTTCATTTCTCCGAGTTTTTTCCAACTCCCATCAGAGCCGTCTTTTGAAATATATACTTTTAAATTTTCCGGATATAAAATATTATAGTCCCTATGTGCTGTGAAAATTGCGGAAACATCACTGACTGGTTTTACCGAACCAAGATCTACCTTAATTATAACTGAATCATTGTAGCTTGAGTTATAATTAGGATTTATAATAAACCCAACCAATTTATCGTCATGCCATGAAATTCGACTTTGCTGTACAACATCTCCATCTTTAAGTTTAGTGCCATTATCTGGATAAGATGGATTTGGGAGAATATTACCTTCATATGAATATGTAAAACTATCGTACCAATTTCCTATTCCTCTATACTTTGCATTGTAACCTCTTAATAAATGTACTTTCCCCTTATTCAATAAATTATTAGCGGTATCAAATGCTGGATATTCTGTCATAAATTCATTTTGCCAGGTTACCAGTGTAGCATTTTCAGCAAAATTCTTCTCGATATTTAATTGTTGGCTTACCAATTTAATGAAAGACGGTGTATTATATGAAGTGGGTTTAATATTGGGATTTGACTCAGTAGGCCAGGCATAACTACTATTAGGGCCGGGACCTGTTTGCCAAAGCTCAGGTTGAATCCAGAATGCAACATGTGGAGAGGAAGCAGCCAGCCCCGCTTTTATTGCTCCCAAATAATCTGTAAGTGAATAGTACTGCGAATCTATTTTATTTACTGGCATTTCCCATCCACCAACACCGTCTTCAAACAAGAAATTGTCAATTCCTACTGATGGAGTTCCGGTAAACATGTTTTGAATCCATTGGGTTACTTCTGATGGGGTCTTATATTCCTTCCAAGTATAAACATTTTTTAACTGATTCAAATACCCGCACATAACGATTTTTTTATCAGGATCAGCTTCTTTAATTTTTGAAGTTACTTTGTGATAAAAATTTCTTAAATCTTGCTCAATTGGAAATGGCGGCATAATTTCCATCTCTTGAAAAACATAGTATCCTGCAATTTTATTAATAACGCTAGTTGAATTACGCAGTTCCTCAATTAAGGAAGAATCGGCATGAGCGATTCCACTATCCGGATTTGTGTGATTATATGGTTTTCGTAAATACCCATCAGGATCAGATAAGTCCACGGCACATAACCCCAAATATATTTCCATATTATGCGATTTAGCTATATCTACCATCCAGCTTAACTCACTATTCTGTACAGTCCTTGGGCAGTCTCCTATATGTGTCATCTTTTCAATAGCATTAATGATTATTATTTTGCAACCCATACGTTCTAATTCTGACATATAATCTGCAAATTTTGCTTTTGAGGTATATTGTAGTCCCCAATAACAATCAATCATTGTCCCGGTAATGGGTCCGGATGTCTGTGGGAAAGTTTGAGATGGAGCTATCATATTGAAAAGTAGCAATGCGTAAAAGAAAATAAATTTGATTTTTCGCTGGTATAACAACAGCCAAGAGAAATAATAACGTTTCATGTTACCTCTTATTTTTATTTATGTGACAGAAGATTCTGTTGATGAGTATTTTGTTAATTATTATCAACAGAGAAACTGTATATTGCAATGCGGCATTGAAATAAAATAATTTTTAACTGGAGTCTGAAGTATATTTTCAACTAGACGTGACTATTATCCAAGGCAGAAGTCCCAATTAGGGGCCTCTGCCATGATGGATCAGTAAGACCACATTTTACTTCATAAGAAGCATTTTCTGGGCTTTTACAAAGTTTCCGGCTTTGATTTGATATATATAAATACCAGTAGGTACTACCATTCCATCGTTATCGGTACCATTCCAGGTAACAATTTTGCTGCCTGCAGGTTGAACTTCATCCACAATAGTTTTTATCTCCTTACCCAGTACATTATATACCTTTAATATAACGTGAGAGTTTTCCTTGATAGAATACTGAATATTAGTCGTCGGATTAAATGGATTTGGATAATTTGGAAGCAAGCAATTCTCATGAGGAATTGCCTCACTAGTTCCGTTTTGAAGGTTCTTTTTATCCTTCAGCAAGGTTCCTCCTAATGAGCTCGAAAATACTTCAATTTCGCTCAACGTAAGCCAACTCCATTTTCTGGGATATATGCGAATGTCAACAAATTGACCTTTTTTGGGTTCATCTTTGTCTATAAAAAACATTGCACGAGAAGAATGCCCCAGATTGTTTGGGACTGATATTGAATCTGAATACTCCAATAATTTGTAATTAGAGAGCGAAGTATTATATCCCATTTGTGCTGAAGTCCCTAATAAATTTCGAGGTTCAGTTATAACGCTAATAGTATCTGAAACAAATACTTTAAAACTGTCAGGATAAACAAGCGGAGGATTTGAACAAGATAGGGCCATAAAGGAAACATCGGTAACAGGTTGATTAGAATGTTTTAAATCAACAATAATGTCAATAGGAATAACTGTTGAATCTGGTGTTATAAATCCTACCCATTTAGTCATCCAATCACCATACCAGTCAGCAAATACCCGTTCCTGCCCAAAATTTCCATCTAATAGTTTTCTAGTATTCGGGTCAAGAAAGTCACCACTTGGTTTTACTGTTCCAAATGTGTAAGACATACTTAATGGGTCATTTGTACCGTCATAATATTTCCCCTTACCCTGATAAATAGCCCTGTAACCTTTGTATAAAAATACCGCGCCGAGTGAATCAAACCTTCTTGCGTTTGTACTCTCCCAAGTCCAGGGGATTCTATGCTTGGTCATATTACCCTGGTTTATCCAGCTGATGATTCCTTCATTTGTAGCGTAACGGCTATCGTAGTATAATTGTTCATTCATCTGCCTTACCATCACCGGTCCCGTAAAGTTGGATTCCCATTTATCATGTTTAATTCCTGACCATTGGAATATTTCTGTATTTATCCAAAATTCTGTTGTCCTGAATGTTATGGGAGTATTTATATAAGCATTATTGAACGCTTCCTTGGCCTTTCTTAAATAATCATCAAGATAAAATCCATTCTCGTTAAGAATTGGAGTATCAAACGAACCCACTCCATCCTGCAATATAAAAATATCAGGATGGCATCCATTTAAGAAAGTTGCAACAGAATTACCTATTTCATCCGGGTTTCTGGGTGAAGTCCTATTTCCCTCTAAAGGATCAAAATAACCCGAAATAACAAATTTTTTATCAGTCCCATACGTAATTGTCGAATCGAATTGCCTGTATGTCGCTAAAATATCATTATAGTCAGCCAATGTATAATCGGCTCCTGGAGTCCCAACATTCCCATCCCGTCCTATTTCTCCGGCAACACCAAATTCAAACGGGGCATAATAACCCTTTAAATGATTCCTTGTCTCAGGCGTCAATTTTTGTACATACTCTTTACCATATTGACAAAGGCTATTCCTGACGGGTTGTACCCAAAACTGCTGGTTATTAGTGTATAGTCCAAGGTAAATGTCCATTTTGGGATTTGCCACCACTGCATCATTTATCATATTTTCAATCAGTGTTTGAGAAACGTCTTCTTTAGGCACTCCATTTGCATCAACACTACCTATGTTTTGTATAATAATCTTTGTAATACCAAGCGAGTCTAATTCCGTCAACAATTCCTTATATTCATTGTAATTAGATTCGTTGTACATTTGAGCCGATATATATGTCCCATTAATATAATTAATCCTTATTTGAGCGTTTAATCCCATATTAAGAAAAAGTAAGGACAGGAGAACAATAGTAAGATTAGTTTTCATCAGCAATTTCCTTCTATATTAATGATTAGTAGTCTATGATTTTATTTAGCTCAATAATATGGAGATAAAATCCATATATTAAGTAAAGGTCAATTCAGTTATTAGCTGTATGAGGCCTGAAAAACTACTATAGTCGATAGAGACATATAGTTATATTCACAAAGTGAGGGCTAAAAAGACTTTAATTTCATTTTAGCCTGCCAGTACTGATTTCAGAATATCTACACTTAATAATACTTTGCTTCGTTCTTAACGAACGACGGAAAATCTCTGCATGCAATAAGTTTTTATTGTCGCGTGGCAAATGGGACTTGTATAACGTGCAGCTTATGATGAGTATAGGAAACTATTTGTAATGCCAGAAACTAGCAAAATCTTTTCGTTGTGTCAATAGGTGTACAATTTTTCACAAAAAAAAAGCGCCCCAAACGTGGGACGCTTTTTGAGCCTGGTTTCAATTTATTTTAAGGGATCGAAAGCCCGACATAGCGTGAATTGCCC
The DNA here is from genome assembly GCA_025612245.1 of Ignavibacteria bacterium. GTDB lineage: Bacteria > Bacteroidota > Ignavibacteria > Ignavibacteriales > SURF-24 > JAAXKN01. Next base: position 10,478 of record JAAXKQ010000023.1, read on the forward strand.
TGCCCGTCAATTACTTTCAGCAAAACCGCCTGCCCTTTCTTGCCTTCAATTGCCTTTTCAAAATCGCCGACAGAATTTATGTTTTTCTTACCTACCTGCGTTATAACCAGTCCTTTTCCAAGTCTCTGGTCGTAAGCACGGCTAAGTTCCTTTACGTCCTGTATCATTACGCCGTTACCCGTCTTGTATGCATCCTTTTCATCGCCAGTCATGTCTCTTACGGTAAGGCCAATGTTATCAAAGGTCATCGTGTTCGAGGGACCTTTCTTGGGCCTGTCCGGTGTGTTTTCCTCGGAAGCAGGTTCAACCTTGCTGTTCGTATCCCTGGTCTTTAATGTTACAGTGCGTTCAATCTGCTTGCCGTCGCGCCAGATAGTAAGCGTAACCTTGTCGCCTGCGCTCTTTGAAGCAACGTAGCTCTGGAGTTCACCGGCTTCATTTACCTCGCGCCCGTCGACCTTAAGTATTATATCCTGTTCCTTGATGTCCGCTTTTTCAGCAGCCCCGCCTTTTGTAAGAGCCTGAACCATAATGCCGCGCGCCTTATCGAGCCCTACAGCATTGGCCGTCGCGGGATCTACCGGCGTTATCTGGACTCCGATGTATCCGCGGTTGACCTTTCCGGTTGCAATGAGCTCCTTGGAAACGTTCTTAGCCAGGTTAATTGGAATTGCGAAGCCGTAGCCGATGTAGCTGTTGGACATGCCTGAGGTGGCAATGGCAGAGTTAATGCCTATAACCGCCCCCGAAAGGTCTACCAATGCGCCGCCGCTGTTACCAGGATTGATTACGGCGTCGGTCTGCAGAAAGTCCTCAATTTCGCCGCCCGAGTTGTCCTTTATGATTCCAATGTTTCTTCCCTTGGCGCTAATGATTCCGGCTGTTACCGTGGAGGCCAAAGACAACGGGTTTCCGATTGCCATAACCCACTGCCCGACCTTTACGTTATCCGAATTGCCGAGGTATGCCACCGGAAGGCCCGAGGCATCTATTTTTATTACGGCAAGGTCTGTCTGGGGATCAGTCCCAACAACCTTTGCCTCAAAGGTCCGCCTGTCGAAAAGGCTTACTTCAACTTTTGTGGCGTTTTCAACCACGTGATTGTTTGTCAGTATATATCCGTCGTCGGAAATTATAACGCCGCTGCCGGAACCCATTTCTTTTCTTGGAGTATCATCTTTAAACGGAAAGAAAAACGGGAAGTCCTCGTGCGGATTACTTTTGCTTTCCGAGACTACGGCAATTTGAACAATTGTTGGAGTAACTTTTTCGGCTACTTCAATAAAGGCCTTGCTGAAAGCGTTGACGTCGATGTCGGTAATGGGTGGATTTTTTGCGCCAATTGTAATGTCTGCCAACCCCGGTCTAACCCAGCCAAAACCTGAAACCAGAACCGCCCCAAATATGACTCCTATAATAACTAAAGCAACTGTACCGAATAAGTTTCTGTTTTTCATTCTAAAAAACCTCCTGGTTTTCCTGTTTCATCCTATATTTTCATGATCTAAAAATATTGTGTCTAAAACAAGTGAATAGATTTTATCCCCTTGAATTCAGGAACGTGGTATTTTAAGTATTTTTCCAGGAAATTCAGCGTATTATCTATTTCTCCGGAAGGAATTTTCTCCTCGCTCCTTATGTCACTTAGACCAGTAATAATTTGAAAAAGTTCCGGCGAAAGTAATATGGAACTGCTTACTTCATGCCTGCATGAAGGGCATACAATCCCCCGTTCAAAATTAAAACTGTAGCCTGAAGCGCCCATCGTAATCGGATTGCCGCATATGCTGCACTGATCGAATTGGATCTCGAAGCCGCTTTCCTTCAGGAGAAAAACAATAAACTTTATGAGCAGTATGCCGGGCTTTCTTTCGGATGATTCAAAAAGGCTGAGCATTTTTACAAGACCTCGGAAAAGCTTTTGATTCGCCTCTTCTTCAACCGTAAGTGCAAGTGTAAGTTCAAGGACTGCCGAGGCGTACTTGAGTTTCTGGAGGTCTTCTTTGATCCTCGGGAAATAAGAGATGAGTTCAGCCTGACTTATAAGCTGCATATCGCGCCCGGTCTTTTTATACATTACGATCTGCAGGTGGTTAAATGAATCGATCTTATGGCCGACGGGCGACTTTGGTTGGCGTGCGCCTTTGATGATACCTGAAATCCTGCCCAGGTCTTTCGTGTAAAAAGTGGCAATTGTACTGCTTTCACGGTAGTTCATCTTGCTCAAGACTACCGCTTCAGTTTTGATTATTTCGGACATTAAAAGTTATAAGGAGGTTTATAAAGTTTTTTATCTGTAATAATACCCGAAATCAGGCTCGAGGGAGTGACGTCAAATGCCGGGCAATAGGCCTCATATTCATCCGAGGTAATCCTGACATCCTTAAAGCAGGTCAGTTCATCCTTTCCCCTGAGTTCGATCTTTATGGCGCCGCCCTCCGGACAACTGCGGTCAACCGTGGTCTCAGGAGCAGCTATATAAAAAGGTATATTATGATATGCACAAAGAACAGCCAAATTATAAGTTCCTATCTTATTGGCCGTATCGCCGTTGAGTGCTATTCTGTCGGCGCCGGTAACTACAAGGTCAATTTTCTTCTGCTGCATGAGGAAAGCCGCCGTGGAGTCGGTATTCATGGCAAAAGGGACGTTGTATTTTTTTAGTTCGAAGGCTGTAAGCCTGGAGCCCTGGAAAAGGGGGCGGGTTTCATCGGAATAGACAAAGTCCACAAGGCCATGCTCAAATCCGGCTTTAATCACGTTAAGCGCCGTACCGCTGCCGCCTGTGGCAAGTGCACCGGCGTTGCAGTGCGTCAGAACGACCGAGTGAGGCTTGAAAATCTCCAGTCCGTTGCGGGCAATGGCCTCGCATTTTTCAACGTCCTCCTGGTGGATTTCCCCGGCTTTATTAATAAGGCAGGTATATAGGTCGCTCCTGCCAAAATTAAGCTCAAATGTTTCAGAAATTTCGTTTAGCGCCCAGAAGAGGTTTACTGCCGTAGGCCTGGTTGAGGCGAGCCTTTTTCTTGCGGCTTCAAAGGTTTCCCTCGGGTTTTGGGTCTTCCCTTTCAGGCTGAGCGCAAGTGCGTATGCTGCCGCCACACCAATAGCCGGAGCACCTCTGATTTCGAGTCTTTCAATTGCCCCGGCAATTACTTCATAACTGTCGGTCTTTACGTACTCTTCAATAAGAGGAAGCCTGGTCTGGTCGAGATAGACCAGGCTATCGCCAATAAACTCTACCGCCCGGATGCCGGTTTTTGCCATATTTCTCTTAGTCGTCGTCGTCAACCCTGGATAACTTCAAAAATTCCCTAAACCTGTCGTGAACCTGCAGGTAGGTGAGGTTTTCAAGTCCCTTGGTACTGAAGCGCTCAACGCAGAAAGAGGCCATCGTGCTGCCGAAGACAACCGCACGCTTAAGGTTTTCTATGCCGATATCCTGTGTTTTGTGCAGGTAGCCTACAAAGCCTCCTGCAAATGAGTCGCCTGCTCCCGTGGGGTCATAAATATTCTCAAGAGGATAAGCAGGTGCTGAGAATACGGTATTGTCGCAAAACAGGAGTGCTCCGTGTTCCCCTTTTTTAATTATGAGGTATTCCGGACCCATGGCCCTTATCAGACGGGCTGCTTTAATCAGGTTTGGCTCCTGTGCAAGGAGGCGGGCTTCGGAATCATTTATAATGAGCACCTGAACTTTTTTCAGGACCTTAAGAAGTTCAGCCTTCTTTCCTTCTATCCAGAAATTCATCGTGTCGCAGATCACAAAGCTCGGGTTTTCCATCTGCTCCAGGACCTTGAGCTGTAAGGTCGGGTCAATGTTGCCAAGCAGTACAAACCTGGATTTTCTGTATTTTTCCGGGATTACCGGGTCAAAGGTTGCCAGTACGTTAAGTTCAGTTAAAAGAGTATCACGCACGTTCAGGTCATAATGATATTTACCCGACCAGCGGAAAGTCTTTGCACCGTCGACCATTTTAAGACCTTCCAGATCGATGTTATGGTCTTCAAGGAGCTTAATATGCTCCCTGTCAAAATCTTCTCCTACCACTCCAACCATGTAGACAGGCCCGCTGAAGTAACTGGCGGCTAAGGATATGTAAACAGCTGATCCGCCCAAGGCATTATCGATTCTGTCAAAAGGCGTTGCAACCGTATCAAGCGCAACAGATCCGACTATTAATAAACCCACTTACTACTCCCTGATTTTTATTTAGATGTTCTGCAAAACTAAGCTATTATCCGATCAAAAGAAACAAAAAATGAATTCTCCGGGAAGTTCTTAGGCGGATTTTTTCATGCCCTTTCAGGACCTAAAACCAAGGAATCTGCATCTTAGGCTTCTTTGCAAAGTCAGACCGAGGAAGTCTTACCAAAGGCATGAAAGTTTCTGTCGCGGCACTTTTTAAGGCTGATTTCTTCAAAGTAAAGGAAGCTTTTCTCCTTTGTGAAATATTCGCAGATAATCTCTACGGATGTCTTCTGCCCCGGCCAGGCCAATAACTCCAGCGCTTTTTCCCGGCTTACCCACTGGTATTCAGAGTGCTCGTGGGATATCTTAACCTGTGTATCGCCGGGAACCATGGCAACAAAGACCGGCACCATGCAGATGTGGTTCCTCCTCCATGAATAAAAGGAATTAATGTATGGAACAAGCCAAAGCTTTTCCGGAACAATGCCGGTTTCTTCCCTAATTTCCCTGAACGCGGTTTCAAAAGCCCTTTCCCCCTGGTCAATTGAACCCGTTACCATCTGCCATAAGCCCGGAAATATCTCCATTTCAGAACGCTTCAGGAGCAGAAACTCCAGTTTTTTATTCACTTCCCTGAAAATGTGGGCTTCAACCATGTATGAGAGTACTTTCACCCCTTTACTCCGAAATTTTATTTTAATATATGCTAAAATTCTGCATTTGGCAAAACAAAGTGCAAAGAAAGACAATTTTTTTCGCGCCTGTAAACCGGAATAAAACATATTCGGCTCAAAGACACGTTTTTTGTGTTTTTTTCGGCAAATTCTTCGTATATTTTGGTCTTTCATTTTTGGCTCTTACTTGATATCTTAAAAAAATAAGCGCTAGAAATAAAAAATAACGCTCTTTTTATGCGAGAATGGCGGAATTTGGTAGACGCGCTAGACTTAGGATCTAGTACCTAACCGGTGTCGGGGTTCGAGTCCCCGTTCTCGCACTAATTATTTTACCTTAATTAAATAGCCAAGAGGATAAATTGGAAACCAAAATCAATGTTGTTTCAGAAAGCGAACATGAATTAGAAGTTGTGTTAAATTATGATGAAATTCAGCCTGAGATGGAAAAAGCTTATCAGGAAGAAAGAAAGAAGATTGAACTGCCGGGATTCAGGAAAGGTAAAGCTCCCATGTCGTTACTCAAAAGAATGTACGGGGATGCAATTGAATACCAGGCCAGTGAAAAAATCGCTAATAAAGTGTTCTGGGACATCGTTGAAGATCAGAAGCTGAACCCTATCAGCGCACCTAAAATGGTTGACCTGAATTTTGAAAAAGACTCCAAGCTGGCCTTCAAGATCAGATACGAAGTAAAGCCTGAACTTGACGTAAAGAACTATACCGGACTTGAAGTAAGAAAGGTCACCTTCGACGTTGACGAGGAACAGGTCAACAGCGAAATTAGCTACCTCCAGAAGACAAACAGCACACTTGAGGATACTGACGTTGTAGCCGATAAGAACTCAATCATTACGGTTGACCTTCAGAAGCTGGATTCAGAGGGAAACGCAGCCGAAGGCATCAAAAGCAGCGGCATTAAAATTGACCTGACAGACGAAAGAGTCAATCCGCAGCTGGTTGAAAACGCAATAGGAAAAAAAGTTGGCGAAAGCTTCAGCTTCTCCTTCCAGGACAGCCATGAAGTTGAGGAAGAAGGCGTAAAGAAGATTGTTGACGATACAATAAGCTATTCTGCCGAAATTAAATCGATACAGAAAGTCGTCCTTCCCGAATTAAACGAGGAATTCGTTAAGAAGATTACAAAAGACAAGTTTTCAACTCCAGATGAATGGAAGGAAAACATTAGAAAAGGACTCCAGGAATACTTCGACAGGCAGTCCGATGACATGCTGGTCAATACACTGTTAAATGACGTCGTGAAGAATAACGACTTTACCGCTCCTCACGGTTACGTGCATTCGGTTTTGGACAGGATGGTACAGATGGAACAGGAGAGGGCAAAACAGGAAGGCGTCAGGAAATTCGATGCCAACGAGGCTCATAACCGCCTGCATGAAAGAGCCGAATGGACGGCAAAATGGCAGATCATCATGGAGAACATCGCCAGAAAAGAAAATATTAAGGTTGAAGAATCTGAACTCAGGCAAATGGCTGAGAAAGATGCCGCCGAGACCGGCATTTCAGTGGACAAACTGCTTAAGTACTACACCGACTCCAACAGGGGTGAAATCCTCCTGGAAGACAAAGTTATTGATTTTCTGAAAAAGAATAACAATATTAAAGAAGTCGGAGCAAAGGACTTAAAAAATACCACTGAAGAAAAAAATCAAAAAGAGGGAGAATGAAGACAGAAATTTTCAACCAGCTTGTCCCCTACGTCATAGAACAGACAGGACGCGGGGAACGCGGAATGGACATTTTCTCTAGGCTCCTTAGAGAAAGAATTATTTTTATAGGAACACCTATAGACGATCACGTGGCAAGCCTTGTCGTTGCTCAGCTTCTGTTTCTTGAAGCCGAGGATCCGGATAAGGATGTCAACCTTTATATTAATTCTCCGGGCGGAAGCGTTTCTGCCGGCCTGGCAATTTATGATACCATGAAGTACATAAAACCCGATATTGCAACCATATGCGTTGGAATGGCTGCAAGCATGGGAGCCGTATTACTTGCCGGCGGGGCTGCAGGAAAGCGTTCCTCTCTTCCCCATTCAAGAATTATGATCCATCAGCCCTGGGTTGGCGGACTGCAGGGGCAGACCGCAGACATAGAGATCCACGCCAGGGAAATGATCAAAACCAGGCAGCTGCTCTATGAAATCCTTGCCGAACATACGGGAAAATCGCTGGAACAGATCACAAAGGACTGCGACAGAGACTACTACCTTTCTCCGGACGAGGCAAAGGAATATAAGCTGATAGATGCCGTTCTTGAAAGAAGGATACCCGTTAACGGGCAGGGAGAAAAAAAATAATCACCTGATTATAGCTTTATTTTTTATGAGGGATTGCACATTTGGCAATCCCTTTTTTATTTTGTACCCTTAAATACAAAAATATACCCCCCTTTTAGATTGTTTTAAGGCATCCCTGGCTTGAAACCATTTAATTCGGGTACAAAATAATTTCCGGAGACCTCTCATGAGAAAATCTTTTAAGCAAGTTTTTGCGTTAATTCTTTTATCCTGCCTTATTACGTTAAGCCCTCTTAGCTTTGCACAGAATAAAATTCTAACCGTTGAAGATGCCGTTACACGGGGACACGGCAGACTTAGCCCCCAAAAGCTAAGCCAGCTTAACTGGATACCCGGAACGAATGTTTATTACTTTGTTTCGAGGAAAGACGAAAAAGAAATTCTTTTCCGGGAAGATGCCTTGAAGAAGACCAAGGCCGAAGCCGTAGTTTCCATCGAAGAGCTGAACCGGCAGTTAAATGCGCTAAAAAGCCCAAATGACAATATGCCAAGATTCCCCATAGTTGAATGGGAAAACGACCATTTTTTCCGATTCAGGAATGGCGACTCGGTCTATAGCTTCAACACGGCGGAAAATAAGCTCGCTCTTAGAAACAGCCTTTCTTCGAAGAACCCGGAATTGGCCCAGAACGAGGAATTCAGCCCTGAAAAAGGCTACGCTGCCTTTACAAAAGATAATAATCTTTTTATTTCCATGGGATCCGTCAGCCCCATTCAGGTTACCTTTGACACTGACCCGGCAATCGTAAACGGACAGGCAGTCCATAGAAATGAATTCGGCATAACAAAGGGCATATTCTGGTCCCCTAAGGGCAGTTACGTTGCCTTCTACAGGATGGATCAGACCATGGTAACCGACTACCCCCTGGTGGATATAAAAGAGCATCCGGCAAAACTTACCAATATCAAGTACCCCATGGCAGGCATGAAAAGCCACGAGGTTACAATCGGGATCTATAACATTGCCTCGGGAAAAACCATCTTTCTAGAGACAGGAGAGCCAAAAGACCAGTACCTGACTAACGTGACCTGGAGCCCTGATGAAAAAAATATATATGTAGCCCACCTCAACCGGGATCAGAACTTTATGCAGATGGTAAAGTATGACGCCCTGACCGGCAAAAAGCTAAAGACACTCTTTGAGGAAAAGGACAGTAAGTACGTAGAACCCCTTAACGGACCCATATTCATAAAAAACAGCAACAGATTCCTCTGGCTTTCAAGAAGAGACGGCTGGAATCACCTCTACCTCTATGACACTGAAGGAAGCCTGATAAAGCAGCTGACAAAGGGTGAATGGGAAATAACCGACTTTAACGGTTTTGACCTGGAAAATAAGAATGCTCTTATTACCTCCACACAAGATGGCGTGCTCGAAAGGCACGTCTACAAAGTAAATCTTGAGACAGGAAAATCAAAAAAACTTACAGAAGCCCGGGGAACTCACGAGATTAGGCTCAACAGCTCAGGCCAATACATGCTCGACAACTTCTCGAGCACAAATACCCCTTCGGTTTTTGAGGTCCTTGACGCCGAAGGCAAGGCTGTAAAGGAAATCCTCAGGGCCCCCAACCCACTCAAAGACTATAAACTGGGAGAGATGAGGCTCTTTAGCATTAAGGCCGAGAGCGGAGAGGATCTTTATTGCAGGATGATACTTCCTGCAGATTTCGACTCCACTAAGAAGTACCCGGTTCTTGTTTATGTCTACGGGGGTCCGCACTCACAGCTCGTTACAGACAGCTGGCTTGGAGGAGCAAACCTGTGGCTTAACTACATGGCCGAAAAAGGCTACATAGTATTTACGCTGGATAACCGGGGAACATCAAACCGGGGAATGAAGTTTGAACAGCAGACATTCCGACACCTGGGAACGGTGGAAATTGAGGATCAGTTGACCGGCATAAAATACCTGAAGTCTCTCCCCTACACCGACCAAAACCGCATCGGTGTATTCGGCTGGAGCTTCGGAGGCTTCATGGCCACTTCACTTATGACCAGGGCCTCGGACGTCTTTAAGGTCGGAGTTGCCGGAGGTCCTGTAATCGACTGGAGCTATTATGAAATCATGTACGGGGAGCGCTACATGGATACACCTGAGTCAAACCCCGCGGGCTACAAGGAATCGAGCCTCCTTAATTACGTCGGTAACTTAAAGGGAAAGCTCCTTCTCATTCACGGCACCGTGGACCCCACGGTGGTCTGCCAGAACTCACTTTTATTTGTACAGAAAGCCGTGAGCCTTGGGATTCCCCTGGATTATTTCCCCTACCCCGGACACGAACACGGCGTTGTGGGTAACGACTCAATTCATCTTTACGAAAAAATCAGCAGCTATTTTAATGATAACCTTAAAAACTGCAGTACCGAGATCTCAGCCATGAAATAAAGCGCCGAGACCATCATTCCCGTTATTGACCGGCAAAAACGGATTCCTTCTTCAGGAATCCGTTTTTTTTAGCCTAAAACAGCCGTAACCAGAAAAAAACAGTTGAATTTTCCTGATATTTTATTTAATGTATTGCAACTCTTAGTGTTCACAGGGCACTTAAATATCTCATTCAAAAACAACACAGGATATTTTAATGGACACAGCATTACTTGCAAGGCTGCAGTTCGCCTTCACGCTTGCATTTCATTATATATTTCCTCCCATGAGCATCGGTCTGGCTTTAATACTGGTTATCATGGAAGCGACTTACCTTAAGACGAAAAACAGAATGTACGAGGAAGTAACCCAGTTCTGGGTCAAGATATTTTCTCTCACATTCGCCATGGGGGTAGCTACGGGAATTGTAATGGAATTTGAATTCGGTACAAACTGGGCTACATATTCGCGCTACGTGGGAGACGTATTCGGAAGCGCTCTGGCATCCGAGGGAATCTTTGCATTTTTCCTCGAATCCGGCTTTCTTGCAATACTGGTCTTCGGCTGGGACCGCGTCTCGCCAAAAGTGCATTTCTTCTCAACGCTCATGGTCTCACTTGGCTCCATGATGAGCGCCGTTTGGATAATTGTTGCAAACTCCTGGCAGCAGACGCCGGCAGGATTCCACATCGTAGGCCACGGGCTCACGGCCCGGGCCGAGATTACGGACTTCTGGCAGATGGTCTTTAACCCGTCAACCCTTCAGAGGCTCTCGCACACGCTTTCAGGAGCCTGGCAGGCAGGAGCCTTCCTCGTCATAAGCGTAAGCGCGTATTATCTCCTCAAAAATAAATTTGTGGAATTCGCCAGGTTTTCACTCAAGGTGGGCCTAGGACTTGCCTTGTTTGCATCGCTATTCCAGCTTTTTACAGGCCACCAGAGCGCGGCCCAGGTAAGCTCAACTCAACCGGCAAAGCTCGCGGCATTTGAGGCCCACTTCGACTCTCTAGCACCGGCAAACATGCACCTTTTCGGCTGGGTAGATGAAAAGGACCAAAAGGTTAAATACGGAATCCAGATCCCGGGACTCTTAAGCTACCTTGTGCACGGCGACGCCTCAAAGCCGGTTACAGGGCTTAAAGCCTTCAAGAAGGCGGACCTTCCGCCCGTAAATTTTGTCTTTCAGACATATCACCTAATGGTTGCAATCGGAATGGCCCTCATATTTATCAGTTTATTCAGCGTGTATTTGTTCTGGAAAAAGAAACTTGACGTTAAGAAGTGGTGGCTTAAAATTCTTGTAGCTTCTGTTCTCCTTCCTCACGCGGCCAACCAGCTCGGATGGTTCTCAGCCGAGGTCGGGCGCCAGCCTTGGGTGGTCTATGGCTTACTAAGAACCTCCGAAGGGCTCTCGAAGGCGGTTTCAGCGGGACAGATATTGTTTTCACTCATACTTTTTACATTTATATATGCCCTCCTGTTTATTCTCTTTATTTACCTGCTCGACCGCAAGATCAAGCACGGCCCCGAGCACCCGGGAGAAATGAAGTCGGAGTACGACAGGCAGCAGGAAATTTTCACATGACAATTTTTTATGGAATAAATATTTGCTAAGGGAGTAATAAATGGATCTTAATATAGTCTGGTTCCTTTTAATCGGTGCCCTCATTTCGGGATACGCCGTTCTGGACGGATTTGACCTTGGAATTGGAGCCCTGCACCTGTTTACAAAAACAGATGAAGAAAGAAGAGTAATGCTCAATTCCATCGGACCCGTCTGGGACGGAAATGAAGTATGGCTCGTAACAAGCGGAGGAGCCCTGTTTGCAGCTTTCCCGGAAGCCTATGCAACCGTCTTCTCTGGCTTTTATACGGCTTTCATGCTTCTGCTTTTTGCGCTCATATTCCGCGCGGTTGCAATTGAATTCAGAAGCAAGGAGCCCATGAAATGGTGGCGCCGGATGTGGGACGTGGCCTTCAGCGCTGCCAGCATCTTTATAGCCCTTCTCATGGGTGTGGCACTGGGAAATATTGCCTTCGGAATACCGCTTGCCCCCACGAAGGAATTTACGGGTAACTTCTTTACGCTCTTAAACCCTTTTTCAATTCTGGTCGGAATTACAACCGTTGCGCTTTTTATGATGCACGGGGCTATTTACGGCGTCATGAAAACCGAAGGAGCAATGCACGAGAAGATCAGGGGCTGGGTAAATAACACTATCATTTTCTTTGTTGTTACATACGTTACAACCACCATGGCAACACTTATTTATCTGCCGCACATGGCCGACCACTTTAAGGCAAACCCGTACCTGTTCATTGTGGCCATAATGAACATGCTGGCTATTGCAAACATACCAAGGGAAATATTCCACCGGAGGGACTTTAATGCCTTCCTTTCTTCTTCTGCAAGCATATTGCTTCTGCTGATATTATTTGCAATTGGAATTTTCCCCAATATGGTCATCTCAAATCCCAATGCCGCAAACAGCCTTACAATCTATAATGCAGCCTCATCCCAGAAAACGCTCATGATTATGCTGATTGTTGCCATAATCGGCCTGCCTTTTGTAATGGGTTACACTGCAAGCATTCACTGGATATTCAGGGGAAAAGTAAAATTAAATAAGACAAGCTACTGAGTTCTGTCCTGCCCAGGAACACAAGTCCTCCGCTTTTCCTAAAAAAATTGCTGCTCCTTAAGGCCATTTGTGACTTAAGGAGCCGTTTTTTTTGAGCAATTCCCGCGTAAAAAAAAGCCGCACAAAAGATAAATCCAGCGTTAAAAAGATTATCTGTACAATTTAATTTTTTCTACTTATAATTGAGCCATGTTTTTACGTGTAAATTGTAAACTTGGGAAGGATGGTTTTAATTGAAAGTGCTTATCGTAGATGATTCAGATATCATCAGAAAAGTAATGAAGACGTTTTTTGAGGACTTTGACATAGAGGTTTCGACCTGCGGAAACGGTCTTGCAGGAATAAAAAGTACACTTGAGGAAAAACCGGATTTTGTGTTTCTGGACCTTAATATGCCCACTATGAACGGCTTTGACGTGCTTAAGGTCATAAAATCCATGGAACAGACGAGGAATATTCCGGTCGTTGTAATTACGTCACTTAATAATCAGAATGAAACCAGCGAACTGCTCAGCCTCGGTGCCTCAAAAGTTCTCTTTAAGCCGCTGAAGAAAAAAGAAATCGTTATGACTTTTGAGAATATACTGGGTGAAAGGGTTCTCTCGGAGATGAAGGTGAGGAAACTCTTCGGAAAGGATCAGGAAGATAACGATGATGATCTCTCCGAAAGGGCGCAGATTGAAATAAGGGTTGCGATGGTAAAACTTTTCCTTAAAACCGCGGACCTGAGGAAAAGGGACATAAGTAACTTCCTGGAAGTCAATAACTTTATGCAGCTAAAAAGCCAGATGCATGAACTGCGTGGCATTGGAAGCACTATCGGCTATCCGCGCCTGACGCTCTTAAGCGAACACGTTGAAAACCTGCTCTCAAGGGATGAAAAGCTGATCGATAAAGGTGAAGTCGGGGAATTTTGCGAAAAGGTCATTTCGCTCATCGAATTTATAAAAGAGGAAAACTAAATCCTTAAGCATTACTGATGCTTTTGTTTTGGGGAGAGTCCACCCCCTCAGAGAACCGGATGCCAGACCGTTTTTGAGCGAACTCTCCCCTTTTTTTAAAGTACCTTAATGATCATTTCTTTTACGGGCACTTACTTAAGGAGGATCAGTTTTTTTACCGCCGTAAATCCACCGGCTTCCAGCCTGTAGAAATAAATTCCGCTTGGTATGGCGCCTGCGTTAAACTGAACTTTGTAGCTTCCTGCCGTCTTGTTTGCATTTTCTAGTACCATGACTTCACTTCCCAATAAGTCGTAAATTACGAGCTTTACGTTGCCATCTTTGGGAACCGAATAGCTGATCGTGGTAACCGGGTTGAAAGGATTAGGATAATTCTGGCCCAGGCTGAATGACCCAACGGCCATCTTTTCTGCCATAAGGCCTGCAACCTGTGAGTGGTATTCGATATTTACAACCGATACATCCTGGAACGACATGTACTCATTTCCATTATTATAGTACATGACAATGTTGCCCTTTGAGGCCGCCCAGGCGCCATTTTGCCAGACCAGAAATTCACCATGCGTGGCGTTGCCATTGGCATCAAAGATATAATTAAATACGTTATATTTCACCCAAACTCCTTCGTTCATTGTCTCCCAGAGGCTGCTGAGCATATTCCCTGAAATGTCATAAGTGCGCGTATTTTTGGCAAAAGACATCCAGGCAGTGTTGTTCCAGAGCTCCCATGTGTCGGTAAGCATATTGCCTTTAGCATCATAGGTAAACTTATCCCTTGAATAATTCATCCAGGCTCCGTTCTGCCAATCCTCGGAAAGGTAAGTATCGAGGTTATTATTGACGTCGTATGTGTAGGTGTCTCTTGTCCGGTTCACCCAGCTGCCATTCTGCGACTCTTCCATTATGGAGGTGAGCATGTTATGATGATTATCGTAGGTCATTGTGTACCTGTACAGGTTCACCCATGTTCCATTCTGCCATTCTTCAGAAAGATATGTAAGCATATTTTTGTCGTTGTCGTAGGTCATTGTATATCTGTTTAAGTTTGACCATGCCCCGTTCATAAATTCTTCGGAGAGGTAAGTAAGCATATTGTTATTATTGTCATAAGTCATTGTATATCTGTTCAGGTTCGTCCAGGTCCCGTTCTGAAATTCTTCGGAAAGATACGTAAGCTGATTTCCATTGGCGTCATATGTATTGGTAACTCTCCAGTAATTTACCCAGGTCTGGTTCATCCAGACATCAGCCAGTTGGGTAAGCATGTTGTTCTTGTTATCGTAGGTGTATGTAAATCTGGCAAAACTTTCCCAGACCCCGTTATTCCAAACTTCCCAAAGATCCGTAAGAAGGTTGCCATTCATGTCGTAAGTTTCCGTCTCCCTTTCGGAGTTTAGCCAGATTCCGTTCATCTTTATTTGTGAATTCAGCGTCAGTACGTTGCCGCTGTCATCGTAGGTATAGTTATATTTAATGGAGTCATCCACTGTAACCTGTTGCGGATGGTAGATAGTTGTATCCAGCTTATGGAATTTCATGTTTTTTCCCGGCAGCACTTGCCCAGGAGGGAGCTGTTCTTTGAAATTATTCAGCAGCACTCTTTGCTGCACCGTCCTTAAAGTCATTTTTTGCATGACCGGCTGCTGTGGCGGCCTGGCCATACGGCTGAGAGTTTTTTCTCCGGAATTCTGTGGAATAATCATTCCCGTCAAACAGAAAAAGATAGTCAGACACTGAAAAAGCTTTCTCATAATAAACCTCCATTTGTTTTTACTTTTGCTATATTGCATCCTACTGGTCAAAGTAATTTTTATATACACCGTTTACTTTTGCGGCAGAGAATTTTTCAGTATGAATTCAATAGAAAAATATGTGCCGCTGGATATTCTTGGAACATAAGAGTCGGACCCTTAAGCTCCCGTACCTCCATGACCTCATTTAGTTGTGTGTATTTACCTCCTTTCCATTAACTTCATTTATTTTGTGTGACGAGTGCTCTTTCTCGGGCAGCCGGTATTTAAATGTTTCCCATGTTGCCGGCAATTAAACAACTTTTGGGATAATGGATTTTTAAGGTGGATAGGAATAAAACGCGCGTGATTACCTGATTCTGCAGGACAGTATGAATGTAGACAGGCAAAAATAGCAGGTGTATTAGCATTGTAACTATCACGAACTTATACAAAGCCTTCAGTTGAAGATCAGTCTGAGCTGCCTTTTTTTTACAGGGCCGGTTGCAAACCTTACCGCCGGACGCCCTGAGAAAAAAGCCCTTTGATATGGCTCCGCCTTCTCAGACTCACAGCCCCCCAGCCCGGGAAACCTTAGAAAAGAAAGCTTTGGGATTTTGAAAAGATATAAAATTTTTATGCGGTGAATTCAAGAGAGAAACAAACAAGCGGATATTTAGTAAGATAAAAGGTTACTTTTGGCAGATAAGAGGTACCTCTTTTGGCTGCTGCATGGGGGCTTCCAGAGGCGGAATAATTTAATCAGCCCCTTGTTTTTCATAAAGATATTCTCCTAGAAGAATGCCCTCAGCTCTGCTCTTGCCGTATGCACTACTTTCCCTTTTCCCTGCTGCCTGCCTTCATAGCCGATTGTGGACTGCAGGTTACCCGTAAAGCGGTAATCGAAATTGTAGCGCCAGAAATAATTTTTCCCAATAAAATTCCCCTTGGTCATTTCAAAAGGAATATAGTTCAAGAGCGTATTCGGAAGCAGCTCATTTCTCTCAAATTCCAGGCGCATGCGGCCGGTCCCGGCAAAGGACAGTGTCAACCTTAAGACCTGCGCATTCTGGTCAATTACTGTTGGAGTACGGGGAAGATTGTCCTGAGTTCTGCCGAAGGTAAGCTTAAATCCGGCTTCAACGCTCTTAATTGGCCTATAGGAAAAATCCGTGGAAATACTGTTTGCCGACAGCATTCTGGACCTGTTAAAGCTCCCCATGGAAATCAAATTATCAGTTGAATTAATAACGTCTGTCTGGTTGCTGATCTCTTCAATTAGTTTCATCTGTATCCTTAGGCTTCTTTCCCTGTTATAGCCCCTTTCCAGTCCGCCGCTATACTGATACAGATTTTTCGTCTGCATGTACCTGAAGCGGAAGGACAGCTCGCTGCTGTTCTCAAAGAGGAAGAAATCCTGCTGAAAAAGATTACTGCCCCGTATTGTGGTAGAGTCGTTAAGAAAAGAAGATAGATGAAGGAGATATATCTTCTTAAAGTCTGTTTCCGTGCTGTTTTCCTCAATCCTCAAGAAAGTCTCACTTGAAACGGGAGAAAGGAAGAAGCCGGCAAGCGTATTTTTCTTAAAGAGCCTGCCTAAGTTAACTTTCCATCTTGAGTTTACCTTCAGGTCAACTACGGGAAAAAGCTGGTCGGTTGGAAGAGTTGTTACGACATAGTCGCCGTCATACAGCGTAAGCTCAAATTCGTCCTCATCGGCTATACCGTTTTTATTCAGGTCGCCAAGATACTTATAGCTCCCGGTGCCCTGCGGGACCTTTAAGAACACCCTTTGCAGCCTTGAAGTCCTCTGTGTCGACCCCTCGTAGAACAGATCCCCTGTAACCGCCTGATTCCAAAGGCTAAGGCGCGACTGTGATCTTACAAGAATGGTCTGGTTATCCGAAAACCCTTTTGACTTAAAGATCGGCGTATACTTTTTATCTCTCAGGACAAAGCTCAGCGTGGAATTAAAGTCCTTTAAGCCCCTGTAGCTCAGGTTATATGACTGTGTAAAAGACTTTGCCTCACGCTCCATTACCCCAAATAATGGGCTCCTGTCCACTCTGAATGAGTACTGCGTCTGGAAGTTAAAGCCTCCAATGTTCATAAATTCCAGTGAGGGAGTAACCTCGGAATAGTTTGTGCTACCGAATAAGGCGGAATCCTGCAGGGCTGAATTGTCATTGTTTTTTTCCGAGACATAGTCGATTGCAGGCTTTACCTTGTTCCAGAGTATGTAGTAAGACCTGGCGCTTTGCCTTAGCCAGCTGCTGTTTGAAAGAGGATTATTGGATTTGACGTAATCCAGGTGGTACTCTGCGTTGTAGCTTTCCTGATCGCTGAAAGTAAGGTTACTTAGGTAGCGGTCGGAGCTCAGGACGCCCTCTCTTTTTAAGTGACCGTACATGAAGTCGGCCTTTAAGGTTTTACCAAGCTCGTAGTTCAAGCCCGCCTCCCTGAGCGTCTCGTCCCGGTTATTGGCAATTTCGGGGATGTTGTAATTGCGGTCAAATTCCACCGCATTTATGCGGTCCAGAGAGGTATACTCTTTCTGAATGTACCTGTCTTTATAGTTTAGCCCGAAGTTTCCAAGATTTTTCCCAAAGAGTTTAATTTCCCGTGGCTTTAGCTGAAAGAAGAGGTTTCTTGCAGTACCGAAGTTATCCGTATTGTCAAGGGTTGAAAACCGGTTTTGGTCGAGTATGCTTCCCGAGAGTTCAAGGCTCAGGCTGACGTCCTTATATGGCAGGTATTCAACTACCATATTACCCATCTGACGTAATTCCGGCATTGGTAGGAACACAATAGGCATATAACTCCCCTTTCCAATGCCCGCGAACCTGTACTTGCCGAGGCTCTCCTTTATATAGTCGCCACGGGAGGCGCCTGTGAAGCTGAAGGTCACGTTATAGAGCCCCTTTCCCGGGTCGTAAACGTAATAAGTGTAGGGCTTTCCATTGACAAGTGTATCTACGCTTGAGTAAACGCCTCGAATATTTCCGGCTGAATCCGGTGCAGCCAGCTGAACACCGGATTTGGAGGCCAGGTTGCGGTCGCTTCCGGCCAGTTCGAGAATTTTCCTGTCTGTCTCAGAGATTGAAACGTCAATCGGGGCATCCTGGTTATCCCCTTCCCTGAAGAAACCCAGGCTGACGTTCAGCTTTTTGTCCAGCTGGCTCGTCTGGAAGCTGCTGCCGAAGAAACTCCTGGCAAAGCGCCTGTCTGAATACTCAAAATCAATTGTTATCCTGCTTTCTGAAGTAATGAGCCGTTTTGGCGTAAATGTCACCTGGGCGGTGGAATAGTCGATCGTATAGTCGTTATTCTCCCCTCTTTTCATCACCTCGCCGTCAACATAGACCCTCTCGCTTCCGGCAATGACAATAATTTCTTTTTCATTGTTTACACCGGAAAGCTGGTAAGGTCCCTGTACCCCCTCCCCCCCTATAAACTGGTTTGAATTAAACTTGCCTTTTGAGTTTGCAATGGCGATGCTGCCTTTATAATTCCCGAAATTAAGCTCCGACTTTAAGCCCTGTAGTTTTCTTTGTACCGTACCGAACTCCCCGATTTTTTCAGAGATTTCATAATCGCCAAAGGTTCCCGTGGCATTTGGATGCCTGAGTTCAATGAAGACTTTATCCAGCTCATCGAGCCTTTCTGTATTTCCCTCGGGCTGAATCGGTATATTCTCATCCGACAGCGCGGCTACGATTTCAATGTTTTCCGAGAGCTTACCCGAAAGCTGAAGCCTGAGGCCGCTGTTGAGTGTAAGATCCCTCGTTGTTCCTACGGTAAAGCCCCTGACCAAAGTTCCGCTTTTCTGCAGGTCCCTGCCGAAGATGGATTCAGGGCTGAAAATGGCATTTTCAGTCTTCAGCACCCGTAGCGTATCCTTGGAGTCCTTTTCAATCCTTGTTTCCAGCGTCCTTCTTTTGTACTCTTTCTTAAGAGTCGTCCTGTAGCTCCTGTAAGTAATAATAATAGTATCCAGAAGCGAGGCGTGAAGCGAGTCGGACAGGGTAAAATAAGCCTTAGGATAAGAGACCCTGTATTCGCCAGATTTTAATATATTTCCCCGGAACTTAATAATCTCGCTGAAAGGGACAATGCTTAGCGACGAAAGAGGATAGATATTTCTCAAATTAACCTGAATTGTGTCGGTCACAACATAGGTAGAATAGTTTTCCTGGGCGAAAAGCTTATTGCCGGCACAGAATATTATAATTAGGAAATAAAGATATTTAACGATAAGCTTCAATAGTAAACTTGATTTTTTGATGCTGAAATCTAAGGAGCCCTAACCGAAAAGTCAAAAGTGAAAGATTTGCACTACCCAAGTCTACTTACTCTCAATTGAACATCTCTTTTTATGCCTTAACTTTTCATTGAAGGGCTCCCTTCTTCTCAAAGGGGGTATGTGTGATTTTCTTTAGACTCAGATCTCAAGGCAGATACCAATTGAAGGCACTATGCCAAGTATCGGGTCGTCAGCTATCCTGTTGCGGCTTTTCTCCCAGCGGATCATCGTCCTGGTCCTATGATTGTACAAATTCTGAATGTCAAGGTAAGTCCTTAGACTCCCGAGTCCCAGGTTCCATTTTCTGTCAATTCTGACGTCAAGGCTGTGCTGGTCATCCAGGCGGGCGGAATTATATAATGAGGGGTCCTGTCTCCCTTTTTCGTCAAAGGGAGTATAAGGAATGCCGGTTGCATAGTGGAACTTGAGGTCAACCTCCCAGAGCTCGTCAATTACATATCCCATAGCCAGGTGAATAATCCACCTCTGGTCGTAACTTCCCAAGCGTTCTATGTTATCCAGGGCCAGAAAGCTCGCGTGGCTGTACGTAACGTTAAAGGCGCCCCAGAGCGGACTGCCGGAGAATCTTTTCTGTATTGAAAACTCAACCCCCTTTACCCATCCTTTTCCCATATTTACAAGCGAATCCATTCCGAAGGCTGAGAAATTGTCGTCCACACCGGCAAAACCCGCGCCTGTGTTTGACATAATGAGGTAAGGCCTCTGAGTGCTTACGGGGTAGGAGTGATAGGTTTTATAAAAACCTTCAAGACTTATCCTCATGTCCTCACCCTGGTTATGCTCCAGGCCTGCAACAAGCTGGTTGCTCCTGGTGCTCTTTAAGTTCTCATTTGCCGGGTTCAGTGAGCTCCAGATCTCGCTTGGAGCCTGCCTGAAGACTCCAAGGCTGAAGTTCAGGTTTGTAGATGCAGATAAGTATATCTGCCCGAATAGCCTGGGCGAAATGCTGTTGTCGTTAATGCCGGAGTCGAAAAAGTCGGCTCTTAAGCCCGCTCCAAGCTTTAACTTATGCCAGAACCGGTGACTATACTGTGCGTATGCCCCACCCTTAAAGTACTCCTTGTTTATTTGCTGAACCCCGGTAACCAGCTCGTCGTTAAAAGGGGTGGAATAATTGTTCATTTTTACGTCTGACTTGTAGCTGATCAGTCGGGCAAGCGTGCCAATGTCCAGCTCGTCTTCAGGAGAAAAGTTCAGCACGAAATCACCCTTAAACGAATTCTCCTTATCAACGGACCTATATTCAAAAATCCAGTTCGGGACCGTTTCATATCCGAAATTGCTGCTTGCAAAGCTAAGGTTAAAGTAACCATTTTTGAAGATATTCTTGAATGTTATGGCCCCGATGTAGTTATCCTGTTTACTTCCCATGGCACGCGGATTTTCATCTCTCAGGTCGTAGGTCACATTAAAGAACTTAATGCGGTCCCGTACGCCGAAAAAAAGAAGCGATAGCTGGCTGGAGCTGCTGATTTTTGTATTTGTCTTGGCAAAAATGTCGTAGTATTCCGGCGCAAAAGAAAAGCCCGAAGCCTTAAAGATCAGATCCAGGTAACTTCTCCTTGCAGAAAGTATGAACGTCGAATTGCCGGTTATGGGACCCTCCAGGCTGAGGGCGAACTGTGTTGCCGAAAGGACTGCCATTGCCCCAAGCTTCTCGCTTTTACCCTCTCGCAGGTTAATCTGTGTCACAGAGGAAATTTTATCTCCGAATGAGACCGGGAAGCCGCCCGATGAAAACGAGGTCGAGCTAACGTAGTCCATGTTGACAAAGCTCATTACCCCGCCCGAGAAGCCCTGGTTTCCAAAGTGATTAATGTTCGGGAAAATAATGCCGTCAACCGTGTAAAGGTTTTCTGCCGGGCTGCCGCCCCTTACGATAATATCATTCCTGGAGTTATCAATTTGTGCCACGCCGGGAAAAATGGCCAGGCTTCTAATTATGTCGTCCAGGTTCCCCGAGATCCTTTTTACTTCCTCATTATTAAACCTGACCGAACCTATAAACTCATTCATGTCTTTTTGAAATGGCCCGGGTCTGACTGTGACCCCCGGAATTTCACCTACCCTCTCGGATAAGAAGAAGTTATGTACCTGTGCGCTTCTTGATATCTTAAAATTCTCTTCCCGGTGTGTCCTGTACCCGGTTGCAGTTATAATGAGCCGGTATTTTCCCTTTGAAAGGTTCATTATTGCATATTCGCCGCGCTCATTGCTATCATCCTGGTACGACCTGCTGAGGTAAACCCTGGCGCCGCTTATTGGCTTTAGTGTAAGTGAATCCAGTATGAGTCCGGAAAGATCCGCACCCGCCTCCTGGGCAAATGATAAGCTGCCTGCAAGGGAAAATAAAAGTGATAATAAAAAAGGAAAGCAATTCTGGACGCAGTATCTGCTTGTCTTCACATTAACCCCTCTTTCTCATTGGTATCTTTACATCTTTATCAGCACCGCACAACCTGTAAGAGCATTAGTCTCGTCCGTCCATATAGTATTTATATAAAGAGTAGAAAAATAAAGGTAGGCATAAAAAAATGCCCAATCCGGGGTTTCCCGCCGGATCAGGCATTATTTAACACTAAATGTCTGAAAGTGGAAGTTTCTATGAGGTAAGAAACTGGGCTACATTTTGCTGAATGTCATTTCCCTTATATCTCAGATCCCTTAGCTGTTCTTAGCTGAGACAGCTATTCGTACCTGAGCGCTTCAATGGGATCAAGGTTTGAAGCCTTGACTGCAGGATAGACCCCGAAGACCAGGCCAACTGCCGAGGTGACGATTAGTCCAACAACAATCCAGAACACAGGAACAACAACTGAAGCCTTCAAAAGCACTGCAATAATGTTGCCTCCAATGAGGCCCAGTATTATTCCGGAAATTCCGCCTAAAAGGCTTAAGACCGTAGCCTCGGCCAGGAACTGGAAGCGGATTGTATTTTTCTGCGCCCCGATTGCCTTGCGTATTCCTATCTCCCGGGTCCTTTCCGTCACGCTTACGAGCATGATGTTCATGATGCCTATTCCCGCGGCAACAAGGGCAATAAAGGCTACTACGCCTGCGCCGACCCTGAAGTACTTTGTTATGTCGTTAAACTGTGAAATAAGCTGGCTGTTGGTGACAATTTCAAAATCGTTTTCGGCTCCCGGTGCAACTTTACGGATCGTCCTTAAGGCCCCGATCACCTGGTCCATGGTCGCCTGGTAGCGCTTGTTGTCTGGTGCCTGTATGCTGTACTCCGCCGAGGAATTATCGCCGTAATACTTTGTAAAAACCGTAATAGGAACAATTATAAAGTTATCCTGGCTTTGCCCGAGCACGCTTCCTTTTTCCTTAAAGCGGCCAATTACCTCGAGCCTCATGTTGTCAACCGTGACCTTTTGCCCGATGGGGTCTATAGCCTTGAAGAGTTTTTTTACGATGTCGTTTCCAACCACGCAGACATTCCTGCTATAGCTCATATCCTGCCTTGAAAAGCCCCTTCCGTCTTCAATAATGTAGCTCGAAGTGACAAATTCGTCGTTATTTACCCCTACGAGGTAGACGTTCGGGTTTGTGGCCTCTTTGTTATATTTTACCGTACGGCTCCCCTTGCCAAGAGAAATTCCTACCGCAGAAGGAAGAGTGGTCATTTCCCTCAGCTTCTCACCCTGAGCCACACTGAGGTCCTTCCTGTTCCTGTATTTCATCCTGTCGCCGTGCCCGGTCTGGATTGCCGGGTACTTCTGTATAATGATATTATTAGTTCCTATCTCGTTAAAGGCCTCCTCAAAGCTACCCTGTATGGCTGAGATTGCCGTCATTACAATAATAATTGAAAAAAGGCCGATTGCAATTCCAAGCAGCGTAAGAGCCGAGCGGGTCTTATTGCTCCTAAGTGAGTTCAGTGCCATTATTATGCTTTCATAGAGCTGTACCAACTTTCCCCCTCATTATTCATATCTTAAAGCTTCAACCGGATTCATTTTTGAGGCCTTGTAGGCAGGAAGAAATCCGGATACCACACCTACCAGTGCCGCAATTAAAAAGGAAATGAGCACTATCTCAAAAGGCATGGAAGTAGGTATAAACTGGTTAATTATTAGGCTGACCGGGAATGCCAGAACTACCCCGATAGCCCCTCCCATCATACAAATAATTGCAGCCTCGGAAAGAAACTGCAGCATTATGGACCACGTCTTGGCCCCGATGGCCTTGCGTATGCCGATCTCCTTGGTCCTTTCCTTTACAGAGACAAACATGATGTTCATGATCCCTATCGCCCCTACAAAAAGCGAAAGAGCCGTAATTACAAGACCCGCAATGGCAACGGTGCCAATAATCCTGTCGTACATCTGCGTAAATGCTTCCTGCTGGTTAATTGCAAAGTCGTCGGGTTTATTTGAAGGGACCTTTCTGATCGCCCTCATTATATCCCTTATTTCCTCCTTAACCTCGGGCATTTTATTTATATCCTTTACCTTAACGTTGATCCTGAAGGAATCTCTCCTTGGGCCGAAAGCTTTCTTAAAGACCCCAATTGGCATTATCACCTGTCCGTCCATGCTGAATGACCCGAGAAAACCGCTTCCCTGCTTTTCCAGAACGCCAATTACCTTCAGCGGAATTCCGTTTAATTTTATCATTTTATTTATCGGGTCCTCATTCGGGAAAAGGTTATCCACAATATCCTGTCCGATTACGCATACCTCATGGTTTGCCTTTTCCTCAAAATCGGTCATAAACCTCCCGGAGGAAGGAAACGTGCCGGTCGTCTTTATATAATCCGCCGTAGTGCCCCAGATGATGGTTGTTGTGGCGCTTTTCTCCTTGTACTTGGCTATTGCCCCGAAGCTCCTCAAATTTGGCACAACGGCCTCCGTGGAGGTAACAGATGCAAGCTGGGCCTTTAGTTTTTCAAACTGGTCCATCGTAATGTCCCTGCGGTTTTTTTGAGTATGCCAGTCCTCACCGCTGAACCACTCGAACTTTTCCACAAAAAGCACGTCGGAGCCTATTGAGGCAATCGACTTTATGAATGAATTCTTTAAGCCTGTAATTGCTGTGGACATGACTGTCACGGCAAAAATGCCTATTACAATTCCCAGGGTTGTAAGAATTGAGCGCATTTTGTTTGCTTTAATGGCTCTTAAGGAAATTATTACCCCTTCTTTTACGTCCACCAGAAAGTGCTTAAACATATATTAATCTGCCTGGTTATTTGTTCGTGTAAATAGTTGGTCTAAAATATAGTTTTTGACAAAAAAAACAAAGACTTTCTCTTAATGGCCCTCCCGCACAGAGATATACATACACATACTCTTTCTTTCTCTCCTTAGAGAAAGAAAGAGATGTCTGAAGCTCTAATTTTTTCCAGGATCAAAAGGCTTCCGGGCAGGCATCATTCGTATCTTAGCGCTTCAATCGGATCCAGGTTAGCGGCTTTATAGGCTGGATAAGTCCCAAAGGTAATACCTATGCCAAGGCATACAACTACCCCTGTCAAGACCGACATAAACGGGAACGTAGGCGTTGCCTTTAAGAGCAGTCCGGCAAGGTTGCCAATGCCGATTCCAAATATGATACCGATTATTCCGCCGGAAATTGAAAGCACGACGGCTTCAATCAGGAACTGGAACAGTATGTTTTTCTTCTGCGCCCCGATTGCCTTTCGTATTCCTATCTCCCGCGTCCTTTCCGTCACGCTTACCAGCATGATGTTCATGATGCCTATTCCTGCGGCAAGAAGGGCAATTGCGGCAATTACGAGCGCCCCGATTTCTGCTCCCTGCTTGATCCCGTTTATGGTCTGCATTACGGATTCGTTGGAAAATATTTCAAAGTCGTTGTCCGCTCCTGCAGGCACTTTCCTGATGGTGCGCATATAGCCGATTGCACTTTCTATAGTCTGGTCGTAAGTGTCTTTCCCGCGCGACATGACTGTAATGTTGATGCTGTTGTTTACCTTGCCGTAGAAAGTCTGATAAGAAGTAATCGGCATTACGGCGAAATTATCGCGGCTCTGTCCGAACATTTCACCCTGCGACTCATAGACGCCTATTACCTGAAGCCTCTTGCCGTCGACCCTGATAAACTGCCCAACAGGATCAATAGAAACAAATAACTTTTTTGCAACATCCTTACCCAGCACGCAGACCCTGCTATAGTGCTCTACGTCCGAATTGTTTATTGCCCTTCCATCCTCAATAACCCATTTATTGTTCGGCTGCGCCTCGGGCGTGATTCCGGTCAATTGGACGTTGGGATTCGTTTCAATGTTTCCGAATTTGACGGTTTTTCCGAAGTTCCACTGCTCTGCACCTACGTACTCAGCCGTAGTAAGCAGATCCTTCAGCCTGTAATACTCCTCAAGGGTAAGATCTTTCCTGTTTCTGTATTTATCGCGCGAGCCCGGGCCGCCTTCCTGCATGGCAGGGAATTTCTGTATCTGAAAGGTATTCTGCCCCAGCATTGAGGTCCCTTCTTCTATACTCTTCTGCAGCATGGCAATTACCGTACTGATGGAAATTATGGAGAATATCCCTACAACAATGCCAAGTATAGTAAGAAATGACCTTAACTTGTTTACCCTCAAGGCATTAAAGGCGACATGAAATACTTCAAATATTCTCATTATTCATACCTCAATGCTTCCACAGGATCCATCTTTGCAGCAGAATAAGCCGGGGCAAATCCTGATATCACTCCTGTAATTAATGAAATCCCTATTGCCAGAATTACTGCCTCAGCCTGAAACGAGGTGGGCAAAAACTGGTTTACAATTTTACTTAAAATTACGGCTCCAATCAGACCCATCAGGCCTCCAATAAGGCAAAGGACTATGGCTTCGGTTATGAACTGCCCCAGTATTGTCCTTTTCTTGGCCCCGATGGCCTTGCGTATACCGATCTCCTTGGTCCTTTCCTTTACAGAGACAAACATGATGTTCATGATCCCTATTGCCCCTACAAAAAGCGAAAGTCCTGTAACAATGAGGCCTACGATCTGAATTATGCCCACCGTGCTGTCATAGATCTTTGTTAAGCCCTGCTGCTGATTGATTGAAAAGTCGTCTTCCTGGTTGTAGCTAAGGCCCCTGATCCTTCTCATAATACTTTCTGCTTCCTCGACCGTTTTTTCTATCATTGCCGTATTTGCAACGCGGGCAATTATAGTCACACTTCTGAAATGCTCGCTCTGGAAGTACTTGAAAACATTTCCAATCGGAAGGTATACCTGTTTATCGGGATTCATGCTGCCGAGCATAAAGCTTCCCTGTTCAGCAAGCACACCAACAACCCTGAAATTCTGACCTTTCATCTTTATGCTCTGATCTATGGCATCACCCTTCGGGAAAAGGATTTTTGCCACGTCACTGCCCAGAACCACAACGTTCCGGGCCCCGCGGCTTTCAATTTCATTAAAGAACCTGCCCGAGCTGAAAGTAAAATTCGTGGTTCCCAGGTATTCATTTGTCGTTCCGGTCAGAATGGTGGATTCAGTGGTAATGCCGCCGTTTTTCAGCGTCTGAACGGTCCAGACCTGAGGAGCAACAGCAATTGGCAGCTTTGCGCTTTCCTTGTACTTCTCATAGTCTTCCATCGTAAGATTCTTCCTGTTCCTGGTCTTCCACCATTCCTCATCCTGGAACCATTTCCATTTATCGATATAAAGATTATCAGAACCCAGAGCGCTGATGCCATTCTGGAAAGAATTATCTATTCCCTTAATGGCCGTTGACATCAGGACAACCGATGTTACGCCGATAAAAATGCCTATTGCCGTAAGGGCAGAGCGGATTTTATTGGCTTTGATTGCCATGTATGAAATTGAAAGCCCCTCTTTAAGCTCGAACAAAAAATTCTTCATATCGCCAGCTGCTTTCTTTTTTATTGGTTAACAGTAAATTTACGCCCGTTGGGAATGAACCTGTTCTTTACGGGCTCATCCCTTTCAATAAGGCCGTCCTTAATCCTGATAATTCTTGCCGCATGCTCTGCAATATATTCCTCATGCGTAACTAGAATTATCGTGTTACCCTGAAGATAAATTTCATTGAACAAGGTCATTATATCCTCGCCGGTCTTGGAGTCCAGGTTACCCGTCGGTTCATCGGCAAGTATAATTGCGGGTCTTGTCACCAGTGCTCGTGCAACTGCAACCCTTTGCCTCTGTCCGCCGGAGAGTTCATTCGGCTTGTGGTGCATTCTGGATTCCAGGCCTACGTTCACCAGGGCCTCCCTGGCTCTTTCCTTCCTTTCCTGTGAAGGAACGCCTGCATAGATGAGCGGAAGCTCCACGTTATGAAGCGCATCGGACCTCGGCAGAAGGTTGAAGGTCTGGAAGACAAAACCGATTTCCTTGTTCCTTACCTTTGCCAGGTCATTGTCGCTCATCTGGCTGACATTGACCCCCTTGAAGTCATATATACCGCTCGTCGGAGTATCCAGGCATCCCAGCATATTCATCAAAGTAGATTTGCCGGAACCCGACGGGCCCATAATGGCTACATATTCATTCTTGTCTATCCTTAAAGATATGTCCATGATTGCATGCACTTCTTCAGATCCGACCTGATATACTTTGCTGATATGTTCAATGTTTATTATGTTCATTTTATACCCAAATTTCTTTGTTTACTTGTTTATTTTGAACCCTTGCGCTCACCGCCTTCAAGCCTGACGTTTGAATTCTCAGCAAGCTCTCTTGAAATGGCCCTGTACGATCCGCTCACGACTTTTTCCTTGCCGTCCAAGCCGCTGATGATTTCTATATAGTTATCGTCACTTATGCCGGTCTTTACTTCTTTCATTTTAGCCTTGTTGTTCTCAACGACAAAAACGACTTCCTTAGGCTTCTTGTCTTTTACCTTTTCATTCTTGACCTGCACAACTCCCTCCTCACCGTCTTTCTTTTCTTCAGGCGGTTTTACACCTCTTGCTGTAACGCTCTGAATGGGCACAGAGAGCACGTTGTTCTTTGTTTCGGTTTCAATGTCCGCATTGCAGGACATGCCGGGCCTGATGCTGTTATCTTTATCAACGAGCCTGATCTTAATTTCAAAGTTCACCACTTCCTGCTGTGTGCCTTCAGCCGTTGTCTTTGCGCTGTTGCCTATCTGTGAAACAACTCCCTTGAATTCTTTGTTTCCAAAGGCATCAATCTGAATTCTTGCAGTATCTCCAAGTGAAAGCAGTACAACGTCGTTCTCATCCACTTCTACGGTAGCTTCCATCTGCGAAAGGTCAGCAACGGTCATAATGTTTGTACCCTGGCTGAATCCGCTTCCAAGGACCCTTTCGCCCAGTTCCACGTTCAGCTGGCTGATCGTTCCGTTCATCGGCGAATATATTGTAGTCTTATAAAGGCTTTCCTGTGCCTCCTTGAGCCCTGCCTGGAACTGTGCAACGGAAGACTTCTGTGAATCGTAATCGCTCTTTGCACTCAGGTAATTCGACTTTGCCTGTTCAAGTTCGGCATCGCTGGAAAGCTTTTTCTTGTAGAGTTCCTGGATTCTGTTGTAATCCGACTTTACCTTGTCCAGTACGGCAAGGCTCCTCTGCAGGCCTGCTTTTGCCGATTCCAGCGTCGCTGCGGCCCTGTCGCGGGCGGCAATATAGCTGTCGGGCTTAATTTTAATTAAAAGCTGTCCTTTCCTTACCACGTCCCCCTCTTTTACAGGAAGCTCAACAATTTCTCCGGTTACTTCGGGAGTTATTACCACCTGGTATTCAGGATTAATTTTTCCGGTAGCAGACACCTTCTGTGTAATATTCCTTTTCTGAACAGCTTCAACCGTAACAGGAATAATCTGCTCCTTATTACCGCTGAAGACAAGCAGTAAAACCAGGACGAGCACCATCAATCCTATTCCGCTGAAAATATAGATTTTCTTCTTGGATCTCTTTTTGTTTCCGTTTGCCATTGAATTATCTCCCTTGCAATAAATTATTCAAATTTTGTAAAGTCTATTATTCCCAAATAATACTCAAGCTGCGATTTCAGCCTGTAGAAATCAAACCTGTTATTTATGTTCGTCTGTAAAGCAAGCGTATAATTTGAACTTGCCAGTAAAAGGTTGACAAATGTTCCCGAGCCGATATTATATTTTTCCTGTTCGATCTCGCGATTCTGGAGGGCTGAAAGCACGTTCTTTGCGCTCACGTCCAGCCTTTTTTGCGCGGCCTGAAAGTCAAGGTATGTTTTCTTCAGGTCAATTTTTATCTGGCGTTCCAGCTCTGTCAGCTCAATTTCCCTGGTCTTTGCCGTAACAACGGAGTACTCCACGTTGTTTTCCGTGGACCATCCGGAAAAGATCGGTATGTTCAAGGATAAGCCGACCGAGTACCCCTTGCTATTAAAAAGTTCACTAATAGAACCCGCAGTCGAGCCAAAAGAATTGCTGTTAGTAAGTACCGGGTAGTAGCCTCCCTTTGCCACGGTAATGCCATTATACGCACTTTCTAATCTATACTGTGCGCTCTTATAATCCAGCCTATTATTAAGTGCCTCATCAACCGCTGCCCTGAGGTTATCGAACTGTTTTAAGAACTGTTCGCCTTCAAAAACTTTAGTTGTGTCGGTTTCAATCGGGTCAGAAATATTCATCTCGGACATTACGTCCAGCCCCAGATAAGTTATAAGCTGGCTCTGGTATGTATCGGCGTCATTCTTTGCCTGGATCAGTGCAAGTTCGGAATTTCCGACGTTCACCTGTTGCGCATAAACGTCTGCCAGCGTAACGGCTCCGAGTTTGTTCCTTTCGGTAATGATCTCAAGATTTTTTCTGTTATATGCCAGGTCATCCTCCCTTACCTTCAGTACCTGCTTTGCATTCAAGACCTGGTAGTAGTAAGAGATCGTGTTAAAAACAATGTCCTGCTTTACCCTTTCGAGAGCAAGGCGTGCCGACTCGAGGTCGTTCTTGCCTCTGGAGATTGCGGCAAAGTTAGCCAGTCCGTTAAAAAGTGTCCACTGCGTAGAAGCCCCTGCCTGATAGGTGCGGCTTTCCTGGTTCCCGGACCTGAACAAGAGAGTTCCCCCCTGTACAAATGTTCCACTCGGTCCTTCTGAACGGTCCCACCTCCAGTTTCCCTCTGCTCCCAGGCTCGGCAGTAGCTGTCCGTAGGCAGCCTTGAGGTTCGACTGAGTTGCACTTAAGTTGGCAACGTTTTTTGCCAGTGTAGTATTCTTCTGCAGCGCTATTTTTATGGCATCATTTAAAGAAAGACTTTTTTGTGCCCTTGCATTAATTGAAAGAAGAAATATCATCAACAATGAGATATAAAAGCGCATCATTTACTCCTCTTTGTATATCGGCGTGAAAAAAAATAATAATCCTGAAAAATAATGAATCCCTGATGGAAAAGATAAACTTATTTTTGTTAATCTCGTATATTTTGACGCACTGAAGAGACGAAAAGTTACACACATTTATAAAAATGAATCTAAAAAAAGTTTCTTCAGGAGTGGGGCATTTGGCTATAAAAACCCCTTCCCCATAAACGAGGAAGGGAAAAACTCATGATTTAAAGGAAGTCTTCCTTTATTTTCATCAAATAATCGTAAGCTTCCTGGTAGGAATTCCCGATTTTGCCGTCAAGTATGGCATCTTCAATGGCCTTTTTTATCTCGCCCACCTTCTTAGATGGCTTAAGGTTGCAAATCTGCATGATCTCTTCCCCTCTTACGGGCGACTGGAAGGCTCTTAACCTGTCTTTTTCCTTTACGTCGCGTACCTTATTCATTACTTTTTCATAATTGGCAAGGTACCTGGAGACTTTTTTGATGTTTTTGCTTGTTATGTCGGCCCTGCAGAGCGTAATGAGGTCTTCAAGGTCCTCCCCTGCAGCAACAATGAGCCTTCTTATGGCGGAATCCGTTACTTCCTCGTCCACAAGAGCAATCGGTCTTAAGTGAAGCCTTATGAGCTTGGTCACATATTCAAGCTTTGTCAAAGGCAGCCTCAGCCTGTGGAAGATTTCCTCCATCATTCTGGCTCCGGCCTCCTCGTGCCCGTGGAAAGTCCAGCCGATGCCTTCAACGAACTTCTTTGTCTGCGGTTTTGCGACGTCATGCATTAAGGCGGCGAACCTGAGCCAGGGGTTGTCTGTCATCTCAGAGATGTTATCCACTACGGTACAGGTGTGCAGAAAAACGTCCTTGTGATGGTAATCCTTCCTCTGCTCAATTCCCGCAAGGTTTGCTATTTCGGGGATAATTATGCGCATTATACCCGTTTCAAAGAGTATCTTCAAGCCGACCGACGGCTTTTGAGACATCAGTATCTTCAGGAATTCATCGGTTATCCTTTCCTGCGAAATTATCTGCAGCCTGCCGGCCATTTCACCTGCGGCTTTCCTGACCGTTTCATCAAGCTCGAAGTTCAGCTGTGAGGCAAATCTGACTGCCCGCATTATCCTCAACGGGTCGTCGCTGAAGGTTATAAAGGGGTCCAAGGGAGTCCTTATTATCCTTCGTTCAATGTCCTTAAGGCCTTCGAAGCTATCCAGAACCTCTCCGAAATTCTCCCTGTTAAGTGAAATGACGAGTGTATTTATGGTAAAATCCCTGCGTTTAATGTCGTCTTCAAAGCTCCCCTCTTCAACAACCGGCTTTCTGCTCATCCTGTTATAGGATTCCCTCCGGGCGCCTACGAACTCAAGATCCAGGTCGCCGTACCTGAAGTGAGCGGTTCCAAAATTCTTATAAACAGCGATCTTGTTTACTTTCAGCTCTTTAGCCAGTGCCGAGGCATACTCGGTACCGCTTCCAATGACGAGAAAATCAATTTCATCCCGCTTTCTTTGAAGTATAAGGTCGCGTACATAGCCGCCAACAACATAGAGCTTTACGCCTGAGGCCTCGGCTACTTTTGCAGCTACACTAAATAAAGGGTTTTCTAACAAATGGGACTTAAATTCCATAATAAAGGATCATTCTTAAAAATATAAAGTTAACGAAAAAAAGCTTCCATTCACAGAAGGAATTGAAAAATTACTGCCATTTTGCACCTGAAAGTACGTTTTCGCCAAAGTTAATAAACCAGTTTACTTTCCTGAGCTGAAGCCTCAGTACCTCGGAGTAATCGCTG
Organism: Ignavibacteria bacterium; assembly: GCA_025612245.1. GTDB lineage: Bacteria > Bacteroidota > Ignavibacteria > Ignavibacteriales > SURF-24 > JAAXKN01. Next base: position 42,756 of record JAAXKQ010000023.1, read on the forward strand.
TCCCCTTTATAGCTCAAAGCCAGAACGGTAAGGTTACGTGCCTCCTGGAGCTCCATGTTTCTTAAGGCATAATCGGAAAGCCTGAAGTCTGCATAGCTTTGGTTAAACTCACTGCCTTTAAGCCTGCCTGTCCACTGCTTCAAGAACTCATTGTAGTTCTCCTGAAGCCTTTCCGACAAGCCGATAAGAACCGGAAGAGATGAATAATTTACAGAATCCTTATTCATTTGTCTTAAGATGCTGTACTTGTCGAAGTCACTTCCTTTCAGGTACCTGTCTGCCCGGGCAGTATCCTTAAGCAATTCTTTTCTCAGCGCCGCAAGATAGCCGTACTCGCGTGAAGCCTTCCGGGAGGCCAGGTTCTCGTACAGTAAAGCGCTTCCCGAAAAGTCCTTATTTTCAGCCGCTAAATCCCCCGCCAGGAGTTCAAGGCCGTAAAAGTAAGAGGTTTCATCGTATTTATTCAGGTACCTTTTTAAGACCTGAAGTGCAACGCCCGGCTTATCAGTCTTCCTGAGGCTGTTTACGTAGCCCAGAAGTGACTGATAAGATTCCGAATATTCCAGGAGCTTCTTAAACAGTGCCTCGGCCTTGTAGTACTGCCCCGAGTTATAAAGCTCAAAGCCCTGTTCGACCTTTTCTGCCAAGAAGCGCGCGCAAACTTTCTTAAAGATCGGTTTTCGTCCAAAGTAATAGAAAGCCTCATCCTTGCTTCCAACGGGCTTAAATGAAGAAATAAATGCGTAATATTCGCTTATCAGGCGCTCCGGTGGTTTACCATAGGCCTGTTGCCAGTCACCCCCCTGGTAGATTTCCTTAAAGCCTTCGGCACCATACTTATCGATCAGGAACTTAATAAAAGATCCTGAATAAATGTATGAAAGCGATGAGAGTTCTCCAAAGAAATTAAACCCCGTAAGAAGCCTTTCAATGGGAAACCTGAAATTATTGTTATATGCAAGGGCAGCCATATAGTGTATCGTATGCTCATCGTAATTATCCTCAAGTGCAACCGCAAGCCCTTCGAGCAAGGCAGGGTTAAAGCCGTAAGAGATCTTAAAAGGCGTGGCTCCAAATTCCGATGAGACGCAGTGGACTATTTCATGCTGCAGCGTTTCTTCGAAGTTGCTGAAATTTATATATATCTGGTAAAGCCATGGCTTTGCCACGTCTGCATTGGCCGAGCCCATGAGTCCTTTTTTTTCTTTGGAATCGTAGAAGAGGAAAACCGTAACCTTTTTTGAAGGCTTGACCTTGAGGCTTCCTGCAACCTGTTCAAGATAGTATTCATCGTGAAGAAGGATGTTTTTAACCGTCCTGGGATTTATTTTTGCGTCATAATAAACCTCAAAGTGCTGGGAGCTGACATGCCCCCCAAGTTCACTTATAAGCCTCGACCTGGAGGTTAAAAATCCCAGTGTATCGCCGGAAAGTATGAATATTGCGGCAACGCTTAGCAAAGAGGCAAAATATACCGCCTTAAAGGTTTTACTCCTGTCCTTGCGAACCAAGACATAGAAGGCAAAATACGCGGCAGCAGCAAAGTAAACAAGGTTCAGGAGCCTGTAGGAGACCAGCTTAAAATCAATCTTAAGCGCCTCGTCATAAATTGTGCCGGGGAAATAGCCAATAACAGGGTTATAAAAATAGATCTGCGGATTAAAGTATATATTTAAGACCGGAAAGAAAAGAATTGCCAGATAAAGAGCCGTAAGGATTAGATAGACATACTTCCGGCTTATCAGAAAGCTAATTAAGCCAAGAGCGCTGCCGACAACAAAAGAAGGCACCGTAAGCACCAGGTAGTAAGCTACACCCTGAAGAAGTGAGCAGTTCCTGACAAAGAAAGCTGCCAGGAGTCCCATTACAAAAGGAAGGATTACTAAAGGAAGAAGGCCATGGATCAATTCCCTGAAAAACAAAGGCAGGCTTTTCTCCGTACCGGAATTTTTAAGTAATGAGGCCGTAAAGATTGCGCTTAAAAAAGTGATGAGTATTCCGTTTATGACGGAATACTCATAGCCCAAAATATTTGTCAGCGGCAGATTAAGAAATACTACGTTAAGCAGTAAGAGCAGTAAAAGCTCAAAAGTCAGTATTTTTTTGTTGAATATGGCTTTCATCAATAAAATTAGTATTCAGCCCCGGCAACCCTTTCTATCTGTGCGCCAATGCTGATTAGTTTTTCTTCAATCCTCTGGTATCCCCTGTCCAGGTGATATATCCTGAGCACTTCGGTTTCGCCCTCTGCAGCCAGGCCTGCAAGTACCAGTGAAGCGCTTGCCCTGAGGTCGGTTGACATTACCTTGGCACCTTTAAGCCTGGGTACTCCATGAATTACGACGCTGTTTTCCCTGATCTCAATGTCTGCACCGAGGCGGTTTAATTCCGGCACGTGCTTGAACCTGTCGAGGTAAATGGAATCTGTTACGGTTGAAACGCCGCTGGCAATTGACATAAAAGCCGTCCACTGTGCCTGCATGTCTGTCGGGAAACCGGGATAAATGGAAGTAGAAACGTCAACGGGCCTGATATTATCCAGGTTTGAAGCATCGAGCTTTATGCAGTTTTTATCTACAGACATCTTCACTCCGGAGTCTTCCAGCTTAACGAGAACCGAGTTCAGGTGCCCCGGGCTGACATTCATGAGCTCCACGTTTCCGCGCGTCAGTGCGCCGGCAATCAGAAGAGTTCCGGCTTCAATTCTGTCGGGTATATTTGTAGTTTCAGCGGCCTTAAGCTCATCAACACCCTGAATTTCAAGTACAGAAGTATTGATGCCGTTTATTTTAGCCCCCATCTTCACCAGATATTCGGCCAGGGCCGTAATCTCTGGCTCAATTGCGGCGTTTGTAATCAGTGTAGTTCCCTTGGCAAGGGTTGCTGCCATCATCAGATTACCGGTAGCTCCAACCGAAGAAACGTCAAAAGAGATCCTCGCTCCCTGAAGCTTACTAGCCTTTGCAATTATGTATCCGCCGTCAAGCTCAATATCGGCGCCCATTTTCTTCAAGCCTTCCAGGTGCAGGTTAATTGGCCTCGGGCCCCAGGCACATCCGCCTGGAAGTGAGACCTTTGCATAACCGAAGCGGGATAAGAGGGGACCCAGGACATAAACCGAAGCCCTCATTTTCTTTACGTGCTCATAAGGAGCTACCTGGCTGGTGATGTTTGAGGTATCAAATTTCAGCGTAAAATCCTTAAAGTCCGTCTTTACTCCAAGGTTATCCAGAAGCTTAATCATCGTATAGACGTCATTTACTTCGGGAGTGTTATGCAAGACATTTTCACCGGAGTTTAACAAAGCAGCGGGCATAATGGCCAGTGCCGCATTCTTCGCTCCGCTTACGGTAACTTTTCCCTTCAGGGCTTTTCCGCCCGTAATTACAAATTTATCCAATTTTCATCCTTTTTCTAAAAGTATCAAAAAAATTAAAATTTAACGATGGTTCCATTTACTCCTACAGCATATACCTTTTTGCCGGAAGTAAGCTCTATCCTGTTAAGCGCAGTAAAAACGTTCGTTTTGGCTTCCTTCCAGCTGTTGCCCGAGTCACTTGTAAGAAGTATCTTCCCCTGGCGTCCTACAATAACGCCAATCCTGTCGTCAATAAATTCTATGTCTGAAAACCCTGAATTCAGGCTGGCCGTAACTTTTCTCCAGTCCATTCCGGCATTATCCGTCTTAAAAACTTCCCCGTTTCCCCCGGCAGAAAACCCGGTTTTGCCGTTAATAAACTTCACTGCCCTTAAATAGTTGGAGGTAAATTGTGGCCTTTTCTCCCAGCTTGCCCCTTTGTCCAGGGTCCTGAAACACTCCCCGTTCCAGCCTACAATTATGCCTGTCTTCTCGTCCGGGAAGTCCAAATCAAATAACGTATTTGAAGAAGCAATGTCAACTCTTGACCAGTTCTCCCCCTGGTCCAGCGTTCTGAAGACGGTTCCCCTGCTTCCGAGAATAAATCCCGTAGAACTGCTGATAAATTTAATCCTTAATAGTACGTCCTGAGACTTAAGGTCAACATTAAGCCAGCTTACGCCGTAATCAGTCGTCTTTAGAAGGCAGCCATTTTCCCCTACGGCAAAGCCCGTCCCAGTTTGCGTAAAAGCTATATCAAAGAGATTTTTATCCGCCGGTACTCTCAGTTTAACCCATTTTACGCCGGAGTCGACCGTCTTAAGCACAGTCCCCTCATTTCCGCAGCAGAACCCCATAGAGTCATTGACGAAGAAAATCGAATTCAGGTCATTTTTAAGGCTGCTGTTTAAGACGCTCCAGGTGAAATTTTCAAATTTGCCCTGTGTAAAGCCTGGAATGAGCATCTGTTCCTTTTTGCCTCCAGAAAGAGCCGGGGCAAGAGGGTTCTGGCCGCTTTTCCAGAGCTCAAGGACCTGCGTAAAAGAAAAATAAATTATGCCTAAGAGCGAAACTACGATTAAAAATGAATAAAAAATAGCTTTAAACTTATACCCTTTTGTATTTCTGATCTTTGAGTCCGGGGGGCCGAAATTCCTGTAGTCCGAAGATTCGGCTTCAAGAGCTTCCAGTTCAGAGATAAACTCATCGCAGGAAGAAAACCTGCCCGCAGGCTTCTTGCTTAAGGCCTTTTTAATGATACCAGCGGCTTTTACCGGTAATTCAGGCCTTAAGGAAAGTAAATCCGGCGGATCCTTCTTAAGGTGCCCTTCAGTTATTTCCTGCTCCGTTTCAAAATTAAATGGCGGCAGTCCGGTGAGCATTTCAAAGAAAGTCACACCAATCGAATAAATATCGCTTTCAAGCACGGATTCTTCACCCGTAATCTGTTCGGGGCTCATGTAAAGCAGCGTTCCGACGTTACGGCCCGGGCTTGTCATATTCCTGTCTAAAATGGATTTCGATATTCCGAAATCCATGAGTTTTGAGACCCCATCCTGGTTAATAATAATATTGGAAGGTTTAATATCTCTGTGGACAAATTTCTTGGAATGTGCGTAAGCTGCAGCCTTAAGGACCTGCTTGATAATTGGAATGGCTTCATCAAGCTCCAGCCTGCCCCTGCTTTCAATGAGACTTTCAAGCGTCTGCCCTTCTACGTACTCCATTATGATGCCGAGGAGTCCGTCTTCCTCAAGAAAGCCATAAACCGTCACAATGTTCTGGTGCGAAAGCTTAGCCTGATTCTTGGCCTCCTTTTCAAACCTTTCCTTAAAGCGGGAATTCTTTACGACCTGCGATTTCAGGATCTTGATGGCAACATACCGGTCCAGTTTGCTGTCATAGGCCTTATATACAATGCCCATGCCGCCCTGGCCAAGTTCCGAGATGATTTTATAGTTATTTATTACCCTGCCGATCATTTTTATGAATTTAAATAAATGGAAATATCACAGGAAGTGTTCTTAAAGCCGTTTTTTTTCAGCTAAAGGTAAAAATATAATTATGCAAATACAAATGCTTAAACTGAATAAAGGCTTAAAATTATTCAACCCTGAGCGTGCGCTATTTATCCTTTTTCCCCTTGACTGCCGCCCCCCGTTCAGGCTCCCTGTCGAGCTCCAGGTGAAACCTGTGAAGGAACCTGTGGAAAACAGGGGCAAAAAGGACGCCTACAATTACAAGGAAAACAATTCCCGAGAAAAGAGCGTATGCCGAAGCAAATATTTTCCCTGCCGTTGTATTAACCGGGTTTACCGGACCCATACCGCCTAAGATCATTGAAGAATTCAGAATTGCATCAATCCAGCCCAGGCCTTCAAAGTAATGGTATCCCGCAATTCCAAGGAAAAGTGCAACGGCTACAAGGCCAAAAGCTGCACAGAAGTGTTTCAGCAGCCTTAAGATGAACTTTGCCCTTGGAAGAAGAGGCTGATGGCGCTTCTCATACATATCGCTTCTCCCCTTATTTCTCGTAATAAAGCGCGGGAGAACGTCTTACAGAATTTTCCTCCCCCCACGCCCTTCAGAGCCTCAAAAAGAAGACTCCTTTTAGTACGTAATTCCGCTCTGCCTGGTTCTGCTTTCCCAGAAGTAATCAATTCCATACCTTCCGCTTCCATAAAGGAAAAGCACTACTGCAATTACAAGGAGCGTCAGGGGAAACTCATAACCCGCGGGATTAAAAAATCCGTTTGGGGCGTGAACCCTGGCAATTGCAACAATCATGACTACTGCAATTCCAGCCGAAGAGATCCTTGTCAGCAGGCCGATAAGTACCAGTATGCCGCCGAGAAATTCCGTAAAGGCGTCCATATAAGCCAGAACTGCGGGAATATGCATGTTGTTTACGAACATGTCCACCGTAGCCGCAAGTCCCCTTCCGCCAAACCAGCCCAGGACTTTCTGCCCGCCGTGGGCAATGAAGACAATTCCCAGTATAATTCTGAGCAAAAGGATTACAATTGAAGTGTTTACCCATGGTCTGAATAAGAGTTTCATCTTAAGAGCTCCTAATGTTGGTCAATGAATATAATATAGTAAAAATGACATATCTCTTACCAAGAAATTCCGCACGAAATGTGGAAATAGACTTCGAAAAGGTATATTTTACGTGTAATTGATTTTATATCTGTGTATTTTTATATTTTTGATGAATCTTTCGAAATAATTGGAGGTAAAATGAAAATAGCAGTCTGTGTAAGTCACGTCCCGGACACTGCTACACGAATTGTTATCGGTTCTGACGGAAAGACCATTGACCCGAACGGGGTTACCTATATAATTAATCCCTACGACGAATTTGCCGTTGAAGAGGCATTAAAGACAAAGGAAAAGCTGGGCGGCGAGGTTGTCGTCATCAGTCTTGGAAAGGATGCAAACAAAGAGACCATAAGAAAAGCTCTTGCCATGGGTGCCGATTCAGGTATACTGCTCAAGGATGATGCACAAAGAGATCCTCTTGGCGTTGCAAAGGCTCTCTCCGAGGAAATTAAGGCCCAGGGAGCCGAGCTCGTATTTTTCGGCAAACAATCGGTTGATTATGACAACTCCATTACAGGACAGCTTACGGCTGAAATGCTGGGATACAACTGCGTTTCCGTTGTAGTTGACCTGAAGCTTGAAGGCAATAAAATAGTTGCAGAAAGAGAAATTGAAGGCGGTCGCGAGGTAGTTGAAACCAGCCTTCCTGCTGTAATTACAGCTCAGAAGGGCTTAAATGAACCAAGGTATGCTTCACTTAAAGGAATAATGGCGGCCAAGAAAAAACAGATCGAAGAAAAACCGGCTGCCGGTAGTGAAAAAACTGTTGAAATCTTGAAAATGAAAAAGCCGGCATTAAAGCAGCCGGGCAGAATTATTGGCACCGATAAATCTGCTGTTCCGGAATTAGTCCGTTTACTTAAAGAAGAAGCTAAAGTCATTTAAAAGGGAATTGAATTATGGCAAATAAAATCCTTACATTTTTAGAACAAAGGAATGGTATCCTTAAAAAGTCTTCTCTGGAGACTGCAAAAGAAGCTGCCAGGTTAGCTGGAGAGCTTAGCTATGAAGTAGAAGCCGTTGCAATTGGAAGCAATATTGAAGACCTTGAAAGCCTTGGCAAATACGGCATTGGGAAGGTAACTTTCTTCAAAGGTGAAAACCTCGCGAATTATTCTTCATCTGCATACGCAGGGATAGTTTCGAACTATGCACAAAAAGCAGATGCAGACATATTGCTCTTCTCGAACTCTGCAATGGGTAAAGATCTTGCCCCACTTGTTTGTGTAAAGCTGAATGCGGGAATTCTGATGGATTGCATCAGCCTGGAAGTATCCAGCGGAGATATTGTTGCCACGCGCCCCGTCTTTGCGGGAAAGGCTCTCGTTGAGGCCAGGATAAACTCACAAAAGAAGATCTTTACGCTTCGCCCCAACGTATTCAACATCGGAAGCCTCGGGGATAACAAGGCCGCAGTTACGGTAGAAAATGTTGAAAACCCGGATCTCAGGACAAAAGTTGTGGAAGTCAAGAAATCTGAAGGAAAGATGGACGTTGCCGAGGCAGAGATCATCGTTTCAGGCGGAAGAGGCTTGAAGGCGCCTGAGAATTTCCGCATGGTTGAAGAATTGGCCGACACGCTGGGTGCTGCCGTTGGAGCCTCACGTGCTGTAGTTGATGCCGGCTGGAGGCCTCATAGTGAGCAGGTTGGACAGACAGGCAAAACCGTTTCGCCTAACCTTTACATTGCCATTGGTATCTCCGGTGCAATTCAGCACCTGGCCGGAATGTCCTCATCCAAGTATATAGTTGCTATAAATAAAGATAAGGATGCTCCGATTTTTGGCGTAGCCGACTACGGTATTGCGGGAGACATATTTGAAGTTCTGCCTGCATTGACCGAAGAGATTAAAAAAATTAAAGGTTAGTTGTCTTTTTCCTCTGAGCCGTTTTTTTTTCTGGTAATCCCTTTTTACGGATTTGTGGAATTGAAAAAAAAACATATTTTATAGTAAGGCTCATTAACCTAAAAGAGGTAATAATTGAATAAAGTTCAGGTGGAAATACTTGGTTTATCCTCCACTCCTTCAGCGGGTGGTGCATATGCAATTCTCTTAAAGGAAGTGTATGGCGTAAGAAGGCTGCCGATAATAATCGGCGCCTTCGAGGCACAGGCAATTGCACTTGAGATTGAGGGCATCAAACCCCCTCGTCCGCTTACGCATGACCTGCTTAAGAATATTATAGACAACCTTGGGGCGGCGGTCCAGGAAATCCTAATTGATGAACTGAGGGATAATACCTTCTTCGCTAAGATTGTACTTGAGGTTTCCTCGCTTACAAATGACGTGGATTCCAGACCAAGTGACGCAATTGCGCTCGCCGTAAGGACGCAGTCACCTATTTTTGTTAATGAGGAAGTCATGAAAGCAGCAGCCTTTATCCCTTCGGGAGAAGAGGAAGCCTCGGAGAACCTGGAAGAGAATCTGCCCGATGAAGAGCCAACCGAAAGACAGGCTCCTTCTGGATCCAAAGAATCCAAACTGGCCTCACTTCAAAACCAGCTCAGGGAAGCCCTGGAAAAGGAAGACTACGAAAGGGCGGCCCGGATACGGGATGAAATTAAAAAGATGACAGATCAGAATTAAAAGAAAAGCCGGTCAGAGAGAAATGCTGACCGGCTTTTTTATTATTATCTGCGGTTTTTAGAACCACCGCCTTTTTCAAGGACGAATTTATTTTACCGACTGAAGCACCTGCTCTGAGACTATCTTCTCGGTATCAAGCGCTATTACAAGTTCCTCATTTGTCGGGATCTTGTAAATCTTAACATTGCTGTTCCCTTCAGAAATCAGCACCTCTCCATCAGGCCTGCTCTTGTTTACGTTCTCGTCCAGCTTCAGTCCGAGGTATTCCATATTTTCGCAAACGGCAGCACGCACCACCTCAGAATTCTCTCCGATTCCGCCCGTAAAGACGAGTGCGTCGACGCCGCCCATGGCTGCTATATAGGAACCTATATACTTCTTGATGCGGTAGGTAAATACATCAAAGGCATATTTTGCTTTTTTATTGCCTTCGTTTACCGCTGCTTCAATTTCCCTCATGTCGCTGCTTTCGCCGCTGATGCCTAAGAGGCCGCTGTGCTTGTTTAAGAGCGTGTTGGCCTCAGAAAGCGAGAGACCTTCTTTGCCCATTACGTACAGTATGAGCGAGGGGTCCATGTCGCCTCCCCTGGTACCCATCAGGAGTCCTTCCAGAGGGGTAAAGCCCATTGAAGTATCAATTGAGTGCCCGCCTTTTACGGCAGCAATGCTGCAGCCGTTGCCAAGGTGAGCCGTAACGATCTTAAGCTCCTCAAGAGGTTTTCCCATCAGCTTGGCAGCCCTGTTTGAGACAAAAAGGTGTGAAGTACCGTGGAATCCGTAACGCCTGATCTTGTACTTCTTATAGAGCTCAAAAGGAATTCCGTACAGGTAAGCCTCCGGAGGCATCTGGCTGTGGAAAGCCGTGTCAAAGACGCCAACCTGCGGAGTACCCGGAAGATGCCTTGTAACAGCTTCAATGCCTTTGATGTTAGGCGGATTATGAAGCGGAGCCAGCTCTATGTTGTCTTTAAGTGCCTGCATCACCTCAGAGGTAATAAGGACCGAACCCGAGAAGGTTTCGCCGCCGTGAACGACCCTGTGGCCCACGGCATCAATTTCACTTTTTTCTTTAATAACCCCGTGGTTCTTGCTCAAAAGAACTGCAATTACGTATTCAATTGCGATTGAGTGATCGAGGATTTCGCCTACGATTTTGATTTTTTCTTTTCCAATAGGTGCATGCGTAAGAATTGCGCTGCTCATACCGATTCTTTCAACAAGTCCTTTTGCCAGGACCAGATTTTTTTCAGTATCAAAGAACTGGTATTTAATTGAGGAGCTGCCGCTGTTTAGAACTAATACTTTCATCTATCTGTTTAATCTCCTATTATTTGCCGTCAGTGTTGTATTTATAAAAACCTTCTCCCGTCTTACGGCCAAGCTTCTTCTCGCGAACCAGCTTGCGAAGTATCGGGCAGGCTCTGTAGCGGGGCTCACCCAGCGTCTTCCATAATGTTTCCATCCAGGCCAAAACCTCATCGAGGCCCATGGCATCTGCCATTTCAAGCGGACCCATCGGGAAATTATATCCAAGTTTCATCGCAGTATCGATGCCTTCTGCCGTGGCAACTCCTTCCATGAGTATGTACATGGCCTCGTTGAGAAGCGGTACAATGGCTCTCGTGGTCACAAAGCCGGGGTATTCATATACTTCAACTGCAGTCTTGCCTATTCTCTTGGCAAATTCCTTTACCCTTGCGAGCGTTTCTTCTGAGGTTTCAATTGCTTTAATCAGCTCGACCATTGGAACCTTTGGAACAGGATTAAGGAAGTGCATTCCTACAATTTTTTCTTTCCTTTTGGTCACTTCGGCAATTTGTGTAAGGCTGAGTGTTGAGGTGTTTGAGACCAGGATTGTATCGGGACGGGCAATTTCATCGATCTGCTTAAATATGGTTTTCTTCAGCTCCAGGTTCTCATCCACGGCTTCAATAACCAGATCGCATTCTTCGATATCTTTTATATCGGTTGACCATTTGATGCGGCTTAGGATCGACTTCATCTCGCTTTTTGTCATAGCCCAGCGCCCGATTTCCCTTTCCATTGCCTCTGATAGATTCTGTTTTGCGCAGTTAAGATGTTCATCATCTTTTTCAATAATCAGAACATCCACCCCGGAACCTGAAACAGTCTGGGCAATTCCCTGCCCCATTACGCCTGCTCCAATGATAGCTACGTATTCAATTCTTTCTTTTTCTTCCTTCTGCGGAGCTACACCGAGGAGATCTTCTAATTTTAATTTTCCTTCGTCCATATTTGGTTCTTACCTATTTATTTTTTAAACTTATGCCAGCATACGTGTTTGAATTGAAATTTCTGTTCATCCGGCAGATCCTTAAAAAAGAGCAAATTCTGTTCCATAAAATATGCCCTAAATAAGCTCAAATTCAATATATTTATTTATCCTTTACTATAAATAATAATACCAGGGCCTCAAAGTGAGAACCATGCCGCACACATGCAGCCCCGGTAAAAAATACAAACGCCACCGGATACCTAAGGAATTCAAAAAAAAAAGGAGGAATTTTATTTTATTCAAATGATTAATTTTCTTATATATAGAACGCAATTTGAAAGCTTCTTACTTTCGGCGCACATATTATCTTTCTTTTTTCGGCATGCAAGGCATGCTTTTAATGAACCATTTAGCCCTTAATATTCAATAAAATGACCCCTGAAGAAATTCTTCTTAAATACTTTGGACACAACAGTTTCCGTCCCGGACAGCGGGAGATAGTTACTTCCATAATTGAAGGGAAAAACGTACTTGCAATACTTCCAACCGGAGGCGGGAAGTCGCTCTGCTTTCAGGTGCCTGCGCTCTTAAGCAGCCGCCTCTCAGTTGTAATATCCCCTCTTATTGCTCTTATGAAGGACCAGGTGGACTCCTTAAACAGCACAGAACCTGTAGCCGCTTTTATAAACAGCACGGTCGGGTTCATTGAAACAGAAGAAATATTCCGTGAGATCACAAGCGGAAAAGTAAAGCTGCTTTACCTTGCGCCTGAAAAGCTGGAGAACAGTCAGTTTGCCGACAGGATTAAAGAGCTCGAGCCGGAATACCTTTTTGTCGATGAGGCGCACTGCATAAGCGAGTGGGGGCATAATTTCCGCCCGAGCTTCAGGAGGATAAAAAGTTTTGCCGAATATACCGGTATAAAGAAAATCTCCGCCTTTACGGCAACTGCAACTCCGGAAGTCGTAGACGACATTATTCTGCAGCTGGGAATGCAAGAGCCCGAAGTCTTCATAAAGGGATTCGAAAGAGAAAACCTCTCGGTAAATGTAATCAAAACGACAAAAAAGAAAACCGAGTGCTTTAACCTCATAAACAGCTACGGAACACCGGCCATTGTTTATGCCTCTTCAAGGAAAAAGTGCGAAGAGGTTTCGGACTTTCTGAACCTGTACAACTTCAATGCTGCGTGCTATCACGCAGGACTTGCTGCAGAAAGAAGAAAGCACATTCAGGAGGAGTTCCTCTCCGGAAGAGTTGACATTATTGTTGCCACGAATGCCTTCGGAATGGGTATCGATAAAAAAGATATCCGGCTTGTAATTCACTACAACATGCCGGGCACAATTGAAAACTATTACCAGGAGATCGGGCGCGCCGGAAGAGACGGCAAGGAATCGAACGCATTCATGCTCTTTGATGAAAACGACAGGCGCATTCATGAATATTTCATCAAAAACTCTTATCCCGCTAAAGAGCTGGTTACAGGCGTTTATAACGCCTTATGCGATTATGGGAAGATTGCCCTCGGGGGAAAGTCGGATAAACCCGTTGCAGTAAATGAAGAATACATTGCGAAGTATATTAAGAAGGACATTTCCAAGGCACTCCTCAGCTCAGCACTTAGCTGTCTTGAGGAAGCGGGCTACATAAAGCCCGTGTCCGCTTTGGAAAGAAAGTACCTGGTGCAGTTTAACCTGGACGTTAATACACTAAAGGAATATACAAAGTCGGTCTCCAACAACACCTTGCGCGACATCATAGTCATCTTGCTGAAAAAGTACGGCACAGGCATAATTAACAGCATGACGCCAATTTCACCGGAAGAGCTGGCTGCAAATTACGGCATTTCACCTGAATACGTTTTTCAGACGCTTGAACTCCTGAACAGCCTTGGCATACTGGACCTCGTAAGACCCTCGGCAGAAAACAAGGTCACTTTTCCTAAGTCAAGGGTCAGGAATGAATACCTTTTCCTTGACTATGAGAGAATTACCCGCAATTGCAGCAATGCTACGGCAAAGCTTGAAGAAATTGTACGCTATGCTTATGCGACCGAATGCCGGATGAAGTTTATAATGAACTATTTCGGGCAGAAAGATGATAACTACAAATGCTGTAAATGCGATAACTGCACCGGCGGGGGCGCAGAGAGATATGAGCTTACATCCAATGTTTCGGAATACCTTTCTGAACTGATACTTCGCGCTGCACTGGAAGCTTCCGAAGGCATGACGGAAACGAGGCTCATTTCCATTCTTCAGGGCAAGCCTTCAAAAGACCTACTGGACTCCTCCCCTGTTTTCGGCTGCTGCTCCAGCTACTCGCTCCAGGAGCTTAAAAGCGTAATAGAGAGCCTATGTGCACAGGAAATGCTTGAAAAAGAAGGCTCATACAGAAAGAAGCTCAAGGTATCACGCAAAGGGCGGGAATTTTTGGATGAAAGGGACCTTGCCCCAATTCTTGGGAAAGAGGCTCCTCTTATGGACACAAAAGAGGCCGAAGAGAACCTGGAGCTTTTTAACAAGCTGCGCGAAGTAAGGAGCCAGGCCTCGCGGAAGTTCCAGCAGGCAGAGGAGCTGATTTGTCCGGATGCGGTCCTAAGACAGCTTTCCAGAACACGCCCTTCCACTTTTAGCGCAATTCTTGGGGTAAAAGGCTTTAACCAGAGAATGTTCAACAAAGTTGGAGAGGATTTTCTTGGAATCATCAGGGATTACATCACTCATTCCGATAATTCAGGAGCAAGTACACCTGGCACTTCAAGAGAGGTGCCGAAGGTATTAAGCGAAACCTACAAACTCCTTAAGGAGCGCTATCCACTTTCGGACATAGCTTCCTTAAGAAAGCTGAATGAAACGGTTATATCGATGCAGGTTGAAACAATTCTTGAGATGTTTCCTGAAACTGATGTGTCGTACCTCTTTACAAAAGAGGATTACAGCAGGATAGAGGAAGAGATTGGCAAGGGGTTCAACGACCTGAAAGAGCTTAAAAGCAGGCTCCCGGAAAATATAGGATTCCCACTCTTAAGGATTGCAGCAGCAAAGCTAAAGAAGAAATCTTAAACCTTGTTATTTTTCCTGAGTGCTACTATTCGGGCATTTACCCTGTCGAAGAATTCCTTCCACCTATCGGGCTTTTCCGAGTAATAGTTGAGTGTAGCCTTATACTCTTCCGGAGTGACTTCATATTTGGAAAATATTTTCTGTCTTTCCGACTTAACACGGTTAATGTCGCCGCTGTTTTTCTCGGATGAAATGAGCAGGTCCACGTACAATGCGGCAAACTTTTCCTCGTCGTTAATTACTTTCCCATTTGAGCAGGAACTTAGTGTGATGGCAAATAGAATGATGCCAAGATATTTCAATAGTTTCACTTTAGCTTCTCTTGCTGGCTTCAAATAAGATTTTTTTCTCGCGTTCTGTAAGGTTCTGATACCCGCTCTGGCTTATTTTATCGAGTATCCGGTCAATCTCTTCCTGTGTAATGGGAGTTTCTTCTTTTTTGTTTATTTCATAGTAATTTGCATCAACAATCTTCTCCTCGTCTGAAAATGTCCTTCTCCTGAACTGCCTTGGAGCGGAAGAGTATGGTTTCTTAAAGGAAGAGAAAATGCTATTCATGCTAAAGCCGCTCCTGGAATCCAGGAGTATGAACAAGAATCCGACAACAGCCCCGCCTATATGAGCCAAGTGTGCCACGAGCGACATATCGCCGGCCGAAAGGAACTCAAGAACTACAAGGAATGCTATCAGGTATTTAGCCTTTACGGGAATAAGGAAGTAAATAAAGATGTACCTGTCGGGAAACATCATCGCGAAGGCAATCATGACGCCATAAATTGCACCCGATGCGCCGATGGTGGGAGCCATCATGTCGGCAATGACCGGAGAAAGCAGTAGATGCGCCAGGCCGCCGCCAATTCCGCAGGCAAGATAAAACAAAAGGAATTTTTTGGAGCCCCATAGGTTTTCAATTTCCATTCCGAACATCCACAGGGCAAACATGTTAAAGAAGATATGCGAAAAGCTTCCGTGCAGGAACTGATAGGAAACCAGCTGCCAGATATAAAAGCCGTGCCCAAGAGGCATTAACGCAAAGTACTGGTTGATCTTATCGCTCGCAATCACGCCGTCGACAACAACGCTCGAGAGTATCAGGTTTGTAACCAGAAACACCACTACATTTATGATCAAAAGGTTCTTGATCACCGGTGGGAAAAAGCTGAAACCGCCAAAACCGGTCGGTCTGTAATAATCACGCTCGGAGTACATTAAACTTCCTTTTCGTTTATCTTCCTTAAATTAAAACATACTAAAAAATGAAATAATTCATTTTTCATTTTCTGATACACTGTCAGGCGTAAAACAGTTTCCAGAAAAGCCAATAAAAAGACATACAGGGGCATCAAATTTTTTGAACCCCTGTATTTATAAGATACAGAACTCTCAGCTATTTTGCATCGTTTAATGCTGCAACTCCGGGAAGAGTTTTTCCTTCCAGGAATTCCAGTGAAGCGCCGCCGCCGGTAGAAACGTGCGAAACTTTATCCTCCAGGCCTGCTTTTTTAATTGCAGCAGCCGAATCGCCGCCACCGATAATGGTCGTTGCGCCTTTTTCCGTAGCCTCAACAAGAGCCTGTGCAACGGCATTTGTGCCCTTAGCAAAGTTATCGAACTCAAAGACACCCATAGGGCCGTTCCATATAACCGTCCTGCTCTTTAAGATCTCGGATTTGAAGAGCTCAACTGTCTTAGGACCAATATCCATTCCCATCTTCTCGGAAGGAATACTCTTAATATCAACGACCTGTGAAGGAGAATCGTTTGCGAACTCAGGAGCCACAACGACGTCTACAGGGAGCAGGAAGTTGACTTTTGAGTTCTTGGCTTTCTCCAGTATTTCCCCGGCAAGTTCAATTTTTTCTTCTTCAAGGAGAGACTTTCCGATTTCATAGCCCATAGCCTTATAGAAAGTATAAGCCATGCCGCCGCCTATGATAAGAGTGTCAACCTTCGGGAACAGGTTCTGAATGACGTCGATTTTACCCGAGATCTTGGCGCCGCCTAAAATAGCGCAGTATGGTCTCTCCGGCTCTGAGATTGCCTTTCCCAGATAGTCGAGTTCTTTTTGCATCAGGTATCCTGCAGCGTTAATTGATATATACTTTGTAACGCCTTCAGTTGAGGCATGAGCGCGGTGAGCACTTCCAAAGGCATCATTAATATAAACTTCGCCAAGTTCAGCAAGCTGCTTTGCAAATTCAGGGTTATTTTTCTCCTCTTCAGCGTGGAATCTTAAATTCTCAAGCAAAAGGACGTCCCCATTCTTCATTGAATTGACCAGGTCCTTCACCTCCTGCCCGACGCACTCAGGAGCCATTATGACCTGCTTACCGAGTAACTCGGAAAGTCTTTTTGCAGCAGGTTTAAGGCTGTATTTTGGGTTCGGCTGCCCTTTGGGCCTTCCGAGGTGACTCATAAGGATTGCCTTACCGCCTTCGTTGATAATTTTCTTGATTGTAGGCAAAGATGACGTAATTCTTATATCATCCGTTATATTCAGATTTTCATCCAAAGGCACGTTGAAGTCCACTCTTACCAGGACTTTTTTGCCTTTAAGATCCACCTGGTCAATTGACAGTTTATTCATTTTTCCTCCGCATAGAAATAATTTATGAAAAATATTGTAAAAGAGCTACAATTTCCGGTTTCCCCGATTTTTGTAGCCGAATAATCCTTCTTCCCAGGCCAAATGCCTCAAAAAGCAAAGAAGGCAATCAGTATAAATATAAAAAAAGACGCAGCCTATAATAATAGGGAAACTGCGTCTCTTAAAACGGTAGTATCTTGATTCAGATTACTTTGAAATCTTGAAAAGAAGATCTACAACTCTGCAGGAATATCCCCATTCGTTATCATACCATCCGACAACCTTTACCATCTTGCCCATAACCATGGTTGATAAAGCGTCGAAGATGCATGAATGAGAATTGTGTATGATGTCAGCTGAAACTATAGGATCTTCAGTATATTCAAGAACACCCTTCATTGAGCCTTCAGCAGCTTTCTTCATTGCAGCGTTGATTTCGTCAACTGTAGCATCTTTCTTTAATTCAGCGACAAAATCTGTAATTGATCCGTCAGGAGTTGGTACTCTGAGAGAAAATCCGTCGAGTTTTCCCTTTAATTCAGGAATTACCTTTCCAACGGTCTTTGCAGCACCTGTAGTAGTAGGAATAATTGAAACGGCTGCGGATCTTGCTCTTCTTAAATCCTTGTGAGGCAGATCCAGAACTCTCTGATCGTTTGTATATGAGTGAACAGTGGTCATGAAGCCTTGTTCAACGCCAAAAGTATCGTTGAGGACTTTAACCATTGGAGCCAGACAGTTTGTTGTGCAGGAAGCATTTGAAACAACCTGCTCTTTGCCTGTAAGAACGCTGTCGTTAACACCCAGAACAACTGTAGCATCGATCTCCCCTTTTGAAGGAACAGTCAATATTACTTTCTTTGCTCCTGCATTGATGTGAGCCATGCACTGCTCTTTTGAGGCAAAAACGCCTGTCGATTCGATTACAACGTCTGTTCCCAGGCCACCCCAATTAAGCTTTGAAGGATCTTTCTCAGCTGTAATTTTTATTTTATTCCCGTTGACAATCAGGTCGGTTCCGTCAACTTCTACGGTACCGTTAAATTTGCCATGTACTGAATCGTACTTCAGCAGGTGAGCTAAAGTTTTAGCATCAGTCAAATCATTGATACCAACAAACTCAACATTACCTAATTCCATACATCTTCTAAATACAAGTCTACCAATACGGCCGAAACCATTGATACCAACTTTTACTGCCATTTTATTTCCTCCATTTCAGTTTTTTTAATTGTGGTAATAATATACCTATTTATACCCTTATTTTCAATTTTATATTGTGATTTTTTATCGAGTTATTGTTCCACCATTGATTCTAACCAGGCATTCTGTCACAAGTGACCGTGCCTGAAAGGAGGCATTTTTGTATCCTCTTTAAAATCAATTAGGATAATATAAGTAATAAGTATTTAAAAATAATAACAAAAAAATAGAAATTTATTGAAAAAGTGTTATATTAGCATAAAATGAGTTCCAAAATATTACTGGCTTTCCGTCAGAGAATAGGAAAGAATAAACATAATTTAAAATGAGGGGTAATTATGTCTTCTTTATCGGAATTTCTGTTAAATGTTCCTATCTTTACTGACCTGGAGCACGAAGCTCTGGAGATGATTGCAAACGTTGGCAAGCGAAAGTTTTACGAAAAGGAAAGTATAATTTTGATGGAAGAAGATGCAGGCAGTGCACTCTTTGTGATTATAAGCGGAAAGGTAAAAGTATCGAGAACCAGTAACGACGGCCGTGAGGTCATTCTCACAATACTCAGCGAAAGCGACTTTTTTGGGGAAATGGCAATTCTTGACGGCCTGAAACGTTCGGCAACGGTCATTGCAATCGAGGACTCGGAGCTCTTCATAGTACAGAGGAACGATTTCCTCAATCTTCTGAGGATTCATCCGGAAGTCTCAATCTCACTTTTGCAGGAACTGACCAGCAGGCTAAGAAGCGCCGACATGAAAATCAAATCCCTCTCATTAAAAGACGCCGAAGGCAAGGTGGCCTCGGTCATTCTTCAGATTGCAGACGAGATCGGAAAGATACGCCAGGGCATCGTGGAAATCGAACGACTCCCCTTGCAGCAGGATCTTGCAAATATGGCTGGAACTTCAAGAGAAACCATTTCAAGGACCATACATTCTTTCGCAAAAAAAGGAATGGTGGAACTGGATGGAGCCAGACTTAGAATATTAAATTACGAGAAGTTTAAAGAGAATTTCGGCTGAGAAAAGAGCATTCAGCCAGAAACCGATAAAATTGATGAGCGCTAAAATAGATTTACACTTACACACTACCTGTTCGGATGGAGTCTGTTCCCCACTGGAAATAGTAACGAAGGCAAAAAAAGCAGGGCTTGATGTAATCAGCATAACGGACCACGACAACCTGGCCGGAATAGAAGCCGCCACTGAATTCGGCAAACAGATGGATGTTGAGGTCATCTCCGGGGTTGAAATCAGCACAGATATAGAAGACAAGGAAGTTCACCTTTTGGGCTACTTTATTGATATTTACCACGATGAGTTCCAAAAGTACCTTAGCTTCTTCCGCCAGGAAAGGTATAACCGCGCTCTAAGAATCATAAAGAAACTGAATAACCTGGGCGTATATATATCAATAGAAAGCGTTCTTAAGAAGGCGAAAAGCGGAGCCGTTGGAAGGCCGCACATTGCGCAGGCTTTAATTGAAGCGGGCTACGTAAATAATTTTTATGAGGCTTTCGACAAATACCTGGGAAACAGCAGCCCCGCATACGAAAGGAAAATCCACCTTTCGCCCCAGAGCGCGCTAAAGCTGATAGCAGATGCCGGAGGGCTTTCATTTATTGCGCACCCGGGCTACATCAGCGAAAAGATTCTCTTAAGCCTGATTGACGCAGGAATTGACGGCATAGAGGTCATTCACCCCTCGCACAACATGAACCAGGTAAAGTACTACAGGGGCATCGTCAACGAATACTGCCTCCTGTCCTCAGGAGGCTCCGACTACCACGGCGGCAAAAGAGAGGATGAGCAGAACCTGGGCAAGTTCTACATCACGAGGAACAATCTTGAGGCCATGCGCAAGATGCTCGTTAAAAACAGCGCATGAGCTTCTAATTAGGCCCTAGGAAAAAAAATGAGTCCACGCGCCATAATTAAACAAGTTTACACTTTAACCATTTATTGAATAATTCAGGAATATCCAAAAATGTCCAGAGTAATCGAAGGAAAACTTTCAGCAAAGGATTATAAGTTTGCACTAGTAGTCAGCAGGTTCAACGAATTTATCAGCCAGAAACTTCTTGAAGGCGCCCTGGATTGTCTTCAAAGGCATCATGCTGAGGATAATAATATAGATATAATAAAAGTGCCGGGGGCCTTTGAAATACCTCTTGCAGCCTCAAAGCTGGCCGATTCGGCAAAATATAACGCGGTTATCTGCCTTGGTGCAGTAATAAGAGGTGCAACGCCGCATTTTGATTACGTTGCCGCCGAGGTATCGAAGGGTATAGCTCAGACCTCCTTAAGGTCGGGCGTACCGGTTGCTTTCGGCGTTTTGACGACAGATAACATTGAGCAGGCAATTGAACGCGCCGGCACAAAGTCGGGCAACAAAGGCTGGGATGCCGCTCTTACGGCCATAGAAATGGCAGACCTGTTTTCGAACCTTGAAGCCGAAAAATAAATTCTTATGGGATATGCCCGTAACTAAAAAGGTATATCCCTTTTCTCTTCCCTATCGATTCTTAGGAACTGCCTGCCGTCAAAATACAGCTGCGGCTTTCTTAATGTTTTTTGGAAATAAAGTCCTGCAACCGACTGAGGAATATTTCTAGCGTCAAGAAAAGTCTTTATCTTTATTCTTACACCCTCAGAAAACGCCTCAAAAGATTCGTTTTTGATTACTGCCCTAGAAGTTCCGCCGTATGGAAGAAAGCGGCCGTTATTGATGTGAAAGATGAGAGAGGTATCGGTCTTTTCAACAAGACGGATGCTGCTTTGAAAACTGCTCATTTCACTTCTAAGCGGCGTACTTACCGTTATGGTCTTATTCTTAAGTCCCCACTGAATCGATTCCTGGGTTCCGAGCTTCATCATGGGAATTCTGTCCAGTTTGTCCGGTGTAGCCCATACGTACAATGTATCTGTTTTTATTCCGCTTGCAGCCTCACTTAGCCCCGAGAGTGCCTCATTCATTCTTCTTCCCACACCGCCCCACCGAAGCATCAGGCTAAAGTCGTAGACCGAAGAATAGAGGACTAAAAGAAGAATTATTATAAAAGACAACCTCTTTGCCGGAGAGCCTTTTTTAATGCATTCACTTAAAGCTACCAAAGCCCATATGAGCCCCACAGAAGCAGTAAAAACGTACCAGCGCATGAGTGTTGGGAGCCCGGGAAGGATGAACACAATAAACCAGGCCAACGAAGCCGATAGTTTCCTTAAGGCAGCTTTACTTAAGAGGACTGGTCTTCTGTAGAGAAATATTAGCCAGGTGATTATGGCTATTGCAATAAAAAGAAGCGCCAGCAGGATTTTAGGAAGGCTCAGGGTTACTTCCAGGGCTTCAGGAGAAAAGAACCCAAGAGGTATGTATATAAAGAAATTAAGAAGCCACCTTAAGGCTCCGGAATGCGCGAAGTGGTCCGAGCTGAAGGGTGTGCCGCCGATAAAAACCCACCTGAAGGCAAGTATAAAGGATATAATAACGGCACCAATAATTACATCTCTTAAGGCTGCAAGAAGTCTTCTTCTGCCGAGGTTTTTGTCCAAAAGTAGCGCTATTATGGGAATTAATATGCCCGCAAAGGCCGATTCCTTTACCAGTGCAGCAAGCAGGAGTAATAAATAGAACGAATAAGCTCCTTTTACCGGGAGGCTATCCTGGTTAGATTTTTTCACGTAAAAATAAAAAGCCGCAAGCAGCAAAACTGTCACGAGCGATTCCCCATGGTCTGCAATCCAGGCCACTTGATATTCATGTGAAGGAAGTACTGCAAATAAAATGGCCCCCGAAACGGCATATCTCCTTTCAAGCCCCAGGCTCTCCCCTGCCCTGGCAATTAGAACACAGCAGGAGCCGTAAAGGATCAAGCTTGCAAGTCTGTAGGCAAATGGATGAAAGCCCACGGTGAGCATAATCAGTGGATGAAGGAGGTTTCCTAAGGGTCTCCAGTAAAAGCCTGACACGTCAGGCGAATAAAAGGGCCTCAGCAGTGAAACCCATCCTTTTCCCGAGTGATAGCCCAGTATCTGGTAGTCGTCATTTATGAAAGGGATAAATAATACGGGCAGCCAGGCAAGCGCCGCAACCAGGAAAACCAGGCTGTAAGGATGTTTCCTTATTAGCTCTTTTAGAGATGCAAAAGCTTTTTTGGTCAGTTCAGGCATTTTTATTATTATTTTAATGCAGGGAAATTATGCAACATTAAATAAAGACTCATATTCTTACAGATATACCAGCAGGAAAACCAGGCAGTAATCTAACTAAAGTAACGCCTTTATTCAAATCTCTTATGGTAAGGGCAGAGGAATTCTGCACCGGAGGGAGTTTTTTTATTTAATTGACCTTTATCAATATACCGCAAATTGTACTTCCTGATTTTGTTAAAAGTATTATATTTGTAATTTATTTTAATATATATTAGCAAAAGATATATCTATATATTATTTCTTGAAACACACAAGGAAATTACATGAAGTCCAGAACAATCCTCGCAGTCGTTACTTTACTGTTGCTAACATGGTCTGTTTACCCGCAGCAGATTGGCACGTGGAGAAACTACTCCAATATGCAGAACGTCAGAAGTGCACAAGCCTCCCACGACGGGATCTGGGCCGCAAGTTCAGGAGGAGCATTCTTTTACAGTTTTTCTGACAGCTCCTACCAGAAGTTTGGGAAGTCTGAAGGCCTCAGCAACAATTCCCTCACATCGCTTGCAATTGACAGGAACGGCTACATATGGTTTGGCGGTGAAGGAGGAAGCATTGATGTTTACAGCGTTGCAAGAAGAGCATTTGTAAAAAAGATTTTAGACATATCTGCGCTAGATAAGGGACAGAAAAAGATCAACAGCTTTACCGTTATTGGTGACTCTATTTACGTTGCAACGGACTTTGCCGTTTCACTCCTGAGTGCCAGGGATTTCACGTTCCAGGATTCTTACCTGAAGCTTGGGAATTTTCCGTCAGATACAAAAATAAATTCGGTTTTCTATAATGGACTGCTCTTTGCCGCAACAGAAAACGGCGTTGCCATGCAGAAGCCAGGCACAAGTAACCTTTCGGCACCCGAATCCTGGATAAATTTTACAACAGCTCAGGGGCTGCCCTCGGGCAATGTGACGAGGATTGTGAGCTTTAAGGATTCAGTTGTAGCCGCTACAAACCAGGGCCTGGCTTTTCTAAACGGTCAGGTATGGAACAGATTCCTGCCTCAGCTTGGGGTTTTCCAGGCGGTAGACATGCTGGCAAAAGGAGATTCGCTTTTAATTGCCACGCCATACAGTATAAACCTTTACTATAATGGAAGAATTTCAATACTTGCACAGATGCCCGCAAACGTTCAGTTAACAGGCATTCTCTCAGCCGGCTCACACGGGCTTTTTGCCAGCACAACGAGCGGACTGATTAACCTGCAGCAAGTTTCAGCACTGAGCTATTATTTCCCTGAAGGCCCTGCTTCCAACCTTTTTAACGGCCTGTCTGTTGATAAGGACGGAAACCTCTGGGCCGGAAGCGGCACCGGAAGCAATGCGGTTGGATTTTACGTCTTTAACGGGCAGAAATGGACAAATTTTACGGTTAATGACGTTCCGAGCCCTAACAAGATCCCCACATTCTTCAAGACCTATATTGCTCCAGACAACACACCTTATGTTATGAGCTGGGGCGAAGGATTCCTCAGGTACAAGGATGGACACTTCCAGCTGTTCAACGTTCAGAATAGTCCAATGGGCGGAATACCGGAAAACCTTAACTTTGTGGTTGTGCACGGACTTACTGCCGACTCCAAGGGAAATCTCTGGGCTCTGACATATAAATCGGCAAATAAGACCCCCCTATACGTCCTGAAGGCCGACAGCACGTGGAGCAGCTTTTCAAATTCAAGGTTCCTGAACAAAATAACCTTGGGCTATGACATTTTAGTCGACCAGTACGACACCAAGTTTATGCTCCTGAGTGATGCTGAACAATCTACCGGTAACGCAGTGTACTTCTACAACGAGGAGGAGCCTCTTTATCCAAACGGAACTTATGATGACAATGGCCTTGGAATGGTTGGAATAAATGACGGGCTGCTCTCAACGAGCGTTAACTCAATTGTTATAGACCGCATAGGGGAACTCTGGGTAGGCACTAGCGGCGGGATAAACATAATACCCGATACAAGAGATCCGAGGAAGAATATCTCTGTTGTAGAAGCGTTGCGAACACGCGTGGTTAACTGCATTGCCGTTGATGCCCTTAACCAGAAGTGGATAGGCACACAACAGGGCGTTTTTGTCGTCTCTTCGGACGGGACAAAACTTATTGGTAATTATACTACGGCAAACACCCCCCTTCCAAGCGACATTATAAACAGCATCGCAGTAGACAATAATACCGGGACGGTTTATATTGGAACTGACTACGGCCTGGCTTCTGTTACCACTACGGCAGTCAAACCGCAGGAGAGTTTTACGGGAATGTTCGTTTACCCGAACCCCGTTGTCATACGCGATGGTTCACCCGTAAATATAACAATTGAAGGACTGGTAAGGGATTCGGACATAAAAATACTTTCCATTTCAGGCAAGGTATTAAACTCATTCTCATCACCGGGAGCCGGCGTGGCAGTCTGGGATGGAAAGGACTTTGATGGCAAGTACGTTCCAAGCGGCATCTATATTATTGTTGCTTACGATAAAGACGGAACAAACGTATCTTCAGCCAAGGTGGCTATCTTAAGAAAATAACTGTCTTTTCATGGTGTGCCAGGGCTCTTGATCTCCTCTTCTCCAGAGGACGGATTTTGATGCTTTAATTTTTCAGCTATATTAACAATAAAAGTAGAAATGATCGATTTAATAAATTTATCTGTCCAGTTCTCAGGCGATTATCTTTTTAAGGACGTAAACCTAAAAATAAATTCCTCCGATAAAATTGCACTTGTAGGAGCCAACGGCGCGGGTAAAACCACGCTGTTCAGGATAATTTCGGGCATACAGCAGCCTGAGTCAGGCAAGGTGCTCATGCAAAAAGGCATCAGCCTTGGTTATCTCCCACAGGAAATAGTAGGACACCTCGGCAAGCCTCTTTTCGAGGAGGTCAAAACCTCGCTCAGGCAAATTAACACTCTCGGACAGGAAGAGCACGAAATTACATCCAGTCTGCAGGATGCTTCCCTACAGGAAGCCGAGCACGACCAGCTGATCCATAAGCTTGGCGAAATCCACCACAGGATGGAGGAAGTAGGCTACTATAGCATCAATTCGGAAATTGAAAAGGTTTTAATAGGCCTCGGCTTCAGCGAAAAGGATTTCTCAAAGCTTACAAGCGAATTCTCCGGGGGCTGGCAGATGCGCATTGCACTTGCAAAACTGCTCCTTTCAGATCACGAAATCCTTCTTCTCGATGAACCTACAAACCACCTGGACCTGGATTCGCTGGAGTGGCTCATAAGCTTTTTGAAAGGCTATAAAGGCGCACTGCTCATTATTTCGCACGACAAGCACTTTGTTAACGAAGTTACCACAAAGACGCTTGAAATATTCATGAATAAGATCTCTTTCTTTAACGGTAACTTTGATTCTTACCTTAAGTTCAAGGAAGAAAGGGATTCGCAGCTGGAAGCAAGATACATACAGCAGCAGAAAAAAATCAGGGAAACCGAAAAGTTTATTGAGCGCTTCAGATACAAGGCTACAAAAGCCAGGCAGGTTCAAAGCAGGATAAAGCAGCTCGAAAAGGTAGAACAGTTTGACCTTCCTGAGTTTGAAGAAGAAATTAATATACGCTTCCCCGAACCACCGCAAAGCGGCGTAGTACCCCTGGAACTGACAGGAATTAACAAGTCCTTTCAAGACAACCACGTTCTCAAAAATGTGGACCTCAGGCTCGACCGCGGCGACAAGATTGCCTTTGTTGGTCCTAACGGTGCCGGGAAAACTACACTTTCCAAGATCATCTCCGGCAGAATCACTTTCGACAGCGGAGAAAGGATAATCGGACACAATACGATCATTTCATTCTATGCGCAGGACGTTGCAGACAGCCTGGAACCCTCATTTGACCTGCTGCAGACGGTTGAAGGCATTGGGGAGAATAAGACAATTGGGCAGCTGAGATCCATACTGGGCTCCTTCCTTTTTACCGGAGACGACGTTTTCAAGAAGGTGCTTGTGCTCTCAGGAGGAGAAAAAAGCCGCCTTGCGCTGGCAAAGATTCTTTTGACCAAGGCCAATTTAATTGTGCTCGATGAGCCTACGAACCACCTCGATATTTCATCCAAGCAGGTACTTCAGAAGGCCCTGATGGATTTCAAGGGCACGCTCGTTCTGGTCTCGCACGACGTTGATTTCTTAAAACCTATCGTCAATAAGGTTGCCGAAATCCGTGACCGCTCAGTTAAGATCTATTACGGCGGAATTGATTACTACCTGGAAAAGAAAAAGGAGCTTCAGACAGCCGATAAACCCCAGCTTAAGGCTAACAACAGCGAACAAAGTAACGGCCAGGCAGGTAACAGGAAAGACCAGAAAAGGATTGAGGCTGAATTAAGGCAGAAGAAGTATGCCGCAACAAAAGAGATTGTAAAGGAAATACAAAGCCTGGAAACCAGGATAGAATCTCTTGAAGAAAGGAAAAAGCTCCTGGAAGATGAGCTTGCCGATCCCTCGGTTTATTCCAATCCTGTTCTGGCAAAAGAAAAGACCGCGGATTACAACAGTACAAAGGAAGAGCTGGAAGTGTGCTTCGAAAAATGGACCGGACTGACAGAAACCCTGGAAAAAATTGAAAGCTCGTATTCCTGAAAACCCGGAACAATTGAAAATTAACGTTTATCTACATAGGGCGAGCACTGCTCGCCCACACTAATAAGACACAATCTAATAAGAGATATGAAAGCCACCGGAGGTTTTTTCACGCCCGGCTTTTCAGACCTGTGGAGTATTATCCTTTGCCTCGCCATTTATCTCAGACGCCAGAACGATTCCGCCATAGAGAGCCGCATCATCGCCAAGCTTTGTTGCTACAATCTTTACTCCCCTGCCGGCATCGCTTAACACGGTTTTACTGAATGATTCCTTAATTTTCGGAACCATGAACTTGGAAAGCGATTCCATCACGCCACCGCCCAGGACAATCATATCCAGGTTCAGGAGATTTGTAACGTTTGCAAGAGCCGTTCCAAGAACTCCCGAGGCCTTTGTGAGCTCTCTTATTACAATGGGATCGTTTTTCTTTACTGCAAGCGCCAGCCCCTTACTCTTAATAGGCTTATTTTTGGGCAGTATCTCGTAAAGCTTGCTGCTCTTCTTATTCTTCATCTCTTTCTTGATGTCTCTTACAATTGCCGTCCTGCTTGCAATTGCCTCCAGACATCCTTTATTGCCGCAGCCGCATTTGGGCCCGTTTTTCTCGACAATCATGTGCCCTATTTCCCCGGCAAAAAAGTCGCTTCCGCGGTAGAGCTTATTATCGAAAATGAGTGCTCCTCCAACGCCTGTGCCGACAAAAACCACGAGTATGTTTTTACCCTTACCCTTAAGCTCAAAATTTTTAATGCCCAGGGCAGCAAGGTTAACGTCATTTTCAACCAGTATCGGAATATCGATATATTTAGCGAGTTCCTGCTTCATGTTGAAATTTGTAACTTTCAGGTTCGGAGCGGTTCCGATCTTTCCGGTAAAAGGATTAACAGAGCCCGGTACGCCAAGGCTTACGGCCTTGATATCCTGAGCCTTCATATTCCCCTGCTCAATAACATCCTTAATTGCCTGAGTAAGACCTTCAATAAGTCCGCGCTTTCCGTCATCGAGCCGGGTTGCCACCTTTGCCTTTGCAAGTATTTCCCCTTCCATGCTCATCAGGGCAGCAAGTATTTTTGTGCCTCCAAAGTCGACACTTACGATGTATTCTTTTTTCAATTGGTGCCTCTTAACAAATATGCCGGGTTCCGGGGAAAACCATTTTCCAATAGGCATTCTCCCAAAACCCGGCAAAATACTTCAAATTAATTAGTTATCTCAACCAAAGCACTTGTAATGGTGTTTTTCTCCGGATCCAGCAAAAACACCCTGTAAATCCCCTTGTCATTAAACTCAATGTCCTTAAAATAAATATAAGTCATATCCGAATCTGTATCAAATTCATAATCTTTATAGTACTCGAATTTGCCTTCGCGCGGATTATACTTATCTGCCTGAACAGTAACTTTAGTAAAATAGACTGGTTTGGATAGCTTTGCCATAACTGTAATTTTGCCAGTCGTAAATCTGTCAGCGCAATCCACCTCCTTACCATCATACTTCACGCAGAAATAGAGCATGTCGCAGCTCTGGGCTTTAATAATGTTGCTGCCTGCAAACATAACAAAGCTCAGCATTAAGATAGTAAAAAGTTTTTTCATGAGGTCCCCCTGGGTTGGTTATTAATACTTGATTGGTTTATTAATAATTATGGTTATATTTGACGGAGGAATATAGTTTAAATTGTTTTTTTTAGCAACCAATTTTTATAAAATATTGCCGGATGCCAACTAAAGATAAGTATTGAATATGGACAAAATTAGACCACTGAAAAAATTCGGACAGAACTACCTGCAGGACAGAAATATACTTCTTAAGATTGTAGGGGAAATTGACCCCAAGGAAGACGATGCCCTGGTTGAAATAGGCCCCGGCATGGGAGTGCTTACAAAGGAGCTATACAGCAGGGTCAGGAACCTTACTGCCGTTGAAATTGACAGACGCGTAATAGAGGACCTTGAGACGGAGTATCCCACATTAAGGCTAATTAATCAGGATTTTCTGAAAATTGACCTTAATGAAATCTTTGCCGAGAAAAATAAACCGCTCAGAATTGCGGGTAATATCCCTTATAATATTACATCCCCCATCATATTTAAGCTGATTGAGAACATTCCCCTGGTAGAAGACGCCGTATTTATGGTGCAGTACGAGGTGGCAAAAAGGCTTTCAGCAGACCAGGGCTCTGAGGATTACGGCATACTGGCCGTAATATTAAAATATTTTGCCGACGTAAGGCTCTGCTTTAAGGTTTCGCCGAATGTTTTTTACCCAAGGCCAAAGGTTTTTTCTGCCGTAGTTCATATTAAATTCAACAGTCGGAGGACGGACCGGGAATTTAACAAGCTTTTTAAGAATGTGGTTAAGGCGTCCTTCGGAAACCGAAGAAAAACCTTAAAGAATTCCTTAAATAATAGTATATTTAGCGGAATTAATTTTGAAGAGTCCGGAATCGACACCTCGAAAAGAGCCGAACAGCTCCGGCTTGAGGATTTTATTGTACTTACGGACTTTGTAAGAGGAAAACAATCTTAAGAACGGTTTATGCAGCAGAATTCAGATACAGTTAAAAACCTTAATAATAAGTCCATGGATTTAAGCGGAGCTTCAGATAAGAAAAATGGCAGCTCAGGGAGCCCTAAGGAAAGCGCGTCACACAAGCTTTTGATGAAGCTAAACGCTACGGATCTGGTTGTAATAATTTTTTATCTGTTCCTTACTATACTTAACCTTATATATCATTCAAGGATCATAGAGTGGCCGGTTCTGATTTTAATAAATTTTGCCGTTATTTCATTTGTCGTTTCGGTAGCATACCTGGACGACTCGGGTAAAAGAAAATTCTGGTTTCAGGTGCATTACTGGTATCTGGCTCCTTTGATCCTTCTTACGTTCAAAGAACTATACCTGATGATTAAGCCGATCAGGGGGATGGATTTTGATTACGTACTGATAAATGTCGACAGGTTTATCTTTGGCACGGATCCGACGAAGGTACTCCTTAAAATTGCCAATCCGTTTCTGACCGAAATATTGCAGATTGCCTACAGCTCATTTTATCTTCTGCCTATAATTCTGGGCATAAATCTCATGATGCATAACAGGCGCACGGCACTGGATTTCAGCGTATTCTCGGTTGTCTACGGATTTTTCCTGTCGTACTACGGCTACTTCCTTCTGCCTGCAATTGGCCCCAGGTTTACGCTTCACAACTTTAACAACCTGAACAATGAGCTTCCGGGACTCTTTCTGACAAATTTCCTGCGTGAAATTATTAACCTCGGGGAATCCATTCCATCAGGAACGCCTAACCCGGCAGACATCGTGCAGAGGGACGTTTTCCCGAGCGGACATACGGAAATGACGCTTATAGTGATGTACCTGTCGTATAAATTTAAGGCAAAATCGCGCTATTTCCTCATCCCGATCGGAACGCTTTTAATTATAGCCACAGTTTATATGCGCTATCACTACGTAATTGACCTCATAGGCGGTGCCCTGTTTATGGCATTTACGATGTGGAGCGGCAAATATATCTATAACTACTGGCAGTCGGTAAAGGGTAAAAGTGAATTTGAATACAGCAAGTTTTAGGCTATTTGATCCGCCCTTTGAATGGTTTCAACAATAAGAGGAAAATATCTGTCCAATGAGCAGTTCACGTCCTCTCTTAAATAGCAGTAGCCGTTTTCCTGTTGCGAATGACATTCAGAGCATATTTCCTTCCGGAGAGCATCTATATAGTCCTGTATGTTCCGGCTGTCAATTGAATGTACAATTCCCACGATTTGAGGCAGGTAGACCTCGAGGGCACAAATTTCATCATCGGTCAGGCTGCATTTGCCAAAATCATTCGAATCTGCACAGATCGAGCAGATATTCTGACGGATGGCTTTCATGTACTTATCCATTTGGGGCGGCTCCATTTGTTAAATAAGAAGTTAATAATTATGAATTCCAGTTTCAATACAATTTGGCGACAATGAATAAAAAAACTCAGGTAAGAAAAATGTTCGATTCCATAGCTTACAGGTATGATCTTCTGAATCATCTCTTAAGCGCCGGGATTGATATATATTGGAGAAAACGCTCACTTAAGATGACGGGCATCACAAAAGAAGCCATACTTCTGGACGTTGCATGCGGAACGGGAGACTACGCAATTACGGCCAGGAAGATGGGGGTAAATAAAATTTTCGGGGCCGACCTGTCCCTGCAGATGCTGAAGTTCTTTAACGCCAAAACCAGCTGGAGCTTAGGCAGGACGATGGAGATGGTAGCCGAGATGCCTCCGATAAAGGACAATTCCATTACGAACATTACGGTTGGCTTCGGGGTCAGAAATTTCTACGATATACAACAGTCGTTCGACTCTTTTTACCGCATTTTGAAACCAGGCGGAAAGGCTACAATTCTTGAATTCAGGTTACCCTCAAATCCTTTCATTAAAGGCATTTACCAGTTTTACTTCAGGCGGATTCTACCTATAGTAGGAGGCCTTATTTCCAAGGACAAGGAAGCCTATACGTATCTTCCCGAGTCGGTTCAGGAGTTCGATAAAAATGTAAATTTACCGGAGCTCTTTAAGAACTCCGGTTTCAGGAAAGTTGAAAAGCATTCTCTTACATTCGGCATTGTGCAGGTTGTAATAGCCACAAAGTAGTTACTTAATTGTGTATGAAGTCAGGTTTTGCGAAACAGTTTTCGTAGTATCGGCAAAGTCAATTCCGTTTCCGCTGAGCACTCCGAGAATTGTTCCGTTCCCCTGAAATTTTACCACCCCGATATCCTTAACGAACCAAGTATCAGCAGTGAATGTTTTCTGTGATGGGTTAGCAGGGTTATTCAGGTCAGGGATTGAAAGCTTGAATACGTACCTGATCTTCTCGGCCTGTTTGGTCTCCTGCCCCGAAGCAAGGTTAAGCGTAAGGTTTTCACTCCCCTCATAGTATGCAGTAAGGTCGATTATGTTAAAAGTTGGCAGCGAACCGTACTTGACGTTCATGCTGAAGGCCGGCCAGGGGGAGTTCTTATCGAGGTTGAGGTTAAATGCCTGGAGTTCATTATCTATCTGAAGAGTAAGCTGCGACTTGAGGGAATTGGGGAAAAACTTGTATAAGCCGGTTGTATCTATGAAAAAAAAGACCCCCGTACCGGAACGTCTGAAGTACATTGTATTAACGACCGAATCCAGCCCGGTTTTAATTGTGCTTACCTGCGAAATATATTCCGTTCCGGCAATTGTCCTTGTACCCGAAAAAACGGAAGTTCTTGTGCCTATTGCTCCCCCGGCCCCCGTAGTATCAACGCTGTATATGAATCTGGAGCCCACGTTGCCCGGATAGTAATTTACTGCGGTTACCTTGTTCTCAGGAGCAGCGGGTTCAGTGGAATTATTCTTGCATGAATTAAGAAGAAAACCGGACAAAAAAGCCATCAGGACCAACACTCTAAGTTTCATATTTTCCATCCCTTCTCATTATATCTTTCAGTAAATTAAACGCCTTTGCACGGTGACTTATTTTATTTTTCTCATCAAGACTTATTTCCGCCATAGTTTTGTCGTATCCTTCGGGCAGGAACAACGGGTCGTAGCCGAAGCCATGCTCCCCTCTGGGTTCACCTATAATTCTGCCGGGGATTTCGCCGAAAGCCTTTAGATATGTGCATCCGTCGTAAAAGACAGCGCAGCAGATGAAGCTTGCCGGGTGGGGTTCGGGCAAATTTTGGAGCTCCCGGAGGAGCTTTTTATTATTGTCTAAGTCGGTAGCATTTTCTCCTGCATAGCGTGCGGAATAGACCCCCGGGGCGCCTTGGAGCTGGTCGACCGAGAGGCCGGAGTCGTCAGCAATAACTGGCTTTCTGAAAAGGTCGTAGATTGTAACAGCTTTGATTCTTGCATTTTCCTCGAATGTCAGGCCGTCTTCAACAATTTCAGGAATCACGGTTAACTCTTTTAATGATATAACCTTATGACTTGTGTCCTGAAAGATTGCTTTAACTTCCTTTAGTTTGCCTTTATTGCCTGTCGCGAAAATTATTTCCATAGTGCATTCTGTATTGGTGAAAAATAGAAGAACAATTAAATGAAACTGCTTAAAAGAAAAATGCCGTTCATACAATAAATATTATACAAACGGCACAACTACTTAAATGTTAAAATTTTGCTCGTTCAGGGTTATTTGGATTCTTCCTTCGGCTCAACTGCGAGGAGTTCATCCAGGATTTCCATGGCGTATCTGAGGTGAGGGATGACGATAGAGCCTCCGATGATAAGTCCTATATTAAAGGCCTCATAGATCTCCTGGCGTGTGGCGCCTTCTGAGACGCAGCGGTCGACGTGGTAGAAAATGCAGTCGTTGCATCTTAAGACCATTGAACCGACGAGGCCCATAAGTTCCTTCATTTTAGCCGGCAGTGCGCCGTCTATGTAGGCTTTATTATCGAGAGCGAAGAATTTATTAAAGTCCCTGAAGCCCGAGTTCAGGATTTTCTCATTCATATCGGTGCGGTACTTGCGGGTTTCCGAGATAGATTTTTTCATAATTAACCTTCGTGATTTTAATAATTTATGACTGAAAAATATGTAAGGAGGAAGTAAGATCAAAATTCATAAAATGTACTTTTTGAGAGGTCGATAAAAAATCCACAAAAAGGGGTAAGAAAGGGAAAAAAATATTTTATTATTTGGCAAGTTATGCTTATATTAGTAATTCAAAATGATGAAATTCAGCTACACACGGAGAGATGGGTGAGTGGCTGAAACCAACGGTTTGCTAAACCGTCGTAGGGGGTAAACCTCTACCCCGGGTTCGAATCCCGGTCTCTCCGCAAAAAAAATGTAACCCCGAGTTGGCTTCTTTGAGCTATTATTTCGGGGTTTTACATTTTTAAATGGTATTCTAAGCAGTATTTTATTTTTCCAATCTTCCTGAAAGATAACTTTCGTATTTTTCTTTTAATTCATCCTCCATGGAACTGTGCTTCATCATTTTAGGTATTTTCCTTTCATTTTCTGATAAACTTTTCACAGGAACTTGATTTGCTTTTTAACCCAGAGGTCTCCCCAAATGACCTGGAGCCCCTTTTATTAAAATTGCCTTTCTTTCAGTTCAGGTACAGAGTCATTTCTTCCCTACCCTCCCGAATGGACCACTTTGTTTATCAGAGACTAAATACTCCGCTACAATTTTATTATAGGCTTTTGCCTTCCAAGCTTAAAGCAGATTTGCATAGTGGAAATGCAGACAAAAAAAGGTCCTTTGCCCATGCGCAGGGACGTACACAGGCAAAGGAGTAATCATTATTTAACAAGCAATAATTTTTTTGTTGACACAAAATCACCTGCTCTCATTGTATAAAAATAGACCCCACTGGATAGTCTCGAACCATTAAACTCAACTGTATATTTTCCGGGAGCTTTAATTTCATTAACAAGTACTGCGATCTCTCTTCCTAACACATCCAATACTTTTAGTTCAATATGAGCACTTTGAGCAACAGTATAATTTATTTTTGTTGTTGGGTTAAAAGGATTGGGATAGTTATTCGATAAAGCATAGCTCAGATGCTCTTCTGAATATTTTGAGATTCCTTTCGGCAGGAAACCTGTAGCCGTAGATGATATTTCTCCAGGTTTTTTATATTGAACGTAAATACTTCCAGAAGAAGGTTGTGCAATTCTATAAATCGCAAAATCATCAATTCCGTCACCATTAAAATCCAATATAATCGGGCGCTCGTTGCTGTCATGAGTACCCCAGCATTTATTCCAACTGGCGTTATCGATAAATGTGCCGCTAGTGGTTGAAAGCTGGGGATTCCACAATTGATTCCCTGTAGTGGTTCCATAAAGCATAATATCATCGAAACGGCCACTATCAAAACTTCCTGTCATCGGAAGTCCTGTTTTTCCATACCATATTTTTGAGAATGATAAGATTTCCTGTAGTTTTGAGTCATTTGCGGTAAAGACGTGCCATTCACTATTGGAAGTCCCATTATTTTTATAAACAGCTATATCGTATTTTGAATCTCCGTTAAAATCACCAACTATAGGTATACAACCAGTCATGTTTGGTATTTCATCTGTTATTATTGGAGCCGCTATAAATCCTGTCGTATAATCAGAACGATAAATATTAAAGATCCCCTCGCTGGATTTATACCAAATCAAATCATCACCGCCATCTCCATTAATATCAGCTGCAAGTAATTTATCATGAGAAGCATCAAATTCATGAAAAGTCAGATTCTCCTGCCACCAGCGGTTTATATATGCATTTTTCGCAGAATTCATTTTATCGTCATCGATAAAATTTAAGTTCTCTGTATTAGAATGAGAGATCCAAACACGAATAAGACCGTGTCCTAAGTAATTAGGTTTATAAAGCATTATATCACATAACCCATCCTTATTAAAGTCTCCTACTACTGGTACACAATCAGCATCTCCAAATGAAGGAAAAGATTTTACATATGGTTCGGGCATAGATGAAGTCAATGGTACTTTAGAAACAAAATTCCATGACCCATCTGTTTTATAAATTGCAATATCATCACGATAATCTCCATTAAAATCACCTTTTAAGACAATATCACTATTACTAGAGGGAAATGCTAGATTATAGTTCCATTCAGCATCTACATTGCTACATTGATACAGGCTGTCTGCAAAATGTAGATTATGCTGAATCCGTTCTTTAAGAGCACTTGAGTCAGGAGCACTCCACCAAAATTTATCAACAAATGAGCATGCATGATCGATAAAGAGATCGAGATTACCCGTCTTTTTAATACTTGGATACATAACTTTTATGTTATAGTCATTCAACCAATTAATAAATTTACTTTGGGCAATTGTCGTTGAATCTGCACCTTTCACATAGCTTGAATCATCTTTAGCAAGACATAAAACTGCTGTTGAATTGCTGATATTCAATGTACTAATATAATATCTCCAAAAAATTCTGTTGTAGTAATCATATTTATTATTACCCTCACCATTCAAAACAAAATCAGCATAAGCATCAATTTGCGGTAAATATGCATCCTGCCCCTCTTTGCCCGAAGCATGCCTGAATATGTAAAACTTTTTAGTAGTCGTTTCATGTGACTGCTTTATAGATCTTATTAATTGATAGGTTCTTGGAATGTTAAGCTCATAAAATGTATCCATATAAATACCATCAATGTTAGAGGCTAAACTTAAATCATCCAAGGCCTTTAAATAGTACCACATATTTTCCCCTTCCCTGTTAGCAGGAGGGAATATTCCTACAGGCATATTTGTAGCCTGCATTGCTTTCTCAACTTCACTTGTCCCGGTCGGATTAAAAAATGTCATATCATAATTTCTTAATACTGGAATATTAACGTCTATATGATCCCCAATTGTAACAGGCGTATGTGCATTATTAAATGTATAATCTGCTAATGTTGTTGAACCGAACCTATTATACAAAATATCATCGGGGCCTGAAAAATCAGGCATTGACTCATATGGGTTTACATAAGAATAATGTGAACCTAGCAGGAAATACTGTGGAGATGTATAAACCAAAAATTTAATATTCTTAGAATGTAAATCATCGCCGACAGCATTTAACAAATTAAAACGGTTACTACCCCATGAATTTCTGGGAACATATTCAAATTGCCAATCCTTCCATAGAGCCATATCTCCAAAATATACAAAAACACCATTTTCTAAACGTGGATTATTAAAAAAGCTATCAAAATATCCTCTATCTCCTGTAAGTGTATTTGTATGAGATTCATTCTCAAACCAAAAAGTATTTTCTGGGTGGTCCATTGTATTAGACCAAGCAGGCTCATCTATTAACCTATATCCATTTGGGCGATCAAACTTTACGTATGAGAGCCATGTCGATTGTGCCATTTTTTGGGGAGTGCTGCCATTAAAGTTTGCAGTAAAGTCATATGATTTAGGAGGGAAAAATGCAGACCAAAATATTTTGCCGGGAGTTACATAATATTCAACATATCGCTCTGTTCCAGATACAACTTTATAATTTTCCTTTTCATTATCCAATAAATAAACACCAAATCCACCATATTCATCCATGAATACATGGCTGACATCAGATTTATTATACAACGTTTTAACATTATCACGGTGTGGAATTTTGGGACTTGAGGCAACATAAGCCGGTAGGAAAGAAATATTATATTTTACTTTTGTAATACTTAATTGGGGTGATGTAGTATTTAAAATAGGGCGTATCATTAATAAATCATCACCATTTATCCTTAATTCAATATTCCCTTTACTATCGATTAAATAAAATCTTCCCTCTGAAGGATTTCCCGGAATAACCGGGAGATGATTAAAATCTATATTATTTACTTGTGACCCATCCCCTCTATAAAAAGTCATAGTCACAAAATTTTCTCTTCCTGGTAATAAAGAAGAATTGATATCACGTTTCTGATGAATTTCGATACGATTTGCAAAGATTTCAAACTTCATACTAGTTGTTTCGACTTCATAATGATCTGTCAGAGGTGTCCATTTCAATATTTTCATATTCATTTGCGAGTTATTCAATATATCAGGCTGCATTAAAGTATCAGCAATTGCCCATGGGCCATACGTATCCTCATGATCATAATAATGAATTCCTAAATCCAATAAATTATTTATTGAGTATTTGGGGGCCCAACTCTGAGCATTTACTAGTGATATTGCCGCTAATAGCCAAAATAAAAGTAACCGCTGCATTTTTGCTCCAATATTAATTAAGAAAATTTAATTGATTAAAAGACGAATTCCCTAATTCTCCGGTCTAAGCATTTCAGTCTAGATTCTTGACAATTCTCATGGCAAAAATAAAGGTTTCTTTGAAATTTATTAAATAATATTTCTTAATAATTTTCATAACCCTCCTGAAAGACTTTAGCAAAATGCGAAATCTTAATTAATACTAATTTTAGTTTCATGATATTATTTCAAGCTTGAATATTTTCATAAATTCCAGTTTTTTTCATTGGTTGTTTATGTTATTCCTTTCATTCAACTTAGCATGTTTAAGAATTGGCGATGCTTATTAAATGTGAAGTATTTTATTTTGTAGATTTGTTAATGAAATGTTTCAGAATAATTAGCGACATTTAGAATTACTGTTTGACGACAATTATTTTTACCGGTTTTAGGTTAAAATAATTATAATCCATGCAAAGATGTCAGGGGCCATAAGTGTCTATAGAAAAGAAATAAAAGATAATAATTCTTCCCCTGTCC
>JAAXKQ010000043.1 GCA_025612245.1 Ignavibacteria bacterium
GGAAATGTATAAAATTAGCCATGGAAATGTATATATCCTTCCTCAATATACTCAATATAACACATACATTACTGTGTCATAATCTTACGTTAGGGGGAATTAAGATGAAATGGCCTGCTAAAAGATCATTTTCAGGACCCACTGCAAAATGGGATCCTTTTGAAGAGATTAGAAGGACGCAGGAGCGTCTGAACCAGCTATTTGAAGATTTTATGCCTATGGAAGAATGGGGAGGCGGGAAGGTCTTTACTCCTGCTGTTGACATTAAGGACGAGAATGACAAGCTTGTAGTAACTACCGATCTGCCGGGAATCAACAAAGAGGATGTTGAGATAAACCTCAAAGAAGACATGCTTGAGATAAGCGCAAAGACTGGAAAGGAAGAGGAGAAAGAAGAGGAAGGATATGTCCGGAAGGAAAGATCATACACCCGCTTTTATCGGGCTGTCCGCCTGCCCACAGCCGTTAAAGACGAAGGAAGCACTGCAAAAATAGAAAATGGGGTTCTAACAATAACGCTTCCGAAAATGCAACTTGAAGAGCCAGCAAAGAAAATACAACTTGAATAATCTCTCGAGAGCCAAAAACTCTTTCTTTTTTTAAATCATATTATAATATCTGACTGCGGAAGAACTCGCAGTTTTTGTTTTTGAACCTTTTTGTATTTCTCTGAGCTATGATGATTGAATTAACTAAATGCATCTCTTTTGGCTGTTACAGTTTCATGATTTGGTTACTTTATTAGTTCCTTTGCTAGTCGCTTTATTTATTTCTGGCATATCAGAGCTGTAATATTCAATATCTGAGCAGGGTTCCACATGAATTGAGAGGTAACTATTTTTACCGCAAATTTCCTTCAGCCTCTCTTCCACCTGTATTGAGATTTCGTGCGCGTCGACAACACTCAGATTCCTGTTGACCTCAATATGAACATCTGCAGCCATTACGTTTCCTATTTTTCTAGTTTTTAACTCATGGAAACCCAATACACCTTCAGTAGAAATCAAAATTTCTTCAATACTTCTATGTGTTTCAGAATCTAGCGAAGCTTCGAGCAGTTCATTCAAATTTTTATAAGAAATATCGAATGCCACTTTAAAGATAAAGAAACTCAATATTACTGCAGCTATCGGATCAAGTACAACCCACTTGCCTCCAAGAAGGATTGCGCCTCCGATTCCAATTGTGGTTCCTATTGAAGCAAAGGCATCAGAACGATGTTCCCAGGCATTTGCGATCAGTGCATCGCTTTTAAGTCTTCGACCGTGAACTATAGTGTAACGGTACAGCCACTCTTTCAATACAATTGAAAGAACTGCCACAACAAGAGTAAGCTTGCTTGGCATTGGCAGCATTCCACCATGGAAAAAATCAATTACCTTCTGAAAGCCGCCCCAGAAAATTCCAAAAGCGGCTGCAATGAGCACAAGCCCTGTGAATGCTGCAGCTAGGGTTTCAATTTTTCCGTGCCCGTAATTGTGCGTACTGTCTCTGGGCTTTTTGGCAACCCTTAAACCTACTATTACGGCAATATCGGTAATTAAATCAGATAAAGAGTGAACAGCGTCAGCAACCATTGCCGAACTATTGCCTATAACTCCCACTGTAAACTTAAAACAAGTCAGTAAAAAGTTTAAAAGCATCGAGACTTTTGTTACATAAGCTGCCTGGGAATATCTGGTATTCTCAGTGTCCTCAGGAG
>JAAXKQ010000007.1 GCA_025612245.1 Ignavibacteria bacterium
TTGAGGAAGCAAGGAACCTGGTGGTGGTATATGAGGGTTTACATACTTACGGAGGCCTTGCCGGGCGCGATATGGAAGCTATGGCCCGCGGAATTGAGGAAATGGTCGACTTCGATACCATTAAGGCCAGAATTGGCCAGGTTGAATATTTCGGCCAGAGGCTCATGGAATACAAAGTCCCCATCGTCCACCCTATTGGAGGACACGCTGTTTTCCTTGACGCAAAAAAATTCCTCCCGCACCTCAGGCAGACCGATTTCCCGGCTCAGACACTCTGTAACGAAATCTATATCGATTCGGGCGTCCGTGCAATGGAAAGGGGAATCGTTTCAGCAGGAAGAAACAAACTTACAGGCGATCATAATTACCCGAAGCTTGAACTCGTTCGCCTTACGTTCCCTAGAAGAGTCTATACACAGGCTCACATAGACGTGGCAACAGAATCCATTGTTGAAGTCTTTGAAAATAGAAAATCCATTAAAGGCCTGAAAATGGTTTATGAACCTAAGTACCTGAGGTTCTTCCAGGCCAGGTTCGACGTACTATAAAATTATTTTACGGCTTTATCTGGGGCAGAGCTTAAATGCCTGCCCCTTTAAGGCCCGTCTTAAATTTCAAAAAGAACTTTATTATGATTAATCCGGCAGAAATTAAACAGGAATTTATTAAGAGCAGGGATAAACTCTTCAGGAATCCTGTGCTCCAGAAAGATGCCTTCAGGTTCTGCGTGGCTTATACTCTCCTTGTAGAAGAGCATATTTTCATGATAGTCGGGCAGGAAAAGCCGGATTTTGCCCTCGCTTCGGCCGGAAGCTTCAGCCGCAGGGAGCTTTCTCCTTATTCCGACATCGATATAATGTTCATAGCTGAAAGGATTGAGGATAGCGAAGAAAAGATCAGGAGTTTTGTTCAGCTGCTCTGGGATTGCGGCATCGAGGTCTCCCACACAACGCGCGACTTCTACGATATTGAAAAATTCCTGAACAAGGACCTGCACACGTTTACTCAGTTCTTTGAAACACGCTTTTTGCTCGGCAATGAAAAAGTTTACAAGGACTGGAACGCACAGCTCTTCTCTTCCATTGCAACTCAAAATATGCCGGAGCTGCTTTTTGAATTTTTCCGGGATATCGAAGCCCGCTATAATAAATACGGAAAATCCGCCAAAACCCTGGAACCAAATCTTAAGATGTCTGCTGGCGGACTGAGGGATCTGCATGCGGTCGAATGGATGTATTCCCTCAAAAATGGAATTCTCCTTACCGAACAGTCCGAAATTACGCAGGCCGAGAGTTTCGTCCACCGACTTAGGGAAGAGAAGGTTACCTCTGCCAATGAGTGTAAAAGCGTTCTGGACAGCTACAGGTTTGTCCTGAACGTCCGGAATATGCTGCACCTGATCAGCAAGCAGAGAAACGACCGCCTCGAATTCAGGGCGCAGACAAAAATTGCACGCCTGCTGAATTATAAGGGCGATTCCTCCGTTCAGAATTTCATGCGCAGCTATTTCCAGGCGGCAAATACTCTGAACCGCTTCTCAAAAACCATGATCAGGCGCTACGAAGAGGAAATTGCATATCCGCTCTCTGCCTTCCTGGCTGTCGACCTGGATGAGGATTTCTCGCTCAAGGGCTCCACTCTTTCCATCAAGCACTCCAACCTGCTCTCGCTTTCCGATATTCTCAGGGCTTTTTATTACAGGGGACTCTATAGCGCCAGGTTCGACGAGAACCTCCGCTCACTGGCAATTCAGAGCATCGAAAACATTGAGCAGACGGAAAATAGCGGAGGCAGCGAGGCCCGCTCTTCCGTATTTTTCAGGGAAATTCTCAGGCTCCCGAAAAATGTCGGCGAGACCCTCATTAATATGAACGAGCTGGGTGTCCTTCAGCTCATCATGCCCGAATTCGGCGACCTGGTCGGATTCTTTCAGGCCGGGGTTTACCACAACTATACGGCCGATGAACATACGTTAATTGCTATCAGCAACGTGGAAAACCTTTACGGTAAGGAATCGGAGCTCGGAAGAATTTATACCAGCCTTAAGGAAAAGGAAATTTTATACCTGGCAATACTGCTCCACGATATTGCAAAACCCGTTAGCGTTTCGGGACACGAAATAATAGGCGCCGAGATCGCTTCTTCGGTTATGTACCGCCTGGGTTACGACGAAAAAGAAACCGAACAGGTCAGCTTCCTCGTCGCAAACCACCTCGTAATGGAACAGATCGCCTTCAGGAGAAACCTGAACGACCCCGTAACGCTCAATAACTTTACGGCAAAGTTCTCCTCGGTTAAGGACCTCGATCTCCTTTACCTGATTACTTATGCCGACCTTTCGGCGGTTAACCCAGTGGTCTGGACAGAATGGAAAAGCGACCTCCTGGCAGAACTCTACAGGAAAGCCAAAGCCATGCTGGTCGAACAGCTTACTGGCGAGGAGCTCCTCTTCTCAAGCACTATCAGCTTCCCGCAGGCAGACGCCGACCCCTCGATGCAGAGGCATATTGAATCCATTGATGATATTGGTTATGTACAGCACTTCTCGGAAGAGGAAATCCTTAGCCACCTCAAAGAGATCAGTAAAGGCTTGAGCCTTTCGGTATTCTTCAAACAGGTAAACGTTTTTACAAATATTACGATTATTGCTAAGGATTCCCCGTCGCTTCTTTCACGTCTTTGCGGGGTGCTTTCCATTAACGACCTGAATATTCATGACGCAAGAATATTCACGCGAAAAGACGGAATAGTAATTGACAGTTTTAATGTAACGGATTTCAGGACTCACAAACTCGTTGAAGTGGAAAGGTATGAGAAAATTGAAAACGACCTCAGGGCGGTCATTGAGGGAAGCTTCCAACTCTTACAGGAGTTCAAGAGGATGAAATCCAAATGGTGGCGCATAGAAAACAAATTCTTCAAGCGTTCAGGTAAGGTTAAAATTGCATTTGAAGAGCACGATAAATTTACAATCATAGACGTATTCTCACCCGACCGGCTGGGCCTGCTTTATCAAATCACCAGAAAACTTTCCGAACTTGGTTTGTCTATCTACTTCGCTAAAATTTCCACCAAGGCAGATGATGTGGTGGATTCCTTCTACCTGCTCGACCGCAACGGGAAGAAGGTGTCTCAGAACGATTACGAATTCATTAAGTTTGAGCTGAACTCTGCCATTGAACAGATGTTATAAGAATTATAGGATCACAAGTGAATTTTATGGAGAAAGAAAAGCCGATAGGTGTATTTGATTCCGGTATCGGCGGTTTAACAGTTGTAAAAAGAATTTCATCAATTCTTCCCACGGAAAATATAGTTTATTTCGGAGATACCGCCCGCGTGCCTTATGGCTCAAAATCAAACGCAACAGTAGTGGATTACTCTCTGCAGGATGCGGGCTTCCTGATGAGTAAAAACGTCAAGGTTATCGTCGTAGCCTGCAATACTGCTTCCTCGGTTGCACTGGATGAACTTAGAAGAAACTTTCACGTGCCCGTCATTGGCATGATTGAACCCGGCGCATCATTTGCACTGCAGAATTCGGCTACAGGAAAAATCGGCGTTATAGGTACAAACACTACCATTAACAACCATGCCTATTCAAAAGCAATACACCGCTTAAATCCCGATGTGGAGGTCTTTGAAAAAGCATGCCCCCTTTTTGTTCCTCTTGCAGAAGAGGGCTGGATAGACCGCAAGGCTACATACCTTATTGCCGAAGAATACCTGAGTGAATTAAAACAGGCTGAAATTGATACGCTTGTGCTTGGCTGTACTCACTACCCGATTCTTTATAAAGTTATACAGGAAGTTATGGGCCCCAATGTAAAGCTCATAGATTCCGGCATAGCCGCGGCCTCGGTCGTAAAAAGCGAGCTGGAGAGAATTGGCTTCTGCACCAATTCATACTCAAACGGACTCCAGGATTTTTACGTGAGCGATATTCCTCAGAAGTTTAAGGAAATAGCCGAGCTTTTCATGGGGCGGGAGCTTCAATACATAAAAAGAATTGATCCTGAAAACCTGACCATGCTAAAGCCTGAACAAAAATAAAAGGTAGAGAAAGGAATGTTGAGTTCTGAAGTTAAAAATTTTTAATTTTTAACTTCTACTTTTTAATTCCTACTTTTTAATTTTTAATTTATACTTTTTAATTCGTAATGAAGGCTGTGGAAAGGACTATCCGCAATTTCTGAGCAATTGCACAACGTGCACAAAACTGCTACCGCTAACGCGGTAGCATGCTTGTAGATTTGAAATTAACGGAGATTATTATTCTTTGCCGTTCCCGTTCGTTTTTGCCATTAGCAATCCGCTCA
Source organism: Ignavibacteria bacterium (assembly GCA_025612245.1). GTDB lineage: Bacteria > Bacteroidota > Ignavibacteria > Ignavibacteriales > SURF-24 > JAAXKN01. Next base: position 4,320 of record JAAXKQ010000007.1, read on the forward strand.
GGCTTTTTGCGTCAACGAGCTCGCCGTTTATAATTTTTTCTTTTATTTCATCGCCGTCCAGTTCAATTACTTCCATTCCGTGTTCGCCTTCCTCGCGCCTGTGCTCGCCCGGCGTAAGGTTTTTTGCCAGATAAATGTGCAGCACTTCGGTGCAGAATCCCGGGGTCGTATAAATTGCCCCCAGCTTTGTGATTGTTTCTGCTCTGTAGCCGGTTTCTTCCTCCAGCTCGCGGGTTGCACATTTCATGGGGTCTTCGCCAACTTCCAGCTTGCCTGCCGGAAGTTCAAGGAGCACTTTCTGCAGGGGGTAACGGAACTGTTTTACAAAAATTATTTTCCCGTCGTCTTTAACCGGAACCACAACTGCGCCTCCGGGGTGGATTGCAATTTCCCTTACGCCCGGGTTGCCGCTGTTATATTCTATCTGATCTACCTGCAGGTCAAATACTTTTCCTCTGAACAATGTTTCACTTTTAATTACTTTGAAATTCTTCATTAAATGTCCTTCATAAAAAATAAGGAGCAGGATAAAACCTTGCTTTTTATCCTGCTCCCGGGTTACTGTTAGTATTAAATTAAAACTTACACAAATTTCCTGTCGTAGTATGGTATAAGCTCGCTGCCTAAAAATTTCAGTACGGCAACTATTACACCCAGGTCATCCAGATATCCGATCAAAGGAGCCAGGTCGGGAATGGCGTCAATTGGTGTAATAAAATAGACCAGCGCACCTACTACAATTGCCTTGCGGTGCCAGGATACGTACGGGTCGCGCATGTAGTTAAACAGTGCCCTGATGTCCCGCGCAAATGAGATCCTTTTACCCGTTTTCTCAAGTTTAGTCCATATCTCATCATTAACTAATTCCTCTGCCTTGCGGTATTCCTTTTCGCTGGTGTAGGGGCTTTCAAGCTCATCCAGATCCGGGCGGTTGGTAATCATATTCCTTGCCTCTTATAATGTTTATTAAACCAGTCAAAAATCGTATTCCACCATAAACGCGCATTCTGGGGCCTGGTTACGAAGTGCGACTCCTCCGGGAAATACAGGAATCTGCTTTCAACCCCTTTCCTCTGCAGCGAAGTAAAAGCCTGAAAAGCCTGCTCTTCGGGTACGCGGAAATCCATGCCGCCGTGCACTATGAGCATCGGCGTCTTGAAATTCTCCACGTACTGATGAGGGGAAAACTTTCTGTACAGGGACCTGTTGGTCCATGGCTTTCCCTTGTTCTCCCACTCCGGAAACCAGAGCTCCTCTGTAGTGCCGTACATGCTTTCAAGATTAAATACACCGTCGTGGCAGACCAGTGCGTTAAACCTGTCCGTATGGCCTTCGAGCCAGTTGATCATATAGCCGCCATAGGAAGCGCCGGCTGCAAAGGTATTCTTCGGGTCGATAAAATTGTATTTACTAATAACATAATCACATGCCTTCATTAAATCAACATAAGGCTTGCCGCCCCAGTCGCCCGATATTTCATCGGTGAATTTCTGCCCGTATCCCGTAGAACCCCTGGGGTTTGGCGCAACTACCACGTAACCCTGTGCGGCAAACATCTGCAGGTTCCACCTGTAATGGAAATCGTCTTCCCAGTGCCCCTGCGGCCCTCCGTGAATTAAGAACATGAGCGGGTACTTCTTGTTCGGATCAAAAAACGGGGGCTTAAGCAGAATTGACTCAACCTTTGCGTTCCCGGCTCCCTTGGACCAGAAGGTTTCAATCGGGTTCATTTCTATCTGGCTTAAAAGCTCCGTGTTTGACGAGGTGAGCTGCTTTGGCTCAGAGCCGCCGTTTACACTCATCGAAAAAATTTCTGTCGGCAGATTTGTCCTCATCTGGCTGAAATAAATCGTAGTGCCGTCAGGTGAGACTCCGAAGATATTGTTTATGTGGTCCTTTAAGAGGAGGCTTATCTTGCCCGTCGTTAAATCGAGCCTGTAGATGGAATTATAAACCTCGTTTGCGCAGTCGAAGTAAATTGCCTTTGAGTCGGGCGACCAGGTGAGGTCTCCTACTGAACGGTCAAATCCCTTTGTCATCTCTTTTGTCTGACCGGTTTTCCTGTCGTAGAGCATCAGGCGCTGGCGGTCGGCCTCAAAGCCTGCTCTTTCCATTGAGCAGTATGCAATGTAGTTCCCGTCGGGGGAGTAAACGGGATTGTTGTCGTTACCCTTGCTGACGGATATCTTCGTGTAAGGGGTCCTGGCGCTACTGTTTACATCTTTAAGCTTAATGATAAAAATGTCATTGTTCGTGCTTACGGCCAGAGTCTCGGACTCGTTCATCGTAAAGGCAATTTCCTGCCGGTCGGGCGAGAAGCTGTAGTCGTTTGTGCTTCCGAGTGCAATCGGGGGTACGTCAGCCTTGCTGTTAAGCGTCAGGTCCGTGTATTCTTTTTTATCCTTATCCATTAAGAACAGGTGGCCTCTTTTTTCGCCTCTCCAGTTATCCCAGTGCCTGTACATGAGTTCTGTAAAAAGTGTAGCCTTAACCTTGCTCTTTTCCTTTTCCTCGTCTTTCTGTTTGTTGCATTCCTGGGAAGTGCATTCGGGATAAACAGAAGAAACAAATGCTATTTTATTTCCGTCGCCGGAAATAATTGCACCGCTGGCACCGGAGTAAATATCGGTAACGGCCTTATCGTCCGAGCCGTCCAGGTTACACTGGTGCAGCTGTCCTCCTAAGGAATAAAGGATTCCTTTTTGTCCCGGCAGAAACTGCGGCTCGGTTTCGTTTTTATCCGAATTCTTCAGTACCCTTAAGTTTGTTCCGTCGCTGTTTACAAGCCATATATCTGCGTTGCCTTTGTTTTCTTCCATGCTGTAGGAAGTAAGAACAAATGCAATGGTCTTCCCGTCGGGCGAGAGGACGGGCGCGCTGAGCCTTTTCATTGCCCAGAGGTCCTCAACCGTAAGGGCACGCTTTGAGTGCTGCTGCTGAGGGTATATCAGCATTGCGGGCAGCAAAAATATTGCCGCAATCAAAAGAAATTTTTTCATTAATGCCTCAAGATGGTTAAATTAATTAAAGGTAAAAATATACAACTGGTGCCTCAAAAGTCAATATATTATTAAGCTCTGACACTATGGCTTAGACAGCCTTAATAAAAGGGCTAAGCCTCAAACTTTTGGGCCTCCTGAGGCCTGCAGTACTGCGGAAGCGGGCTTTTACGGGCAGAGCCTGAAAGCTACTTTAATAAAATCGCATTCCGGGCGCTTTTCAAAGAAAAGGGCACTCTTTTATCCCTTTTACCGGTTTGATATTAGTAGCCAATTTTATTAGTTTTAGATGCTTAAAACAAAGTTATAGCAAGGAGGATTATGCGGGCGATTATTCCGGTTGCGGGTTTCGGCAGCAGATTAAAACCTCATACATATTCAATTCCCAAAGTACTGTTGAATGTTGGGGGAAAGCCGATTATAGGTCACATAATTGACAAGATTCTGGGTGAGAATATAAACAAGGCTACGTTCGTCATCGGGCATCTTGGCGAGATGATCAGAGATTATGTTACGGATACTTATCCGGAATTAAAAGCCGACTTTGTTGAGCAGAGGGAAATGCAGGGCCTGGGGCACGCTATCTATACGGCAGTCCCTACTTTCGATGAAAAAGAAATTTTTATAATACTCGGCGATACGATTTTTGACGTCGATCTAAAGGACGTATTGAGGAACAAACAGACCGCCCTTGGCGTTAAGACGGTTGAGGATCCGAGCAGGTTCGGCGTTGCCGTCTGCGAAAATGGCAGAATTGTAAAACTCGTCGAAAAGCCCAAGACCCTCGTCTCCAAGCTGGCACTGGTTGGCTTGTATTATATATCTGATGCCGAAAAGCTGGTTAATGCACTCAATGAACTCATAAGGCGCGACATCAGGACGAAAGGGGAGCTTCAGCTTACAGATGCCCTTCAGATAATGATTGAATCGGGCGAAGATATTGCAACTTTTCCCGTCGAAGGATGGTATGACTGTGGAAAACCTGAAACCCTGCTTTCTACTAACCAGTTTATTCTGGAAAGAGATGCAACCGGGCACAATATTAAATCTGTCGTAATTAATGAGCCCGTCTTTATTGCTCCAAGCGCCGTGGTGAAAAATTCCGTTATCGGCCCTTATGCAACTATTTCTGAAGGATGCACAATTACAGACAGCATAATTAAAAATTCAATCGTTGGCTCGGGCGCTACGGTTAAATGCGCAATGCTCGATCACTCGCTTATCGGCAATTCATCCCAGGTAAAAGGAAATTATCAAAGGCTGAACGCCGGGGATTCTTCTGAAATAGAATTCTTCTAGATAAATGCTGAAGGCGGAAATTATATTAAAACAAAAGTTACTTTCATTCATTAACTAAAGGTAGAATAAAATGTCATATTTTTTCACATCTGAATCCGTATCGGAAGGACATCCGGATAAAGTGGCCGATGCTATTTCTGACGGAGTATTGGATGCAATTTACAAAACTGATCCTAATGCAAGAGTAGCTTGCGAAACTTTCGTTACAACCGGACTCGTGCTTGTCGGTGGAGAGATAACAACCAAAGCCTATATCGATATACAGGACGTGGTAAGAAAAACCGTCGAAAAAATCGGATATACCAGCGCAGACTATAAGTTCGATTCTGAATCCTGCTCTGTCTTAAATGCAGTCCACTCACAGTCACCCGACATCGCCATGGGCGTCGATAAGGGCGGAGCCGGCGACCAGGGCATCATGTTTGGTTATGCCTGCGATCAGACCGAAGAACTTATGCCTATGCCTATAGTCTATGCTCATAAGCTCGTCTTGAAATTAGCCGAGATCAGAAAGAAAAACAACGGACTTATGCCCTACCTCAGACCCGATGCAAAAAGCCAGGTTACTATTGAATATGACGACAACAACAATCCCTTAAGAGTGGATGCAGTTGTAATTTCTACCCAGCACGACGGAGACGTTTCCCAGAAGAAAATTAAAGATGACGTAATTGAAAACGTAATTAAAAAGGTTATTCCTGAAAAATTCCTGGACAAGAAGACAAAGTACTTCGTTAACCCGACAGGTCGCTTTGAAATCGGCGGACCCCACGGCGATAGCGGACTTACGGGACGCAAGATCATAGTTGACACCTACGGCGGATGGGCTCCTCACGGAGGCGGCGCTTTCAGCGGCAAAGATCCTTCGAAAGTGGACCGCAGCGCAACTTACGCAGCACGCCACATCGCTAAGAACGTCGTGGCCGCGGGCCTCGCAAAAGAATGCCTGGTACAGGTGGCTTACGCAATCGGCGTTGCAAAACCGGTCTCTATATATGTCGATACAAAAAATACTGGCATCATCCCCGATAAGGATATAGCAAAGATGATTATGAAGGAAGTTGACCTGACTCCTAAGGGAATCATCGAACGCCTGAAGTTAAGACGTCCAATCTACCAGAAGACCAGCGCTTACGGACACTTCGGACGTAACGACAAGGACTTTACGTGGGAAAAACTGGACCTGGTGCCAACGTTTAAGAAGTACGCAAAAACTACTAAAAAATAAAATGGAAGGGTGTGAGAAATGGATCAGGTGGTAGAAAAACAATTAAATTATAAAGTAAAAGATATCTCCCTGGCTGAATGGGGAAGAAAAGAAATTAAGCTCGCCGAGGCCGAAATGCCCGGACTTATGGCCTTAAGAAAAGAATACGGCCCTGCAAAACCCTTAAAGGGTGCCAGAATTGCAGGATGCCTGCACATGACAATACAAACCGCGGTACTGATAGAGACCCTGGTCGAACTCGGAGCCGAGGTTCAGTGGTCATCTTGCAACATCTTCTCTACACAGGACCACGCTGCCGCTGCAATCGCAAAGGCCGGCATTCCGGTATTTGCCTGGAAGGGCATGTCAACCGAGGAATTTGACTGGTGCATTGAACAGACACTGTTCTTTGGACAGGATAAGAAACCCCTTAATATGATTCTCGATGACGGTGGGGATCTTACAAATATGGTGCTCGACAAGTATCCTGAACTTGTAAAAGGGATCAGGGGACTTTCAGAAGAAACCACCACGGGCGTTCACAGGCTCTACGACAGGGTTACAAAAGGAACTCTTCCTCTTCCGGCATTCAACGTAAATGATTCGGTTACTAAGAGCAAATTCGATAACAAGTACGGATGCCGCGAAAGCCTGGTAGACGCCATCCGCCGCGCAACAGACCTCATGCTGGCAGGCAAGGTTGCAGTTGTTGCGGGCTACGGAGACGTCGGCAAGGGCTCGGCACAGAGCTTAAGGAGCGCAGGCGTAAGAGTAATCGTAACCGAGATCGACCCGATCTGTGCACTCCAGGCTGCAATGGACGGCTATGAAGTCAAGAAGATGTCGAACGCCATTCCAAGAGCTAACATTGTGGTTACCTGCACCGGAAACAAGTCCATCGTAAGGGAAGAACACTTCCGCCTTATGAAGGATAAGACAGTTGTTTGCAATATCGGTCACTTCGATACGGAAATCGATATGGCATGGCTTAATAAGAACTACGGTCATACAAAAGATACCATTAAACCTCAGGTGGATAAGTACACAATTGAGGGTAATGAGATCATCGTGCTTGCAGAGGGAAGACTGGTTAACCTTGGCTGTGCAACAGGCCATCCATCCTTTGTAATGAGCAATTCATTTACAAACCAGTGTCTTGCCCAGCTTGAACTCTGGATGAACGCTGAAAAGTACGAAAACAAGGTCTATATGCTGCCAAAACACCTGGATGAGAAGGTCGCAAGACTGCACCTGGATCAGATTGGTGTTGAACTTGACACACTGTCTCAGGATCAGGCAGATTACATCGGTGTTAAAGTGGAAGGGCCTTATAAGCCGGAATACTACCGTTATTAATTACAATAACATTTCACACATTCTAAAAGCCCGGAGAATATCTTTTCCCTCCGGGCTTTCTCTTATACTTTATACTTTTTAATTTTTCCTTTTTAATTTTTAATTTCTACTTTTTAATTTTCCCTTTTTCATTTTTCCTTTTTCCTTTCCTCCTCAAAGACTCCTGCAACCTGTGTGCCGCATATATAGCACTTACTCATCTGCAGCTTGTTTGATATGATGCTGTGCCAGTCGCGCTTAATTAAAGGCGTGTGGCAGCCGGGGCAGTAGGTGGTCTGTCCCTCCATATTGTGTACGTTCCCGATATAGCAGTACTTGATTCCGGCTTCAGTTGCAATCTTTCTTGCCATCTCAAGCGTGGAGACTGGAGTGCGGCTTTTCTCGGTCATCCTGAAATCGGGGTGAAAAGCGGTAAAGTGGTGGGGCACCGAGTCGCCTAAATTCTCAATAACCCAGCCTGTCATCCTCCTTAATTCTTCTTCTGAATCGTTTTCACCCGGAATAAGGAGCGTCGTTATCTCAAACCAGATGTCTGTCTCGTTCTTAAGCCATACAAGTGTATCCAGCACGGGATTAAGGTGCGAATACGTAACCCTGTGGTAAAAGTCCTCCGTAAAGCCCTTTAAGTCCACGTTTGCGGCATCTATGTATTTATAAACATCCTTGCGGGCTTCTTTGTCTATGTATCCAGCCGTAACCATTACGGATTTAAGGCCTTCTTCGCGTGCAAGCTTTGAGATGTCTATTACGTACTCGCCGAAAATTGTAGGGTCGTTATACGTGTAGGCAATCGAAGGGGCGCCGTATTGCTTTGCCAGCGCAACAACTTTTTCGGGCGAAGCCTCAAAGGAATTTTCGTCGTCGAGCCTTGCCTTGCTGATCGACCAGTTCTGGCAGAACTTGCAGCCCAGGTTGCAGCCGGCTGTACCGAAACTAAGCACCTGGGTTCCGGGCAGAAAATGGTTTAATGGTTTTTTCTCTATCGGATCCAGTCCGAATCCGGTCGGCCTTCCGTAGCCCAGCGAATAAAGCTCGCCATCGATGTTCTGCCTTATGAAACAGAAGCCTGCCTGCCCCTCGCCTAGCTTGCAGTAACGGGGGCATAAGGTGCAGAGTATCTTCCCGTCTTCGGTTTTCTCCCACCATTGGGCTAATTTTAATTTCTCTTTCGTTTCCATTATGATAATTTAAGTTTAAATATGTTTTACTTACCAAAAATTGCAAAATAATTGAATGATAATAAATCCAATTTAAGAGTAGTCGTTCTTAAGGTGCGGACTATGCGGCTTTGAAATGAAAACACCCGCAGTAAAGGAGTAGTTCCTTTTGTCTGCGGGTGAATGCCTGCTTTGGTAAGGATTATTTCTTCTTTTGGGAAACTGCCGGCAGCCTCTTATTTACTTCCTTTGAGAGCGTCTGCCCGTTTTGTTTTACCACTCCGTCAGCGCCGTTTTTTCTGGCAACGGGCTTAATTTTGGCGTACATGTCCTTAAGCTTCTTTTCCACCAGGCCGAAGACTGTATTCTGCCCGAAGTGCCCCGACTTATCGGGCTTACCGGCCTTTACTCCCGTAAGTATCTCAATTGCCTCCTCAATCCTGGAAACGGCATAGACGTGGAACTTTCCTTCCTTAGCCGCATCAATGATGTCGTCTCTGAGCATAAGGTCTTTCACGTTCTGCGCCGGAATTATTACGCCGTGATGCCTGTCTAAGCCGCGCCTTCGGCATACGTCAAAGAAACCTTCAATTTTTTCGTTAATGCCGCCTACGGGCTGAATGTCGCCTTTCTGGTTTACCGAGCCCGTTATGGCAATGGACTGCCTAAGAGGCAGCTCGGAAAAGGTCGACAGCAGGGCACAGACTTCGGCTGCCGAGGCGCTGTCGCCGTCAATCATTCCGTAGCCCTGCTCAAATACCAGGCTTGCCGAAAATGAAAGCGGAATTCTCTGCCCGAAGGTTTCCCTGAAGTATCCCGAAATTATGAGAACCCCTTTGTTGTGCGTGCTGCCGCTTAGGCCGGCTTCGCGTTCAACATTGATGAGGTTGCCCGCTCCTAGAGAAACTGAAGCCGTAATTCTGGTCGGCTTCCCGAATGAAAAGTAATCGGAGCCGTAAACTGCCAGCCCGTTAATCTGTCCCGTCCTTTCTCCCTCGGTATCAATTAAAATGCTCCCTTCTTCAATCATTTCCGAGATTTTCGATTCATAAAGAGCGTGCCTTTCCCGACTGTTATTATATGCCTGATGCACGTGGTACTCGCAGACAATCGATTCCCCGTCATCTTTTGCCCAGAAACTGGATTCCCTCAGTAGGTCCGCAATAAAGGAAAACCTCGTCGTAAGCTTTTCCTTCTGCCCCGCGTAGCGGGAACTGTATTCAATGACGGCAGCAATAGCCGACTTGTCGAACTCCATCAGCTTTTCATTCTCAATCAGCTTTTTAATTACGCCTGCATATTCCTGCAGGTTATGATCGGTTCTCCTCATCTCATAGTCGAAATCCGACTTTATCTTGAAGATTTTCTTAAAGTCATCCTCGTATGAGGCCAGGAGTGAATACATGTACTGATTGCCAATAAAAATCACCTTCGTATTGCAGTCTATTGGCTCTGGTTTTAGCACCGTAGGTGAGAACTGGTAGTAGCTGAAGAAATCCTGTATCTCGAGCTTTCCGTACATGAGCACGCGCTTTAAGCTTTTCCAGACCCCGGGCTCCTGGAAGGCATCCATTGCGTTTAGGACCAGGTAGCCCCCGTTAGCTTTCAGGAATGAGCCTGCCTTGATCTTCGTAAAATCGGCATACCAGCCCCCGTGCCCGTCGGAGAACTTCTCTATTGTGCCGAAGAGGTTATTGTAAGAAGGCGTGGTTTCAATTACAATGGGGCACTCCTTTGTGTGAGTGTTATCCAGTATTATGTTTACTTCGTATTCCTTGTAATAGTCAATTACAATGCCTTCTTCGGTTTCCTCTGTCTTCGGGCGTACACCCTTGAAGACGTCGAGCGAGTTAAATATGTTTTTTTCTACCTGGTCGAGGTAGCGGTCAACTTTCTCCCATTTGTATTTTTCTTTTATGTTGCTGATTGCACCCTTTACAATTACGTTTACGGTTTCTTTTTCCAGCTGCTGGAGTTTCTCCTGGTAATCCTGACTCAGCTTAAGCCCCTTCTTAAATACGCTCTGGAGCTCTTCCTGGTAAAGAGCGTATTTGGTGGAAATTTCCATTGCCTTTTCTTTGTCAATTTTCCCCTTGCGCACCTGCTCTTCGAGCTGCTGTATAAAAATGGGCTGGTTTTCAACCACGGGAAGCACCTCCGGGCGCGAAGCTTCTCCTACCTTAATCTGCCCCAGGGAAAAATTCTCTTTCTTCAGCTTTTCCTCAAATGTATTCATTAATACCTGCTCGCGGCTGCTGAATTCGGAGAGGATTTTCTTTCTTTCAACTTTATAGGATTCTGCCTCAAGAGCCTGAGGTATTTTATTCTGCAGGTACTGAATGGTGGATGCCAGGTCGTGCTTGAACTTTGCCGCTTCACCCGCCGGAAATACAAGAAGCAGCGGGTTATCCTGGTCCTCAAAGTTGTTTACGTAGGCATAGTCGTTCAAAACGGGGCACTTGGGCCTTATGCTTTCAAGCATCTTCTTTACCGTGGTTGCCTTGCCGGTCCCTGAGAGCCCAGTAATGAAAATGTTGTAGCCCGGGCTCCAGAGCTCAACTCCAATTTTCAGTGCTTTAAGCGCTCTTTCCTGCCCGATTATCTCGTTGACCGGGGTAATTTCTCCCGTTGAATCGAAATTAAATGTTTCGGGGCTGCACCTGAGTTTAAGTTCTTCCGGTTTTAGCTCCTTGTGAGCGTGCGCCTTAACAGCTTTCATCTTAAAACCCTATTTGGTGAATGTATAAAATGAAAATAATAAATTAAAAGAACAAATCCCGTAAAATTAAATGTCGGTTCTAACACCTTTAAAATATAATAATTTAACCTTAAACCGCCTTGCCGGCTGTCCCGTTTTTTATCCCCTTAAGTTTTACTTGAAAAATGTGCCTTAAGGATTTAGATTGTGGGGGGGAATTTTCGCGCACTCAGGTTCTTTTAATTTTTTTGTATCTTTTCATCAGGGGGAAAATGAAAACGCTATACCGCATATGTTTTGCAATGTTTTTAATATCAGTGCTTTCCTTCCCGGGCAGGGCACAGTCAACTCTTTTTAACAGGACCGACGAGCCGGGTTACGGCTGCGGGGATCTTGAAGGCGGCTACGCTTCGGATCTGAGCGGCTACAGGGGAGACACACTTAAATTCTACATCTCAACTCACGCCCTGAACTACGACCTTAAAATTTACAGGTATGGCAGGACAAAAGAGCTCGTTGCAACCATTCCGAACGTAAAAGGGGGAATACACAGGGTAATGGAGGATGATGCCGTTTACCTGCACGGCTGCAACTGGCCCGAGGCAGCAAGAATTGTAATCCCGGGCAACTGGAAACCCGGGGCATATCTGGCCGAGTTCCCGGCCCTGAGCGATACCATAAACCCCGTCCTTTTTTTCGTCAAGGACGCAAATACCACAAACAGACTCCTGGTTGTCTGCGCTACAAATACTTACCAGGCTTACAACATGTTCGGCGGTAAGAGCACTTATACTTTTAACAGCAGCTACGGGGGACCCGGAATTTCTGACAACCGCTCCGATAAACTCTCCTTCTTCAGACCCTTTAACAGGAACCACCATAGCCAGGTAAACCGCGGCAGCTTTGCTGCCTACGACTCTAAGCTCATAAAATGGCTCGAAGAGGAGGGCTACGACGCGGACGTCGTTTCAGAAACCGATCTTGACCGCGACCCGTCGTACCTGATGAAGCACAAGGTGCTCCTTATTACGGGCCACAGCGAATACTGGAGCCGCAATATGCGCGATAACGTGGAAGCCTTCCTGAATAACGGCAACCACTTTATGTGCCTTAGCGGCAATACATGCTGGTGGCAGATAAGATATGAAGATAACTACCACACCTTCGTCTGCTATAAACATAATCTCGAAGACCCATTTTACGGAAAGGAACAGGGAACACAGGAGTGGTATACAATTAAAAGGGAAAACCCCTTCCTCGGCACCAGCTATCAGCACGGGGGACAGGTAAATTATACCGGTTGCCTGCCCTGGACAAAAGGCTACGGGGGATATATTGTGAGAAATTCGCAGCACTGGGCCTTTGATAATACGGGATTGTCCGAAGGCGACACGCTCGGCTACTACGCCGATTCCTCCATCGTCGGCTATGAAACTGACGCGGCTCTCTTTAAGTACAGAAACGGTATGCCTCTGCCTACAGGAAGCGACCAGACCCCGCTTAACTTTACACTCCTCGGCCTCTCTCCGGCAGACTTTCAGTCGGAAAATCTCGGAAATGAATGGTCTACTATGGGAATCTTTAAGTACAACAGGGATAAAAACCCGAACGCCGGATACGTCTTTAATGCCGCAACTGTCAGATGGGCCTGGGGACTCCAGTCGCACACGACAAAAGTATCGCTTATGACTAAAAATATACTGGAGCATTTCCTGAAGGATAATTTCCCTCCAAGGTTTACCTCCTGGTGGCCGTTTACGGCAGGCTCGGAAGTGTGCCTGCAGAAGAAAATGCCCTTTAATTACAGAAAAATTAAGCTCCAGCAGGGTAAAAGAATATCCTTCAGGGTTAGCGCCGTTGATGAAAATAACGGACACGTTTCATACTACTGGACTGTAAATGATACTCTGGTGCCGGAAAATGGCAGTGTGCTCAAATTTAACTCTTCCGAACATCCCCTGGGCCTAAATTCGGTCAGGGCATACTCATTTAATTCCAAAGATACCGCCTCGATCAGCTGGGAAGTAAATGTTATGGCGGCCGGAAAGGATATCAAAATTGCGGCCGGGCCGGAACCGACCTTTTCTACGGGTAAGCTTTTCAGCTATTCACCCCTCGTAGAAGGAAATACCGCCGCCAACGTTCACTACAGAATTGACCACATACCCGACTGGATGAGCTACGACCCCGAGGAAAATAAGTTCGAGGGAACTCCGGATATTGATGCCCCTCAGGAGGATAGTATCTGTGTTGCAGCCGTGGATAACCTGGGAAATATGGATTTCGAGACGTTTAAGATACATAGCCTTGCAGAACTTTCCGTCATGGAAGAAAATACCCGCCCGGCAGATTTTGAGCTTCTGCAGAACTATCCCAATCCTTTTAACGGAATGACAAAAATCAGGTTTTACGCTAAAAGCACTGCTGTGGCTGAACTGGTAATTACAAACCTTAAGGGGCAGAACGTTCGAAGCTTTAAGCTGGGGCAGGTTAATCCCGGATTTCACGACGTAAGCTGGGATGGCAGAAATGAAAACCGTGTGCCTGTTTCTTCAGGTGTTTATCTTTATAAGTTAAACTGTGTGCCGGCTCAGGGACCGGGCTATAGTATTGTAAAGAAAATGAGCTATATCAAATAACCGGAAAAAGAATATTTAGGCTCAAAACCGGCAGGATTTCTTTTTTTGCCGGTTTTAGCCTTTTACTTTAATACCCTGCTTCTCAAAGTAAGCCCTTATGAGCTCCCTTTTTTCTCCCTGTATTTCTATGCTTCCTTTGCCTGCCTCAGTCTTGTAGGTCCCTCCCGAGCCGCACTTCTTCTTGAGCTCGCTTGTAAGATCCTTCAGGTAACTTTCGTTTAAGGGAAGCTTGTCTATAACCGTAACGGTCTTTCCGTGCCTGCCCGACTTCTCAATCCTTAAGACCGGCGTAATCTTCACGTTGCTCATATCCTCATCCTTCGGACACGTGCATTCGGAGATTAACTCCTTGCACCGGGGACACTTTTTGTTGACCTCGGGGTCCGTTGAATATACCAATCTGTAGTTCTTCATATGGTAAATATAATGGGATTGTAAGCGTTTCACAAATTTAATATAATTTTTGTAGGATAACTTCTTACAAAAAAAGTAGACTTTTTAGAAGTCTTTTTGTAAGAAAAGATTGACTTATTCTTTTTCATGTTATAACTTAATTAAAAGAGCCGCACCCAAAGGGGTGGGAAATCGGATTAATAACCGGTATTCATACAGCTTCTTTTCTGGTTATGGAGTATAATAGATGAATCTTATTATTTAAGAAGAGGATGCAGGCTGTGAATCAAAACGCAATAAAAGAACTTATGAAAAGTAACAATAAAAATTTGTCTGAAGACAATATTCCTGAATTTATACTCGAAAATATTGAGAAGGAAAAAAAGTTCGGTGCAATGATCAGTGAGATTAAAAAGGATCTGAAGAATAACCCCGCGTATAAAGAATTCTTCGGCCGTTATAACCCCTCAAGCGTGGAATCATTCATAGATACCTACGCCCTGAAGAAAACCAGGTATCTTACCTATGGAGAAATGCTGAAGGAAAATGAGGAAAACGCTTTCCTGAGGCGCCAGATGGAAGCCGAGGAACGCCTGTGGGAAATCCAAAGAAAAAAACTCTTTAACATCGAATGCCAGTGGAGGGCAGAGCTGATTAAAATTAGGGGAATTGAAATTACGCTCGACTTTGAATACTGGGAGAAAAATATTGAGAACTGCCCGTTTATCGACCCGATTTCCGAAGAGGACTTCAGCCTTTATTATGAATATATACTTAGCGATAACTTCCGCGATTTTGAGCTGGATTATATGTGGATGGGTTATAACGAAATTAAGGAAAGCCTGAATGCAAACGAGGACATTCCGCCCTGGTACGAATACTACGACAACCGCATGGCCTCGGGCTCTCTTATGTTGCTCCCCGATATTAGAGGGGAAAGGGAGGAATATTACCTGGCCATCTGGCGCAAACATAATTCCGAAAAGGATAAAAAACAGCACCGCCCGCGCAAAACCCAAAAACCCGACTCCCGGCCCCCGCTCTACGGGCACGACCTGGGCGCAATTGAAAGCTTCATAAAGACTTTCGAGGATGGCAGAATACTTGAATATTTCAGGCTTTACGAAAGGGAACTGAGCGATTCGAATAACGAGCTTGAACAGGCTATCACAATCCTTAAGAACGCCGGCGAAAAAATCCCAGTGGATTTTAACGAGGACTGGCGCCAGGCTGTGATTCAGGCTGCCAGAAAATATGAACAGAAAAATCTTGCACTGGCATGCAAAAAAGCCTTCCAGCAGTACCAGTACAGAACGAAGATAGGCATCGCACATGAGGTCCATTCCAGCGACGAGAACATACAGTGGGCACAGGAATGGTCGCAGCAGATAAAAAATAACATCATACAGGCAAGGACTTTGCTCGGTGAACCGGGCGACCTTAACTTTTAAGCCATTCTTACGGGTGGGGCCTAAAACTCCACCCTTTCTTTTTGCACTCCGGAAACCGCCGGAAAACCGCCTCCAGAAACTTGATATTAAACCGAAAAGATATATCTTAATCAAAAGACCATTCAGAAATAAAGGAGGAATTAAAATGATCGATCAGATCCGGAAGTACCTGGGCGAAGAGGCCGATGAGCTGCTTTCATATAAGGCAAAGTTCCCAAAGGAAAACCTTCACCTTCCCGGTCCAGATTTTGTGGACAGGATTTTATACCATTCCGACCGCAGCATCAACGTGCTGAAAAACCTGCAGTGGATCTTTATGACGGGCCGGCTTGCATCAACCGGCTATGTGTCCATACTTCCAGTCGACCAGGGCATTGAACACTCGGCAGGGGCGTCGTTTTCCCCGAACCCCGAATATTTTGACCCTGAAAATATAATAAAACTGGCAGTTGAAGGGGGCTGCAATGCCGTGGCTTCCACGCTCGGCGTCCTCGGAATGATGTCCAGAAAGTATGCCCACAAGATCCCTTTCATAGTAAAATTAAACCACAACGAACTCCTTACTTTCCCAAATAAATTCGACCAGATCATGTTCGGAAACGTGACGCAGGCCTACGACATGGGGGCCGCAGCCGTGGGAGCGACAATTTACTTCGGAAGCGAAGAAAGCGGGCGCCAGATAATTGAGGTAAGCGAGTCTTTCCGCTACGCCCATGAGCTCGGCCTTGCAACTGTCCTCTGGTGCTACCTTAGAAACTCCGGCTTTAAGACCGATAAGGATTACTCTCTCGCAGCCGACCTTACCGGGCAGGCAAACCACCTTGGCGTTACTATTGAAGCCGACATAATTAAGCAGAAACTGCCGGAGAATAACGGCGGCTTTAAGACGCTCAAATTCGGGAAATTTGACGAAAAAATGTACACCGAGCTTACAACCGGAAATCCGATTGACCTTACACGCTACCAGGTGATGAATAACTATATGGGGCGTGCAGGACTCATAAATTCGGGCGGCGCCTCGGGAAAAAACGACTTCGGCGAGGCTGCAAGAACGGCAGTAATAAATAAGCGCGCCGGCGGAATGGGGCTTATTTCCGGCCGCAAGGCCTTCCAGCGCCCGATGAAAGAAGGCATCCAGCTCCTCAACCTGATACAGGACGTTTATCTGGCAAAAGAAATAACCGTCGCCTGAGGCAAAAGAAAGCAAAATTTAAGGCAAAAGTAAAACCGTGCGGCCGGCTTAAAAAGTATAAAAATTAAGCCGCAGCTAAACCGCGGAATTTTACCTTTGCCTTTTTATTTATAAGCGGATTTTTATCCGGTATCAGAGTTTCATCAGGTAATCTGCAATTTTCCCCAGGTCTTTAATATCAAGATTGTTAAAAGGAGGCATTACAACCGAGGAGTATCTTTGCCTGTAGGCGGCGAACCTTTCTGAATCCATAAAAGAAGAAGGATTCCTGAGATAAGCAATCAGCTCGTCCCGGTTCCAGTTCTGTTTTACATTTACTAGTGAAGGAGCAAGGTTTGTTCCATTCAGATCGCTGCCGTGACAACTGGTGCAGCCGTTATTTTTGAGCAATGCGGAAGCGTTTGCTTCATTGCCCTCAGGCTGAACACTTTCCATCTGTCCGTTCATTCCTGCCTGACTGGAAGGTTCATTATTATTCGAAATGTGTGAAATACCAAAAAGAATGATGAAAAGACCCAAGAAAGCAGCGACCCATATTTGTGTTTTTGTCATACGTCAGTCCCTTTCCGGTTATTTTATGGCTGTTGTGAATTTAATATAAGGTACATACTCCTCAGATTCAATACCCGGCACCCCTTAATCCCGACACCCGGAAAAGCCCAAAAAAGACCGAGCATTTTGAATAACGCATTTCCCAAGCCCGTCTTGAGAAGCGCTTTGTCCGTAGCCCCGGGAAATTGATCCCCCACACATTCCCCAAAAAGCTCCGGAGTATCCTCATGTAGAAATTATAAATGTAAGAACCCAACCTGTAAACATCCTCCGCAATCTGAGAAATTATACACGTTCACTACCGCTTTTAGCGGTAGGCATGTTTGTAGAAACGGTTCCCAAAATATCTTCCCTACCGCGCTAGCGGTAGCATGTTTGTAGAAAACGATCCCTAAAATAATCCCCAACCACGTAGTGGTTGCATATTTGTAGGGTATTTGTAGAAAATGCAAAAACACCCCCGGCTCCTCCGGAGCTAGGAGATATATGGGAGGGGACGGCACCTCCATTTACAAACGAAACACCCCCCCGGTGCTAAATCCAAGCCCAATTCCAATTTCTCACCCTTCCTAATCCTTCCTCCTCTACCTTTGCCTTTTCCTAACCTCGAACCTAGAACCTTGAACTTTGAACTCTTTTCCCTTGAACTCTTTTTTCCCCACTTAAAACTTAAAACTTAAAACTCAACACTTCTTCTCCCCCTTGAACTTTGAACCTTCCTTCGACGTTATAATAGATACGCCTTAATTGAAATCAGGGAATTGACCTTATGAAAAATATGAACGCACTGGAAGAAATTATTAACGAAAAACTTGAAAACCTCATTATAACTGAACCCGAAGAGGTGGCCGAGGCCGCAGGCCTGCGATATGTATCCGATACCGAGCCGGGCTTTAGCCGCAGGATTCAGGGCAAAGGCTTTGCTTACCTGGATAAAAACGGCAATAAACTTACCGACCCTAAACACATAAACAGAATTGAAGCCCTGGTAATTCCGCCTGCATGGACGGATGTCTGGATCTGCCCTTATTCCGGCGGGCATATTCAGGCTACCGGGCGCGATCAGAAAGGACGCAAACAGTACATCTATCACCCCGGATGGGAAGACATCCGTAATACAAATAAGTTCAACCTTATGATAAGGTTCGGCGAAACACTCCCTCTTATACGCGCCCGCGTGGATGAGGACCTCAGGCGCCATGGGCTTCCAAGAGAAAAGGTTATGGCAATTCTTGTCAGACTCCTGGAAGAAACCCTCATACGCATCGGTAACAGCGAGTACGCAAAGCAGAACGATTCCTACGGACTTACTACTCTCCGCAATAAGCACATGGAGGTCGAAGGCTCAAAGGTGCGCTTTATCTTTAAGGGTAAAAGCGGAAAACAGTGGGAAGTGGACATTGAAAATAAACGCCTCGCAAAACTCATCCGCCAATGCCAGGAACTTCCCGGCCAGCAGCTCTTCCAGTACCTGGATGAACAGGGCAGCCGCCAGTCGGTTGAATCGGCCGACGTTAATAATTACCTGAAGGAAATTATCGGGCAGGATTTTACCGCAAAGGATTTCAGGACGTGGGGCGGAACGGTGCGCGCGGCAAGGGAATTATATTCCCTGGGCCCTGCGGAAGCGGAAAAGGATAAACAAAAAAATATAGTGCAGGCAATAAAAAAAGTCTCGGGTGCCTTGAACAACACGCCATCGGTCTGCAGAAAATATTACATCCACCCGGAGGTTATAACTGCCTACATGGATGACAGTCTTTTTGAAAAAATGGAAATGGCCTCGAAGAGCGCTGATAGCTCCGGCTTCGGGCTTAATGCTGAAGAAACCGCGGTGTTGAATATATTAAAGGAGGGATTGCTGCAAAAAGAGGAGCTCCTTAATTCCGCTTAAGAATAAAACAGTCGCTTCTTTATATATGTGCCCGGAAATATGCCTGCCCCAGGTAAAACATAAACTGTACGTGGCATTATTCCATGTTTCATTTTCCATATTCTTGCTTTTTTTTTCAGCATTATTTTTATTTCTCTTGACAAAATAAGTTTATGTAACTAACTTGGGCTACAACTTTGACTGCATATATCTTGAAAAAGAACTTATACTTATACTGAGCTTTCCGTAAGTACCAATCGAATTTATTAACACTGATTTACCATTATGTTCTCTTGCTAAAAAGGGGCGGCTTTTGCCTTAAGGCACAGGTCCATCCCCCCGGAAGAATATTATTCTTTTTTAGAATTACAGGCTAAAATATATATAGCACCGAAAAGGAAGGTATTGTGTTACATAGTTCATCCAAAAAATCCTGAAAAAATTTGACGAAAGTTTCCGGAATTTTTTCCGAAAACGCTCCTCGTCACCATATTATATTAAGTAAAGGGAATATGCTTTACTGCATTCTTTTGTAATTGGAATCTATCGCAAATGACGTTTCCTGAAAAAAAGAATGAGGCACTCAGTAGTTTTGAGCCATGGGAGCAGAAACCTTAAAACAAGAGTATTAACTTTAGTAAAATGCTTTATGAAAACACTACTTACACCAGTATACCCCACGACCCTGTCTTATGGAATAAGAAAAGGACGCTTAATTATCCTTATTTTGCTCCTTTTTGTGTCTCATGGGTGCAAGAGTCCCAATGAGCCTGAAGGAGGGAAAGGCAGCCCCGGGAAGCTGACCTCCGAGGACGTCTCCTGCACAGAGGCATGGCTTAAGATAAATGCTGGCGAGATGACTCTTCCATCAAATGTAACGATTAAAAGAGACGGCCAGTCCATTTTCAGCTTTACTCTTGGAAGAAAAGACACGGTAATTTATGACAATACACTTAAGCCAAACCATTCGTATACTTACCAGGTCTATTTTAATCAAAAACAGGGCTCTCCTGTATCATTGACCACACTGGATACTACAAGTAACAGCATCAGCTGGCAGCTCTTTTATTTCGGGAACAATGTGGTTGGAAGCTGTATCAGTGACGTAGCCATTATAGATGAGAATAATATCTGGGCCGTCGGACAGATTTATGTTAATGATTCATTGGGGCATCTGGACTATCAGTCTTATTCCGTAGCGCACTGGGACGGGAAGAAGTGGACCTTAAAGAAGATTTATGACGCAAATAACCAGCTTATGCCTGATTTAAGGAGTATCCTGGTGCTGGGGCCGAATGATATCTGGCTTACAGACGGGGCAATCCACCACTGGGACGGGGTATCGAGTAAGATGCTTTCTTCATACCAGAGAATAGACCTGATTGGAGGGGAAGAAAACGGGCAGTCTGTAAATAGATTATGGGGTAAAAGCTCAAGTGACCTCTACGGGATCGGCTGGGGGGGTATGATAACTCACTTTGACGGCCATAGCTGGAAGAAGCTGGAAACAGGAACAAACCTTGATATCACGGATATCTATGGAGCTATGGATGAAAGAACGGGTGAGATGCAGATTCTGGCCACTGCAACTACAAACTACCCTCCAGGAAGAGCCATTTTAAGCATAAAGGGGAATACGGTTACCCACATTTCTTATGAACCCATTATCTGGGACTTATATGCCGTCTGGTTCATACCGAACAGGCATTATTATGTAACCGGTGGTGGCATTTATGATAAGGTGAGCCTGATAGATAAGTTTTGGAAAGATGATTCCATGAAATACACTCATTATTCAATAGAAAGAATAAAAGCCAATGCGATAAACGATGTGTTTCTGGCTGGAGCCTACGGAGAAGTCCTTCACTTCAATGGTGTGAACTGGAAAAGCTTTATCAGCGAGACATATCTTGATGGTGCGTATAACAATCTTGACGTAAAAGGAAACACTATTGCCATATCGGGAGGAGTTGGGCTAAGAGGAGTAGTTCTCATCGGGAAAAGAAAATGAAAAACTGAATAAAATTTCCCAACAAAACAATTCGGAGGTACTTTCAATGTTCAGAAAAAGGTTCGGATATTCAGTAATATTACTAGCTATTCTTGCAGGAACAATTTTAGCATCAATTCCTCCACATGAGAGGGTGAAGGAGATGATCAGGAAAGGCTTGATTCAAAAGCCATATTTTCTTCAGCATTTTCAGGAACTAAAAGAACGTGGTCTAAATGTACCATGGCGTGAAGTAGCAAAGAAACAGGGCATTAATATAAATAGTCCTGGATCTAAAAATTCTACGAATGCTGTTAATTCTAGTTTTAAAGTACTTATGATAATAGTGGATTTTTCTGATAAACCCAAAACTGTAAGTCCTACAGCATTCGATGCTATTGGCTTTGGAACTACACAGGGTACACTAAGACATTACTATAATACCCTTAGCTCCGGTACATTGGATATTGTAACTGTGAACTTGCCAAGCGCAATGGGATGGAAGCGAATGCCACAAGCTTACAGCTATTATGTTAATGGTCATGGCGGAGAGGGGACTTATCCTAATAATGCGCAGAAGCTTGCTGAAGATGCATGCGATGCCGTTGATGGGGTAGTGAACTTCAATAACTATGACAATGACGGTGATGGCTTTGTTGATGGTCTGGTCATTGTTCATGCAGGGCCAGGGGCAGAGTATACTGGAAGTGACTATGATATTTGGTCACATTCCTGGACAATGAGCAGCCATAAAAAGCACGACGATGTTTATACTTATGCTTATACAATGCAACCTGAATACTTTCAAAATCCGGGGGATATTACCTGTGGAGTGTTTGCTCATGAATGCGGCCATATGATTTTTGGATTACCCGATTTGTATGACACGGATTATAGTTCGGAAGGATTGGGCAATTGGAGTCTGATGGCGGGTGGCAGCTGGAATGGTCCATCTGGAATGGGTGAATCTCCTGCATACCCGGATGCATGGTCAAGATCCCAAATGCAATGGAAAACAGCGCAATTTGGAACAGTTCAAAACATAAACTCAAATACAGTAAATCAGCAAATTCAGAGTGTGGAGAATTCTTCAATAGTTTACAAAGTCTGGAAATATGGAACTATAGGCTCAGAATATTTCATGATTGAGAACAGACAACAGACTGGATACGATTCATATTTGCCTGGTAATGGGTTGCTTATCTATCATGTTGATGAACGTAATAGTGGTAACGATAATGAATGGTACCCTGGGCATACTACTTACGGACACTACAATGTTGCTTTAGAGCAGGCTGATGGCTTATATTCATTGGAAAAGAACTCAGGCAGAGGAGATTCTGGAGACCCATTCCCCGGAAGTTCTAATAAATTAAGTTTTTCATCTTTAACGACACCTAATTCAAATGATTATAATGGAAATCCTACTTATGTTGAAGTGAATAATATTTCCAATTCAGCTTCAGCAATGACTGCTGATATCTATATGGGAAATGTAATTGTATCTCAGACCCTTGCTGACAACATAACTCAGGTGGGCACTGTAGGAAGATGGAATGGAAGTTCGTTTAGTCCACGCCTTACTCCCGGACAGCCCATTTCTGTTGTGCCGGGAAACAATGAAATATTGCAGGGTGATCAGGTAATATGTAGCAATCAGAAATTTTATATCTGGTATAAAAACTTTGCTAAGGGAACTGATGTTATAAACCATCATGGCTTTACTGTTGGGGCACGGGATAATAATTATAATTCCCGTTTTTCTCCGATTATTACAAATGTAACAATTCAAAATTTGTTCGAAGGTAGTGCATCGATTAATCCATCGGACAATACTGTTGATTTTATGGACCCGTGGTTTATCAATTATAACGATCCCACTTATGGAAACACACTCAGGAATCAGGGGATGTCTGCTCCATTTTTATCAAGGACTTCTCCTTTCAGTCCAAATACAACTACGCGGTATGAAAATAATCAGCCATACAATGGTGTATTTATAAATCAAACAGTTTCTTCAGGTAATTTCTATTCTGTTCGTGCCCCACTGAAGTTAACAAAAAACTTAGGTGGAACACTTGGAAGTAGAGAATTCTATTTCCAGTATTGGTCTTCTTCTAACGCAACTTTACAGCAGAATGGCACAAACCCAACTGGTTTTGATCAGAAAGCGGTGGTATTTAATGAAGATAATGCAGGTATCACTGCATACTACAAGGGACTCCACCTTTCAAACTACTCAAATGCGTTTGCAAATTCATTCCAAAAGAAGACAAAAAGCGATGGTGTAAATTCCTTGCTGGTATATGAAAGCATGAACTCCATCTGGATGGAAAATTCAAACAATATGGGCTCAAGCTGGACGATGATGAATGATGGAAAGCCAATAAACCCCGTGGGAACTATTGCGCATGACCCTTCAATTGACGGCACAGATGACGACTGTCACTTCTATGTAGTAGGATATGCCGCACCTGATCCTTCAGCAAACACCACCAGAATCATGGCCTCAGAGGTCAACGGCTTCTCCATTACAGGAGCCAAGACCCTTATAAGCAATATACCGGGAAGCACATTTGATGCCCAGCCCGTAGTGGCATGCCTTGTTGTTTCTAAAAGCCAGGGTACTTTATCAGACAAGAGAGCAATCATGATCTGGAGGCAGCCTGCAATGACAGATGACTTTGCAGGTACGTTTCCTGCAGGCTTATACTACAAGACCGGTACGCTTACACAGAAGCCCGACTCAAGTAATCCTTATCTCACGCTAAATGAAATAACCTGGGAGCCGTATGCTTTTGGTACACACATAGAGGGAACTGACATAAACAGCTTTAACCCGACCGTTGCAGGCGTAAGGGATGAGGCTAATGCAATTCCGATGGATTTTTACCTGGCCTTTAGCCAGAAAACAGGCTCTGGCGGCAGCTGGAGCGTAATTAAGTACACGAAGCTTACTCTTAACAGCGACGGAACGGTTACTGTTGCTCCTTTGGTGGAAATATCAGATCCTGTAGATTATGGTTCTTACCATCAGCTGAATGAAAAGCCTTCAATTACTCTGGTCAATAACCTGCCTTGTGTTGCCTGGAAAAACTATGACGACGCAACATACATGCAGACTGCCGTTCTAAAAAGGAAGGTTTCCAGCACTTCATGGTCCGATACTTATAATTACGCCGGGAAAGATGACGATGCCACGTCAGTTCACGTGAGTAATCTTGGAAACCTGAGCATAGGTTACAAAAACTTTGTCCTTGGCTGGAGCACCAGCTATTCAGGGAACCAGTTCGTAAGGAGCACTTCTTTATCCACCATATACAATTCAAATACGGCAGAACAGAACGTGCAGGTAATGGGCGGCAGCAGAGCTGATTTTACCGATTCTTACCTCATCTCTTTTAATAATGCGTCTTTACCTTATTACTTCCAGTCCTCTAACGCCATTTCCTTGGGAACACTGGCCAAGGCGTCTTCAGAAGAGGGGCAGGGAAGTACAATTGAAAGCCGCAGCGGCCTGATAAAGCTCAATGACGTCCTCTTGAAGGCTTCCTTAGGCGAGGTGGCATTCAATGACAGCAAGATAGGCTTCAAGGAGCCGAAGGAGAATGAGGAAAGGTCCTATGAACACTTCCAGGGTTCACTTGAAACCGGAGACATCGACGTAAATAACAGCGGAAGCCTCTCCTACTCCCTCGGCTTTGACTTAAGTGATTCGCTCAAGATGGCCTCACTTCTCAAAGATGGCGGAAAGATTGCGCTTCAGCTCGAGTTAATCGACGCCGGAACAAAAGCGGTACTGAAGTCTCTGAACTCATTTGTACTTACTTCTTCATCAATAATGAAGCTAAAGCCGCAGAGCTACAGGCTCGACTTAAGCGGAATCGGAAACAGGAAGGTGGCTCTCAGACTTTCAAGGGAGCTTAGCCTCAGAGACAGCCTTAAAGCTGAATACTACGTCTTGAGATCATACAGCATTCCAAGGCAGGCAAAGAAGGAGAAGTATGTAGATCTGAGCTATTCGGAAGATACAAGGGTAACTGAATATGCCATAAGCCAGAACTACCCGAACCCCTTTAACCCTACAACAATGATAACTTACCAGATCCCCAGGGCCTCAAAGGTCACTCTCAAGGTCTATGACATGCTGGGTAAGGAAGTTTCTACACTCGTAAACGGGTATAAGGAGATGGGGAAGTACTCTGTTGAATTCAACGCTTCAAGCCTCCCCAGTGGGACCTATATCTATGAGATAAGGGCAAATGACTTCGTCAAGAGCGGCAAGATGATGCTTTTGAAGTAAAAGGTTAGTCTGAAGTTAAATCATGGCAGAAGTTCCTAATTGGGGCTTCTGCCTTTGTTATTTGTACACCCGGCAGGGTATTTGTACTATAAGGTGGCCGATGAATAATGACAAGGAAAGCTATTGTGTTACATAGTTCATCCAAAAAATCCTGAAAAATTTGACGAAAGTTTCCGGAATTTTTCCGAAAACGCTCCTCGTCACCATATTATATTAAGTAAAGGGAATATGCTTTACTGCATTCTTTTGTAATTGGAATCTATCGCAAATGACGTTTCCTGAAAAAAAGAATGAGGCACTCAGTAGTTTTGAGCCATGGGAGCAGAAACCTTAAAACAAGAGTATTAACTTTAGTAAAATGCTTTATGAAAACACTACTTACACCAGAATACCCCACGTCCCTGTCTTATGGAATAAGAAAAGGAGGCTTAATTATCCTTATTTTGTTTCTCCTCGTGTCTTCTCATGGGTGCAAGAGTCCCAATGAGCCTGAAGGAGGAGGGAAAGGCAGCCCCGGGAAGCTGACCTCTGAGGACGTCTCCTGCACCGAGGCATGGCTTAAGATAAATGCTGGCAGCCTGAGGCTCCCCTCAGAGGTTACAATTTCAAGAGACGGCAATCCCGTAGCCAGATTTAACCTGTCTCTAAAGGATACCACCATTTACGACGACTCCCTTCAGCCAGGGAAAGACTACACCTACCAGGTTGAGTTCAGCCCGGGAATGAAGGAATCCTTAAGCATAAGGACGATGGATACGACCAGCCACGACTTTTCATGGCAGACATTCAGGCTTGGGGATTATGGAACATGGATAAGGGATGTGGCAATCATAAACGACACTCTCATCTATGCCGTAGGTGAGATATATAAGAACTTCCCCAATGGACAAGAAGACCCCAAACCCTACAGCCTGGCCCGCTGGGATGGCCACAGCTGGTCGATAAAGAGGCTCTACTATAAATACAAAGACTACCAGGGGCAAGAAGTCATTGCTCCTAATCCAATTGCCCGCATTTTGCCGTTCGGGGAAAATGATATCTGGTTAAGCTCGGGAAGTGTATTTCACTGGAATGGAAGGGATTCAATTGCCGATTTGTCATTCTCAAGAGTTTCTCTGACAGAAGATGTTGATGAAGGAAAGTCACTGGATGTAATCTGGGGCACATCTTCAAACGACATCTATGCTGCCGGAGCCAAGGGTACTATTCTTCACTTCGATGGCAGGAAGTGGCAGGTAATTGAAAGCGGCACAAACCTCACCTTCTACGACATATGGGGAGGCATGAATGACTCCGGGACAAAGCCTGAGGTCCTGGCGGTGGGTTCTATTGTTGCTACCCATTCAGGAAGTGTAATAGAAAAGCTGGATGGATTAAATGCAGAGCAGATCTCAACCGAAGGCATTCCTTATAACAACACAGATGTGTGGTTTATCCCTGAAAAGGCCTACTATGTTGCATCTGGATTTCTTTACTACAAGCACAGGCTTACCGACCCCAGCTGGACTGAAATATCTGGCCTTACGGATTACAGCATAACAGACATTTATGGCCCTGACAGGAATGATATATTTGTTACTACATCTTATGGAAACATACTCCATTTTAACGGGAAAAGCTGGAAGACCAATTATAACGAGGTAAAGCTTCATGGCGTTGTTTACAGCTCAGTCAGGTTAAAGAACAACCTTGCTGTTGCCGTGGGCGGCTATCCTAACTACGAAGGATTTATTGCCATTGGCAGAAGATAGAAAAAAATGTTTTACTAACAATTAAAGGAGTTAAAATGAATTATCAAAAAAGGTGTCTCTGTTGAAAGCGGTAAGATGATGCTCCTGAAGTAAGCGGCTAGTATAAAGTTAAATCATGGCAGAAGTTCCTAATTGGGACTTCTGCCTTTGTTATTTGAGCAATGAAACCCGTAAAAGTAATTCTTCGTTTTGTTGCTGCAGGAAGTAATTTGATCAGGCCGGAGGACTTTTACGCCCTCCTCCTTTATCTCTTATTCGGCACTTCCGTTATAGTTGAGAATGGGCGAGAGCCACTTTTCCATCTCTTGCAGACTCATGCCTTTACGCTTCTGGTAATCAAGCACCTGGTCGCGCCCGACCTTGCCAACGTTAAAGTATTTTGCCCCGGAATGCGCAAAGTATAAACCGCTAACCGACGCTGCCGGATACATGGCCATGCTCTCTGTAAGGCGGATGGATGAGTTCTTCTCAGCCTGCAGAAGCTCAAAAAGCGTTCTCTTTTCGGTGTGGTCCGGCTGCGCGGGATACCCCGGCGCGGGCCTGATGCCACGGTACTTTTCTTTTATCAGCTCCTCATTGCTTAATGCCTCATCCGAAGCGTAACCCCAGTATTTCCTCCTTACCAGCTCATGCAGATGCTCTGCAAATGCTTCCGCCAGGCGGTCGGCCAGGGCTTTAATGAGTATGATGCTGTAGTCGTCGTGCTCCTGCCGGAATTTTTCTATCATCGCTTCAATTCCAATTCCAGCCGTTACGGCAAAGCTTCCTATGTAATCCTTTACACCCGAGTCCTTGGGCGCAATATAATCGGAAAGCGCAAGGTTCGGGTTGCTGCCCGTTTTTAACCCCTGCTGGCGCAGCGTATGGAAAACGGTTAAAACACCCGAACGCTTCTCGTCGGAATAAACTTCTATGTCGTCTCCAACGCTGTTTGCCGGAAAGATTCCGAAAACGCCGCTCGCCTTAAGCAGGCTGCGTTCTGTTATGTTATCCAGCATCCTGTTCGCGTCTTCATAAAGCTTTTTTGCCTCGCTGCCGTAATCCGGGTTATCGAATATTGCGGGATACTTGCCCTTTAATTCCCAAACGTAAAAGAATGGCGTCCAGTCTATGTATTTCCTGAGTTCCGCAATGCTGTAATCATCTAAAACAGTAATCCCCGGGTATTTCGGCTTGCAGATCTTTGCTTCCTGCCAGTCGGTTTTAAGTGAGTTGTTCCTGGCTTCATTTATGGAAATATAATTCTTTGCTTCCTGCCTTTTTTTGTGGTCTTCCCTTAAGGCTTCGTATTCTTTCCTTACCTTTTCTACGTATGAATCGTGCGCCTCCGGGTTAAGAAGGCTGTTTACAACCGGTACGCTTCTCGATGCGTCAAGAACGTGAATTACGGGACCGCTGTAGCAGGGCGCAATTTTAACCGCCGTATGTATTCTGGACGTCGTGGCCCCGCCAATTAAAAGCGGGAGCTTTAGCCCCTGACGTTCCATTTCCTTTGCAACTTCAGTCATCTCTTCGAGTGAAGGTGTAATAAGTCCGCTCAGGCCTATAACGTCGGCATTTTCATTTATTGCGGCCTGCAGTATCTGCGCCGTAGGAACCATAACCCCAAGGTCAACTATCTCATAGTTATTACAGCCCAGGACAACGCCAACAATGTTTTTCCCGATGTCGTGCACGTCGCCTTTTACGGTTGCCATTACAATCTTTCCCGCAGCCCTCAAATCCTGGTTTTTTGCCTTTTCGGCTTCAATGTAGGGAATAAGATAGGCTACGGATTTCTTCATTACGCGGGCGCTTTTTACTACCTGCGGAAGAAACATTTTGCCCGAACCGAACAGGTCGCCAACCAGGTTCATCCCCGCCATCAGCGGACCTTCAATTACTTCAATCGGACTCGTGAACTTCTGCCGGGCTTCCTCGGTATCCTGTTCTATGTATTCAACTATGCCCTTTACAAGAGCATGCTTAAGCCTTTCCTCAACCGGGGCTTCACGCCAGGCTTCTTCCTTTACTTCCGACTTGTCCTTTTGCTTTATCTGCTCGGCAAAGGCTACAAGCCTTTCCGTGGCGTCCGGCCTGCGGTTTAAGATTACGTCTTCTACCAGCTCCAGCAGGTCCTTCGGAATTTCTTCATAAACTTCGAGCTGTCCGGCATTAACTATTGCCATATCCAGGCCGGCTTTAATCGCGTGATAAAGGAACGCAGAATGTATGGCCTCGCGCACGCGGTCGTTGCCGCGGAAAGAGAATGAAATGTTGCTCACCCCGCCGCTTACCTTTGCGAGTGGCAGGTGTTGCTTTATCCACCGCGCTGCCTCTATGAAATTAACGGCGTAATTGTTGTGCTCTTCAATTCCGGTTGCAACCGTAAGTATGTTCGGGTCGAAAATTATATCCTGTGCCGGGAAGCCTACTTCTTCGGTAAGAATTTTATATGCCCTCTGGCATATCTCAATTTTTCTTTCAAGCGTGTCGGCCTGCCCTTTTTCGTCAAATGCCATTACAACGGCGGCAGCGCCGTACTGAAGAACCTTGCGCGCGTAATGCCTGAACTTTTCCTCGCCTTCTTTCAGGCTTATTGAATTAACGACACATTTTCCCTGAACACATTTTAAGCCCGCCTCAATAACCGACCATTTTGAAGAGTCTATCATTATGGGAAGTTTTGCAATGTCGGGTTCGGATCCCATGAGGTTCAGGAACCTAACCATCGCTTTCTCAGAATCCAGGAGCCCTTCGTCCATATTGACGTCCAGTACCTGGGCGCCGCCTTCAACCTGCTGGCGCGCAACGGTAAGAGCCGACTCGTAATCGTCCGAAAGGATCAGGCGCGCAAACTTTTTGGAGCCGGCAACGTTTGTCCTTTCCCCAATGTTTACAAAATTGGATTCGGGCCTTATTACAACGGGCTCAAGCCCGCTCAGCCTCAGGTAGGGGTCAACCTCGGGAATTTCCCTCGGCTTTAACTTTTCAACAGCCCGCGATATTGCATTTATGTGCTCTGGCGTGGTGCCGCAGCAGCCGCCTACAATATTTATAAAGCCTTCTTTTGCATAGTCTTCAAGCACTCGCGCCATATCGGCGCCCGTTTCATCGTAGCCCCCGAATTCATTTGGCAGCCCGGCATTCGGGTAAAGACTGATATAGCAACTCGCAATTCTTGAGAGCTCCTTTATAAAAGGACGCATCTGTTTTGAACCGAGCGCACAGTTAAGTCCCACACTGAGAAGATTTTTCGTGTGCGAAATGGATATCCAGAAAGCCTCCGTCGTCTGCCCCGAAAGCGTCCTGCCGCTCTGGTCAACTATGGTGCCCGATATCATAACGGGTATGTCCCTGCCCGATTCCTTCCTGTACTCCTCAACTGCGTAAATGGCAGCCTTGCAGTTAAGAGTGTCGAATACGGTTTCAATCAGGAACAGATCTACGCCCGCGGCCGAAAGTGCCTTTACCTGCTCCAGGTACGCCGCCGCCAGCTCCTCAAACGATATCGCCCGGTAACCCGGATCGTTGACGTCTGGAGAAAGCGACGCGGTCTTGTTTGTAGGTCCCAGTGAGCCGGCTACAAACCTCGGCTTCGATGGCTCCTTTGCACTGAATTCCTGCGCTACTTCCTTGGCCAGCTTGGCTGCTGTGTAGTTGAGCTCGTAGACCAGGTGTTCTGTTTTATAATCGCTTTGCGAAATTGAGGTGCTGTTAAATGTATTGGTCTCAACAATATCGGACCCGGCTTCGAAATAGGCCCTGTGAATACTTTTTATTATTTCAGGCTGCGTGAGACAGAGCAGGTCGTTGTTTCCTTTGAGGTCGTGGGGATGGTCCTTAAATCTTTCACCTCTGAAATCAGACTCTTCCAGTTTGTGGCGCTGGATCATCGTTCCCATAGCCCCGTCAAGCACAAGTATTCTTTCTCTGAGCAGTTCTGAAATATACTTGAAATTATTAGGCATCAGACTGTTCTTTATATCCCTAAATTAAATGTGAAAATATATATCTTTTTGAAAACGTGTAATAATATAGTTAAATTAGACCTCAATTAAAAACCAGAATTTAATGATTGCCGGCGCCTTTGCTGCCGGCCAAAATTTCAACGTTCCGGGATCCGTTTTTTCCTTTTGTCCCGGAATTTAATATGCCGGAGAGATTAATTATGATAGTTGTAACGGGTGGCGCGGGTTTTATAGGAAGCGCAATCGTTTGGCGCCTGAATTTATTGGGCCAGGAAAATATTATTATCGTCGATTCACTGGGTACTGGCGAAAAATGGAAAAACCTGGTGGGACTGAAATATGCCGACGTCTATAACAAGAAAGATTTTATACAGAGAGTCATAGAGGAGAATGTGCCTTTCGACATTGATGCCATCATTCACATGGGAGCCTGCTCTTCCACAACCGAAAAGGATGCCGATTACCTCCTGGAGAATAACTACAGGTATACAACCGAACTCGTAAAATACTGCCTGCCCAGAAAAGCCAGGTTTATTTACGCTTCTTCCGCCGCTACTTACGGCGACGGCAGCCAGGGCTATAACGACAACGAAAATGAACTCCAGAGGCTGCAGCCCCTTAATATGTACGGCTACTCAAAACACATGTTCGACATCTGGGCAAGAAGAATGAAAATCCTCGACAAGATTGCCGGAATGAAATTCTTTAACGTCTACGGACCCAACGAATACCACAAGGCCGACATGCGCAGCGTTATTCATAAGGCGTACGGACAGATACTGGAAACCGGAAAAGTCAAACTCTTCAAGTCCTATCACCCTAATTACAAAGACGGCGAACAGATGCGCGACTTTGTTTACGTGAAGGACGTGGTGGATATGACACTTTTCTTCCTCGAAAACAGGGATAAAAACGGCATCTATAATATCGGATCGGGAAAGGCTAGAACGTGGAACGACCTCATTAAGGCCATCTTTAGCGCACTTAAGCTCGAGCCTCAGATTGAATATATCGAAATGCCCGAGGTTCTGAAGAATAAATACCAGTACTTTACTGAGGCAAACCTGGGCAAAGTAATTAAGGCAGGCTATACAAAACCCGTAACTTCACTCGAAGACGGGGTAAAAGATTACGTCATTAATTACCTGCGCGAAAATAAATACCTCGGAAGCGAACTGGCCAGGTAAAAGAAATTTTGTCAAAAAAGGGGATATAATATTTATCCCTTTCTTTTAACGGTGTAAAATGAAACTTGCTACTTTGTGTTACCTCAAGCGTAACGGCAGCACACTCATGCTGCACAGAATCAAAAAGCAGAACGACATGCATAAGGGCAAATGGAACGGCCTTGGCGGAAAACTGGAAGCCGGCGAATCCCCCGAGGAATGCGTTATTCGCGAAGTCCGGGAGGAATCGGGACTTACAATTTCTTCCCCCAGGCTGCACGGATTTATCACGTTCCCCTTATTCGACGGACGCGAGGACTGGTACGTCTTTGTATTCAGCGCAGTTAATTTTGAAGGGGAGCTGAGAGATTCAAACGAAGGCGTCCTGAAATGGATCCCCGACAGTAAGCTCTTTGACCTGAACCTCTGGGAAGGGGATAAGACTTTTATAGAATGGATGCTTGAAGAAAAATTCTTCAGCGCCAAGTTTAACTATAAAGACGGAAAACTTCTGGATTACAGCGTGGTGTTCCACTGAAAAGTTCAAGGTTCAATGCTGCAAAACTTTGAACCTTGAACTTTGAACCTTAAACCTTAAACCGTCTTTTATCATTTAACCCTTCTATTCAGAAATCCCGAGAGAATATCATTTATGAATTCCGGGTTTTCTAAAGGCGTAATGTGCCCTGCTCTTGGTGTTGCGGCAAATTCCGAGTCTTTTATCTTCTCCGAAATCTCCCTCATTGCCCCGGGCAGCACAATCTTATCGAGCGATCCGCAAATAACGAGCGCCGGGACCTCAATTTCCATCAGGAAACTCTCCAGGTCCAGCCTGCCTGCCATTGCAAGAAGGCAGCCTTTTACTCCCGTTGGGTTATACTTCACCGCTTTATTGAGCGTTTCGTCGTAAACCTCCTTCATTTCCTGCATCGTGAGGTCGCAGAAGCAGTTCGGCATCATGCCGGCAACATATTTTTCAACTCCCTGCGTATTTATCTTTTTTATTCCTTCAGCCCTCTTGAGCTTCCCGTCATTGTCGTCCTGCGAGGCTTTTGTGCTCATGAGTACAAGTCCGCCAAAGCGTTTCTGCTCGCGCTGCACGGCCCTTAAGGCTATGTAGCCGCCCATGGAAAGCCCGCAGAGAACCGGTTTATTCAGTTTCAGCTCGTCAACGATCTGCAAAAGGTCATCGGTAAAGCTTTCGATCGTGTACTGCCCGTCGCCTGCGTCACTCTGCCCGAGTCCGCGCACGTCATAAGTCACGCAGTAACGGTTATTCTTCAGGAATTCTACCTGGTTTTGCCACATTGTATGGTCAAACGGGAAACCGTGAATAAATATTACAGGCTTATTACTTTTATGCCCATCTTCAAAAACAGCAAGGCCGTTAATTATTTTCATCTCATAAAACGTAAATTGTTGAAATAATATTTAATGTAAATCTTACGATAAATTGATAATTTAATCAAATTATTTTTATAACTTATTTCTACTGCCCGGGGCTTTCTGTGCAGTCTGGCACAAACAATCCGGGTGTTGAAAATGGAAAAGAAACTTAGGGATGGAAAAATATAAACTGATTGTTATCGGCGGCGGGGCTGCAGGACTTATGGCCGCAATATCCGCTTCCGAAGAGTGGCCGGGCAATGTTGCCATTCTTGAAGGCAACTCAAGGTGCGGAACAAAAATACTCATGTCGGGCGGCTCGCGCTGCAACGTTACTAACGAATCCGTGCGCCCGGAAAACTTCTTCGGCGGAAGCAGGAATTTTATTAAAAACGTGCTGAGGGAATTCAGCGACAGGGATGCCCTCGAATTCTTCAGGCGCCTTGGCGTTCAATTGAAACTGGAGCCCGGAGGCAAGTATTTTCCCCAGGATGACAGCGCTGCCTCCATATTAAATGCCCTTCAGAAAAAAGCGGCAGAGCTTCGGGTTAAAATCCACCTTTCAGCTAAGGTTGAGTCTATTGAATTCAACGGCACGGCTTTTATGCTCGCAACCAGGAACCAGAGGTTTGAAGCCGAAAGGATAATTCTTACTACGGGGGGCAGGTCCTATCCCACTACCGGGAGTGACGGCACAGGCTACGGCCTTGCCAAAAAACTGGGCCATACGGTAAAGCCTCTTTTCCCGGCGCTTACCCCCATACTCCTGGATGATCCGAAACTTACCGGAATTCCGGGCATTACAATCCCTGCCAGGCTTACGCTCTTTCTTGATGAAAAAAAACTCATTGAACACGAAAACTCTCTTCTTATTACGCACTTCGGCATAAGCGGACCTGCGGCACTGAACATAAGCAGGGAAGTAGCAAGGCTTCAGGGCGGAAATCTGAAGCTTAAGCTTAACTTTATTCCGCTCTACAGTGAAGAAAGCCTCAGGAGCCTCCTGAAAAACCAGATAAGGCTGAATTCGGAAAAGTCGGTCCTGAACTTTTTCAGGGAAATGCTCCCGGTAAACCTCTGCGGCGTTTTGTTCGGGCTTGCTGAAGTAAGCCCCGAAAAAAAGTTTTACTCCCTCTCAAAAGAAGAAACCGGAAGCCTCGTCCGCGTTTTTACGGCATACGAGCTTAAGTTTACCGGCCTGAAGGGGTTCTCACAGGCCGAAGTGACGGCCGGGGGCGTGCCGCTTGAAGAGGTGCGCTACCAGACGATGGAGTCGCGCATCCAGAAAGGGCTCTACCTTGCAGGCGAGATACTCGACGCCGACGGGTTTATAGGCGGCTATAATTTTCAGTGGGCCTGGTCTACCGGCTTTATCGCCGGCCGCGCCGCTGCGCAGATTGAATATAAATAAGTTCAGAACCTGAATATGTGGCTCTGCCAGGAATTCAGGTCTATGAACAGCCCCGTGTGAAAGACCTCCTCGGTGCTTCGCCAGTACCCGGCATCGTGCAGGAGGTCGGTAATTTCAAAGTGGTCCTCATAACCCCTTACGTCCAGCTTGATCCTGCACTGGGAGTGGAATTCCGAAAAGTTAATCACTACCAGCCTTTTTTCCTCTGACATTGTCCACTGCCATGCCAGAATGTTCTTGTATGTATCGTTATCACTCCAGGCCGGTAGCACGTCCAGAAGCTTCCATTCGCCCTGCTGGAAAACTTCGGCTCCGGTAATTTCAAGCAGCTTGCTGTAAAACTCAACCATGCATTCTACCGTGCGCTCGGTGCTTTCACGCCCCAGCTGAACGGGGAGCTTTATCCTTCTGCCTTCAAACTGCCCGTCAAAATAAAACCTCATCCCCTGAATTGTGCCGATGATTATGGCCGCGGCCTGCGACTTATGCTTGCCCATGGCTGCATAGGCACGCTCTTCATCGTGGTTTTCAATGAAACGCACGGATTTTTTCTGAAAGTCGGACTCAGCCTTCAGGTGAAGCTTGATCTCGGGCACGTTGCCGGATAAAATGCGGTCCGTAAGCCTTTTGTCGTAAGTGTAATCAAAACCCAGCTGCTGCAGCTCCCATTCAAGATCCCAGTATGCTTCTGCCATGAAGATGAAATCGGGGTATTTCTCCTTGACCTTTTCAATTGCGTATTTCCAGAATTTGCGCTCGGGTTTTTCATGACCCATTTTGCTGAGCGTGCCCCTCCAGGTATTAAAGAACACGTTTTCCAGGGGCAGCATCGCCATGTCGCATCTTACGCCGTCACACATGCCAGCAATCTTAAGTAGCCTGCCGGTCATAAATTCTACCGCCTGGCTGCTGAAATAGTTGACCTGTACCGTGTCTTCCCAGGCAGGGAAGAACGGGTCGCGCCCGTGCGCAAAAATTGCATTTTTCCCCTCGGGCTTGAAATATGTATGACTGTCGCGCCCGTAAATATCCTCGTCGGCCTGCAGGAAAATTTCGGGATTTGTGTCCAGAAGGTGAGAATCGGCGCTGAAATGGTTCGGTATAAAGTCCAGAAAAAGCTTTAAGCCCATTTTATTCAGCTCTTTGCGCAGTTTCAGCAGGTCTTCCTCGCTTCCAAGCTCCGGGTTTACTATATAATCATCCAGGGCATACGGGGATCCGATGACGTCTTCTTCCTTCCAGTTCCTGAGGGCTTTATCGTAGTTCCTGACCAGAAAATCCTCAAAGCAGCACCTGGAGACGACCGAAGGGCAGGTTTTCCAGATCCCCATCAGCCAGACAATATTCATCCCCTTTGCCGAAAGATTGTTCCATACCTCGCCGGGAATATTCTCAAGGGGAGCTTTTCCTTCAGGCCTGCCAAACTTTTTAATCCAAACGCGCGTATTTATTTCGTAAAGTTTAGGATTATGCAACTCTATTTTATTCCTCTCAATTAAGAAATCTGACGTAAAAATCAGATTATCCACCTTATCCACATCAGAAAATGACAACTCTGCCTTATTTATGCGCTTTCATTCTGAATCAGCTTTTTTTCCTCCAAAAGGTGGTTATTTGCCTTCATCAGGCGCATTATTTCACTTTCGTCGGTAGAGTTCTTAATAGTATTATAGTTTATTTTTAATTCTTTATCTATCCTGAAAAGTCTGAACTTCCTTATGGAGTCCCTGGCATAACGCAAGAGGTTATGACTTTCATCGTCACCCGGGTTAATTACGTCCCAGGTTTTGCTGATTGAGTACTTGTTCAGTGACATTTTAATGACAAACTGCTTTGTTTCCTCGTCCTGTATCTTGTCTATAAGTGCACCCGGCAGTATATCCTCGCCGCTCTGGTAGGTGTCGTAAACCAGCTCTGCCAGGTGCTGCGAAACCGGTTCGGTGAAATCTTCAGGCGTAAGATGGTTGAATACATACTTGATTATTTTCTTCTCACCTTCAAATAAAAGCTCAATAATTTCCTTCTCGGCAGTTGATGTCTCCTTGAGCAAGGGCTCGGCTTCCTGATGTGCGGCCATTTCCCGCGGCATCGGGATGTCCTCCAGAAGACCTTCCTGCGCATAGTTTTCATATTCAGCCAGGTTCTGCTGCTCAAAATCGGTTTGTTGCTGCTCATGATGTTGCTGAAAATTCTTCTGCCTTGCGTGCGTGTGATGCTCGCCCTGCGAAGAAGAGCTTTTCTTCAGCTTTTCCATCTCTGTTTCAAGGAGCTTCTCCCTGAGGTTGAACTTCCGTGCAATGGATTTGATCAGGAGGTTGCGCTTCAGTTCATCATTAACGTACGAGGCCGATTGAATCAGCTCACGGATGGCTTTTGTCTGCCCTTCGGGGTCATTGAACAGGCCCTGCTTTTCGTACTGAAGCGTCTGGTATTCAAGAAAGTTAAGAGCCCTGCCCATTGCCTCCTCAAATTCTTTCCTTCCCACGTTCTGTACGTAGGAATCGGGATCCTCGCCGTCCGGAAGCTCTGCAATTTTAACCTCAAAATTCTGCTTTACCAGGAGCTCAATGCTCCTGAGCGAAGCCTTTATGCCTGCGGGATCGGAATCGTAGAATACCACTATGTTTCTGGTGTAGCGCGAGAGCATCTGCACCTGATCCTCGGTCAAAGCCGTTCCGCATGAAGCCACAACGTTTTTAATTCCATGCTGGTAAAGCGATATAAGATCTATATAGCCTTCAACCAGAATTGCCTTATCGAGCTTTCTGATTTCATCTTTCGAGTGAAAAAGCCCGTAAAGCGTTTTTCTCTTGAAATAAACCGGCGACTCCGGGGAATTCAGGTATTTTGCCAGGTTTGGATTTTTCTCCATAATCCTGCCCCCGAAAGCAATAACGCGTCCATTGGGCGAGAATATGGGAAAAATAATCCTGTCCCTGAACTTATCGTAATAATTTCCGCCGTCTTTTTTATCTATAAGTCCAAGCTGCTGTGCCTTTTCCAGTTCCACGGCGTTGCTTTTGGCATGCCTCAAAAAGCCGTCCCATTCGGGCAGGGCATAACCCAGTCCGAAAGTTCTCTGTGTCTGAAGGTTTATTTTTCTGCCCGCAAAGTACTTTCTGGCAGCTTCACCTGCCGGATTCTGAAGAAGGTTATTGGAAAAGAACTTTGCCGCCAGTGTGTTGATGTCATAGAGCACCTCCATTTCGCTCTGCTTTTCTGGATTGGCGTTTTCATGCGTGTCCAGTATGATGCCGCTCCTTTTGGCAATTTCCTGCACGGCCTCGACGAAAGAAATGCTTTCATAATCCATGAGGAACTTAAAAACGTTGCCGCCTGCATGGCACCCGAAACAATGGAAAATTTGCTTATCGCTGCTTACAATGAAGGAAGGGGTCTTTTCCTGATGGAAAGGGCAGAGACCAATATAGTTTTTACCCCGCTTTTTTAGCTGAACAAATTCTGAAATTACATCTACTATGCTTATAGAGGAGCGGACTTCCTCTATCTTGTGCTCTGGGATTATCATAAAAATAAGTTAGGTTTCATGGCTTTAAGGGTCACAACAAGTCGTAAAATTCTTAATAACGTCACATAGTAAAATAATCTAATCGGGCTTCACAATCCAATAAATAAATTAAATTATAATGGACTTGCGCCCAACGTAATCCTCCAAAAACCAAGCCGTAGTTCTATCAAAATGCCGGTAAATTAAACTATATATTTGAACATTTTCTACAAACATATTACCTTTAAGGCGGTAGCAGTTTTATGCATATGTTCAATTGCCCAGAAATTGCCGATAATTCTTTCCCATGGGTTCATTCAAAATTAAAAAGTAAAAATTAAAAATTAAAAAGTGAAATTAAGAATTTTTCCCATTCAGAACTTAAAACTCAGCATTCCTTTACACCTCTTTTCCTTTTGATCCGTCTTCATTATATTCAGGTTGGATTTTGTGTGTATTAATACTTTTTAGAGAGAAAAGACGAATGGATCCAATAAATATTTTACTGGGACTGAATTTAATTGCCACACTCGGGGCTAACCTGGGCGGCGCGAAGAAGGGTTTCCTGAAAACCAAAACCGAAGTGGAAGAACGCCCTAAAACATTCCTCCAGAATGTCCCGGCAAACGTGTCGCTCCTGGTGCTGATTTTTACGATCGTTTCAATCTTCCAGATTGGAACTCTTAACTACGGAAAGTACACCTCGCTGAATTCACTGCGCCTTTTCGGCCTGTTTTTTAATGTCGCATTCTCCTGGTTCCAGATCTGGGCCTATAAATCCCTGGGGGCTAACTACTCACAGGATATACTGGTCAACAGAAACCACGAGCTGGTAACAAGCGGACCTTTTAAGCTCGTCCGCCACCCGCAGTACCTTGGACAGATACTTTCTGACCTGGGGGCTTCGCTGGCTCTGCTGAGCTTTATTGTATTTCCCGTGGTGCTTTTCCTCGAAATTCCGCTTTTAATCATGCGCGCCAGGGAAGAGGACCGGCTTTTGGCAAAACACTTTAAGGAAAAATTCGGGATCTATAGAAAAAAGACAGGATTTCTACTCCCATTTATTGGTTGAAAATAAGGACATACGTACCGATGAGAATTAGGCTTTTATTGTTTTCTGCTCTTATCGCTGCCGGATGCATACTGGGGCAGGAAAGCATTACTTTCAGTTCACGTTCAGGACAGGTAAAAGACCTGAAATCTATTAATATAAAAGGCGTCGAGTTCATCTCAGTCCGCCAGCTCGCCTCGGCACTCAAGGCCAATGTTTACTTCAATTCCTCAAACGGCAAAATTGAAGTGAAGTTCAGCGATGCCATACTGAAGCTTACCGCCGGAAGCAAGTTCCTTGTCCTGACGCCAAGGTCAGGCGGAAACCAGGAGATATTCCAGCTGCCGCTTTCGGTAAGAAAGGACGATAACGACGTATACGTCCCTTTTGAATTCTGCAGCAAAATATTCTCTTCTGCAGGCAAGAAGAATCTGGCTTTCAATACAAATACAGGCGAAATTACCGAAGAAGGCACTGGTACAACCCTTACAAAAACCGGAGCCCCGCTTATTGTGAAAAACGGCAATCCTTCCGAAGAGAAAACCGAACCTTCCGTTTTGAAAGATGATAAGAAGAATGAGGAGGCTAAAAAAAATGAAGATATTAAAAAGAAAGAAGTGCCTAAAAAGGAAAAGATAGAAAAGGATACCTCTGAAAATAAGAAGGCCACCGAAAAGAAAGAAGAAGTGGAAACCGCCGACCCCAAATTCGATATCCGCTCTGTTGTAATTGAGACTAAATCGAACGGCACCTTAATCCAGATAAAATCCAAAAAGAAAATCGGCCGCTTTAGCAATACAATCAAGGACGGCACGCTTTACCTGAACCTTCTGGCCCTGAGTGCGGATAAAAAAACAATTGAAAGTCTGAAGCCGGAAGGACTCGTGAAAAAGATTAGCGTGAGAAAAGTGGGCCCGAATACCCAAATGGAGTTTCACCTCGCCGAAGGCTATTCCACCTCGGAGGTCTTTACCGATGACAACGGAACGGGGCTTCTTATTACAATACACAATAAGCTCCTTTCAAAATTCTCCGGCAGTTCGTACGACAAACAGAAGGAAAGATGGACACTTAATACTGTAGTGATTGACGCGGGCCACGGCGGAAAGGACCCCGGCACAATAGGCGTTGAAGGCATAAAGGAAAAAGACGTAAACCTTGCAATCGCCCTCAGACTTGGAAAGATGATACAGGAGAACATGCAGGATGTGAAGGTGGTCTATACGCGTTCTAAGGATAATTTTGTGGAACTCTATAAACGCGGCAAAATTGCCAACGAAAAAAACGGCAACCTTTTTATTTCAATACACTGTAATTCCACTCCCACCAAACCCTCAAATGCAGGCGGCTTTGAAATTTACCTCTTGAGGCCGGGCAGGACGAAAGAGGCAATCTCTATTGCCGAAAGGGAAAACAGCGTTATTCAGTACGAGGATAACCGCTCGCATTATGAAAAACTCACGGCCGAGAATTTTATTCTCGTTACAATGGCGCATTCTTCATATATGCGCTATTCAGAACAGTTCTCAGATATACTTAACAGGCAGCTTAATAACGACCTTACAATTCATTCAAACGGCGTCAGGCAGGCGGGCTTCTACGTGCTCGTGGGCGCTTCAATGCCAAGCGTGCTCGTGGAAACGGGTTTCCTTTCCAACAGGAAGGAGGCCGAGTTCCTTAGCAGCAAGCAGGGACAGGGAGAAGTTGCCGGCTCAATCTTCAGGGCTATCAAATCTTTCAAGTCGGAATACGATAAGGGAATTCAGGCGGGATTATAGGACTTGCACATATAAAGAAAAAGGGACAGAGGGGTTCGTGAGGCCCCCTTGTCCCAGATTCCGTTTCATTAATTCATTTCTAGATCAATTGTACTCATCCCAGCTTTTAACCTTGAGGTTTGCCGGGGAATACATTTTCAGAGATTTAATGTACCGCTTTGCGAACTGTGTATTGGTAATCAGCGGCACATTCATGTCAACAGCCTTTCTTCTTATCACATAATCACTATCCAGTTCGTTTTTCTCATTGGTCTTTGGGATATTAATTACGAGGTCAATCTTGCCTTCGGAAAGATATGTTACTATGTTCGGCTCAACGTTGTCGTAAGGCCTGTAAAGCACTTCGGCTTCCATGCCGTTTTCCTTCAGGAAGTCGGCCGTGCCTTTTGTTGCATAGAACTTAAGTCCTCTTTCGTGCAGCATTTTTATACTGTCAAGAAGTTCGGCTTTGTCTTTTAGTGTACCGGTTGAAAGCATTACAGCTTTCCTGGGCTCCCTGTGCCCGGTTGAAAGTGAGCTTTTTAAGAACGCCTCGTTAAAGTCGTCGCCTAAGCAGGCAACTTCTCCTGTTGAGGACATTTCAACTCCCAGAACCGGGTCGGAACCCTTGAGTCGCGTGAACGAGAACTGTGAAGCTTTGACGCCAACATAATCCAGGTCGAAAGAGGACCTGTCGATTCTGTTGACCCTTTCGCCCATAATGAGCTTCGTGGCGATATCAATAAAGTTAATCTTCAGTACCTTGGAAACGAACGG
This sequence comes from Ignavibacteria bacterium, assembly GCA_025612245.1. Taxonomy (GTDB): domain Bacteria; phylum Bacteroidota; class Ignavibacteria; order Ignavibacteriales; family SURF-24; genus JAAXKN01. Next base: position 46,186 of record JAAXKQ010000007.1, read on the forward strand.
AAAGCTTCTTGAAGCCCTCAGGTTGCATTCTATAACCTTTACATCGTTGTCTTTTGCGATGAACTGAATATTGAACGGTCCCGTAATTTCAAGCGCTTCTGCAATCTGCTTTGTAATAATCTTAATGCGGCGCATGGTTTCAAGATAAGTCCTCTGCGGCGGCAGAACCAGCGTTGCGTCGCCGGAGTGTACGCCCGCATTTTCAACGTGCTCTGAAATGGCGTAGCAGAATACCTCGCCTTTATCGGCAACGGCGTCGGCTTCAATCTCGCGGGCGCCCGTTATGAATTTGCTCATTACAACCGGGTGCTCCTTGCTGATCTCGGAAGCCTTGTTGAGGTAGAATTCAAGCTCGTCTTCATCAAGTACAATGCTCATTGCAGCACCGCTCAGGACGTAGCTGGGCCTTATGAGTACCGGGTAACCGACCCTGGAGGCAAATTCCTTCGCGTCCTTAAGATCCGTAAGCTCGCTCCACTGCGGCTGGTCCACCTTCAGGTCGTCCAGAATCTGCGAGAACTTATGCCTGTCCTCAGCGTTATCAATCTGCTTGGGAGACGTGCCAAGTATCTTAACTCCCGCACTTGGAAGCTTTACGGCTAGGTTGTTTGGTATCTGTCCTCCCATGGATACAATTACGCCTTCGGGGTTTTCCTTCTCGTAAATGTCCAGTACACGTTCAAAAGTAAGCTCTTCAAAATAAAGCTTGTCGCATATGTCGTAATCTGTGCTTACGGTCTCCGGGTTGCAGTTGATCATAATCGTGCTGTAATCGAGCTTGTTCAGTGTCTGAACCGAGTTAACGCAGCACCAGTCAAACTCAACCGAGGAGCCGATCCTGTAGGCTCCGCTGCCAAGAACAACAATCTGGTCTTTTTCGCCCGTCGCAATGTCATCCTCACGCCCGTTGTAGGTCATGTAAAGATAATTCGTTTTTGCGGGATATTCGGCTGCAAGCGTATCAATCTGTTTTACCACGGGAGTGACGTTAAGCTCTTTTCTCCTCTTGCGTACGTCAAGCTCCTCTTCATTCATTATCATGCCGATCTGCTTGTCGGAAAAGCCCTTCTGCTTGGCGTCCCTTAAGAGGTCTTCGGAAACCTTTGCGAGCTTCTTCTTCGAGAGTTCCTTTTCAACCTCAACAATGTTCTTCATTTTGTAAAGGAACCAGGGAGTGATCTTTGAAAGCTCGTGTATCTTTTCAACCGAATAACCTTCCCTGAGAGCCTTTGCAATCGCGAAGATTCTCTTGTCGGTCGGCGACTCAATTGCCTTGTCCAAATCCCCGAGCTCAATTTCATTGCATACAAAACCGTTCATTCCGACGTCCAGCATGCGTATGGCTTTCTGCAGAACCTCCTCGAAGCTGCGGCCGATGGACATGACCTCGCCCACGGATTTCATTTCCGAGCCGAGAAGAGTGGATACCTGGCTGAACTTCTGCAGGTCCCAGCGCGGGAACTTAAGAGTAATGTAGTCGAGCGCGGGCTCAAAACATGCGCTGGTTTCCTGTGTAATTATGTTCTCAACTTCATTAAGCGCATAGCCCAGGGCAAGCTTGGTGGCAATGAATGCCAGCGGGTAGCCAGTGGCCTTGGATGCCAGGGCGCTGCTGCGGCTTAAGCGCGCGTTTACTTCAATAATCCTGTAGTCGTCGGAATTAGGGTCCAGCGCGTACTGTATGTTGCATTCGCCTATAATGCCGAGGTGGCGTATAAGCTTTATTCCAATTGAACGCAGCTTAAAATTTTCCTTTGCCGAAAGCGTCTGCACCGGTGCAACAACCACGCTGTCGCCTGTATGTATACCCATGGGGTCCACGTTTTCCATGGAGCAGATGGTGATGCAGTTATTATAGCGGTCGCGCACTATCTCGTATTCAACCTCTTTCCAGCCGTAGAGCGATTCTTCCAGCAGTATCTGGTTTGTAAACGAGAACGCTCTTTTGGCCTTTTCTGCCAGCTCCTCTTTATTTTTGACGATCCCGGAGCCGAGGCCGCCAAGAGCGTATGCAATTCTTACCATCAGCGGATAGCCTATCTCCTCGGCTGCGGTAAAAGTTTCCTCATAAGAGTTGACAGTCCTGCTTTTAGCTACCTTAAGGCCGATTTCAGTGACCTTGTTTGCAAAGAGCAGGCGGTCTTCTGTGTTTTTAATTGCCTCTACCTGGGTACCGAGCACCTTAACGTTGTACTTGCTGAGTATTCCTTTTTCGTAAAGCTCAACGCCTACGTTCAGTGCCGTCTGCCCGCCAAACCCAAGAAGAATGCTGTCGGGCCTTTCCTTCTCAATGATTTTCTCTACAAATTCAGCCTTGATTGGAAGAAAATACACCTTGTCGGCAAACTGCTCCGAGGTCTGTATTGTTGCAATATTTGGGTTAATCAATACCGTCTGTACACCGTCTTCCCTGAGGGCCTTTATGGCCTGGCTTCCGGAGTAATCAAATTCCCCGGCCTGCCCGATCTGCAGTGCGCCGGAGCCAAGTATAAGAACTTTATTTGCGCTTCTTTTAATAATCATTTCAATGACCTCACAAACATATCAAAAATGAATTCCGAATCATCCGGTCCCGGTGAAGCCTCAGGATGGAACTGGGCTCCGAAGATCGGCTTGGAGATGTGTATAATACCTTCGTTGGTGCCGTCGTTATCGTTATTGAACCATTCTCTCCAGTCCTCGGGCAGCGTTTCTGTATTAATTGCATATCCGTGGTTTTGCGAGGTAATGTAGCACCTTCTGGTTCCGGCCTCATTGCAGGGCTGGTTGTGGCCGCGATGACCGTATTTAAGCTTGTAAGTGTCGGCTCCGGCTGCAAGGGCAAGTATCTGGCTTCCCAGGCATATGCCTAACATCGGGCGCCCGCTCTGCATTTCTTTCCTCGCATTTTCAATTGTAACCCTGCACATCTTGGGGTCGCCCGGGCCGTTGGAGATTACAATCCCGTCTGCGGCTTCTTTGGTAAAATCGTAATTGTAGGGCACCCTCATTACAGAAATGTCCCTTTTAAGGAATGCCTGAAATATGTTGTTCTTTGCGCCGCAGTCCACAACTACAATTTTTTTCTGACTTTTGGCGTAAAAAACCGGTTCCTTAACGCTTACCTCGCCTACGAGGTCCGACTTGTTTGGATCCTCAAAATCCGGTTCCTCACCGGTCCCGGTTACAATCTTGCCCGGCATGGTTCCTTTTTCGCGGAGCTTCCTTGTAAGCATTCTCGTATCGATGCCGTATATGCCGGGAATGTCCTGTTCACACATCCAGTCGGAAAGCGACCTTGAGGCGTTCCAGTGTGAATAGTTTTCTGAATAGTCGGATACAATAAGTCCTCTTACGTGTATCTGTTCGGATTCAAAATGCTTCAGCAGATTGTTTTCCCTCGTATCGTCCGGCACACCGTAGTTTCCGATAAGAGGGTAAGTGCAGACAAGTATCTGTCCGCGGTAGGAGGGATCCGTCATGGTTTCGGGATAGCCTACCATGCCTGTATTAAAGACCACTTCGCCGTTAGTGTTCTTCAGGCTGCCGAAGGAGTACCCGCTGAATTCCGATCCGTCCTGCAGTACAAGTTTAACTTTTACTTTATTTTTCATTTATAATTGCCTGGTTAAAAAAACTGTTTTCAAAGGTCCCAAATGGACCGAAATACAAAAGAGAACTAGAAAACTCAAAGCTGATTTCCGTGAATTTAGCTCCTTTTCTGCGGCCTGTTTAAATCCATTTGAGGATTGAATAATTATGCAAAATGTCAAAAAAAAAGCCACTTCGAAAAAAGTGGCTTTTTAAAAAACTAATTTCCCTTCACCCTGTGAAGGATTTACCCCGGGCCCCTTGGTAAAAGGGAATAAATAAGCTTCTGGAATATTCCTTATGTGCAATTTCTTTGTAATTCTATACAAAATAATTCCCAATATCCTTACTTCCGGTTAAAATTTATGCAAAATTCTGTCAACAAATATAAATAAAACCCCGCAAAATATCAACGAAACAATTCGGGTGGCTTCCATTTTGCACCCTCCTGGGCGCGGCATTTTTTCTCTTTATGCATTTGCCTCTTTTTCTCACAAAAAAGCTGGGAAACCAGGAGGCTATAACGACAAAACAGATGAGCCAAAAATTCGGGCAATTTGGCCAAAAATGAGCTGAATTTAGATGCTTTTAGCCCCGGATTCATCTCCTGATGCTCCGGCCGGCCAACTCCCGATCTGAAATTTTCAGCCCGCCGCCGCCCCACGCGGAACATTTTATGCTATTTAACGCTGAAACGGTAAATTGTCGTTGACCTGAATTCCTTTCCCGGCTCAAGTATCGTATCTGGAAATTCAGGGTGATTTGGTGAATCCGGAAAGTGCTGGGTTTCCAAGCAGAACCCGCTGCGCTTTTCATAAGGCATTCCGCTTTTTCCTTTTATCTGCCCGTCCAGGAAATTACCCGAATAAAACTGCACTCCGGGCTGCGTGGTCAATATTTCCATAAAGCGCCCCGCCGAAGGCTCGTAAACCGTTGCCGCCACTTTAAGCGCGCCGGCGCTATCCGTGCTGAGTACCCAGTTGTGATCGTAGCCGCCGGCATATTCCAGCTGCTCGTCCTTGTCATTTATCCTTTCACCCACTTTATGCGGCTTGGTAAAATCGAATGGAGTGCCTTGAACATCCCTGAGTTCGCCCGTGGGTATAAGCCCGCGGTTTACGGGAGTAAACTTCTGTGCGTTCAGCATAACCTCATGGTCGAGTATATCGCCGTTTCCTTCTCCCTTAAGGTTGAAATAAGAATGGTTGGAAAGATTTACCGGCGTGGCTTTATCGGTTGTTGCAAGGTATTCTATCTTAAGCTCGTTATCGTCTGTAAGCGAATAGGTAACCGTAACATCCAGATTTCCCGGGTAGTGCTCCTCGCCGTCTTTACTGAGGTAATGAAGCTTCAGCCGCGGAATGTTGTTTCCCTCTGAAGCCTCCGCCTGCCAGACTACCTTGTCGAAGCCCTTAATTCCTCCGTGCAGATGACATGGAATTCCGCCCGGCGTGTTGTTAATTGCCAGCTTGTATTCCTCGGAGCCGATCTGAAAACGCCCGTTTGCAATGCGGTTGGCATAACGCCCTACTATGGCTCCAAAGTACGGCGAATCCTTTATGTACTCCTCCAGCGTGTTGAAGCCCAGCACTACATCCGACAAGTTGTTATTATTGCCCGGTACAACGAGCCTTACAACTATGCCCCCGTAGTTTGTAATCTCGGCCTGCATGCCTTTGCTGTTTGTAAGCGTGTAAATGGAAACACTCTCTCCATCAGGCGTTTTTCCGAAAGGGCGCTCACTGATTGTCTGTTTCAAGCTGCCTCCTGAACAATTGGCACATAAGAAGATAAAAGAGAAAAACAGTGAAATTAGCAAATTCGACATGTGATTGCTCCGGATTTTATTTTTAATCTTAACCGTTTCCACAAACCCGTTTTAAGAAGCCAATCCCGAAAGTCCCGCAACGCTCAATTAACACAAAAGATAATTTTGGAAATAATTTCCTGATAAGCAATAGCTGCCGCTTTCTGCTTTTTTCCTCAAATTGCGCCCCCTTATTCTGTTTTATTTCTCATGTTTTTGATATATTGTTGCAATATTGTCGACGATTGAGGACACAAGAACTTATTTTGAAATTTTACCCCCGGAAATATGAGTATTAAAATTTTTCATACTGCCGATATACATATCGGACTGAAGTTCTCGGGCAGGGATTACCCCCAGCCCTTAAAGGAACGCCTGGTTAGTGAGCCACTGGAAACCCTTAAAAGAATGGTCCGCATGGCCAACGACCGGAAATGCGACCTGTTCGTTATTGCGGGCGATATGTTCGACAGGACTAATACACCTAAATCCGAGGTCAAAAAAGCCGCCCTTATCCTGAATGAATTCCAGGGAGCTTCGGTTGCCGTGCTCCCGGGAAATCACGATTTTATCGAAGATAACCCTGATTCCATCTGGGCGGCCTTCTGTGAGAAAATGGATGAGCACCTGCTGCTCTTTCTTGAAAAGCCTGAAACAAAAAGTATTAGGGTGGGGGAAAAGGAAGTCGCTTTTTATCCCGGCGCGTGCAGAACAAAACATTCTTCCGAAAATATGATCGGATGGGTAAAAGATGCCCCGAAGAACACGGAGGCGCTTAATATAGGCGTTGCACACGGCAGCGTTCAGGGCGTTTCCCCCGATATGGAACAGAACTATTTCCCAATGTCCATCGACGAAATGCGCGAAAGCGGGGTTAAATTCTGGCTCCTGGGCCATACTCATATAAAATACCCGGTAAGTAACGGCAGCTTGAACCCGGTTTTCTTTATGCCTTCCACACCGTGCCCCGACGGCTTCGACTGCTTCCACGAAGGCTACGCCTGGGTAATTGAAGTAATGGAGGATAATTCCCTGAATTATGAATCCGTAAGAACGGGTACGTTTATCTTTAAGAGCCTGGAAAAAGAAATATTCTCACAGACGGACGTAGATAAACTGAAAAGTGAAATAGACCCGCTTGCCGCAGATACAACCCTCATGAAACTTAAACTCAAAGGCCGCCTGAATAACAGCGAGCTTGAATACCTTGCCCGCTTCACTAACCAGGTAAAGGAAAAACTCGCCTATGCCGAAGTGGATACTCAGGACGTGATACTTAATATCGATAAAGATTATATAGAAAAAAGCTTTTCAGCCGATTCGCTCCCGTACCGGTTGCTTGATCAAATTGAGAAGAATGACAATGAACTCGCGCTTCAGCTCGCATTCGGGCTTATTGAGGAGGCTAAAAAGTGATAATCAGCCGGATTAAACTTAACCCGTTTGCAGGTACAAGCGACAGGACAATAAATTTCAGCAGGGGCCTCAACGTAATACTGGGGCGAAACGAGTCGGGCAAAAGCACAATTGTTAACGCCATCCGCTGTGTCCTTTTTGTTGATACAAACCTTACACCCGTAAAATTCAAATCCCTCATGGGAGGCTTCCTGCCAATCGGCGGCGGCGATACCATACACGTTTCACTCGAAGTAATTGCAGAGGAGGAAACCTGCTGCCTCGATAAATTCTGGGGCGCAACCAAAAGCTCAAAGCTGAGCCTGGCAAGCGGCGGATATTTTACCTCGCCCGAGGAGATCTCGGAAAAAATGAATGACCTCCTGGGGCTCAACCGGGGAACATACGAAAATGTGCTCATCATAAGACAGGCTTCTTTAGCCGAGACTATCAGACAGATGGAAACCAAAGGGGAGGCTTCCGAATCCATCCAGCACATCCTGCGCAACTCCCGCTTTAAGATGGACGGGGTTTCCGTTCCTAAACTAAAGGAGCTTGCCGAACAGAAAGTGCACCAGTATTTCTCCCGCTGGGACAGGCTTTCGGGCAGACCCGAGGGTATGAGGGACTACGGAAACGAATGGAAAAAAGACGTTGGGATAATTCTTGACGCCTATTACCGCTTCAGGAAAGCAGGTGACCTCTATCAAAAGGCAAGAGATTTTGAAAAACATCTGGACGAAATAATACTTCGGACGAGGGAAATCTCGGAAGAGAAAAACTGCCTCGAGACTTTTATAATGCGCTATAAACAGGCCTATGAAGCCACAGGCAAAAGACAGAACCTGACACTTCAGAAAACTATGGCTTCCGATAAAATCCGCCAGCTCATCGATGTGCAGAAACTCTGGCCCAGAACCGACATCGAAATCCAGTACCTTACGGAAAACCGCAACGACCTGCTGGCAAAGACTAAATCCCTCGAAGAAGAGGAGAAACTGGCCGCGGCTTACGAGGCGCAGAGAACCCTGAGGGATAAGTTTGAACGCGCAAAAAAGATATTCGACGAATATATTCTGGAAAAAGAGAAGGTCAATAACCTCCAGAGGATCACGCGCCAGGATCTCGATGAGGTCGAAAAAGCCGCCAGAAACTTCGGTGAATTGAAAATTAAATTTGAAGCCCGGAAGCTGAAGCTTAAAATTCTGGCTGGCTGCAACATAAAAGTAAGCCTCGCCGAGGGCTTGAACGCCCCAAGGGATCTGGACCTGAAAAAGGATGAAACCTATGAAAGTACCGTTAGCGGCAGCCTCAATCTTAAAGACGGGTATCTGGCTCTTTCCGTTTCCCCTGATAACGGGGATGCCCTGGATATAGTGACAAAACTGGAAGAAAGCCGCCTGAAATATGAAGGTCTCCTGGAAAAGTTTTCCGCCAAAAACGAAATTGAGTTCAGGCTTAAGGCCGATATATATAAAGAACAGTTTGAAAAAGCCAAAAGGCTTGCCGAAAGCCTGAAAAAGGAGATTGGCGATGAACCTTATATGGCCCTGCAGGAAAAGTACGAGAGCCTCCGGGAGGCGAAACCGCAGAGATCCCTTTCCGACATTCTGAGGGAATCGGGTGAAGCCGGAAAAAAACTTGCCCGTGTGGAAAAGGATATTGAGGAGAAAAGCAGGCAGATCGCACTCTGGAAGAGCACGTATATTTCAGAAGACGACTTAAGCCGCATGCTTACGGAAAAGAAAATTGAGGAGATGAAGCTCGACGATGAAATTAAAAAACTTCAGCCCCTCCCAAAAGAATATCCTGAGGCCGCAGCTTTCATCAGGGAATATGAGTCGAAGAAAAACCTCTGCGAGGAGAAAAAAGACAGGCTGAATGACCTCAGGGTGGAAAGAGCCGCACACGAGAAAAACCAGCCCGGAAGTTCTGCCGAGGAGCTGTTGAGCGAAGTTTCGGAAACAGAGGAAAGTTTTCAAAGGGCAAAGAAGGAAGGCGAAGCCTACCTCCTTATACGGCAGGAGCTGAATAATATTCTTGAAGAGATAGACAGGGATACTTTTGAACCCCTTAAAAAAGAAGTGGGAAGTTTCCTGCAGAGGCTTACCATCAACAAGTATTCCGGGCTGTCCATGAATGAAATAGTGCCCGAAGGGATCAGGTCCAACGGCAACGTGCTTCCGGTTGAACTGCTTTCAGAGGGCACAAAAGATATACTGGCCCTCGCCGTAAGGCTGGGCATGGCGGGCTTTTACCTAAACGGAAAAAAGGGCTTCATCATAATGGATGATCCGCTCGTTAACCTCGATCCCGAACGCCAGAAGGTTGCAGTTGAATGCATAAGGAAAGTTGCCGAAGAAAAGCAGGTTATTGTGCTTACCTGCCACCCTTCACACGCGGAACTTTTCCGGGAGGGAATTATTTCCTTAAAATAATTTAACGCCAGGCTCTGAAATTTGAATTGATCCTGAGGCGCCTATTAAGTATCTCTTTATTAAGGCAGTTTTTTTCAACTCTTTACGGGTTTCCGGCATACTTATATGAGCGAAATTGTTGCAGGAAGAGAAGTAATAAACCTGAACCCCTCACAGCTGCGCATGATTAAAAGCGGCTGGGGAGAGGCCGCTGTGGAAGATTCCACAGTTGAAAAAATGACTTACATTTCAGACGGCCTCAGGGTAAAGGGCTTTATTGCATATCCCAAAGAACCAGGGAATTATCCCTGTGTAATATGGAACAGGGGAGGACTGGGAAGCGACGGGGCAATTGACGATTTTACCGCACGCGGAATATTCGGACAGCTGGCCGGCTGGGGCTATGTGGTCCTTGCCTCACAGTACAGGGGCAGCCCCGGAGGCGAAGGCAAGGATGAATTCGGCGGAAACGACGTAAACGACGTCCTCAACTTAATGCCCGTTGCAGATATGATACCCGGGGCCGATACTTCCAGGTGGGCTATGGAAGGCTGGAGCCGCGGCGGCATGATGACTTACCTTGCACTTACAAGAAACCATAACTTCAAAACAGCCATTATTAGCGGCGGAATTGCCGACCTGCACTGCAATGCCCAAGAAAGCCGCTTTATGAGAATGCTTTATGAAAAAACTCTTGGAAGTTTCGATTCACAAAGTTTCAAAGAAGCCTGCTTTAAGCGCTCAATTATAAATTTCCCGGAAAAGCTTCCTAAAACTACCCCTCTTTTTCTTATCCACGGAACTTCCGATGAGAGGGTCGCACCCGGGGATTCACTCAAGCTCTCGGAAAAGCTCCTCAGGGAAAATATTCCTTTTCGCCTCGTGATGATTGAAAACGGTGACCATTACCTTAGAACACATAAAAAAGAGGTGGACCAAATGCGCAGGCAATGGCTCGATAAATATTTGAAAAAGTAGAAAAACTGCCGGCTTAAAAATCCGGGTTACGCATTGTTTTATAACTCTGTTTGCCGCGGAAATAATATGAATCTCAAAAGGGTAAGAAGATTAAAAAAAGGAGCAGATAAACCAGGTGCGGTAATTTATTGGATGAGCCGCGACCAGAGGGTATACGATAACTGGGCATTCATTTTTGCGCAGGAGCTGGCCTTAAAGGAAAACCGCCCTTTAGCTGTTGTCTTCTGCCTTGTACCGTCTTTCCTCAATGCGTCATACCGGCAGTATGCATTTATGCTGAAAGGGCTAAAAGAAACTGAAAATGAATTGAAGCTTTATAACATCCCATTCCACATTTTAACCGGTGAGCCCGCCGATGTGCTCGTAAAATTTATGTCTAAAATGAAAATTGCGGCCGTGGTTACGGATTTCGATCCGCTGAGGATAAAAAGAAAATGGAGAGATGATGTTGCCTCAAAAACGGAGGCCTACATTTTTGAAGCTGACGCGCATAATATCGTTCCCTGCTGGGCGGCTTCGGCTAAGCAGGAATTTGCCGCATATACATTCCGCCCCAGGGTAACACGCCTTCTTGCGGAATTTCTTGAAGAGTACCCGCTTCCCGTAAAAATGCCGGGCAACACCTTCCCATTGCAGAAAGAAATTAACTGGAATAAAATTGAAAAATCGCTGGATGCAGATTATAGCGTAAAAGAGGCAGGCTGGCTGACTCCCGGGGAAGGGGAGGCCTTAAGAACGCTGAATGTTTTTATAGAAACCAAAGCAGCCCTTTACACCGAAAACAGGAATAACCCAAATAAAGATGCGCAATCCAATCTTTCGCCTTACCTCCACTTCGGCCAGATTGCCTCACAAAGAATTGCGCTCAATATGGGAAGCTTTGTCACTAACCCCGGAATAACCGAGAGCTTCCTGGAAGAACTGATTGTAAGAAAAGAGCTATCGGATAATTTCTGTTATTATAACGAAAACTACGATTCATTCAATGGTTTCCCTTCGTGGGCGCAGCATACGCTCAATGAGCACCGTAACGACGCGCGTGAATGCTTTTATACAGCTGAAGAATTTGAAAAAGCAGCAACGCACGACAGCCTCTGGAATGCCGCACAGATGGAAATGGTAACTACGGGCAAGATGCACGGATATCTTCGCATGTACTGGGCAAAAAAAATTCTGGAATGGACGCCCACTCCCGAAGAAGCCCTGGATATTTCCATATACCTGAACGATAAATATTCTCTCGACGGCCGCGATCCGAACGGCTATACCGGCATCGCCTGGTCCATAGGCGGTGTGCACGACAGGGGATGGGGCGAAAGAAAGGTCTACGGCAAGATCCGTTATATGAGCCAGTACGGCTGCCGTAAAAAATTCGACGCACAGAGCTATATAAATAAATTCCTGGGCAAATAATCCATTGTGCCGCTCCTGACCGGAGCTTTGTGTATTGTTGGTGGAATCCTTTTTCCCAGGGGTTCAGTCGCCCCCATCCGGGGGCTTCCTCACCCCGGGCTACAAAGATCTCGCCCGCGCTGCGGGCTTAGTCATTGCACAATTCCAAACTCCCAGCCTTCATGGATATTTCTTTCTTAACCTAAACCTTTCTCCCTTAACCTAGAACCTTGAACTTTGAACCTTTTCCGCTACAAACAAGTCGCCCTTCCAGGGCTCTATTGATTGGGGGGAGGGAGTTCTCCTTCTTTTCTACAAACAAAACGCACCTCCGGTGCTGAATCCATACCCAATTCCAATTCCTCACCCTTCCTATATCTTTCCTCCCTAAAACCTAGAACCTTGAACTTTGAACTCTTTTTTCCAACTTAAAACTTAAAACTTAAAACTCAAAACTTAAAATTATTCCCCCTTTGCCTTTTCCTCCTTAACCTAGAACCTTGAACTTTGAACCCTTTTCCTTTGACCCCCTTTTCCCCATCCAACATTAAACATTTTTTCGTCATTCCTTTATTAAATTCCTTTTTGTTAAATTTACTTTATTTTATAATTTTGTTTAATACTTAATATTATAAATGAGGGGAGGAAAAAATGTACTTTAGCGTCTCTGAATTCCGGAAAGACTGGCAGTTTGAACTCGATGCAACCTTAAGGGTAATGAAAAACCTTACAGATGCTTCATTAAGTCAGGAAGTTGTGCCCGATGGCCGTACGCTCGGCTTTATTGCATGGCATATTACTTTATCGGTCGGCGAAATGATGGAGAAAACAGGCCTTCAGATCGATTGCCCTCCGGAAGATGCCCCAATGCCTGAAACTGCTTCTGAAATCTGCAGTATATATGAAAAAGCTGCCAAGTCACTCCTGGAGCAGATAAAGGAAAAATGGACAGATGAAACTCTTCTCGTGGAAGATGAAATGTATGGCCAGAAATGGGCTCGCGGCGCCACGCTTACAGGCTTGAGCGCACACCAGATCCACCACCGCGGACAAATGACTATCTTAATGCGCCAGGCCGGAGTTATGGTCCCCGGCGTTTACGGCCCTTCCAAAGAGGAATGGAGCCAGATGGGAATGCCTGCGGCAAAATAACCCGGATTAAATGGATCCGCATTAAATTGATCCCTGTTACATTAATCCGAGTCAGAAACTGGCAATAATAAAAAAGATTTTTTTCATAAATTTTGAGGCTGTTATGTTCGATTCAAATTACAAGTTTACCTGCGTCGAAAGATTCCTGCGTTACGTTAAGTACGATACGCAGTCCGACGAGGAATCTACTACTTTCCCTAGTACCGCAAAACAGCTCATACTGCTGCGCGATTTGGCAAAAGAACTTAAGGACATGGGACTTGAGGATGCACACGTGGATGAGCACGGATATGTTATTGCAACCCTTCCTGCAAATTCCGCTAAGGACGTGCCCGTAATAGGCTTTATTGCACACGTCGATACTTCACCTGCTGTTTCGGGCTACAACATTAATCCCGTCATAAACAGGAACTATCAGGGAGGCGATATCGTGCTTTCCAAAGATAGCTCTCAGGTAATTGAAGTCGAGAAAAATCCCGAACTTAATAGTATGATCGGATATGACATCATTACAACCGACGGCACTACACTGCTCGGCGCAGACAACAAGGCGGGCGTATCCGAAATCATGGATGCAGTTAATTATTTCCTTACTCATCCCGAAGCTAAACACGGAACGGTTAAAATCTGCTTTACTCCCGATGAGGAAGTGGGACGCGGAACCGAAAAGTTTAACGTTGAAAAGTTCGGCGCCAAATATGCCTATACGGTCGACGGCTCCTCCAGGGGTGAAGTTGAAATCGAAACCTTCAGCGCAGACGCCGTCGTCGCTAAATTCTACGGGCGCAATATCCACCCAGGATATGCCAAAGGCAAACTGGTTAACTCTATGAAGGTCGCTTCTTATTTCGTCGATAGCCTGCCTAAGGATAAACTTTCACCAGAAACTACTGAAAAAAGAGAGGGCTTCGTCCACCCGACTTCCTTAAACGGCAACGAGGAACTTACTACCGTAAAGTTCATCATCAGGGACTTTGTAACGGAAAAACTGAAAGAATACGAAGACATACTCAGGGACCTCGCACAGAAGGCCGTTGCGGCTTACCCGGGCTCACGCATGGAGTTCGAGGTAATCGAACAGTACAGAAATATGAAGTACGTGCTCGATAAGCACCCACAGGTGGCCGAATTTGCAGTTGAGGCTCTTAAGAGACTCAACGTCGAACCGATTATGTCTCCTATCCGCGGCGGTACGGACGGATCCCGACTTTCTTACATGGGCCTGCCTACGCCGAACATTTTTGCCGGGGAACACAGCTTCCATAGCCAGCTCGAGTGGGTCGCCATTCAGGATATGGAAATGTCCGTCAAAAATATCGTTACCATCGCTCAGGTCTGGGAAGAAAAAGCCTGAACCGGTAAATACTGAAAAAGGAACTCCTTTTTCCGCTTAATTTCATTTTATAAATGATTGCATTTTGTTATGTTAAACCCGGCTCTGATGCCGGGTTTTGAATATAGTGCTCTTGTAAGGCTCCAGAGCTAATGTTTCCGGAACAGATTTTTATTAACAGGGTTTTATTTTATGGCCGAACCATTGAAAAGAGCCACCACTCTGGCCCTTTTTCTGAATATTATCCTTTTTCTGTTAAAACTGACCGTGGGGATTATATCCAATTCACTTACTGTCATTTCGGAGGCTATTAATTCCTCTACTGACATTATCTCCTCGCTGGCAATTAAATACAGCGTCAGGATCTCTTCCATGAAGCCCGATGACCAGCATCAGTTCGGGCACACTGCAGCTCAGCCGATAGCAACTTTTATCGTTGCCGTATTTGCAGGCGTGCTGGGGCTCGATATTGTTCAGGAATCGGTTAAAAGAATTATTACTCCGGCCAATATAAATATTTCACTTCCTGTTTACCTTGTCCTGGGCGTTACAATACTGACTAAACTCATCATGAACCGCTACCAGATCCATATCGGAAAAAAGTACAACTCAACTGCCGTGCGCGCTCAGTCTGTCGATTCCATTAACGACGTAATGGCTTCCTCACTCGCGCTTATTGGCGTAATTGGCGTACAGATTGGCTACCCCAGAATTGACGGCATTGGCGGACTCCTGGTCGCCTTCTTTATACTCCGCTCGGGCTACGAAATTGCTAAGGAAAATATTGGCTACCTTATGGGTAAGGCGGCCGACCAAAACCTCATTATGGAAATTACCAGCCGCGCACTTAAAGTGGATGGCGTGGAGGGCCTTAATGACCTCAGGTCGCATTACGTGGGCGACAAGTTCCATATAGAAATTCATATCGAGGTTAAAAGATCCGTCAGTACAAAAGACTCTCACGACATCGGTAAGCAGGTTCAGTACGCAATTGAAGCTCTGCCGGAAATAAGAAAAGTCTTCGTCCATATCGATCCCGTATAGAACTTTTATCGGTATTTTTAATAAACCTTCATCATTTGGAATAAAATCGTCTTAAAAAGGAGCCGGCATGAAAAAAGCCATATTACTTGTTTTATTTTTCTTTGTCCGTCAGGTCTGCAGCCAGACGGTACCATCCTATTATACTTACGACAAAGACTTTTCAAAATCACTCCAGGAAATAGTAAACTCTCTTGAGCTGAATAAAAATTTCAGCGTGGGTGAGGACGGGGAAGAACAGATATCCTTTGCTGTTATTGACCTGAACGGACCCGTACCCGTAATAGGAGGGGTTAACATGGAAAACTTTATCTATCCTGCCAGCGTTTACAAAATGTACGTGGCGGCACAGGTGCTTGCGCAGGTGAGCGCCGGGAAATATTCCTTATATGAGCCCTACGTTACCAAGGCTCCTAACGTAGTTGACAGAAGCCTCGAAATTAAAACCGATCCCCGCCCTTTGATAAAAGAAGGCGACACGCTGAACGTGAATTACCTCCTGGATCTTATGATCACCAGAAGCGACAACTCTGCCGCCAACTGCATGATAGATATTGCGGGCAGGCAGAATATCAACGAAATGATGCACCACTACGGCTGGCAGGGAAGCGAGGTGACGCGCAAATTCCTGAAAAGAAAGTATGAGGACCCGGGCTACGATACCGTCAGAAGCACAATGACCTCGGCACTGCACGCAGCCGATTATATGTACAGGGTTTATAATAACGACATGATTAATCCCTGGGTCAGCATGCAGCTGAAAAGCTTCTTCGGGCGGCAGCTGGATAAATCGAAGCTTGCCTCCGGCCTGCCTGCAAACGTTATGTATTACAATAAAACCGGATGGTTCAGCTACTGGACAAACGACGTTGGCATAGTTGACGACGGAAAAGTAAGATACATAATTTCCTGCTTTATTCCTCTTGAGGAGGACCAGGCACGCCCCAAAATGAAAGAACTGTCCTCACGTGTCTATAAGCTCATTAGCGAACGCCACAAAAAACAGTCCTGACATAGTTTTTTCTTCTAAAGGGTGCATGGCACAAAGATCCGTGCACCCCCGCTTAAAATTGCAAAAGCAGCTTCTTGCGTCACATTTCTACACCTTTTATAATTTTTCCCCTTTTCTTTTTCCCAAAATGGTGTAATATATATTATATAGAGTGGCCCATCAAATGTATGGATACTATAAATAAACAAAAGGGAGGGGAGCATGTTGTACATATTCCTGTACCTGGCTGTGTTTGTGCTATGGATGGTAGTCGAGCTTGTAACTGCACCCAAAGGATACGAAGATGAAAATGGGTTTCACTATGGAACGCCTCCTCCGATGGATCTGAAAAAAGACCTTCGGAAATCGATTAACCTCAACTGACCTTGTAATTGTACTTTATAAAAAAGGCTGCCCTGACTTAATTCCGGGGCAGCCTTTTTATTTGTACGCCCGCAAACAAAATCTAAAAAAGTTTCCGGAATAATTTTCCGAAAACGCTCCTCGTCACCATATATATATATGAGTAAAGGGAATATGATTTATGAAAACACTACTTGCACCAGTATACCCCACGTCCCTGTCTTATGGAATAAGAAAAGGAGGCTTAATTATACTTATTTTGCTCCTTTTTGTGTCTCATGGGTGCAAGAGTCCCAATGAGCCTGAAGGAGGGGGGAAAGGCAGCCCCGGGAAGCTGACCTCCGAGGACATTTCCTGCACCGAGGCATGGCTTAAGATAGATGCAGGCAGCCTGAGGCTCCCTTCAGAGGTTACAATTTCAAGAGACGGCAACCCCGTAGCCAGATTTAACCTGTCTCTAAAGGATACCACCATTTACGACGACTCCCTTCAGCCAGGGAAAGACT
Organism: Ignavibacteria bacterium; assembly: GCA_025612245.1. Classification (GTDB taxonomy): domain Bacteria; phylum Bacteroidota; class Ignavibacteria; order Ignavibacteriales; family SURF-24; genus JAAXKN01. Next base: position 63,131 of record JAAXKQ010000007.1, read on the forward strand.
ACACCTACCAGGTTGAGTTCAGCCCGGGAATGAAGGAATCCTTAAGCATAAGGACGATGGATACGACCAGCCACGACTTTTCATGGCAGACATTCAGGCTTGGGGATTATGGAACATGGATAAGGGATGTGGCAATCATAAACGACACTCTCATCTATGCCGTAGGTGAGATATATAAGAACTTCCCCAATGGACAAGAAGACCCCAAACCCTACAGCCTGGCCCGCTGGGATGGCCACAGCTGGTCGATAAAGAGGCTCTACTATAAAGACAAGGACTACCAGGGCAAAGATGTTATCTTCCCCCTTGAGATCCATAGCATTCTGGTCTTTGGGGAAAATGATATCTGGTTTGGAGCCGGAAATATCCTACGCTGGAATGGACTGGACTCGCTTGCAGAAATATCCTTTTCTCCTCTTTACAGCGTCAGCAATTATGAAGGATTGCCTCTAGATCAAATCTGGGGAACGGGGCCTGATGATATATATGCTGCCGGATGGAATGGGGCCCTGAGACATTTCAATGGAAATAAATGGGAGTTAATTGAAAGCGGCACAAACCTCAATTTCTACGACATATGGGGAGGCATGAATGACTCCGGGACAAAGCCTGAGGTCCTGGCGGTGGGTTCTATTGTTGCTACCCATTCAGGAAGTGTAATAGAAAAGCTGGATGGATTAAATGCAGAGCAGATCTCAACCGAAGGCATTCCTTATAACAACACAAGCGTATGGTTTATTCCTGAAAAGGCCTACTATGTTGCAGCTGACCGATTGTATTACAAGCACAGGCTTACCGACCCCAGGTGGACTGAAATATCTGGCCTTACGAAATACGATATAACTTGCATATATGGCTCTGACAGGAATGATATACTTGTAACCACGGCTTATGGAGACATACTCCATTTTAACGGGAAGAGCTGGAAGAGCTATTACAATCAGACAATGCTTCCTTATGGGGTTTACGGCGCAGTAAAGCTAAAGAACAACCTTGCTGTTGCCGTGGGCGGCTATACTAACTACGAAGGTGTTATTGCCATTGGCAGAAGATAGAAGAAAATGAATTTTCCGGAATCTAGCTCCTTTCGGTTCCGTTGAAAGCTTTGGGCAACATCCATTTACAAAATGTCTTTGATCTAAAGCCGCGGCAGAGGCTTGCTGTTGATAACCCGGGGTGATTGGGCCCCCGGATGAGAGCGATTGACTCCCGGGGTAGCAAATCCATCACAACACCCAGGAGTCCCCGCAGGTGGCGAAACGTAAAAGGGAATTAATGGGGAAGATAATTATCGTGTATACCCTTCCACAAGTCGCCCTTCCAGGGCTCTGAAATATCTTTGAGATCAATTATTTCTACAAACAATTCGCATCTCCGATGCTCTGAAATGATTTTGGGATATGTCCATTTCTACAGACAACTCGCTTCGCCGAGGCTCTGGTCCTGGGTGATTTGTACGTGTTCAGATTTCCGTCCCCTCAATAACACGCTAACCAACCAAGAAGTAATGAAGAAGCTTTAAAATAAAAAACCCTTCAAAAGAAGGGCCTGTCTTAAAACTAACCTGCTAAACTTTACCTGCTGCTGTCTCTCTGCAGGGCTTCGTAATACTTCCTGATCAGATTCTCGTAGTCTTTGGAATATCCTTCCTGAACTGCCCGCATCAGTTCGTCTTTAATACGGCTGTGCGTCCTCTGCAGGTTCAGCTCCGCAGCCGACTGGTGTGCAATCTCCTTGCCCGAATTGGATTCCCTGTCCTTCTCAAAATCCCGGTCGTTAATTGACCTCTGCGCATCCAGAAGCTTGGATAGTATCCTCTCCTGCTTCTGAACCACGTCGTCATTCAGCTTCTGAGTCTTCATCTCGGAGACCACTTCCTGCATCTCTTTTAAGACGTTATCCATGTTGGCCGGAAGCTTTTTCGACTGGCCCGACATCTTGTTCTCACGGTTTAACTGCTCAAGCGACTTTCTGATCATATCCTGCTGCTGCGCCAGCCTCTGCATCTGCGCCTGCTGCTGCAGCGAAAGGCTTCCCTTGTTCATCTGCTGCGTCATGTTGTTCAGATTCATCTGCTGCTGCGAAAGCTTCTGAAGCTGCTGCATCATAGACATCATGCCCGATCCTTCCCCCTGTCCGTTCAGCATGTTCTCCATCGAACGCTTTAAGATCTCTGCCGACTGGTTAAGAGCACTCATGGTCCCTTTCTGCTTTTCTGAAGCCGAGGCCCCATTCCTCATCTGAAGCTCGCTTAACGACTGCCGCATTCCTTGCTGCGCTTTCCCGAGGGCCTGCCCCAGCTCGGGCGATATGGCAAATGTCTTCTGCGAAAGCTTCCCGATCTGCGACATTATCTGCTCCATCCCGCTCTGAAGATTACTCTGCTTCCTGGCGTTTTCACTGAGCTGCTGTGAATTGGGGTCCATCCTCTGCGTCTGATTCTTTAATGCCTCCTGCTCTTTGGAAAGAGTCAAAAGATTATCCAGAATCTTTCTCATTTCATTGAATGCCTGGCGCTGGTTCTGCTGCTGCATCTGCTGCTGCATCTGCTGCATGCGCTGTTTCATCTTACTCATGTTCTGCGAAATGTTCGATTGTTTCTGCTGCGCCTGCTGCTTCTGCCCCTGCATTAATTCCTCCGAGGCCTGCTCCGAGAGCTTCTCGTTCTGCTGCTTTTCAAACTCTTCCTGCGCCTTCTTCATCTTGTCCTTGGGCATGTCCTCAAATTCTTTCATCCTTTCCTGCAGCTCGTCCATCTTCTTTTCAAGGTCCTTCAGATCCTTGGAAACTTCCTTCTGTTTATTTGCCAGGTTCTGCTTCTGGCTGCTGTCGTTAAGGTTGCTTTTCGAAGTCTCCTGCTTCAGCTCGTCTGCCTGCTTATTTAAGTCCTCGGTCCTTTTCAGTATCTCGTCCATTTTCTGCTCTACCTGGGTCCTTTTCAGAAGCTTCAGCGTCCTTTCGATGCTCTTCTTAAACTGATCCTCGTCGAACTTCATCTGTTCCATGCTCTGCTGAACGTTATCGCGGTTCATCTGCTGAAGCGCCTGCTGAAGCCTTTCCATTGCCTTCTTCATCTCGTCGCTGCTCAGGCGGTTGAAAAGGTCCTGCAGCTCCATGTACTTCTGCAGGGTTTCCTTGGAAAGCAGGTTGTTCTGCTGCATGTCGTTCTGCATCTTTGCCATGTCTTTTCTTATGTCGTCTACCTTATGCTCCAGCTCGTCAAACTTCTGAAGAGCCTTGTCAATTTTTTCCTTCTCCTGCCAGGTGATGTCTTTTTTATCCTGCTTCAAATCCTGACTCATCTTCTCCAGGTTTTCTTTCAGCTTCTGGGCTTCTGTAAGCGTCTCGCTGAGTTTTTTCTCTGCCGACTGCTGTGTGTTGTCTGCCTGGCGGAAGAGTTCGTCCAGTGAGGGAACTCTTACGTTAAATACCCCTGTCTTGGCCGATTTTGGCCCGCTTACGTTGTCGTTGTCATAAACTTCAATGTAATAGGTTATTACGTCCTGCTCTTTAAGCCTTAATGGCGAGAGGTTCCAGATGTAATTTACGTCCTGCTCTTTTTCACCCCTGCGCACGGGAATTTCCAGCGAGGAGAACTCATCCGTCGGCTTCTGAACCTTTGAGGCGCTCAGGCGGTAGTGAATGACAAGCCTCGTGAAACCAAAGTCGTCGCTTATCTTAAGAACCAGCGGCACGCGGTCGTCTTCGGCAAGTGTGACGTCTTTATTGGGCGCATAAAATTCTATCGTGGGGTAGTTATCCGGAAGAGCCTTAATCGTAAAGCTAATCGGGTTCTCGTTTTTATGCCCGTCAATGTCCGTAAGCTCTATGCTGTAGCCTACATCTTTCTTAATCCTGTAATATCCCAATGCATTACGCCCGTATACGGAAAGCCTGGCCTCGGTGGAATCCGTAAAGACGAGCTTTGCACTCTTTAATTCCTTTGTGGATAGAACGCTAAACTTGATCTGGCTTCCCAATAGGGAAGTGATGTTGCCGTTATCCTGCTGCTCAATTGACTGCTGCCCCGAATAAGCCGGGGGCGTTACTACAACGTCAAGCGACCTGATGATGGGCTTGTCCACTACGGTGATCTTAAACTCCCTGCTCTGAACTTCCTCGGCCGAAACGAAATAGCTGAATGAACTCCTTACGGCGGGTACTTCAAAGTAATAAACTCCCGCTGAATCTGCGTGCAGGTCCCTTTGCTCAAATTCAGCCTGTTCGGCATATTTCATCGAAAGCGTTACGTTGCCGGGTTTGGGACCGAAAACCTTAATCCTTATCTTTACATCTTCTCCCTTGGTCAGCTGAGAGTCCCCGGGCTTTATCTCAAAAGTAAACCTTGCCGGGGGAATAAATTCGCTGCCGAAATTCAAAATCCTGTATGAGGCGGCCCTGAGCGGGGATAATCCCGCAAAAAGCAGGGCTGCTAGAAGTACAACGCCCGAAAGATATCGGAACATTTTCTTCGCCCGGGCAAAGCTTATGGCTTCGTTAAAATTAACCGACTGCGTCTTCAAATATACCTGCTGAAAGGCTGCATCTGCAAGGTTCTGCGAATAATACCTCCCGCCGCCATTGTTCTTGAGCTCAACGAGCTGCATCGCGTTAAGAAGCTCATCCCGGATTGAAGGAAAAAAGCTTCCAACCTTGCGCGCTGCTTCGTTGTAGTCGGGTCGGCTGAAAAGGTTAAAATACCTGGAGAAAGGATAGAGGAAAAGATAGACAAACGACCCGAACGAAGCTATCAGCATCACCAGGAAGAAAGTTGTCCTTACGGCAGAGGAAAAATTCCCCGCGGCTTCTAAAATCGCCAGCACCGTAAAGAGCGAAACCACTAAAATCAGCGTAAAGGCCAGACCCGTAAGACTGAGGCTGGCATATTCGCGTTTCGAAAGTTTGTCGAATCTATTTAATATTTCTTTGTAATAAGAATTCATAATTCAGGTTCAAATCTAAAAAGCCGTAACAAAATTTATACTGCATAAATAATCTATCTCACACATGGGGACAAATCATTATTCCTAAAGCCGGATGCTAAAAATACAAAATTAGTGAGAAAGTGCCCAGACTACTATGTTTGTGCCGAACTTTAAGGCTTCCTCTCTTTTTGCCGGAGGATCGTTGTGCACTTCCGGATCGGCCCAGCCGTCGGAAGGATTGCTTTCGTATGTGTAGTAAACCGCCAGCTTTTCGTTAAGGAAAATTCCGAAACCCTGAGGCGCTTTCCCGTCGTGCTCGTGGGTTTTCGGGGGGCCTGCCGGAAAATCAAAGAAACAGTGGTAAAGCCCGTAGCTGAAAGGCAGCTCCACCAGCTCTTTATCCGGGAAAACTCTTTTTATCTCTCTTCTGAATGCCTTGTCAAGCCCGTAATCATCATCAACGTACAGAAACCCGCCGTTTTCAAGATAAGTTCTCAGCCTCGTAACTTCGTTATCCGAAAGCACAATGTTACCGTGCCCGGTCAGAAAAAGAAATGGATATGAGAAAATATCATCGCTGTTCAAATCCACATATATATAGTCTGCCTTTGCCTTGATATTTGTGTGCTCACTGACAAACTTGAGCAGATTTACCTCTTCGGAAGGGTCGTTGTACCAGTCGCCCCCGCCGTTATATTTGACGCGCGCAATCTGAAAAGCCGGCTCGTTCTGCGCAAATAACATATCTATATTTACTGCAGCAAGAACAATTAAAATTTTAAGCAAAAATCGTAAATTCATAAAAAATAATATATTCAGTAATGCCTAGAATATCAATTTAATAAATCGGTCCGTAGTTGTTTTAAAGCCCTGAAGAAATAAAGTTCCTGTTTTCTAATTAGTATTATTTTCTTACTTTTTCCGTGCGCTTTAACAATTTTAATACTATTCGGGAATATTTTATGGAAAATACCGGACTTCAGGTCCCTTTGCTGGCTCTCGTCCCTTTTGTCTTAATGCTGGCTTCAATTGCCGTTTTTCCCCTTTTCCTTAGCCGCTTCTGGGATAAGAACAGGAATAAACTGGCAGTTGCCGCACTCTTAAGCCTGCCGATAATTATTTATCTCGTCGGCGCCGGGGCTTATGAAAAGCTGCTTGAGACCGTCTTTTTCGACTATATCCCTTTTATCATTCTCCTGGGCTCTCTTTTTACGATCACCGGAGGCATTTACCTGACGGGCGATATTGAGGCAAAACCCGTCATAAATACGCTCTTCCTTGGAATTGGCGCCCTGCTGGCTTCTTTTATGGGTACTACCGGCGCCGCAATGCTCCTTATCCGACCCGTCATTCAGACCAATAAGGAAAGGGAATATAAAGTCCATACAATCTTGTTCTTCATCGGCATTGTTGCTAACTGCGGAGGACTCCTGACGCCGCTTGGCGATCCGCCGCTTTTTATGATGTATTTAAGGGGAGCCTCTTTCTCCTGGTTCTTCTCACTGTTCCCGGAATGGCTGGTTACTAACCTATTGCTCCTTATTATCTATTATTTCGTGGATTCTTATTACCACAAAAAAGAAAAGCCTGAAAGGGTAAGACTCGACAGGACAAACATCAGACCCATAAAAATCCAGGGAAAACTTAACTTTATATGGCTTTTAGGGGTCGTTCTGGCTGTGGCTTTTGTAAATGAGCAGTATATCGGCCTCATTAACTCAAACGCCCACTTCAGGTTCCTGAGAGAGGCTGTAATACTCCTTATGGCGCTTTTGTCGCTCCTTTTTACGCCGCGACTCGTAAGAGTCTCCAATAACTTTACGTGGGGACCCATTCAGGAGGTGGCTTACCTTTTTATCGGCATATTCATTACCATGGTGCCATGCCTTCTTTACCTCCAGGAAAATGCCAGGCACCTGGGCGTGGACGCCCCAATGCAATTTTACTATGCCTCGGGTGCCTTAAGCAGCGTGCTCGACAATACACCAACGGCAGTTACCTTCCATTCCCTGGCATTGGGCCTGGGCCACATTCCCGAGGTCGCAGGCATCCCTTCGATTATACTGAGGGCAATCTGCATTGGCGCGGTCTTCTTCGGCAGCCTTACATACATTGGTAACGGCCCTAACTTTATGGTTAAGTCTGTTGCCGAGGAAAATAACATTAAAATGCCCGACTTCTTCAGCTATATCTTTAAGTTTTCACTTATTGTGCTGCTGCCGGTCTTTATCCTAATTCAGTGGCTGTTTTTATAGCTCTGGGGACAGGGAAGATATCTTTGGGGGAGTGTAAGAAAAAAGCAGGCATTTATCATTCAAATGCCTGCTTTCTGTTATTACGCAAACAATGCGTAAATTATGTAGCCGATTACTAAAAGAAAGCTTGCTCCAAGTAATCCGGCAAGCAAATAAAACCCAATGTCAGTCGATTTTTTGTCCTTTACGGACTTATCCTGCTGAGTATCCATATAAAACTCCCATACAAATAATTGTTAAAATCACTTCTAAATTATTTAATTAAATCCTGTGTGGAGTTTTATATCTAGGTGTCCGTGGCAAAATGAGAGGTCAGGAATGTCTTTGTCCTTACTTCTTTTGAAAAGTTTCCCGGAAATATGGTAATAAAGTAGCGGAATTTTACCTGCCTGCCATTGTCCAGAGAAGAGGTAATTCCATTAAAATTTCCGGTTTGTACCGTCTTGTCCAGGCTTCTTATGAGTACTTCGCCTGAAAAGAGCAGGTCTCCCGATGAGATGAATGTAACGATCTGCTGCGGAGTGTTTGTCTCCTCCTTTGGGCTATAAGAAAAGCGGCTGTTCAGAAAAAGGTTCAAAGGAAGGGCAAAAGTAAGCGCAAAGCATAGTGATGCTTTAAGCTGCCGGCTAAGCGCTTTTGCGTGCAAAAGCCCGAATATGCCTCCTTTGAAACGCTTTTTTTCTTTCATAAGCTGATCTTAAACCTGAAAGCTCTTAAAGTGTCCGCAATTGTCTTGCTAAAAGGGGAAATCCTTACCGAATAATTATTGAACTCACGCCTCAGCCTGTAGTGTTTCCTGAGCTCATCAAAATAGTATCCCTTTTCTTCCGGCAAAAGTTCCGGTATCTGCCTCATCAGCCGGTCATCTTCCTTTATATCATAGACACATCCGAAGACTCCGGAAAGAAAGCTTTCCATGGGTAAGCTCCCGTCAGCTTCAATAACCGGGTTTTCAATTTCGGGCAGCTGTGCCTTATAGCCTTTCCGGCACTCAAGGAACCTGCACAGGGCTTCTCTTATGATCAGTGTGCCGTTAATTTTTCCTTCAAGGGAGTAGCCCGCAATGTGGGGCGAGGCGATGTCAACTTTCTCCAGAAGCTTTGAGCTGATGGAAGGTTCGTTTTCCCACACATCCAGCACAACGCTTATGTCTGTCCTGGAACTCAGGCATTCCAGAAGCGCCTTATTGTTAATTACAGGTCCGCGCGAGGCGTTTATCACTATGGCGCCTGGTTTAACCAGCTTCAGCTTTTCACTGTCTATAAGGTGATATGTCCTGTCCTCGCCCTGCATATTAAGAGGCACGTGAAAGGTAACTATGTCGGCCTTAAGCGCTTCTTCTAGTCCCGTATATTCACTGCTTCCTGTCTTGCGCCTTAGCGGGGGATCATTCTTTAATACTTCCATACCGAGCGCGGAACCTAAGCGGGAAACCCTGCTGCCGATGTTGCCGACCCCTATAACTCCCAGGCTCCTGCCCTTGAGAGTAACGCCTTTTTCCTTTGCAACGTTCATAATTGCCGTAAACACATATTCTGTTACTGCGTCGGCATTGCAGCCCTTGGCGCTCGAAAAGGCTATCCCTCTTTCCTTCAGGTAGCATGTGTCCACGTGATCCGTACCGATTGTTGCCGTACCGACAAACCTTACCGGCGTATCTTTTAAGAGCTCTTCATTGACACTGGTTATAGACCTAATTATGAGCGCATCGGCATCTTTTAAGGCATTGTTGTCAATCTTCCTTCCGTGCAAAAGCCTTATCTCTCCAAGTGAGGAGAAAGCTTCCTCTGCAAAGGATATGTTTTCATCAACTACTATTCTGATCATGCAATTATTTTCTTGATTATTCTCTGTCCCGATTGGAAACACGAAAGATAGCTAAAGAGCATTAAACTCCCAAGGAAAAAACTTTGGCCGCAGTAAGGACTTTTCTTTTAGCCCGCTATTTGCCTTATTAAATAAACGGTGCTTTCTCTAAATATAAGTGTCTCTTAACTAAAAAGTGAGCTATTTTATGATCCGCTTAATGCTTTTTTCATTCCTGAGCCTTTTTTTCACCGGGGACAGCATACTTAATAACCTGAGTTTTACCCCTCCGGAAAGTGAAGGCTCGCCTCTGGACATTAACAGCGTTAACCTTACCGGAAACTATAAGGAGCTCGTAATTGCAATTGGTTTTCCCGACAGGGATAATTCCTACCCCGTTCTGCAAAGCAATGAGCAGTTCCCGCTCCTTGGAGCTTTCCCGGATGGGAGACTGCTCAATGATTACGTTAAATCCAGGGGAGGGACAATACCCGCGGATGAATGGTATAAGCCCGCACTGAACCACTATTTTAATTCCCTTTCCGGAGGAATCTATACGGTTGACTTTGAGTTCCTGAAACAGAAAGACTCCAGGGCTTATACTACAGCTACACCAATTGACTCCTGGATCAGGAAAAATAACGGGGCCGACGACGTCATCTGGCGCTACTGGAATGAAATGGCAAGCGAGGTTGCCGGGAAAATTTATGCCACCGACAAAAATATATTTAAGGGCATTCAGGCCATACATATCGTCTTTACCGGAATTAACAAGAATGAGTTTAATACTCAGCACGGCGGCACTGTCAGCTGGAATACAAAACTTACTGCCGAAAATGGCGCGGTCCTTTTCGAAGGCCCCGTTAGCATTCAAAGAGGCCTGGCTGCAATTGCTCACGAAAGAATGCACATAATAGGCAGGCTCCACGGATCCCCTAAAGGCTTTACCGGGTTCCCCGACAGGGGCTACGACGTTGAGGCCGGGGAGGGGCATTATAACATCTTCTGGGGCTACGACATTATGTACCATAACGCCTCAATCGTCTCTGAACACTCACTCTATGGCATCCCTCCCATTATTTCACACGACCTTATTTACCTCGGCTGGATCAGACCCGAAGAAATTGTGGTCATAAATAAAAATAATTACGGGAAATTTAAAGATATTAAACTCACTGACCTTAACTACCCCTTGACCAAAGACCAGATTAAAAAAGGCTTCAGGAGAATTGCAAAAGTAATGATAAGAGAAAATTTCATCGGGAAAAGGGACGAGTACTTTCTCATTGAATTTCACAATGCAACCGGGTTCGATAAAAATTACGCAAACTACGATGAGTACCCCGAATTTGGCTATAATAAGGGAATCCTTATCTGGCACATAAAAGAAACAAAGGATAATATTAACGTTTTTGCCGATAACCTGATAGACCTTGAAGTGGCTGTGCCTTATAACGGATGGTTCGGAGAGCCTATCCCCAACGATAACTACCCGAGAGACTATAAACGCACAAAGGACTGGAACGGCATGATGGGAGATGACTTTGACTACCTTGACGACGGCAAGCAGAATAATATTGGAAATAACCACTGGGTCTATAATTATATGCCCGACGGGGGCCGCTCGGAATGGGAGGTCTCTACTAAAGGAATGACCTGGGGCTGGTACCCTAAGGACCCCTCGCGCTTTCCGCGCCTGCAGAGCATGAGGAGCGACTTCTTTACCGACGTGAAGATAAAAGGCCACAGAAATAACGAGTTCACCGATAAGACGCGCCCTTCCACAAAATCCTGGGGCGGCTACTACGGTAAAAATAAAGTTGAGGCTCCGCAGAAAACCGGCATCTCCGTAACCGGCATAAAAAGACACGGCAACTATATGACGCTTAAGATTAAATTCTAAAATGAATAAACTGGGATCTCCTGAATGATCACAATATGCGGGTGGCAAGCGGCATTTATATTGCTCACATTGAAATGCCCGACCTTGGAAAAACCAAAACACTCAAGCTTGCAGTTATTCAGGAACAGATAGTGCCCGAAAGATACTAGTGAAAAGTTGTAGCTTTAAGAGTCGCCGCGGCCCACTATGGCCGCGGCGACTCTTAAAATAAAAGCTAGTCCTTTTTCTCCTGCCTTTTCACGAGCGTAAGTATGTCGTAAACCGCAACTTTCTCGTCATTCTGGTTCAAAACTTCCACGTGCCACTCCACTACTCCGGTAGCCTCTTCGCCTTCTTTTATTTCTTTTTCAGTTTTGCGCTTGCACGTAAGCTTCACATAAATTGTGTCCCCGGCTCCAACGGGCTTAATAAACCTCAGGTTCTCCAGGCCGTAGTTTGCAAGAACGGGACCCGGTGCAGGATGCACAAACAGGCCTGCTGCCGCGGCAAGAATAAAATACCCGTGGGCCACGCGCTTCTGAAAATAGGATTCACCGGCAGCAATTTCATCCATGTGTACGTAAAAGAAATCCCCGCTTACGCCCGCAAAATTGACTATGTCCGCCTCGGTAATCGTCCTGCGGTGCGTAATGAGCGTCTCGCCTATCTTAAGCTCGTCAAAATACTTCCTGAACGGGTGAACCCTGTCCTGAAACTCAAGCGCGCCTTCCATCCAGAGGTTCGTAATGCTGCTAAGTGTTGCGGGTGATCCCTGAAGCGCAACTCTCTGCATGTAGTGCTTTACCCCCAGAATTCCCCCCAGCTCCTCGCCGCCCCCGGCTCTTCCCGGCCCTCCGTGCACAAGCTGCGGCATCGGCGAGCCGTGCCCGGTGGATTCACCGGCCGAATTTCTGTTGATTATCATTATTCTGCCGTGGTACGGCGCCAGGCCGAAGGCCAGCTCTTTTGCAACCCTGTCGTCTGCCGTAAATATTGAGGCCACAAGGCTCCCGTGACCTAGATTCGAGATCTTTACAGCGTCGTGCAGCGAGACATAAGGCATTACGGTATTCACGGGGCCGAATGCTTCAATCTCATGAGGCTCACGGCAGTTTTCGGGATCATTGCAGTAAAGAAGAACAGGATCGAGAAAAGCTCCCTTGTCTTTTTCTGCCCCTATGAGCTTGAAGTCTTCGGAATACCCGTAAACTACTTCGGTTACTTTGCTTAATTCCATTACTTTGTCTTTTACCTTCTTAAGCTGGCTGCGGCTTACAAGGGGACCCATCCTTACCTCTTCGTTCTCAGGGTTGCCGATCCTGACTTCGGAGAGCCTTTTCTTAAGCGACTTAACCACCTCGGCAACCCTGCTAAGCGGAACCAGAGAGCGCCTTATTGCAGTACACTTCTGTCCCGCCTTTACGGTCATTTCGCGCACTACTTCTTTGACGAAAAGATCAAATTCAGGCATATCGGGCGTAACGTCGGAGCCGAGTATGGAACAGTTAATTGAATCGGTTTCCATGTTAAAGCGCACCGAATTGTTGACTATCGAAGGCAGCCCTCTGAGCTTTCTTCCCGTAGCGGCTGAACCCGTAAAGGCAACCACGTCCTGGCAGGTGAGGTAATCAAGCAGCTTGCCCGGATCGCCCGATATGAGCTGAAGCGAGCCTTCGGGGAAAAATCCTGATTCAATGATCAAGCGGACCATTTTTTCTGCCAGGAACATCCCCTCGGGAGCGGGCTTTACAACTGCGGGCATGCCGGCAAGAATTGCCGGGGCGAGCTTCTCCAGCATGCCCCAGCAGGGAAAGTTGTAGGCGTTAATGTGAACCGCCGCTCCCTCCAGGGGTACCAGTATGTGGCGCCCGATAAAGGTGCCGTTTTTTGAAAGAACTTCGGCTTCACCTTCCACAATGAACTTTTCATTCGGAAGCTCACGCCTGCCCTTGCTTGCATAGGTAAAGAATGTCCCTATTCCACCCTCAATGTCTATCCACGAATCCGACTTGGTTGCGCCCGTATAAACCGAGAGCTTGTAGAGCTCATCTTTTCTTTCAAAAAGATACTTTGCCGTGTTTCTAAGGATTGCGGCCCTTTCGTGAAAGGTCATGGCGCGAAGCCCCGGGCCCCCGGTGTTTCTTGCATACTCAAGCATTCCCTTGAAGTCGAGCCCTTCGGAACTTATCTCGGCAACTTTTTCCCCGGTGGTTGCATTAAATAGGTCCTGCGCATTGCCTTCGGACTTGTACCACTTTCCCATGGCATAGCTTTCAAGTCTCATCATAATTCCCGTCTAAAAAATTATTTGGTTTCTTTCCACGTCTTATACGTGGCTTTTTGTTTTATCCTGTCATCCGGAATTTCCCTTAAGGGTTCGCAGGCCCTCATTGAGCTGTAAAGCCTTGAGGGCAAAGCCTGGTATATCTTCGTGCCCTCGGTCTTCCAGCCTATCATCTCTTCCGAAACGTCCTTGATGATTTTTGCCGGGCTCCCGGCGGCAACTTTCCTGTCCGGAATCTTCATCCCCGAGGGTACTAGGCTCAGGGCCCCAATGATGCATTCGTTTCCAATAACGGCGTTATCCATAATTACGGAGTTCATTCCGATTAGCGTGTTGCGCCCGATGGTGCCCCCGTGTATAATTGCCCCGTGGCCTATGTGGGCCATTTCGTTTAGCCTTACCGTGGCCCCCGGGAACATGTGGATTACACAGTTCTCCTGGACGTTGGAGCCGTCTTCAATTATGATTTCTCCAAAGTCTCCCCTTATTGCGGCACCGGGACCTATATATACGTTCTTGCCAATAATTACGTTTCCAATTACCGTGGCGTTCGGGTGTATAAATGCGCTCTGGTCTATTACGGGGCGGTAGCCCTCAAATTCAAATATGTTACTCATTGTGCCTTATCTATATTTTCATGTTTTCAATGATTACGGCCATGCCCTGACCCACGCCTACGCACATGGTGCAGAGTGCGTAGCGCTTTTGAGTTTCTTCCAGCTCATACATGGCCGTTGTAATAAGCCTCGCGCCCGACATTCCGAGCGGGTGGCCGAGCGCTATGGCTCCGCCATTCGGGTTAAGCCTCGGGTCGTTGTCTTCGAGCCTGAGCTCCCTAAGGCAGGCGAGCACCTGCGCGGCAAAGGCTTCATTTAATTCTATTACGGAAATTTCGTCGAAGCTGAGGCCGCTTCTTTTTAGGACTTCCAGTGTAGCCCTTACGGGACCGATACCCATTATGCTTGGCTCAACGCCAACAACGGCTGATGCTACAATGCGTGCGTGGGGCTTAAAGTTAAATTCTCTTATTGCACTTTCTGAAGCCAGAAACAGGGCGCACGCCCCGTCGTTTATGCCCGAGGAGTTGCCGGCCGTAACGGTCCCGTCTTTCCTGAATGCGGGCTTGAGCGCTGCAAGAATTTCCAAAGTAGTGTTTGGCCTGATAAATTCGTCATTGCTGAAAAGCAGGGGAGTGCCTTTTGCCTGCGGAATTTCAATTTCAGTAATTTCTTTTTTGAACCGCCCTTTCTTCTGCGCCTCCGAAGCCTTCCTTTGAGAGCGGCATGCAAAAAGGTCCTGGTCCTCACGGCTGATGTTGTAAAGCCCGGCAAGGTTTTCTGCCGTTTCACCCATGGAGTCCGTGCCGTAGAGCGATTTCATCCTTGGGTTCACAAACCGCCAGCCCAGGCTGGTGTCGTAAATTTCAGCGTGCCCCGAGAACGCAGTGGCTGACTTTGAAACGACAAAAGGGGCCCTCGTCATATTCTCCACACCCCCTGCAATATAGATGTCCCCATCACCAAGTCTTATTGCACGCGCGGCTTCAACTACGGCGCTCATGCCCGAGGCGCAAAGGCGGTTTACCGTCTCGCCCGGAACGGTGTATGGAAGTCCTGCTAACAGGAGCGCCATTCTGGCAACGTTCCTGTTGTCCTCTCCGGCCTGGTTGGCACAGCCCATTATGACGTCGGAAATAAGCCTGGGCTCGAGCGAGGGGTTCCTTTCCCTGATTTTCAATATTACGTGCGCCGCAAGGTCGTCTGCCCTGAGAAAGGAAAAGCTCCCGGCGTGCTTTCCTATTGGTGTTCGCACGCCGTCAATTATGTATGCTTCTTTTATGTGCTTCTCTTTCATTATTCCTCACAAGCCTGAAACATGTTGTCTTATGGAATGAAAATGGCTCTTATGAATAAAACTGCTGATTGTTCTCTGCCATTTTCTTTAACAGCAAGGAAGGCCTGTAGCGCTCCTCGCCGTATTCCTGCTGAAGCCAGGTAAGCTTTTTTAGGATCTTCTCCTGCCCGATTTCATCGGCCCACTTCAGTAGGCCCAGCGGGTAGTTTACGCCTTTCATCATTGCAAGATCTATATCTTCACGCGAGGCAATGTTCTTCTGCAGGGCGTCGGAGGCTTCGTTTATCAGCATGGAAATAATACGAAACCAAATTTCCCGGGCAAGTTCAATGTCTTTTAACGGCTCCTTATTCTGGGCTCCGGGAGCGTAGTCATAAAACCCCTGCCCGGTTTTTCTTCCAAGGCGCCCTGCCTCAACGAGCCTTTTCTGTATTACTGATGGCCTGTAGCGCGAATCGTAATAAAATGCCTCAAAGACCGACTCGGTTACCTTGTAATTGACGTCATTGCCTATAAGGTCCATCAGTTCAAAAGGACCCATTCTGAAGCCCCCAATGACCTTCATCGACCAGTCGATTGTCGGGACGTCTGCGATGTTCTCCTCCAGAATCCTTAAGGCCTCGCCGTAGAAAGGCCTCGCAATACGGTTTACTATAAAGCCCGGTGTGTCCTTTGCAATGACGGGTGTTTTATTCCAGCCGTGAACAATCTCCCGTGCCTTGTTTACATTCTCCATCGAGGAGGCCAGCCCGGGCACAATTTCTACCAGGGGCATCAGGTAGGCCGGGTTAAAAAAATGCATCCCTATTACGCGCGAAGGATCCTTGCAGGCTGAGGCAATTGCCGTGACCGATAAAGACGAGGTATTTGTGCCAAGTATGGTCTCTTTTGAAACGAGGCTTTCTGCCTCCGAAAAAACATTTTTCTTTACCTGGTAGTCTTCAACTACGGCTTCAATGACGAGATCCGACTTTGCAAGGTCATCCATTTTACCCGTAAACGTAATGTGCTCTTTCAGGCTTTTTGCCTCGGGTTCACTGAAACGCCCCTTTTCTTTCTGGCCTTTTATGAGCCTGTGGATTTCTTCCTTTGCATTATCCAGCGCCTGGGGGCTGATCTCATAAAGTATAGCCCTGCACTGATTTAATGCGGCGCAATAAGCGATTGCCCGCCCCATAATGCCGCCGCCTATTACTCCTACCAGAAGGTGTTTCACAAAATGCTTCCCGTTTTTATAATTCGGCACAATCCATTTTTACTACGCTGCCTATTTCCTTACCACGCATATGCCTCCGGCGCCTGGTTGCCCGGACCCGGCCAGATTTCATCCAGCTTTTCAAGCATTTCATCGGAAAGCTTTATGTGCAGCACCTTAAGGCTTTCTTCCAGCTGCTCTATTGTCCTTGGACCTATAATTGGAGCCGTAACAACCGGGTTATGCATAACCCATGCGAGCGCTATATTTGCGAGGCTCTGTTCCGTATCCTGGCAGCACCTTTCATAAGCTTCAAGCTGGGGGCGCAGTTTTGCTACCGCCTCCTGCAGAGCCGGACGGGCACGGCGGCCTTCGGAGGGCTTTTCAAGAACCCCGTCGCTTAATATCCCGCCTCCTAAGGGGCTCCATGGAATAAGCCCAAGCCCCATAGCCTTGCACGCGGGAATTACCTCAAGCTCTATGTGGCGGTTGCGCAGGCTGTAGATGCTCTGCTCTGAAATGAGCCCGAGAAAGTTCCTCTTTTCAGCTATGTAGTTTGCCTCTACTATGTTCCATGCGGCAAAGTTGCTGCTCCCGACGTAAATGACTTTCCCTTCCTGCACTAGCTGCTCCATTGCCTGCCAGATCTCCTCCCACGGCGTCTCGCGGTCAACGTGGTGCATCTGGTAAAGATCAATGTAATCGGTCTGAAGCCTCCTTAAGCTTGCCTCACAGGCGAGCTTGATGTTGCGCGCCGAGAGCTTTCCCTCGTTTGGCCAGTCGCTCATGTTGCCGTAGACTTTTGTTGCAAGGACGGTCTTATCTCTTCTTGCAAGCCCCTTCTTAAACCACCTTCCTATGATCTCTTCTGTCCTGCCTTTATTCTCCCCGCCGTAAACGTTTGCAGTGTCAAAAAAGTTAATGCCGTGCTCCAGCGCGGCATCCATAATCTTAAAACTGTCCTCTTCGGCCGTGTATGTCCCGAAATTCATTGTACCCAGGCAAAGCCTGCTGACTTTTAAGCCGGATCTGCCAAGACGAGTATATTCCATTTTTCTCCCTCTCAACTTAAGTTTGACAATTTGCCACGTGAAAAATTTCATTCTTTCCCAAAAAACTATTCCGCCGCTATTTGCCTGAGAATCGTGCCGCTCGTTTTTCAAGGAATGCCTGAATCCCTTCGTTGTAGTCTTCAGTCATTCCAGCTAACTGCTGGAATTTTGCTTCCAGCTCCAGCTGAGAATCGAGGTCGTTGTTAAAAGACCTGTTTAAGGCTCTTTTTATAAATCCCAGGCTCTTTGTCGGCATCGAGGCCAGTTTCTTTGCAATCGCGGTTGCCTCTTTAAGCAGCACTTCAGGCTCAACAACCTTGTATATCAATCCCATATCCAAAGCCTCGTATGAAGATATTTTCTCCCCCAGCATCATAATTGAGGAGGCGCGCTGCAGCCCTATAAAGCGCGGAAGAAAGAATGTCCCCCCGCTGTCGGGCAAAAGCCCCACGTTTATAAACGACTGTATAAAAGAGGCGCTGCTTGAGGCCACTACAAAGTCGCACGCAATTGCAATGTTTGCTCCTGCACCGGCTGCAGTTCCGTTGACGGCACAGACTACGGGCTTCTCGATGCAGCGGATCATTTTTATCAGAGGGTTATAAACCTCTTTTACAATTATTCCGGGGTCAACAAGTTTTCCCGCGCCATCGGAAATTTCCTTCAGATCCTGTCCGGCGGAGAATGCGCGTCCTTCGCCCGTAATGAGTACCGCGCGCACCTTGTCGTTATCCTTTGCAAGCTCAAGTGCCTTGAAAAGCTCGTAGGCCATCTCACGGTTAAAACTGTTCAGCACTTCCGGGCGGTTTAAGGTCAGGAGTTTTATTGAGTCTTCTATTTTGAATTTTAAGAATTTATATTCCATTTTTTTTAAGCAGCCGGTTATTATAAGCTAAAATCTAAAATCGTTTAAAGTACTCAAATGGCTCTTTGCAGCTGTTGCAGAAATAAAGTGACTTGCAGGCAGTGGAACCGAAACGGCTCCTTAGGACCGTGTCGGAAGAATCGCAGTACGGGCAGCTGACGGTCTCGTTATTGATCATGAGCGGAATGAATTCCTCGTCGCCATTCTTTGCCGGGGGTGCAATTCCGTAGTCCTTAAGTTTATGGCGTGCGTCTTCCGAAAGCCAGTCCGTGGTCCAGACAGGGGAGTAAACGGTCTTAACAGTTACATCATCAAACCCTTTCTCTCTAAGCCTCGAAATGATCTCGTTCTCTATGGCCTTCATTGCAGGGCATCCCGAGTAGGTGGGCGTAATGCTTACTTCAACGTGTCCTTCTGAAATTTCAACATCCCTTACAATTCCCAGATCCATAATGGTCAAGGCCGGCACCTCCGGGTCCATAATTTTAGAGAGATGACTTAGTATTATGTCTTTTTCATTTTTCATCGTTTTTCGTGTCCTTACAAATTTACCACTTTGCCCCGGGGTAAGAGCGGGCAAGTATCTGCATTTCCGAGAGCAGGTGCCCCAGGTATTCCGTATGATTGCCTTTTCTTCCTCCACGGGCCAGGTACTGATCTTCCACGGGCAAAGGCAGCGTTGCCCTTGAAAGCAGGTCTTCCACTCTTTCCTGCCAGAGGGGCTTCAAAAGCCGGCTTTCAGGTACATAGCCGCTTTCAAAAAGAATGCTGTCCGTCCCTTCGTCCAGGAAAAGTTCACCCGTGTATATCCAGATATCGTCAAGGGCGCGCTGCATCCTGAAGTGGCTTTCTTCTGTTCCGTCCCCAAGCCTGAGCACCCATTCGCCGGTGTGCCTGAGATGGTACTTAACTTCCTTGTAGGATTTGGCTGCAATGGAGGCAAGCTTGGCCGACCTGCTTTTCTGCAGCTCTCCGAATAGTATAAAGTTGTATGAGCTGAAAAGGAACTGCCGGATTATTGTAAAGGCAAAGTCGCCTATCGGGAGCTCTGTAATCTGGTAATTCTTAAACTGAATGGCGTCACGGAAAAAAGCCAGGTCATCCTCGCTTCTTCCAAGCCCCTCGGTTTCACCTGCAAACTGCAGGAAAGCATTTGCTCCGCCCAGGCAGTCGAGTGCTATGTTGCTTAATGCAATATCTTCTTCAATTACGGGGGCATGGCCGCACCATTCGGAAAGCCTGTGACCCAGTATCAGCAGGTCGTCTCCTAAGCCCAGCAGGTAATTGAATAAGGCGAGTCTGGCTCCGTCATGGTTCTCATTCATACGCCTCTTACTCCTTTGGGTACTTTATAGAACTGGGGATGGCGGTAGATTTTATCGTCTGCCGGATCAAAAAAAGAATCCTTATCCTGGGGTGAGGTGGCTGTAATATCCTCCGAGGCAACTACCCAGATGCTTCTTACGGGTCCCCGCCTGGCATACACGTCGCGCGCATTCTGAATTGCCATTTCAGCATCAACTGCGTGCAGGCTTCCGGCGTGTATGTGAGGACCGCCCGGGGTTTCCTGCAGGAATACTTCCCAGAGTACCCACTGTGTATCATTACTGCTGTTGAAGGGCATTTATTCCTCTTTTACTTAATTGCAAATTGTTGCACCACAACTAAGCCAGCATTCTTCTTTTCTCAGCGTAAGCTTCTGCGGCAATCCTGACCCATTCGCCATTCCTGCGCGCTTCTTTTCTTGCCTTCAGTCGCTCGCGGTTATATGGACCGCGTCCGCTGATTACTTCAAAAAATTCCTTCCAGTCGAGTTCGCCATAATTCCAGTGCCCGGTTTCATTGTTGTACCTGAGCTCAGGGTCGGGAAGCGTGAGCCCGACGGCCTGTGCCTGCGGAACGGTTAGGTCAATAAACCGCTGGCGAAGTTCTTCGTTGCCTTTAAGCTTGATTTTCCATTTCATCAGCTCGGCGCTGTTGGGCGAGTCCTTGTCGCCCGGACCGAACATCATAAGGGAAGGTTTCCACCAGCGGTTTACGGCGTCCTGTGCCATCATTTTTTGTTCCGGGGTGCCGCCGGCAAGCGCCGTAATGATTTCATAGCCCTGCTTTTTGTGGAAGCTCTCTTCCTTGCAGATTCTCAGGTTTGCCCTTGCATAAGGACCGTAGGAGCACTTGGCCAGCATGGTCTGGTTTACAATGGCTGCTCCGTCTACAAACCACCCGATTGTGCCCATGTCGGCCCAGGAAAGCGTGGGATAATTAAAAATGCTGGAATACTTTGCCTTGCCCGAAAGGAGCTGTTCGGTGAGCTCCTGCCTTTCAACACCCAGTGTCTCGGCGGCGCTGTAAAGGTAAAGCCCGTGCCCGGCTTCGTCCTGTACCTTTGCAAGCAGTATCATCTTGCGCCTCAGGCTTGGTGCCCGCGTAATCCAGTTGCCCTCGGGCAGCATGCCTACAATTTCGGAGTGGGCGTGCTGCGAAATCATTCTTATCAGCTGCCTGCGGTAGCCTTCCGGCATCCAGTCCTTGGGTTCAATTGTTTCTCCGGCCCCGATTCTGGATTCAAAGGCCTGAAGTTTTAACTCGTCATCCATAGTTTCTCTTTTCTAAGGAAGAATTGATTTGCCCCCAATGAAATCAATCTATATAAAAAGAGGCTTAAAGGCAAGGCGCGAAAAAGTGCGGAATAAACGCGGAAAAAGGCCCTATTTCTTCTCGAAGTGCTGGTAGTCTTTTGTGCTTCTCCACGTGGCGCCCCACTTCCAGCCCCGCCTGGTAAAAGCCTTTGCAACGGGGGAAGAGGGGGTAATTGTGCCGGGTACCTTAATGTCGTATTTTGCCCCGAGAGGGGAGGCTTTGCCTCTTTTTATCTGCGGATTTTGCAGAGGGTTTATGTCAATTGCACGACCCGTAGCGTGCGCAGACATTACCTTTGTGCCCTTTACAAGACGGTAGTTGAATGCCGAGGTGTTGTTATCCGACATGGAAAGCGAGTCGGACCAGCCGTATTTTACTATCGGAACTACTTTTGCAACTGGAAACCTGCTTTCTTCAATCTCCCGGAATATTTCCCTTATCTCACCTGCCAGTTTTGACTGGACGAGCACCTGCCCTTCGTGAAGCCTCCCGTCAAATGAATAGTAATTCACGCTTACAAGGCTCAGACTCTTCTTTAGCGGTGAAGGGATCTTAAGCCCCGAGGTGGCTTCCTCAAGCGTCATGCGGCTGTCTATGACAACCTTATTCTGCAGAACGCTTCCGGATCTGCCGGGTAAAGAGAATGCGGCAAATATGGAAATCAGCAGTATGTAAAAAGTTATTCTTTTCATTGTTAAATGTGTACGGGAACCTGTAAATATAACTTTTTTTTGTGTGCTGCACCAGGGGGCGCTTTTCAGGCAGGACCCGTTTTCATTCCTTGATTATAGTTTTATATGAGTTAAATTTAATAAATAAGCCGTTATTTCAGGCTCCGGCAAAAAGAAAATTACGGGCTATTTTGTTACAGCTTTTTCAGTATTATTATTCCCCGGGAGGTCACCATGCTATGGACTATCTTTGTCGTTTTGCTCGTCTTGTGGGTACTGGGACTCATAAGCGGCTATACGCTGGGCGGATTTATACATATCCTCCTTATAATAGCCGTTGTAGCCGTTCTTATAAGGATCATACAGGGAAGAAGTGTTTTATAGTGCCGATGAAGAAAATGAAACCAGCCGGCATGGTAATAACCCCGCCGGCTTTTTTTATGATATATAATCTGTTATGGGAAAGATTAAAGAGAAATCATTATGAGTATATTAAAAAAAATAAGCAGGACGACACTGATTGTTATAATAAGCATTGTCGTCCTTCTTGTGGCCCTGCGCCTTGCGCTGCCTTCCATTATTAAGCATGCGGTAAATAAAAAATTAAACGAACTTCCCGATTATACAGGGCATATAGACGACGTCGACCTGCACATCTACCGCGGTGCCTACGCCATTAACGGGGTGGAAATTCTCAAAAGAAACGGCAAAGTTCCCGTCCCGTTCTTTTCGGCTGGAACTATGGAGTTCTCAGTCGAATGGCGGCAGCTCTTCCGCGGGCACCTGGTTGCAACAATCAGGATATTCCACCCCATGGTTAATTTTGTGCAGGGACCTACAAAGGAACAAAGCCAGACTACGGCCGACAAAAGGTGGCAGGATAAGGTTAAAGACCTCTTCCCCCTGAAAATCAACAGCTTTAAGATTGTTGACGGCGAAATCCATTTCCGCAACCCTTACAGCGACCCCAAGGTGGATGTCTTTGTACGCGACCTGCAGGTGACGGCAACAAACCTGACTAACAGCCTTAAGGTTGCCAAGACTCTGGCCTCCAATCTGAATGCCACCGGCACCATAATGGGTTCTGGCAGATTTAAGGTCGACGTAGACCTAGATCCTTTCAGGGAACAGCCAACCTTTAACCTGGATATGCAGCTTACAAATGTAAGTCTGGTAAAGCTGAATGATTTCCTGAGGGCCTACGCAAAGTTCGACGTCCACAAGGGTACTTTCAACATGTACAGCGAAGTAGCCGCCAGGGACGGCAGGTATGAAGGGTACCTTAAGCCGCTGCTTAAAGACGTGGAAGTGGTAAAATGGAAAGAGGACATAAAAAAACCGGTCTTTGAGCTTCTATGGAAAGTCGTGGTCGGTGCCGTAAAAGACATATTTACAAACCCTCCTAAGGAACAGGTGGCAACAAAAGTCCCGTTCAGCGGAAGCTTCGGCAATACGAGCGTTGGAGTCTGGCCTTCGATATGGGAACTGATTAAAAACGCCTTCATTCAGGCCCTCATGCCCGGTCTCGACAAGACGATCAGCATGAAGGACGTGTCGAAAAAAGATTGAAAACGCGCCCGGCAAAACCCCATTTAACTTCAATACTTTAGAGCCCGCTTTAGCGGGCTTCCTTTAACTGAATGGCCTGGATCTGAAATTTTAATGGCCCTTTATATCATCGCTCTGAATTGTAAAGGGTTGATTTTCCCCGGACTTCAGGTTGGACAAAATGTGCCCCCCACACCCATTGGGACATTAGTCCCGGATTTTTCCCTCCCACCCGAAACGTGACTCGTAAATCCAGCCGGATTTTCTTATATTTAGATTCTTTAATAACAATTAATTAGCGAAAAGTTATATGACCTCAGCAGAAATCAGACAACAATTTTTGGACTTTTTTAAGAATAAAGGGCATCGTATCGTCCCAAGCGCCCCGGTGGTACCCTTTGACGACCCGACACTGCTTTTTGCAAACGCGGGTATGAACCAGTTTAAGGATGTTTTCCTCGGGCTCGGTACCAGAGAATACAAGCGCGCTGCCGATACACAAAAATGCATCAGGGTAAGCGGAAAACATAACGACCTTGAAGAGGTCGGCCGCGATACCTACCACCATACATTCTTTGAAATGCTGGGCAACTGGTCCTTCGGCGATTATTACAAAAAAGAAGCCATCAAATGGGCCTGGGAACTCCTGACTGTGGTCTGGAATCTTCCCAAGGAAAGACTCTGGGCTACGGTTTATAAGACGGACAATGAAGCCAGCGAGTTCTGGAGAACCGAAACAGACATCAACCCCTCACACATCCTGCCCTTCGGTGAAAAGGACAATTTCTGGGAAATGGGGGAAACCGGCCCGTGCGGACCATGTTCTGAAATTCATATTAACTTAAGCGACGATTACGAGAACCCAAAGTACGTTAATGCCGGCGTACCCGAGTGCATCGAAATCTGGAACCTGGTTTTTATTCAGTATAACAGGAACAGCAACGGCGAGCTCCAGGATCTTCCGGCAAAACACGTCGATACAGGAATGGGTTTTGAAAGGATCTGTGCCGTTCTGCAGAAAAAAGGCTCCAACTACGATACTGATGTCTTTACACCCATCATAAATGAAATCTCACGCATCTCGGGTGTTAAATACGATACCGAGGCAAACAAGGTCCCCATGAGGGTGATTGCAGACCACGTAAGGACACTTTCATTTGCAATTGCCGACGGCGCTGTCCCCGGTAACGACGGGCGCGGATACGTCCTGCGCAGAATCTTAAGAAGGGCCGCCCGCTACGGCAGAAAGCTCGGCCTCAGTAAGCCTTTTATCTACGAGCTCGTTGAGGTGCTCTCGGCTCACATGTCTTCTGTATTCCCAGAATTGAAACAGAAAAAACAGCACATACAAAAAATTATAAAAGCCGAAGAGGAAAGCTTTAACGTAACGCTCGACAGGGGAATTGAACTCTTCGAAAAAATAGCCGAAAAGGTAACCTCCGCCGGCAGCAGCATTATAAGCGGCGAGGACATTTTTATGCTCTACGATACTTACGGCTTCCCGGTTGATCTTACAAACGTAATGGCCGGGGAAAGAAATCTCTCCATAGATGAAGCCCGCTTTAACGCCCTGATGGATGAACAGCGCACCCGCGCAAGGGAATCCACAAAGGAAAAGTTCGCTTCCGTAAGCGCCCTTATTAACGACGTGGAATCATTTGAAATTGATGAAAGCGAAAAGCCCGAGTTTGTGGGCTATGAAAGCCTTTACGTGGATGCCAAAATAATAGGACACAAAAAAGAAGGCAACAGCGAGCTTATCATTCTCGACCGCACGCCCTTTTATGTGGAGTCGGGCGGACAGATAAGCGACATCGGCTGGATAGAATTTCCGGAGAAAAACCGCCGCTTCGAAGTGGATAACGTTTCAAAGGTCTATAACCTGGTTGTGCACGCACTTGATGCTGCAGAAATTGATTTCCCAATTGAAAAGGGAATGCGCGTTAAGGCAATAGTGGACCAGGGCAGAAGGTGGGACATAATGAGAAACCACTCGGCTACACACCTCCTGCATGCGGCGCTCCGTAAAGTATTGGGTGAACACGTGCGCCAGGCCGGCTCATACGTCGGACCCGACCGCCTGAGGTTTGACTTTGCCCATTACTCAAAGCTCTCCGAAGAGGAAATAAAAAAGATTGAGGCAATTGTAAACGAGCAGATAAGAAAGAACATACGGCACCTGCCCCACAGGGCAATTCCATTTGATGAAGCAAAGAAAATGGGAGCCTTGATGTTCTTCGGCGATAAGTACGGCGACCGCGTGAACGTCGTGGAATTTGAAGGCGCAAGCATGGAATTCTGCGGGGGCACGCACGTAACCAATACGGCTGAAATCGGCATGTTCAAGATCATCAGTGAAGCCTCGGTTGCAAGCGGCATAAGAAGAATTGAAGCCGTTACGGGCAAAGGCGTTGAAGAGTTCATACACCTTCAGGAAGAAAACCTGAAGAAAGAGGAAGAAAAAATTGCGCAGCTTTTGGAGGAAAAAAGGAAGCTGGAAAAAGAACTGGCAGAAATCAGCTTCAAGGCAAAACTCGGAAAACTGGATGCCGTCCTTAATTCACCCGTGGATCTTGAAGGCATAAGACTTTTCAAGGGCAGAGTTGAGGCATCGAACATGGATGAATTAAAAGGCTTTGGCGACGAGCTCAGAGAAAA
Organism: Ignavibacteria bacterium; assembly: GCA_025612245.1. GTDB lineage: Bacteria > Bacteroidota > Ignavibacteria > Ignavibacteriales > SURF-24 > JAAXKN01. The sequence goes on from JAAXKQ010000007.1 coordinate 88,766, forward strand.
AATGAAAGACGCCGTTGGAGTCCTTATAAGCGAGATGGACGGGAAAGTAGGCATTGTATGCGTAGTTTCAGACGGACTCATTAAGGAAAAGAAGCTTGCGGCAGGCAAAATTGTTGGCGAGCTTGCAAAGCTTGTTGGCGGAGGCGGAGGCGGACGCCCTCACCTTGCAACTGCTGGCGGCAAGGACGTAACCAAAATAAACGAAGCCTTAAACCAGGCAAACGACGTCATAAAGAAGATGCTCTAAGCCCATTAAGAAGCCAAATAAAATTAGCCCCGCCTTAGCACACACTTTAAGGCGGGGCTTTTTAGTCTGCGCCCGGCACAGAGGCTGTGAATCCGCTGCCTTAAATAATTGGCAATTCAAACTTTTTCTTGTGCTTCAGTCCCTATAGGCGAGGGGTGCATTTTTCCCCCCATAGGAAGGTCTACGGCATACACACAATCTGGCACCGGTTCATCACCTGCAGAAGTAAATTCATGAAAGAATGTAAATGCAGAACATCTTACATAACACAATTACCAAGCCCCTTTTTAAGGGGCCACATGTCTATAGCCCGGGGTAACCAAATCCCTACCAATAAAATCTAAACCAACAGAACAATGCATCCCCCAAGCTCCGGATAGACTGCCCCCGGGCTGAATCCAAACCCAATTCCAATTCCTCCCCCTTCATATTCCTTTCCTCCCTTAAACCTTGAACCTCGAACTTTGAACTCTTTCCCAACTTAAAACTCAAAACTTAAAACTTAAAATCCCTCCGGGGCATGCTTGGAGGCGCTGTGGCAGCCAAGCCTCATAACCATACGTACTTGACAAATCCTGGCGAATGGGATATATTTATTTTAATCGTCCCCGTACCGGACGACTATCAGGCAACCCCCTCGAATTTTTGAACTCAGTAGTCTGGAGCTTATTATGCCGGATAAGAGTTCGTACATGCCCTTATTACTTTTACCGCCTTCCGGCCGCCCCGGATCTAATGCACTTTCTTACTTATCCCGGAACATCTTTGTTAACCTTCATATAAAGGAGCTATGAAATATGGAAAGAAACGAAGTGGAATTACGCGTGAAAAAGGTGATCGCTGAAGTGCTTGAAATGGACCAGAGTAAAATTCAGCCCGAGGCAAATTTTATATTCGACCTGGGCGCAGACTCAATGCAGAGCCTCATGCTCGTGGCGGGACTTGAAGAGGAATTCAATATAAGAATGGATGAGGATAAAGCCCTTGAGATACAGTCTGTCCTTGGAGCTGTCGATTATGTCGGCTCCATCCTCGCGGAAAAGGAGCACGCTAAGTGAGCTTCCGTAAAATGAAAACCAGGGAGGAAATTGAAAGGATCTTTTACCCCGCTTCAATTGCCGTCGTCGGGACAAACAAGGTTAAAGGTACCGTACCCTGCGACATACTGGAAAACATTCTTAAGGACGGCTACCAGGGCATAATCTACCCCGTCAACCCGAAAGAACGCTCTATATGCGGACTCAGGGTTTATAAGTACGTCATCGATATTGAGGACCAGGTGGATCTTGCCGTTATTGTCTATCCCGCCTCTGTCTGCCACCTTGCGGTTGAACAGTGCGGGCAGAAGGGAATTAAGTCCATGGTGATCATTTCCGCCGGCTTCAGGGAAACGGGACCTCCCGGAACCGAAAGGGAAAAACTTGTCGGGCAAATTGCAAACAAATATGGCATCTCTTTTATCGGCCCTAACTGCCTCGGCATAATAAATACGGATCCCCTGGTAAGAATGAACGCTTCGTTTGCGCGCAGGATGCCCGATGAAGGCAATATAGCTTTCGTCTCTCAAAGCGGGGCACTGTGTACTGCTGTATTGGACTATGCCGCCTCAAAGCACATAGGATTCTCCAAATTTATCAGCTTCGGCAATAAGGCCGAAATAAATGAAATTGACCTCCTGAACTATCTCAAGGACGACCCGCTTACAAAAGTAATCCTCCTTTATCTCGAGGAAATCAGCGATGTTCAGGCCTTTATGGAAATCTCCCGCACAATTATAAGCCAAACCCGTAAACCGGTCCTCGTCCTTAAAGCCGGAAGAACCCCCGAAGGCGCCTCTGCCGCGGCTTCTCATACGGGCGCTCTTGCCGGTAAAGACGAAATCTGCGAGGCAGCATTCCGCCAGGCGGGAATTATACGCTGCGACGACATAGAACAAATGTTCAACTACGCCATCGCTTTTGCATACAGGCCGCTTCCTAAAGGAAACCACATCGCAATTATTACAAACGCCGGGGGACCCGGGGTGCTGACTACGGATATGGCCGTCAGAATGGGCCTTAAGCTATCTGAATTTTCTGAAGAAACTACGCGCACGCTCAAGAAAAACCTCCCGGCGGCTGCAAATATTAAAAATCCCGTGGACGTAATAGGCGACGCTTCCCCGGAACGCTACAGCGTCGCACTGAATGCGGCATTAAACGACGATAACGTAGAGGCTGCAATGGTAATCCTTACGCCGCAGTCAATGACCGATATTAAATCTGTCGCACGCGAGATTTCATCTGTGGCGGAAAATTCTGTCAAACCGGTGCTGGCCTCTTTCATGGGTGCCTCCGACGTTGCAATTGGAGTGGACCTGCTGCAGAAGAAAAATATTCCCCATTACCAACTGCCTGAAAATATGTGCCGCGCCTTTGCATGCGCATACGGCTTTACAAAAGAGCTGGAAAAAAAGCATACCCCCGTCCCAAGGTTTGCGGATATCGACTCTGCCGCAGTCCGCTGCCTTCTGGATGAGGCCCTTGCAGCAGGGAGGCACTACTTAACCGAAACGGAAACACTCAACATTCTGGAAGCCTGCAGGCTGCCCGTTTTGCCTAGAGCCGTCGTATCTTCATGCTCCGAAGCCCTCTATGTGGCTGCCGATATAGGCTACCCCGTCGTAATGAAAGTTGTCTCGGATTTTATCGTGCACAAGTCCGATATGGGCGGCGTGGTGCTTAATATTTCAAGGCACGAGGAAGCCGAAGAGGCCTATAAAAAAATAATCCGTAACGCGGAGGCCTCCCTCCCTAAAGGCGCTATTGCGGGCCTGCTGGTGGAAAAAATGGTCGGGGATGGCCAGGAGGTGATACTCGGACTTAAAAGGGATCCGCAGTTCGGACCGGTTATTATGTTCGGCCTCGGGGGAATTTATGTGGAGGTCTTTAAGGATGTCAGTTTCAGAATTGCACCCGTGTGGAAGGAATCCGTCCGGGAAATGATCACTGAAATCAGGTCCTTCCCCGTCCTTGCCGGCGTGCGCGGGAAAAAACCGAGAGACGTCGAAAGCATTGAAACCTGTATTGAACGCCTCTCGCAGCTTGCGCTCGATTTCCCCGAAATTAAAGAACTCGATATGAATCCGCTCATCGTTGAAGAAAAGGGAAAGGGCTGCTTTGTTGCTGACGCAAGAATAATCCTTTAGAAAGAGGCAGGGAAAAGTGCCCGTCTTTAATGGGCAAAAAAGAGAGAATGAGAACTATATAATATTCGGGAGGTCGGTGTATGGACTTAAGAAATCTATCCGGATATGAAATCAATATGCTCTACAGCCAGGGCTGTACGGCTGACGACTGGGGCGCAATTCTGGTGCCCAGGGATTTTGATACCGAAAGGCTGCGCAATGTGCATTTCAGCGGCGATAACATACTGGGCTCTTTCAGAAAAAAAGTCCTCCTTTCCGGCGGCCTCGAAATGCCTTCCGGCATCTATCACTCGCACATTCATAACTGCTCCTTCGGCAACGACGTTTACCTTAACGGCGTAGGGCTCATTGCCAATTACGACGTCGAGCACGACGTAATAATCGAAAACGTACTTACACTCGCAACCGAAGGCATGAGCTCTTTTGGGAACGGAATCGATATCGAAATACTGAACGAGGCCGGCGGCCGCAAAGTAAAAATCTATGACCGCCTCTCTTCCCAGATCGCCTACTTCCTGGCTTTCTATAGGCATAAGACGCCATTTATCAGCGGCCTGGAAAAAATGATCGATGACCGCGTTAAGGCCAGGACTTTTGAAACGGGAAGAATTAAAAAATTCAGCCGCGTAACTAACTGCGGCAAAATTAAAAATGTCTTCATCGGCGAATTTTCTGAAATAGATGGCGCGCTTAAACTTGTTAACGGCTCTGTCCTGAGCTCAGAGGAAAATCCAGCCCTGATCGGCGCCGGGGTTGAGGCGGTGGATTTTATAGCCCAGGCAGGCTCACGCATCGAAAATAGCGCAATTCTTAACAGGTGCTTCGTGGGGCAGGGAGTACATGTCGGCCGGCAGTACTCGGCACAGGATTCAGCTTTCTTCGCAAACTCCGAGGCTTTCCACGGCGAAGGCTGCTCCGTATTCGCGGGCCCTTACACGGTTACACATCATAAATCCACACTCCTTATTGCAGGATTTTTCTCTTTTTTCAACGCCGGAAGTGCCACAAATCAGAGTAACCATATGTACAGGCTTGGACCCGTGCACCAGGGGGTGCTGGAAAGGGGAGTCAAAACCGGCTCTTTCAGCTATCTCATCTGGCCATCAAGAATAGGAGCCTTTACAGCCCTGCTGGGCAAGCACTTTAATAATTTTGATTCCTCCGACTTCCCCTTCTCATATATCTCGGAAGAAGACGGAAAAAGTATTCTTACTCCCGCAATGAACCTGTTCTCAGCGGGAACCAAAAGAGACACAATGAAATGGCCCTTGCGCGACAGGAGAAAGGGTAACGGTAAACTCGACCTTATAAACTTTGACGCGTTCAGCCCTTACACCGTAGGCAGAATGCTGAATGCCGCGGCGATACTGCAGGACATGTACCGGAAAACTCCAAAGGAAGAAAAAACAGTTCCATACAAGGGAATAGAGATTAACCGCCTTATGCTCAGGACTTCGGCCAGGTATTACGAAATGGGAGTTAAGGTTTTTATGGGGCAATGCCTGGTCGAACAGATTGAAAAAACAGGGGCAAAAGTGCTTGATGAATTGAATACTGCTGAAGCCTTTACGGGCAGTGAGGTAATGGAGGTCTGGAACGATATAGCAGGGCTCCTTGCGCCTGTATCCGAAGTTAACCGCCTCGTGGACGCTGTTAGCTTCGGGGAGATAAACCGTATTGAAATTCTTGAGGATAAATTAAAACTCATCTGGCAAAGCTACCAGGAAAATAAGTGGCAATGGTGCCTGAGGCTCATTAAGAAAAGATGCGCCCTAAGCCGCGAAAACCTTACTCCCGGGTACCTCGCCGGCCTCATACGTGACTGGAGAACCGAAGCCGTAAAGCTCAACAACATGATTTTGAAAGATGCAATGAGGGAGTTCGATGAGATTTCTAAAATAGGCTACGGAATTGACGGCAGCATGGACGAAGACTTTCTTGCCGTGCGCGGCAGTTGTGAGGAAAACAGCTTTATCGGGCAGTTGAAAGAAGAGAACGCGCAGATTGAGGAAAGGGCCCTTAAGGCTCTTTCAATTCTGGAAAGCCACATTGAAAGCGTTCATGCATAAACTAAAAAAGGCTATAAAGAAAAACTTTCCTTATAGCCTTTTAATAAATTATTTATATTGCTTTATCTTGAACTGTGCGAAATTTATTTTGTGCAGCCATTCCTTGAACGTGGTCAGTTCCACGTCGTAGTTGGATTTCAGGGCCTCAATGTCTACGTCATAACCCACCCTGTTGAACCAGTCAACCATCTGCGCGGTTTCCTTGCCTACGATGTTTTCAAATTCCTTCAGGCTGAGCTTTACGTAGCTTACGGGCTCACCCAGCTCGCTGCTGAGTATGGAGGCAACTTCGGGATAAGTCTTCGAATCACCTGCCAGCTCAATTTCCTTGCCCATATAAATATCGGGATTCGAAAATGCCTGCGTAACAAAAGCGCCAATGTCGTCAACTGCAATCATCTGCAGCGGAACATTTTCCTCCATTGCGCTTACAAGCTTGCCGGCGAATATCTCATTTCTCATGCCGATAAAATTTTCCATGAAGAATACAGGCCGGAATATGGTGTATGCAAGTTTCTTTTCCTTTATGTAATCCTCAATTTCTTTTTTGCTGTCAAAATGCGCAAGCCCCGTATTGCGCGTACAGCTTGCAACCGAGTTATAGATGAAATGCTGCACGTTGCTGTCCTTTACGGCGTTGATGAGCGCTTTACCCTGTTCAACCTCACCCTGATAGCCGTGCTCCCAGAAGTTCTGCACGGCAAAGACTCCGAAGGCATCTTTTATGTGCTGCCTGAATGATCCCGGGTTATATAGGTCACCTTCAATTATTTCAACTCCTCTTTCCTTGAGCTTGCGTGCCTGCTCACTTCCGGGCGATCGGGTAAGCGCTTTTATCTGATAGCCCTCTTTGAGCAGGTGATTGACAACTGCGCCGCCCTGTTTGCCCGTGGCACCCGTAACAAAAATTAACTTGTTCCTTCCAGCCATTTGACTTCCTCCTTTTTTATCACATTTTATATCTTTTGAGAATCCTCTAACTATCTGTGCCGTTTTTAAGCTAAAAGAATTAGCCGTGAAAATCAATGTATTTGGAAAGTTGGACTTCATGGGGATAATGGTTTATATTAATCGGAGGTTTTAATATATTTCTGCTCGTAAACTAAATAAACAGGGGAGAAAAAGGGGCATGGATCACAACTTAACTACTACTGCGTTTTCAATTGACGGCTATAAGGTGGCCCAAAATCTCGGCATCGTAAGGGGTATTGTCGTCAGGTCTCGCTCTATATTCGGAACTATCGGCGCCAGCCTGCAGACCATTGTTGGGGGTAACATTTCGCTTTTTACGGAGCTCTGCGAAAAAACACGCAACGATTCATTCGAGCTCATGGTAAAACACGCCGAGGAGCTTGGCGCAAACGGCGTAATTGGCATACGCTACGATGCCAACGAGGTAATGTCCGGCGTAACTGAAGTGCTTGCCTACGGCACCGCCGTGGTGCTCGAAAAAAACTGATCGTTATGCCAGAAACCTTACCAGTCCGCCCCAGCGGCTGTCTACCCTGAACATGTGCTTTGAGAAAAAGGACGTCAGGTAAAAATGCGTTGTAACAACCTGTATGCCTTCTGCCATTAAACGGTTGCAGAAGTCTTCCAGAAGCACACTTCCTATGCCGCGGCCGCGGAAAGGTGCCGCAACTACAATCCCTTCCAGGTGCACTACATTGGAATCCAGTATCTTGTAGCAGATTCCGCCGTTTACGCTTTCCTGCTCCTCATTGTCGGTTAAAATAAGGAAGTGATCCTCCGAGGTAATGTTAACAGGGTAGTCATCCAGAATGAAAAGACGGTTCAGGTTGCCTACTTCAAAAGGCGAGAGCGCCTGCCTTACAACGTGAGCTACATTCCTGCGGTCGGATACAAGCGTCTTTACTATGACCGATTTCCTTTCGTCTTCGCCAATCGGAATGAGCTCCATCTGCAGCCTCTTCGAAACCTCCGGAAAAACGAGCTTGCTGAATACCTGCCTGTCCTCATACGAGGTGAGCGCGTCCTGAAGTTCGGAAAGCTCAATTAGCCTCGTTGCATGAACCTCCGGCTGCTCAAACATTACTCGTATCAGGTTCCTGAAGCTTTCCTTTACGTTCTCATCGGCATCGGCAAAGTAGGTCTTCTGGTAAAACATGTAACGCGTTATTGCGGGAAAATGATTCAACTGGTAGAGCGAATAAAGCTTCCTTATAAACTGCTCGCGTGCCTCACTGGTTGACCCGGGGTTCTGCGATATCCATTCGTTGTATCTTTCTACTGCCCCCAGAAGTGCAAGATTTTCATAAGGCTCGGTTTTCCTTTTCTCCAGGTACCTGTCAATTGCGTCTTTGAGGTCGAACTCCTCATATCTCATAGGCGAATTTACCACGTCATTCTTCAGCGCCTCCAGGTACTTAAGCGCCCTCTTCTTCGTGAAAGCCTCAACTGCGGCGTCAAACATCCATTCAATCTTAATTGTGTCCTTGTTCCAGGGATAGTTGCCTATCGTCTGAAGATAAAAGTTCTTGATAAAAGGATGAATAATGCAGAGCGTATTGCTGTAAGGCTGCCAGCCCGACAAAGAAAGTATGCGCGAGTTCAGCTTCAGGTCGGCCTCAGGTACCACAACGTTTGTCGGCGTAATTGAACCCGGCGTAAGCGCGTAGCCGCTGTTCTGCCAGGCCTTGAGAAAGGCTGTAAACGCCCTGACAAAAAGGGCCTTCCACCTGTATTCGGTCTTAAGCGAGCGCTGTGTAGTCTTGACGCTCGAGTAATCGCGTATTTTGTCCCATACCGTCAGGTCATTTACGTAAGCCAGCGAGGCCGCCCCCATCTGTGAACGGAAGTTCCCGAATTTAGGCATTACGGAAGAAGTACCCGGGTAGCCCGATATCTTAATCATCCAGTAAATCGTCTCGCGCACCGCCGTACGCGTAATGTCGTCTTTTATAAGAAGCATCAGGTCGTAGTGCTTGTCATATATCGTGTTTATGCTGATGCGGTATAAAAATGAGTTATGAGGCGAAAGTATCCTCGATATCCAGATGCCTTCATTCGGTATATGCTTCAGGTTGAATTTGTCTTCTTCAAATATCAGCAGGAGCGATTCTTTGAGGAAAGTTGAGCAGAAGAGTACCTTCTCAATCCTGTTCCTTTCCTCGGCCGTGAAATCCTCCTGGAAGACTACTCTTTCGTTCCAGTTCTCTTTTTCCATTTCAAATGCAGTCAGTTCGAAAGTGGACTCGAACCAGGAAGAAAGCTTGTTGAAAAGCTCCTGTGCATAAGAAGAAAGCTGAGGCTCTTTCTTGTGAAGTATCCAGCTTACCAGCTCCTCTCTCACGGCGCCGTATGAATTCCTGTTGTGACGCGCAAAATTCACTAGCAGCTCAAGTATTCTCTTAAACTGCGTAACCATAACGCCCGAGGAATTCCAGTCGAGCGTCGTGCGGTACGATTCCAGCCTCTGGCGCAGCGCTTCAAGCCGCCCGCGCTCAAAATCCGCCTGTGAGATCTGCTCAATGCTTTTCTTGTTGATAAAAGGAAGCCCCGAGTTGATAAATGCCGGCAGATACTTGCTGTAATCCAGCCACGGCTCGTCAAAAAGCAGTATCTTATAGGCGTAGCTCCTGACCTCAAAATCGGGATGCAGTGCGAGTGCCTCAAGCCTGCGCCTGATGAGGTATGCAACCCTGTGGCTTTCGGTGTGGAGCGATTTCTCCATTCGGGTTACCGCCTCCAGGGCAGCGCTGCCGCGCCCGTAAATGCTGGTTACTGCAACCTCATTTAACTCTTTTAGTTTTGCTTCCGGTATTTTGTTGCTGATAAGTGGAAGCTTCCCGCCATGAAGCCTGCTTAAACTGGAGGCAAGAAATACCTGCGGCGAAATTTTCTCATGAGGCGTATCCCACCCGTCCTTGCAAAGAGCAAAGTTGATGAGCGAAATGTTGCCCGTCCAGAGCATGGGCTGCCTTATAAAGGTCCCCAGGTCCACCTGCTGGCCCCATACGACGTACTCAAAGTCTCCAATCTGCACCCTTTCTGTTTTGGCGTTAAACTTAATGGTTATGCGCGTATTGTTCTGCCTGTTAAAAAGACCGTCATGCTGGCTTTTTATGTCGTATTCCGTAATCCCAAGGTCCCTTATTACCCAGCGCGGAATGACAACCTTCAGGCTGTCAATCTTAAAGTCAACGTTTGGATATTTGTACATCCTGGCAATTTCAGCGGCAAAGCTGGCTTCAATGGCCTTGCGCCTCATGCTCCCCTTGGAAGTAAGCTCACCCCTTTGCTCCTCAAAATCCCTGCTCAGGATTGCAAAATCCACAATTCGTTCGTACGGGGCAAGCTCCCTGTTGGCCGAGGCAATAATGGGACGGAAGTAATCCGTCTGCTTCTTTTTGGAAACCGCTTTCTGAAGTATGGCGTCGGTATTGTCGGGGACGATTAAAAGCGTATTGTATGCAAGGCCGTCGCCCACCAGGAAAGTCCTCTTAAAGCCCGGAATGTTATCGAACATCTTTTCAATGGGGCGGGGAGCAATTGTCTGCCCCTTGTTATTCTTATAAATGTCCTTTATGCGGTCAACTATGTGATAGTGCCCGTTTTTATCGACCTTGAACAGGTCGCCCGTGGGCATCCAGCCCTGGTTTTTCTCCTTTATGTCGTCATCCAGGTACTTTGCAACGTAGTGGCCTTTTATCTCCAGCTCACCTTTTGCGCTCAGGCGCATCTCAATGCCGGGCAGGGGAATGCCGACAGAATTTTTTACGTACTGTCCAGGAGGCGTCATGCAGATTCCCCCGGTGGCCTCTGTCATGCCGAACCCGCTACAGAGCTCAACCTCGTGGTCGTGGAAAAACTGGAACACCTTCGGGTCCAGGTAGCCCGCAGCCGAAAGGCCCCAGCGCAGGTTTTTACCCGTAAGCTCCTTAAAGAGCCTCTTGTCAACAGATTTAGCCGACTGGTGGAGGAATTTATCCCTTATCTGCACAAGCCTGAGCGGTATGCTGATAATGCCCGTAGGGTTTACTTTCTGCATCAGGCTTAATAGCGTTTCAATGGAAGGATTTCCCGCAAAGACGTACGTCCCTCCCCAGAAAATCATCCCCATCATCTCCAGATATCTGCCAAAAGTGTGGAAAAGGGGAAGGTAGCAGAGAAGAACTTCTTTTTCACCTACTTCGGGCAGTGCCGCTGCGCGCGCAAAGCGCTTTGTAATGAGGTTATACATGGTAAAAACAACGCCTTTGGCCATGCCGGTGCTGCCCGATGTAAAAAGAACCGTTGCAGCATCGTGAAGCGAAAGCCTTTTTCTGACTGAAAGTATGTTCTCAATCCTCGCCGGGTCAAGCTCGGAGATTAGCTTTTCCATTATGTAAACGCCTGGAACGGGCTCTATCCTGTCGTAGCCGGTATAAATAATCTTAAACGGATGCCCGAGCTTCTCTCTTACCCTTAAGAGCAGGTTGAGCCTTGTTTCGGAATCCGTAACGGCAAGGTTTATGTTCGTCCTGCTGAAGATGTCCGTAACCGTATCCGAGCTGAAGTGTATATTTAACGGGGCGTCAAATATGTCGTAAAGCAGGCACGCAATGTCGCAGCTCGCGCTTTCGAGCGTGTTTTCAGAGAAAATTGCCACCCTGGGCTTAGCCTCGGCGGCTTCATAGAATACAGAGGCAATCTGGCGCGCTCTTTTCTGCACCCACCTGTAGCTGAATTCGGCAAGCTTGTTGTCTTCGGTTACGGAAAAGAGAATTCTTTCCGGGTGAGCTTCCACCCTCTGGTCAAAAAGTGCCTTCAGGTTATAATCCGATATGTTTATCGCTTCAAAAGCCGTATCGGCCCACCTGTAGCGCAAGGCCGTGTCACCCAGGCTCCTTAAGAACGCCGTGCGGCGCGTCAGGTCGAGGTATTTGTGCCAGAAGCTTTCTCCGGCATCGGTTCTCACGGGTAAGGCAAGTATCTCTTCGGCCAGGCTTAAGACCCTGCAGGCCGAGGATTTGTCTAGTTCCTGCTTGTTTTTCCACTTTTCAAGTTCAGAATGTAAGTCGTTAATTATTCCGTTATACATAAGTTTCCGTTTATATTTAATCCCAGATCGTAATTATATGCGTCTCTTTGTGTGTATGTGTGTGCAGGAGACTGCCTTTAATATCTTCAGCTAAAATTATAATATGGCTAAAATGACAAAAGAGCAATCAATCCGGTGTAAAAATAATTATGATTATATGTCTGCTCCTCTTATCTTTGCATTACGAAAATATGCGATAATCAAAAATAAATAAATCAGGCTTTAAATTAAGGGAAAATCTTTCTTCCCCTTCGTGGTTTCCCTTGTCTTATTTTTCCTTTAACTATTTTCTTTTTTATGGACGCGACAAAAAAACGTTTTGCCTTTATTGATCTTTACAGGGGCTGGGCTCTTTTATTCATGATCGAGACCCACATCTTTAACGCCATGCTGCAGCCGGAGTTAAGCACCAGTGCGTGGTTTAAGTATCTTACCTTTATAAACGGGCTTGTTGCGCCCTCGTTTTTGTTTATTTCGGGCTTTGCCTTTACAATTGCGAGCCAGAGAAAGCTCGATGCCTTCAGAGAGTATAAGTTCGATTTCTGGCGGCAGCTGGGAAGAATTGCCTTGATCTGGCTCATTGGCTATTCGCTCAGGCTTCCTTACCTTTCGATCCAGAAGATGCTCCATAAGGCCAGCCCCGAGGAGATACTCCCTTTCTTAAGCGTGGACGTGCTGCACTGCATTGCTTTCGGCCTGCTCCTGATGTTCATACTCAGGCTTTTTATTAAAAGTGACGTTATTTATAACTCCATACTCGTTGCCGTTACGTTCATCTCCTTTATGTTTGCCCCGCTGGTCTATAAAATTGACTTCACGCAGTATATGCCGCTGCCTTTGGCAAACTATTTTAACGAACAGCACGGATCACTTTTCCCTTTGTTCCCGTGGCTCGGCTTTATGCTCTCAGGCTCGGTTATAAGCTACTTCTATATGCTCTTTAAGAACCGGAACGAGGAGGCAAAATTCCTGAAAGTTGCGCTTGGAAGCGGTATAGCCTGTATGCTGGTAGGAGCATTTGTCCTGTGGTTCCCGCTCGATATGCTGGACTATATAAGCAAAATTGTGCCTAACCAGTTCTTCTTCCTCATGCGACTTGGAATTGTTCTGGTCCTGCTCATCTCCTTAAGGTATTATGAAATTTCAAGGGATACAAAAAAATCCTTTGTACTCGAAGTAGGACGCGAGTCCCTCCTGGTTTACTGGCTGCACCTGCAGGTAATCTACAGGAAACTCTGGCAGGGTACAACCCTTTATTCAATTGTCGGGCAGCGCTTCGACTTCCTGCAGTGCATTCTGGCTTCAATTGCGCTTGCGGGACTCATGGTTTTATCTGCAATGCTGTGGACACGAATTAAAAAACGCTATAAGCTTTTTTCGCAAATTGCTACCGTTGCCATGGTTTCAATTGTAATTATTGTGTTCTTTTTGAAATAGGGGCAAGGCTTCTAAAGCCCACGGGGGGCGCCTTCCTCAAAGAAATCATTTTGCTGCCGCCAGGCTGTAATTTAATTCCAGGCGGTCCTGCTCACGCGTTCCGGGAGCATTATTTATTTCAAAAAGAACGTCCTTAATCAGGCACAGGCCTTCAGAGCCTTCCCGGCAGTAGTAAACCACCATCTCGGAATAAAGTTTTGCCGCAGTGCCGTCGAGACCCGTAAGCTCTATTTCCATTTCCGGGGAAGTGATGTTCTTCTCAATATTTACCTTTCCGTCCTCGGAAAATATCCTGAGCTTACTCGGGGCTTCGTGGTTCAAGCCGTAGTTTGCGGCAAATGAAAGCTTAAGTACCAGCTTCCTGAGCTTTGAAAGGTTAACCCCGTCAAGAACTTCCTTGTCGCCCTTAAATTCCTTTGCGTTAAATGTAACGGCCTTTCTTAGCTTCTCAATTCCCTTGAGCTGAAGCGTCGATACACTGCCCGTAGTGAGGTCTATTATCCTTATAAGGTCGTTATTGGTGTCGGAAACATAAAGCCTGCCCTTTGCATAGGAGATGCCGCCGGGTTCATTAAACCTGGCCTTTGCTGGCTCGCCATCCTCCATGCCTTCCTTACCCGTTCCGGCAAGCGTCCGGCTGGTGTTTTCAATGGGGTCAACAATTTTTATTTTATTATTATATGTGTCTGCTACATAAAGCTTCCCGTCATGGTACAAAATGCCAAGCGGGTGCTGCAGCCTCGCTTTTTTTGAATTGCCGTCTATGTCGCCAAATTCAAAAAGCCCTTGCCCCACAATTGTTGAAACCCTTCCGTTTATGGGGTCGAAATCGGCACTCCTTATAGAGCTCACCTCGCTGTCGGCAAAGTAAAGCTTATTACTGCTGGCTGTAATTCCGCTGGGCTGCGAAAGCAGTGCGGACTTTAAGGCGCCGTCAAGAATGTTCTCATATCCCGTGCCCGCATGAATTCTGATTGAGTTACTGGCTAAATCAATGGCCCATATCTGGTGCTGTCCTGCCATTGCAATGTAGAGCGTGCCGTTGTGTACGGCAAGATCCCAGGGTGAATTAAGCCCCGTAGACCTGGCATCCCCGTGGGGATTTCTTTCATAGACCTGTTTACCTGTGCCTGCAATTGTTGCCACAGTCCTCGTCTTAAGGTCGGCCTTTCGTATGAGGTGGTTTTCCGTATCGGCTATATAAAGTGCCTCACCCTGAAGCGCCAGCCCCTGCGGATGGAAAAATGAAGCTTCTTCAAACTTCCCGTCGGCTTGTCCCGCCTTTCCGGAACCAATGACGTCCATTATGTTCCCTTCGAGGTCCGAAACAATTACCCTGTCGTGGTTGGAATCCGTAATAAAAAGCCTTCCCGAGGCTTCGTCTGCAAGTACCTTGCCCGGAAAGCTGAGTAATGATTCGGGCTTCTTATATTTCTCAAGGCTTAGCTTTATGTGAGTCCTGTTAATGGAAGATTCGTTCAGCTTTACAAGGTTGGCTATAACGCTGTCCAGGCTTTCAAAGACGCCTTCACCCGAGTGGTGCCCTACGACGTCACCGCGCGGATCGATAAGTACAACCGTAGGCCACGCGTTTGCCCCATAGCTCGTCCAGATCTTAAAATCCCTGTCGTTTACTACCGGGTGTTCAATATCATATCTCAGTATTGCCTGGCGTATGTTGCCGGTCTCCTGCTCGGTGAGGAATTTTGCCGAATGGACTCCAACTACCACTAGCTCGTCCGGATATTTTGCTTCAAGCTTTTTGAGGTCGGGTATGATGTGCATGCAGTTAATGCAGCAGAAGGTCCAGAAATCCAGAAGTACAATTTTCCCCTTCAGTTCGGAAAGCCTTACCGGCTTGTCTACGTTAAGCCAGTCGAGCCCTTCGGGAAATTCAGGTGCATCCCCGTGCGTGTACCTGTTAGCCATAGCATTGCTCCCTTTATAACTTTTGTCTGCGCAGCCCGGTAGATTAAACATAAGCAGAACAACTAATGCCGCAAAATATTTCATATTTATGCCTTTTCTTGTTCCTGCCATATACCTTATATTTTAACACATGGGCAGGTGATTTAGTTTCTCTCTCTCTCTTTGCGGGGAGGTTATGGTCTGCTTCTTCTAAAATGGGCGGGGGACTTCCTTCAAAAGACCGGTAGGGGAGGAAATGCGCTTAATGTGAGCTGCTTTTCAGGCAGGAGAGACTTTTGCATGCCAGGTCGTACTCTTCAATGAGCTCTCTAAAAAGGGTCCTTACGTCGGGTATATCCTTAATTATCCCCGCACCCTGCCCGGCTTCCATCATCCCGTTATCCCTGTCGCCTTCAAATATGCCGAGGCGTTCGCGTTTTCTGCCCAGCAATTCTTTGAGCTCTCCGGCACCGGCACCGGAGGCTTCAGCTGATTGCACCTGGTCTGTATACTGGTTTTTAAGCGTTCTTACGAGTCCGATTTTTTTTAAGATGAGGACGGTATCGTTATCCTTTGCCTCGCAGACGCGCTTTTTATATTCTGCGTGCGCTGAGGACTCCTCGGTTACGGCAAAGCGGGTTCCAAGCTGAACCCCTTCGGCGCCAAGTGCCATTGCAGCCAGTATGCCCTTTCCATTGACAATTCCGCCTGCAGCCATAACAGGAATTTGAAGTTCACCTTTAAGCTGCGGAATAAGCGTCAGCGTCGTCAGTTCATCATGTCCGTCGTGCCCTCCGGCTTCAACTCCTTCCCCCACAACGGCATCGCATCCCGCGCTTTCGGCCTTGAGGGCAAACTTGACTGAGGGCACTACGTGCGTAACCGTAATCCCGCTTTTTTTAAGCTCGTCTATGAATTTCCCCGGGTGCCCGGCCGAAGTGAATACAATTTTTACACCTTCTTCAATAACCGTCCTTATCAGTTCCGAGGCATCTTCACGCAAAAGGGGAATGTTGACTCCGAAGGGCCCGGAGGTTGCAGCCCGGCATTTCTTTATGTGCTCTCTTAAAAGCTCCGGCTTCATGGAGCCTGCACCTATCAGGCCGAGGCCCCCGCAGTTCGATACGGCTGAAACAAGCCTCCAGCCGGAAACCCAGACCATCCCGGCCTGTATGATGGGGTAGCGGATATTGAAGAGTTCTGTAATTCTGTTTTGAATTTCCATGGCTTTAAATAACAAATCCTGAACAAATTCACGCGAATTAAACTTTGTTCAGGATAACTTTAGCTAACGCGGTAACCTTTATCAGAGCGCACGGGCAATCTGCGATTCCCTTTTTTCAAGCTTTATTTGCGTTTCCGCCACTTCTTTATTCAGGAAGCTGATCTTTTCTTCTCCCTTTGAAATTACTTCCTGTAGCTTCGAAATCTCTTTCCTGCAGTCTTTGTCGACGAGTGCCAGGCTCTTGAGCTCGCACTTACAACCTCCCAGGTACTTTGCATAAATCTCAAGCTTCGACTGCAGGTTTTGACGGAACTTTGCATCTTCCAGGCTTTCTCCTGCGCTGGAGGCAACCTGCTGAACAAAAACAGAAAGCGTGTCGTTAATTTTATCGATCCGGGCTATGGCCTTTGTAATGCTTTCTTCAGCCCTGGTTTTCTCCTTACGTGCAGCCTCTTCCTTTCTGCCGCAGCCCGGTAAGATGAGAAAGACGGCCAGAATTAAAATAACATACTTCATAAATCCCTCCTCGTTACATGGGCAAACGTGCCAAGGTTAACCTTCACCGGAAACAAAGCATCGTTCTACATCTGCATTAAGCTGCTCTGAAAAACATACTGAATGGAGGATCAATTTCTGAGTAACACATAAATGTATATTTATTTGGTGCTATTTGCAAGTATGGTAATCACAAGGCCCCTGAATGCTGCTTTTTATAAAATAATTATTGAGAGCCGCCAGAAGTGGTTTTTTAGAAAGCTTAGGCCTCCTGATTTGTTATAACTTTATCTTATGGTTCTTTGTCCCAAATAGAGAATTGCCTCACTTCCCGTACTCCCGACGGCACAAATGGTATTTCCCTTCATGTCCATGCCGTAGAAGTTCCCGTAAAACATTGCAACCTCACTTCCCATGTAGTTCTTCCAGGTCTTCCCGTTGAAGTGGCATATCTCCCCGAATCCCCCGGCTATGGCAAAGTCGTTGCTTGCATTCCCTGAAATTGTGTGGGTGTAGTACCTCGTAACTTCATCGTACTTGTCATCCCATGAAAAGGGGTTTATTCCCCGGTTAAGAGTAAAGATCCCGTCTCCACCCAAGAAGATTTTATTTACCCCCAGGAACCATATAGACTCAAAGTTCCATCTTAAGCCATTAATTGGGAGCTCAGTTACCCTGTCGTTCTTTATCCGGAGTACTCTGGGAGTGGCAAACATGTCCAGGTTAGCAGCCACACAGATGACCACCTCTTCACCCGTAATGGGGTCGGTACTTCCCCACACATCCTGGATATCCAGGTCTGTGCCGCTTTCAATCTTCTTCCACTTCTTCCCGTCAAAATGGGCTATTGCTCCTTTTCGTCCAACGGCATAGATGTTCTCTGAGGAACTGCCCCAGAGTTTTCTTATCTCATGGTCTTTCTCCAGGATGATCGTAGTGGAATCAAAGTTACCGGAGAAATCAACGATCCAGTAGCACTTTGTCACTTTCTTCCCGTCGAAGTGGATTACGCCGCCATTTGCAAACCAGATGTCATTGCCTGAAAAGGCGAGAACATCCATAGGAGTGAGAAAAGTAGTGTAGTGCGACACGTATGCCGGGAGCTTTACCTGCTTCCACTCCTTCCCGTCCCAGTGTACCGCTCCAACTGGCTCATAGTCGTCTTTGCCTTCAGGGAGGTTTGAATACATATCTCCCACTGCCCAGATGTCATTGTCGTTAATGATTGCCACATCCCAAAGCCCGCTGGTACGGTTTGATACGGAGAAGCTCCTGAAATGAAAGTCATGGCTCGTCGTATCCATTGTGGTCAGTCTTACTTCTTCTGAAGGGAAAAGGCCCTTAATGGCTCTGTAGGTATACTGCCTTCCCGGGCTGAGTGAGTCTTCACAGATGAGAGTGTCCTTTCCCTGAAGACGGAAGGAAAGAATGGTTGAACCGTCACGCTGAAGTGTTATTGTCTGCCAGGGGTTTACGGGTTCAGACCTGAGCCTGATCCAGGCCTCTGTAGAGGAGACTTCTTCAACACTAACTGAGAAGGAACCGTAAGGCTTGAGATTTCCCGGTTCATTTACACTGCAGCCCTGGGCTAAGGCTAAAAGGAAAATGAGGATGAACTTACAGTGCCTTCTGAAGAAACCAGCTGAACTATTCATTACGGAAACCTCCTTTTTCTTTAAGTACAGGGTCCGATTAACTGAACAGCCGGGCTTGGGCTTCCGGTTTGGAATTAAAAAACTTAATCTACCATATAAAGGAAATTGGGCAGCTTAACTTTTATTCCCGTATACTGTCCCTTGAGGTCGCTCCACTGGTCGCCCACGCAGCCTTCAATCTTGTAGCCCATATCGGAAAGAACAATCCGCTCTATATTCTTGAAGTTTTCTGCCGGGGCATCCGACATTTTTCCGGAACGCACAATAAGAGTATCGAAAGTGGTAAAGCCCGCCTCTTTCAGGTTTTTATACGTGGCTTCATACTGCGCAAGCGTTCTTCCGGTAAGAAATATTATGTGGAACTTTCTTGCCACCAGGTAATTGTAAAGATTCCTGACCTCTTCAATTGCAGGCGCCTTTGCCTCCAGTATCCACTGGTTCCAGATGTCGGGCACAAACCCGAAATCCAGCTTTTTAATCGCAGGGTAATTTGAAAGTACCGTCTCGTCGACGTCAAAGACTACGGCGGAACTGTCATGAACTTCCACCTTTTCAAAGTCATCCATGGCTTCTGAAACTACTTCCTGAAGTTCCTTGTCATACCGGCCCGAATCATAATATAGCCTCACCTCGCTCTTTGCGGTCTCCAGGTTCTCAAGCCCGGGGCCGGAGGAGCATCCGGCAAGAAATGCCGCAAATATTATGGCTGGCAGATAACTGATTGTACGGACATTAAAATAGTTCATAATAAATCCCAAATCAGAAAACATTTTTTAAAGGAACTAAAGTTATGAAACTTTTT
Source organism: Ignavibacteria bacterium (assembly GCA_025612245.1). GTDB lineage: Bacteria > Bacteroidota > Ignavibacteria > Ignavibacteriales > SURF-24 > JAAXKN01. The sequence goes on from JAAXKQ010000007.1 coordinate 107,834, forward strand.
AAAGAATAAAAAACGGGCAGGCTTCCCTAAAAAGACGCCTTGCCCGCATAATAAGTTTATAATATGTCAGAGTATGTATTTGCTGAGATCCCTGTTCTGAACTATTCTCTCCAGCTTATCCTTTACCAGTTCGCCATTGATCATAACCTTAGAGGATGGTATCTGGTCGGGGACGTTAAAGAGTATGTCGTCTAAAAGGGTGGTAAGGATTGTATGAAGCCTCCTTGCCCCAATGTTCTCAACCTGCTCGTTTACAATTGTTGCAATGCGGGCTACTTCCTTGATCCCGTCTTCCAGGAACTCGATTTCCACCCCCTCGGTCTGAAGAAGGGCCGAATACTGCTTCAGTAAGGCGTTCTGTGGAATGGTAAGTATTTTTATGAAGTCTTCCTCCGTCAGGCTTCTCAGCTCCACGCGTATCGGAAACCTTCCCTGGAGCTCGGGTATCAGGTCCGAGGGTTTTGAAACGTGAAAAGCACCCGAGGCTATGAAAAGTATGTGGTCTGTCCTAACAACGCCGTACTTGGTGTTGATGCTCGATCCTTCAACAATCGGAAGGAGGTCCCTTTGCACGCCCTCGCGCGATACGTCGGGCCCCTGGGCCTTTCCGCCTCCGGCAATTTTGTCTATTTCATCTATAAACACTATGCCCGAATCCTGAACGCGCGTAATTGCTTCCTTCTGCACGGCTTCCATGTCTATTAGTTTCTGTGCCTCTTCCTGTGCAATTACAGTGCGCGCTTCCTTGATCGGCGTCTTTCTTTTCTTCTTCTTCTTGGGCATTATGTTGCTCATGATCTCCTGTATGTTTATGCCCATGTCGTCAAAGCCGAAGGGCCCGAGCACCTGCATACCCATTCCGCCCTGTGCCGAAGAAGTGTCAAACTCCACCATCTTGTCGTCGAGCTCGCCGTTGCGGAGCTTCTGCCTCATCCAGTCGCGCGTCTTCTGGTTCTGGAAAGCCTCATCCGGCTCTTCGCTGTTCTCCTGTGGAGTCGTGCTGGGTTTCTTTACCGGGGGAATAAGCAAATCCAGAATTTTTTCTTCTGCAATTCTTTCGGCTTTCTCCTGAACCTCACCCGTTTTCTCCGACTTCACCATAGTAACTGCCAGCTCTGTAAGGTCGCGTATCATGGATTCGACGTCGCGCCCGACGTAGCCTACTTCTGTGTACTTTGAGGCTTCAACTTTTATAAAAGGAGCGCCCGAAAGTTTGGCCAGCCGCCTGGCTATTTCGGTTTTACCGACGCCGGTAGGCCCTATTAAAATTATGTTGTTCGGAAGTATCTCCTCTTTGAGCTTTTCTTCCACCTGCTGTCTGCGCCACCTGTTCCTGAGTGCAATTGCAACTGCACGCTTGGCTTCATCCTGGCCTATGATGAACTTGTCCAGCTCTTTGACGATCTGTGTTGGCGTCAGATTTTTCATTAAGTCATTTTTCATTTTATAAAAATCCGTTTTTTAATTCTTGTGTGTTTTCCCAATGCAGCATTCCGGGAGCATAGCTGTCAGATTGTCTCCACGCTTATCTTGTCGTTAGTATAAATGCAAATGTCCGCCGCTGTCTTCAGGGCTTCGGTTACTATTTCCCTGGCCGAAAGATTGCTGTACTTCTTGAGCATTTTGGCTGCCGCAAGCGCAAACATTCCGCCGGAACCGATGGCAACTATGTTGTCTTCCGGCTCAATTACGTCTCCCGTGCCCGAAATGATATATGCCTGATCCTGCGACAGTACGGCAAGCATTGCCTCAAGGCGCCTCAGGTACTTGTCTGTCCTCCAGTCCTTTGCAAGCTCAACTGCCGCACGGCCTACGTTGCCCCTGTACTGCTCCAGCTTTTCTTCAAATCTTTCGAGCAGTGTAAAAGCGTCTGCCGCGCTTCCGGCAAACCCGCAGAGCACCTTGCCGTTATAGAGTTTCCTTATCTTCATGGAATTGTGTTTTACAACTGTATTGCCAAGCGTTACCTGCCCGTCACCCCCTATGGCAGCTACGCCGTTATGAACAACACCTAGTATTGTGGTTGAGCGAATTTTTTGACCCACTTTTTCTCTCCGTCGTTTTTGAGCATTAAATTTCTAAAATAAAAATGCTGAAAAATCAAAACCTCAATTAACATATAACCGCTTATGTGCTCATTGAGGGACTGACATTTTTTTTTTCAGCCGTATCCTAACAATATAATAAAATAACGATTAAAAATATTCAGAAGCCCCTAAATTAAGCAAAAACCCGGCAAAGCCGGGTCTTTTAAGCTTTAATGCTAAGGTAAATCCGACTTGTATTCCATCCACGGGCTCACCCAGTCAAAAAAGGGCGCCGAGAGGGGTACGGCCGGAAGCTTGCCCCCGAAACCCATGTACCTGAATGTAAACATCGGAATATTTATTACCTGCGTGGACTCCAGGGCTTTCTCGTCAATCTTGAGCCCGTACTCCGCGGCAAGCTTTACGGTATATTTAACCGCGGAATTATACGCCTTTTCCGTGGAAAGTTCTTTCTTAATGGATTCCTTAAGTTCGGAGAATGGCTTGTCTATGTGCGTGGAGTCTTCCTTTTTCCCGATTACCTTAAAAATGGAGTAGCCTTCGGGAAGCTTCAAGGGCCCGTAGATGTCCCCAATTGCCATGTTGGCTGCAATGTGCCCTATTTCTCCTTCATTTACAGAAAAGAAATCCGTTTCGCCGCCGGTTCTCTTTGCGTCTTCACGCTTTGAATACATCCTTGCAAGCTCGTGTATGTCAGTGTCTTTCTTAATTGCATCAAGCACTTTTTCGGCAACTTCAAGGCTGTCTGTAAGTACCTCCACTATCTTTACGCTGGCCGAACCCGTGGAGCCCTGCTGCATCTTGTGATAGTACTGCAGCGCTTCTGCCTCACTTACATCCGAGGAGTCCTTGAACGTGGACCTTAAAAGCTGAGAAAGGTAGTTGTCTTTCCACATATCAAGAGACTTTTTCACCTCGGGCAGGTTCTGAAGCCCCCGCTTGAAAGCCTCGCGCGTCAGCATCTCATTTTCAATGTATTTCCTGACCACCCGGTTGAAAATCGAATATACCCCGCGCGCCTCAGGTGCAAGTGTGCTGAAGCCTTCCATTGCAAACTCTTCTATAAACTGCTTAAGGCTTACGGGATTTTTTTCAAACTGTACAAAATTTGTTTTCAGCACCTCGGGGCTGAATGCTTCTTCGAGCCTTAAGATATCAGGCGGCTGGAGTGTGATGCTGCTGCTGTCGGGAATACTGTCCGTATCCTTTTTTTCTTTTGCCAGCCTTACAAGATTGTCTGCCAGCTTCTTGAAGATTTTGCTGTCGACTGTAACCTTCTGGCTTGAGAAAAAATTGCGGAAGAACTGCTGGTAGACCCTGGCAGTTGCCCTTTCATTTGTAATCTTCTTTACCAGCTGAGCTACCTTTTCCTGATCCTTTGGATTCTGCCTGAGTTCAACTATGTCTCTAAGACGGAAGATGCACCAGCCGTTGGGAGTAAAAACGGGAGGCGTGTACTGACCTACCATGAGGTTATATATTTCGTCTTCTACGGCTTCTTCCATCATGCCGTAAGAGACAGTCAGTGTATCCGGCCCCTTGCTCCCGTTTTTCTTCAGCATTGTGTCGAAGGAGCTCCCGCTGCGGAGGCTGTCGTACATCTGCTTAATAGCCTCTTCCGATCCGCTTATCAGGTAGTCGGTCTTGTATGCAAAGCGGGTTCTTAAGTAACCCTTGGCTTCCTCGCTTTCAGGAATGACCGTCTTCTGCTTTATTTCCACCTGCCAGAGTGCGTCCCTTACGTACATCTTCTCCAGTGAGCTGAAGGCCATCTTTATCGCCTTTGAGGTATCAAGCCCCATCTCGTGAGCCTTGGCTGCCCAGAGCTTCTCGGCGGCAAGTGTGTAGAGGAAATCCTTCTTTAAGTCCTCGGGCGTAACTTTCTTCGGCGCCCGCGGCCATGGCGTCATTTCAAACCTTTCCAGGAACTCTTCTTTTGTAACGGTCTTGTCGCCTGCTTTTGCCAGGACTTCATCGTTTGACTGCGCCCGGAGTAAAACAGGGCAGAGCATGATAAGCGAGCAAAATAAAAAAACTTTTTTCATTTTCTTTATTATGGAAATGTTAGTCCTTCCACTTAAACTTAAGCGGCAATATTCTGGGAACCCTTCTCTTGTAATCTTTATATTCCTGACCGAATCTTTCAACGAGTTTCCTTTCCTCAAAAACTGAACCGGCGTAAAAATAAGCCGTCAGACAGAGAAAAGAAACCAGGTAAAATAGGTCCATCTGGGGCCTCAGTCCTAAAAAGAGCATTGTAAACAGATAAACCGGGTGACGGCTCAGCTTATAAAGCCCTTTTGTAACTAAAGTTCCTTTTTCATCCAGGTCCTCTTTGCTGTATGTGCCGTCGTACCACCTGATAATCTGCCTTATTCCAAGAAATTCCAGGAGGTCGAATTCTGTAAATGACCAGATCAGAAACACGAGGCTCAAAGCCTGAAGTGAGAAAACAATTATGTCAAAGGGGGTACTTAAGTCGTAAACAATTCTATCCGGTTTCGGGGCGAATTCAAGCAGCAGCATGAAAGAAAGAAAGGAGACCAGATTGTAAAACAGCCTGTAGAAGGCAATATAGTCCCCGTATCTGTCTGCAATTTTTTTCTTAAGCTTCCGGGAGGCAAGATATGAATGCAACAGGCCGAAAAGAAAATAAAGCAGTACTATTGCAAATACATCCCAAATCAGGCTCATAGTTCTTTGCGCAGGCGTGCCACCGGAATCCTCAGCTGCTCCCTGTATTTGGCAACCGTCCGGCGCGCAATGTGAATGCCCTTCTCATTAAGAAGCTCTGCAATCTTGTCGTCACTGTATGGCGAGTTCTTCGACTCGGAATCGCATATCTCCTTTATCAGCTCTTTAATGTGCTTGTTTGAAATTTCCTCGCCGTCATCGGTCGATAGGCCCTCACTGAAGAAATACTTCAGCTCGTGAATTCCCACCGGGCTTTGAACATACTTGCCGTTTACAACCCTGCTGATGGTGGAAATGTCCATCCCTATCTCTTCGGCAATATCCTTGTATATCATGGGCCTTAAGGCTTTCGCCCCGAATTCAAAGAACGCATACTGCTTTTCTACAATTGCACGCATGATCTTCATCAGCGTCTCACGCCTCTGCTGAATTGAGGCTATGAACCACTTGGCCGACTCGAATTTCTCGCGCAGGAACTTGTGCGTTTCCTTCTCGCGGTTTGAGATGTTCCTTTTCCTTTTGTTGGAGTTCAGCATCTCAAGGTATGTCGAACTTATGGTTACAGAAGGAACGTGGCGGTCGTTGAGCGAAATAATAAAGTTGTCGTCCACCTTTTCTACTATAAAATCAGGAGTTATCTGGTTTGCCTGGTCGGATTCTATGTTACCTTCGCCAGGCTTGGGGTTAAGCTTATGAATCAGGCTGATGGTCGACCTGAGCGTTTCAGTCGTAAGATTCATGTTCTTCTGTATGGCGTCGAAACGCTTGTTTATAAAGTCGCTGAAATAATCCGTCAGAAGATGCTCGGCCAAATAAGAGTAGTAAGGATCGAAAGATGAGTTCCTTATCTGTATCAGAAGGCATTCCTGCAGGTTCCTGGAGGCAATTCCCACGGGATCAAAGGTCTGTATCTTCTTCAGCAGGCTTTCGGCTTTTTCAATTGAAACATCCACGTGCTGAAACATGTTCAGCTCGTCAACAATGCTCTTCAAGTCGCGCTTTAAGTACCCGTCCTCGTCCAGGTTTCCTATGACCTCTTCTCCTAGCGCAAAAAGGTCCTCACTTAAGTCAAGCAGGTAAAGCTGACGCGTCAGGTGCTCGTTTAAGGTTTCCCTTAAGGGCGCCACGGGCTGCGTCTTGTCCTCGTCCCCGTTTCGGTTGTAATAGTCGTTCTCTGTGTCGGAATCCCCGTCGTTCATAAAGTCTTCAAGCTCAAACTCATCATCGCTTGTGTCAGCAACTTCCTCTTCATCACCGTCACTTTCTACTGAAACGTCTTCAGGCTGCTCATCCTGGGGCTTTTCCTCGTCCTGGCTCATCTCGAGCTCATAGTCGTCCAGCATTGTCTCTTCAAGTATCGGATTGAGCTCAAGCTCCGTCTTGATCCTCTGTTCGAGCGAGAGCGTGTTGAGCTGGAGCAGTTTCTGGTACTGTATCTGCTGGGGGGAGAGTTTCTGAAGCTGCGAGAGTCTTTGATTTAATGATAACATATTCTACTTCCTCCTCCTGGCTACTTGTAATTTTTCGAACCAGGACGGGCCGTAAAGCCTGAGAAGGGACTCCTTGCAGAAATCAGCAATCGTAACTTTCAGCTTCACGCCGTTTTCCACGGCGTCATGGCACTCCGGTATCCTTTCGTATCTTAAAATGTCACCGCCGAACCTGGAGACGCGAATAGGGAAAAGATGACAGGAAATTGGCTTGTTGCAGCTGATCTTGCCATCCTTGTAGGCCTTCTCTATGGCGCATTTGGCAACCTCACCCTCATAATAGACAAATACACAGGCGCGGTTGTTAACGCTCCTGGTTAAAAGTTCGCCTTCCTTATCCTCCCAGAACCCTTTTGCTTCTATTTCCTTTATGTGCTTTGGTGAAAGGTATTCCCTTACTATGGGAAGAACCTTTTCTATTTCCTCAATTTCTTCTTTCTTTAAGGGCGCGCCATACTCGCTTTCCATTGTGCAGCATGCCCCTTTGCACTTCGTTAAATCACAGACAAAGTGCGAATCAATTATATCCTTCCGGACAGTCACATCATCTATTTGTAATACGTTATCTAAATACATGCACTCTATTTTATATGTTGGAGTTAAACTTTGGAATAATTTTTGTTAAAAATAATAATAATAAAACTAATTGGAAAGAATATTAATTCGCTCTTTTTCATTTTACTTTGGTGCTGTTTTGCCCGTTTTCCGGCTGAAAATGAGCATTCACACGAATAACAAAAAACCACCCGGCTGAATTCAATTAATTAAAAATATATACCCGGTCAAACTTATTTTAGTGGCCGGACCGAAAAACGCGTGCTAAAAGTCACAATAAATTATCCCCTTGCAGGAAAATTGTATAAATAATTCCGCTTTTTGTATACGTCATGATCCCCATGGCGGCTATATTTTAGTATAGTAAGTCTTAATAAAATATTTCTGCAATCTTAAAATAAAAGGATGAACAATGCAAAAACGGGAATTAGGAAAAAGTGGGCTGGAAGTATCAGCTGTTGGATTGGGCTGTATGGGGATGAGCTTTGGATTCGGACCTGCGGCAAATAAACAGGAAATGATTACTCTGATAAGAAAAGCGGCTGAACTCGGAGTCACTTTCTTTGATACAGCACAGTTCTATGGTCCCCACACAAATGAGGAACTTTTAGGAGAGGCTCTCCAGCCAGTCCGTAGCCAGATTATTATAGCAACCAAATTCGGATTTAATATCGATCCGGAAACTGGAGATCAGAAACCGGGACTTAACAGCAGGCCCGAGCAGATAAGGAAAGTTGCTGAAGGATCCCTGAAAAGACTGAGAACTGATGTAATTGATCTTTTTTATCAGCACAGGATCGATCCTGAAGTGCCGATTGAAGAAGTTGCGGGGACAGTAAAGGATTTAATAAAGGAAGGCAAGGTCAGGCATTTCGGACTTTCTGAGGCCGGGGTTAAAAACATCCGCCGTGCTCACTCAGTTCAGCCAATTACGGCTCTGCAGAGCGAGTATTCACTCTGGTGGAGAGAACCAGAAGAGGCAATACTGCCCGTACTTGAGGAACTGGGAATCGGATTGGTACCTTACAGTCCTTTGGGAAAGGGTTTTCTGACCGGAAAGATTAATGAAAATACGGAGTTTGATAAAACTGATTTCCGTTCCTATGTCCCCAGGTTCAGTTCAGAAAACAGGAAGGCAAATAAGACTCTTGTTGACCTCATTTCCCGAATGGCTGAAAGTAAAAATGCCACACCGGCACAAATCGCACTTGCTTGGATATTAGCTCAGAAACCATGGATTGTGCCTATTCCAGGTACGACTAAACTTCATCGCCTCGAAGAAAACCTGGGAGCAGCAAATGTAGAACTCTCTGCCGATGATCTTAGTGGAATCGAAGACGCGGCTTCCAAGATTACAGTACAAGGAGGAAGGTTTCCTGAAAACAAATTGACTGGATATAATTTTCAGAAAATGACGGACCGATAGTACTGAAAACTAAAATCCCGACAATATTTATATTTCAGCTGTCCTTTGATAGAAGGTGGCCCCCGGGTTTTATTCTGTTAAGGACCCATTAAAGGATTTGTAAGGATATGGAATTGTTAAAAAAATGATGTTATTTTACCTGGTGCCATCCTTGTTCCGTGGCGGTCTCCGGACATAAAATTTTAAGTATTGAAAGTTTATGATACATTTTAAGAAAATCAGTGAATTAGATAAAGCAGTTGGATTTCCGCCTCCGGGGAATCCTTTGTTCAGCCTCAATAAAATCTCCAGTGCAACGAATGATTCAAAAAATTTGAGGATTAAGTGCGATTTCTATATTATCTGCCTGAAAAAAGTAAAAAACGGCGCGATTTCGTATGGCAGGACAAAGTATGATAATAACAACGGCTCCATGTATTTTACTAAGCCAGGGCAAATTATTACGGTTCAGGATGTTGAATTAAAGGAAAAAGGTTTTGCCATACACATACACGAAGATTTTCTAGCTGGAAATCAGCTATTTGCTGAAATCAAAAAATATGGCTACTTCGATTATCAGACCAATGAGGCACTGCGCCTTACGTCAAAGGAAGAAAAAATCATGTGGTCATTGTTTAACAAGATGGAAACGGAATACCGCAATAATCCGGATGAGTTCAGCAGATCAATTATCCTTTCACATCTGGACTCAGTATTAAAATATGCCCAGCGGTTCTACAAAAGACAGTTCATTGACCGTATGACTTTATCAGGTATTACAGCAACAAAATTCAATGAGCTTTTGACAGCATACTTTGAAATGGGAGAAGCATCTGAAAAGAGACTACCAACAGTTCACAGCCTTGCTTCTCAGCTTAATCTTTCGCCAAAATACCTAAGTGATCTTCTGAAACAAGAAACTGGAAAAACCGCACTGGAGTTGATTCACCTTTTTATAGTCTCTGAAGCCAAGAATATGCTGGCTGCAGGTGAAAAAAGCGTTTCCGAGATTGCATATCAGCTTGGCTTTGTGAATCCGCCGTACTTCTCAAAGTTATTTAAGAAAGAGACGGGATTAAGTCCAAAAGGATATAAGAATCAAATACTGAATTGATGTAATTTGACACTTTTCCCGACGGAGCTCGTTTTGGGGTGGGGAAACGCTGTGTACCAGGGGGCCATCTAATAATGCCCTGCATTTACGGGGCTTAATGAGGCCGTGTTCTAAATTCCCTTTTCCCCCCCCACGGCGTGCATGGACGAGAGTTATTTCTTTTAGCTGGATTTTTTCCCCTGCGCCTTAAATTCCGAAATGTAATTTGACGTGAACTCTGAAAGTACCAGCTTCCCCGATATCTCGGCCCTTGTTTCCAAAAGCATATCCCAGTGGTCCGTGCCTTCCCAGAGGACGGATTTCAGCCTGGCCATGGCTTCGGGATTTGTCCTCGAAAGCCTTACGGCCAATTCCAGCACCGCTTTATCCAGCTCTTCTTTTTCCTGGAAAACATCCGTGTAAAGCCCGTTGTTCTCGGCCCAGAGGGCATCCCTCCAGTTTGTATCTATCGAAAGCGCGCTGAAGGCGCTCTTGCCGACCTTTCTTTCAACGGCAGGACCCACTACAAAAGGACCAATGCCAAGCTCCAGCTCGCTGAGCTTAACTGAAGCCGTTGAAAGCGCCAGCGCATAATCGCTTGCCGCAATAATTCCGACGCCTCCGCCTACGGCCTTTCCCTGAACGCGCGCTATAATGAATTTAGGGCAGTTCCTCATTGCATTGATTAGACGCGCAAAACCCATGAAGAATTCTTTGCCTTCTGCATAGCTGCTGATGTCCAGGAGCTCGGTAAAAGAAGCTCCGCCGCAGAAAGCCCCTTCACCCCTGCTGGCTAGCACAATAACACGGGTTTCCTCATTTTCCGAAAGACCCTTTATGTCGTCGGCCATGCTCCTTAGCAGCGCCGAAGGCAGGGAATTCCCTTTCGGGTGGGAAAAAGTAACTGCGGCAATGTTGTTGTTTATCTTAACCGATACTTCACCTGCCTCTTCCATGTCTTAGCCCTCTTCCTTTCTTAAGCCGCTTGTTCTATAATAAAGATAGTGTAATTGCTTATACGGCGTCTTTGCCGACTATCTGAATTATTTCCTTCATGTCGGAAATCAGGTAATCGGGATTTTCCTTCTCCAGCTCTTCTTTCTGACGGTAGCCGAATGTTACCCCGCAGGTAAGCGAGCCCGCATTCTTGCCGCACCTGATGTCAAGTTCTGAGTCCCCAACCATCAGCGTCTCTGACGGCTTTATGCCCGTGTCCTCACATATCTTTAACAGGGCGTCCGGCGCGGGCTTGATTGCCATGCCGTTCCGCCTGCCTACAATAAATGAAAAATAATCTTTCAGCGCAAAATGTTCAAGTATTCTCTCTGCCTGATCCTGCGCCTTTGTGGTTAGAAGGGAAGTGGCTACCCCGTTAGCCTTCAGGAATTCCAGCGCTTCAAGTACGTTGGGGTAAACCTTGGATTCCTCGATGAAATCGAAGTAAAGCGATTTGTACTTCTCTATGAAATTCTCCAGGTCGGGAACTGAGATGTTAAAGTCGGCAAAGATGTCCTTAAAATGATAGCCGATCTTTTTGTTGAATTCCTCTTCCGAAAGTTCGGCTGCAATGTTAAATTCCTGAAATGTCCTGAGTGTGCACTTGTATATCGTTGCGCTTGAGCTCATGAGTGTCCCGTCGAGGTCGAAGACAACACTTTTGACTTTTGGGCTTTTATTCATATAATTCCACGGTTTTCTTTTAAGAATGTTGAAAAATCTGCATCGTCAGGGATTTGCGCCTGAAAAGCAGCCCTAAACTCCTGGGAATGCTTCTAACGAGGCAATGTGACGTTTCCTTCTTGCAAAAATATCAAATTATAACTAAGTTTAACGTTTAATTTTACTAAAGAAGAAAAAGATCTCTGTTATTTAAAATCAGAAATATATACAAATAAATCCAATAGGAGTATTAAAATGCCCGTTGTAGATTACAAGAAATATTGCTCAATGCTGGATAACGCCAAGAAAAATAAATTTGCTTATCCTGCAATCAATGTTACTTCAGAAGCAAGTGCAAATGCCGTTCTGGCTGCACTGGCTGAAACAAAGAGTGACGGTATTATCCAGGTTTCCACCGGCGGCGGTGAGTTTGCCTCAGGTCAGGCAGTTAAGGATGCCGCTCTGGGTGCTATGTCTATTGCACAGCACGTTCACCTCCTGGCAGAAAAATATGACATTAACGTTGCACTCCATACAGACCACTGCCAGGCAAAAAAACTGGACGGCTTTGTAAAACCTTTAATTGCAGAATCACGCAAAAGAGTGGCACAGGGACTCAAGCCCTTGTTCAATTCACACATGTTCGACGGCAGCGAACTGCCCCTGAAGCAGAACATGGATATCGCAGTTGAACTGCTAAAGGATTGCGCTGAACTGGGAATTATACTTGAAGTTGAAGCCGGCGTCGTAGGCGGTGAAGAAGACGGCGTTAACAATGAAGGCGCTCCAGCAGCAAAACTTTATACAACCCCTGAAGACATGGTTGAAGTTTATACACGCCTTTCGTCAGTCAACGGCGCAAGATTCATGTTTGCCGCTACTTTCGGAAACGTTCACGGCGTTTATAAACCGGGTAACGTTAAGCTCCGCCCCATTATTCTCAAGCAGGGACAGGATGCTACGGCTGCCAAGTTCGGCAAGGAAAAACCTTTCGACCTCGTTTTCCACGGCGGAAGCGGTTCTTCACTCGAAGAGATCAGGGAAACTCTTGAGTATGGCGTTATAAAGATGAACGTCGATACCGATACTCAGTACGCCTTTACTCGTCCTATGGTTGACCACTTCTTCAAAAACTACGACGGCGTCCTGAAGGTTGAAGGCGAAGTCGGCAACAAGAAGGTCTACGACCCGCGCGCTTACCTGAAAAAAGCTGAAACCGGAATGAAAGAAAGAGTAATTCAGGCTGTCAAGGACCTCCGCGCAGAGGGCACAACTTTAGGCAGATAATTTCTATATCATTGATTTATGTGCGGCACAGCTGTAATATTATCTTTACAGCTGTGCTTTTTGTTAATATGCTTTGAATTTTTTATGTAATTATGGACTGGCTGCTCAATACCCCAATTGCCCATCGCGGGCTTCACGACAACATCACCGTGCCCGAAAATTCTCTGGAAGCTTTCAGACGCTCCGTGGATGCAGGTTACCCTGTGGAACTGGACGTCAGGCTTCTAAGGGACGGCTATATTTGCGTCTTTCACGACCTTTACCTTTCCCGCATGACGGGTGAGAAGGGCTCCGTATTAAAGAAAACTTCCAGGGAAATAAAAAACATCATGCTGCTCGGGACCGACCAGCATATCCCCCTTTTCTCCGAGGTACTGAACCTTATTGACGGAAAAGTGCCCATCCTGATTGAAATTAAGAATAGAAGGGGAATAGGACAGCTGGAAAACAGGCTGCTGAACCTCCTGTCGGCTTATAAAGGGGAATATGCAGTCGAATCTTTTAACCCTCTTGTCGTCAGGTGGTTCAGGGATAACGCTCCCGCCATTAAAAGAGGACAGCTTTCAGGTGCCTTCGGCGCCCTGAGAACACAGGGAAAAAGAGCCCTCCTGAGGGGGTACCTCTTCTCGCGCCTCTGCAGGCCCGATTTTATTGCCTACGATATCAGGTACCTGCCTGCAAGAAGAGTGAATAACTTCCGCCTGAACGGCATCCCTATAATAGGATATACGGCAAAAAGCCGCGAGGAATACGATACTGCTAGCTTTTACTGCGATAACGTCATTTTTGAAGGCTTTACCCCGTAAAACCCCAGAGTCACACACACACACATAGCTCCCGAACTTCTCCCTTTCTTTGGAGCTATGCCTCCTTTTCCGGTTTAGCCTTACTTTTTTGGGGCTTCGCCGACCCCCCCCTGAAGTCAGCTGGCGGAGCCTGTCTAGATTTCCGTTTTTTTCTTATCTTAACGCAAGACTTTTTTGCAATTCTTTATTTCCAACATATTAGAAATCAGGAGAAGCTCCGATGACATTTAAGAATAAGTACTTCCCGGGCCTTACGGCTGCCGCATATCTGCTGTCTGTGTTAATCCTTTTTATGAGTATACAGCAGACTTATGCCCAGGCCGTAAAGACTTCGGTCAAACACCCTGCTTGGACACGCAATAAAATGATCTATGAGGTAAATATACGCCAGTATACAAAAAGCGGCACATTTAAGGACCTCGAAAAAGAGCTGCCGAAATTGAAGGATATGGGCGTGGGGATCGTCTGGCTGATGCCCGTTAACCCAATCGGCGAGAAAAACCGCAAGGGCACCCTCGGAAGCTACTACGCCGTCAGTGACTATATGGCTGTGAACCCTGAATTCGGTACCATGAAGGATTTTAAGTCACTCGTTAACAGGACGCATAAGCTGGGAATGAAGATTATCATCGACTGGGTGGCAAACCACACCTCCTGGGATAACGTGCTTACAAAATCCCACCCCGAATTCTTCAAGAAAGATTCACTCGGAAACTTTGTGGCCCCGGTTAAGGACTGGACGGACGTCATTCAGCTCGATTACCAGAACAAGGAGCTCTGGAAATATATGATTGGCGCTTTGAAGTTCTGGATTACAGAAACCGGCATTGACGGCTTCCGCTGCGACGTGGCGGCAATGGTCCCGACGCCGTTCTGGAATGAGGCACGTAAAGAGCTGGATAAGGTTAAACCCGTCTTCATGCTGGCTGAGGCCGAAAAACAGGACCTGCACGAAAAGGCATTCGACATGACCTACGGCTGGGATCTGCACAGCCTCATGAATAACATAGCCTCCGGAAAAAGAAATGCTTCCGAAATCAATTCCTACCTTTCAAGGCAGGACAGACTCTATCCCGCCGACGGCTACAGGATGTACTTTACAACCAACCACGATGAAAATTCATGGAACGGTACAGAGTTCGAACGCATGAAACAGGGAGTTGAGGCTTTCAGCGTTCTTACCTTTACACTGCAAAACAGCATGCCTTTGCTCTATAGCGGGCAGGAAGCCGGCCTCAACAGACGACTTTCTTTCTTTGAAAGAGACCCTATCGACTGGAAGGACTCCGAATACAGGAAGTTCTATACAACTTTAATCAACTTAAAGCTGCAGAATAAGGCCCTTGCCAATGGCTCTGAAGGCGGGCAGATGACCTTGGTCTCTTCTAAGGCTGATAAGGCCGTCTACGCTTTTACAAGAGCAAAAGGGAAAAACAAAGTCTTTGTGGTGCTGAACCTTTCGGGCGAAAAGAAAGAAGCCCGGTTAAGCGCACAGAGCATGAAGGGAAACTACACTGAACTGTTTACAAATGAAAAGACGAATTTCAAGAGTATGGAGACCTTTAAGCTCAATCCCTGGGAATATAAGGTTTTTGTGAGCAATAAGTAGCAAAAAGTTTGTCTAAGCATTCCGGCGGATACTCATTGTGTGTGATCCGCCGGAAGCTTTGGCCGTTAAAAGTTAAAGTTCGTGCCTATCCTGAATATCGGAGAAGCTCCCTCGATGTTCCCATTTTCATACCACATCAGCATTCCTGCTGCCCAGAAGAAGTTCAAAAACCTGGAGGAAACGTTGTCATTCCCCAGTGTTAAAACAATCGGCCCTTTACTATCCCCTGAAAAAAAGTTTTCCATATGCTTGCTGAATTCAAGCGAGATGTTGTTAAAGGCCATCCCTGAAAAGTAACCCGTCAGCTTCAGTCCGCCCGTAAATTTCTTGAATTCCGGACGGGAATAAACATCCCAGTTGAGTACTCCCGCAATACTCAAAAAGTCCAGGACCTGGTAGCCGAGCTGCGTATTGATAAGGTCCGGAAAACCTGTTCCGCCGGCCAGAAATATGTGCCTTCTTTTAGCTGCGGTTTCAACTGCGCTTTCTTCTGTGGCCCCCGCTTTTCCTAAAACCGTCTCTTCTTTGCCGGGTTTTGGGGTGAAAGAGAAATTATATGCTAAGCCTAGTTTTATAATACTGTAAACCTTCCAGTATTCGATGCGGGGCTGACCGTTCATGTCCCAAAAGGAACTGAAACCGAATTTCTCGTCCAGCACTTTGTTGTACTGAAGCTCAACTGCAAAGTTGTCCGAAGCATTAAAACCGATTCCTCCCCCGAGCATTGTATGGGTCCCGCTAAAGCTCTCCTCATAAATTAAAGTGCCGTGCGCATCGCCGGAACTGCTTAGTAGGCTTATTCCGCCCATGAGGTATATATAATCCTTTAGAATATTCTCCTTGGCATAAAGCCCGTACTGCATGCCGCTTAAATCATCTGAAAGTAAAACTCCCCACCTGCCTTCCAGGGAAAAATCCTCGCCAATTTTTAAGCCTAGGTTTAACCCGGGTTCGAAAGAAGCCGAGGATCGGTTATTCGAAAGGCTATTTGATCCCAGGAAATTTTGTTCAACCCTAAAGCCGCCAAAAACACTCTGGGCATAATGAAAACTCTGAAAGAGGGTGAAGCACAGTAAAATGGAAATAAAAAGCTTCTTCAAGGGGTATTCCTTAAAATATATTAGATACGAAATTAAATTACTAAATATAGGGGTGCCTGTCAAATATCAATAAAACCGGCAGATAAAATGAGCGCTTTAATCCTGCTTAAAAGAACACGGATCCGCAGAGGATTATTTCTACGAGCGGGAGAGTATGGAAGAGTCCTACAAATTACTTTTTTCTGCTGCCTCAGACTTGCCGCAGAAGAAAACCACCACATTGCTTTCTACAAAATGAACCAGTGCGCCGTATCTGGTAATTGAAGAAGTCTCCGCTGCATCGGAAAGCTCCTTTTTAATCGTTTCAAGCGCTTCTTCGTAAGAGACTAAATTATTATAAATGACAAGCAGCTTTTCTTCCCCATTCATCTTCTGCCAGTTTTTCGTGGACAGCTCCTGGTAGAAGCTCCTGCACTGATTTGGGGATGGATCCCCCAGCAGATCAATTTTAAGTACAGCTTTTACTGCCATAATAATTACTCCAATTGGTAATACTTAGCCCGGGCTAAACCTGTCTCAGGCCAGAACTAATTTGGCGTCTCCCAAATAAATTTCGGCTTTGATCTTTTTTATGCCGGCTTGTTCAAGAGCAAAACTAATGTCGGATTTAATTACTTCGGAAATCTCTTCTCTCGACATGTCCCCTTCAAAGGCTACCTGCCAGACGGTATTCATTTTATTAAGCTTCTGCCAGTCGCGCCTGATCAGCTCGCTGGAAAAATTTCTGCTTTGCTCAAATGAAGCGCTTCCCTTAAAATCCACTGTCATCATGGCTCTAAACATATGTCAAGACTTTCTGTTAAATCTTAGTTTACCATGCTCTGTGCTATCGTCGTCTTAATCGTCTTGAGCATGTATTCCAGTATATTCTGGTATTTGGATTCATAAACTTCCCGGCTCAGACTGTTGATATAGGTATCCAGGTAATAATGCAGGCCATGGCACGAAAAACCGTGCTGAATGTCCCATGCCATGTCGGCAATTGCAGCCTTGAGGAATCCGGCCTCATGACTGTTTAACTTGTTCCTTCCCAGGTAAAATTTATCCAGCTTTGCCGTTGACATTGAAACCGCACGACTGATCATGTCGTTGACGTGAATTGCGTCATCCATGTAATTCGGATGTGTCTCGCACCTTGGTTCACAGTTCTCACCGGGATTTACCTCGCAGCAGTACTCGTCACATCCTCTTAAGTATTTCAGCCTCCTGATGAGAATATTGACAGGAATTGCCGGATGGAAGTCTGTTTCCGCCTCCAGGTACGAGGCTATATCTGTCAGCAGTGTCTCGTCATTGGAAAGCAGGTAATACGGAATGGCCTCAAAACTTTCCTCGTCAATGAGCCTCCGGCCTTCGGCCTTTGTGCCCGATTTTACAAAGTAGGCTCTCCCGCTGTGCCTTATGAGCTTAAAATTCTGCTTCCTCGCAAAATGGTAAATCGTACGCTGCAGCTTTGTGTAATAAGGATCGGAGCTCCTTATTGATTCCGACAGGTGCTGGTCGACCCTGCTTTTAATGAGCTTGTGAAGAAATTCCATGACCTCGGTTTGAGTTCTGATGGGAGAATCCCAGTTCTTAAAGGCAGTCCTTATCGAAAACTCGTTTTGCTGGTTGCGCAAAAAAAGCGGGGTTACGGCACTGATGGCAAAATCCTTGTAGTTGTACTCGCCGCCTAAAAAGCAGGGGGCAATCTTGCTCCTGTTCTTAATGACAAACATGTAAGATATATTGCAGCAGTACTTTGCTAGTGCGTTTAATTCTTCGGGAGTAATATTTTCCTTCTCAAGAATTTCAAGTGTGTTAAGGCTTTTTCTTTTTCTGTCAGTTTTCATTATCTCAAGCAATTTTTTTTTGAACCTGCCGGCTACTTTAAGCTCAATGTGTGTGTGTGCCTTCAGGAAAGACACACTCTAATAAAATTCCAAAGCCGGTTTTTAACGGAAAGAAATATAAACAGCCCGGTTTCAAAAAAAATCAGTACCCTTTGCCCTGTGAGCAAAAAGGATACTGAATCCTGAATTAAAAATGCGGCGAATTAAGGCCTCCGGAATGCAAATGCAGCCTTAAAAACGCCCGAAACAGCGATTGAGAATTTTTTGTGGAGGAAAATGTAGGGGAAAACCGCGATTTTGTGCTGAAATCGAATATCAGTATGCCTTTATTGCAAAAATCAGTATAAGTACTGATTTTTTTTAAAAAAACCTGTTGTATATTGAATACCAGTTATAAAAAAATCATTTTTTCTGTAAAAAAACGGGAATCCGGCTCTATTCGGAAGCATTTTAAGCTCATTGTGAAATTGATACTCTTAAAAAACTGTTAAATATACGCTCGAATCTATTGTAATGGCTGGATACATGAATTATACAGAACCGTCTGATTATTTACTTCCTTTAGCTCTAGAGCTGTTCGTTGCGGGTATCAGTATTATTTCGGCAATATTCCTGCATAATGCACTTATATACTCCATGAAAGAAGAACTATGCTCCAGATGAAAAAACTTGAAAAAAGAGATGCCAGGCTTTACGCACCTTTTGCTGATTTTGATTCAGAGCCGGTAATCAGTATCGATCCTGAGGGAAGGGTAATTCATACCAACTGCTCCTCAAACCCTTTATACTCACTGCCGGATCTGCTGGGAAGAAACTCAACTGAATTTATTCACTTCCCGTTCGATATCAGGGAGTTCATACAAAATGACCGCTCGGTTCATTTCTCCGACTACATAAGCAACAGGTACTACTCAGTCTATTTCCGCGGAATCTCCGACCTCCAGGTGGGAGAGATATTCCTGCATGACGTCACAGAAGCAAAGATAAACGAGGAAAAGCTCATCGACTCTGTGAGAAGACAGAAGGAAATAGCCGATATACTAAGAGAGAAAATGGAGCTTGAGAGGCAAACCCTGGCTGGACGCATCTATGACGAGGTGAACCAGAACCTCTCTGTCGTGCGCCTGAAGCTGCAGAAACTGAGCACCCTGCACGATAATACCTGCAACACGGATTCCGAAGAATACCTCAAGGCTATTAGCCTGCTCGAGAATACCATCAACGTATTAAAAGACATCTCTTACCACCTGAAACCGAAAATCCTGGATGAAGTGGGCCTCGCCCCGGCAATTAACGGCCTGTGTACTGAAATATCCAGACAAAGCGGCATAAAGGGAAGCGTAAATATTGTTCAAACTGACAATAACATGGATAAGAAATGCGTAACCTACCTCTTTAGAATAATCCAGGAAGCTTTGAACAATGTAGTCATGCATTCAAGGGCTACAGAGTTCAGCGTGCAGCTGATTGAAAATGAAAAGTTTACCAGGGTCTTCCTTTCCGATAACGGCATCGGATTTGACCCTGAGAAAATAAAGACCGACGATCTGAATAAAGGTCTTGGTCTGTTGAATATTAAAGAAAGGACAGAAGCCTTGAACGGAAAATTAAAAATCGATTCGTTCCTGAACAAGGGAACAGTTATAATTGTGGAAGTGCCAAAACAAGCAGGACTCGTACATGCCTAGCCCGAACAGTATTAGAATAATTGTTGCCGATGACCATTCATTGTTCCGGAGCGGTATTATAAGCCTCCTTGAAGATGCTGCCGAGATTTTTGTGGTGGGAGAGGCCAACGACGGCATGGATCTTTATAACAAATATTTTGACCTCAGACCTGACGTCGTCCTGGTCGATATTTCTATGCCCGGCGTAACTGGAATCGAAGCCATGCAGAAAATCCTGGAAAGAGACCCCTCGGCAAAAGCCCTCTTCCTCTCAATGCACGAGGGGGAGGAATATGTTTACCATATACTCAAGGCCGGAGGAAAGGGACTCATCAGCAAAAATGTCATGAAAGGGGAACTGGTTTACGCCATAAAAACTATCTTCAGCGGAAGAAAGTACTTCGGCGCATACTGGACCGAAGAAAGACTCGATGAGCTTAAAGAAAAATATTCCGGAGGCAATGCCGGCAGCAGCAGCGCCGCCGCCGGAGGATTCAGCACTATGCTTGCCGAGGCTTCGCTTACTCAGAGGGAAATCGAGATCCTTAAGCTCATCGGCGAGGGCTATACGAGCAACGAAATTGCAGCCAGAACCGGACTCAGCAAGAGAACCATCGACAGCCACAGGATTCACCTCATGAGCAAGCTCGGCATCAAAACACTGCCTGAGCTCATAAAGTACGCAATTCAGTACATTCTTCAGCACAGGGATTAGAACTTATTCTAATCTCTTCCTGAACCTCATTGAGCTCGCCAGCAGAATTGCTGCACCCATCAGGAATAGTATAACTGTCTCTACCCAGAGGTCCGCAAACCCGATCCCTTTTAGTATTATTCCCCTTAAAATCGTTATGTAATACCTGAGGGGAATTACATACGTGATCACCTGTATCGCTTTCGGCATATTCTCGATCGGAAAGGCAAAGCCCGAAAGATAAATCATCGGCATCATCAGCCCGAACATCGCAACCATCATCGCCTGCTGCTGCGTCTTTGAGATCGTCGAAATAAATAGCCCCAGGCCCAGCGTCGAGAGCACGAATAAAAGCGAGGCAAATATGAGAAAAAGAAAACTCCCCCTTACCGGAATCCCAAACCAGAAGGTCATGATGCTCGTTACAAGCATCACTTCAAGAAATCCTATTATCATAAACGGCACTATCTTTCCTATAATGAGCTGGTGAGGCTTTATGGGCGTTACAATCAGCTGCTCAAGCGTGCCGATCTCCCTTTCCTTTACTACCGCCATGGACATCAGTATCGTCGTAATAACCATCAGCACCAGCCCCATTATGCTCGGCACCATGAAGTTCCTCGTCTTCAAATCGGGATTGTACCACACTCGCACCTCGGGCGTAAGCGTGCCCGAAAATGATAGCTTCATGCCCGCCTTCTCCCTGCCTTCAAGCAGTATGTTCTTTGAATAACTGCTCGTAACGGACTGCACGTACCCGAAGGCAATGGAGGTCTTGTTGCCGTCCGAACCGTCAAAAATTACCTGCAAAGGGGCAGTCTGCATCGTCTTTATTTTCTTCTCAAAATCAGTCGGAATGACGATTGCGTCAAGCACTTTACCCTGATCTATAAGCTCACTGATCTGGCCGTAGTTCTGGACGTAGTAGTCGATGGCAAAATAACCCGAGCGCTCGAAGTTTCGTATGAACTCACGGCTGGCTTCGGTCCTGTCCTGGTCGAATACGGCCGTGTGGACCGTGTTGACGTCCATCGTTGCGGCATAACCTAAAAATATGAGCTGCAGTATGGGCGCAATAAAAACAATTGCAAAAAGGCGCCTGTCCCTTCTTAACTGTATGAATTCCTTAATAATGATGTTTATGATTGTTTTCAATTTCTTCTTCCTTGTTCAAACTATACTGTCTTCATTTTTCTGTTCCTCAGCGTCGCCAGACCCAAAAATATTGCCGAGAAAATAAAAAGGTATATTACCTGCGGCCAGAAGGCTTCAAGCCCTACGCCTTTTAAGAGAATGCTCCTGAGAATAATGATGTAAAACTTTGCCGGTGTAATGTTGGAAAGTAACTGTATAAAGGCGGGCATGCTTTCAATCGGAAATATGAAGCCCGAGAGTATTACAGAGGGGAGCATTGAAATCAGGGACGCCATCTGGAAGGCTACCTGCTGGTTCGTGGCTACACTGGAAACAAAAATGCCGAGACTTAAAGAGGCGAAAATAAATACGAGCGTCGTTAAAAAAAGCAGTATTAAGTTCCCCTTTATTGGCATGCTGAAAAGGAAATAGCCCGAAATAAGTATGAATACGGCAACTAATAAAGAGATAACGGCATAAGGAACCGTCTTTCCCAGTATCAGCTCTATTGAGGATAATGGCGAAACGTTAATCTGCTCTATGGTACCCAGCTCTTTTTCTCGCACAATTGATAGTGAAATGGAAATTACAGCCGTAATTATCATGATCATTGCAATAAGCCCCGGTATCAGAAAATACCTGGAGTCCAGGCTCGGGTTGTACCAGAAGACCGGCTCCAGGTCAACCGGCACGTAAGTGCCGCCCCGGCCCGTAAGAGCCAGGACCTTACCGGAAAAACCCTGCGAATACGTCATTGTAGCCAGATTCAGATAATTCATAATAAGAGTTGCCGTATTGCCGTTTACCCCGTCAATTAAAATCTGAAGGCGTGTATCCTTTTTAGAGTTGAGATTTCTCGACATGTCCTCCGGAAATACAATTACCGCCTGCGCAATCTGCTCATCCAGGTACTTTTTTATCTGGCTGCTGCTGTTGATGCTGCCTACAAGGTCGAAATAACTCGAAGAGGTAAGAGTGTTTATAAAGGCCCGCGTGTCTTCCGACTTGTCCCTGTCATATATTGCAATTTTTATGTGGTGAACGTCGAAATTTATGGCGTAGCCGAATATTACAAGGAGCAGTACGGGAAATAGGAAAATTATCAGGAGCATCCGGGTATCCCTCTTTAGCTGCCGGACTTCCTTTTTTGCAAGTGCGTAAATTCTGTTAAGCATTTTATTTTTTATCCTTATCCAGCAGGTGAATAAATACGTCTTCAAGTGTAGGTACAATCCTGTCTATTCTTTTTACCCGTATTGAATTTTTTTCTGAAAGTATTCTCTTTATCTCTTCTTCGCCGGTGTATTTATCGTTGACTGCTATGTGCATGTTGTTGCCGAATATGGAAACCTCGTCAACAAAATTCTCTTTTTCCAAAAGTTCCATTGCCTGTACCGTATGCTCGCATTCGATTTCAAGAATGGTGTTTTTCAGGTAGTTCGTTTTAAGTTCCTTTGAGCTGCCCTCGGCAACGAGCTTTCCGGCGTTAATGAGAATGATGTTGTTGCAGAATTCGGCTTCCTCAAGGTAGTGTGTGGTTACAAATACCGTAATCCCGCGCGCTGAAAGCTCGTTTATGAGGTCCCAGAAATTCCTCCTCGAAATCGGGTCTACTCCGCTCGTGGGCTCGTCAAGAAATACAATTTTTGGCTCGTGTATAACGGCCGTTCCCAGCGCAAGGCGCTGCTTGATGCCTCCGGGAAGTGATCCCGTAATTGTCTTTTCTCGCCCCTCAAGCCCTGCTACCTTCAAAACCCATTCCTTCCTCTCTTGGAGCTTGCTGTTATAAAGGCCGTAAATGCCGCCGAAAAAGTTTATATTCTCCTCAACCGTAAGGTCGTTGTATAAGGAAAACTTCTGCGACATGTAGCCTATCTGGGTCTTGACCTTGTCGGGATCCCTTACAATACTGTATCCGCCTACAATCGCATCCCCGCCCGAAGGCTCCAGTATGCCGCAAAGCATCCGTATTGTGGTCGATTTCCCGGCTCCGTTGGCCCCCAGAAATCCGAATATCTCCCCCTCGGAAACATTAAAGGAAATGCCGTCAACCGAAACAAACTTTCCGAACTTCTTTGTCAGGTTTTTAACCTCTATTGAATTCATCAGTATATCCTTCTGCCGAGTGATTTTTCGAGCCTTGTCTTTGCAATCTCATAGTCAACCAGGGCATTATTATAGTTCGTCTGTGCCTGAAGCACGGCTGTTTCGGCATCAATCAGGTCCGTGCTGGTTGCAAGCTGTACGTTATACTTGTCGCTTATTATCCGGTAGTTTTCCTGCGCCTGGCCCAGGCTCTGACGGCTTACTGTAATCTTCTGGCTCGAACGCTCGTAGGTGAGGTAATTTGAGTATACTTCAAGCTCAATTGCATCGTTTAACTCTTCGAGCGAAGTCTCTGCCTGTAGCCTGGTCTGCTCGGCCTGCGAGGTCTGTGAAGAGTTGTAGCCCCAGTTCCACAGGTCCCAGTTAAGCGTAACTCCAATGTCCCAGGTGTCCCTGAAGGCGTCCTTTGGGGGCTGAATTCTCTGGTTGGGACGGTTATAGTAATAATTTGCATTCAGGAAAACCGAGGGAAACCAGAGCGACCTGGCGGCCCTAAGCCCCTCGTTACTGGCTTCCAGGCGGCTTCTCATTGCCTTAAGCTCGTTCCTTTTTTCCTTGGCCTCTTTAATTATTTCGTTATACCTGTATGCCGTAAGCGTGGTATCTATGTTGCCCGCGTCAATTTCTGTAGGCGCGTTTAATTGCAGCCCGAGTGCCTGGTTAAAAGCCATCCTGGCAATGTCCAGGTTGTTCTGTGCTTCAATCTGCTGAAGCTTTGTGTTTGAATACAGTACTTCAAGCTTTAAGACGTCGTTCTGCGTAACAAGGCCGTTTGCAAGGTTATTTTTCGTGTCCTCAAGATGACGCTCATTCTGCAGGAGGTTTTCATTCAACAGGTTTAACATCTGTCCTGCTTTATAAAGCTGCCAGAAAGCCGACTGTATTTTGAAGGAAGCCTCGTTGACATCCTTTGAATAGTCGCTTTCCGCGGCCTGGTTGTTAAATTCTGCGGCGCTCTTAAGAGAGGTCAGCCTGAGCCCCGTAAAAACGGGCTGCTGAAGCGAAAGCCTGAACGCGTAATTGTTCAGTATTACGTCTGAAATTTTTATCGGGAAAGGTACCCCTGGCATCGTTACCTCGAAAGGGGGAACACTGCTCAGCCTGGTGTAGCCGGCAAGAAACTTTAGCTGCGGCAGGAGCTGAGAGTTCGCCTCGGTAACCTTTGCGTTTGCTGAAACCGTTCTGGACATTGATATCCTGAGATCCTTGCTGTTCTTTAGTCCCGTTTCAATGCTCTCTTCCAGCGTCAGTTTCTGTGTCTGTGCAAAGAGCATTGCCGGTAGTATCAGCAGGTTTAATAACAATAGCTTCTTCATTTATAATCCTATATTTATTTTGCGCTTGAGATATAATGAATAAAAACATTTTCCAGTGATGGGGGAACTACCCTCAGGTCCGAAATTGTAACCGACTCTTTCTCCAGCAGTTCCCTTATCGTGCCGCAGTCCTTCTCGCAGTCATCCACTACCACGTCAATTCTGTCTCCAAACATCTGTACCTCAAATGAAGTCGTTTCCTTTATCGTTTTATATGCCTGGCGGGAAGGATTGCAGACAATTTCAACTACATCCTTGTCGAGCGAAGATTTTATGTTCTGCGGCGTGTCGAAACTTATTATTCCGCCCTTATTCATGAGTGCAACGCGGTTGCACCTTTCGGCCTCGTCCAGGTACGGGGTCGACATAAAAATTGTAATCTCTTCCTTAATGAGGCTTGCCAGAATTTTCCAGAAGTCCCGCCTCGAAACCGGGTCCACACCTGTGGTCGGTTCATCCAGAAAGATAATTTTGGGCCTGTGTATGAGCGTGCATGCAAGAGCAAGCTTCTGCTTCATTCCGCCCGAGAGCTTATCGGCCAGACGGTCCCTGAAGGGGGTGAGCCTCGTAAAGTCCAGAAGTTCATTCCGCCTTTGCCTGTAGCCTTTTACGCCGTGAATCTCAGCAAAGAATTCAATGTTCTCGTCAACCGAAAGATCCCCGTAAAGGCTGAACTTCTGCGATAGATAGCCTATATCCTTTGTTATGTCTTTCCTTTTTTTTACGAGGTCGAGCCCCAGTATTTGGGCCGAGCCCCCGTCAGGATCCAGAAGTCCGCAAAGCATTCTTATGGTCGTGGTCTTGCCGGCGCCGTCGGGCCCAACGAGGCCGAACATTTCACCCTTGTTTACGTCCAGGCGTATGCCGTTTACAGCCGTGACGTCCCCAAAGCTCTTTTTAAGTCCTTCTATAATAATGGTCTTTTCCATGTCTTCTTTCTTAATACTTTATTACTGCGTCAGCTGGCATTCCGGCTTTAAGGTCCGAATTCGGGTTACTGATTTCAATCTTAACCGCAAAGACGAGCTTTGTCCTTTCATCCTTTGTCTGTATGTTCTTCGGCGTAAACTCGGCCTCAGGGGAAATATAAATAACTTTTCCTTCAAAGGTCTTGTTCTTGAACGCATCCACTGTTACTTCGGCTTTCTGCCCAAGCTTTACGTGCCCCAGCTCTTCCTCCGAAACGTATATGACGAGGTCCACAACGCTCAGGTCCGAAATCCTGAAAAGGGAGGAGTTGGGCCCAACGGTTTCTCCCGCCTCAACGAACTTTTTAACGAGCGTTCCGTTCATGGGCGATGTAACGTAACTGTCCTGTATGTTCTTCTTCAACAGGTCCACGCTCGCAACAGATTTCTGCAGGTTTGCCTCTGCCTGACGGATCTCCTCGGGACGCGCAAAGTGCCTCATCTTCTTCAGGTTGTCGCTTGCCGCATTGTACTGTGCCTGTGTGAGCTCAAACCTCGCAAGGGCATCCTCGTACTGCTTTTTTGTGATGGACTTCGACTCGTATAGCCTTGCCATCCTGTCTTTATCCTTTAAAGCCTGGTCCAGGTTTATCTGCGCCTGGCGCGTGTTTGCCTCTGCCTGACTGATGTCTTCGGACCTTGCGCCCTGCCTGAGGAGCTTAAGCTGCGCCTCGGCAAAGTCCTTTCCCGCCAGGGCCTGCTCAAGCTGTATTGAAAGGAGGTCGTGGTCTACCGTAAGGAGAGTGTCGCCTGCTTTTACGGCATTTCCTTCGTCTTTATAAAGCTTCTGGACCTGTCCGGCCACTTTGGAGCTGATGGTTACATTTGTAGCTTCAATTGTACCCGAGGCATCAATCATATTTTTATCCTCTCCGCCCCCGCAGCCGTATAAAAGCAGCCCCAGGCTCATCATACCCGTAAAAAATATAGCTTTCATCTATTTATCCTGTTTTATTGAGTTTTTAAGTGTATTTGCTCCCTTGTTGGTCAGTATGCCGTTCAGGAGTATCTGAAATGCCTGTTCTACAGCCTCGTTAAAGGAAAACTTGTGATTAAGCAGGAATTCAGGGCTTACTATTGCGCGCATTGAGGAGATGAAAATTACCATCAGCAGCTCTACAGGCCTTTCTTCAAAAAGCCCTTCGGCTTTTCCCTGTTCAAAGATTTTCCCGATGTTCATGTACATCGTCCTCGTCCTGAAGGCATCAATTTTTGCCCAGAGGTGGGGCGTGTTGTACTGCATGTCTTTCAGCCATTTGTCGCTGATCTTAAGAAAAATATTGCTCAGGATGCCCAGGAGGTCCAGAATCTTGCTCACGGCATCTACATTTTTCTCCAGCACGCTTTTGATTTTTCCCGAAGTTTCCTCCAGAAGGTTGTCTACCACATTTTCAACGAGCTTTTCCTTGGAAGGGAAATACTTATATATGGTCTTCTTGCTCATTTTAAGCTCGCGCGCAAGCTCATCCATTGAGGTTTTGTAAAATCCTTCCCTGAAGAACTTTTCCCGTGCAAAGAGCAGTATTTTGTCCTTATCTTCCATTTTAACTCCATTGGAAACTAAATTAGTATTTCTAGTTTCCAATTTAACAAATGGAAACTATTTTGTCAATAATAGTTTCCGCATTTTGGCTAATTTTTTGGAGAATGAGGTGGACGGGTTTGCCGTAAAGGCGTAAAAATGTTATTCCCGGGTTCCTGTAAACCTTATTACAACGGCCTCGCCCTGGTGGTACTTGCCTTCATTTAATTCAATTACCTCCTTGCTGAGCTGCTGAAAGTCCAGCACGGTAAACTCACTGACAATGTCTTCCAGAGAATAAAGAAGGTCCGCATCCTTCGGGCCGCCGGAATTTTTCTCCAGCTGGTCTTTCTCAAAGACTTCAAGAATCAGCTTCCCGCCCGCCTTCAGGGCTGAGATTATCCTGCCGTTTACTTTCTGCCTTAACTCTTCAGGCAGGTGCATGTATATAATTGCCGCGGCATCGTAGTAAGCTTCCTTTGGGGAAAAGGCACTTAAATCCTCAACCGTGTAATTTATTGTTGTATTATATTCTTCCGCCAGCTTCAGCGCCTTTTCTTTTGCCGCCTGACTGAAGTCAAAGGCATCCACCTGCCAGCCCTTACTGGCTGCGTAAACGGCGTTGCGCCCTTCGCCTTCTGCAACCAGAAGGAGCCTGCCCGGCTTTAACTTGTCAATTTCTTCCTTAAAAAAACCGTTCGGCTCTTTCCCGTATGCATAGCCCTCTTCCGAGAACCTCTCGTTCCATTTTTCAAGCATAATATTTCCCGTAGTTTTGTTTAGATAAATATAAGCCCGTTTTCCCAAAACAGGAAATGATTTTTTTACCCTGGAAGCCCTCAAAAGAAAACCTTTTGGCCCCGGAAGTTGTTGTGCCTTTAACTCTAAAGCACCAGTAACCGGTAATTACTTAATGACTGGTAATTGCTTAGATTTTCAGGCATATGTTTGCTATATTTGTATTCAAATTAAGAGAGAATTGATGGAACTTATTGACAAATTAAGGGCAGTAAAAGAGAAATTCGACAAAATAAATGAGCAGCTGGCAGATCCCGCCAACCTCAGTAACCAGGAGAAAATTGTCTCACTCAGCAAGGAAAGAAGCGAGATCCTGGAGGTCGTTGAGGCTTTTAACAGGTACGACAAGGTCCTGAATGACATCGAGGGCAACAGGGAAATTATTGAACTTGGTGAGGACCACGAGCTCTCGGAAATTGCACAGGCGGAGCTTGAGGACCTGAAGAAAGAAAAGGAAAAGCTGGAAGAGGAAATTAAATATATACTGATACCCAAGGACCCGAACGACAATAAGGACGTCATCTTCGAAATCCGCGCCGGAACAGGCGGCGACGAGGCCGGGCTCTTTGCATTTGACCTCTACAGAATGTACTCCAGGTTTGCCGAGGTCAGGGGCTGGCGAAAAGAGGTCATTGATATCAGCGAATCCGGCATGGGCGGCATTAAGGAAGTCGTCTTTTCTCTTGGCGGCCAGGGCGTCTATGGCGACATGAAGTTCGAAAACGGCGTCCACCGCGTTCAGAGAGTCCCCCTGACAGAAACAAACGGCCGCGTCCATACCTCGGCCGCAACCGTCGTTGTTATGCCTGAGGTTGAGGACGTGCAGATTGATATAGACATGAACGACCTCAGAATTGACGTCTATAGAAGCGGCGGCGCCGGCGGACAGAACGTGAATAAGGTTGAAACCGCAATCAGAATTACCCACATCCCAAGCGGCATTGTTGTACAGTGCCAGGATGAGCGCTCTCAGCTAAAAAACAGGCAGAAGGCTTTGAAAGTACTCAGGGCCAGGCTTTTCGACATGAAACAAAAAGAACAGTCCGATGTAATTGCGGCCCAGAGAAAATCCATAGTCAGAAGCGGCGACAGGAGTGACAAGATCCGTACGTATAATTTCCCGCAGAACAGGGTTACAGACCACAGGATTGGCCTGACACTCTATAACCTTTCTAATATAATTGAAGGCGACCTTTCAGAGCTCGTCGAACAGCTCAAGCTTGCAGATAGGGCTGAAAAACTGAACAGCAGCAACGTAGAAGCCTGAAAAATATCAACCGGAAAACAGAGCTGCAGCCCTGAAGAAGACCCCGCTTCAGGGTTTCGGGGCACTATATAATTTCCCGCCTATGGCTCTTTTTCCTGAAAGTTTTCCAGCAATTTTATCAGAAATACGAGCACAAACCCCAGAAGGGAAAGTGTTACATCCGTTACGTCCAGACTGAAATGCGGCTGGCTGCCGATCATGAAACTGAAATATTTAATTGCCGAAAGCAGCCCGAAGAAAGCGGCAAAACCGAAAATTCCACCTTTTACTGGATTCAGAAAATAAGATTTGAAGTTTCGAAATACCTGCCCTTCATGTCCTTCCGATGTCTCTTCTGCTGTAGAAATGTTTTTCATTTACTTTTCTTCCCCCAAATAATCGTTGCGTTACATAAACAATTTATTAATTCCATTCCATATTAATATATATGGTGACGAAGACGGTTTTCGGAAAATTTTTTAGAAATTTTTAATAAAAATTTTCAAAAGCAAGGAAAATCGCGAAAAAAGGCGTTTTTGTGGGAAATAAGATATTATATCCTTGTCAATGTACCAAAATTTTGCTTTAAGGGCAAAATTCTGGTACCATAAATAGGACTTGCGGCGGATTTTAGAAAGGAAATAATTTCTGTCTATAAAACCGCAAAAGAAATCCGATAATAGGTTTTAATTTCCAGGACCCTAAAACTCCGGCGGAAAAATTGAAAAATCAGGCGGACCAAATCAGACTCCCATAATGTCGTTAAAGAAGTTTGCATTCGGCGAATCAACCCTGGAAATTATGATCTTAATTATTGCCGTAAGCGGAACCGAAAGAATTGCCCCTACAATACCCCAGATGTAACCCCAGAGTAGAAGTGAAAGGAGTATCACCAGGGGATTGAGCCCCAGGCTGTGCCCGAAAATTCTCGGCTCAAGCACGTTCCCCATAATGTTGTGCAGCACAACCAGTATCGCTGCAATAATAAGAGCATAACCTATGGATCCGAACTGAACAAGTGTCATAATGGCCGGCAACACCGTGGCTATGAGTGAACCGATATTCGGAATAAAGTTGAAAAGAAAGGTTATTACAGCCCAGACGACGACAAAATCAACCCCGAAAATGAGCAAAATTACGCCCGTAGCTATACCAACAATGAGACTGATGATAAATTTCGCTATGACGTATTTCTGTATCTGATCCGTAATTTCCTGGAATGTACTCTGCAGATTCAATTCTCTTTCCTTTCTGGCGCGGTACTTCTCGGAAATCTGGGCCGAAGCCTGGCTTGAACCCCTGGATGCCGCCTCGGCTTCCTGGTCCGAGGTCCTTAATTCCTCAGGCATGTGCACCTTAAGATAACGCCTCTTAATGGCACTGTATATGTTCTTGTGCCCCGACATGATGAAAATGAAAAAAAAGAGCACAAATAAAAAACTGCCCAGAAATGAGAACGTGGAGGAAAATACGTTGCCGGCTAAAGGACCGTAGTCTATCTTCTGAAGCAAATTCATGAGCTTGAAATTGAGGAACTGCTTATCCTTTACACCCATTGAGCCTGCCGTGGTGGAGACGATCTGGTTCAGCTTTGCCTCGTAACCCGGCAGCGCTTCGCCTAAACGGCTGAATGAGTTGAGGATGACGGAGGAAAAACTCCCGATCACAACAATAATTATCATTATATCCAGAAATACAGGCAGCCATGAAGGTACCTTCAGGCGCTCAAGGTAATTGTTCAGCGGAGAAAACACAAAAAACAGAAAATAGGCAATTACAAAGGGAATGAAGATCTCTGCAAGTGACTTTAATACAATAAAAATCACTACGATGCCTATTACATTTACAAAAAAAGCGCTCGAGGCAGAGAAACGGGATTTTTCCGGAAGCATATGAGTATTCTTTTATTTTAATCCAAAAAGCAGGGATTTTTAATTCTTTATTAAGCTTAATCCATCCAATCGTAAGATAAGCAAATAAAAATATACAATAAATAGTAATAACAGTAGTATATTTGCTTTAACGATAAATTAAACTGAAAAAACGTAAAAATATGAAAAAAGTCCTGTTTTTAACATTTTTTTGGCCCCCATCGGGAAAGGCTACTCTGCACTGGCCCCTTAAAATTATAAAGTATCTCCCTGAATCGGGCTGGAAACCCTCTGTGCTGACAGTAAATGAGGACACCTTCTCGGCAAAGGATGAAAGCCTCTTAAATGAGGTTGCCCCGGATTTGGAGGTCATGAAAACAGGCTACTTCGACCCTTTTACCTTCTACAGGAAATTCCTCGGCAAATCACAGGATGAGCCCCTTATTGCCTCGGAAACAATCTCAAAGACAAATAAAAGCCTGAAACACAGGATCTCAATCTGGATCAGAATGAATCTCTTCGTGCCTGACGCCAGGATCGGCTGGTACCCTGGGGCAGTTGCACGGGCCAAAGAATACCTGAGGGAAAATAAGGTGGATGCAATTGTAAGCATTGGCCCGCCGCACTCGACGCACCTCATAGGCAAAAAGCTCTCCAGTATCTACGGCATCCCGCACGTGCCGGTGCTGATCGATCCCTGGGTGGATATTGTCTATTACAGGGATTTTAAGCGCAACTTCTTAACTCTGGCCCTGGATAACTATTTTGAAAAGTCCGTCATGAAACAGGCAGGCCGTGTCGTCTTTGTCACAAACAACACCAGGGAAGATTTTGTAAGAAAGTACCCTTTCCTGAAAGATAAGTCGCACGTCCTGTACTGGGGATATAACGAGGACAGCTTTGAGGGCCTGCAGGAAAAACCCTCCCCGTCCGAAAAAATTCTCCTTCACGCAGGAAACATTTTCGACTACCAGAACCAGGTGCCATTCTGGCAAACCGTAAAAAAACAGGTCGAAAAGGGGAATAACATCAGACTTAAGTTCCTCGGCACCGTGGGTCCCCAAATAAAAAAATCCCTCGAGGAGCTGGGCTTAAGCAGCCGCGTGGAGTATTCCGGTTTCCTTCCCTATGGCGAAGTCGTCCGCGAAATGCTCAGGGCTTCTTACCTTCTTGTCTGTGCAACCGAACCAAGACACCTGCCGGGAAAACTCTTTGAATACCTGAGAACGGGAAGACCCATTATTGCCTTCGGCGACGATAACCGCGAGGTTGAGGATATCCTGAGGCAGACAAATGCAGGCATGCTTTTCCCTTATAACAGCCCTGCCGCAGAATTCTTTGAAAAGGCGGAAAGCCTTAAGACCGACGTTGAAAAGGTGAGGAGGTTCGACCGCAGGACGATTGCCCGCGACCTGTCCAAAATACTTGATTCAGTTATCGGTTGACTTTCCCCAAAAAGAGGCCTTAAGACCTGTTTTTAAGCCTTAAGAAAAGATCGTAGTACTTTTGGCTCATTTCCATGAGTGAAAACTTTTTTAGGGCGTAATCCCGGGCGCTTTGGGAGAGTTCGGAAAGCCTTTTTTTGTCATAAAGTATGGAAAGCGTCTTGTCCGCAAACTCTTTCAGGTCAAAGGGTTTTACAAGAAAGCCGCTCAGCTTATCAACTACTACTTCCGTAGGTCCTCCCCCCAGGTCGAATGTAATTGCCGGCACTCCGCACGAAATAGCCTCGGCCAGCGCAATTGAAAGTATATCTGCCCTTGTGGGGTAAATAAAAAGGTCCGAGGCGGAAAGAAATTCTGCAATCGACTTCTCTTCACTTACATAGCCGACCCAATGGATAATGAAATTCTCAAATTTATTCAGCTCCTCCATCGACCCGCTTCCAAGTATTATAAGGTGT
Organism: Ignavibacteria bacterium; assembly: GCA_025612245.1. Taxonomy (GTDB): domain Bacteria; phylum Bacteroidota; class Ignavibacteria; order Ignavibacteriales; family SURF-24; genus JAAXKN01. The sequence goes on from JAAXKQ010000007.1 coordinate 140,637, forward strand.
ATCTTTTCCTTCAGCCGGGAATTGATCTCGCTCAGAATTCCCCTCAGATCCTGCCCCCCTTTGTAGGGATTTCCCTTCAGCTTTTCAGCGCTGAACATCAGGACTTTTGCATCGGCCGGTATATCGAGCCTTTGCCTTATTGCCGCCTTGTTGTGCGGAAAGAAAACCTTTTCATCCAGACCGTGATAGATCTGGTGCATCTCTTTGCCCTCAAATACAGGGCTCTGCCGTGCAAGGTCATAAAGCCAGATAGAAGGGGCGACAATGGTAAGGTCGGATTCTTTATAGATCCTTTTTTTCTGCCTGAGTAGAAGGCTGCCGGTATTTATTCCTATGGAAGGGAAAATTTTTGTGTTTGCCCGGCTGTTTTTCATCTCTTTCCAGGATTCATCGCCAAACGTATGTGCGCTGTTGCCCGTAAAGGCCCACATGTCGTGAAGCGTCCAGACAACAGGAGCAATCTTTGAAAGAGGAATTAGCATCGGGGTCGCAAAATATCCGCCCAGTGTGTTATGCAGGCTTATGATGTCGGGCCTGATCTGCCTGGCCTTCTGAAGAATAAACTTCGGTGAAAAGGGGAGATACTGGTACTGAAGTCCGGCAAGGTTCATAAAAATGTTGACCCACCTTTCCGTTACCTGTTCAAACTTATTCCTTCTGGTGGGAAATACGTTAGCCTCGGAGGACATTTTATTCCTCACCAGGAATGTATTCTCCGTATCAAAGTACTTCTCAAGTCCCTTGCCAAGTCGTCTTGCGGCAATTGCAGCGCCCCCGACAACGTCTGATATATTTATAAAAAGGATCTTCAAGGCTTAAGGCAGATATTCTAAAAAGAGTGAAAATAATATCCGGCAATTATCAAATCGAAAGTTCAACCTAAGATAAATTCTAAATAATTATGCCAGATATTATTGCAATTTAAAAATAAGACCAATAACTTGTAGTATAAAATAAGATAAATACAGCTAAATATAAACCGGTTAGTTTTATTTTATAAATATTCTTCAGGGGTACCTCATGAAAAAATTACTGATCTTAATTACCCTTCCTCTTATCATTTTCTTAAGCAGTTGTTCAAATCCAACTCAAGGCCCTGAGAGCCTGGAAAAGGGGAAAGTATCTCTAAAACTCGACAAAGAAAACGCTCCTTCCGATGTATCGCTGGTTACGGCATACCTTTCACGGCCCGACTGCGACACAATTGTCAGAAATCTCAGCATGTATGACTCTTCTGCTGCAGAGATTGCATTCGAGAATATTAAAACCGGCGCCTGGCACCTGAAGATCGATGCCAAAAGCGCTACGGGTACTTTGCTTTATACCGGCCAGACCGACCTCATGGTTGAGGATTCAAAAACTACTGACGTATATATGACGCTCAATCCGGTATCTACAGGCGTAGGAAGCGTTTACATTAGCGTGAAGTGGGCAAGCACCAGTAGCTGGACAGACTATATAAATAATGCAATACTTAAAGGAAGTGAAGCTTTTGGAAATCCTATAGGCGGTGTTTCGGCTGCGAAGGTATTATTTGAAAATGGTAAGTACAGGATGTGGTATAACAATACTTATACATCAGGTAGGGGCGATATTCAATATGCTGAATCTATAGATGGTATACATTGGCACAATGTTCTTCAAAGGCCGGTCCTATCCCCGGGAACTCCGGGTAGTTGGGATGGCTATATGGTTGGTATATCATCCATAATAAAGGACGAGCAGGAATACAAAATGTATTATGCGGCTTTTAGCGCTTACGGTACAAAGAATTTTGTAGGACTTGCCGTATCGAAGGATGGGCTTACTTGGGAAAAGTATCCTGATCCAATTTTGACAGTACCTGATAACGAGACTGGTCTTTGCGCATCAGGTGTAGTGAAAAAAGATACTACGTACTATATGTTTTACCACACAGAGCCTACTTTGAAAATCAATATGGCAGAATCCAAAGATGGAATCCACTGGACCCAATACAAGGGAAACCCGGTTCTGGCCCCTGTCGCCCCCTGGGAGATGAGTGGCGTAGTTTACGCAAGCGTAGTATATGATGGGAAACAGTTCATAATGGTTTATGGAAACTGGATCCGTCAGGCCCTCGGAATAGCAACTTCCCCGGACGGTATAAACTGGCAAAGAGACAAAGCAAACCCGGTTTTTCAAGTAAATTTCACTAGCCATCAGTGGACAAATTATATAAATTATCCTTTCTTCTTCAAAAATGGTGACCAGGAAAGGATTTATTATACAGGTCCCGCTAATGGCATGAATAACGTAGCAGTTATTTTTAAACAGTAGCATTAGGCTTCAGAATAGCAAATAAATACGATAAAAACCTGCGCTAGAGAATAAAAGACTCCTCATTATTCCGGGTAATCGGCGGGTTGAAATAATTCTTGTTTTTTGCATATGACAACATTCGATTATAAGCTAAAGCCCCAACATCTTCTTGGGGCTTTAGCTTAAACTTTCAGGCAAATCTGTTACGGAAGTTATAAACAGCTTTCCAGGTAATTGCTGAATCTTCCAATTACATTCTGATAAGAATATTCAGACAGGGTCCTTTTTTGACCTGCAATGGCGATTGATTTTCTCTCGTCTTCATGACTGAGCAAATAGCCGATTTTTTCCAGGCATTCATCCAGTGTCCTGAAGGCAACAACCTCTTTATCGGGCTCAAAGAACTCTCCCAGGTTTTCTTTCCAGTCGGTCAATAGACATGTTCCGGCGCCTGTTGCTTCAAATAGGCGTATGTTGCCGCCTTTCTTTCCCGCAATATCAACGTGAAAGTTCAGCGTAATCTTTGAATCGGAGAGCACCTGGTACATCTCAACTCCGTAGACTGTCCCTTTTCTTATCTTGTCTATGTAGTTGGAATACGAAAGGTCCTTCCACTGCCTGTTTTGCATGAGCCTGTAAACTACCCAGAGAAAGGGCAAAAAACCCTTGTGCAGTATGGCGGGTGAGTAAATGTCAATTGCCGTCTTTTTCGATATCTCGGCCATGAGCCTGAGCCTTTCCCTGTGAAATCCCTTGAAGGGATAAAAAGAGCCTACAAAGGAGACATCATGCACTGGGCTTCTTTTCTGGATTTTATCCAGCACGTCTTTTTCAAATGCATAGGGCAGAAAGTACCCGTTTAGACCGTGCCTTTTATAGTATTCAACCGTGTCGTCAATGCATGAAAGCACAAGGTCACAGCCGGCAAGAGCCGAAAGATCGTGCTTTAGCGTGCCGTCATAGCCAAAAATGAACTTGATCCTGGGATGGCTGCGCCTTATCTTCAGACGGAAGTCCGGATTTATGTCTGTATGGCTGAACCAGACGTCGGGCTTAAATTCGGCTATCTGTGCTTCAAGTATGGACTCCATCCAGTTATTTTCATTATAGCTGACATTGTGCTCACGGGCCCAGGCTTTTTGCATCACTTCGTTGTTGATGACAATTTCCTCAACCTCGTATTTCCCTGTACGCTCCAGGTTCTTCTTCCAGAAATCGGACCATCCGAAGCAGTCGGCCATAATAGAATTATATTGATTTTTGTAATTTCCAGACTTAAGCTCCGGGTGCAAGTTGTAGAAGTACTTTAGATAATATTTATAAAAACCCGATGTTTTTAATAACCTGATTTTCGACATTTAATGCTCTACTTAGGTTCTTAGCTTAGTATATGTTTAATTTTAAGTTTTGCAAGATCTATAAATTGCCTGATAATGATATTGAATTCTTCAAATCCAATCATTACCCTGATAATTACTGATGCTGAGATAAATAAAAGGATCGCCTTGATAACATTCTTTGTGAAAAGGGGGAAAGTGCTGAAATTTCCAAAAATGAATATTATGAGAATAAAAACCATGCAGAAGGCGAACATAGATAAAATTTTTCTCCAGTTATGCGGAATATAAAAGAGCTTTTGACTGAAGTACATATTTACAGCAAATAGCATTATGGCGGTTAGTAATGTGCCAAAACTGGCTCCCATTATCCCCAGATATGGAATCAGAAGATAGACCAATAGCGAATTCATCAAACCGGCTACTATGTTGATTACAGCAATTGTCTTGGTCCTTTTGGCTAAAGCCAATCCCGGTGCGAAAATTTGCATGGATATGAACAATGTGGCAAAAGAAATAATCGGTATCACTTTTTCTGCCCTGAAATACGCTGGCGTAGTAAATATTTTTAGCGCTTCAATTGAAAAAATGGATAAAGCAAGCACGAAACATAAAACCATAGTCAGATAATATCTGAAAATCTTTGCGATTTCCCCGGGCGTGCTGCTTTGTTTGTAGTTTAGATAAATCAATGGTCCAAGGGCAATTTGAAATCCTGAGAGTACAAGCGTCACAATTGCTGAAAATCTGTAGGCTACACCGAATAGCCCCAGCTCATCTTTGCTCATAAGGCTGTTAATCGCAATTCTATCTATGTAGAGAAAAATCATGGTCCCGATGCTGGCTGGAACCAGAGGAATGGAAAAACGTAGCATTTCTTTGCATTTGTTCCAGTTAAATACAAGCCTATAGTGATTCTTGGCCATGTACCAACTCAGAAAATTACCTACGGTGTATCCCGCTATCAAACCCCAAAAAATTCCTACAACTCCCGTCTTAAAAACTGACAAAAAGACTACTGTACTCGAATATGAGACGAGTGTGAAAATTATACTTACCAGGGCAAAGGACTTGGATTTTAGATAAAAACGCAACTGGTTCTGAAGAAAAACAAACAATCCGCTTCCGAATATTGAGATCATTGAAGCAACGAAAATTTGAGGAGAGTAGCTTTTCCCTAACACTAGCGAGCTTAATGGAAAAGAGAATAACAAGGTGGAAGTTAAGAAAATACAATACATAAATAGTACAAACCAGAAGGAAGTAGATGAATAAGCAATTCTCTCCTCCTCAGTTGCAGCATCGGAATAGTGTCTGACAAATCCTTGCGTAATCTCTAAAGCTACCGTTACATTGACTAATCCTGTCAATATATTCAACAGATCATACACTCCATAGTCCGCTGGTGTCAAAAGTCGTGTATATATTGGAAGCATAATAATTTGAATGCCGCGGGTGAGAATGGTGCCGAAGGAATAAATAATTGTATCTTTAAAGAGTCGTTTGATCATCTTGGAATCTATTTTAAGCGAATTCTGATAATTATATAGTGTATAGAGCTTTGCTGTGCAAATTCAGTCTTATTATTTTATGAGGAAAACAACTTAGACTTCAGTTTTTTCTCAAGCTCCAGTAATTTATTGTTCCTTCCCTTGAGGGGCTTTGCTGGAATGCCTACGCTGATAGTCCAAGCAGGTACATCTTTGTTAACCATACTCATAGCTCCAATTGCTGCTCCCTCATGCAGAGTAACACCAGGAAAGATGATGCATCCGGCAGCAACAATAGAGTGCTTTTGGAAGTGAACTAACCCGCCTGTAACGTGCAGGTATTCTTCGGGTACTGTAGGATTTGTCATATAGTCCCCGCCATAATCATCTGTTTGGCTATAAACCAGAACTCTCCCGGAAATTGTAACAAAGTCCTCGAGTACTATTCCAAATTTTCCATACAAAGCTGTGTAGGCTGATATGTGAATGTATGATCCAATAGTAATATTCCCCGATAAAATGCAGTAATCATCTATTCTTACATTGTCTCCTATGCTAATTTCTTCAGGATTGTAAATACTTGCTTTTCTGCTTAGTTTTACGTTATTTCCAAACTTTCGGAATCCGATAGTTCTTAATTCCTCTTCCTCGTAAAATGAAGTTGTCATATTTGCTCTGTGCCTCTGGAGGCTTCTCTTACAATTTCTATAATTTTATCTTGCATATCTTCTTCCAGATTTTCGTAAATCGGTAGACAAAGTATTCTCTTTGAGATATCATTCGACACATGGGCTGGCTGATTTTCCTGAACGTAGGGTAGCTCTTCAAGTGATGGATAAAAATACCTCCTCGGAAAAATATCTTCTTTATTCAGAGCATAACGGACATTTAGAAGAACGCTTTCAGAGTCAAGTACAACAGGAAAATATGAATAGTTCTGGGATGCCTCGGAATTAATCTTTTGCAGCTTTATGTGACTATTACCCTGAAAAGCACCACAATATTTTTTATAGATTTTTTTTCTGTGGCTGAGAATCAAATCCATGTCCTCCAGCACGCAAAGTCCCATGGCAGCTTGAAATTCATTCATCTTACAGTTAATTCCCAGGTCAGTAACCATGTCGGGGCCCGGAATCCCAAAGTTGATCTTTAATTTTGCCCTCTTAAACAAATCGTCATCTTTTATAACAAGAGCTCCGCCTTCAATCGTATGAAAAACCTTTGTGCTGTGAAAACTGAAAGTAGCAATATCTCCGTAATTGGCTATGCTCTGGTCTTTATACTTTACGCCAAAAGCATGGGCCGCATCATAGATCACCTTGAGATTGTATTCATTAGCAGTTTCTTGAATCCTTTCAACTTCACACGCATTGCCAAATACGTGCACGGGTACTATTGCAGAGGTATTCTTTGTGATTTTTCCTGCAATCTTTTCTGGATCCATGTTGAAAGTATTTGGATCAATATCAACAAAAACAGGAGTTAGGCCTTCCCAAACTAAACTGCTGGTTGTGGCAACAAATGTGAAAGGAGTGGTTAGCACATCACCCCGAAGATCCAGGATCTTGTATGCAATCTGGAGTGCCAGAGTTCCATTTGAGACCAGCAGGAGATTCTTTACGCCCAAATATTCTGATAGTCTTCTTTCAAGCTCCTGAACCATATGCCCGTTGTTAGTGAGCCACCCGGAAGAAAATATCTTGTCCACATATGACTTATACTTCTCAACGTTGGGTAGATATGTTTTTGTTACGTTAATCATTGTATGATCTTCTTTTTATCAGGTAATTTTATGAATGTTAGTTCTGTAATAAATTTTTCCATACCGCAACATAATTCTCCTTGGAAAATTCTTTGCCTATGATGGAAGCGTTAGACTCCTTTGACGGTTCATCCATACGAAAAATTTCTTCAAAAGTCTCACTGCTCAAATCAAGAGTATCGTAAATGTGTATCCCCAAATCGCTGAAATATTGAAATGGAGTAGTATCTTTCCTTATATAGACTTTTTTCCTAAGATATAATAAAGCAAGAACATTCCCAAGCCCTTGCTGCCTCTGATGATTCATTATAGCTATGTCAACCGATGAAATAAGATTGCTGTATTCTTCAGGAGTCATCATGTCCAGGATCGGGATAAACTTGCTCCCAAAAATGCTGGTGCCATAGCTTATAACATTTTGAATATAATTCTCTTGACCTGCATATGATAACGGACAGATAATTTTAAGGTCCCTATCCCTAAATCTAGAGAGAATTTTCAAAATTTCAATATGCTGATTGGTATCAGCCGCAGAATTACCCAGTAATATTGTGTTTCCATTAAAATTTCTTCCGGTTTTTTTTAGAGTAGCTAAGTACTGAAAGTCAGTCGGTATTGGATAAACAACATATTTATACAAGGCATTTGTTTTATAGACCTGCTTTGCAATTTCATAATCTCCTTTGATAAAGCACGCTATGACCGGAATTTTTTTTATTATTCCTTTTCTCAAAAATTCATATACGCTCGACTGAAAATTTGCCGACCTATATCTGAAATAGTAAAGGTCACTTCCCCAAAGGATCCAGGTAGCCTTTTTTAGTAGAAATCTGAAGGCATACCAAGCGTACAATGAGGGCCCCAGAGGCAGGTAATGAATGAATATTCTCCTGGCTGAAATGAGTTTTGGCAGGAGCTGAAACATAAACTTAGTGCTGTTGTCAATATAGATGATCCTTTTCTTTAAATCTTCACCATAGCTGTATTTGTTTTCTGGTTTACATCTGAAAACAAACAAACTGCGATCCGGACAAAAATTGGACTCGAAGAATCTTATAAAACTCTGATTATAAGATCCTTCGTTAGTGAAAATGTGTATATTCATAAATATTGGACAAGCTCTAAATTAAATAATTATGTGCCATTCTATTGAGCATCCTGGGGTTTCTTTTTGTAATTATTATATAAGCCTATAACTAAGCTGAGGCATACAAATGCACTCAGCACCAGCGCCAGGTACTTGCTTATGGTAAAGCTTACCGGTGCGAACCTGAATTCTATGTCGTGCTCGCCTTTGGGAACAACAATTCCCCTGAAACCGTGGTTCGCCCTGTAAATCTTTGTCTCCTTGCCGTCGATATATGCATTCCAGCCCTTTGGATAATACGTGTCGCCCAGGAAAAGGAAGTTGTTTCCGGTTGCCCTGGCCTTAATTCTTATCAGCTCGTCCTTGTACTGGTTTATCTTAACGTATGACTGCGTCGTATCGGGCCTGTCCACGCTTACACCGCCTTCTTCCAGGAATGCAAGCTCCTTCGGGTCAAATGCATTGTTCTTGATCAGGTTAAGTATCTGAAGCGCAGGCTTAACCTGTACGTTGTTTACGAAATATGCCCTCGGAAGCGCCTTGTCGTACCTGTAAACCACGTTCTTTTCGTCTTTTGAAATTTCAGTCAAATCGGCAAAGTTTACCGGCCTGTCCAGAATTACGTATTTTGTATTCAGCATCCTCCAGAGCGTGGGGTTTGCCGGCGTGCCTACAACATCCATTATATCCTGGTATGCTCTTGGCTTTACGCCCGAATAACCGAAAATGTCCTGCACAAGGAAGTATGCGTTGAAGTTTGCGCTGTTGCCTACCGAACCAAGCGACCCGTCCTGCTTCAGGTTTATTATCCTGAAGGGCTCCTTGTTGTTCTGAGCTTTTATGGCCGAAATGTAGAACGGCTGCGAAAAGTCCGCGTCCATGTTTGCTTCCTGTACGTATTCTGCGCCGCGGTTGTCTATTCTCCACAGGTCAAAAACCGTAAAGACTACAACTGCCAGGAGCACTGCGTCTCGGCTGATCTTGGCGTTGACGTACGTTAGGGCTAGCCCAAAAGTCAAAGCCGCAAGAGCAAGTACAATGTGCGTATCGGCAAGGAACATGTCTGAGGCATAATCGGCAAGCTGCTTTAAGTACTGCGGGTTTTTCCCGGATTCGTTTACCCTCGCAGTAAACCAGTCCCTGAGTACACCGTTCATAAGGAATGACAAAACCAGCAGTCCCGTAAAGCCGATGGCTGCAAATTTTACTATCTTCTCCGCCTTTAAGTCCTTTTCACTCCTCAGCGTGATGATCTTCCAGAGCCCTATTCCGGCCAGAAACGGAAAGCTCATCTGTACCAGCACTAGTATCATAGACGGCACGCGGAACTTGTCAAATGACGGGAAGTAGTAAAACATCAGGTCAAAAATAGGGGAGAAGTTCTTGCCGAAAGAGATCAATAGCGCAAGGCCCGAAAGAATAGTAAGGAACTGTACAAAAGGATCCTTCCAGCACGTGAAAATTGCAAATAAGCCCAGCAGAAATACGAGCACGCCCATATACATCGCAACGTCAACAAATTCCATCTGCCCGAAATAAGTGTTAACCTTAAATTCCTGGTCGTTTGTCAGAGGCCCCTGGTAAATTGAGCTTCCAAAGCCGTAGTATGAAGGAATGAGGAAAGTCATTACCTCGCCCGGCGAGAAGGACCACTGTGTGTGGTAGTCATAATATGCCTGCCCCGATGTCGGTTCACCCTTTGACTGTACCTGGTTTTCAACCACGCTCTTGCCCCCGCGCGTCGAATAAGGGGAATATTCATAGATCTGCGTCAGGTTGTCTGACTGAATCAGTATGGCTATAAAAGCCGCCACCGCAAAGACGCCAAGCGACTTCACGAGCTGACGCGTAAGTTCCTTGTCCTTCTTTACAATTGCACGGATGAAATAGTATACAAAATAAATCCCCACTGCAAAAAGCGTGTAGAATATTATCTGTACGTGCCAGCCCTGTACAAAAATCTGAAGCGCAAGCGTCAGAACCGCAAAGTCCAGCAGCTTAACTTTCTTCTGGAACTTTAATAGCATAAGAAATATCAGCGGGTACATGCATAACGAGGTCAGCTTTGTAACGTGCCCGATGAAAAGAAAAACTATGATGCCCGTGCTGAAGGCGGAGGCAATTGCGGTAAAAAGACTTACGAGCGTGTTTTTTGTCTTAAACTTCATCAGGAAGTAGCTCGTAAAGGATAGCAGTATCATGTAGAGCGACCAGGTTGCGTACGGAACGCTGAAGAGCTTCGCAAACAGCCACCTGATGGCTGAAAAACCAACGTATATCAGGTTAAACCACTTGAAACCCACGCTCAGCGTATAGGCCGGCATTCCGCAGAATATGTACGGGTTCCAGAGTGTAAAGCCGTCATCGTGCGTCAGCACGTAAGTCTGCATGCTTTTACTCGTAATAATATCCCCCGACTGCAGCGTTTTGTTTCCAAAATACATCGGGGAAAAGAAGATCAGAAACAGGATCAGCAGTATTGCAAGCGAAACGGGAGTCTGGTACTTCCCGGGTATTATCTTGTCAATTGTAAAGCCTTCAGTTTTGGTTTCCTTGGCTGTCTTTGCAGCCGTGCCGATCGTTCTTTTGTTAGTTTTAGACATTTTATTTCTGCTCCGGTTTTCTTGCAATAAAATTTATTCCCGCTCCAAGCTTGTTATCAGCTCTGTAATCGAGATACATCATTAAGAGCGTGAAAGGAAAAGTTAAAATATAATATATGGGTAATATTACCAAAAACAGCTTCGACGCGTTCAGCATCTGCATAGGGTACTTGATGCCTAGACGCCATGACCTGTCGCCCCAGTTCCCGTAAGTGTATTTCGACTGGTAGGTCTCAAAGCCGAGTGGTTCAAGCTTGCCTTTCAGCTCCTCGGATGAGTATCCTGTCCTTGCATGCTCGCCTATGAAGCTTTCTTCCTCCTCTTCATGTACGTCGCTTCCGCCGTAAACAGAAGGAGTATTAATCATTAAAAAGCCTCCCGGCTTCAGTGCCCCGTAAAAATTCTCAAATACCTTTACGTCTTCTACAATATGCTCCATCACGTCAACCGAAAGTATGAGGTCAAAGCGCTCTTTGTGCCCGATCTGTGTCAGGTCCTCAACTCCGAATGTTACGTTATTCATCTTGCGGCTGCTGAAGAAACTCCTGCAGTCTTCTATCCATTCTTCCTTGACGTCTACGGCGTAAATATTGTTAGGCTCAAGATTTCTGGCCATAAAGTAAGCGTACTGCCCGTATCCGGTTCCTGCATCATAGATATTTAAGCTTCTGCTTCCAAGCTTTTGCCTCAGCTTCCTCAGCTCGCCCCTTACGTACCAGGACCTCAGGAACATCAGGTCCAGAAGCTTATAAAACCAGACTCGCAGGAAGGGGAATTTCTTTATCCACCCGGCGAAAATATTTTTTATGGGGTCGTAATGCATATGTCCGACAACTCTTTCTGCTATAATCGTGAATAAAACTTTGTTTTTGACTCTTATTTCTGCATAAACTCCAGCACTCCTTCCGAGAACCTCTTCCAGGAGTACTTATCCACTTCGCCTTCAATATTTTTCTGAAATTCCGCTTCTTTATTTCCGGCGTAAAACTTAATTATGGCTTCGGCAATGGCCGCAGCGTCCCCTTTTTCCACAACATATCCGGTCTTTCCCTCAAGGACAACTTCCTCCAGGCCCCCTACATTGGTCGCAACTACCGGCTTCTTAAAGTTCATGGCAATCTGCACGATCCCGCTTTGTGTTGCGCTCCGGTATGGGAGCACCACCAGGTCGGCTGCACAGAAGTAATACCTGACCTCGGAAGAGGGTATAAAACCGTTAAACATGAGCAGTGAGCCTGAAATATTCAGCTTTTCAATGAGGCTCTTGTATTTCTCTTCGTTGGAATAGTACTCGCCGGCTACCATGAGCTTAAGGTCCAGCTTTTCTCTTAGGAGCGCCATAGCCTCCAGGAGCACGTCCAGCCCCTTATAGTCCCTTATAAAACCGAAAAAGAGTATTAGTTTCCCGTCTTTTAGCTTAAGATGCTTTCTGGCTTCTTCTTTTTCCACGGGAAGACCGAAGTTGGATAAAACCGGGTGGGGAAGTACCTTGCTTTGTGCATCCGGAAGAAACTTTTTCAGGTCGTCCTGCACCTTCTTCGACAAAAGTACAAAGTAATCCATTGCAGAGAGGAAATACCTGGTAAAGGACTTGTCCCCGGGGCGTGCTTCGTGAGGAATTACATTGTGGCAGATTGCAAGGGTTTTTATCTTCTTGTTCTTTTTGGCTGCTCTGGCTATTGTCCCGAAGGCGGGTCCGAAAAACGGCAGCCAGTACTTGAATATCAACAGGTCCGGGGCGTCTTTTCTGATCTTTTGCCCTACCTTGAGCCAGTTTAGCGGATTGACCGAATCGATCAGCCTTTCGGTGGGGATGGCTTCAACCGTTTTTCCCGATTCCGTCTGTGACTTCCCGGGGAAGAGTAGAGACGGGTACTGCCTCTTAAAGGTTATTACGTTTACTTCGTGTTTTTTAGCAAGCTCACTATAAAGTAACCTGGCGAAATCAGCAATTCCGCCGCGATATGGATAAGCAGCCGATACAATTGTTATTTTCATTCGGGACAGTTTAGTGACTCTAATAAATTCTCTGTCTTCTTCAGTTAATATTTAGCTCTTAATGGTTTTTCCCGGCAAAAAAAGCCGGAAAATGTTCTTCCTTCTTAAAAAAGAGCCAGGGCAAATATTTCTATGAGTCTCTGGCTCCTACTAAATAAAAGCGCTTCAGCTCTTATCCTTTATCGAATACTCCTTGTCGTTTTGCATGGCGTGTACCATCATCTCACCCAGAAGTCCTACGGAGAAGAACTGTACACCCACAATAATCAGGAGCATACCGAAGAATAAAAGGGGCCTGTTGCTCAGGCTGCGTCCCATCATCCATTCAATGGAAAGATATCCGTTGACTAAAAAGCCTATAAGAAATGCAAGTGCGCCTAAGAATCCGAATAAATGCATCGGGCGCTTGATATAACGCGTTGTAAATATTACGGTTACAAGGTCTATAAATCCCTTGAAAAAGCGCGAAATCCCAAACTTTGTCTTACCGTAACGCCTTGGATGATGCTTTACCGGAAGCTCTGCAATCGTAAAGCCCTGCCAGTCGGCCAGTACGGGCATGTACCTGTGGAGCTCACCGTAAACGTTCAGGTTCTTTACCACGTCTCTTCTGTATGCCTTAAGCCCGCAGTTAAAATCGTGGATCTTGATTCCGCTCATGAGCCCGGTGACAAAGTTAAAGAACTTGGATGAATGGCGCTTTATGAAAGGATCATAACGCTGCTTTTTCCACCCTGAGACAAGGTCATATCCTTCTTCAAGCTTCTGTACCAGGTTCGCTATCTCGTTCGGGTCATCCTGCAGGTCGGCATCCATCGTAATTACCACGTCGCCGGTTACCTGCTTAAAACCCACCTGAAGAGCCGCAGATTTGCCGTAATTCTTGCGGAAACTCACGTATTTGAATTTCGGGTCGATCCTTGAGATCTCCTTTAAGACGGAGAGGGACTTGTCTGTAGACCCGTCATCTACAAATATGACCTCATACTCTGCCGAAATAATGCGCATCGCTTTTTTTATTTCGTTCGCCAGGGGGTGCAGAGATTCTTCCTCGTTATAAAGAGGTACAACTATTGAAATTTTCTTGAAACTTGTCTTCCTCGAGCCTGCTTCCGAAGGTGCTGCAGTCGGACGGTTGTAGCTGCTGCTGTAATGTCTTCCCCTGTAGCGGCTGTAATGAGGCTTCTTGGGGCTCTTGGGAGGCACTATTTTTGCCTGCTGAGGCTGCCCCCCCTTGGGCTGCTGCCTGCTCTGTGGCTCCTGTTGTTTCTTTGCCTGCTGCTGCTCCTGCCGGGGCTGCCTTTCCGACTGCCCTTTCTCAGGCTGCTGCTGCCTTTCGGACGGCTTCTCAGCCTGCGGATTCTGCTGCCTGGGTTGCCTTTCCTGCTGGCCCTGCGGCTTATTATGTCTTTCCCCCGAATTATCCTGTGGATTGCTCGGGGCCTCGTTTCCATCGTTAATACGTTTCTCGTCCAATTAAAAATCCGATTTTGTAAAAAAATACCCATAAAATTAAACTAATAAATGACTAAAATCAATTTAACTTTTCCGGGAGAACTTAATTTCACTCGCCCGGCTTTTAGCACTTTATTCTTTATGACCGGCGTGTGGAAAAATTCGCCCCTCCCGGGGAAATCTTGATAATAGAAGCTAAGCTGAATACATTGAATTATCCACATACTTATTGTGAGTAAACGACTAGATAACGATTTTTAGGAACAGGAGTGGATTTTAATGCCCGATTCTTTTGATGAATATACTGCAGAGCTTCTGTTAAACTGCGAAAAGAACAAGCTCACGGAAAACTACGGCAATCCTGAGGTCTCCATCAGTTCAGAAGGCAAAGATATCTACATCGTAAGCGACCTTCACATTACACAGCTGAGAAATAACGGGAAAAATGCCCCCCCTTCGAAAAAAAAACAGGACCTTGCCTTTACTAAGTTTATCGGCTACTTAAGCCGTAAGGTTATGCCGGGAAGGGGAATTCTCGTTATAAACGGGGACTTTATAGACTTTCTCCGCATTACGGCACTGCCTTCATCTGAGGGCGGCTTAAAGGAGTGGAAGTCTATACTGGAGAAAATCGGCATTAGTAAGTCCCTGGAATCCCTTAGAGCTTCCATCTCAAAAAGAGAAATGAAGTATGGCCTCAGTACAGACGACTTTAAGTCGGTCTGGAAACTGCACGTCGTCTTAAAAGAGCACTCGGGGGTCTTTAAGGCTCTCATACAGTGGCTTGAAAGGGGAAATAAGCTCGTTATTATTAAAGGCAACCATGACCTTGAATTCTACTGGCCTGCCGTAAGAAACTATACGCGCCTGATCCTGGCAGAACAGTCCCTAAATGAAGATACTCCCGCTGAACTCTTAAAAAAGTGGGTCTTCCCGAACCTCCTCTTTGTAGACGACACGCTCGTAATTGACAAAAAGTACCACATAGAACACGGCCACAAGTACGACAGGTACTGCCATTGCATTGGAGGCCCGCTCCTGAAGAACAATAAACAGATCAACATGCCCTTCGGATCGTTTTTTAACGTCTATCTGCTCAACCACATTGAACTAGCCTACCCGCCCTTTAAGAACGTACGCCTTAAAAGGAATATTCTGCCCTTACTCGTGGAAAAAAGGTTTTTTGTCGGCATTAGGAAACTCTTTCAGAATATACCCCCGCTCTTCCTCGTAATTCCTATACGCTACTACCGATACCTCTTCGGGCGCGTGCTAATGATTGTTCTGACGGTCTTCCTTCCCTTACTCTATGCAATGGACAAGTTCTGGAATATAATAGAACCCTTGACATTACGCCTGGATGCTGAAAACGAAAACCCAGCATCAGGACAAAAACTGCTCAAAATGCCGGGACAAAGCGTGCTGGAGAATTTCGGGCTTTTTATCGTATCCTTCATACTTAGCAGGGCTTCCTCATACATCCAGCTTGAGGAGCCGAACAGCCTTTACCAGCACGCAAGAAGGAAGTTCTCCGAGAACATGAACTACCGCCTGGTAACCTTCGGCCATACGCACACGCCAGAGGTCTTCAGCCTTAAGGATCAGTGGTTTGTTAATACGGGAAGCTGGATCCCTACAGTGGAGCTGTTTTCGTCAGAGAAAAAAAAGGACAATGCATGTACTTTTATGTACCTTTGCAGCACTGGAAGGGAGGGCGGAGAAGAAGGCTTCCTCCAGCAGTGGGATGACAAAAAGGCTGGAACCGTGGTAATTACCGCCCTGAAGAAAGTGCCTTCAGAAGGCCTGAATGTTGGACGGCAGGAAAAGCCTAACCCCCGAAAAGGAACGCAGTTGAAGCTTAAAGGCTAGATGAAGAAGGCTAAGAGTAATAAACGCCTGGATTTCTCCATATCTCAGGAATTCTTCCCAATGCGGGACCTGATAGCGTTTACGATCTTCCCGGCGTGAAACCTCGAGGATTCAATGTTCCACCGGCTTGTATTCATCCCTCCGCACACGCAGCCTGCCAAAAATAAACCCTTCCTGTTCGTCTCGAAGGTCTCTTCATCGTAGAAAGGCTCCATGAACGGATCTTTGGAAATTTCAACCCCCGCTTTCTCAAGCAGCCCGTAATCGGGCTGGTAGCCTGTCATGGCAAGCACAAAGTCATTCCCTATAGAAAACTCCCCCTCGGGCGTGCAAAGGTCCACCTCGGTCTCTCGGATCTCCTTTACAGTCGAGTTAAAGTAAGCCTTAATTGAACCCTCCTTGATCCGGTTTTCAATGTCAGGCCTCACCCAGTACTTCACACCCGGATCCAGCTCGCCGTTGGCTATAACCATCGTCACGTGCGCCCCGCGCCTGTAGGTCTCGAGCGCGGCGTCAACGGCAGAGTTCCCGCCTCCTACTATTAGGAGCTTCTGTGCCGAATAAGGATGCGGCTCGTCATAATAATGCTTTACCTTCTGCATCTGCTCGCCGGGAACGTTCATGAGGTTTGGAATTCCGTAGAAACCAGTGGCAATGACTGCGTTGGCGGCAGCATAAACCCCTTTACTGGTTTTAATGAGGTATCCTGAATCCAGGCTCTTAATGTCTATAACCCGTTCGTATGTCTTTACGTTCAGCTCCCAGGAGAATGCCACCCTCCTGTAGTATTCAAGTGCCTCGGAGCGCGTGGGCTTGTATCCGTGTGAGATAAAGGGAACTTCCCCGATTTCCAGGCGCTCACTGGTGGAGAAGAAAGTCATGTTTACGGGATAATGATAAAGTGAATTTACAAGGCACCCGGCCTCTATGATCAGGTAACTTAATCCGCTCTTAACTGCTTCAATTCCGCATGCCATCCCTATGGGACCCGCGCCTATTATAATTATATCAAATTTCTGGGGCATAGAATTCCTTGATTAAATTGGCCATGTTTTACTGACGGTCTGTCTATTCATTATACAAAAAAATACAAAAGGGACCAAAAGTAACTGAAATTTTTGCCTTCCGTGTGGGCGCTAAACCCCAAAAAGCCCGGAAGCCCCGCTCACTGCCGCGCCCATTTTCCGGATTTTACCATTGACGATTTGGAAAAATATCCCTAATTATGTCCTATAGAAAGGAGCGGCGATGAATACTTTTACATATCCATTGATTCCAAGACTGATTTACCGTTATGCAAACATTCCGGTGACGTTTGTTCTGCTGATGTATTTTTTCATTTCCGTTATGGCTTTGAGAATCAGCTCGTTTAGTATCATTCCTGCTTTTATCAATGTTCTGTTGATTTATTTCGTGAACCGTTACTATTTCAGGCTCTATAAGCTCTTCCCTTACAAAATTGAGGTCGATGAACAGAAAATGATCTGTTCGGACTTTCCTTTCAGCAGGAAGATAATTCAGATCAACTTTGAGGACATAGAAAGAATAACGGGCAGCATATTTAACGAATTCAAAAATAAGCCCATTCATGTTTATGACGGCAAACAGAATGTTACAATTGCTTTTTCTCTGCATCTTGGAAGGATCAATGACCTGCTGACGATTATTCTGAGTAAGATCAGAAAAGAAAAAAGCGACGAATTGCTTTTTAAGCTGAGGCAGCATAACATCGGAATGAAAAACGAGGGGAGTAATCCATAAAAAATGCCCTGAAGACCATAAAATCTCCAGGGCTTCTGCTAAAAACAACAACTGCTTCAGCCTGAAATTGGGCATCCCTTAATAGCTATTTCTCTTCCCCCCGTAACTCTTACGGTATTTATAACAAAAACGTCATTCCACGAACTGTTTCGCGTAATACTTTGCCGTAAGCTTCTCTCCCGTTGCTTTTTCAATCATGTCGTTCCAGTAGTATTTTCTTCCCGGCTCAAAGACGTTTTTTACCAGGTAGCTTCCTACTTCTTTCCTCCCTGAGAAGCTCTGGCCCTTGGGGTCGGAAGCCTTCAGCACCTTTTCCGTTATGTGGTAATAAAGCTGAGATGCAAGGAGCTCACCCAGCATGTAGTTGTGGTAATAGCAGGGATAGCTCGAAATATGTATCTTCGAGGCCCAGTCGGGTTCATTTCTGCCCTCGGGCCTTTTAAGTCCCTGGTACTTTTCAACCAGATCCCACCAGAGCTTGTTTAAGTCCTGATCCGGGTTTTCATACATGCTCTTCTCAAAACGGTATACTACCTGTACCCAGCGGCTGAAGACCAGCTGCTCAAGCCTGAGCGACTTGAAGCCTGCATCGCCTATTTTTGCTTTCTCTTCGTCTGAAATGCCTAGAACGTCCTGCATCCATGCCGGGTTTGAGGCAAAGCGTCCGAAGAGCATTGCAACGGCCTCTGTCGTAAAAGTATGGGCCGGCTCCCTGAGCTGCCAGGGCAGATTGCGGTCTGCAAATTTGTCATATACGGCGTGACCGAATTCGTGCAGCGAGGTGTTCATCCAGTTGTAGTTTGGCTTTACGTTCATTACAACCCTTACGTCGCCCTCACGGTCTATGCTCGTGCAGTAGGCGTGCTGATACTTGCCTTCTTTTTCGTATAAGTCGCTCTTTTCTGCCAGGTCCGACATTGGAAGCCCTATGCCGCTGTAGTAAGCTTTCGTAAGCTCAACAATGTCCTTCCCCTTATAATAGGCGTCCAGGTCCACTTCATAGATCTTCGGCGCCTCCTGGAAAAACCTGTTCTGGTAGTGCCATGGCATGAGTTCTTTGGGACTAATGCCGTACCTTTTTGCCAGCGCGGCATCCATTTCACCCTTCAGCTTCACAAAAGCTTCGCGCGTGAGGTCGTCCAGTTCATCAAAAAGTTTCTCAATTTCCTGCGGGTCCTGCTCGCTTAATTTAAGGCTCATTTCATGGTAATTCTTAAAGCCCAGCTGCCTGGCAGATTCATTCCTCATTTTGGCCAGCCTTACGACGTCTGAGGCAACAACCTTGCCGATTGCCTTATGGCCCAGCCATGCGGCTTTAAGCTCCCTTGAATCCCTGGAGTTCTTCAGTATCTCCTCAACTTCGTTGTCGGTAAGCTTCTTTCCGTTTACCTCGGCCCGGAAGGTGGAGAATTTGTTCTCAATGTCAGTCCTCAGCTTAATGATCTCTTCAAGCCTCTTCTCATCTACCTGGTTTTCCAGGTAAGCGTTATAGAGCGTCTCAAGCTCACGCTTGAGCGTCGGATCGCTAATAAGCCCCGACTCCCTGAAGTGCTTCAGCTTTTCAAAATCCTCTTTGCTGGAGTAGATCTTGCTCCTTTTGATCTCAAGCTCGGCGGACCTGTCGTAGTCTTCCTTTTTACCCGAAATCGTGGCGTTGAAATAAGCAAGGTCTGCATCCCTGGAAAGGGGAATAACCTTTGATTCGTAATCCTTGACGAATTGTGCAAAATCTTTTTCCATCTTTTCCTTATTTATACTCGCGCAGTTAAATAAAGTTATGGAAAACAGGAGAATAAAAAAAGCATTAAAGGCGGGATGGAACATTTTCCTGGACATTTGTCACCCTCAGGTTTGTTTTATAAAAAGTACTGACCTAAAGTTAACTGTTTTGCCCTGTTTGTTCAAGGCCCGGGGGATGAATGGAGCCAGGAACGAATAAGCGGACTAAAAAGCTGAGGGGCAGAAGATATTCTGCGTCCCTTTTCCCCCTCTCACACACACAAAAAAAACTGCCGCCTGAAAAATCCTGCCTTAAAAATTCAGAAGGTCATCCCTGAAAAGTAGAAGGATTGCAGCCTGCGGCACAATGAGATACTTTTCCTTTTCAACTTCTATTTCAATTGCTTCCTTTCGCAAAAATACCGCCAGGTCGCCTTCCTTTGCCTGCAGGGGAATGTATTTTGCAGAAGCCCTGGACTCCTTCCACGGCTCTTCGTCATCTACCGGGGCGGCAACGGGGTATCCGGGACCCGCCTTGATTACATATCCGCTCTGAACTTTTTCCTTTTCCAGCACTCCTGCCGGAAGGTATAATCCGCTTGTGGTCTTCTCCAGGTTTTCTTCCGGCTTTATGAGTACCCTGTCGCCAACAACTATTATCTTCTGTAGATCGATCAACTTAAAAATTCCTCGGTTTTTACAGTACAAAAATATCCAGAAATATCATTCATTGCTACATAATAAAGCAGTAAGTGCGGCAATTGTCCCTGCTTTTACCCTACAATGAGGCTTTTCTCCCTCGTCAATAGCTCCTCCGGTAAACACTTTAATATCTCTTCTTCAAGGGCATTTATTATGGGCCTCTTCAGGTATGCTCTCAGGTATACAAGGCTGATTTCACGCTTCGGCACGGGACTGCTGAATTCGCGCATGTACATTTTCTTTTTGACCTTGTCAATATCCCTTGCCGCAAGATAGGGCAGAAGCGTCATGCCGAAATTCTTCTCCACCAGCTTCTTCAGCGTGTCCAGGTTGCCTCCCTCAAACCTCAATAGGTTTGCCGACACTGCCGCCTTGTGGTCGCGGCTTTTCTCGTCCTTGCAGAGCTGTAGCGCGTGCCCCCTGAAACAGTGCCCTTCCTTAAGAAGCAGCATGTCGTGCGCCGAAAGATCCTGCGGCGTAATTTTCTTTTTCGAAAACAGCCTGTGATCTCTGGAAACGTAAGCCACAAAAGGCTCGTAGAAAAGGGGCTTTTCAATCAGGTCGTTCTGGTGCAGCGGAGTCGCCATAAGGCCCAGGTCAATTTCCTCTTTCCTTAATTTCTCCAGTATCTGGTCGGTCTGTATTTCGTCAATGATCATGTCAACCTTGGGATAGCTCTTCAGAAATGAGTCCAGAAAAAGCGGCAGCAGGTAGGGCGCTACCGTCGGTATTACGCCCAGGCGCAGCGTGCCTGAAACCTCGCTCGACTCGAATTCAATTATGTCCTGTATGCGCGCTGCCTCCTGGAGAATTTTTCTCGCCTGCTCAATTACAGACCGCCCTATGTCCGTCGGCGCTACGGGCTGCTTGCTGCGGTCGAATATTAAAATCCCAAGCTCGTCTTCGAGCTTTTGTATCTGCATGCTCAAAGTGGGCTGCGTTACAAAGCAGTGCTTTGCTGCAGTTGCAAAGTGCCGGTAATTGTCTACGGCAACTATATACGATAGCTGAATTAAAGATACCATAACGTTTAATCTTTATTTAAAATATTAAATCTTAGCCGCTTTCTTTTAACTTAAAAAAAGACACGTGCAATTAGAAGAAAATAAGGCCAAATTTGCTAATAGATATAATCTATACGATTATAAATATAATCAATTTGATTTATCAGTGCCAGGGCAATATATTGGTACCATAAGATTAAAATAAATGATTAAGAAATTTACAGCTAAAACAAATTTGTCACTAAAATTCAAAATGGAGGAAAAATGTTAACAGTTGGTGCAAAATTCCCGGAATTCAAAAAGAAAAGCGTCGTCTCAATTGAAAACGGAAAAGAATTTCAGGAAGTCACTTCCGAAGACCACAAAAATCAAAACAAGTGGATGGTAATGTTCTGGTACCCGAAGGATTTTACATTTGTATGCCCGACTGAGATTGCCGAGTTTAACAAGAATTATGAGGAGTTCCGTGACAGGGATGCGCTTCTTGTAGGCGCTTCCACAGATTCAGAGTATGTACACCTGGCCTGGAGAAAACATCACGACGACTTAAGCGACCTTAAATTCCCGCTCCTGGCAGACACTTCCAAGTCACTTGCTGAAGAGCTTGGAATCCTTGAGGCCAACGAAAAAATCGCCTACAGAGCTACCTTTATCGTCGACCCCGAGGGAGTTATCAGGTTCGTATCGGTTAACGACTTAAACGTGGGACGCAACGTGAAGGAAGTCTTAAGAGTCCTCGATGCCCTTCAGACAGACGAGCTCTGCCCGTGCAACTGGCAGAAAGGCCAGGAAACACTTAAAGGATAATTGAAGCAATTAAAGAATAAAAGGGCGGCGGCTCTTTTGAAGAAAAAGCCGCCCCTTTATTCCTAAATCTTTTTTATAGCGGAAAGGTGCTTCACGAAATAACTTTTCCCGGATTTTCAAAATTCAAAAACGGTAAAGAAAATGTCACTACAGGAAACAAAAACAGATCTTCTAAAGGACTTGAAAATTGACGAGGCCAGGAGGTTTAATTCTCTTGAGGCCATGGTAACCGGCGATACTCGTTATCTGAGGGACCTGAGGATTAACCTGAAAAATACGCTCACCTCGTCGGAGAACATTTCACTAAAGGAGGCTTACTTGCTGGCACTGGCCGTTGCCTCAAATGAAAAGAACGAAATTCTTGTCTGTTCATTTACAGATTATGCAAAAGAAAACGGGGCAACCGAAGGTGAAATTGCAGAAATTCACGCCTGTGCCTCAATGCTTTCCATCAACAACGTCCTCTACAGGTTCAGGCATTTTGCAAAGGAGGAAGCATATAACAATATGCCGGCCGGCATAAAGATGAACGTAATGATGAATCCTGTCTTGGGCAGGGAATTTTTTGAACTCGTAAGCCTGGCCGTCTCGGCCGTAAACGGCTGCGAAACCTGCGTCAGTTCACACGAGGCCTCGGTAAGGAAACTGGGCACTTCACAGGCCCGTGTCTTTGACGCCATAAGGCTTGCTTCGGTAGTAAGAGGGCTTTCAGTAGCAGTGCACTAAAAGGCAGATAGTTTGTAATTTATTTTTTCAATTATAACCTCTGATTGAATAAATCACCGCCGTCTTCTAAGGGTCTTAAAACCCCACAAAAGGCGGCGGTTTTTTTTACTGCATATCATCTTCATCCAGTGCAAGCGCGCCAAGAAGAAATTCCTCGGCTCTTCTGAAAATATCCTTGTGCGAGGCCCCTTTTATCACTGCCTGGCGGAATAAGGGCATATTCTTCAGGTATCTTACCGGAATGTTTTTCTCCCATGTGCGGTCCTTTTCTCCTATTACCTGTATAACCGGTACTCCGGGGCTTAGACTTTCCTGCAGAAGCGTGTTCTCTTCCAGGAAAACCGACTCTGCCTGAAGAAGTAACGATTTCAGGCGGGATCTTTTCATTTCCTTTAATATCCGTATCTGTGCCTTTACGTATGCCGGAGGATATTCTATGTCGTATATAAAATCCAGATCAACACCGCCCGGCGACTCAGCCCTTCCTAAAAACAGCCTTATGATGAATTTAATTGAAGGAAGAAGCAACCCAAGCCTGTATGGAATACTTAAGGGGCCTTCCTTAAGCGTAAAAATGGGGGAGGATGCAAGCAGAATTACCTTCTCAACTCTCTTATCCATCGATGCAAGATGTAGGCTTATGAGCCCCCCGTAGGATTGCCCAATAAGCGTTATGCGTTCTTTTAGTTCCATTGCATCCAAAAGGAGCTTCATGTCCAGGGCCAGTTCGCTTAAGCTCATCTGCCTCGTAAAAGGGGAGCTTTCACCGGAGCCTCGCCTGTCGGGGAGAATAATTTCACCAAACCCCCCGTTTCTTATGAGCCACATTGCCGGGCGCCTTACAATGGTGTGGTTCCCTGTAACGCCGCCGCCATGAAGAAATAAAGCCCTGCGCCCGGAGGAATTTCCTTCGCGGTATAAAATTTCCGTTTGAAGCCTGAGGCTCCCGGAAATGATGAAATCCTGAGGCCTGGAGAGAATACCCCTGTCCGTAATCTTTGAAAGCATAGAGATCCTGCTCAATATAAATCATTAAAAGGCTTCTATAATAAGATTACCTGAAGATAAGAAATTTACAGGAATGCTGCTGTGACTGTATGAATGCTGATGCTGCAATGACTGGATACATGAACATAAAAAAAGGCGGACATATAGAGAGAGAGATTCACGCTTGTGTCCGCCTTTTTTTATTTTTACTTCCTACCACTCCGTAGTTTCATCTTCACCCGTCAGGTCAAGCAGCCTTTTATCTATTATCTTATCCTTGTTTTTTCTTCTCTCTTCAAGCGTATTCTTCAGCTCCGAAAGCCTGTCCTCAAGTTCCTTGACCTCCTCCTTACGGTTACTTTCCCTCAGCTCAAAAAGCTCGCTTAGCTTGCCCTGAAGCTCCTGCCTGATCTTTTCTTTTTCCTGCTTGTCGGCTTTCTGGTACTCTAGGCCAAGGGCTTCGGTCTGAACGTCCAGCTCTGTAATTTTTTTCAGGCGCTCACGGCCTTCCTTACTCTTTCTGCCGAAAAACGGGACCTCAAAATTCCTGAACTGGTTTTCCATCAAAAGCTGCGTGTACTTCATCTTGTCCAGCTTCTTGATCTTCTCCATCTGCTCTTTCATCTGCGGCCTCATCTCGTCAAGAATTTTTCTTTCCTGCTCCTGCGAAATTTTTATCTCGGGAACATGAATCTCTGGTATGTTGATCTCGGGTACCGTTATTTCAGGTATGTCAATGTAAACGTCGCTCGAGTCGGCTTCTTTCTCAACGTGCACTTTCTTTGGCTCTTTTGGGGGCTTTACCTTCTTCTCCTGTGCAAATAGGCAGGAAGCCGTAAAGATAACGGTTAAAATTAAAACTAATTTGAAATTTTTCATGTCTACTCCGGTATTAAATAAGTTAATTCCATTTTGAAAAGGAGCCTTCCATATACAATGCCTTTCCTTTTATTTTTCTCTCTACATTTCCGATTTCTCAAGATCCGTCTGAAGCAGCTGCATCTTTCGCCTCAGGGCTATTGCCTGAAGCGTCCATTCGTCTATTGCCCTGAGCTTGTCTTCTTTTATGCGTATATTTTCTAAAGAGGTCCCGACGCGCTTAATGTTGTAGGCCGTGGCCTTGTCCTGCCACTCGTATCTTGTAGCCTTTACTGGTGCCGTCTTCTTCGTGGCTTTAACGGTCGCCTTCATTTCAGCAATATTTGTGCTCATAGAAGGGGTGCTTCTGTTTTCAGACGGCGGGGACTTCTTCATCACGGGAGGGAATTCTCTTTCCCCGGGTCTCGAAATAAAAAGCAATAAAGCCGCTAGTGCCATAAAGGCCGCGCCACCGAAGGCAAATTTCCTGAAATAGTTTCCAAAGAGAAATTCATATACGGCTTCCAAAAACCGGCCCAAAATAAACCCCGCTCTTTTTTTCTTAACGGCCTTATTTACCATCTTTGTGAAAGTCTCTTCTTCAAGATCTTCAAAGGGCAGGCTCTCATAAACTGAAAGGGCCTCTTTTGTTTCCAGCAATAGGCCGCTGCAAAGCCTGCATTCCCGGAGGTGACTCTCCCAGTATAGCATCTCCTCTTTATTCAGGCTGCTATCCATGAACAGCCACATCTTTTTTTCAAATTCCTCGCAAACCAACGCTTTAGATTGCATTTTTCTTCCTCAAAACCCTTTTTATTTTTTCCACGGCATAATGCATGTGTCCTAAAACAGTATTGAGCGGTTCACCCGTAAGTTCGGAGATTTCCTTAAAGCTCATTTCCCCGTGCTCTCGCAGAAGAAATACCTGCTTCTGCTTTTCCGGAAGGTTGTCTATTATACTGTCCAGAATTTCCCTGAGCTCCTGGCCCACAACGTCACTGTAAGGGTTGCTCTCCGAAGTGTGCACTTCAATATCATCTGAGTGGAAGAGGCTGCCTCTTAATTTATTCTTCCTTATTGAATCCATGGCTGCATTGTGGGCAATGGAAAAAAGCCACGAGGAGAACCTGTCCTTATGGTCATACTTCCCGATTGCCTTCCAGACTTTTATCAGCGTCTCCTGGAAGGCATCCTCGGCCTGCATCCTGTCACCCGTCAGGCGCATCAGGTACGAAAAAAGCTGCCTGCGGTATATCTTTACAAGATCCCTGAAGGCCGAGTGCTCGCCTTTGCGGCATTTTTCAATTAGTAAACTTTCCAGAATCCTCTCCATAATCAGATGCTTTCTACTTATGTAAACGTACCTGTTGTAAAAATATTGTGCCGTGAAAAATAAATTTTATAAAATTTTTCAGGGTGCCCGGCCTTAAAACGAAACGCTTTCCTTGCCCCCCCCATAATAAATGGCCCCTTCCTGATCTTTTGACGGCTGGACAGGTAAAAATGTTTTCTTTTGGGCATGATATGGCTTTTTATGGGAAAAGTGACCTGAGGTACAAAGAGGAATAGTTGCCTTGTATTTTATGGCAAATATGAATACTATAGTTAAACATTTACTGAATAAACCAAGAGAGGATGATGGACAAGATCATGTTTATAACAGATTTCGATATGAAGAGATTCAGCTGGTTAATTTCAAACTCCAACCGTTTTAGCAGTATCGATAACAGGTACCTTTCGGAGCTGAAGGACGGTCTTTCGAAAGCTGTTGTAGTTCAGCCGCAGGAAATTCCTTCCGACGTAGTTACCATGAGCTCTAAAGTAAGGCTTAAATTCCTGGATTCAAACGAGGAAATAACATATACGCTGGTTTTCCCCTTTGATGCCGACCTGAGCCAGGGAAAGCTTTCCGTGCTGGCGCCTTTAGGCGTTGCCATAATCGGATGCCGAATTGGAGATGAGGCCGACTGGGATGTCCAGTCTGCAAAAAGAAAAGTCAGGATAGAGGGGATCCTCTACCAGCCCGAAGCAGCAGGAAACTATTACATTTAATTTGCTTTGAGAAACAACGGGTCTTCTCCGCCTGAAGGGAAGAGGCATCCTTCCGCTTTTTATAAAAAGGCGAAAGGATGCTTTTTTTTATCACTTCTCAAGCTGCCTTACAAGTTCCTTTATGTAATAAAAGTCGTCCATTGCAGGCCAGTGCTTCATGAAAACTGCCCTTAAGGCCGAAAGATTTTCATCGTTCCGGTTTGAATATCCGGGCAATACCACGCCTGACAATACGGGTGGTATTACAAACTTTGAAATTATAAATTCCGGACTTTCGGCTTCAACCGAAAGCCTCTTATAAATACCGAGCGTCTCCTTATTTATTGCCCCAATGTCAGATTCCTTTGTATTAACGTAAAAGCAGCTTATGTCGAGGTCGGGAGAATTCAGGTTTTTGAGCCTTGCGGAATCTTCAACCAGCTCGTAAAACTTTCTGCAGGCTGCAAGCGAGTTCCGTATGAGCTCTCCCATGCCGGAACTTACAGGCGGCATAACCCTGTATGTCAGGTAGCAGGCCGCAGCCATTGCACCGGGACGCGAACCCTCGAGACTGAACATGCCGATATTAGGCTTGTCCTGCTTGTGGTAAGTGTATGGCGCGCTGTTAAGAAGAACACTTCTCATCTCCTCGTTTTTATAGAGTACCGCCCCCGCCCCATAGGATATCAGCCCGTGCTTGTGTGGGTCTACGGTTATGCTGTCGGCTTCGCCAAGAAGCGAAAGCTGACGGTAAGTGTATTCACTGATTTCCATCTCTTCCTTGCCGAAGGGAATCAGGCCGAAATTATCGTCCAGAATGACGCTCCTTACAAAACCCCCGTATGCGGCGTCAACGTGCAGGTGAAAGTTGTATTTCTTCTTCAGGTCCAAAAGCTTTTCAATCTCGTCAACGCTCCCGGTGCCCGTGGAACCCAGATTCGCCATTACGAACATTGCCCTATTTTTCTTAAGCTCACTTTCCAGTATCTCTGTGTCTATCCTGAAATTCCTGTCTGCCGGAATTTCCTTATAGTTTTTAATTGCCAGTATCTGGCAGATCCTTTTCCACGAGTAGTGCGACACTTCCGAAAAATATACGTATCCTTCCTTGTAAAAGTCACGCGCGGCCCAGAGCGCTTCCATGTTCGCCAGAGAACCGCCGCTGCTAAGGTGCCCCCAGCCCGTTTTAAGCCCCGTCATCTTGAGCATCGTTTCCACAACTTCCATTTCCATTTCTGTCGTAACCGGCCCCCCTTCGTAGGCGTGGTTATTAGGGTTCGAGAGCATGAAGGCCACGTACCCGAGTACCGTCGGAATCGAAGGGTCCTTTACCATCTGAGCCATGTAGCGCGGATGAAAGTAGGGGAGACTCTTGCTGCTCCTTTCCAAAAAGTCCGCGAGCTCTTTCTTTAGCTTTTCACCCGCCTCGGGGGGCTTTCCCCCGTAAAGTGAAACGTCGCCTTTATAAAAACTTTTTCTCCAGTTTGCCTGGTAATCGAGTACCACGCCAAGCAGGTCCTTAAGAACCCCGATGTTTTCGGCCTTGGGACCAAGATAGTTCGATAAAAAATCCTCTTTCATATTTAACCCGTTAGATAAAAATGATGGATTGTAATTTACTAAACAGCCTTTAGAACCATCCTGAAGGCCGCATGCCTTTAAATTACGCAAATTTTCAATTTTATTTATTTTCCCGTATCTTTGTAAAAATTTATTTCTGTAAGACATATGGGAGACATGAATGAGTATATACCATTACATTTTGATTCCACTAATGATGCTGTCTTCAGGACCGATACCTAAAATAAAGAAAAAGATAAACCATACGGCTGGTACCGTAAAAAGAGTTCTTCACCTGGAAGCTCAGGCTGTAAAGAAAGATAGCCTATCCGGGCTACAGACAGGCAGGATCTCTTATTACGGTAAGAGGCACAATGGAAGAAAAACTGCAAGCGGGGAAATCTACGACATCGATGAGCTGACGGCATCTCACAAAAGTTTTCCCTTTGGTACAAAGGTGAAGGTCACAAACCTGGCTAACAATAAATCGGTGGTCTTAAAGATTAACGACCGCCTTCCAAAATCCAGCCACCGCATGATCGACGTCTCATACAGGGCGGCACGTGAGCTCGGAATGCTTAGAAAGGGACTGGTCAGGGCTGAAATTGAAGTCGTCCGGTGGGGCGGCAATATTCCCTCCGGCGAACAAAACTTGCCTGAGGAATCAGGACTGAAACCGGAAGTTTCATTAAATTCAGTAGAAACAGGGGCCTTGTTTTAAGTAAATGGGGCATTTATAAATCTGCTTTTGAAAAAAGAAAACCCTGAATGCGCCTTCTAGGCATCCGGGGTTTTCTTTTAGGTCTGATAAATTTATCTTACAAACTTCCACCAGTAGAAATACTTGTTCTCCATCTCCGACATGGAGGGCATCGGGAAGAACCTCATCTCGTCATCCTGTGCAAACCAGAAACCGTGGCGCAGGAACTTAAAGGAAATATCCCTTAAAACGCTTCCCAGGCTTATTGTCTTTGTGAGCTTATTGGGGTTATTTTTCAGCTCCATTATGCAGTCGTAAAAGCGGTATGCGTTTACGCCTGGAAGCTCAACCGTAATTATATCCTTGTTCTTGTTCTGCCTGAAGAACTCATCCAGGTTAAATTCAATCTGCGTAAAACAGATCTTTGGCGCGCCCTTGGAACGGGTCTGCGTGGTAATGAACTTTCCAAAATCCCTCTGATCCTTTGTCGAGGCAACGAGCGTCTCGAGAGGGCACACTTCCTGGTATATCCTGAT
This sequence comes from Ignavibacteria bacterium, assembly GCA_025612245.1. Taxonomy (GTDB): domain Bacteria; phylum Bacteroidota; class Ignavibacteria; order Ignavibacteriales; family SURF-24; genus JAAXKN01. The sequence goes on from JAAXKQ010000007.1 coordinate 169,909, forward strand.
GAGCCCGGGCTCATTTATTGCCGTATATTCTGCAGGGCCAATTGGCAGCACCTTGCCGTTTGTGGTAACGAGGAAAAGTTCTTTTATGGCCGAAAGATCCACATTCTCCAGAACCTTGTAGGAGCTGATAAACTTCGTCCTCTTAGGACTCCCGTCCTCGTGCGGCACGGTGAGCGAAAGATACTTGTCGATCTCAAAATAGTCGTTCCTGAAGTTTATGTCCAGCTCGGCAAAAATTACCTTTCCGCTGAAGTGCTTTGCACTGAGCATCGTATAATGCTCGCCGAACTTTTCGGGTTCCAGCTGGGAAGCAACCAGGGCATTTATTGGAAATACTATCATATAAAGGTGTTTTGCGTATTCCGGCATAGAACTCTCCATTGGTTTTCGTTGATATTGTTTAAAGGTATTAAATGAAATTATTAAGAGCAAGAACCGCCCCGAATCTTTTTTGCCCGTTGCTCATCTTACTTAAGTAATGAAAAAAGGGGAGAGAAATTCTTAAGGTGTGCCGCCGGTGGTTGAACGCCTGACGGGGCGGGGTAACAATGAAGAGGCGTATCTAGGCAAAATTAAATGACACGTGCACTCCGTAACGGCTAATATTTTTATTTAATTAGCGCCCGATTTTATTTAACTTATATGGTGCATTATGGCATTTTTTTTAGGCCTTGTGGCTTCTTTGAATGAATTTTTAGTCCGGATAATCCGGAACAAAATAAATTGTTATTAGTTTAATGAAAAAAGGGTATTGGGAGACAAAATGAGCCAGAATAAAGCAAAAGAAAGGAAAATCGGGACGAGGCAGCAGGAAAAAAAGCCTTTAATCGACCCGAAATATAAAAACCTCGTCTTTACAGGCGTCCTCATCGTAATTATTGCAATTTTCTTTATCGTCAATAACTCGCGAAATGAACCTTCCGAAGGGCCTTATCCGCCGAATTACAAGGGGGGCTCAACTTCTGAACTGACTACAACCTCGGGACAGAAGATCAGGCTCTCGGACTATAAGGGAAAAGTTGTTCTTCTGGACTTCTGGGCTACCTGGTGCGGACCCTGCAGAAAGGGGATCCCCGACCTGGTTTCCTTAAAAAACGAATTCAAGGGGAAGGATTTTGAAATTATCGGAATTTCCGTCGACCAGGAAAATACGGTCAACGACGTGGTGCCTTTCATGCAGCAGTACGGAATTAACTACCCGGTCGTCTATTACGACCCCGCCGCTCTTTCAGGCTTCGGCTCGGTCGAGTCAATTCCTACTTCTTTTATACTCGATAAAACCGGAAAGGTGGTCTCAAGTTACGTGGGACTGACGGAAAAAGCCAATTTCGTGAAGGATATTAAGAAAGCCCTGGGTGAATCATAAGAAAAAAGGGGACTTTTATCTGTCCCCTTCGTCCTTCTTCTTGTTGTGATGTTCATGATCCTGGTCATGTTCAAAATCCTGGTGCAGGTTTTCCTTTACTGCCAGATACTCCCCAAGCCTCCAGAGCAGATCCCAGGAGTAGATCCCGTAGCTGTAACCGTCCTTCCACTTTATGTTAATGGCATACTGGCCTACCATTTCAATTGAGGCTACTTCGTACTTGCCCGGCTTATCGGGCTCCTTGGGCATGGGGTCGTAGTGCTTCCACAGAATGGTTTCCCCCTTGTTGCCCGCATCCGGCGACTCGTCTCTTAAGAATTGAAGGGGAAATGTATGAACCTTGTCATTATTCCACGAAACCGTAAGAGAGGTTTGCCCGTTAAGTTTTATCTGCTTGGGAAATAACATATGCTTACTCTGAAATTAAAATTCTGTCAAAAAGATCCGGTAAAAATTAAATTAAGATTACCCGTCCTGTTTAGGGACTAATTTAAGGCAATTATTTGTCATTTCCAAGGATTACCGGAAGCCCCTCTTTACCCGAACCTATTACAATTACCTTCGAATTCTGCGAATTTGCCAGCTTTTCCGTGGCCTCAATGCCTTTCCACTTAAGAAGCTGCGAGGTAATGCCCTTGGATATTACAGCCTGAAAGTCGGCAATGCCCTTGGCTTCAATCCTCTTGCGCTCTGCTTCCTGTGCCTCTTTTTTGAGCACAAATTCCATCCTCTGGCTTTCCTGCTCGGCTTTTAGCTTTTCCTCAATTGAAGCCGTCAGCCCTGCCGGAAGTACAATCTGCCTTAACGGGACCGCCTCAACCGTAATGCCCCTCGGGTTAACCAGCTTCGAAAGCTCTTTTTGAATTGCGTTTGCCAGCTCCTCCCGTTGCGAGGTGTAAAGGGCTTTTGCCTCGTAGGCCGAGGTGATACCCCTTACTACGGAGCGGAACTGCGGAACGAGTATAATTTCAGCGTAATTCTCGCCCAGCGTTTTATAAACTCTTGACGCGTTTTCAGGGTTCAGGCTGTATAGCACGCTGATTTCAAGCTGAATGCTCAGCCCCTCTTTGGATGGCACAGACATGTTTTCTTTGACTTCCTGCGTCTTGACGCTGAACTTTACTACATTTGCCAGCGGATTAACCAAGTTGACACCCGCCTTTAAGGTGTTGTCACTTACCATTCCTAAAAAGTCTACCACACCTACAGATCCCGCCGGTATGACGGTAAATACCTGGAGCAGGGCAATGATGAGCGCTACTATGGTGCCAACCCCGGCAAACGTGGCTTCAGACTTACTGTATCTTTTCTTGGCGGCAAGGTGAACTGCGAATGCAACTGCAGCAGCAAGCAAGGAAATTAAAAAAACCATTATGACGATTCTCCCCGTAAAAAAGCAACAAGAGTAAAGCAATTTATAATTAAACGAAAAATATAATTTTTCGGCAAATAGGCAACGGGGATTTTGAGAAAAGATTAAGTTTTTACGAAAAACTGTTTATTCCCCCAGTCACCCGGGGGGGCGCCCCTAAAAAAAGATGCCCCGGAAAGATTCTTTTTCCCGGGGCATCTGTATATTAAGGTCCTTTTGTTCATCTGCATCAAGAAATAAGAGGCCGGAAAGGAGGCCTCTTATTTGGAGTACTCCTTGCTGAAGCCGTTAAAGAGTGTGCGGTGCGCCTCTTCGTCGGAAAGTATGTCTATACACATGTCCTGTGTCACGTAATCCTCTCCCTCGCACATCTTTATCAGCTTTTTATACTGCGTGATGGCGGCATTTTCAGCCTCAAGAACGCCTTTTATTACATAAACCACGTCGGTCGAGTCATTACCCGGCTGGAGCGATCTTTGCTCCCTTTTGAAATCCATCGAGCCCGGTATCTTTCCGCCAAGCTCCTTTATCCTTTTTGCCAGCATCTGTGCGTGCCCCAGCTCTTCGGTTATGTCTGCCGAGAGCGATTTCTTTATCTCTTCAGCCCTGACGCCGTCCAGGTTAACGGAACTTGACAAATAGTTCATGACAGTCTCAAGTTCAGCCCAATATGCATTGGTGAGTTCCGTAATGAGATCATTGTTCTCAGCCATCCTTGCCTCCTTTAATATTAAATGAGTATTTCTTTGATTAGTTTCGGTTTTGCCTTCTTTTTCCCGTCAATACTAATAATATTATAGAGTTTATTTTTCATATCTTCAATTTTATTTTTCCTGCCGGTATGAAATTCCGCAATTATGTCTCCTTCTTTTATCTTGTCTCCCAGCTTGGGATAGAATATAATCCCGGCCTTGGGGTCAATTACATCTTCCTTTGTCATTCTGCCGGCTCCGAGTTCAAGGGATATCATGCCAAGGGCATAGTTGTCTATGGCGTTAAAGTACCCGCTTTTCTCGGCCCTGACGGTTTCAACTATGCGTGCCTTAGGGTATTTTTCAGGATTCTTTATCAGGCTTACGTCGCCTCCCTGTAGTTTTACGATTTCCAGGAATTTGTCAAAAGCCTTGCCTGAAGAGATCATCTCCCGGGAGACTTCAACTCCTTCTTCAATCGAGGAGGCTTTGCCTCCCAGGTAAATCATTGCGCCCGAGAGCTGAAGCGTCACTTCCACGAGGTCTGCTGCCGACTCTCCTGCTCCCAGAAGAACTTTTATGGATTCATAAACTTCAAGCCAGTTGCCGATATAGTTCCCCAGGGGCTGGTTCATGTCCGTAATAAAGCCGATTACTTTTTTATCGAATGCCCTGGCTGTATTGATGAGCGCCGTAGCAAGCTTCCTGGCGTCTTTTTCTTCGCGCATAAAGGCGCCCGAACCGGTCTTTATGTCCAGCACCAGCCCGTCAATCCCCTCGGCCAGCTTCTTGCTCATGATGCTCGATGTAATAAGGGGTATGGATTCTACGGTGGCCGTAACGTCCCTTAAGGCATAAATTAGCTTGTCGGCAGGCGCAATGTCCTTGGTCTGCCCGATTAAAACTGTACCGCACTTGTTGACTACAGATTTGTAGCGGCTCAGGTTCAGGTCTGTCCTGAAACCCGGTATCGATTCCAGCTTGTCCAGTGTGCCTCCCGTGTGGCCAAGGCCCCGGCCCGAGATCATTGGCACCTTTACACCCGCAGCAGCTACAATGGGCGCCAGTATGAGTGAAGTCTTATCGCCTACACCCCCGGTTGAATGCTTGTCGATTTTAACCCCCTGAATCGACTTCAGGTCAATTACCTTTCCGCTATAGAGCATCTCTTTTGTCAGGTGCGCAGTTTCCTCTGTGGACATCCCGTTAAAGAATATCGCCATCAGGAGTGCCGAGAACTGGTAGTCCGGTATTTTGTCCTTTATGTATGAAGTGACTAAAAACCGGATCTCGCTTTCCGAAAGCTCCTCCTTGTTCCTTTTTTTTCTTATCAGCTCTACTGTGTTCATATGAAGTTGGCCTATTTTGTTTGAAAAATGTCTAAAAATACGGAATTAGATTGTTTTCTCAAAAAAGCTATTCTTTTGGCCTGGAAAGGGGGCCTGAAATTGCACTGTTTTAATAAAAAAACGAGGCCGTTTTACCGGTGCAGAAATTTTCCCCCCCGGCCTTAAAACCCCTCCTTAGGGAAGTCACAAACCCCGTTTTTAGGCCGAAAAAAGGCTCTATCAAAAAACTGACCCGTAAGCTGCCCATAACCCGTGCTTTACCACTTTTTAAGGCATTGACAAGCTTGCCCAAAAATATTTGTTTCTATTAAAACGTTTAACTGACGGTTGACAATGACCCCTACGATCAAGGATGTGGCACAGAAGGCAAAGGTTTCCATTGCAACGGTTTCACTGGTAATTCACAACAATGAAAAGATCTCCTACGAAACGCGCATGCGTGTAAACAAGGCCATAAAGGACCTGAATTATCACCCCTTCAGGTCCGCGCGCGGCCTTGCATCAAGAAAGACGGGTAACCTGGCCTTTATTGTAACCGAGGATCACTTCCTGCGCTCGGAGCCTTTCTATACGCACATCTTCTTAGGCGCCGAGTTCGAAGCTCGGCAAAATGAATACTATATACTGCTTACAATTATTCGCTCCGACTTTAAGCAGGGCGACCGCCTGCCCAGGTGCATAGTGGAAAGAAATGTCGACGGCATAATCTTTGCCGGCAAGGTGCCCCAGGATATAATTTCATGCCTCGAAAAGTACGAGCTCCCGATGGCTTTTGTCGATTACTACCCCCCGGCTGAAAATTATCCGGTCGTCCTTATAGACAACTTTTCCGGTGGCATGCAGGCCGTGCAGCACCTGAGTGCACTCGGTCACAGGCACATTGCCTTTGTTGCCGGAGATATACAGCACCCGAGCATAAGGGACCGCTTCCAGGGCTATAAGGTCGCCCTCGAAAACGCAGGCCTCAGCTACAGTTCTAAGATGAGCATCATAGACGAGGCTTACCCGGCAAGGGAAAACGGCTACAGCGCCGCAAAAAGGCTGCTCAGGGATAATAAAAACGTAACGGCAATCTTTTCGTGCAACGACGCAATGGCAATCGGCGTCATGCAGTTCCTCAAGGAATCCGGCCTCAGGGTCCCCGAGGACGTCTCGCTTATAGGTTTCGATGACGTTGACGCCGGGCTTTCACTGGACCCTCCCTTGAGCACTATCGGCGTCCCGAAGCTTGAGCTCGGAGGCGAGGTCATGCGCTTGATGGCAGATATGCTGAATAACAAAGTCAAAAGCCCCAAGAAGGTGCTGGTCCCCGTGGAATTGATAAAGAGAAAGTCAACCGCTGAGGTTAAGATTTCCTAAAATTAAGAAAGAACTTGAATTATGCAGGCGGCACTATTTACAGGTTCACACAAAATCAGTGTGACAGATTACCAGATCCCCCCGCTTAAACCGGGTGAGCTCCTGCTCAGGGTGGGAGCTTGCGGCGTCTGCGGCACGGATTTCCATATATTCGAAGGAAATGCCCCGGCTAAGGCTCCCGTTATCCTGGGACACGAATACACGGGGCAGATCGTCGACGTGGGACAGGAGGTTAATGAGCTTAAAATCGGCGACAGGGTTGCCGTTAATCCCAATATACACTGCGGCTACTGCGAATTCTGCCGTAAGGGTAAAATTAACCTCTGCCTTAACCTTAAGGCGCTGGGAGTAACGGTTAACGGCGGATTTTCGGAGTATTCCATCGTCCCGAGAACTCAGACACACCTCATACCTAAAAACTTCCCGTACCGCATAGCTGCCTTTTCAGAACCGCTTTCATGCTGCGTGCACGGCATCAACCAGGCGGATATTAAAACCGGCGAGACCGTCTCTATCGTCGGAGCCGGAACAATCGGACTTCTGATGCTCCAGCTGGCTGAACTTAAAGGCGCCTCGGAAACATTCGTCTACGACATCTCGGAACAGAAAAGGGAAATTGCACTTAAACTTGGCGCAGATGCCGCCTTGGACCCCATGGACGAAAATTCACTCCAGGAAGTAAAAGACCGCATGCCTGGAGGAACGGACGTCGTAATTGAATGCGTCGGAAGCCAGAAGGCCGCCGAATTTGCACTTAAACAGGTTAAAAAAGGGGGCACTCTCGTCATTTTCGGACTCGCGGACCCGAAGGCTTTCATCAGCCTTTACCTGCAGTCATTTTTCCACAAGGAGCTGACAGTCAAAAGCTCAATCCTGAATCCCAATACTTTTCAAACAGCAGTCGACCTTCTGGTTACAGGCAAGGTAAGAACCGACCTGTTTAACCCGGCAGCCGTACAGCTGAATAACAAAGACATTAACGCTCTTTTTAACGATCCGAGGGAAAACTCAGTCATAAAGTACATGGTAATTCCCGAAGGCTGGAAATGAGGAAAGGATAGGTTCATTTAATTTATAAGGAGGTTCATATGATCAAAGGTTCACGATACGTAAAAAGCTTAATGGTTCTCGTACTGTTTTTCCTGGGTTCCTTCTTCGACCTTCACGCACAGCTTGGCCAGTTTAAGACAATTGGCAGCTTTGAGGATTCTCTTCCGAGTTACTGGATGAAAGGCAAGGTAACAGGAGCAACACTGGACTGGGCAACGGACCAGTCAAGGTCAATGGGCAGGTCACTGAAGATCACCAAGGCTGCAGCTACAACAGATTCGGTCTACTGGCAGTCGGAGAATATGACGGACCTGTGGTCACCCAAGGTACTAAAGGACGTAGACATACTTCTCGGTGCATTCGTAAGGACGGAAAACGTCAACCTGAACCCAGCAAATGACGATGCAAGGTGGTGGATATCGTACCTGTTCTACGACAGCACGGGAGCAAAGATCGGGGAGATAAAGCTTCCCATAGACCAGACGAAAGCATCCAGCGGAGGCTGGGTCGCAGATACAAATGCAGCGGGATCGGCCATACTGCCTAAGGATGCCTGGAAACTGGTCATAATGTTCGTTGCAGGCAAAAATGCAACCGGTACGGTCTGGGCCGATGACTTCATCCTGACGGGAAGAGGCGGAGCCTGGGCAGGACAGGACTGGAATACATCGGTCGGAGTCCCGACGGGCTGGAACTACTGGCTGCCTCCAAATGGCGGCAATGACGCAAAACTGAACTCGGGATTTGAGAATACGAGAATTACGAGCGAGTTTGCACACTCCGGAACATACTCCCTCAAGTTCGATTCACTCTCAGGCACTCACGACGCCTGGGTCGGTACGAAGAGATTCGAGCTTCCGGCAAATACAAAAGCCGGAGATATTCTCCATATCAGCGTATGGGTTAAAGCCAACCACCTCTCACCTGACTCCGCAACGGCAAACCCCGGAACCTGGGGCGTGGGCTTTACACCAATATTCCACTCGGGCTGGAAGAATAACGATCCTTATGACGAAATAGGATCAAAGGACCTTGTATTTACATTTCCATCCGGAAAACAGGATACGGCATTTGACTGGACACAGTATCAGATGGCCTATCAGGTTCCGGACGATCCTAAAGTCAAAGCATTCTCTCTTAGGATACACGTCTATTCACGCTTCCGCGGAACGATTTACTTTGACGACCTTAACGTCCAGAAGATGAATAATATTACCAGTATTAACCAGATCGGCGGCTTTGAAAGTGACCTTCCGAGCTACTGGATGAAAGGCAAGGTAACAGGAGCAACACTGGACTGGGCAACGGACCAGTCAAGGTCAATGGGCAGGTCACTGAAGATCACCAAGGCTGCAGCTACAACAGATTCGGTCTACTGGCAGTCGGAGAATATGACGGACCTGTGGTCACCCAAGGTACTAAAGGACGTAGACATACTTCTCGGTGCATTCGTAAGGACGGAAAACGTCAACCTGAACCCAGCAAATGACGATGCAAGGTGGTGGATATCGTACCTGTTCTACGACAGCACGGGAGCAAAGATCGGGGAGATAAAGCTTCCCATAGACCAGACGAAAGCATCCAGCGGAGGCTGGGTCGCAGATACAAATGCAGCGGGATCGGCCATACTGCCTAAGGATGCCTGGAAACTGGTCATAATGTTCGTTGCAGGCAAAAATGCAACCGGTACGGTCTGGGCCGATGACTTCATCCTGACGGGAAGAGGCGGAGCCTGGGCAGGACAGGACTGGAATACATCGGTCGGAGTCCCGACGGGCTGGAACTACTGGCTGCCTCCAAATGGCGGCAATGACGCAAAACTGAACTCGGGATTTGAGAATACGAGAATTACGAGCGAGTTTGCACACTCCGGAACATACTCCCTCAAGTTCGATTCACTCTCAGGCACTCACGACGCCTGGGTCGGTACGAAGAGATTCGAGCTTCCGGCAAATACAAAAGCCGGAGATATTCTCCATATCAGCGTATGGGTTAAAGCCAACCACCTCTCACCTGACTCCGCAACGGCAAACCCCGGAACCTGGGGCGTGGGCTTTACACCAATATTCCACTCGGGCTGGAAGAATAACGATCCTTATGACGAAATAGGATCAAAGGACCTTGTATTTACTTTCCCTTCGGCGGCGCAGGATACGGCATTTGACTGGACTGAATACTCAATTGATTACCCGGTACCCGATGATCCCAAGGTTAAGGCGTTCTCAGTCAGGATACACGTCTATTCACGCTTCCGCGGAACGATTTACTTTGACGACCTGACCGTTCAGACCACAACGACCACTGCCGTTCATGGAAAGAATGTTGCTCTTAACAGCTTCAGCCTGGAGCAGAACTATCCTAATCCTTTTAACCCGACTACTACAATCCGCTACAGTATACCCGAACACGCGGTTGTTACGCTGAGGATTTATGACATGCTCGGACGCGAAGTAAAGACGCTCGTAAATACCGAACAGAACCCCGGACAGTATAACGCTACCTGGAACGGAGACAACAACTACGGAACCAGGGTGGCCAGCGGCATTTATATCTACAGGGTTCAGGCCGGTAAATATGTCCAGGTCAAAAAGATGATGCTCCTGAAGTAGTGACCTGCTGTCTCAAAAAGAATGAGGGCACTACTTCAGTATATGACTGATTTTGGTATATGATTTGGCACGGGCCCTGAGGTATATTAAATGCCTCAGGGCCACACTACGGAATCCTACGGTACGGTTTTTCAGCGATCTCGGTTTATCATTAGAATTTCAATAAACTACAGGTGAATTTAATGTTCACTAAAGTGATACAATGCAAAATTTATATATATGCATTCATTCTCTCTGCCTTGCTCTCGGCAGCAGAGCTTCGGGCGGGAACGACGGGTAAAATCTCCGGCCGCGTCATGGACGCAACAACTAAGGAACCCTTAATTGGCGCTACCGTCGTCCTGTCTGGAACTAAAATGGGAGCGGCCTCGGATATGGATGGAAACTACTTCATACTCAACATCCCGCCCGGAACCTATACGCTTAAGGCTACTGCGGTCGGCTATGCTTCAACTACAATTACAAACGTCAAGGTCTCGGTCGACGTGACTACAAAAATGGATATTCTCATGGGTGAGCAGGCTATTCAGCTGGATAACGTAGTCGTTACGGCAAGCCGCCCACTCGTGCAGAAGGACCTGACTTCAACCGAGGCAAGCGTAAGCGGCGAGCAGATCTCAATGCTGCCTCTGGAGGACGTGCAGGCGGTCATTAACCTCCAGGCCGGCGTCGTCGAGGGCCACGTCCGCGGCGGCAGAATGAATGAGGTTAAATATATGCTCGACGGCGTCTCGGTCAACGACGCCTTTACGGGCGACTACTCAATGCTTGCCGAGGTCAACAGCGTCGCCGAAGTACAGGTAATTACCGGTACTTTTAACGCCGAATACGGCGAGGCTCTCTCGGGCGTCGTTAACCAGGTGACAAAACTTGCCGGCGACTCGGTCTCAGGTGAACTCCAGGTCTATTCAGGCGACTACTTTTCCACAAGACGAAACCAGTTCGGCCAAAGACTCTATAATAACATTAACCGCATAGACCCTAAAAACGTCTATAACATTCAGGGAAGCCTGAGCGGCCCGGTACCCTTTACAAAAGGCTTCATGAAATACTTCTTCTCGGGAAGATACCTCAATGACGATGGATACCTCTACGGACAGAGAATCTTTAATCCGTCGGATTCTTCCAACTTCTCTGCCAACAACCCAAGTGACTGGTACGTGGGTGCAACAGGGGACAGGAAGTATGTCTCAATGAATTACAGCAGGCGCTATACGCTGCAGGGTAAAATTTCCTTTGACGTCGGAAACGGCAAGGGACTCATACTTTCTGGCATGCTGCAGGACAGGAAGTATAAGGAATATAACCACGCATACCAGCTAAACCCCGACGGGGACTACCAGAGGTTCCAGAACAGCCTCTTGGGCAGCATAACCTATAACCACGTCTTCGGGCAGAGCACCTTTATAGATATTATCGGCTCCGTATTTTCAACCGAGGCCAAGCAGTACGTCTATGAAAACCCGCTGGACCCCCGATACGTGAACCCGGAAAGGCTTAGGGATGCCGGGGCCAACTCTTTCCTGACAGGCGGAACCGAAAACTGGCACCTTCAGCACCGTACTACAACCAGTACGGGTAAAATAGATTTGACTTCTCAGGTCTTTAATTTCCTCCAGCTTAAAAGCGGCATTGAGGCCAATTTCCACAGGCTTAATTACAAGGACTTCCAGATCCACGTCGACGCTTCCACGGGCTACAGGCCCGCACTGCCTCAGCCCGGGGATTTTGACTATAATACTTATATCGTCAACCCTTACCAGCTGGCTTATTACATTCAGGGCAAGATCGAACTGGAATACCTCATCGTAAACCTGGGCGTAAGATTCGACTACTTCCAGCCCGATGCCTCGTACCTGAAAAACCCGGACCAGATTGCTGAACTCGATACACTGCGCCCCCCGTTCCCGTCCGCATTCTTTAATAAGGCTACCGTAAAATCCCAGATAAGCCCGAGGCTCGGCATTTCATACCCTATTTCCGACAGAGGGGCAATCCATATTTCATATGGACACTTCTTCCAGATACCCCCCTTCGATTACCTCTACCGGAATCCTAACTACAGGATCCCTCTGGTTGGCGACTTCCCGGACTTTGTAGGAAACATTATCGGCAACCCCGACCTTCAACCCCAGCGCACAACTATTTATGAAATTGGCCTCCAGCAGGGGCTTACTGCCGATATCGGACTGACACTTACGGCATACTACAAGGATATACGCAACCTCCTCGGTACTGAAATCCACATAAAAAATGAATTTAAAAAGTTTGCCAAATTCGTCAACACCGACTACGGCTCCGTAAGCGGATTTATCGTCGCCTTCGACAAACGCTTCAGCCAGGGCTTCAGCGCAAGCGTCGACTATACATACCAGGTTGCTAAGGGCAATGCCTCAGACCCTAATGAGGCTTTCAACAAGCAGCAGGCTAGCCCTCCGGTCGAGGTCAATAAACAGCTGGTATTCCTGGACTGGGACCGCAGGCACTCGCTTAACTTTACACTCACGGCAGGCATACCGGGCAACTTTATCGGAAGCCTCATCGGACGACTCGGCTCTGGACTGCCTTATACGCCGGCCCTGCAGAACCAGAGGACTGGCCTCGAGAACAGCGATACACGCCCGGCTGTCTTTAACATTGACCTCTACCTTACGAAATATTTAATGATGATGGGCCGCGGGCTTTCTCTTTTCCTCAAAGTCTATAACCTCTTTGATACGGCAAACGAAGTTAACGTCTTTACCGATACCGGCAGGGCCGGCTATACGCTCGACCTTACGCGCTCTCAGGCTCAGCCCCGCGGAGTCAATACACTGCAGGAATACTTTACGAGGCCCGACTTTTATTCCGCCCCGCGCCAGGTTATTCTAGGCGCTTCTCTTAATTTTTAGGTGTCCAGAACTAATGGAGGTTAGCTGTGTACAAAAATAAATTTTTGGCCAAAGGCACGATCCTTTTTCTGAGCCTTCTTTTCCTCTTGAGCCCCGAAGCCCTGCTGGCCCAAAGGCTCATCGACAAAAACAGGGGAAGCCACTTCAACAGCAAAAAAGGTTACATGGACGGCAACCTTGTGCAGACCGTATACTATAACTTTGGAGAGATTGCCGACTGGCTTAACGACCCCACACTTAGCGGCGTGTGGCCCAAAGGTACAAACCATACTTATGTCGATGGCGTGGCTGTAATCGTTCAGGCCGAGACAAAGGACCCTCAGGGTAAGACTATTCACCCCCTCGAGACAAACTACTACGAGTATACCAGGCACGACGTGGCTACAGGCGTTACTTACGGCTGGTGGCCGCTCCCGGGATACGCAAACCCTTACCAGCCTTATGTCGCAAGAAGCGATGACCCCAATACGTGGCCCTTGCACTGGCCCGATAGACCGTCCGACTGGGACGGCAAGTGGAACGGATTTTTCGGCAATAACGTCAGAAATGCCGACCTCGAGACCTACTTCGTCTTTGACGACAATGAGGATAAGGATTATATTCTCAAGAATAACTTCCACCCCGATGCCGAAGACCCAACGCGCGGCGGACTTGGCCTCCAGGTGCACGCAAGAGGCTTCCAGTGGTCCCAGGTGCTGGCTGAAGACGTTATCTTCTGGTACTATGAAATTACAAATATGGGCACTACAGACTACCAGAGGGCCCTCTTCGCTCAGTACGTCGACTGGGGTATTGGCGGCCACGATAACTCCTCAAATAACGCCGGAAACTACGACGCGCTTCTGAATATATCTTATGCCTACTCCGTCGTCCCTTTCGGTACCCCGGGCAGCTGGAGCCCCGTTGGTATTGCAGGCTATGCATTCCTGGAAAGCCCCGGAATTCCGGATGACAATAAGGATAACGACGAGGACGGTCTTACCGACGAGAAGCGCGATAACGTGGCACAGAATTTTATCAACCTCCCTACGGAGGACCCTTTCCTCAGGGACCCCGCACGCGACACGCTGCAGTTCCAGAAATTCTATGGCTACTCCTGGAGACCTCACTGGGATGCCGACGAGAACTGCAACTGGAGAAGCTTTAATGACCTCAATGCAAACGGAAAATGGGATGCCGGCGAACCACTTAACGACGACGTCGGAAGCGACGGCATAGGCCCTTACGACGAGGGCTATACAGGCCCGGATCCCAACGGCACAGAGGCTAACGGAAGACCGGACCAGGGCGAACCTAATTTCGGCATCCTCGATAAGGATGAATCGGACCAGCTTGGACTTACAGGATTTCTTATCGCGGCAGTGCATACATACGACCTTAATAACGACGAACATAACTGGCAGGGACTCTCGGCACTTCCGCCCCCAAGAGTTCAGTCACTGGTCGGTGTAAACCTCGCAAACTATTTTTCATCCTATTTCATTCACCTCCAGGGACGCACTTCCTATAGCGCTGCAACCGGACAGGTGCAGGAGACAGGGGAGACCGAAAGGTTCTCTATGGGCCTCATCTTTGCCCTGGATAAAAATGACCTCTTCAGGCGGAAAAGAACCGTTCAGCAGATCTATAACGCAAACTACCGCTTCGCAAAGCCCCCCGATAAGCCGCTCATTAAGGCTATCGCAGGAAACGGAAAGGTGACGCTCTACTGGGACGACAGGGCCGAGAAGACTTTCGACGCCTTCTACCAGAGGTATAACTTTGAAGGCTACAGAATTTACATGGCTACCGACCCTAACTTCCTGGAGACCAAGGTCGTAACCGACGCTTACGGCAAAAGCGTCTACAGAAAACCACTCGCACAGTTCGACCTGGTCGACGGCGTTACCGGACTGCATCCCATAAATGTAAACGGCGCTATGTTCTACCTCGGCGACGATACCGGGCTGCAGCACTCCTATGTCGACACTACCGTGCAGAACGGACAGACATACTACTACGCCGTCGTGGCCTACGACAAGGGCTTTACTACTACCACAATCCAGGGGGAGTTCCTCGGAATTCCACCTTCTGAAACTACGAGCATTATAAAGCAGGACGTGAACGGCACCATAAAAACTGACGTCAATACCGCTGCCGTTACACCCCACGCCCCGGCTGCAGGATACGTCCCGCCGCAGATCTCACAATACCTGGCAAGCGGACCCTCATCGGGATCCGTAAATATAGACATCATCGACCCGGAGCAGCTTAAGAATAATAATACATACAGGGTGGAGTTCCTGGACTTTACGAAGTATCACAACAACCGCCACCCCTTCTACAGCCTCATCAATACGACGACAAACGACACGGCCATAAAACCCATTCAGATGAAGGGGGCTAACGAACAAACACTCGTTGTTGACGGATTCTCCGTCAACCTCAATAACGATACTCTCGTTACGGTCGATAATGCCAAAAGCGGCTGGGTTAAAGGAAACAGCAACTACGTGGCTACTGTCGGCTTCGACCCCCGATACGTAAAAACCTACGGCGGCAGGAGAATCGACTACCCCGCAGACTTTGAAATTACTTTCCTTGAAAAGGGAAAGGGCGATTCCTCTTTCGTCGCAAAGTCCTTCAGCCAGCCCAGCGCTTCGAATATTACTATTAGAAACATTACCGAGGGACTCGAACACGTGCAGTTTATCCTGGAGGAACCTACGGGTGCCGACTCCATGTTCGATGCCAATGACGCTGCCTTTATTGTCGTGGGAGACTCTGCAGGAAAACGTGCTACGGGTATTTCGGACTACAGGGTTACCTGGTCGCTGACCTTCCAGGTCGATACCACAATTAAAGAGGCCCCAAGACCCCCTCAGCCCGGAGACGTATTCAGGATTGCCACCACAAAACCTTTCAGAACGGGCGAGCACGTCGATTTTACAACCAAGGCTCCTTATCTGGACCCCACAAAGGCTAAAAACGACCTGAGCCTAATTGACGTGGTGCCAAACCCATATACCGGAGCCGCATCCTGGGAACCTCTTACTACCAGCGTCGGACGTGGCGAAAGAAGAATTAACTTTATTCACCTTCCCGCCCAGTGCGATATCAGGATCTATACGATGAGCGGAAAGCTCGTCCAGACACTGTCACACTACAGCACGGCCGATAACGGCCAGGAGGCCTGGAACCTGGTTTCACGCGATGGAATGGATATAGCTTACGGCGTCTATATCTACCACGTTGATGCCCCGGGCATTGGGACTAAGATAGGCCGCTTTGCAATTATTAAGTAATTAAGTACGGAAAACGTGGTTTTATACAATATGTTTTGCAGGCCTGATTACTAAAACTTTTGCGAGTATGAGAGGTATTTATGAAGAGAATATTGTTACTGTTAATGTTTATATATCCGGCTTTTCTTCCGGCACAGATCTTCAACAGAAATGTTTCCAAAACCAGCACCGTTGCGGCTACATTTCTTGAGATACCCGTGGGAGCTTCATCAATCGGAATGGGTGGGGCTTTCGTCAGTATCGCCAACGACGCTACGGCACTCTACTGGAATGCTGCCGGCATCGCCAATATGCAGCAGATGGAATTCCTTGCTCAGCATACAAACTGGCTCGCTGGAACAGGATTCGACTTTGCGGCTCTCATCCTGCCCCTGAGCGGCATCGGAACCTTCGGCTTCAGCTTTACTTCCCTTAATATGCCCGATATGAAAGTCACTACGGTCGATATGCCCGAGGGTACGGGCGAATTCTTCAGCGCGGGCGACCTGGCCGTCGGAATCGCTTATGCAATGAGCCTTACAGACAGGTTCTCTATCGGCTTTAACGCCAAATATATTCAGCAGAGCATCTGGCACGAATCCGCCTCGGGCTTTGCCGTCGACTTCAGCACTATCTTTAGAACGGACCTGCTGAACGGACTCGTTATCGGTGCCGCAATTTCAAACTTCGGCACCTCAATGAAACTCTCCGGCAGGGATACCAGGACATTCGGACGGGTGGACCCCACAAAACTGGGCTCTAACGAGAGAATTCCGTTCGACATTGAAATGGATTCGTGGGACCTGCCTCTTTTCATGCAGCTCGGAGTCTCGACAAACCTGGTCAAATCGGAAGAGTTCAAGTGGCTCGTTGCCGTCGACGCGCTTCACCCGAACGACAACTACGAAAGCGTTAACGTGGGAAGCGAAATCTCCTACCACGATATGGTGTTCTTAAGGGGAGGCTTTAACTCGCTTTTCCTCAAACAGAAAGAAGGCGGCCTCTCGCTCGGCATTGGCGTGAGCTCGGGAAATTTCTTCGGACAAACGGGCGTCAGGTTCGACTACGCATACAGGAATTTCGGTCGCCTGGAAAATATACACGTCTTCTCGGTTGACCTGAAGTTCTAAAAAAGCGTGAATACTGGAGAGAAATTATGAAGCTAATAAATCTAAAAAACTTTAAGGCGGGACTTGTTCTTGCAACCCTTCTACCCGCCACTGTATATGTTTTACCGGCAAGGGCACAGACCGACTTTAAGAGGCTTGAGCTGAAAGAAAAAGATTATAAATCCCTCGTCGTGGCAAACGTCGGGAACATGAAGATTACCGCGCAGGAGTTTATGACCAGCTATGAATTCGGGCCCGCTTTTGTCAGGCGCGAGAAGAATTCCTTGAGACGATACCTGGATTTTATGATAAATGAAAAGCTCCTTGCCTTTGAGGGATACTCCAGAGGGCTCGACTCCACGCTTGAGGTGTCAGCCATATTATCCGATATCGAAGGTGACCTCGTAACCGAGGAGCTTTACAGGAAAAATATCTGGGATAAGCTTTCCGTAAGCAACTTGGAAATTGAGAAGGGGATTGAAAAAGAACGGGTGAAACTCCAGCTCAGGTGGATCTATAAAACCTCGTTTGACGGGATTAAAGAAGTGTACGATAGCCTGCGCCGCGGCACCTCCTTCGACACGCTTTTTAATGCACAGTTTGGAAATGGCCTTAAATTTGAGGAAAGATACCTTGAATCGACGGCCTTCAGCCTCGGGAAAAAAAATCCCCTCCTTGCAGCAATCGTGGATACAATGGCACCCGGCGGCCTTACGCCTCCGGTTCAGACACCCGACGGCTACTACATACTTAAACTCGAAAATATCTGGCGCTCGGTAATTACCACTGAAACTGAAATGGAAAAGCTAAGGTACGAGGTCAACAGGGCCCTCATTAAAGAAAAGGCAGATTCGCTTTCAGACAAATTCGTGAATAATGTGTTGCTCAGGGAAAAACCCGTAATTATAAGAGAGACCTTAAATATTCTAAAGGCATATCTGGCTAAAAAAATTCTCGGGGAGGAAAAGTATAACGAGTGGGATGTGGCTAAAAATATTCGCCCTGTATATCCCGGCTTTAACCCCGAGGTTATGGCGCCATATGAGAAAAACACATTGATCGAAAAAAAAAGCGGCAATGTTAAGCTGGAAGACTTTTTGCGGTGGTATAAAACAAGAGAACCGTATATTACTCTTGAGAAATCTTCGCACCAGGCCTTCTTCCTTTCCCTTCAGGGCGTGGTCTGGCGCATGCTGCGCGACGTTCTGCTTACCAGACTTGCCTTCAGCCAGGGCCTCGGGAAAAAAGAAGAGGTAAGGCTCCAGAAAAAATGGTGGATGGATAAACTCGTTTACTCAAAAATGAAGCTTGAAATCGCCTCGTCAATTAAAATTAAGGAGGCTGAAATGAAGGCTTTCTATAACGAATATGCACACCGCTATAAAGACGAAAAGGGAAATCTGAAACCTTTTGACGAAGTTAAAGATGAGGTCAGAAACGACCTCTATTCCTACGAGTACGTAAAGAAAGTTGTGGGTAAGATCATGGGGCTTAAAGAGAAAATCCCGGTTAAAATAAATGAGGATCTCTTAAACCGCCTTCCTGTCTCGGATAAAGAGGACCCCGGGGCAATTGACGTCTATAGCGTAAAGAACGGGGGTACATTCCTCCGCCAGGCTTATCCCGTAATTGACTATGAGTGGCAGTTCTGGAATTAAAGGCTCTTAAATAAATTATATGACAAACTAATGTACGGGGGATAAAATAAATTTTAGCCTGAGAAATACCGTATTACTCATTACTTCACTTGCCCTCTTTTTCTCTTGCATTTCATGCGGCAAAAAGGGCGAAGGCCGGGGGAAAACGCTTCTTTACTGGAGCTCCAACAACTCCGATGAAATCACCTTTGCCAGGCTCATTGTGGGGCAGTGGAACAAGCTTCACCCTGAAAACCCCCTTAAGTTTCAGCCCGTGCCCGAAGGACAGTCGAGCGAAGAGGTGGTCCTGGCCGCGGTCGTGGGGGGAACTACACCCGACATTTATTCCAACATGTGGCAGGGAGACGTTGAACTCTATGCCCGCTCGGGAAAACTTATCGCACTCGATAAAATACCCGGATTCCTTCAGTTCCTCTATGAAAGGTGCGACAGCGCCGTAATAAGGGAAATTACTTCCATGGACGGCCACATATACCAGGTCCCCTGGAAAATTAACCCCATTATGCTCATCTATAATAAAAAAATGTTTGAGTCTATTGGCATGAATAACCCTCCTTCAACCTACGGGGAGTTTATGGAGGCGGCAAAAAAAATCAAAAGATTTGACCCCAGGGGAGGATATGTAAACAGGTGGATCGGTTACACGGAGGTGCTCGTTACCTGGTGGCAGCGCTTCTTCGACTTCTACCCCCTCTACCTCGCGGCCTCCGGAGGAGCCCCATTGATTAAGGATAACAAAGTTGCCTTTAATAACAAGTACGCCGTCGAAACCTTCAGGTTCCTCAAGACACTCTACGACAACGGCTATTTCCCGAGGGAACGCCTGTCCGCCAGGCGCGACCCTTTCTTGGGAGGCGACATTGCAACACGCTTTACCGGCCCCTGGGAAATCGTGCACGCGGAACGCTTTAAGCCCGAAGGCTTCGACTACGGCTTCAGCGGGCTCCCGGTTCCTGCCGACTCACTGAAAGGACGCGCCTATACGTACGGCGACCCTAAGAACATAGTAATATTTAATACGTGTAGGAACCCGGCCCTCGCCTGGGAATTCATTAAGCTCATGATTAATCCTGAGAACGACCTCCTGATGCTTAAGACAACGGCCCAGCTCCCGAGAAGAAAGGACCTTACGCAAAGCACGGGCTTCCTGGAGTACTTCAGTGATCATCCGCAGATGATGACATTTGCCCGTCAGGCCAGGTACGTCCGTGGTACGGATAATTCACCCGTCTTAAAAGAAATTTTTGACGCCATTTCACAGCAGTACGAGGCCTGCGTCGTATACGGCAAAAAGTCGCCAGAAGAGGCAATAAACGACGCCGCAAAAGCCGCAAGCCTCATAATATTGCAATAAGGGCTTATGATGAAAAAGGAAAAGAAAATAGTGCCCTACCTTATGATTGCGCCTTACGTGATCCATTTCCTCGTCTTTGTGTCCTTCCCGGTGGTCTTTTCCTTTATACTGATGTTTAACCAGTGGAACATAATCTCTCCCATGAAATTCGTAGGCCTGCAGAACTTCTACAGGCTCTTTCACGACGCGCAGTTCTTCAGGGCAATCCTTAATACGCTGATTTTCCTCGTAATTCACATCCCGCTGCAGATTGCTACGGCTCTTTTCTTTGCCGTACTGCTGAACCAGAAGGTAAGGTTCATTGGCTTTTTCCGCGCGGCTTATTTCCTGCCCGTCATAGTCTCGGGCGTCGTGGTAACTATATTGTGGCAGCAGCTCTATGCCTTTGAAAGCGGACTTTTTAACCGCCTGCTTTCATCCGTTGGCCTTGCCAAGGTGGGATGGCTTGTAAACCCCGGCGTCGCAATGCCTTCAATTGCAATTATGGCAACCTGGAAAAATGTGGGGCTTTATATAGTGCTCTTCCTGGTGGGCCTGCAGACTGTGCCGCCGCAGCTTTATGAGGCGGCCGAGCTTGAAGGCGCCGGGCAGTGGCAGAAGTTTCTCTATGTTACTTTCCCTATGATAAATCCCACGGTTTTCCTCGTCCTGGTCCTTTCAACTATCGGTGGCTTTTCCCTTTTTATTGAGCCTTACGTCATGACCGACGGCGGCCCGCTGAACTCAACCCTGTCAGCCGTTCTCTACATTTACCGCCAGGGATTCTACTATTACCACATGGGCTATGCGGCAGCACTGGGCTTCTTCTTTGCCGCCATTATTCTTTTGGTTATCGTGATTCAGAGGAGATATATAGAAAAGGAGACAGGATGAAAAGAGGGCTGATATACTTGGTCTTAACCATCGGGGCCGTTATGTTTATATATCCATTTATCTGGATGCTTTCAGCTTCCTTTGCCCCGGAAAAAGAGATCGGAAACCTGGTGCTCGTGCCGGATACATTTACGCTCGGCAGCTATACGCAGGTGCTGGATAAAATCCCAATTACGCGCGCACTCATAAACAGCCTTTTTGTAGCGCTTTCCATTACATTTGCCGTCATACTCTTCGGCTCCATGGTGGGCTATGCCCTTACACACCTGGAATTTAAGGGTAAAAGCCTCATCTTTTACGTGATTATTTTTACTATGACGCTCCCGTTCCAGATTACACTCATACCGCAATACATACTGATGGTAAAGTTCCACTGGGTGGATACTTACCTGGCACTCATAGTCCCTTATGCCATAAACGGCCTTTCAATTATTATGTTCCAGCAGTACTTTAAGTCCATACCACGCGATATGATCGATGCTGCCCGGATTGACGGGTGCGGGGAGTTCAGGATCCTATTCCGTATCCTCTGGCCTAATTCCATCCCCGCAATCATTACCGTCGGCATTCTGTCATTCATGGGGGCATGGAACGAAGTGCTCTGGCCCATAATTGTAATAAGGGACCAGAACCTGATGACAATGCCTCAGCTCATTACACTTTTTGCCGTGGGCGGCAGGGCCGAGTCCCAGCTTGGCGTCAAGCTTGCCGCTGCCGTAATGCTTGCCGTACCTATAGTTGTTGCCTACGCTTTCTTCCAGAAATATTTTATACAAAGCATGGCTTCTTCGGGAATGAAGGAATAATTAACAGACTTTGAATAACAAAAAGGACCGTTGCTGAAATATGGAAGAGATTGTAAAGTTTACAAAAATTAAACTGGCACCCGACCCCTCCAGGGTGCTCCTTCAGCCTTTCTACCCGGGAAGCGAGAAAAGGCTCAACAACGTCGTGGAAAGAATAATGAAGCTGGATGAAAAAAAAGTGGAGGAGCTGCTTGAACAGGTCCTGGGCGGATTCTCAGGAAGGCACAGGAATACCCCGGAAATTTTCCGGAGTAACTTCAAGTTTGCCGAAGCACTCCTGGATAGACCCTTGACACCAAAAAGAAAAGAGCTCATTGGGGCATACCTTTCAAAGGAATACTCGGTCGAGTCGGCTGCGCTTTTTAACCCTTCGATCGTTCTTCACCCGGAGCAAGGACGCGCCGAGGCTGGGAGCGCCCGGATCATCATGAGCCTCAGGGCTACGGGTGAGGGCCATATCTCATCAATTGAGTTCAGGGAGGGCACTGTAGATAACGGCGAAGTGCTCCTGGACCCTAATTCAAAATTCCTGGACGCGGGCGAATTGACGGCGCAAATGGGTGAAGGCTCCTATGAGGTCAGCTTCAAAGGCAATGTACCGCTTTCTGAAAGAATTCTTTTCCCCCATAGCCCCGATGAATCCCACGGAATGGAGGACGCACGCTTTGTAAGATTTATCGACGGCAATGAAAACCCCGTTTACTACGCAACCTATACCGCCTACGACGGAAGAAAAACATCCATAGGAATGATTAAAACGAATGACTTCAGACAGTTTTCCGTTAACAGGCTCTCCGGAAGCGAGGTTAAGGACAAGGGTATGGCACTCTTCCCGAAAAAAATCGGGGGACGTTACATGATGATCTCCCGCCAGGATGGCGAGAACCTCTACATCATGGATTCCGACGAGGTTTATTCGTGGAATAAAAAAAGCCTCCTGAAAGTCCCCGTCTTCGACTGGGAATTCGTTCAGCTCGGTAACTGCGGCTCCCCCATTGAAACCGAAGCCGGCTGGCTGCTTTTAATTCACAGCGTGGGCGCCGTAAGAACTTACTTTATCTCGGCAATACTGCTCGATAGCCGGGAGCCTTCAAGGGTAAAGGGCTACCTTCCGGAAGTGCTCATTGCCCCCGGGGAGAAGACCAGGGAAGGCTACGTGCCTAACGTCGTCTATTCATGCGGCTCTATTATCCACGGCGGCAAGCTCATCATTCCTTTTGCCATGGCCGACTCGGCCTCGGGTGTTGCAGTCGTTGACGTGAATGAAATGCTGAACCGGTTCGTCAGGGTAATATAAATTGCTTTCCGGCTGGAAAGTTACTAATGACAATTTTTGAAACATCGAGGTGAAGAAATGACGGGAATACTTAAAAGCGATTTGAACCCAATCTTGACAAAGGAAAGCGTCCCTTTCCGCGTAAACAGTATTTTTAACGCCGGGGCCGTAAAGTTTAAGGACGAGTACCTGCTCCTCTGCCGCGTGGAAATGCCCAACGGCAGGTCGTCACTTGTACTGGCTAGAAGCAGCGACGGGAAAAATTTCAGGGTCGATAATGCCCCCTGCCTTACTCCAACTCCTGAAAGCCACGGCGAGTTCTATGAGTTCGTTGAATGGGGAATTGAAGACCCCAGAATTACAAGGATCAAGGATAAATTCTATATTACCTATACGGGTTACTCCAACTATATGCCTCTCGTTATGCTTGCCGTTACGAATAACTTCAGGGACTTTGAAATCCTGGGCCCAATTACAGAACCTTCAAATAAGGACTGTACGCTTTTCCCGGAGAAAATTAACGGCGAATACTGGAAAATGGACAGACCCTCAAATGAATCGAGAAATTATATATGGCTTAATAAAAGTCCCGACCTCCTGCACTGGGGAGGCTATAAGTTCCTCATGGGACCCATACCCGGAACCTGGCAGGCCGATAAGGTGGGAGGCTCCACTCCTCCTGTAAAAACAAAACACGGCTGGCTTTTGCTCTATCACGGCGTCAGGGGCTTTGGAATCAGCAACATTTATAAGATCAGCGTCATGCTACTCGACCTTAAAAAACCCTGGAAAATCTTGGGCAAAAGCCCTGAACCCATACTTATGCCGGAATATGACTACGAAAGGGTGGGGGACGTGGCAAACGTGGTCTTTACTAACGGCTGGGTGGTGGAAGACAATGGCGATGTGAAAATTTATTATTCGGGCGCCGACTCAAATATCTGCCTTGCCAATACAACCGTGGATTATTTAATTTCATTATGCCGATGAGAAATAGACGCGCTTCTTGAGAGGAAACGTGCTCTTGTACTCTTGACCCCTGGGCTTCCCGGGGCCAAACGGACTTAAAAAAGTCTTTACACAATTAATTATCCGGTGAAGGTTTAACTATGTTTTTAAGAATTACATCTGCTGCTCTAATCATGGTCTTTGTGTCTTCCTTTGCCTTAAGAGCTGACTCACAAAAAGACGAAGTGGATACCAGCATTGTCAATACCTCACACCTGGACCGCCTCTATGAAAAGATAAACGTGAATGGTAAAGACATGGCTATTGTTCATATTTATGCCGAGGCACCGGACTATAACTGGACGGAGGCCAAAGGCGAGGGCATTGCCTGCGTCGACGACGTGGCGCGTGCCGCAATTTTTTACCTGAGGTTCTTCTCTGTTACAAACAACGCCTCTCACCTCATTAAGGCAAGGCTCCTCTATGAATTCCTTTTCTACATGCAGGCTGAAAACGGACTTTTCTATAACTTTATAAATGAGGACCATTCGATCAATAAGGAAGGAAGCAACAGCAAACCCCTGGCCGACTGGTGGAGCTGGCGGGCACTCTGGGCAATGGGAGAGGCTTATAAGTTTTTCTATGAGCGCGACAAGGATTTTGCCCTCAGGCTCCAGAAAAGCCTCATCCATGGCTTTCATTCTATCGGGGAATTCATAAACCGCTATCCAACCAAAACGGACCTTAAGGGCTTCCGACTTCCAACCTGGCTTCCTAACCGGTACGCCTCCGACCAGGCGGCGGTCCTTATTATGGCGCTTACCCCTTTCTTCCAGGTCAGCAAGGATACACTGGCTAAGCGCTACATAGAAAACCTCTCGGCGGGAATTATGGTCATGCAGGCGGGAGACTCTCTAAGCTTCCCGTTCGGGGCTTTTCTTAGCTGGGAAAACACCTGGCACGCCTGGGGCTCCAGCCAGCCCGAAGCGCTTCTTATTTCGGGCGATGCGCTAAAGAGTAAGAATTACCAGGAAAGCGCAAAGCTGGCATTAGAACGTTTTTACGATTACCTGATTAAAAACAACTACCTCAATGAATTCAGCGTCGTAAACGATTCAGCCGTAAACGTGTCGCATTTCCCGCAGATTGCATATGGAATCGGCCCCATGGTTACTTCCTGCCTCGAGGCGGGAAAGGTGCTCAATGACCCTTCCTTTTCCGAAAAAGGGGCTAAAATTGCCTTGTGGTTCTTAGGCCAAAATGCGGCTGGAAAAACGATGTATGAGGCTAAAACGGGGCGCTGCTTTGACGGCATTGTTTCCGAAGAAAAGGTCAACTATAACTCCGGCGCCGAATCTACAATTGAAGCCCTGCTGGCGCTCCTGGCCGTGGAATCCAACCCGCAGGCACGGAAAATCCTCATGGATTTCTTTGAAGAAAGCGGAAAAAAGAAAGAGTAATATTCTGCTGATTTAATAATTCTTGAGCCCCGGCGCACGCGCGCGCTGGGTCTCTTTTATTTCCTGACAATTTGTATCTAAGGGGTTGCACGTGACAAAAATTCTGACTGGCTGCCGTTTGTTGGTTTTTATAATATTACTTTTTGCAGAAAGGCCTATGTTTTCTCAGCAGATTTCAATACCAAGAATAGACTTGATGCCGAACCTCCCCAATCCTTACGTGATGCGGGACTGGAAGAAAGTGGCTTCGGGATACGACTCCCTTGTATTCAACCTCAACGCAAAGGGAGACTACCTTCCCCTCATATTTATAAATAACAATACCGTCAATTACCCTGAACATAGCAGCTTTGGTCTGCACACGGTTGTCGGTACGCCGAACCTTACAAACGGCGAGGCCATTAACGTGCTCCCTGCCGTAATTGGGGCTTCACTTGTTGGAATTGACAAGAGCAGCCAGAACGGCTATAACTGGGTCCTAATGTGCGAGGAATATTTTAACCGCCGGCCCCAGGAGAACGTCTACCTTAACAGCCCTTCCTCTGCCAGCGGCAACGACTGGTGGTATGAAACAATGCCCAACGTCTTCTTCTACCAGCTCTTTAGCATGTACCCGAACACCGACGACTTTAAGCACCAGTTTACCACTGTTGCAAATAGGTGGCTACAGGCTGTGAGTGCAATGGGAGGAAGCACAAACCCCTGGAGAATTCCAAACATGAACTACCGCGCGTTCAGCCTTTCGGATATGAAGCCCAACAGCCAGGGCGTAATTGAGCCTGAAGCCGCGGGTGCAATTGCATGGATCCTCTATATGGCTTATTACGAAACGGGAAACGATAATTACAGGATTGGCGCCGAAGAATCCCTTGAATTTCTTAACGGCCTTAAATCAAATCCCGCCTACGAGCTCCAGCTTCCCTACGGGGCTTATATCGCAGCCAGGATGAACGCCGAACTGGGCACAAACTACGACATGGAGAAAATTATCAACTGGTGCTTTAACGTGGGACCATTGAGGGACTGGGGCGCAATTCTTGGCAACTGGGGCGGCTATGATGTAAGTGGCCTTATCGGTGAGGTCCACCAGGCGGGCTATTACTACGCATTCCTCATGAACTGCTTCGAGCAGGCTGGAGCACTGGTCCCTCTTGTCAGGTACGATAAGCGCTTTGCACGCGCAATTGGAAAATGGATGCTTAACGTCGCAAATGCCAGTAGGCTTTTTTACCCGAAGTATCTGCCTCCGGAAAACCAGGATAGCTACGGCTGGGCTGAAAAGTACGACCCCAATTCATTTATTGCACATGAGGCCATAAGGCAGACGCTAAACGGAAAAACCCCTTTTGCTACCGGCGACGCAATTAGCGGCGGCTGGGGTAAAACCACCCTTTCTCTTTACAGCTCTTCTCACGCCGGGATCTTTGGCGGCATAATTGACACGACTAACGTGGAAAAAATTCTGAGACTGGACCTCCTTAAAACGGACTACTTCCACGCTAAGGCTTATCCGACGTACCTTTATTTTAACCCCTATGGATCTGATAAATCCGTCGTAATGGAGCTTGGAAGCGGGACGCACGACATATACGACGCCGTTTCCGGAAGCTTTATTAAAACCGGCGTGAGCGGAAGTGCGGAAATTACCATCCCCGCCGATAGAGCAGTAATTGCTGTTATTACGCCTTCGGGCGGTAGGGTTACATATGAAGTCGACAAAATGCTCGTTGACGGCGTTGTGGTTGACTATAATTCCGGGCATTCGGGCGGTAACTATCCCCCCAGGATAAAAAGCCTTTCTTCAAACCTTCAGAAAACGCTCCCCGCAAACAGCATTACGCTTTTCTGCACGGCTGAGGATAAAAATGGCGACACGCTTTCCTATAAATGGCTTGCCCCGGGAGGCTCCGTTTCAGGAACCGGGGCCTCGGTTGTATGGAAGGCTCCGGATTCTTTGGGAATTTTCCTCATAAGCTGCATCGTTAAGGATGCAAACGGCAATAGCGACACTTCCACAATTTCACTTGAAGTGGTTCAGCGACTTAATACCCCTCCTTTTATTAAGGGCTTTAAGGCCGATCCCGGTAAAGTGGACCTCCATGGAAGTACCTTTATCACCTGCCTTGCCGCTGACCTTGACAATGATTCCCTGACCTACTCCTGGGCTGCCGCCTCAGGAACGCTCAAGGCCATGGGGCAAAAAGCCGTCTGGGAATCCCCGGGTACTGTAGGTAACTACTACGTCACCTGTACGGTAAGCGACACACTGGGCGGAGTGGCAAAAGACAGCATACTGATCCCTGTAAGGGATTTTTCTTTAAGCCCAACCGGAAAACTGGTCCTTTATCTCCCATTTAACGGAAACGCCAACGACGAAAGCGGATATGGGCATAACGGCACCGTCTATGGGGCATCTCTGGTAGGCGACCGCGCCGGAAACCCTAATAGCGCCTACCGCTTTAACGGCATCGACAACTACGTCCTTATTCCAAACGATACTTCGCTTAACTTTGTAAACGGCATAAGCGTGTGCTTCTGGATGATGCCGGGTACACTGTTTAACAAAGAGGAGTTCCTCATCTCTCACGGCAGCTGGCAGAACCGCTGGAAAGTCTCCATTACTAATAAAAAAATAAGATGGACCGTCAAAACAACTGCGGGCGTGAAGGACCTCGATTCAAAAATAACTATTTATCCGGATTCACTTTACTTTGTGGCGGCACTCTATAACGGGACCGACTTTGAGCTCTATATAAACGGCAGCCTGGATAACTTTACCTCTTTTTCGGGAAGCCTCCTTAAGACTGCCTACGCAATTACAGTTGCCCAGATGCTGCCCGCCGACAAAAACTATAACTTCCAGGGAGTGCTCGACGACATAAGGCTATATAACTATGCCATCCCTCTAAGCGAGCTCCGGAGTCTCTATACAATACCCGTCTCTGTGGACGAAATAAAGAGTAATACTCCATCCGGATATTTCTTGAGCCAGAATTATCCGAATCCCTTTAACCCGGAAACCGCAATTGAATTTCATATTCCTTCAGCTTCCCACGTAAATCTTTCGCTTTTTGACCTCCTGGGGCGGAAGCTCGCGGTTTTACTGGATGAATACAGGCAGCCGGGAGCCTATAAATATAAATTTTCATTAAAGGATTATTCTCTTCCAAGCGGAGTCTATTTCTACTGCCTTCAATCAGGCGGGTTTTTACAGATACGCAAGATGATAATTCTTAAGTAGTGCTGAATTAAATATTCCTAAACAAATTTTCGGGTGCAGATTGGAAAAGAAATATTTTCTTAATAAAGGCTGGAAGTTTACCGTCCAGGAAAACGTCCCTTTTTCACAGGACATAATTAAACCTGACGAGTGGCATAAGGCCTCCGTCCCGGGTACGGTGCATACCGACCTGCTGTTAAATAAGCTGATTGATGAGCCTTTCTACGCAGACAACGAGCTTAACCTGCAGTGGATAGGCGAGGTCAACTGGCTTTATAGAATAAGCTTCGACATACCCGAAGGCTTCGATAGCGAAAGCCCTGCATCACTCGTATTCGAAGGGCTGGATACGGTAGCCGACATATTCCTCAACGGGAACAGCATCGGTACGGTCTCAAACATGTTCCTCGAATACCATTTTGATGTAACCGGCAGGCTCAACAAGGAAAAAAACGTCCTCGAAGTGCTCTTTACTTCGCCAGTAAGCTATGCACGCGACAGGGAATCCCAGTTCGGAAGGCTGCCCGTGGCACTGCGCTCCGAAAGGGTATACATCAGGAAGGCACAGTACTCATTCGGCTGGGACTGGGGCCCTTGTTTCATTACCATGGGTATCTGGAAACCGGTCTATCTCCTGCAGAAAAAGACGGCTGCAATTGAAGATGTAACATTTGAAACTCTTTCTCTGGACGCCTCTTCGGCACAGGTGAGAATTAAGGTGGCTATGAATGAGAACCCGGCTCCCAACTATCAGCTTGAGCTTAAGCTCGAATGCCAGGACCAGAAGTATGAAAAGAGGTTCAGCGCCGAGGAAAAGAACCAGCCTAAAGTAACCTTCAGGATAAATAACCCCAAGCTCTGGTGGCCTAATAACTATGGGCCGCAGAACCTCTACACGCTTAGCGTCAGGCTCCTTGATGAAATTGGCGAAGTTGCCGATGAAAAGGTAAAAAAAGTTGGAATCCGTACCGTCGAGCTGCAGCTCAAAGAAGACGGCAGTGAAACTTTCCGCTTTAAGATAAACGGCCAGCCTGTCTATGCAATGGGCGCCTGCTGGATCCCCTCCGATTCCTTCCTGCCAAGAGTGGGGGAGGATGTATACCAGAGACTCTTAAGCCAGGCAAAAGAAGCCAACATGAACATGATCCGCGTCTGGGGCGGCGGCGTCTATGAAATGGATACTTTTTACAACATCTGCGACGAGCTTGGACTCATGGTCTGGCAGGACTTTATGTTTGCCTGCGCTTCGTATCCCGAAAACCCGGAATTCTTAAACAGCGTAAAAGAAGAGGTAAAGCAAAATGTCGAACGCCTGAGGCATCACCCCTCAATTGTCATCTGGTGCGGAAATAACGAAAACGAGTGGATATGGTACCAGGAACAGCATTCTTCCTATGAGAAGATGCCTGGCTATAAAATCTATCACTCCGTTATTCCGTCATTATTAAAAAAACTGGACGCCTCAAGACCCTACTGGCCTTCAACTCCTTTCGGCTCGGGCGAAAACCCTAATTCAACTCTAAGCGGCAACCGCCACCAGTGGGATATCTGGAGCCGCTGGATAGACTATAAAAGCGTCGGCAGCGACGAGAGCCTCTTCGTAACTGAATTCGGCTTCCAGGCCCCGGCAAATTACGAAACCCTGAAAAAAGTCCTGCCCGGAAAACAAAGGCGTCCCCAGAGCCGTATCTTCGAGTTCCATAATAAACAGGTGGAAGGACCCGAAAGGCTCTACAGGTTCTTGTCGGCCCACCTGCCAGTGCGCGAGAACTTAAAGGATTTTATCTACCTTACTCAGCTTAACCAGGCTCTTGCGCTTAAGGAATGCCTGGAGCACTGGCGAGGAAGATTTCCTGAGACGAACGGTTCCATAATCTGGCAGCTTAACGACTGCTGGCCCGTTTCAAGCTGGGCCCTTATAGATTCAGAGCTCAGGCCTAAACTCTCGTACTATTTCGTAAAACAGGCCTTCAAAAAACATGTGGTGGCATTCCTGAAAGACAATACCCCAAAGCTTATCGTAATGAATGGCAGCCCTGATGTGTTCTCGGGCACAATCCGCCTTCACGAAATTTATCTGCCCAAAGGCAAGGTGCAGGAACTGGGGAAAGTGGACGTGGAGGTAAAGGAAAATTCAAATGGAATTTACAGCTTGCCTGAATTTGAAAGGAATTCCAAAAAGGAAAGCATCATGCTGGCTTCTTTATACGACGGCGATAAAAAACTGATTAACAGAAATTTCTTCATGCAAGGGGAGTGGAAGCACCTCAGGCTTCCCAAGGCAGGACTCGTCGTTAAGGAGGATTATTCGAACCACGTGGTGGTTACTTCTTCAAAACCGGCACTTTTCGTGCGCTTCAGCCACCCGGAAATTGTGTTCGAAGATAACGGCTTTATCATTCTTCCCGGCGAAGAGCTTACGGTTCAGTTCAGGGGAACCCACAGCCGGAAAAAGAAAATATCCTGTTTTACGCTAAACGATTACCTCTAAGGGTACTCATACAAAGAAGGAGATCCCGGATGAAATTGAAGCAATGCTGCTTTACTGCTGCAGCAACCCTTTTTTTACTGAGCTCTTTATGCTTCCCACAGAAGATGAGCTTGCCGGTTAACTATAAAGGGGATGCCCAGATAGAAGTGGGAAACCAGTTCATAGGAATTGAAATGCACCACAGCTCGCCCGCGCTCGAAAGAATAAGCCTCTACTATCCCGCTGCCAACAGTATCGACCAGAGCACTGACTACTGGAGACGCGATACCACGCACGTCTTGTCGCTTGGACTTAAAATAGGCGACGGGAAAAGGGAAGAAATCGGCTTTCAGCCTTATGAGTTCTCACTTACACCTTACAGCGTCAGCTTCCGTAAAAGTGATAAGGATAAAATTGTAGAGGCCTCCTACAGGTTCGCTTCCTCCAGGCCTGCAATGGTTGTATCTTACACAATTATGAACAAAACCTCTTCTTCACAACCGTTCGAATTTGATACCCACCTGGAGACTTCCGTCCGCACGAGCCATAGCTTTAAGCTTAAAGACAGCGCCTGGACGGAATTTGAAACCGAGGGCTCTGCAATTTATACAAACTTTGACGACCCCCAGACGCAAAACGTGCAGATCTTTGTAGCTAATGCCGGGGAGGTGCCGGTAAGCTACTACTCACGTGGCAACAGAAGGGCATTTGAAGGCGAATTGTGGGTCTCGGGCGGCCTGGATATTAAGGAGAAGCTAATCCCTAAAAGCAACCCCGGCAGCCCGGCGGCAAAGTTCCTTTACAGGAAAACCCTCGCTCCCGGCGAAAAAATGACCGTCATTCAGATCATAGGCTCCTGCAGACAAAACGAGGGAAGGGCAATCGTAAGCTACATGCTCTCAAACTATAAAAAAGAAATTGCCGATTTTGAAAAAAACGTGCTGGATTATGTGACCGGAAAGGGGAGCTTCAAAACGGGCGACGCATATTTCGACCGCTCTTACAACTGGGCCAAGGCAGTCCTTTCGGTTAACCGCCACTATATAGACGGCACCATCCGCCCTATGCCGTGCCCTGCCGAGTATAATTTCTATTTTTCACACGACGTATTCCTGACCGACCTTGCAGCCGTGAACTTCGACCTCGAGAGGGTTAAAAGCGACCTTGAGTTTACCGTTAGCCTTGCGGGCAGGGACCTTATTATTCCCCACGCATACTACTGGAAAGACAGCGCGTATGTCACCGAATTTGCAACACCCGATAACTGGAACCACTTCTGGTTCATCGTTCTCTCGGCAAGCTACCTTAGGCACTCGGAGGATACTCTGCTTTTAAGAAACCTTTACCCTTACCTGAGTAAAAGCCTCTCCGAAACCATGAAAAACAGGAAAGAAGATATAATGTGGGCCTACCGCCCTGACTGGTGGGATATAGGCCATAACTACGGACCGAGGGCTTTTATGACTATTATGGCGGCTAAAGCCTTAAAGGACTACGTATATATCTCCTCCAGACTCGGTGAGAACCTGGAGGATCTCCCGGAATTGGAGCAACAGTCGGAGAAAATGAAAGAGCAGCTTAATGCAAGGCTGTGGGATGATTCACTCAAATACCTCATTAATTATTTCGAGGACGGAAGTGAGGATAAACACTATTATATCGGCTCGCTTCCCGCGGCGGATTTTAATTTGCTCAGCCCTGAAAGAAAAACCGAACTGGTAAGAACGGCTGAGGAAAAGCTGCTCGATAAAAAACTCGGCATATATACCGTTTACCCGATGGATTTCCATAAGCTCATTGAATACCTGAAGTTTGCCGGCAATGAGGCCGGCGACCCGTTCCTTTATATCAACGGAGGAATCTGGTCGCAGGGCAATGCCTTTTTTGCCCTGGCGCTTAAAGCTGCCGGAAGAAGACAGGATGCAGTCGATTTCGTAAGACGCATAATGACCCTCGACGGCATTATGGCGGGACCCAACGGGCAGCCCGCAATGTATGAATACAGGAACGGGAACAATAAGGACCCCCTGGTCTATGGCAAAGTTGATAAGCCGCAGTTCATGTGGGCCGCCGGGTGGTACATATACAGCCTCTATAACCTGTTCGGAATTGATGAGAATGAATGGAACGTAAGCTTTAATCCTTTCCTGGGCAAAGGCCAAAAGACGGTCTCATTTTCCCTCAACGCGCTCGGCAAATTATTTAATGTCACTTTAAGCGGAAAGGGTAATTACATAAAAAGCATTGCTTATAACGGGAGAAACTATCCGTCGGCTCTGATTCCTGAAGATATGCAAGAGGGTAAAATAGCAGTTACGCTTGGTAGCCCCGGAGCGCCTTATATCGAAAGGACGGATGCACGCCTCGTGTCATGCAGCTACAAGGGGAAAACTCTGATAGCCGAACTCAGTGCCTTCCCGGGCCACAAGAATGAGACTAGAATTATCTCCCCGTTAAAACCCAAAAGCGTTCTTTTGAACGGAAAACTGCAGGACGGGAATTACAAAACTGAAAATCATAACGGCATTTATGAAATACTGATCCCCTTTACGCACGACAAAGGAATAGATAAAATCCAGGTGGATTTTTAATTACTATATTATTCCCAAAAGCTCCGGAGGATCTTCATATAGGAATAATAAATGAAAGAACTCAGCCTGAAAACAACATCTGCAATCTGAGAAATTATACACGTTCCCTACCGCTTTTAGCGGCAGCATGTATGTAGAAGAAATGTCGAATGGAATGAATTGAGGTGAAAACAACATCCGCAATCTGCGCATATATAGACATGTGTACTACCCCCGCAATCCGAATATACATACACGTTCCCTACCGCGTTAGCGGTAGCATGTTTGTAGAAAGCGATCCCTAAAATGATCCCCAACCGCGTAGCGGTTGCATATCCGTAACCCTGTGCTCTGAGCCCGCTTCAACCTGCCTTCTCATTTGACTAGCCCCTTCTATGGGGCGCCCTGTCTTTAGCCCCTGGGAACGGATTCCCCACATTCCCCAGGTCCCATGAAATCTGACCATCTGTAATTACGCACTAACCAAGCCCGCAGCGCGGGCGTAACATCAGTAGCCGGGGGTGACCAAATCCCGATAGGGATGCGGGAACCCCCGGGAACCATGAAATCCTACACCAATAAAATCTAAACCAGCAGAATAACGCCTCTCCCAAGCTCCAGATGGGCGAATAATCCCACAACCATCTCTACAATATCTGAACCAATATAATCACGCCTCCCCCAAGCTCCGGATGGAGCGCTTTGTCTGTAGCAAACACCGGCATCCCCCTAAATTCCAGAGCTCCGGAAGGAGCGACTTGTATCTTACTTACTATATGGATAAACATATCATTGAAACCTGAACACACACACATAAAAACCATCCCGTCAAAACAACCGAGAATTATCTTAAATATCCATTACACAAAACGCACAATCAGGGAAATGAAAAAGAACATGCAACCGCTATGGGCGGTAGGGAAAACTTCTTTTGTAACCATTTCTACAAACATGCTACCGCTAAAGCGGTAGAAATCCCAACACATTTACACCCGCCCACATTGCCTCCATTCATAATTCCTCTATGCCGCTCCTGACCGGAGCTTTGTGTATTGTGTGGAAAATCCTTTTCCCAGGGGTTCAGTCGCCCCCATCCGGGGGCTTCCTCACCCCGGGCTACAAAGATCTCGCCCGCGCTGCGGGCTTAGTCATTGCACAATTCCAAACTCCCAGCCTTCATGAATATTTCTTTCTTAACCTAAACCTTTCTCTCTCTTCCTTTACCTTTTCCTAAACCTTGAACCTTGAACTTTGAACCTCTTTCCCTTGAACTTTGAACCTTTTCCCCCAACTTAAAACTTAAAACTTAAAACTTAAAATTCTTCCCCCCCCTCGCCCCTGGACTTTGGTCCCGGATTCCTAAGACGGGCTACCTGGGCTAAAGCCCGGACTGTGAGAGGCAAACTCAATTCTCCGCACCCCGAAAGCCGTGGCAATTCACACTCTTGCTTTTACTCTGTGAACCCCACAAATTTATCTATTCCTCCTGTATGTCCCCATCAGCTCGGCTTTCCCAAGCGTGTGATTCTCCATCTCAAGTTCCAGCTCTTTTAAGGTCGCACCGGCATCAAGCCTGAGAATTGTACTTAAAGCGTAAAGCCTGAAATGATAATGATGAACCCCCGATGGCGGACATGGCCCGAAGTATCCGATCCTGCGCGCGTCATTCGTACCCATTGCGGCCGCGTCAGGAAGATTCATCGTTGAGGTAATTCCTTCCTGAAGATTGTTGATGTTTACGGGAATGTCATAAACTATCCAGTGAATGAAAGTTCCGCCCGGGGCATCCGGGTCCTCCAGCACAATTGCAACTGTTTTTGTACCCTCGGGCAGACCTTCCCATTGAAGGGCAGGTGAAACATTTTGCCCGTCACAGGTATATTTGGCAGGA
This sequence comes from Ignavibacteria bacterium, assembly GCA_025612245.1. Classification (GTDB taxonomy): domain Bacteria; phylum Bacteroidota; class Ignavibacteria; order Ignavibacteriales; family SURF-24; genus JAAXKN01. Next base: position 205,495 of record JAAXKQ010000007.1, read on the forward strand.
ATGGGTTCACCGTGTTTGAAGGCCGGGCTGAAAAATTTAATCGCCATTTTGCTTCCCTCCGGATTGATTTAATGATCATTTTAAGTTAATTGAATCAAAAAACCGGCAAAAATCAATTTATTCTTGAAACCCCATTATTTCAGTTTAAGCGCTCCTGTCCTGACTTTCTTATCGGAAGTGAAAAGTAGAAAGTTGCCCCTTTGCCCGCTTCGGCTTCAGCCCATATGTTGCCCTCGTGACGCCTGAGGATCCTCTGCACAATTGCCAGCCCCACGCCTGTGCCTTCAAATTCCGAGGAAGGATGAAGCCTCTGGAAGACTCCGAAAAGTTTATACGCGTACTCCATGTTAAAACCCGTACCGTTGTCCTTAATGTAGTAGACAACTTCATTTCCCCTTTTTTCTCCTCCTATCTCAATTAAGGCCTCATCCCTGTCCTTCGTAAACTTTACAGCATTTGAGACCAGGTTTATCCATACCTGCTGGAGCATCGGGCGGTCGCCTGTTGACTCGGGAAGCTCCCTGATTGTAAAGAGGATCTTGCGGCCGCTGTTATCCTTTATGAACTGTTCCGTTATGGAGGCCACAAGTGAGTTCATATTAATTAAAACCTCGTTTTTCTCCCTGTTGTAAATTTTTGAAAACGCAAGGAGATCCTCAATCAGCTGTTCCATTTGTCCGGCATTTTTTGAAATTATGTTCAGGAATCTCTTGGCCTCGGGGTTAAACTCCGGGCCAAAGTCGTCCAGAAGGATCTGCGAAAACCCGTCTATTGCCCTTAATGGCGCCTTCAGGTCGTGCGATACTGAATAGCTGAAAGCCTCCAGCTCCTTGTTGGCTGCTTCAAGCTGTTCTGTGCGCTTTTTAACGCGCTCCTCCAGCTCCTCGTTCAGCTTATTCAGCTCATGGTTGCTTATTCTGAGCGCTTCTTCGGTTTTCTTAAGCTCCGTTATGTCTTCTATCGTAACTAGCACTTTGGCATAAGTTTGTTCAAAGCCTTCTGCTACATTCCACCTTATGTGCGTATGTACCTCTTTCCCCTTAAGGGTTCTAAGAACGGAGTCAATTTCAAATTTCGTCTTTCCTTCGGAAATCGCAATAATCGATTCCCTCTGAACCCTGTAGTCTTCCTCTTCGGCTATGCGCGGGAAGGCCCCTGTTATATCCTCTTTTTTCTCCGCCTCAAAAAGTTCAAGCGTCGCTTCATTTACATCCAGTACCCGAACCATTTCAATGCTTTGCCTTATCTCATCGGGATACATCTCCAGGTAATCCTTGAAATCCGTAACGCCTGTTGTCTTTAAGAGATCAATATGATTCTTGATGATCGAGAAATCCTCCTCCCAGATTGAAATAGGGGAGTATTCAAAAAGACTTCTAAAGCGTTTTTCACTATCCTGCAGGGCCTCCAGAGCCGCTTTCTTCTCCGTAATGTCGTTTGCAAGCACAAGGCGCGCCTCTTTGCTTCCAAATGTGATGTTGTTCGAAAGAATTTCAACAAAAATTACCTGTCCGCTTTTCTTTAGGTGGCGCCACGGGCCGGAATGCTGGGAATCCTTCCGTCCCGTTAGTGCAATGTTGTCTTCAAGGTCCGGAATGTCTTCTATGGGCCTTATGTTTTTTATCGTCATGGAAAGAAATTCATCCTGCGAAAAGCCGTATGCTTCTATTGCCGCGTTGTTTACGGCAAGGAACCTGAGCGTGGCCTGGTCATAGACCCACATCGGGTGGGGATTTTCCCTGAAAAGAAGGCGGTACTGCTCCTCGGACTTCCGCAGCCTGTCTTCAATTTCCTTCCTTAAGGAAACGTCGCGTATAATTGCCTGTACAATCCCTTCCATTAGCATCTTGGCGGTTATCTCAACATCTATAATTCTGCCGCTTTTGTGGACGAACCTCCTGTCCGAACGGATAATTTCTCCTGAAAGGATTTCATCATATCTTAAGGGCTGTGCCTCAAGGTCTCCGGGCGGGAAGAAATCCTTGAAACTACGATTTATTATTTCATCCTTCTTGTAGCCAAGAAGCTGACTGGTAGTGGAGTTGGCCTCAATTATCTTAGCGTATTTATCGGCAAGTATAATTGAGTCCGACGCCTGCTCCAGGAGTGTCCTGTACTTATTCTCGCTTATTACAAGTGCATCGGTTGAAGAACGGATCTTCTTTACCCCCAGCCTGACGAAATAATAAAGGAGCACGGCCGAAATAAGAATGAAGAACCATCCCTTATAAGTCTGGTAATGCGTAAGAATGATGGGGTCCTTTATTTCCCCGGCAAGCAAGTAATCGGTTACTACAATCCATGCCGCGCTGACTAAGGCATAGCCGGTACTGATAACAATTGGTGCATATTTAAGCTGTCTTTCAGTTGAAGATGGAAATTTCATAAAACACTCTGCTAATGTTAATTCAGTCACCTCAGACAAAGGCTACTCTTACATATGCCGGGAACATAACGGATCTTATTTGAACTGATGAAAAAAGAAAGCTGAATGTATAAGAGCCTTACTCCCGCAGTACCTGCCCGGGGATGACATTATAGCGCAGCCCGGAGCTAATGCCCGGGGTAGAATGATTTACTGCATCTTCCATAGTTCAACTGACCGGCACGTTTTCGGTGCAGACGGAACTTAATTAGACTGCCTTCAGGCTTTCTGATGACGGCTGAATGATCTGCCTTTTTACAACGTCTGGTGGTGGAACAATCATTCCACAGCACTTTCCGGCTGCGTCCAGCAGGCTGATTTTGTAATCCTTGTCGTATGCAATAATGTCAAAAACCGGTTTATATATCTTTATCCTTTCTGCGGAGCTGTATGAATCCAGTATCCTTCTTACGGAAGAAGCATCAAGATAATTTAAGTAAATTACGTCATCTTTATAGGCTTGAAATTTTTCCCTCTTCCAGCACAAGATCTCATGCTCAAAAAGGACGTCATCATGTTCGGCAAGATTGGGGGCAATGGAAGCCCTGAGGGAATCTATATCCATGGAAAGAACCATCAGTTCGGTCTCTTTCTTAAAAGCTTCCAGTATACCGGGCTTACGGCATAACAGGCTCTTGAAAGTTTCGTTTTTGAGGAATTCAATTTCAATGAAGGACCGGAAGGAAGATTTCAGTTTGCTGAAGACCCTCAGGAGAGTATCGAATTCAAGAGGGCCGGAGCCGGGGTCCAGAGACTCCAGCTGGATATTAAAGGCATAGCTCGTAATATTTAACTTAGCCTGATTCATGAAGATAAGATAATCTTTTTAAATATAGGTAGCAAACGCGGCCGGGATATTTTCCCCATATCCGCCGTATTTGCTCTTTCCTCCTCCGGAGAAATTATTTTGTGAATGAGTATCCTTCGGCACCGGAAGACACTTAAAGCGGTACCTTATGGCAAAATAATTTACTCTTTGCCGTGTATACCGTAAAATACCTGCTGCTGTCTGTCTTAAGGTAATTATCAAAAAATGCTTCCCGGAACTCCTCATTGAAAAGCTTGTATCTTGAGGCGTAAAAACTTGTCATTGAAAAGGGGCTTCCGCTCCTGGGCAGTATAAAGATGCCGTATTTCTGCTGCCTGATGACGTTTACTGTCTCACATGGAAGGGACATTCCCGCTTCGGCCATATCCATTAAAGCAGGAGCGTCAATAAAATATTTGCTCCCTTTATCCATCAACAGGGGCCTGAAAAAAGTATTGTTGTAATTCTCAGGTTTGCTGTCGGTGTATCCCATGGCTGCCGAATAGCTGCTGTATTTATTCTTCAGCTTCATCAGGTCATCAGCAATTTCTTGTTCCTGGCTATCTGACAGGAAGTAAACAAAACGGCTTTGAGGTCCCGTATAGCACTGGTAGAAGATTGCCGCTGCCCAGAGAAGAATTGCCCCGGAATTTAACTTTACCTGAACTATTTCTGAATAGCGTAGCCTGTACTTTTTCATGAGTACCGGAATAAGAAAGCCCGTTATTGCCGCAAATGGAATCAGGTGATGAGAGCCCGCACCTTCCTTTGCCGCTACAATTGCAATGAGGAAAAGTGAAACCGTCAGTACGGAAAAGAATATTATTGCCGATTTTTTATCATCAATTGATTTTCTTACCCACGCTTCTTTTAATATCACGAGTAATGGCGTAACGAAAAGAAAAGCATAAAGCAGGCTCCGGAAGAATTGGGCTACAATAAATTTGTGATTGAGGCAGTTCAAAAGCCAGAAAAAGTATTCACGCGCCGGGAAAGAGCTGTGCAGTAAAAATGGCAGAATAATTATGACTGAAGAAAGAAGGGTAACCTGTATTAAGTTTCTCCAGCCGTTTTGGCAGAATATGAACGCCAGCAAGGGAAGTATGTAGAAAACCGAGGTGAATTTGCCATTTACCGCAATTGCAATTCCAAGAGGCATAAGTAAAGTTGTAACTATCCTTTTCCCCGAGATTAAAGCGGTTCCGGCAAGCGTGCATCCAAGTATAATTGAACTCTCGGGTCTGTTCCAGAATGAAAGGTGCCCGAAAGGCAGATACATTATAATTACATATATAACGGATAAAAATGCTGCCTTTAATGAATACTTCCTGTAAAGCACAATGAGCATTAACATAAGGCTGAAAAATACGGGCAGTATCCCGCTCAATTTCCCGGCTGTAATCGGGTCGGGCAGAATTGAAAGGAAAAACGAGCTCATAAGGTATGCCGAAGGGCCGAACCCGAGACTAATTCTGCATGCATCGGCTGAAGGAGTATAAATGCTGAGGCCGTTTCTGACCAGCTCGCCCTCCATTACAATTGATGGCTCAATGTGGTCATAAAACCGGGGATTCATTAAATACAGCGCGCATATCCCTGCATAATAAAGGAAAATCCCGGCGCTGAAAAGATAAAAAAGAACCGTTTTTCTGTCGGCAGTATTCATAATGAAGGCAATATAAATTTAGTTCTGAATAACGGGATAAATTTTTTACTATCCTTCGGCAAATTGGTTTACGCTTTACCAGGAAAATTATGGACAACAACTTAAGAAAGACCCCGGCTAAAATCCATAGCCCCTCCCGGAGCAGCCGCGGTACATACACATTTCACGGCATGAAGAAGAATGAGAAAAGGCAAAGCCAGAAGTAAAACTTAAGGGAATAGAGAAATTCTAAGCCTTGAATGAGAAAAATGCTTAATGCTGAATGAAAGAAATCAGGCTTGAAACATCCTCCGCAATCTGAGAAATTATACACGTTCACTACCGCATTAGCGGCAGCATGTTTGTAGAAGAAATGTCGAATGGAATGAATTGAGTTGAAAACAACATCCGCAATCTGCGCATATATGCATGTGCACTACCCCCGCAATCTACCCATATATACACATGCACAAACCCGCTACCGCGTAACGTTTGCATGTTTGTAGAAACGGTTCCCAAAATATCTTCCCTACCGCGTTAGCGGTAGCATGTTTGTAGAAAACGATCCCTAAAATGATCCCCAACCACGTAGTGGTTGCATATCCGTAACCCTGTGCTCTGAGCCCGCTTCAACCTGCCTTCTCATTTGACTGGACCCTTCTATGGGGCGCCCTGTCTTTATTAGCCCCCGGGAACCATGAATCCCCATCCATAAAATCTGAACCAATATAATCACGCCTCCCCCAAGCTCCGGAAGGAGCGCTTTGTCTGTAGAAAAAAACGAATAAAAAAAAGAATCAGAGCTCCGGAAGGAGCGACTTGTATCTTACTTACTATTGGTTAAACATATCATGGAAACCCGATCCCCCGCACATAAAAACCATCCCATCAGAACAACCGAGAATTATCTTAAATATCCATTACACACAAAACATTCACCGCAATCAGGGAAATATAAAGAACATGCAACCCTACAAACATGCTACCGCTAAAGCGGTAGAAATCCCAACACATTTACACCCGACCACATTGCTTCCATTCATAATTCCTCTGTGCCGCTCCTGACCGGAGCTTTGTGTATTGTTGGTGGAATCCTTTTTCCCAGGGGTTCAGTCGCCCCCATCCGGGGGCTTCCTCACCCCGGGCTACTG
>JAAXKQ010000044.1 GCA_025612245.1 Ignavibacteria bacterium
GTGCTTGCAACTGCCGGGACTGATATTGAAAAAACCCGACCTATTCAATATGGAACCGCTCTAGTTCTGTTGATGATTGTCCTGAGTTTGAATCTTATAGCAGTCTTAATCCGCAGGCATTACAGGAATAAATTAAAAATTTAATATTCATCAAAAATAATCATAAGGAATTGTAGTAAAAAAACTTTTACTATTTTTGGACGCCTGTAGGCGGATAAAAATGAGGTACATAAAATGACTGAAGCTGTTCAAAACGTAGCTCAGCCCCATATAAAAGTAGAAAATCTTAATCTGTGGTACGGGGAGAAGCAAGCTCTTAAGAATATATCTATGAATATTCCTAAAAATAGTGTAACTGCTCTCATAGGACCTTCTGGCTGCGGCAAATCAACTTTCATCCGCTGCTTGAACAGGATGAATGATCTTATCAAAAATTGCAGGGTCGAAGGTAGGGTTTTAATTGAAGGCAAAGACATTTACGGAGCAGACGTAGACGTTGTTGATCTTCGGAAGCAAGTAGGTATGGTTTTCCAGAAACCAAACCCTTTCCCAATGTCCATTTATGACAATATCGCTTATGGACCGCGTCTTCATGGTGTAAATAAAAAGGATCTGGATGGAGTTGTCGAGGGTGCTCTTCGTTCGGCTGCTCTTTGGAATGAAATCTCAGACCGCCTCAAATCTCCTGCCCTTTCCTTGAGCGGCGGTCAGCAACAAAGACTTTGTATTGCCAGGACATTGGCAGTAAAACCTAAGATCATTCTTTTCGACGAGCCCACCAGCGCTCTTGACCCTATTTCCACCTCAAGGATTGAAGATTTAATTATGAACCTTAAAAAGGATTATACTATAGTAATTGTAACTCATAATATGCAACAGGCAGCCAGAATATCAGATTATACCGGATTTTTCCTTATGGGGGAATTGATTGAGTTCGGACAAACTAGGCAAATTTTTCATAACCCTCAAGAACGAAGTACTGAAGATTATATTACTGGCAGGTTTGGGTGATTGGAAATGCCCCGACAATGCTATATAAAACAATTGGATATGCTAAAGGAATCTGTACTTTCTTTTGGAAAAATAGTTGAAATGATATTTAGAGACTCAATGGTTGCAGTTATAGATCTCGATGTCAAACTTGCTGAAAGGACGCTTGCCTTGGAGGTAGAAGTTAATAAACTTGAGGAAGGAATTGAGGTTTCGATTTTTGATCTGCTTGCACTGCAGCAGCCAATGGCAAGTGATCTTCGGCTTGTCGTTTCAGCTCTCAAGATCTCAGCTGATCTCAAAAGGATTGTGGGACTATCAGTCAATATTGCCAAAATCCCCGGGAAAATCGAAGGCGGTCATATAAAGCCTCTTATAGATACTAAAAAAATGGCTGATATTACAGCATACATGCTTGAGAGTTCTCTGAAGGCTTTTGAGACACAAGATGTAGAATTAGCAAAAGCGGCAGCAGCTAGAGATGATGAGGTAGATAAGCTCTTTTACGCAGTCTGGGTTGAGTTGATAGAAATGATGGCAAAAGACACCAGCATCATTTCGAAAGCCACGTATTTACTTTTCCTGATTCGATATATTGAAAGAATTGCTGATCACTGCTGTAATATTTGTGAGAGTGTAGTTTATCTTGCTAC
>JAAXKQ010000029.1:0-4689 GCA_025612245.1 Ignavibacteria bacterium
GCTCCGCGAGTTTCAGCTCCGGACTCAGGCAGAAAACTATTTATCACTATATGATAAAATATTACAAGAGAAAAGTTTTCCGAAAATTTTCAGTATAAATAAAAATAGTACTCCTGTTCAAAAAATAACAGTAATTACGCCTTCATATAATCAGGATAAATTTCTTGAGGAATGCATCGATTCGGTACTGACTCAAAATTACCCGGATCTTGAATACATTATTATGGATGGTGGAAGCACCGATAATTCCGTTGGCATCATTAAAAAATATGAAAAGTATCTGCGCTACTGGCAGAGTAAACCGGACGGGGGGCAATATAGTGCTCTGAATGAAGGATTCAGACATTCTTCCGGCGAAATAATGACGTGGCTTAATTCAGACGACAAATTCTATGACGAAGCGCTTAAGATAGTCTCGGGGGTATTTTCCAGAAGAACTGATGTAGAATGGCTGATGGGAAGGCCAAACGGTTTTGCTGCTGATGGCAGTGAGGCCTGGATTTCCGATTATACTCCTAAATGGAGCAGGGCAAAATATCTTTTAAAGGTATACCAAGACCCGTATATTCAACAGGAGGGTACCTTCTGGCGAAGAAAATTATGGGACAAAGCAGGCTCCTTTATTTCTACACAATACCGTCTGGCAGGAGATCTTGAACTGTGGACAAGGTTCTTCCGCTCGGCACAATTACATACTGTTGACGCATTGCTGGCCGGATTCAGGCACCATAGCGGGCAAAAAACTGCCTTGAACATCCCGACATATAACCAGGAAGCAGAGGCTATCCTTGATCTTGAATATCAGTTTTATGAGGGATCTGCTGATAAAACACTTACGCCTGCACCGGATACAATTTCCCTGGATGAAAGCCAGATGCCTTCAGACCAGGGGCAAACCCAAAAAGTGAGCTTTGAATTTGAAGAAAAACTAAAGGCGCTTGAACAGGCAATCTCGACGGGAGATAGCCACGAAGCCAAAACCCATGTCTTGAAACTGCTGGCCAATAGGTCAGATAAGGGCAGAGTTATAGATCTACTGGGTGGCGATGACGGAATAAATAAAAGATATCCTCTGACTTTTGAACTGCTTTATTGTGCATTTTTTAGCGGCAGGACAAATGAGGCTGAAAAGCTAAATTCTAGTATCCAGTCTTCTTGGATAAATTCATGCAAGCAAGATGGGCATGATAAACAGAATTATAAAACCAATAGGTTCACGGTTACAGCTATTGTATCGGTCTATAATTCGGAGAAATTTATAAAAGGTTGTCTTGATGACCTGATTGGGCAAACACTCTACAAAAAAGAGCAGCTGGAAATTGTTCTGGTAAATACAGGTTCAGAGGAGAATGAAGATGAGATAATAAGGCGTTACTGTGAAAAGTACTCTAATATAGAATATATAAAAATAAATACACGCGAAACGATTTACCAGGCATGGAACCGTGGAATTAAAGCTGCCAAAGGGAAATACATTACTAATGCCAATACTGACGACAGGCATAGAAGTGATGCCCTGGAAGTTATGGCTGCTGCACTTGATGAAAATCCTGGTGCGGCTTTAGTTTATGGAGACATATTTGTTACAAATTTCGGGAATCAAACCTTTGAGAATTTCATAAACTGCGGCTATCAGATAAGACCAGATTACAAAAAGGAAATTATGCTTACGGGATGCCACATGGGGCCCCAGCCGATGTGGAGGAAATCCCTGCACAGGGAATTGGGCTTTTTTAATGAAGAGCTGAAGTCCGCCGGAGACTATGAATTCTGGTGCAGGATTGCCGCAAAACATGAAATGTTCCACATTCGGGATTTCCTGGGCTTATATTTGGAAAACTCCTCAGGTGTTGTGAATGCAAACATCAATCAGAGTGTAATGGAATCTGATGCAGTTAAACACTTTTATGCCGCTCATCTTCCATTTGTAAAAGAAAACTACGCATATAACTATCAGTTCAGTTTTGATTCCAAAAACCCGGGATTTGTAAATATATGCATGATAACATACAACCGCCTTGAATATACAAAACAGTCGATTAAATCCATTGTTCAATACACAAGTTTTCCGCATGTGCTGACTGTTGTGGATAATGGAAGCACCGACGGAACCCGGGAGTATCTAAAAGAATTGAAACGCAGGGGAATAATAAAGAATCTCATGCTCCTTGATTCCAATATAGGCGTTGCAAAGGCATCCAATCTGGCATGGTTAAAGGACCCTGAGGCTGAGTATTACCTGAAGCTGGATAATGATATAGTCATTCAGAAGCCGAACTGGCTTCGTGAGATGATCAATGTGGCCCAAAAGATTTCCACTGCCGGGGCAGTAGCATATAACTTTGAGCCTGTCAGTTATCCCGTACAGAAGATAAATGGCGTTGATGTCCGGCCTAAAACAGGGGGTATTCTGGGAGGAGCATGTATACTGATACCTAAAAGAACAAATAAACTTTTGGGGTATTGGTGCGAAGACTACGGTCTTTACGGAGAAGAGGATGCTGATTACGGTTTTAGAATTAATGTGTCCAACTTGCAAAATATTTACATGCTGGATGAAAATATCGGATTTCATTTGCCATCCGGTAAAGCAGCAGTAATTGATCAAGAGACATTAAAGGCAATTGATGAAAAAGAGACAATTGAGCACAGAGAATACAGGCAATGGAAAGATGAGCAGAGGATCGGAAATGTTAAAGGCGGCAAGCTGCCATTTAACCTGCAAAAATACTTAAATGGGCAGAAATCTCTGTATGTAAAGCCGGAAATTGCAATAAGCTTTTCAGATAAGGCAGTGAAGGGCAAGGTTCCCGGAAAATCACAAGAATCAACCGGGATAAAAGTGTCTGTTATAGTTCCTGTTTACAACAGGGCTGAACTTACGCAAAAGTGCCTGGAGTCGGTTTATAGGAATACCGGGGCACAGGAGAGTTATGAGCTGATTATTGTGGATAATGCCTCTATTGATGGAACTCAGACGCTATTAAAGGAATACCAGAGGAACAAAAGCAATTTTTCGGTACTGAGGTCAGAACGAAACCTGGGATTTTCAAAAGCAAATAATCTGGCAGCAAGAACGGCTCGCGGCAGTTACCTTCTATTCTTAAATAACGATACCGAAGTCAGAAAAGGATGGATGGAAATGCTGGTGAAAATACTTGATAATGACTCTAAAGCAGCCGCCGCAGGAAGTAAACTGCTGTTTCCGGATGGGACAATACAGCATGCCGGCATCGGGATATTCGCTCATAGAAAAATGAAAGATCCCTTACTGGCTCAGCATTTATATTTACATCAGCCGGCTGATTGCAGGGAAGCTGAAGTAATGACAGAATACCAGTCTTTGACCGCCGCTTGTCTGCTGGTCCGCAGGTCCGCTTTCGAAGAGGTGGGCGGATTTGATGAAGGATATTGGAATGGATATGAGGATGTAGACCTGTGTTTCAAGCTAAGGGAGAGGGGATATAGTCTCGTCTATCAGCCTGAGAGTGTGGTCATTCACTATGAATCGCAAAGCGGAGCAGAAAGGTTTTCTAAAGTATCCGAAAACATCCAACGCCTGCACAGAAAATGGCTCGGTAAAGTTAAGCCCGATTTTATTACAGAAAACGACGGCAGGACTTTTGCTACAGATGCAAATATGATTAAGGAGTATCTGCTTCCAGGAGAGGACCTCTGTAAAGTTTCATCTTCTCAAAAGAAGAAAAGTGAGACTTTTGTCTCGATAGTGGTACTGACTTTTAACGGCCTTAAGTTTAACAAGGAATGCATTAATTCGATTCTGAAACATACAAAATTGAAGTATGAAATTATTATTGTTGACAATGCCAGTACTGATGGTACAGTTACATACCTAAAAAACCTGCAGAAAAAATATGCCAGGATTAAGGTTATACTCAATGATTCCAACTTTGGATTTCCAAAGGCCATTAATCAGGCCTTGAAAGCTGCTTCAGGGAACTATCTGGTTATTGCTAATAACGATATTGTTGTGACTGAGGGCTGGCTCCAGAGAATGCTGGAAGTAGCGGAGTCGGACGCCAAAATAGGCATTGTAGGACCAATAAGTAATCTGGTCAGCGGTATACAGATGGATGAAAATGCAAAATATAAGACTATCCCGGAAATGCATAAATATGCGAAGATGATAAAAAGGCAGAATTCCGGAAAGACCTTAGAGTACCTGAGAGTTTCGTTCCTCTGCACCCTGATCAAGAAGGAAGTAATTAACTTAATTGGCGGACTTGATGAACGCTTCAGCCCCGGGAACTTTGAGGATGACGATTTCTGCCTCCGGTCGCATATAGCAGGCTATAAGACTGTAATAGCAGAGGATGTTTTTGTTCATCATTACGGTTCAAAGTCCTTCAGGGCCGATGGATACGAAAAATACGCAAAGCTTATCAGGTTAAATGAAAAGAAATTTTTGGAAAAGTGGGGCGTTAATATTGATGAAATCTGGTTGGAGAAAAAACAGGTAAAAGAACGGTCCATATCCTTCCCTATTCATCAGGATGAATTCATACAAAGCTACCTAAGGGCTCTGGTGCATTTCGTTGATAATGAGTATGATTTGGCTGAACAAGTCTTAAAGCAATCCATAGATATTTATGAATCCGAAGGCCGCTCAGACATGGATGATAAATATGGAAACGTCCTGAACCTTTATGGGAATCTCTACCTAAAGAA
>JAAXKQ010000029.1:4789-18426 GCA_025612245.1 Ignavibacteria bacterium
TTAAGTGAGATCATCAATAAAAATCCGGCCAATACAGATGCCTTAAATGATCTGGCAGTAATATCAATAATGACGGGAGATCTTGAGTCTGCGGTAGATTTTTTAGAAAGGGTTGTAAGAATTGATCCGGACAATGAGGTGGCCTTAGGGAACATGAATTATCTTAGTGAATTGCTTGAAAAGAAAAGCAGCCAGCCGAGTGAGATAGAACACCCGGACTCCAGCCTTAAGGAAAGCAAAGAAGAATCTAAAGGGCAGGAAACTGGATCTGAAAGTAATACGCAAAAAGGACAATACAGCAGTCTGATAGAAAAAGCGGAAACTTTCATCGAAAGCGGTGAGCTTTCTTTAGCCCGCAAGGTGCTTGAAGCCGTTCTGCTTTTGGAAAATGAAAACATAAATGCCTTAAATGACCTTTCTGTAGTGGAAATTATGGAAAAGAATTATCCGGCTGCAGCGGAAATTCTGGAAAGAGTAATCAAAAAGGATCCATCAAATGAGGTGGCGGAAGAAAACATCCTAATCTTACAAAGAGAACTGGATAAACTTTAATTTCTGTGGATGAACTGGAAAGTGGGAAGGTCTTTCTCAGGTGTAATGGAGAACCAGACTTGTTAAATAGCAGTTATAAAATAATCCTAAACTTGCAATAATTGAGAGGCTGTAACAATAATGAAAGTTGTACATATTTGTGCTACTGATGCAGGCGGGGCAGGGAAAGCCGCCTATAGGCTGCACAAAGGGCTAGTATTAAACGGGGTTGATTCATGTCTTCTTGTAGCAGGCAAGACTACAAGGGACGACTCTGTAAAAGTAATTCCGGAAATCAATCCTTCTGTGCCCGGGTATTGCCTTAATCCAGATGTTTACAGGTCCGAAAAGATGATGCAGCAATGGAATAAATGGTTCACAAAGATGTCAAGTTATTCCGGACGGGATCCGGGCCTTGAAATATTTACCGATGTGTCCTCGGTTGACGTGGACTTCGGAATGCTCATGGAAGTCCGTGAAGCCGATATAGTTAATTTCCACTGGATGTCTGGACTCCTGAATTTTAATAAAATCAGCAGTCAGTTCAGGGATAAAAATATAGTCTGGACTTTGCATGATATGAATCCAATTACAGGCGGATGCCACTATGCAGAAGAGTGCCGGAATTTCCATTATGAATGCGGCAAGTGTCCTCAGATTGCTTCCGGTAATCCAAAGGACGATTCAAATGAAAACTGGAAATCAAAATTGAATGCTTACAGAAAGATGAATATCAGTTTTGTCACTCCCAGCAACTGGTTAAGAAATGAGGCCCTTAAGAGTTCTTTAGCAGGAAACAACTCTGTCTCGGTTATTGCCAATGGGTTTCCTATGGATGTATTCAGGAACTATGATAAAAAGGTTTTGAGGAAAGCAGCAGGCATTTCCGAAAATTCTAAAGTAATTCTCTTTGGTGTTGATTCATTTACGACCAGAAAAGGATTTTCATTCCTGAGGGATGCTTTGGAACTTCTGGCTGAAAAGGTAAAAGATAATGTTACTTTGCTGATATTTGGAAATATTCCGGATGGAATAAAGCTGCCCGAAGCATTCACGGTATTAAACGCCGGCAGGATAACAGATGAAAAAGCGTTGGCCGGGGTTTACAATATTGCGGATGTACTTGTAATTCCGTCTCTGGATGATAATCTCCCGAACGTCGTTCCTGAGTCGCTGGCCTGCGGGACGCCTGTTGTGGGCTTTAATTCTGGTGGGATTCCCGACATGATTGAGCATAAAAGAAACGGATATCTGGCAGAAAGAAAAAACTATCATGACTTGGCAGAAGGCATCTACTGGGTGCTGTTTGAAGCGGATGCGGAATTCCTGAAGACGGAAAGCCTCAGAATTGCCAGGGATAGATTTGCCGCTGAAAAACAAGCGAAAGAGTACATGATGCTTTATGAAAAGATTCTGGAAAGAAAAGTTCAAAATAGTAAGTCATATTCAAAATCAGAAAAGAAAAAAAATAAGGGGAGTAACGTTCTGGTTTCAGCCGTGGTCTCCGTCTTTAACTCCGAAAAATTCATCAGGGGCTGCCTGGACGACCTCCTGGGGCAGACACTCTATGAAAAGGGAGAGCTGGAGATTGTTCTGGTCAATACCGGCTCTGAAGAAAATGAAGATGCCATAATCCGGGAATATAAATCAAAGCACCCCGATATCAAGTATATCAAAACAGATGAAAGGGAAACAATTTACCAGGCCTGGAACCGGGGCGTTAAGGCCTCTTCGGGCAAATTTATTACGAATGCAAATACGGACGACAGGCACAGGCGTGATGCCCTGGAAGTGCTTTCCGGTCACCTGGACAGAAATGAAGACGTCGACCTGGTGTATTCAGATTTGTATGTGACAAAGATTGAAAATGAAACCTTTGAAAGTAGAACTGTTGCCGGAAAACTGGAACGCCCTCCGTATAATCCTGAACACTTTTTTATCGCATGCCTCATGGGGCCGCAGCCGATGTGGAGAAAGAGTGTGCATGAGAAAATCGGATATTTCGATGAATCCCTTATGTCTGCTGCGGACTATGAATTCTGGTGCCGGATGGCATTTGTCAACAACTCAAAGATGCTGCACATTCCTGAGTTCCTCGGCCTCTACTACTATAACCAGAACGGAATAGAAATGGGAAACCGCCCCCTCAGTGAGAAGGAAAGTGACATTATCCGGAATAAATATAAAATGCTTTTGAATGATAATAAAACTCAGTATAATAGCTCTTTCAAAAATTTGAGTAAAACTAAAAGTAAAATAGGAAATGTGATGAATAGTTTTAATGAGGCACCTGGCAGAAATTCCGAAATCATTTTGGCCGAAAGCCTGATTGAATCTGACAGACTGAACGAGGCCGTGGATATTCTGATGCACCTGATGCAGACTGACCCTGGAAATGTTGACGCCATGAACGATCTTGCCGTAATATCCATAATGGCCGGGGACTATGAGGCAGCTGCGGATTTTATTGAAAGAGTAATCAGGATTGATCCAATGAACGATGTGGCACTCGACAACATGAACTGCCTCAGCAGCCTGATTGACGAAAAAATGGCCCAATTGAAGAATGATTCTTTTCAGAATACAGCTGAAGGCTTTGAAAACTATCAGACAGGCAATGAAACCCAAAAGCCCAAAGGGCCATACGGCGATATGATTGAGAAAGCCGAGGCGTTCATTGAAAGTGAAGACCTCACTTCAGCCCGCAAGGTGCTGGAAACAATACTCCTGATGGAAGAAGGGAACCTGGATGCCTTAAACGACCTTTCGGTAATTGAAATTATGGAAAAGAATTACCAGGCTGCAGCGGAACTCCTGGAAAGGGTGATCCGTAAAGAGCCTGATAATGAAGTGGCAACGGAAAACCTGCTTATTTTACAAAGAGAGCTGGATAAGCTTTAATCACTTCCTTTCATTGTATTATAAATTTGCCCGGACCTTTTCCTTGGGAAAAAGTCCGGGCTAAAGAGTAATTTCATATACTTACAACTGCGCAATATTAGCCACCCGATTCCATCCTTTTCTTTGTCCATGGCAAAATTAATGCACAAAACACACCTAATTGCCTGAAAATCAATGGCATGCCTATTGTTATAATTTACTTATTAATTATAACAAAACTTAAAAAGGTCTAAATATGAACCAATTGGAGACATTGTTCGGACAGGCGTATAAATTATTTGAGCAAAAGGACTTCAACCGTGCTCTCGAGACGCTTAATGATGCCGAGAACATGCTGGCTCCCGGAGATTCCGAAAACGAGGCTAGTCTGCTGAACTTTAAGGGTTTCAATTATCTTGGTATGGATTCTTTGGAAAAAGCCCGGGAATGCTTTGAAAAATCCCTGAGCCTTAATCCTGCATCCTCACAGGCATGCGCGGGTTTGGGCGAGGTATTTTATCTCTGTGAGTACGACTATGAGGCAAAGGCCATGTATGAATGGTCCCTTGACTATAACAGCGATAACCAGTTTGCGGCAAAAGGCCTGGCCAAAGTGAACAAGGGTCTCGGACTTCCTGAGGACCATAACACACTGAATCTCGAAACACTAGACTCCAAAAAGGAAAATTTCTATCACCTCATTGGTGAAGCATACAAGCTCTTTTCCGAAAAGAAGTTTCAGGAAGTGCTAAACAAGCTTACAGAGGCGGAACTTTACTTCAACCGCAAAGCAGTAAGCAAAGATACTTCACAGAAAATATCCACGCTTGAAAATTTCAGGGGCTTTAATTACCTGGCGCTTCAGGAAACTGAAAATGCCAGGGCCTGCTTTGAGAATTCACTTAAACTGAATCCTAATTCTTCACAGGCCTGTGCCGGACTTGGAGAAGTGTTCTTCCTCCAGGAGATGGAAAAGGAATCCAAAACAATGTTTGAATGGGCTGTAAAGAATAATCCATCCAACATGTTTGCAGTAAAAGGCCTGGCAAAGGTAAATGAAATTTTAGGATATCCTGAAGCACATACAACTTTATAGGAATAAAATGTGGTTTTTGCAAAGTGTGGCCCCGATGGTGCTGAAACCACATGGTGCTTCCATCACTACTCTTAAATTATTCCGGATTTAATGAATGGATGATAAATACCAGCTTGCAGTCTCATTTTTCCAGGAAGGCCGGCTTGAGCAGGCCCGGAATATTCTTTTAGAGCTGTTGAAAATAAAAAGAGATAATCTTTCGGCCCTGTTTTTCCTCTCTGTTGTTGAAGCAAAGTCGGGAAACTTTAAGGCTTCAACCGAATTGCTTAAAGAGGTAACAAGACTTGAACCCTCACATAAAGAGGCACTATATAATCTGGCATTAAACTACCAGAATACGGGTGAAAATGAAACTGCACTAGAATACTTTCTTAAGGTGCTTCAATATGATCCTGAATTCATGCCCGCTCACCTCAAGGCGGCACTCCTGTACCGCCAGATTGGAAAACCTGAAAGTGCAAAATTCCATTTCGATACCCTGATAAAAAACGACCCCGTACTGCTCAAGGATTACCTGGAAAAATACGACCAGCACATTGAACTTGAGAGCCAGATCCTGCTTTCAAACGCTGTCCGCTTTTTTGAAAACCAGGAATATCAGAAAGCTAAAAATATGCTTTTGAATATCCTGGAGGGTGAGCCCGGTAACCTGCATGCCCTCAGCCTTATGGGAAGCGTATGTTTCAGGCTCAAGGAGTATGAAGAGTCACTTAAAGCTTATAACCGGCTTCTTGAGCAGAATGTCAGGACGGACAACATACTCTTTAATGCCGGCTTATGTTTCCAGAGTCTTAAGAACAGAAGCAGGGCGGCAGAATATTATAAGGCTGCGCTTGAAATAAACCCCGATTGTCTGGAGGCACTGAATAACCTTGCTCTTTTGTACTCATCAATCGGAAAGCACACCGAAGCAAAGTCTCTTCTTGAAAGGGCATTAAAAGCAGATGAAAAATACTTAACCGCAAAAATAAACCTGTGCACGGTTAATGCGGATTTGAATTTATTTGACCAGACCATCCGCGATTGTGAAAGCATATTGGCCAGCCCTGAGGCACAGGAAGACCATTCCATAAGGGCCCTTGCCTATGGCAACAAGGGCTATGCACTATTCAGGAGCAAGAGAAACAAAGAGGCAATTAAATATTTTGACCTCGCCATTTCGGAAAATCCACAGCATCAGAATGCCCACTTTAATAAGGGGCTTGCCCTCATGCTGCAGGGGGAACTGCCGGAAGGCCTGAAGGAATATGAGTGGCGAAAACTCAGGGAAGAATGGGCGCTAAACAGAAAAGTTTTGAAGCCTCTTGAAAAAGATTCTACCCTGGATGGAAAGACGGTGCTTGTTTTCGGGGAGCAGGGACTTGGAGACGTAATCCAGTTTGCGAGGTTTATCCCGGAGCTGAAGAAAAAAAACTGCCAGGTAATTCTTGAATGCGAAAAATCGCTATGGAATATACTGAAGGAGGCAGAGGGCATAGACAAATTTGTGGAAAGAAATTTCAGCTCTCAGCCGGATGTGCATTTTGATTACGAGGTTTTCTTAATCAGCCTTCTTCTTTATCTGGATACATCAGTTGAGCAGCTGCCGCCGCCAATAGATATTCATATCAGTCCTGACTGCCAGTCAAAATGGAACAATATATTAAAAGACTATAAAGGCCTTAAGGCCGGAATTGTGTGGGCAGGCAATCCGCAGCACAGTAACGACAGGAACAGATCCTGCAGGCTTAAGAACTTCCGGAGTCTGCTGGATAAAGAAGGCCTTACTTTCTTCAGTCTGCAAAAAGAAGACCGCCTGAAAGAACTGCCGGAATTTAAGGACAGAATAGTTGACCTTAACCAGTACGGCCTGAACGATTTTGAAGACACCGCAGCGGCAATCCGCTGCCTTGACCTTGTAATAACAGTGGATACATCCATAGCACACCTGGCCGGTTCACTGGGTAAGCCGGTCTGGATACTTCTAACCTATGTGCCCGACTGGCGCTGGATGCTTGAGGGGCATGATTCCCCGTGGTATCCTTCTGCCAGGCTGTTCAGGCAAAAGTCTGTCGGCAGCTGGGAAAGCGTTTTTGATGAAATTGGTGTTGCACTAGATGAGATGCTGCAGAAAAATAATGAAATTACTAATCCTGCAATAATAGAAGAGAAACCTGCTACAATGAATTCAAAGCCCATATTCCTTTCTCTTACAACCGGAGAAAATTTCGGCTGGGGTGTTGTAAGCAACAACCTTAGAAAAGAATTCCCCGGATTTATTCAATTTGAAGACCTGGCGCATAATGATCCCAGGTATTCCGGCCCTGTGCCCGGAAAGGTGCTGCACATTTTAAGAAATGCCGACTTCAGTACCTCGAACGGGAATTGGGGGGAGAATAATTACGGCATGGCTGTATTTGAAACCGAGCTTCCCAAAGAGGCAATTAAAAAAGCACGCGACTACGACCTCATTATTGCAGCTTCTACCTGGAACGAGGAAAAGTTAAAATCTTACGGAGTATTTAACTCCGCAACAGCAATCCAGGGAATAGACCCCGGAATGTTTTATCCCGAGCCCGAACCGAAGTATAATGATGATCTTTTTGTAATCTTCTCCGGCGGAAAGTTTGAACTGAGAAAAAGCCAGGATATTGTAATTAAAGCCGTGCAGATCCTGCAGCAGAAATATCCCGACATTGTGCTCATTAACGCCTGGTATAATATGTGGGCGCAAAGCGTATTACCAATGAGCAACTCGAAGTATATTAACTTTGAATGGGCAGACGGCGACTGGCCTGAGTTTATTACTCACCTCCTGAATATTAACGGCCTGGATATGAAAAGGGTATTCTCGCTTCCCCTGGTGCCAAACGAAAAGCTGCGCGAGATCTACCTTAAAACCGATATCGGTCTTTTCCCAAACCGCTGTGAAGGGGGAACAAACCTTGTAATGATGGAATACATGGCCTGCGGCAGACCTGTTATAGCATCGTTTACTTCGGGTCATAAGGACGTTCTGACAGATGAAACTTCATATAAACTGAAGACATTAAGTGAATATAAAATACTTGATCAGACAAACGGGCTCCTTACAACATGGGAAGAACCCCATTTGGATGAAATTATTGCCTCTATTGAGTATGCATACCATAACAGGGAGAGTATCAGGCAGAAAGGAAAGCTGGCCGCGGAATTTATGAAGGGCTTTACCTGGAAACACACCGCCGAAACAATTGCCCGGCTCTTAAAATGATTTTGCTTCACAAAGTACAGGTACTTACAATTGCGGAATATTGACCAATTACAGACAGGTAAAATGCAAAATAAACCGCAAATTGGCGCTTCCGGAGGCTTTTCATTTGTGGCATATCTCTTGCTTTGTATGTAGATGTGGAATTTAACAGAAAGAGAGAATAAAAAGGTTGCCTGAATTAACATTAAGCATGATCGTAAAAAATGAAGAAAAGTATCTTCAGGGCTGTCTTGAATCGGTCAAGGGTATCGCCGATGAGATAGTTGTGGTAGATACCGGTTCAACCGATGCTACTGTTGAAATAGCAAAAAGCTACGGCGCAAAGGTACTTCATTTTAACTGGATAAACGATTTTGCCGCAGCCAGAAACTTTGCTCTTAAGAATTCATCGGGCCGCTGGATACTTTATCTTGATGCCGATGAAAGGCTGAGCGAAAAATCAATCCCTCTTTTAAGAAAAGTCATAAAGCAGAATTCGAAAACGGGCTACAACTGTATTGTAAACAGCCCCGACCCCATTACGGGAAAACCCAACTACATGAGGTACCAGAGATTGTTCCTGAATAATCCGCGGATTGAATTCAGGGGGACAATCCATGAACAGATTGTTAAATCGCTCATTGAAGAAAAATATAAGATAGCCAATTCCGATATAGAGATACTGCACCTGGGGTACAATATTTCAAAGGACGCGCTGAAGGTAAAAGCACAAAGAAACCTGGAATATCTGCTTAAGGAAATTCAGTCGAATTCTACGGCGTACAATAATTTCCAGTTAGCGCAGACATATGCGGTTTTAGACGACAAGGAGAGCGCGGTAGAATATTTCAGAAGGACTCTTGCCTGCAGTGATGCAACATACTTCATGAAGTCCCACGCCTGCCGGTTTATTGCCTCTTATCTTTCGGAACGCGACAGGCTGAAGGAAGCCTTGGATTATGGGCTTCAGGGACTAAAGTATGACAGCCGCCAGCCGCTTCTTAACATGGTCCTTGCAAAGATATTACTTAAGATGGGCGACAGCATGAATGCGCTGAAGTTCTGCCGCTCTTCACTTGAAGCAAACAGAATGCCCAAGAGCAAGGATTACGAGATATACGTTAACGACAAGCTGATAATTTATCTGGGGCTTAAGGCTTCGGTTATAGCCGACAACAAAGCTGAGTTCAACTACTACTTTAATGAGCTATATAAAGCCGACAGCAATGAAGCCGGCTCAAACGACTTTCTGAACGCTGTAAAGGCTCTTTTCTTAAGCGAGGAGATAAATGACTCGCTGCTCGGGAAAATTGGAAAAATAACGGATGAAAACAGTTTCGAGCTTGTAATTGCACTTATAGATAAATATATGCTGAGGAAAAATAAGTTTCAGCTGCTGGAGGCTATCCCCTCAAATTTAAGAAACAGCTTCCATTACCTTAATTCGCTGGGGCTTGCATATTTCGAAAATGGAATGGAGAAGGAAGCCCTGAACGCGTATGAAATGTCTTTAACTTACGCAATCAAAGACCCGGCTTCAGTATTTTTCATGATCTCTATGTATGTCAATTCAGGCGATTTTATAAAAACCGATAAGCTTCTTTGCCAGGCAGAAAATTCATTTGCCTACCTGCCGGAAGTTGCGGCAAAACTAAAAATGGTAAAAAAACAGATTCAGGAGTTCATAAAATAAATTCTTATACAATAAACCAAGTACACGGAGGTAATAATGTCATCATTTCAAATTAACACGAACATTGGCGCGCTGGATGCATATAACGCTCTGAACAAGGCAAACTCTGAGGGCATGAAGGCTCAGCTTCGTCTTGCTTCGAGAAAGAGAATCAACTCTGTTGCCGATGACGTATCAGGCTACAACGTTGGAAAGTCTCTTGATTCAAAAGTTCAGCTCATGAAGTCAGCTCAGGGTAACATTGGTTCAGCAAAGAACATGCTTTCAACAGCTGAAAGTGCCCTTCAGCAGATAAAAGACAAGCTGACACAGATCAGAAGCTATGTTGCTGATGCAACCGATCCTACAAAAGACAGAACAGCTCTTGCTGACAACATCAAGTCTTTGGGTCAGGAAATTTCAAACATCATGTACTCAACAAAGTTCAACAACACCCAGCTTTTATCAGGTGCTTCGGCACTATCCTCAGTAGGTGCCGGCGGTGTTGGTACAAGTGCAAACCTGGGATCACTGGCAAACTCGTTCACATTCCAGACCGGTGCTGATTCTTTCGACAGAATTAACCTTGATTTTGCAGCCGGCCTTGCAAGCACAACCGGTACATCAATTTCAAACAGCGGATTCTCACTCTCAGTTGCTTCTGACATTGCAACTGCACTGAACAGCTTCGCTTCTTTGACAACAACAGATGATGCTACTTCAGCTCAGGAAATTGCAAACCTGGCCAGCGTAACTTCCATGACTTCCGGCAAGGCCGACGTTAGTTCAGCTCTGGGTAAGTTTGAGAAGATCATCGGTGATGCTTTAGGAAAGATCGGTAACTTCCAGCAGAGACTTGATGTAAAGGATGAGTACTTAACATCAGCTATCTCAAATGCTCAGTCAAGTGTAAGCCGCTTGTTCGACGCCGATATGGCAATGGAACAGCTTAACGCTACAAAGGCTCAGATAGGCGGACAGGTTGCAACCTCAATGCTCAGCCAGCTTAACTCTGCTCCTCAGAACATACTTCAGCTCTTTAAATAATCACCAAACGGGGCACGCTGAAAACAGCGTGCCTTTATATCTTAAATCTTTCTTTTCAGACTTCACTTTAAAAAATAAAATCTTTTTAAATTACAAGTACTAAACTTTTAATTTAAGGTGCCGATAGTAATATTGAGAATTAGATCTCATAATTCAAATTCAAACAAACACGGGCACGGATGCCCGTAAAAGAAAACAGACAAAATACATGGAGGTATTTTATGTCAACTTTTCAGATTAACACTAATATTGGCGCATTAAACGCTTACAACGCTCTTAACAAAGCTAATGCTGAAACTCAGAACGCTCAGCTCCGTCTGGCAACAAGAAAAAGAATCAACTCTGTTGCCGATGACGTATCAGGCTACAACGTTGGAAAGTCTCTTGATTCAAAAGTTCAGCTCATGAAGTCAGCTCAGGGTAACATTGGTTCAGCAAAGAACATGCTTTCAACAGCTGAAAGTGCCCTTCAGCAGATAAAAGACAAGCTGACACAGATCAGAAGCTATGTTGCTGACTCAACTGATCCTACAAAAGACAGAACAGCTCTTGCTGATAACATCAAGTCTTTGGGTCAGGAAATTGGAAGTATTCTTTATTCAACGAAGTTCAACAACACACAGATTCTGTCTGGAACAACAGCACTTTCTTCAGTTGGTACCGGCGGCGTTGGTTACTCAGCAAACCTGGGATCACTGGCAAACTCGTTCACATTCCAGACCGGTGCTGATTCTGGTGACAGAATTAACCTGGATTTCGCAAGCAGTCTTGCAAGTACAACCGGTACATCAATTTCAAACAGCGGATTCTCACTCTCAGTTGCTTCTGACATTGCAACTGCACTGAACAGCTTCGCTTCTTTGACAACAACAGATGATGCTACTTCAGCTCAGGAAATTGCAAACCTGGCCAGCGTAACTTCCATGACTTCCGGCAAGGCCGACGTTAGTTCAGCTCTGGGTAAGTTTGAGAAGATCATCGGTGATGCTTTAGGAAAGATCGGTAACTTCCAGCAGAGACTTGATGTAAAGGATGAGTACTTAACATCAGCTATCTCAAATGCTCAGTCAAGTGTAAGCCGCTTGTTCGACGCCGATATGGCAATGGAACAGCTTAACGCTACAAAGGCTCAGATAGGTTCTAGTGTAGCTACTTCAATGTTGAGCCAGCTTAACTCTGCTCCTCAGAACGTACTTCAGCTCTTTAGGTAATAGTTAAATCAAACTGTTAATCAGCTGGGTTTAATTCTCGCACATTGCAAGCCCTCCTCTTTCACGGGAGGAGGGCTGTTCTAAAACATTAACATTTTTCATCGGGAACACTTATGTACAGCACAGCATATGCACGTCCGGCTTATAACAAAGCTAACCAGTATCTGGCAAAGGAAATACTTGAGGCTACACCGCAGCAGCTTTTAATAAAGATCTATGACTTTGCTATTGTTAACTGCCAGAAACACGATATGGTGAGGACTAATAATGCAATTCAGGAACTTATTAACTCTCTTAGTTTTGACAGGCCTGACGTCAGTGAAATTTCCAATGGTCTGCTGCGCCTTTACAAGTTCTGCCAGGATCAGATGAGACAACAGAATTATGACATAGTTCATAAAATTCTCTCTGAGCTCAGGGATACCTGGATGAGTGCATTTGAAAAAAAATAAAATAGCGAAATAAAAATTCCATAATGATCAATTTGAGGTAAATTATAAATGGCTATCGATGCATTAACAAGCTCAGGCATTGATTCTTTAATCAGCAGCTATACTGCTTCAGAGCAAAGCAGAATGATATCACCGCTGACTACAAGAAAAACAAGCTATGAAAATAAGATCTCAACCTATACAACTTTAAGCTCAAAACTCGATTCACTGAAGTCGCAGCTAAGTGACCTTAAAGCCACAGACAGCAGCTCACTTTTTGTCCCGACTATGACTGCCACACTTTCGAGCAGCTCATTCATGTCGGCCTCGGCCTCCTCAAAAGCAGTCCCGGGCAGCTACACCATGAGAGTTCAGCAGCTGGCAAAAAACGACATTACAGTTTCCAGACAGGATCTGTCTTCGGCGGCAAAGCTGGCAAACGGGACGTATAACTTTCAGATTGTTTCCGGGACGACTACAAAAGATATCAGTGTTACAATTGATGACACGGTAACGGATTTTAAGAGCTCACTGCAGAAAATAAAGGATGCCATTAATTCACAGGCGCCCGAGATAGTTTCAGCCGCGGCATTTTCCCCCGACAGCACCACAAGCAGGCTTTCAATTACGTCAAAGAATATGGGGCTGGATAACAAGATCGTTCTTCAGGAAAAAGACGCCACCTCTTCGGCCATACTGGGTTACATGGGATATGCTTTGAATGCAGGCACTCCGCCCACGGTTGACCGCGATACTACAGTAAGTGACGGAACCTCGGGCTATATTTATGACAGCAGCCTCTTAAACGCTAAATTTAATTTCAACGGACTGGACTTTCAGAGAAGTTCAAATACAGTCAATGATGCTGTAGATGGTCTTACCTTTACACTTACAGCAGAGATGAAGGATACCGATCCGAATATTAATATTTCGGTTTCCACATCCACTTCTTCAGTAAGAACAAAGATTGAAAACTTTGTTACAAAGTTTAATGAAATTTACTACTATCTTAAGACAAACAGTTCCACTACTACAACCTCACGCGGCGCTCTGGCCGGAGATGCCACCACAATGTCGCTTCTGCAGAGCATGGCTAATGCCGCATACACGAGGGTTGACGGACTTTCTTCCGGTGTTCCTAACCGCTTAGGAGACCTCGGAATATCGTTTACCTCCACCGGGGGCTTAACAATTTCCGACAGCTCGAAATTGGACAAAATGATTTCAAACAACTTAAGTGACGTTGGTGCTATCTTTAATTCTACAAACGGCATTGCCACTACACTCTATAGCCAGGTAAACCGTTATGTTGGAACAGAAGGATATCTTGCTAAAGCCAATGCGTCATACAATAACACGGTAACGGACCTGGCAAGTAAGATAACTGCCAAGCAGACAAGCATCGATAAGAGTGCCGAGGTATTGAGGAGCAAGTACGAGGCTCTTCAGACGCAGCTGGCAACTCTTCTTACAGCTTCCAGCATGTTCACGGGTACAACCACAGATTCATCGAGCTACTTCTAAAGATGAATCCACTGGAATTGAAAATATTGGAAAT
>JAAXKQ010000035.1 GCA_025612245.1 Ignavibacteria bacterium
CGGATTTAACCAGTAAATAATGTTCTGGCAGGAGGAGGGCTTTAAGCCCTCCTCCTTCCCTTATAATTACATCTCAGACTCTCCCCCGTTCCAGGATCCCAAATTCCTTAACATGTAAGCCCTTCTTTCCTTTATAAACCTCTTTAGCTCAGTGACTTCCCCGTCAAGTGATATCCCCGCTTCGCCTAGATATGGATCTTCCATGTATGCCCCTTTTGTAAGGCGCGCCTTTAGGGGTGTCTTTACTTAAAACAAATTCATATTTCCTTTGTGAACTCTTTTGCCTTTTATCTGAATGTCCTTACCAGCCTTCCGTTACTTTTTACTGCCAGCATTCCTGTACTTTCATTAAGCTTAAAGCCTCCTACCAGTTCCTTAAGATCCGTCATCAGCTTATTTAAATCTTCTGCTGTATGTGCAATTTCCCTCGTACCGGCTGCACTCTGGTGTGTTACCGATGCAATGCTTTCAATGTTTTTACTGATCTCTTCTGCCGAAGCCGACTGCTCCTCGCTTGCCGCGGCAACCTGTGCTACGGTATCCGAGACTTTCTGGTTTATTTCAAGTATCCTGTTTAGTTCCATCGAAACCGCCTCTGTAAGCGCCATCCCTTCCTCTACGGCCTTGCTAGCTGTATTCATTGAGTTATCGGCTTCTTTAGCCTCACCCTGAATTTTCTTTATCGTGTCTGCAATCTCTTTTGTAGCCTTGGTTGTGCGTTCGGCAAGTTTCCTTACCTCGTCTGCCACGACAGCAAAGCCCCGGCCCTGCTCACCTGCACGGGCAGCCTCAATTGCGGCATTTAAGGCCAGAAGATTCGTCTGGTCTGCAATTTCATCTATTACCTGCGTAATTTCACCAATCTGTTCTGTCCTTTTTGCAAGCGAGGCTATTTTCTCTCCCGTCGACCTGGTGGATTCCACAATATTTTTCATTCCATCTTTTGTGTCTTTAATTTTTTTTGCCCCTTCTTCTGCGCTCCTGCTTGCAAGCATGGAGTTCTCTGAAGCCGTTTCCGCAAACTTTGTGCTTTCAAGAATAGTTCTTGTCATCTCTTCAATCGACAGCGTGATCTCTTTTGTCTTCTGGCTTTGGTCAGAAGCCCCGGCTGCCATCTGTTCGCTGCCCGTGGAGATCTGATCGGCCGCATTTGCAGTCTTCTTTACCGAATTTATAACCGACAATATCATCTTGCTTGTATTTGCAACTGCACTGTTAAACCCGCTGTAAAGCTTCCCAATCTCATCATCACGCTCAATGGGAAGATTAACCGTCAGGTCCCCTTCTGAAAACCTGTTCATTTCATTAAGAATCAGATCCACCTTCTCAGAAAGATAATTTTTCTGCTCCTTCAGCAGCTTGCTGTGCTCTTCTGCCTGCTGCATTGCCGTTTCTGCCCTCTTCTTTTCATTCATTAAAGAGTCCGTAGCCTCCCTTATATTCCCGATCATTGTGTCAATTGCCTTTGAGAGCTGGCCGAGCTCATCGGTCGAACGGATTTTTATTTTTGAGGTCAGATCGCCATGCCCTACCTTTTCTGCCGAATTTTTCAAGATTTTAATCTGCCTTATAAGATAGGTCCCGAGCAGAATGATCGCTCCCGTTCCGATTAAGAATATTATCAGGTTTGCCAGTGCCAGTATTATTTCCCTTTTTGAAAGTTCTTCATGCATCTGCTTAAGTGAATAAGCCATTACTATGGATCCAAGATTCCTGTCATTGTATTTTATAGGAACCTTTACCATCAGATAATCATCCGTGCTTTGTACCGGGGAGCCGGACAGGATCTTGCTTTTATCGATTTTCATGTTATTTGGATTGTGTGTCACGATGCTTGTGTTTGTCTCATCCATTATATCGATGTACTCAATATTTCTATCCCCTTTCGCCCAGTTGAAAGCGGTCTGCACGTCGTTAAAATTGCTTTCACTTAAGCCTGAGCCCACGGAAAAAGCAAGCATTTGCGCAAATGTACTCACATGATTTTTTGCAAAACCGATGCTGTCGGATTTCTGCGACCTGAAGCTGTAATAAAAGTTCACACCCGATAGGCTTAAAAGCAGGATGCTGAAAACAAGCATGAATTTTGCCTGAAGCGAATTCTTAATGAAATTTATATTCATAGCGATCTGTTACCTTATTTTAATTCTAGTAATTCCTTTGCTCTTTACTCTGCGGGTTTTTATTCTATTTTAGCAACCACCCTTACCGATCCGTTCACATTTTTCAGCTCAACAAAGCCAATTGCACCGGGTGTTGAGGCAACTCTGGAAACTATTTCATCGTCAGAGTACAATGCCTGGGGCGCACTTCCAGCCCCGGTAAGCTGAACTCTCATCCATGTTTTTTTCAGTTCCGCGTTGGATTTACCTATGTAACGGTAAAACTTTTCCTTTGCACTGTCCTCTGTCTTCAGGTCAAAGACGACAATTTTCTGCCCGTTATCCCATTTTTTTTCTGAAATGGAATATATGTCAAGAAGCTTCGCTTTATTAATACTGCCGACAGGTACGGATTTATTTACAATAACAGCTACCTGCGCGCTCATATCAGCTTTAATGCACAGGAATAAAACGGAAAGGAATAATAATTTTGCTTTCATCTCTATTTGCCCAATTTTATTTCATAATTCAATTAAAAGAATACGCTCGCGCCAATTAAGTAGTACTTGACGTTTACACCGCTCGATTTTATCTGCTGGAACTGCAGTTTTAAGAGTATTTCCTCGTTCGGCTTAAAGCCTCCTCCAAAACTGTAGCCCTTAATTGCTTCGCCTCCCATTGCAGTATTATCTTTGATGTAGTCAAACTTGGTATATGCATAAAGGCTTTCGTTTATATTGTAGGCAAGATTTGCATAGTAAAACGTCTTGTCAAAGTTGGAAGCCCCGGGCCTTAATCCCGGCCGCCCTTCTGCAGGAGCCATCGGCCCCGGGAGGGCTGCAGCACTGAGCTTTGCTTTCTGTTCATCTGTCAGCTGGTGCAGCACCCTTATGAACTCTGTTTCAAGGTTAAATCCGGCAAGCGAGTACGAAAGGTCAACTCCGAGCCTTGTCCTGTTGATGTTTCCTATTCCTGAGGCCATCTGATTGTGCTTGTCTTGAGTGGCCGAAAAGCCGAGTTTCAGGTTTGCATAATCCAAACCGATCCGCCCTCCGAAGAGCTTGAAAGTTGTGGTATCTGTTCCCGATGTTCCACCGCGCGATGAATCAGTTGCCGTATATGCATCCTCGCTGTTTCCGGCATACAATGAATAATTCAGCCTAAGGTCACTTCCTGCGGGTAACTCCCCGGATACTTCAATGTTTGCCCTCTGCGGAACAAAGTTGGAGGTAGACATGATTTCTTTTAAGGCTGTCTCATAGACCAGCGGCCTGAAAATATATGGAAGAATAATAGTCCTGTTCTTTATCGTATTTAAGTTGTTAAACGAGGGTATGAACATACCGCCTCTTATATTCAAAAGGTCGCTGTAGCTGTAGCGCAGCCAGGCTTCTTCAAGGTTAAAGGCGCCCCAGTTGCGCTCTGTGGAAAATGAATTTGTCAGCTCGAAGTTGACAAAGGCGCTGAAACTGTTGCTTATATCCTTTGAAAGGAAAAGGTTCATCTGCTGCTGCCAGAAAGTATTCTGATTTTTTGTCTGCTCAACACCCGACATCTGCTTCATCCTCATCTGCTGCTGGTAAAATGAGGTCTGAAAAAAACCGTAAAGTTTTAACCCGTAAATATCCGACTGGGCATGCGCAATGTTTGCCGCCGAAAACATGATTAAAATAACCGATAACACGTGCTTTATTTTCATTGTTTCTCCTGCCGTTTTAATAAATTACTTTGAATGAAAGCTGAATAAGTCAGTATCAACTTTGCACCTTTAGACATATAGAAATTCCTTTTATTCCATCGGTTAAAAATATTTTTACATTTTTTTTATTTTTCTTATTTCTGCAGAAGTATAACACCGGAATTATTTTTTCTTATTCAGACTTTCTTTCGCTATTTTAATTCCTGAAATTGTCCGACTTTTCCAGGCATCACAGGAAATAATATGAAGCACAGGCTTACTCTTTACTAC
>JAAXKQ010000008.1 GCA_025612245.1 Ignavibacteria bacterium
GCACAATTCCAAACTCCCAGCCTTCATGGATATTTCTTTCTTAACCTAAACCTTTAACCTTGAACTTTGAACCTCTTTCCCAACTTAAAACTTAAAACTTAAAATTATTTTCCACCTTTGTCTTTTCCTTAACCTCGAACCTTGAACTTTGAACCCTTTCCTTGAACTTTGAACCTCTCTCCCTTGAACCTTCTCTCCCTTGAACCTTCTCTCCCTCGAACCTTGAACAAAGACAAACAAATTCATACGGCGTGGCCTCCGGGCATTTCCGCCAATGAACAACTCCTTTAGGGATTCATTTTTCCCGTTTTGTTTACCCGCCAAATCATTACATTTTAATAAGACACGATATATAAAAATAAGAAGGATAAAAATATGCGTACAGTTGGCAGATTATTATTTGCTATGTTCGTTTCGTTTTCTATGATCTCTTTCGTTAATGCCCAGACTACAGATACAACCCAGCAAAAAGGAAATAATAACGGCAGCATAAACAATGGAACTAACAATAATGGCAACATGCATGGAAGTGATGATTTAAATAATGGCACTACTAATAGCCCCGACGTAACGGGCGGTGCTGTTCGTTCCACTACACCCGGAGCAAATACCCCGGCCTCAGGCACTGCCGCTTCAACGGTTGAGCAGGCAAGCATTCAGTTTATGCAGGCAATTAACCGCGGAGACGCTACAACGGCTGCAAGCTTTTATGCCGATGACGCCGTAATTATGCCTCCCGACATAGATTTAATTCAGGGGACAAACGGAATCAAGAACTTCTGGTCCAAGATCATTACCATCGGCGGCAAATTCGATACACTGACTACAGCCAAGGTTAACGTTAATAACGAAACCGTGGACGAAGTAGGCCGTTATTTCCTGTCGATTAACAGACCGGGACAAGACCCGATGCAGGAAAAGGGCAAATTTGTTTTTGTCTGGAAACGCCAGCCCGATGATACCTGGAAGATTACGACACACATGTGGAATAGGAACAAACAGTAAAAACTCTTCTTTTAAGCACTATTAAAATTCAGGGGATGGAAGAGCTTTCCATCCCCTGAATTTTTATCTGGGCCCTCATTATTTAATTCAAAAATATTATGCTCCCCACGTCAAAAAGAGGTCCATCGTAAAGTTCAACCGTCTCATAGCCCAGGCAATTCATAAAACCTTTTATTTCATCTGCCTGCCTGTGGCAGCTTAGGCTTCCCGTAATAAAGACCCTGTCGTCACTAACGCCGCAGGCGCCGCCGATAAAGCCGTGACTGAATCCGGGCAGGAGGATGCCTTCCGGGGAAACATAAAGCACGTTTAAGCCCCTGTTTTTTAACGCCTTATATATCCCTTCGTCCGAGGTAATAAAGCTCTCCATCCTAAGTGGCAGTAGGCTGCACCGGCAGTATCCCTGCTTTACGTGCAGAGTTTCTTTATCCTCTGAGTCCATCAGTATCTTTTTTTCTGTAATATCCGTGCGGTGAATCAGAAAATTTTCGCTCGCTGCGGCATTGTATCGCGCTGTTTCAGGATATTTCTTTCCTGCAGGAAGATGTCCAATGGTATAGTTTATCTTTTTTTCATCAAGTATACTGAAATATTCACCGGGCAGGTTCGGTGCCGCAATAAGCCTGGATGCACTCTGGAAGAAAAATATGTCCGGATGACCGGAGATAGCCTCGTATGTTATTCCCGAGGTGGAAAGCTCAATCAGATCCCCATAACCTTTCAGGGTTTTCTTTGCCTCTTCGGGCATCTTTCTGTCAATTATAATCTGCAATAAACTGCCTTCCTTTTAATAAGGGGTCGGAAATAAACCTTACCTTTTGGAAACTTTGCAAAAGTTCTTTTTTGTTGCGGGCATTATAACCCACGGCAGCGTTAAGTTCACAAGGGGCTACAGATATGGTTATAACTTTTCCGCTTCCTGAGGCCAGGGGCTTAAGTATGGCGTTCCAAATTTCAGTCTGAACCAGCTCACGGAAAGATACATGATATGGTCCTGCAACAAGATACTCTCCGCTAATGAGGCCTTCAGAAGGGTGCAGCCCCATGCGTATTATGTTTACCCCCGCGGCTTCAAAAATTTCCGCTACAGCCCTGGCCTGGCATACGGCTTCATTCAGCTCAAGTGGACGGTACTTACCTTTCAGGTACATCTGTTCAAGCTTCGTTCCCTTTATTACAAGCGTAGGATAGATGCGCGTATTGTCGGCTCCGAGGTCCACAATTTTCCTGGCCGTAAGAAGCGCTTTTTCAGGCGAGTCACCGGGCAGCCCCAGCATCATCTGTAATCCGAGCGAAAAGCCTTCCTGGCGTATAAGCCTGGAAGCCCGAACTATATCTTCGAGCTTATGCCCCCTGCCCGAGAGTCTCAGCACGTCCTCGTCCAGTGACTGCGCGCCCAGCTCTATGCAGCTGACGCCGTAGGCTTTCAGCATTTTCAGCTTTTCAGGTGAAATGTAGTCGGGACGCGTGGAAAGCCTGATCCCTTTTATAATGCCCCGCTTAAGATACTCCACTGCCACACTGAGGTAGCTTTCCTGCATCGAAGCAGGTATACCCGTAAAATTTCCGCCGAAGAAACCAATCTCTACATAACTCTCTTCGTAGGGAATTGTGGAAAGGTGATCCTCAATTGTCCGCCTTACCTCCTCAGGCAAGGGACTCTCCTGGTGCCCTGAAATTTTCCTCTGGTCGCAGAAGACGCACTGAAAAGGACAGGCAAGCTCGGGTATAAATACAGGTATGGTATAATGTTTTTGGTTTTTAAGACTCATCTAAAATATGTCTATACTTCATCTATTATGAAAATGAATTTTATTTTTTCCGGCTGAAACATACAAAGTTTACTCAAATAATTCACCATAAAGCATCAGGCCCTTTTTAGGCCTGGGGCGGCCGATTTCTTCAAACAAATAATAGTTCTTACGTTCCCTTAAAATGGATTTACTATTACTCAAATATTAATTAGTATTTATCTAAGGTGAAGAAGGGGGAGTCGAATATTCACTGAATGATTTTTTTAACTCTTTTTTTTAAGAAGGTGGAATGTTTAAGAAATTTTTAATATCGGCTTTTCTTTTTTCCCTTCTCCTGCAGTTTGGCTGCCGGGAAAAACTGGACCTTACGGATTCAGGAACGGGGGAGAACATCTTAATTCCCAATGATAACAGTGAGCCCCCGAATGTGCTTTATTTTAATACGCCCGTCAAAGGGGAAATCCTGCAAAAGGGTCTTCAGTTCCGTATCAACTGGTTTGTATCTCCGGCCGTAAAAACCGTCACTTTGACCCTTTTCAGAAAAGCCGATGAGGTTATGCAGATTTCCGGGGGCACCGAAAACGACGGGCAGTTTAACTGGAAAATCCCGTCCAATATCCCGGTTTCTGTCAGCTACAGAATAAAACTGACTAACAGCACAAACTCCGATGAATTTGCCTTCAGCGAGTATTTTACAATATCTGCCGATTCATCCATATATAAGCACAATGCTATTTCAAATGAATAGATCTCAAATAAACTTTTCGCTGCCCCGGGGCTTACCGGAATAATGCTATTCGAACCTTAACCGGAAATTTACTATCTCCGGGGTGTTGCCGGTCCTTATTGGCGGGCCCCAGCCTCCGAAGCCGCTCGATACGTAGTAATTTGTATTTTGCTTTTTCTTGTAGCCCCAGCTGAGTTCATATACCCTGTTTGTAATAAAATTAAACGGCCAGAGTTGTCCGTGATGGGTGTGTCCCGAGATCTGAAGGTCCACTCCGTTGTCTGCCGCCTCCTGGAGGTCGAATGGCTGGTGATCCATCATTATCACGGGCTTTGTCCTGTCCACCTCGCGCATCAGTTCCTGCAGCGGCTTCCTTTTTTTAACCTGGTTAACCGAGCGGTCATCCCGACCTATAAGATAAACACCGCCTTCAAGCTTCACCACCTTATCGCGCAGCATAACAATTCCATGCTCCGTCAGGTACTGCGTGGCTGCCTGTATGCCGCCATAGAATTCATGATTTCCCGGAACGGCATAAATTCCGTATTTGGATTTAATTTTCCTGAGCGTCTCGCCCAGGTTCTGTTTTATCACGGGACCCAGGTCCTCATCCACAATATCCCCCGGAAAAAGGACTACATCGGGCTGAAGACGGTTTATCCTTTCGACCAGGCTGTCCAGGCGTGAATTGCCGACCAGCGTTCCAAGGTGTATGTCTGAAGCAGCCACTATATTTAACGTCTTAATGGGGTTTGTCTTTTTCTTTATCTCAAGATCCAGCACCTTTAGGCGCGGCGTTACGGCGTTTACCCTTCCTAATATCACCGTAACTGCTACTATTGAAATTACTGCTAACGCGGTGTAATATTTTGTTCGCGCATAATCCCTCGTCAGAAGCGAAGGAAAGAAACCCGTAAAATGATTCACAAGGCGGAAGAGATCTATAACAACTACTGCAAGCAAGAAATAAACCATTGCAGCCAGCCAGAATGCCCCCACCCACATCAGAACGTCGCCAAGTCCATAGAACGCCTGCTTTTCAAGCGTCCTTCCTGCAAAGTAGGAAAGGGCGAGAAAAAGAAAAACAATCAGATAATATGTTCTTATTGGCGAGCCTTTGGGAATTGCCTGCCAGCCGCGCATAAAAATGTAATAATTAACAAGGCCATAGACTATCAGAACAACACCAAAAAATATAATGAAATTTTTCATAGACTAATTTTTCTTACCGTTAATAAAAAAAGAAAAACCGGACTCCCCGGTTTTCCTAAAAGATAGTTAATTAAGCTTCAATTTGCCAGATACAAAACCCGTAGGATGCATTATTTTTCCTTCCCAGAGCCGAATTATGCGTCATTTCCCCATTTTAATTCTGATATCCAGCGCGTAAACTGCGTCATTTTCTGCAACGACGAGGGGATTGATGTCAAATTCCTCTATCCTGTGGTTTTCAATCATCATCCTGGCAGCCGACTTGATCACCTCTCTGAGGCAGCGGATGTCAGCCGGATTTTCACCCCGGACACCCTTGATGATCTGTCCCATTTTTGTCTTTTTTATCATCTCGTTCACGTCGGCATCCGACATAAAGGCCGACTTTATCACCGTGTCGTTAATGACTTCAACGTATTTGCCTCCTGTTCCGAACATAATCATGGGCCCGAAGGAGGGATCACGGAACCCTCCGAGGAGAATCTCGTGCCTTATTTTGACATATGGCTGTATGAGAAAACTGTCTATCGTGAAATTCTGCCGCCCGAATTCCTCCATCATCTTCCGGGCTTCAGAGAGCACCTCAGCCTTTGTCCCCAGGTTCAGCCTTACGGCATTAAATTCGGATTTATGTATTACCTCACGGCTTATCCCTTTAAGAACTGCCGGCAGGTAGTTTTCAGGAAGCTTCTCCAGCTCCTCCGGCTTAAGAAGGATGGATTTTATAACCGGAATGTTATAGTCCTGAATTACTCTCATAACCTCATCCTGTCTTAGGTATCCAGCCTGGAACTTGTACTTATCCATCCCGGTGGCATTCTTTTCTTTTAAGCGGCTCTGGAGACTTTTTTCAATTCGAAACCTTCTTTTCCTGAAAAAAAGCATGTTTGAGATCACTTCTGCCGGATCTTCCGGATTTCTGAACAACGGGATCCTGTTGCCGGGCTTTGAACGGTACAGGTCCCAGAACTCGGGAAGGGGCATATAAACCTGCAGCAGCGGCTTTTCAGATTTTATTTCCGAGACCTCTTCTACCACACGGAAAGGCTTTACCATTACGGGCTCAACAAAAATCGATATTACGGCATCCACGTTCTCATCAGCAAGGAGTATCTCGTTAACAGCCCTGTAGGCCTCGGCACTGCCGCCCGGGAGGAGGTCCACCGGGTTTTCAACGCTTCCCTCGGGATGGACTATTTCTCTCAACTTCTGCCTGGTTTCAGGGCTGAGCTCCGCGAGTTTAAGGTTTTCCCTTTCCAGTGCATCCACAGCCAGAATGGCGGGTCCCCCGGCATTTGTCACAACCGCCACCTTGTTTCCTTTTGGAAGCGGAAAGCTTTCAAAGCCCTTTGCCGTATTAAAAAGCTCATTCAGATCGTTTACCCTTATAATACCGAACTGGTTCAAGACGGCTTCAACAACCTTATCCGTGCTCCCGAGTGCTCCCGTATGGGAAGAGGCAGCTTTCATGCCCCCGGAAGTTTTCCCGGCTTTCAATATAATGGCAGGCTTTGTAACCTCGCCCTCTATAAATGGACTGATAAACTCATAACCGTTTGTAAAGCTTTCCAGGTAAAACGTAAGCGTATGGATTCCGGGATTATCCTGCCAGTACCTTAAGACGTCATTTTCATTGATATCGGCCTTGTTTCCAACGCTGATAAAGTGGGCGAACCTGATGTCTGTTTCCCTGAGCGAATTTAGCACTGCTGCTCCAAGGGCGCCGCTTTGCGAAAGGAAGCCCATGCTCCCGTGCTCCGGCTTTTCGGCAACAAATGTCGCATTGAGCTTTACTTCACTTTCTGTATTTATGATCCCCATGCAGTTTGGACCCACCAGGCGTGCTCCCGAAGCCCTGATCTTCTCAACTATACTTTTTTCCACCTTTTCACCTTCAGATCCCACTTCCTTAAAACCCGCCGTTATGAGTATGAGAGATCTTACGCCCATGGACAAAAGACCGTCTATGGTCTCTTCGCAACAGGCCTTCGGCACGAGTACAATTGCCAGGTCTACAGGCTCCTGAATTTCTTCAATTGAATGGTAACACTTAAGCCCCAGAATTGTATCTGCCCTGGGGTTAACCGGAAGTATCCGGCCTTTATAGCCGTAGGAAAGCATTGTATTTAAGAACTCATAGCCGATGCTTTTTTCTTTCGTTGAAGCTCCGGCAACCAGGACGCTCTTGGGATAAAAGAAAGTGTTCAGGTGAAAGTTCATCTTACCGCTCCCTTGGTGAAAAAATCCTCTTCAATAATACCATTTTCCCGAGTGCCATTCCAGAGCCCGCAAAATAATTCTTTCCGCCGCATTTTTTTGACTCCCCGGACCCGGAAAGCCCCAATTTTCTCCTGCCAAATTGTCGCTGTTTTTGCGTATATTTGGATTTATGTTTTAATATTCGAGAGTGCGAAAATGCCTGAGTCTAATACAAGAGAAATTCCCAAAGCTTATAACCCCGGACAGGTGGAAGACAAGTGGTACTCCTTCTGGGAAGGTAACCAGATCTACCATTCGGAGCCGGATAAGAATAAAACTCCTTACACCATAGTAATTCCGCCGCCTAACGTTACCGGCATACTTACTATGGGACACATACTTAACAATACCATACAGGACGTTTTTATACGCTATAAAAGGATGAAAGGCTTTAATGCCTGCTGGGTCCCCGGAACTGACCACGCCTCAATTGCAACTGAAACAAAGGTTACCAACTACCTGAGAGAGCAGGGCATTGAGAAAAAATCAATCGGACGCGAAGAATTCCTTAAGCACTGCTGGGAATGGACTCATAAATACGGCGGCATTATCACACGCCAGCTCAGAAAGCTCGGCGTAAGCTGCGACTGGCAGCGCGAACGCTTTACGATGGACGAGCATTACTACGATAAGGTAATTGAATCATTTGTCGACTTATATAAAAAAGGAAAGATCTACCGCGGATACCGCATGGTAAACTGGGATCCGGCCAGCAAGTCGGCTATCTCCGACGAAGAGGTAATCTACCGCCAGGTTAACGGGAAACTCTGGTACCTGAAGTATCCCGTTAAAGACAGCAATGAGTTTATTATTGTTGCTACCACACGCCCTGAGACGATGCTTGGCGATAGCGGCATTGCCGTTAACCCCGAGGATGAAAGATATGCTCCACTGCTCGGTAAAAAAGTGATGCTCCCAATTGTAAACAGGGAAATACCCATCTTTGCCGATGAATATGTGGACAAGGACTTCGGCACCGGCGCCGTTAAGGTTACACCGGCTCACGACGTGAACGACTACGAAATGGGCAAAAGGCACGACCTCGAATTTATTAATATCTTTAACCCCGATGCCACCACAAACTCCAACGTGCCACAGGAACTCCAGGGGCTCGACCGCTACGAGGTCCGCAAGAAGGTCATTGAAAAGTTTGAAGAGCTGGGACTCCTTTATAAAATTGACGATTATACAAATAACGTCGGATACTCTGAACGCGGAGGAGTGCCAATTGAGCCCTACCTCTCCGAACAGTGGTTCCTGAAGATGGATGAACTTGCAGCTCCTGCTCTTAAGGCCGTCAGGGACGGAAAAGTTCACTTCCACCCCGAACACTGGGTTAAGACTTATGAACACTGGATGGGAAATATTAAGGACTGGTGCATTTCACGCCAGCTCTGGTGGGGACACCGCATCCCGGTCTGGTATAACAACAATACAAATGAAATCTACTGCGACACAAAGCCTCCAATGGATATAGAGAACTGGCACCAGGACGAGGACGTGCTCGATACGTGGGCCTCAAGCTGGCTGTGGGCTTTTGACGTCTTTACCTCAAAAGAAGAACAGGACTATTATTACCCGAC
The DNA here is from genome assembly GCA_025612245.1 of Ignavibacteria bacterium. Taxonomy (GTDB): domain Bacteria; phylum Bacteroidota; class Ignavibacteria; order Ignavibacteriales; family SURF-24; genus JAAXKN01. Next base: position 8,541 of record JAAXKQ010000008.1, read on the forward strand.
AGATACACTTGTAACGGCACCTGACATCATTTTCTTCTGGGTTGCAAGAATGATTATGGCAGGATTTGAGTTTAAGAAGGATATACCGTTCCACGACGTCTACTTTACAAGCGTCATACGCGACATGCAGGGCAGGAAAATGAGCAAATCCCTCGGCAACTCGCCCGATCCCCTGGATGTAATTGCCGAATACGGAGCCGACGCCTTAAGATTCTCTGTCCTTTACCTTGCTCCTCTGGGACAGGATGTCCTCTTCAGCACAGAAAAGTGCGAAATTGGACGTAACTTTGCTAACAAAATCTGGAACGCCGGACGCTACCTGCTCATGAATGCTCAGTCGGTTAAACTCGATGAAAACCTTAAGGATAAACACCTCGACTTTGCCGACAAGTGGATCATCTCGCGCTTTGAAAGCACACTCCACCAGATAAATGAAGCCATGGACAGCTTCGACGTCAATAACGCGGTTAAGATCATTTATTCCTTCGTATGGAATGACTTCTGCGACTGGTACATAGAAATGTCTAAAAGCAGGCTTTATTCGGATGACGAAGAGGTCAAGTCGGCCGTCCTTACAAGAGCAATCAGCCTCTTTGAGGAAATGCTGAAGATCGTACATCCTTTCATGCCTTTTATCACCGAGGAGATCTGGCACCTCATGAAGGAAAGGGGCGAAAAGGAAAGCATTTCACTGAACTGCTTCCCCGAGGAAAACCCTTCTCTTATAGACACCGAGGCTGAAAAAGAGATTCAGCTCGTCCAGGACATCGTAACCTCAATCCGTAACATCAGGGGAGAGATGAACATCCCTCCATCGAAGTCTATTGACGTCTATATTAAAGGCGGCGACCTGACTGAAAACGAAATGGTTTACATCAAAAAGCTGGGCAAGGTCAATAGCCTCTTTGGCGGAAAGGACCTCCTGAAACCCAAGGCTTCAGCCTCCGCGGTAGTTAAGGATTCCGAGATATTTATCCCTCTTGAGGGACTAATAGACCTGGACGTCGAGCGCACACGCCTTCAGAAGGATATACAGCGACTGGAAGGCAGCCTTACCGGCGTAAACAAAAAACTCTCCAGCGAAAGCTTCGTCAATAATGCACCAAAAGACATTGTGGAGAAGGAAAGACAGAAAAAAAGCGACTGGGAAGAAAAGCTCGGTAAGCTTAAAAACATGCTGGAAGACCTGAAATAGTTTATTACTCAGGAGTAATTTCCCCGGGGGTTGCAAAAAGCCAAACTCCCGGGGCGTTCTCCGCTTCCTGAAGAAGAGAATATGACTATTCCGATTGAAGTAAATGATTTTTTTTATAGATTGTATTTATAAAGAGTACGTCTGAGCAGTCTCTAACTTAATATTTACCCGAATGGAAGAAGAAAACAACAAAGAAGAGTCCGAAAAATCGCCAGACCCCGAAAAGATACCTGAATCGGAATCCGGATCAGAAAACAGGCCGGAGCCTGAAAACCCGCCTGAAGCTGAAAGCAAGCCTGAAACCGGTAGCACTCCCCAGTCTGACGAAAGCAGGCAGGAGGTTCCTCCATCTTCTGAAGAAATCCCGTATTCCCCGGTCAATCAGCACAAAAGACTCTACAAGTCCAGGACAAACAGAATATTATTCGGCGTCTGCGGTGGCCTGGGAGAATACTTAAACATCGACCCCGTTATCATAAGGCTTGTCTTTGTGCTCAGCTTTCTGGTTGGAGGCTGGGGATTTCTGGCCTATATTCTTGTGGCACTCATAATGCCGGGAACGCCTTCTTCACTCAGGGCTTCCTCCTATGCCGAAGAGGGAAAGGACCCGAAAAAAGATTCGGAAAACGGCAAAATGATACTCGGCTCAGCTCTTATTCTCCTGGGAATTTACGCCCTGCTGAGAACAACGGGCATGCTGAGATATTTTAACTTCTTCGGCATTACGCATGAATTTATCATACCCGTTATTTTGATTGGACTTGGAATTTTGCTGCTCGTAAAACACAGGGATTTCCTGTACAAAGAGTCTCCTCCTTCAGGAAAGCTTTACCGCTCCTCCTCCAACAGGATGATTGCCGGCGTCTGCGCGGGACTGGGAGATTACCTTAACATGGATCCTACACTAATTAGAATAATCTGGGCCATACTGACATTCGGCTCATTTGGAATCGGCATACTGATCTACATCCTTTTTGCTCTTTTAGTCCCTTTAGATAACGAGGTAAATCTTGAGAAATAACCAATCCGTCCTTAGTCTGGTTTTTATTCTTATCCTTTTGGCTTATGTTCTCAAATTCTTCGGTATTATTACAACAAGTACCGGAAAGCTCGTCTCATACGCGTTTCTGCTTTACGGCATTGTATCGGTCTATATGACAATGGGGACGCACAGAAGGGCAGGGCTTTTCTTGGGTACGGCAATTTTTCTTACAGGCGTGGTTTTATTTATAATTGAATACTTCGACATTATACAGCCCGGTATACTCGTCCTGCCTTCGCTTTTATTTATCGTGGGAGCCGGATTTTTGATGCTTTTCTTCGACGACTACTCGAACAGGGTTTTTCTTTATACTTCGGCCATACTGGTCTTCTTTTCCTTTCTGTCGGCATTTCTGACCAGGAGAGTTCCCTTATTCGGCTTTGCGGGTAGGATTGCCTCTGAGCTTCTGGACTATTATCCCGTTTTTATTATACTCCTTGGCGTATACATTCTTCTTAACAGAAAAAGGCAGTGACCCTTTTCAGTTTTTGTTGTCTTCTTCTTTAAGTTCTGATTTTATTTCACATTCAGCTTGATCTGCATTAATGCCTTTGCATCCGCAATATCTTTTCTGCGTTTGAAGATTATTGTAATACCCCGGATCTTGTTGTAGTGTTTTCCTTCCGTAAACATCCCTTTTAATTCTTCGGATATGGAGCTTTTCAAGATTGCCTCTTCTGCCCGGTCGGTAAAATAGAAAGTTACCCGGAAAGTATCCTTAATTAAAGAGAGCCAGAAGATGGTCTTAGTCTTTCGTGTAACCTTCAGAAGCCAGCTTTTCCCGTCTTTGTAATACCTCCACTGCTCTTCCAGGTCGGGATAAGCTTTGTGGATATATTCGAACATGGAATTCCAAAGTACACCGTATTTCCCAATTTGGGAAAATATTATTTCTTCTGTCGGGAATACGTTTTGATCTGTCAGAACCGGTGCTTCCATGATAATATTCCTCCGGATTGTTCAGAGTGAAACTATTAATTTCCAGGGCTTTAAGCAAGCAGATTTTCCAAAGTATGGTTTTGCTTTCTGTTTTAATTCCAGTATTAAATCATTAATTTATTTCTGAATATTCCAAAGAAAAAGAGAAATGATATATGCGCATAGACAGGATGCTGGGCATAGTGGTATTGCTGCTAAACAGGAACAAAATAACGGCAAAGGAACTCTCCAGGCGCTTTGAGGTGTCGGTAAGGACAATCTACCGCGATATTGAGGCAATTAACCTGGCGGGTATTCCAATTATATCTTTCCCCGGCAGCAAGGGCGGTCTTGGGATAATGGAAAACTACCGCTTAAACGGACAGGTATTGTCGCTTGATGATATGACTTCGATTATCTCTGCCTTAAGAAACGTAAACCGGACGCTCGGCAATACGGATCTTGAGACCGTATCGGAGAAAATCCTGAATCTGATTCCCAAAGACAAAATCGATTATATAAAACGTCAGCCGGAGGAATTCTGCATCGATTTAATTCCATGGAATTTCAGGGATAAGTATAAAGATTTTCTGAAAATCCTCCAGTGCGCCATTTCTGAAAACCGTGTTACGAAATTCTTTTACAGAAACATGCGCGGTGAAGAAATGATAAGGATAGTTGAGCCCATGACGCTTGTATTTAAGGGGTATGCATGGTACCTCTTTGCATTCTGCCGCAAGCGCAGCGACTACAGGATATTCAAACTTTCAAGAATTGAAGGAATTGATGTTCTGCCCGAAAGATTTACCCGCAAAGAGACGACCTACCATGAAGCTATGAAGCTGCAGGCCCCACCAAAGAACCTGGTTAATATTACCATGAAATTTTCTCCCGTAATAAAGCCCCAGGTTGAAGAGTTTTTTGAAGAAAGCATCGTAAAGACGCTTGGTGACGGGAGCTTTATTGTATCCGTCACATTTCCCGAGGATGAATGGGTATATTCGACACTTTTAGGCTTTGGAGAGCATATGGAAGTCCTGGAGCCCGGGCACATAAAGGAAAAGCTCCGGGAAAAGATAAAAAAAATGTCCCTCCTCTACAATGCTGACATAATGCTGTCACAGCACTAGCTTATGTTTGTTATGTGAGACTAAGTTAATATTACATTACAAACAAAAGGAGATTAGAAAATGGAAATGAAATTCTGTCAGTCCTGCGGCGTTATTTTAGACGGCAGTGTTGCCAAAGAAGGGGCACCTGGATTCTGCACATGGTGTGTAGATGAGAAAGGGAACTTAAAACCGAAGGAAGAAGTAAAGGCCGGCGTGGCAGATTGGCTGAAGTCATTTGCCCCTAAAGAAGGCAATCCTGATTTTATGAAAAGGGCGGAAAACTACTTAAATGCAATGCCTGCCTGGGCGAAGGAATAGCCCCAAATCTCACTAAATTGTTTATAAAAGCCCGTGTTTTGAAATAAAACCCGGGCTTCTCAAACGCTATTCTAAAATCCGGCTGATGCATATACCCATGGGTTACCTGCCGCTTAGCTTTATTACAAGGTATACTTTTTTTGAAGGGGAAGTTTTTCCTTCACCATCCTCAAGTGTCACGGCGTATGAGTCGGCTTTATTTTGCGAGATTTCAGGAACGGAGAAAGGGAAGTACTCAACTTCTCTTTTCGTCCTGAAAGTCCCAAGTGAATAGTTGCGCCCTTTACTCAAGAGCCAGAGCTGATAAACCTCGCTGTCTTTGAGCGGGGGCATATTATAGAACTGGATTACACCTTCTTTGCCGTTCTGCAGGAGTGAGAGTTTCCCGAAACCTCCAGGGTTTCCTTCTGTCCCGTCCAGATTAATCGTCCTTAAGTCCTTTGCGCCCAGTATGGCCAGCACCTTCTGGTTCCTGTCGAGCCTGAGGATTTCACTGTTCAGTGCGTTGACCTGTCCAGAAAGAGAGGCTATCTTTTCTTCTCCCTGGTGAAGCTCGCGGTTCATTACAAGATACATTATACCGCCTGAGATGAGGACAAATATTAAAATTGCAGACAGGACAAGTATGTTTCTTAAATAGTTATGTGACCTTTCCTCCTCTTCAAGCTCCAGCTCTTCTTTCAGCCATCTTTGCTTTTCAGACTCCATGTTGGGTGGTGCTTCCGCACTTTGTGGTTCCGCCACTGTAACTTCTTTTACGGCATCAGGTATAAAAGCCTCCATGGTCCTGTACATGGGGCTTCCTGCAGCCATCTGGCCTATGCTTCCTTCGGATACGGGTTCATCCTCAGGCGAATATTGCACCTCGGACAGAGCGCGCCTTACTCCCTTTTTGCTTTCTTCTTTTTCAGCAAATTCCCTTTCGTCAGGGGCAATTTCAACCGTCATTCTGCCGGTTGCCTTAAGGGAAGGGGCTTCTTTCATTTCCCGGGGTATTTCAGCCAATTTTTCAGAAAATGCACTTTCATTTTCGGGCTGTAGACCTTCCGAGGTAATATCTTTTACCATCTGCCTTTTCTTTGCCCTTAGCTCCTCACGCATGCGGTAAAGCCTTTTGGCAACCTTGTCCTTCAGCCCGGCTTGCGGCATCTCCAGTTCAAGCATTGCAGGCAAAAGCGCCATTACATTCTGCAGCTCCCCCAGCTCATTTTCGGGTATCCGCTGACCCGACTTAAGGTATTCAAGAAATTCCCTTTGTTCATTGCTATCCAGGCAGCCCGCAGAGAATGCGAATATCATTTCGTTGAATTTTTTTCCGCTCAAATTTCCCATCTTGTTATCCTTTAATCAGGTTGTCTTTAAGATTGCCGAGGGCAATCTGGATCTTACTTTTAACAGTAGGAAGCGGTATGTTCAGTTTCCCTGCAATCGAAGCCTGTGAGAACCCTTCATAAAAAGCCAGATAAATGACGTACTTCTGGGCATCTGTCAGCTTATTGAGTGCCGTTTCAACGTTATTTTTCACGTTAAGAGCCGATTCCAGATCCAACTGATCTATGCCTTTGGAAAGGTGGGGAATAATGAAGGCATTTTCATATTCGTCTGTATATTCCTCGCTTAGCGGATCTTTGCTTCTGTTCCTTCTTAAATAGTCCACGGCCTTGTTCCTCGAAAGAAGAATTAGCCAGGCGTACACGTTTCCGGTAGAAAAGTCGAAACGCTCGATCTTCCTCCAGACAATTGCAAAGACTTCGGTCAGGATTTCCCCGGCAATGGCTTCCTCAACTACTATCCTTTTAATAAGGGTAAAGAGTATGGGTGAGTACCGGTCGTATAAGGTTTCCAGCGCTCTGGAGTCGTATGCGGAAATCTTCCGGAACAGCTCCAGATCAGTTTGTATTGAATAGGTTTTCAATTCAACTCTTTTATTTTTAATATCTTACAAAACTAAAGCAATGAAGCTTAAAAATCAATTCCGCGCTGAAAGCCTCAGCTTAAAGGCTGCAGTGTACCAACAAAGAAATCTAACCGCGGACAATATAAGTAGAAAGAAAAAACGTTATCGGGATTTTATTTGTATGCGGATTTTAGTTCCTCTTTGGATTACTGTCTCCATTACTCCTTTAACCTGCCATGCAGCACCATGTTTTTGAATGTGACCCTGTCACAGTAGGCACAGAAGAATTCTTTGTCGAATAATACAGGATTACCGCCAATTAACTGAAGTTCTCCATTGTATTTCAAAACGTACTGAATATCACTTCCGTTATAATGAGCCAGACCATCGAACATACTTACGAAAATATCTTTTCCGCTTCTGCCGAATATGTAATGAAAATATTTTTCATCATATATACTGAACAGCTTTATGAAGTGGCCTAATTCATATTCACAGACGTCTTTGTCTATCCAGAAGTAAAAGTTATCACCTATGTAGTCAAAATTACAAGAGGTGGATTCACCAGGCGGATTCGAGTAAATCTCCTTGAGCCTGCCGTCTTTCAGTTCATAGAATGCTATGGTCTGTTTGCTTATGCTGTAAGCACTAAGAAAGACCTTACCCTGATATTTCCTGACCTTAAGGAACTGGAAAGAAGGGTTGCCCGCAAAAACCTCCTGCCATGACCTCCCGTTATAGTGGAGTATAAACCCCGAGAACTTATCGTACTCATTGCCCGGAGGGGGAATAATTACTCCGCAGGCATATATGTCATCGGGACTTACTCCATAGACACTGTTTATAATAGTCATGGCATCCTGATACTTATACTCGAACTTCTCCGTCCAGACATTCCCGTCATAATGCCAGAGACTGGCATTATCACCTCCCATCCATACGTCATTTTTAGAGAAACCGAACAGGGAGGTCCCCCCGCAGGTTATGTTTTTTGTATATGGGGTCCATTTCTTCCCGTCGTAGTGCTGAAGCCATAGTGCAGGGTCACCGCCTGGTCCGCAAACCCAGACGTCTTCGGGAGAGGAGCCCCAGATGGCTTCTACAAAAGTGAGGGTCATGTGAAGTGTATCAATGGTCCACGTATAGTCCCTTCTTCCAGGCTGAGAAGAAGGACCCGTAATAGAATCATCCTTGCATGAGCTTATGAGTATAAGGATACTGCTCATGGTTATTAGAAATATCTTCCTGTACATCAAAACTCCTGTGCAATAGAATTATGGTACTAAGAATATGGAAGCATCGGAATTTGATTAGTTCCGTGCCCTTCTGGTACATTTTTAAATCTATCCTGAAAATTCCTGAAAACCCTGAATCTATTTGAGCTTATGGATTATATCTCCAGTCCTGAAAATCCTGAAATGCAAAGTCGGCCAAGAGCATTTTAGAAGTATCCCGGGAAGTATTACAGCAGTTCCTTGTGTGTTTCTTACAATATCTCCGTATATAGCCGCGGAACTTAGACCCCATACAAACTAAAGTCAAGAATTTTTTTTATTTATTTTTTTTCTCTCTTTTTCTGCTTAATAATGGAATTATTTCAGCTCACATTGAACATCACACTCTTAGGCACTGACTAAAACGGCATAAAATCAATAAGATCCCGAGAGAGGAAAAATATGCTCATACAAGAAGCTTGAACCAATAACTTTATTGCTAAAAAGAAAAAGCAAAGTTAAATTGCCTCTTAATAATTGTAACCATCATAAGGAGTCAAAATGAAAAGGCACCTGTCAGGCTTACCAATAGCTGTTGTGTTCATGTTGCTGTTTACTTTTGCGGCCAAGCAGCCGGCCCCAAAGCTTTTTTTTACGCCCGAACATCCCAGGGCGGGTGAGGAAATAACAATTAAATATAATTCCGAAGGAACCGGCCTTTCCGGTAGGGATAGGGTTGAAATGATAACATACCTCTACAGCGCGGACCTCGATGAGACTGTGGGAGTGGAGATGAAAAAAGAAGGCGGCCTCTGGACGGCCTCAATAAAACCCGACCCTTCAACACGCGGCATGATAATTAAATTTAAAAGCGGGGAGTATACGGATAACAACAAGGGCAAAGGCTTTATTGTAAAACTCTATGGAAACGACGGCAAAGAGCTCCCCGGTACACTTGCCGGCCTGGCTGCGGCCTGCGCCCTGTGGGGACCGAACATAGCTGGACTCGAAAGGGACCGCGAAGGTGCAGACAAACTCTTCCAGGAGGAATTCAGGAGAAACCCGAATCTTAAGTCCGAATACCTGGACGAATACTTCAGAGTCATTTCGCCTCTGATGGGTGAAAAGGCAGACGGCATTATTGCAAAAGAGCTGAAAAACTTGGAGAAAAAACCCGCAGCTTCCGAGGAATATTACACCTTAATGGCTACATGGTACGCTAAACTGAAAAATGAGGATAAAGCCAGCCGGTATAAAAAGCTCCTTCTTGAAAAATACCCCTCGGGAAAATTCGCACAGAACGAAGAATTTTCAGCTATAACAAAAACCTCAGAGCCCGGTAAAAGACTCGAACAGCTAAAATCCTTTGAGGCGGCTTATCCCAAAAGCGAACTTATCGCTGAACTCTACGATGATATGGCTACACTCTACATAGAAAACAGGATGTATAAGGAAGCAGTTGACTTGCTGAAGGAAAACCCGGAGAGGCCCGCTCCATATTCTTTTTATAATGCTTCTTTCCAGATGCTGAAAGCAGGAGCCGACGCAGGCCTGGCCGCTGAGGTCTCAGCCCTGGGAGTAGAAAAAAGCAGGCAGGAGCTCAGTAACGCGGCCGAAAAAAAAACTAACACCCTTTCACCTGGCGAATGGCAGGAACAGCTGCAGTATTCACTGGGAATGAACCTTTACAGCCTTGGCAGCGCCAGGAATAAAATGGATAAAAAAGACGAGGCGCTCAGTGCAATTTCAGAAGCGCTGCCGCTTTTGAAGAACAGCGAGCCCGAAGCAAATGAGCTCTATGCAAATATCCTTATTCAAAAAGGCGAAAACGACAAGGCCTTAAAACACCTTGAAACCGTAATTAAAAGCGGCAACAGCACCCCATTAATGAAAGAATACCTTAAGACTGCTTATGCCGGTAAAAACGGCTCCCATGCCGGCTTCAGCGAATACCTCTCTGCCCTTGAGGCTTCTTCAAGGGAAACACTGGTGCAGAAACTTAAAAAAGAAATGCTTGACGATAGGGCACCGGATTTTAAGCTACGGGACCTGGAAGGGAAAGAGGTAAGCCTGTCTTCACTGAAGGGTAAAACCATCATACTCGACTTCTGGGCCACGTGGTGCCCTCCCTGCAGAGCCTCATTCCCGGGAATGAAGAAAGCCGTTGAGAAGTACTCCTCCAGGCCAGACGTGCGCTTTCTTTTCATTGATACCCGTGAACGCGTGGAAGACAAAAAGAAAAACGCGGCCGACTTTCTTTCTAAAAACCAGTATCCTTTCCATGTGCTGCTGGACAATGAAAGCAAGGTCAACGAGCTCTATAAAGTACCCGGCATACCGACTAAAGTTGTAATCGGCAAGGACGGATTGATTAAATTTAAGGTGATAGGTTTCGACGGCAACACGGATAAAATGCTGGATGAAATTGACGCCATGATATCAATGGCCGACTAGCATTTAGCTTTGCAGCATCCTTTTACCCTGCATAATAGCTTGACATACAGAGTGTTTTTGCTATTTTTATAGTTAGGTGACCATTTTGAGAGGGCTATAGTGACAAGGGTTGCGTTATCTATATAATTATGCTTTTGAAACGTTTGCTTTATGCCTTGAAAAGATGAGATAACCCACTCAACCCTCTCAAGAGAGCTGGCTCTTTATACTCTCTTGAGAGGGCTCACCTTTGATGAGTTTGTTTTCTCCGTAAAAAAGAGACAGGGTAAAGGAGTCATGGGATGCTTAGAAGTATTAAGGAAGTCGAAAAATACAGGATAATTGCTACTGACGGTGAAATTGGCGACGCATACGATCTCTACTTTGACGACGTAAAGTGGACTATCCGCTACCTTATTGTTGAAACAGGCGGGTGGCTTTCCAAAAAACAGGTGCTTATTTCCCCTTTTGCCATCACAAAAACCGACTGGCAGGAAAAAAAACTCTCGCTTAACCTTACACAAAAACAGATCGAAAACAGCCCCGACGTTTCTACGGATGAACCCGTTAGCCGCCAGAACGAAATCGACCTCATGAAATATTACAACTGGCCCAGGTACTGGGATTGGGGTGAAGCCGGCCTGCCTTATACACCCGGAGCTGCTAGCTTTATGGCTTCGGGACCAATATTAAACGAGGGGGAGGTAAACGCACAAAAAAAAGAGGAAACACAGCCCCAGGGCAGCGAAAAGAAAGGCGACCCGCATCTAAGAAGCAGCCGGGAGATCATAGGCTATAAGATCCAGGCAACAGACACGGAAATCGGACGCGTGGAGGATTTTATACTCGATGACGCAACCTGGATTATACGCTACATTGTAGTTGATACAGGCAACTGGCTTACCGGAAGCAAAAAGTTTCTTGTAGCTCCTCACTGGATCGAAAAAGTGCAGTGGGCTGAGTCCAAGGTGCACGTCGCCTTAAAGAGCGAAGACATCAAAAACAGCCCGCCTTATGATCCATCCCAAACCCTAAACCGGGACTATGAGAAATTGCTGTACGAACACTATGGTCTTCCTAAATACTGGATTTAATGAGCCGGATATTTATCCTGAATCTAAACATCCTGATTTTAACAACTTTTACTGCTATAATAAAGCAGAAATGCCCGTTTTGTTATTAACTTTCTATTTACAAGGGAGGGAAATATGCTTCGGAATGCTGCTCTGTTATTTTTATTTATGGTTTCTTTTAGCCTGGTTTCAACCGCCCAGACACAAAGCGAAGACCTGACAAAGGCAATTGCAGTCTTAAATCCCACTCAGGGAAGCAATGTCAAAGGTGTGGTAACTTTTACACGCGAAGGTGACAACCTGAATGTAGTTGCCGACCTGGAAGGGCTCAGCTCGGGCAAACACGGATTTCATATTCACCAGTACGGCGATGAAAGCGCACCTGACGGGAAGTCCGCTGGCGATCACTTCAACCCAACGGAACAGCGCCACGGAAGCCCCGGCGACGCCATGCACCACATGGGGGACATGGGTAACATTGAGGCCGGGCAGGACGGTAAGGCACACCTCGAAATGACGATCACGGGCCTAAGCCTCAACTCAATAATAGGACGCTCCGTGGTCGTACATGAAAATGAAGACGACTTGATGTCTCAGCCTGCAGGTAATTCCGGGGCCCGTCTGGCCGTCGGCGTAATAGGCATCGCACAGAAATAAGCTATTAAAAAGCTTTGAAAGTAATTTTTCAGCTTATTTAATACGGGTCCCTAAATAACTTTCAGTACGGAAAGTCTCTGTATGGAAAGAGAAAGAAAGAGAAATCATTATGAGGCATAACTATAAAAGATTATGGGCCGGACTTGCGGCCGTAATTATTTTTTCTTTTGCTATTCTGGTTTACTTCGGCGTGGAAATCTATCAGCAGGCACCCCCGGTGCCCGGAAGAGTTTTAACTTCTACAGGACAGGTGCTCTTTACGGGCCAGGACATTAAGGACGGGCAGAACGTATGGCAGTCGATCGGAGGGCAGGAACTTGGCACCGTCTGGGGACACGGTTCTTATGTGGCTCCCGACTGGACCGCAGACTGGCTGCACCGCGAGGCCACCTGGATGCTGAACAACTACGCGATGAATACGTACGGCACGCCTTACGACCAGCTGGATAACCCGAGAAAAGCCGCGCTTCAGGAAAGACTGAAACAGGAAATAAGGAAGAACACTTTTAACCCGCAAAGCGGGGACTTGACCATATCTTCTGAACGCGCCAGCGCGGTTAAAGACATCAGTTCATTTTATACCTCCTTATTCGGAAATGATCCCAGGCTTGATGAACTCAGAAAAGACTATGCAATACCCGAAAACACGATTAAGGACCCCGAAAGACAGCGGAAAATGAACGCGTTTTTCTTCTGGGCCTCATGGGCCTGCGTTACAAACCGCCCGGGAGACAATATTAGCTATACAAATAACTGGCCCTCGGAACCTCTTGTTGGCAACCAGCCCACGGGCCAGGTTATATTATGGTCCGTTATCAGTTTTGTGCTTCTTCTTGCCGGTATCGGGGCCCTCGCCTGGTACTATGCCGTACAAAGGAGAAAAGAGGAAGAAGAACACCTCCTGCCCGAATGGGACCCTCTTCTGGCACTTAAGCCTACGGCCTCGATGAAGGCAACCCTGAAATACTTCTGGGTCGTTGCCGCACTGATAGTACTTCAGGTAATCCTGGGGGTTATTACGGCGCACTACGGAGTTGAAGGCACCGGCTTTTACGGAATCCCCATTGCCAAGTGGCTCCCTTATTCCGTCACTAGAACATGGCACACACAGCTTGGAATATTCTGGATTGCAACGGCATGGCTTGCAACGGGACTCTTCATTGCGCCCGCGGTTTCGGGCTACGAACCAAAACTCCAGAGAGCAGGCGTAAATTTCCTTTTCGTCTGCCTCCTGATCATCGTCCTGGGCTCTATGACCGGGCAGTGGCTTGGAGTTCAGCAGAGGCTCGGACTTGAAGTGAACTTCTGGTTCGGCCACCAGGGCTATGAGTACGTGGACCTGGGGCGCTTCTGGCAGATTTTTCTCCTTATAGGACTTTTCCTCTGGCTCTTTCTCATGGGGCGCGCAATGCTGCCGGCATTTAAGAACGTAACGGAAAACAAACACCTGCTGGGGCTTTTTTTAATTGCCAGCATTGCAATTGCACTTTTCTACGCGGCAGGACTCATGTGGGGGCGCCAGACAAACCTTGCAATTGCCGAATACTGGAGATGGTGGGTTGTGCACCTCTGGGTTGAAGGATTCTTTGAGGTATTTGCAACCGTGGCAATTGCATTCCTTTTTACGCGCATGGGGCTCCTTAAGGTTGCCACCGCAACCTCGGCCGTTTTGTTCTCAACAATTATTTTCCTTTCAGGAGGCATCGTTGGCACATTCCATCACCTTTACTTTACAGGAACGCCTACGGCCGTCATGGCTCTCGGTGCAACCTTTAGCGCGCTTGAAGTAGTGCCCCTTGTGCTCATAGGCTTCGAAGGCTATGAAAACCTTACATTAAGCCGCGCAAAAAAATGGATCCAGGCATACAAGTGGCCTATATACTGCTTTGTAGCCGTAGCATTCTGGAACCTTGTTGGAGCGGGACTCTTCGGCTTTCTGATTAACCCTCCGGTGGCACTTTACTATATGCAGGGCCTGCAGACCACCCCGGTCCACGGGCATACGGCCCTGTTCGGCGTCTATGGAATGCTCGGCATCGGCTTTATGCTGTTCTGCTTAAAAGGCCTTACTGTGCATTACGCCTGGAAGACCAGGGCCGTTGCATTTGCGTTCTGGGCAATCAATATTGGCCTGGCGCTGATGGTCCTTATAAGCATGCTTCCACTGGGACTCATACAGACCTGGGCAAGCGTGGAGCATGGAATGTGGTATGCCAGGTCGGCAGATTTCACAAAGATTCCGATTCTTGATACATTGCGCTGGCTCAGGGTAATTGGAGACACCATTTTTGCCCTGGGCATACTGGCACTGGGATACTTTGTCATGGGCCTTAAGACCGGATGGTCAATTACAAAAGAAGTTGATGCCGTTGGAAAGGAATTTCCGGAAGGCGCCCCAAAAGGCACTGAACCGGCATCCTTAAAATAGTTTTTAATCACAGATCCCAGGGGAACAGATGCCGGAAAAAGCCAGGTATGACGCCGTTGTAGTAGGATCGGGGCCTAACGGCCTTGCCTGCGCAATTACGCTTCTTAAGGCAGGAAAACGTGTCCTCATAATTGAAGCCAAGCCCTCAGTTGGAGGCGGCATGAGAACCGGGGAGCTGACGCTTCCCGGCTTCCAGCACGACATCTGCTCGGCTATTCATCCTCTGGGAATTGCCTCGCCTTTTTTCAGAAGCCTGCCCCTTCGTGAGCACGGGCTTGAATGGATATTCCCCCCCGCGGCACTCGCCCATCCGCTCGAAAACGGGCAGACGGCACTTCTGGTACGCTCGGTTAAGGAAACAGCAAAAACCATGCGTGAAGATTCTGAAAACTACAGGCGCCTCATTGAACCCCTCGCCTCAAAGTGGGACCTGATACTTCCCGAGATCCTGGCGCCATTTCACATCCCGAAGCATCCATTTCAGCTCCTCAGGTTCGGGCTTTCCGCCATACAATCGGCCAAAGGCCTTTCCAAAAGGAAGTTCAATTCCCCCCTTACACGAGGGTTCTTTGCCGGACTTGCAGCTCATTCAATTGTACCGCTTGAGCAGCCAATAACTGCCGCCTTCGGGCTTGTACTTGGAATACTGGGGCACGCTGCAGGCTGGCCCATGCCCCGCGGGGGCTCGGCAAACATTACAATGGCCCTTCAGTCCTACATTAAATCCCTCGGCGGTGAATTTCTGCTTAATACAAAAATCGGTAGTCTCGAAGAGCTGCCTTCTTCCGAGCTGGTATTCTTTGACCTTACGCCCAGGCAGATTCTTGAAATTATGGCTGAACGCCTGCCCAAAGGCTACAGGCGGCAGCTTGAGGGCTACCGCTACGGACCCGGGGTCTTTAAGATGGATTTTGCGCTCAATCATCCGGTGCCTTTTAAGTCCCCCGAATGCAGCCTTTCAGGCGTTGTGCACCTTGGAGGTACGTTTGAAGAGATTGCATCCTCGGAAGGCGAGGTTTGGAAGGGAAATCACCCCGAAAGGCCCTTTGTCATACTGGCCCAGCAAAGCCTCTTTGACCCTACGCGCGCACCCGGAAAGAACCATACACTCTGGGCTTACTGCCACGTCCCTAACGGTTCGGATTTCGACATGTCCGGGAGGATCACCTCCCAGATAGAGCGCTTTGCCCCCGGCTTCAGCAAAACCATTCTTTCCCAGAGCAAGATGAACTGCAGCGATTTTCAATCCTATAACAACAATTATGTCGGCGGAGACATCAATGGCGGCGTCCAGAACTGGAGACAGCTCTTTACGCGCCCCACTTTGAGCCTTACACCGTACAGAACTCCATTAAAGGGAATTTACATCTGTTCCTCCTCCACGCCTCCCGGCGGAGGAGTGCACGGAATGTGCGGCTATTATGCAGCGCGCACCGCGCTGAAGGATATATACGGGATAGAATAAGTGTGACAAGTTTTGCCGTAGATTTCAACGCTCAAAATTGCTTAATTTATTTTTAAGCAAACTGAAGACTTTTCTTACCCCGGTTTTTCTTCTGTCTAACGATTTATCTTTTGGTTAAATGAGTGATTAAGGGACTTTTTTGCGAACTAAATTGCTTCAATTGATTACATAAAAGCTCTGTTCCCCGATATGAATAACACTTTTTTTCATAAAATACTCTATTCTGCGTTTATGCTTTTCCTGCTTTTGGAAACTGCAGGCGCTTATCAGGAAAAACCCGACACAATTCGGGCTGAAGATCTTTTCAGGGATTCTATTACTATATCCAGCATTAACAACAAGGAGGTAATTGAGTCGGTCAAAAAGTTTTCAGAAAAGGAAAACTTTTTTTCAAGACTCCTCAGGCACGTCCTCGTTGCCGAGGAGGAAGACCCCCGCAGCCGCAACTCCACCGGCGCACTCTACAGGAACTATTCGGGTAAGATTATAAGAAACATAGACGTCAGGGTACTTGACGTTTTCGGCACCTCGGTCGACCATCCCGACGACAGCGCCACGAGCTGGCTCCAGCAGACTGGAAATGCGGTCCACCTGAATACTCGCGCCTGGCTTGTTAAGAACCGCCTGCTTTTTTCGGAAGGAAGCAGGCTGGTGCCTTATGAAGTGGCTGAAAGCGAAAGACTCTTAAGACAAAACGACTTTATCTACGACTCGAAGATACTCGTCAGCAG
This sequence comes from Ignavibacteria bacterium, assembly GCA_025612245.1. GTDB lineage: Bacteria > Bacteroidota > Ignavibacteria > Ignavibacteriales > SURF-24 > JAAXKN01. Next base: position 25,024 of record JAAXKQ010000008.1, read on the forward strand.
GGTGAAAAATTCGCGCGACAGCGTAGACGTGCTCGTACTGGTGCAGGACGTCTGGAGCATTACGGGCGGAGCTTCCTACCAGCCCCAGGATAAAACCGGCAAAGTCTCCTTTAAGGACATTAACTTCCTCGGCTTCGGTAACGAGATCACCGGGGCTGTAAAATTCGACAATGCATACCAGGGAGGATGGACTTGGGACGGCAGCTATACTTTCAGCAATATAGACAGGACGTATATATCTGCCAGCGTTTACCACTTTTCTGAAAACGACAACAAACGCTACGGCTTTAACTTCAACAGGGATTTCTTCTCGCCCGTAACGCGTTATGCCGGAGGCTTCGGCATGCAATGGTCCAACGACAGGGTTGCCTTACTTAACGACACACTCCAGACCAGAAGAGACGTCAGGTATAACCGCCAGCACTACTGGCTCGGCTATGCATTCGACCTGAAGCCTTTCGACCCTTACAGCGTCAATTTTAACAGGTTTAATGTGTCCCTTAGAATAGACCGCACACAATATACCGCAACCCCAAAGACTGAAGATTCAGGCTTATTTCAGGACAATACCTTTTACCTGGGCAGGCTTGGATACTCTTACAGGACGTATTACCGCGACAGGTATCTCTTCGGACTCGGGAAAATTGAGGATATCCCGCTCGGTAACCTCGCCGAACTGCTGCTTGGATATGAAAAAGGGCAGTATGCAAACAGGCCTTATCTAGGCTTTAAGACCGGCTACAGTAATTATAGCGATGACTTCGGCTATCTCTACGGGGGCTTTCAGGTGGGAGGATACCGGCAGAATGACGCATGGACAAACGGCGTTATGGTGCTCGAATCACTTTACTATTCCAGGCTTTTGCCTATTGGCAATTTCAAATGGCGCCATTACCTGGGCACCAGATATTCCTACAGCTATAACCCTGTTACTGCAGAGGACCTGCTGGACATAAACGGGGACATGGGACTCAGGGGCTTTAACTCGGAGGAAAGGGGAAACAAGAAACTCGTTCTTAACTACGAAAACGACATCTTTCTGCCGTTAAAATTCCTCAACTTCAAGCTCGCTTTTATAACCTTTGCCGATTTTGCCCTACTTTCGGGTAAAAATGAGCTGCTCTTCAGCAGTAAATTCTACCAGGGCTACGGCTTTGGCTTCAGAATAAGAAATGAACACCTGATTTTCCCGAATTTCCAGCTCATGTTTGCATACTTCCCAAACGACGGCATCGCGGGAGGCAACCGCATTGAGGTCTTCCGCCAGCAGTCCATGTTCTACCACTTTAACCAGTTCCAGATCTCGGCCCCTTCTGTAGTTCAGTTCTAAAAAATAGCCCACTTTCTCTTGCTTTTGTTTAGAAATCCTTATTCATTGCAAAATGCAGGAATTAGTTTATTATACTATTTAAGGCATATTCTAAAAAAGAGGAGAATTTCATTATATGCAGCAGTCTGAGATCGGAATGATTGGCCTTGGCACCATGGGGCGCAACCTGGTTCTGAACATTGGGGATAAGGGCTTTTCTGCAGCGGGCTACGACAAGGATTTTAATAAACTGCAGCTGCTGGAAAAAGAAGCCGGAGAAAGAAAAATCACCGCGGCAAAGTCGCTCGAGGAATTTTTCAGCATGCTTAAAAAGCCCCGTGCATTCATCATGCTAGTACCTGCCGGCTCAGCCGTGGACGCAATAATTGAAGAGGCCCTGCCGTATATGGAAAAAGGGGACATAATAATTGACGGCGGAAACTCGCACTTTACCGACACAGACAGGCGTATTAAAGACCTTGAAGGCAGGAATATACATTTCATGGGCCTCGGAATCTCAGGAGGCGAACAGGGAGCCAGACTTGGGCCCAGCATGATGCCCGGAGGGGATAAAGAAGCCTATAGCCGCCTGAAAAATGTCTTTGAGGCCCTCTCGGCCAAAGTTGACGGCGAGGCCTGCGTCGGTTATATGGGCCATGGCTCTGCGGGGCATTACGTCAAAATGGTACACAATGGAATAGAATACGCGCTCATACAGCTTATATCCGAATCCTACCACCTGCTTAAAACTCTCGGCCTGAATAACGACAGCCTGGCAGACATTTTTGAACAGTGGAATAACCAGGAGCTCCGCTCTTTCCTGATAGAAATTACAGCCGGCATATTCAGAAAAGACGAAGAGGCCGAAATGGCAGGAAAGAATAAAAACAGGCGCCGCCTCATCGATTTGATCATGGACCGCGCGCGCCAGAAAGGAACAGGCAAGTGGACTTCACAGGACGCGATGAACCTCCAGGTTCCCGTGCCTACAATTGACGCCGCCGTTATGATGCGCGACCTTTCGGCAGATAGAGACATGAGAATTAAATGTTCAAGCATACTTAAGGGCCCTTCTCCTGAGTACAATGGCAACAAGGAGGAATTTACCAGGAGGCTCAAAAATGCCCTGTATTTCGCTATGATTACTTCCTACAGCCAGGGCCTGGCGCTCCTTAAGAAGGCTTCTGAAAGCTACGGCTACGAAACCGACCTCAGAAAAGTCGCCTCCATCTGGCGCGGCGGTTGCATCATAAGGGCCTCCGTGCTCAATGATATGCTCTCTGCATTTGCAAAGGCGCCTGATTTATCTAACCTGATCTCAGACGCTAATTTTTCTGGAATACTCAACAGTCACCAGAGTGACATCCGTTTTATTGCAGGCAGCGCAATTTCTATGGGTATTCCCGTCCCGGCACTTTTAGCCTCACTTTCCTACTTCGACAGCTACAGGAGCCGGTGGCTTCCGGCTAACCTCGTGCAGGCGCAAAGGGACTACTTTGGGGCACACACTTATGAGAGAATGGACAAAAAAGGAATTTTCCATACCGAATGGCTGAAAGAATAAGTATAACAAAAGGAGAAATAAATGGCCGGCAAAGGAGCCATACTGCAGGATTACCCTTCGGCAGAAGAACTGGCAGCTGCAGCGGCCGGACTCTTCAGGCAGTTTGCCCTTGAAGCCTCGGAGTCTGCAGACATCTTTACTGCTGCATTATCCGGGGGCACAACGCCCGAAAGAATGTACCTTGCGCTATCCGAAAGCCCTTTTAAGGAAACAGTGCCATGGGAGAAAATCCATTTCTTCTGGAGCGATGAACGCTACGTTCCCTTAAACGACAGCCGGAGCAACGCCGGAATGGCATTCAAGAACCTCCTGGACAAGGTACCCGTCCCGAAGGAAAATATACACCCCGTTCCATACCTCTCCACGCCTGAAGATTCCGCACTCGAATACGAGAAAGTGCTCCGCAGCTTTTTTTCTGGTAAAGTCCCGCGCTTTCATCTCGTGATGCTCGGCATGGGAGAGGACGGCCACACGGCTTCACTTTTCCCGCATACTGATGTCCTGAAAGAGAATGAACGCTGGGTCCGGGAAGTCTACCTCGAGGATCAGAAAAGCCACAGGATAACACTTACATACCCCGCAATTAACAGCGCCTCAAATGTCGTCTTCCTCATTCAGGGAAAGGATAAAGCCCCTGCGCTATCGAAAGTACTAAAAGGCACTTCAGGCCCTGAAGACCTCCCGGCCCGGGGAATTCATCCCCTGAATGGGGAACTCTACTGGCTAATAGACAGGGAAGCCCTCAGCCCGGGGCTGCTCTAAAATACTCCAACTTGTGTCTGTTGTTTTAAGCTTTAACCATACCCGCAGCAGATATTCCCGCTGTCTTTATCCCTTGAAGTAATCTCATGCTTTTGATAAACTGAATATTATGATAGAGAGAATTTGAGACTTACGTGTTTTCTAACAAAGTATGGAGAAGGAACTATGGATGCGTTAAACTTGGATGAACTGAAGATGCTTACTCAGGAACGTGAATGGCCATGCATTTCGATATATATACCCACCAGCCGCAGGGGAACCGAAGTAATTCAGGCTTCTATCCGCCTGAAGAATCACCTGCGCGACATCGACCGCCAACTGAAGGAAAAAGAGGTAAACTCCCTGCTTATAGATGAAATTTTGGGCCCCGCTCAGGACATCCTGAACGACGAATTCTTCTGGAATCACCAGGAAGATTCCCTTGCTATTTTCCTGGCCAAAGGAGAGTCGCACATGTACAAGCTTTCAATAAATATCGATGAGCAGTCGAATATCTCGAACAGGTTTTATGTTAAGCCCATCATACCGGCCTTAAGCCAGAGCAACGCTTTTTACATCATGTTCCTCGACCGTAAAAACCTCAAGCTCTTCCGCGCCAATTCTTTCGGATACGAGGAGGTGGAACTGAAAAATGTAATCACCAATATGGATGATGCGCTGCAGCTGGATGAAAGCGAGCAGAAGGAATTCCGTGAATCCGAGGGCGGCGCACACCGAGCGTCTTTGTACGTGGGCCCCGGCTACGGGACAGATGATGCAAAAAAGGACAAGGATATTTTGAGGTTTTTCCAGAGGGCCGATAAGGGGATATTTAACACGGTAAAAGGGGAGAACCTACCCATGGTCCTTTCCGGCGTTGAATATCTGCTGCCTATTTTCAAGTCCGCGAGCTCTTACCCGAACATCACCGATGAAGGTGTTGCAGGCGGAACCTGGGAGCGCGGGATGAATGAAATACACAAGCAGGCACTTGAAATAATGCGTCCATACTTCGAGAAAAAAGAAAAAGATGCGCTCTCAAAGTACTACCAGTACTCGGTTGGTGAACAGGCAAGCGACGATATAAGCCAGATACTCCAGGCTGCGTTTGCCAACCGCGTGGATTCTCTTTTTGTCAATACGAGCGAACATGTCCGGGGCACATTTAACCCCGACACTTATGAGGTTAATGTTACGGATAAGTCCCAGGAGGGGGAGGACCTCGTGGATCTTGCCGTCGTGCAGACGCTTCTGCACGGAGGGAACGTCTATCCCCTGGATCTTGAGAAGATGCCCGACGCCAAACCTTTAGCAGCCGTTTTTAGGTATTGATTACTATAGCCAAAGATCGTTAATCTATAATAATGGTACTATCTTAAACACAGACTTAGTTTGTTCTATGTGATTGAATTTATGAGGAGGATATATGTCAAGAAAATATGTTTCGCTTTTAGCTCTAATTATGATAATCTTTTTTGCGCCACAGATAAAGGCTCAGGGAATCGGCATAGGACCTCAGATAGGATGGCAGAAATCCAGCAGCGCCGATAAAGGCTCACTTATGTATGGTGCCGCATTAAGGCTTAAACTCTCTCCCGCAATTGGCGTTGAAGGCTCGGTAAACTACAGGCAGGAAAAGTATGCAAACGGCGGACTTACGGTCAGGAGTTGGCCTGTAATGGTTACAGGCCTTATCTATCCTATCCCTGTAATCTATGGGGCAATAGGCGTTGGATGGTATAATACAACCTTCGACTATAACCAGGAACTAACACTGAAAAACCTTGCCAATAACACTCAGCAGAATTTCGGCTGGCACCTTGGCGGCGGCGTTGAAATACCTTTAGGACAGGCGGCATGGCTTACGGGAGACATACGCTATGTGTTCCTGAATTATGATTTCGGACAGCTTGCTACACAGGCAAGCACCGGAAACCTGAACAGCAAATTTTATGTAATTACCGTGGGACTCCTTTTCGGATTCCATAACAGGTAAAAATTCACTTAAAAACAATTGGCGCTGTGGAGAATCCCCACGGGAAATTGCGGGGATTCTCCAATGCCGGCGTTCAGAAGTGCTGAATGGTTCAGGAGCAACGGGCTTTAGATGAGCCACTAGTTTTTCACATCCATTCCAAATCCTTAAGATTGCGACATGGGAATTAAAGACAGACTGGTCTCAAAAGGAGCAGAAAAGATCGTTAACATGCTCTTTGAGGATATGGGGAAAGTATCGGGGCTTTCCATAGATTCCAGGAACAAGGCTATTAAACTGACCCTTGCGCTCAAAGGCGAAACCGGGCCGCTCGATATTAACATCATGGATTATGAAATCCTGGAGGGAAAGTCGCATTACTACATAATAATCCGCAGGCTTTCAGCTTCCAGGGAGTGGATGAACATCGCTTTCGACAGGTTCTTCAAAGGCATAAAACTGCCCGTACCAGACAAGTACGGTTTTGTAATAAGGCAGACGCTCTAGGCCGGGAAGTATCCGGACAAGAGAGAAAATCCGCCCGGGAAAATATGTATGGAGTATTCCTCCGCGCGGGCTGACAAATCACCTGAGCATCTAATCACTTATATATCGGAATCTTACTTCCTTTACAACCGAAGAAGAAAAACAGCCGTATGCACCATTTAAGCCTACAATTTCTTTCTTGTTGTAATAATGCTGGAAATAATTTTCATCAAAAGCTATTACCTGAAGAGTATAAATGCCGGAACCAAAAATACTCATCAGTAAACTAAGCGACTGTAAGTCCTTTGATGTATCGTAAGTTACGAAACTGATCCAAACCGGTTTGTTAAAGTTTTTTTCTATTACATTTATTCTTACGGTATATCCTTTGGCATTTTCACTACTGCGCCATCTGAAGAGGAACTTCGCCAGATTCAGCTGACCTCTTACTACCTCGCCTTCGTGTGGCGAAACAATTTCAAAATCACCCGGAGTAGTGACTTTACCCGTAATACTGTTCCCATCCGCATTGACGGATAAAAAGTAATCTCTCAGCGGTTTGGCGTTTAACGCCACGGAATTGGTATAGTACGGCCTGTAGGGGTTCGAATAAGAATATCCGGTGTAATAAGAAGAGCCATCCAAAGTATCCTGCGCCAGCTTAAAGCTTGTACTCTGCCCGTTCAGCATATCCTTCAGCGTAATTTCAGCATCCTTATTAAAAAAGTTTACGTACGGGTCCGCAGCATTATATTCCATGCTTCCGGTGATATCCGGGTTCCTGTAAATATAGACGTGCTGCTGAGGGCTGTTTACCTGCAGGTTAAAGAAAAGGCTGTTCTTTGTCTTAATCTCTCCCGGGTTATTCAGATCCTCGCACCCCGGGGAAACTATGAGAAGTACTGATGCAATAAGGATAATAATATTTTTCTTCATACTAAAACTCTGCTGTTATTCCGATTACGGGAAAAATAGTGGAACCTCTTTCCTGTCCTTCCTGGGGCGTTACCTGTCCGGGATACGGGTCAAAATTATAGGGATTTGGACTGTTATAGACGTTCATCACCTGAAGATACGGCTTGTAGAGAATGCTTCCCCACATGAATGATCCCGAGACGCCCAGATCCAGCCTGTGGAATTCCTTGAACCTTTCGGAATTTCTCCTGCCATCAATCAGCCCGAAAGAGTGTGAGTTTTCATTTACTGCACGTTCGCCCCAGCCAGAACCGTCATTGGGAGGACCCAGATATTTTCCTACAGGTACCGTGTAAGGCAGCCCTGTGGAGTAAGTCCAGAACGCGTTCAGCTGCCAGGAGTTTGAAAGGGCATAGTTCATGAGGATTTTCACGTTATTTGTCCTGTCGAATGGGGCATAATAGTAATAGTTCTCATCCTTTTTTACAGAGTGCAGGAATGAATAACCCACCCATCCTGTCAAGTCTCCTTCCTCTTTTTTTAAGAGAATGTCAAAACCCGCGGCGTAGCCTTTCTCGTATTTGATTTCCTCATCCTGCCCGTAAGAGGTTGCAAGGTTATTTCTTTTCTTGAAGTAGCCCTCCACCTCCAGGCTTGTTTTCTCAGAGAAAACGTTTGAGAGCACAAGGCCTGAGGCATAGTGGTCTGAATAAGGTATGTTATTCTTGTCTTCCGGGAAGAAAGACACCATAAAGGGGGTAAATACCGCGTCAGTTTTCCGCTCTTTTAAGGAATAAGTGTTCTGATAATACCTTCCAAAGCTTACGTGCGCCTGTAGGTTTGGAGAAAAGTTATAGCTAAAAATAAAAGAAGGCAGGAGTATAAATGCATTTATTTTCTTCATGTAGCTACCCCTCAGGCCCGCCGTAAGCTCGCTTTTGGGGCTTAAGGTCACTTTATCCGTTATAAATGCATTTAAGTAGAATTCATCCCCGCTGTAGGAATACACATTCGGGGCAAAATCAAAGAACAGACTCTCCAGGGGATGGATATAGATGCCGTTTAAGTCTGTTTCATCTATATTCCAGTCGTAATGTATAGCCTCACGCTTTGCCTCCATTCCCATTGAAAGCGCCTGCCCCTCGGGATGGAAGTTAAAGGTGAGCCTTGCCGTAAAGTCCTCGATGTAGTTTTTGGCTGCTGTTGTGTCTGTCGTACCCGCCTGGTGGTCAAAATCAGTAAAGAAGACCTGAGTGTTTACACCCAGTGAGGCCCGGCTCAAGAAAGCCTTGAGCTCAACTGAGCTTTTGCTGCTCAAGAAACATTCATCTGAAATGTTAAAGAACAGGTTACCCCAGTTAGGCTGCTCTTTCTGGCCTACAAAAACCCTGTCATCATCCAATTTGTAAACGTCTCTGGAATAAAATGCGCTTACGGTAAGTAGATTACTCTTGCTAATGGGATATGCATACTTTGCATAAAGGTCGTAGAAGGAGTAGGGGAAGTGACGCCCCATAATCATGCGTGTCAGGAAATCAAAATACGTCCTCCTTCCTGAAATGAGGAACTTCCCTCCCCAGAGAGGCCCGTCCAGGGCCAGCTTTACAGAGGCCAGGCCCATGGCCGCACTGCCCTTTATTCTTTCGCTGTTTCCCTGCTTTGAGTTCAGCTCCAGCACTGAGGAGAGTGCTCCACCGTAGATGACGGGGTAGTTTGACATATATAGCCTTTCATTCTGAAGTATGTCGCTATTGAACATGCTGAAGACGCCGACTAAATGGTAGGGATTGTAAATAGGAATTCCGTCCAGGAATACGAGCGTCTCGTCGTAGTTACCTCCCCGCACAGAGATCTGTGAAGACATGTCTGCTGCCGTTGTTACTCCCGGAAGAGCCTGGAAGGCCCTGAATGCGTCGGATTCAAAGAGCTGAGGCACCTTGGACAGGTCACCCGGATGAATGCTGTATGAGTTTATAACGGGCTCTTCGGTGAAGTGTTCACCCGTTACCGTAACGCCCTCAAGTAAAATGGGCTCCGGAATGAGCCTTATTACAAGCCTGAGTTCTTTTTCATCATCAAAGTTTAGACTTAGCCTTTTTTCCTCATAGCCTACCAGCTTTACCTTCAGCTCCATAGGCCTCGTGTCTACCTTCAGGCTGAAGAACCCGGTCTTATCCGAGGTAACTGAAAGGCTGCCTTCGAGGGATACTACTGCTCCTTCAAGCCTCTCGTTTGTTTTCTCGTCATAAATTAAGCCTTTGATTATAAATGGGTGTGTTCCATCCTGTGCATATGAGGCGCAGGATAGAATAACAAGGAATAGAAATACAGCTGCTATTCTCATTTTGCATTTCGGTTAATAGAGGAATTTAAGTTTTATGTTATTATTGATAGTCCGACTAAAACTTTAACCAATACAGAACGTTCAAGAAAACTTTGGCATTTATTTTAAATTCTTAACCAATAACAGCCTATAAACCCCGAACCTTACGTTCACTTCCTGCTCAGATTCCGAATGCAAATTCTTCAGATTCTAAAAAAACTATTCTTTAACCTTCTCATATTTTCCTGTGCTAATATATTGGTTTGTTTTTCAATAGGCAACCGTGCGGGAGATAAGATAACTTGATGTAAGTAAACTAAATTTTAGAATTCCGGCAAAACTTACTTAAGTAAATCCGGATAAAGAGATTTTTTTTACTTGGGAAAGCACGCATGTAATCAGAAGGAAAGGCAATACTCTTCTGGAGACTAAACAGCTGAACTACTGGTAGTCTTAAAAATTTGATGCGGTTTGTTAATTACAAAAATTAAAACCCAGGAGGTATCCGTATGCAGGTCATGTTCGAAATGTCAGTCTCTATGGAGAGCCTTCAAGTCGCGAAACGCAAGGGGCAGGCTCTCCGTTAAACTTGCAATTTGCAAAGATGAATCATCTTTTTTTACGGCACCATTGTAATGGCTGTGCTGCTGATGCCCGAGATCATGATCTTTATGAAATCTATTATCCCGCCCGGGAAGGTGCCGAACCATACGAGCATTATAGTTAATACTGAAAGCACAATTCCGCCTCCAACGGACAATGCGGGACTTACGGTCATAACCGGCATTCCTGCAACAACTTCCTCCTCAGGCGAGCGGTACATTACAACTACAATCTTGAGGTAATAATAAACGCTTATTGCGCTGTTTATTACAAGTATTATCACGGGCAGCCATAATGCGGTGTTTACTCCCGCGGCTGCCAGGTAGAATTTCCCCACAAATCCTGCTGTAAGGGGTATGCCCGCAAGCGACATGAGCATGGCTGTAAACGCCGTTGCAAGCAAAGGACGCCTCCAGTATAACGCCCTGTAGTCATCCAGGCTGTCGGCATCGCGCTCCTTAAACGACAAAACCGTAACAATGCCGAATGTGCCGAGCGTCGTAATAAAGTACGCAACGAGGTAAAACGTTCCCGCCTCAAGGCCCATCCTTCCGCCGGCTAAAAACGCAATAAGCAGATACCCGAGATGCGCAATTGAAGAGTAGGCGAGTATTCTTTTTACGTTGTTCTGTAAAAGGGCCAGGAAGTTTCCAATGAACATCGAGGCAATTGCAATTACGGTAAAAAGAATCATGAGTGAATTAAACCTGTAGCCGTTTACCTCCGTAAAAAACCGGAACCATAAGGCGAACATGCCGCCTTTTGAAACCGTCGCTACAAACGCCGTAACCGGCGCCGGGGCCCCTTCGTAAACGTCCGGTGTCCACATGTGAAAAGGCGCCAGTGCAAGCTTAAAACCAACTGCAATTACCATCAGCGCAAAGCCGGCAAGTATAAGGGGCGTATTGACTGCACCTGAATTTAAGTGCGCCCCGAGCTTTAGAAAATCCATCGTCCCCGATTCGGCATAAACCAGCGCCATGCCGAAAAGTAAGAAAGCCGAGGATGCGGCAGCAAGTACCAGATATTTAATTCCCGCTTCAACCGACCTCTTTCTTTCAGGCAGGTAGGCAACCAGAGCATAAAGCGAAACGCTTAAGATTTCCAGGCCCATAAAAAACGATACGAAGTTCCTGCTTACAACAAGCACCAGAGAGCCGAGTGTGGCTGTTAAAAGCAGCACGTAATATTCCTCTTTTTCCTCCTCCATCTTCGAAAAATATCCGTATGAAAGGATTGCAACGGCCAGGCTTGCAAGCGTAATAAGCCCCCAGTAAAAAAGCGCATAACTGTCCACAATTACGAGTGCGCCAATCTCCCTCGGCAGTCCTCTTATGTATGCCAGTGAAATAAAGGCTCCGGCAAGCCCTAAGATGGAGAGTATAAAAGTAACCGTGTGATCGCGGTAAAACCCGATTACTAGAAGCATAACCACTGAGGCACCCGCAATGATAATTAGCGGCATCAAATAGTATAAGTCAGCTGATGTCATCTTGCGCCTCCTTTCTCATTCTTACCTGCAAACTGAACCTGACCCGCCTTATCGGGCAATAAAGTGCCTGGCTTTTCCAGCTGGCTCACGCTGCCCTTTGCGGCAGCCGTCCTTATTATGTTATTAATTGCGGGTCTTGAAGTATCAAGTACCGGGTGGGGAAATATTCCAAGCCATATAATCGACAGTATCAAAGCTCCCATAATTATCATCTCGCGCACATTAAAGTCGGGAATGTGTTTTTCCACTTTCGGTTTCCTGCCGTAGAATACCCTTGCCATAATGCGGAGCGAGTAAATTGTTGAAGCCACAAGCCCGAGCGTGGCAATTGCCGTAATCCAGTTATTTGCCATAAAGGCTCCCGTAAGCGTCAGGAACTCGGCAATGAAATTGCCAAGCCCCGGAAGCCCCAGTGAGGCCAGCGCAAACACCAGTCCCACGGCGCCCATTCTCGGTATCTCATCCCAGAAGCCGCCCATCTTATTCAGGTCACGCGTATGGATTCTTTCATAAAGCGCTCCCACCAAGATAAAGAGGGCGCCCGTGGAAATTCCGTGGCAGAGCATCTGCATCACCACTCCCTGGAGAGCGAGCTCATTTAAGGCAAACGCACCCAGCATTACAAAACCCATGTGGTTAACGCTCGTATAGGCTACAAGGCGCTTAAAGTCGGTCTGCGCAAATGCAAGTATGGCGCCGTAAATAATTCCTATTGCGCCCAGTATCATTCCCGGGATCTGAAAGTCGCGCACTGCATGGGGGAACAGGGGAATAACAAACCTGAGGATTCCGTATGCGCCTGTTTTAAGGAGCAATGCGGCCAGTACCACGCTTCCTGCCGTGGGAGCCTCAGTGTGGGCATCGGGCAGCCAGTTGTGCAGCGGCACAATTGGAAGCTTGACTACAAATGCTATGAGAAAACCGAACATGAGCCACATTTCCGCCTTTGGTGTGAATACGGTTCCAAGCAGCTGCAGGTAATCGAACGTGTAAACACCCGTATTCTTCCCGTGAATAAAGTAAAGAGCAAGTATGGCAACAAACATGAAAAGACTGCTTGCCTGCGTGAAAATGAAAAACTTGAACGACGCATAAATCCTGTTCTCATGGCCCCATATGCCGATAAGAAAATACATCGGTATTAACATTACTTCCCAGAAGAAGTAAAACATGAACAGGTCCAGCGACAGGAAAACCCCCGTTATTCCGGCCAGAATCCACAGTAGGTTAAAATGGAAAAACCCCGCCCTGTACTCAATTTCTGTCCACGAGGTAAGGACCGATAAGACCCCGATAAAAGAGGTCAGAAGTATGAGCAGGAGGCTCATTCCGTCCAAAGCCATGTGAAAACTGATGCCGAATGAGGGAATCCAGTTCCAGCGGAAGTCCAGCAGCCACGGGGCGTTTGCCCCAAGCGTCAGGCCGCCCGAATGCTGGACCCACAGCATTATGACCAGCACAAAGTTGATCAGCGTTGCAATAAGCGCAATCCACCTTGCCAGCATTACGTTCCATTTTGCAGCCGCCCAGGCGGCGATTCCCCCTATCATCAGAATTGCAATAAGCCATAGTAAAATCATAAGAACACCGCAATTGTTAGAGTGATTATAGCCCCAAGGGCTATTCCCATTGCATACCAGCGAAGACGCCCGGACTGTGTAAAGCTGAAGGCACGGTTAAACATACGGTTAACCCACGCGATAAATGTATATATCAGGTCTATAAAATCGCTCTTGTTTACTTCGGCTATCCAGACTATGGGGTTAACAAAGAGCGTGTCGTAGAGCCAGTCAAAACCCCAGCCCTTTTTCCAGAAGGCATGAAGCCTGCTTCCGAATGCGGACCTCCTGAGAGCCGTAACCCTTTCGGGATTTTTGTAATAAAGCATATAAGCTATAAATATGCCGAGAATGGCCGTTACTGCTGCCGTAAGCTGCAGTATCAGCTCTGTTGAAATACCCCCTTCAGCCACCTGATTGCCGGGAAGTATGGTCTGCATAAAATCCGAGAAAAGCGTCAGGTGCCCGAGCGTATGAGGAAGCTCAACAAAGCCTCCAAATGTAGAGAGCACGGCAAGAACAACAAGCGGCATTTCCATAATCCACGTCGGCTTGTGATGCAGGTGTGTCTTGGCCTCACCAAAGAAGGTTAACAGCACCATCCTTGTCGTGTACAGTGCTGTAATCAGCGCTCCTAATAAACCCGCGGCATAAAGCCAGCGGTTTGCCCTTTCCCCGTCAAATGCATAAAAAAGAATTAAATCCTTGCTGTAGAAGCCTCCCGTAACAAGGGGCAATGCGGCCAATGAGGCCGAACCGATAAGGAAAGTCCAGAAAGTTACAGGGATCATTTTCCTCACGCCGCCCATCTTAAACATATTCTGCTCATGGTGAAGAGCCAGTATTACAACACCTGCGCCAAGAAAGAGGAGAGCCTTAAAGAATGCGTGGATCATAAAATGAAATACCGCAGCCGACCAGGCGCCTACACCGAGTGCCAGGAACATGTAGCCTATCTGGCTTATGGTTGAATATGCAAGCACTCTTTTTATGTCGTGCTGCGTCAGTGCACTGAAGCCCGCAAGGAGCAGTGTCAGTGCGCCTATTACTCCGACAATTGTGAGCACTACGGGCGCCAGCGTAAATATTACGTGCATCCGTGCAATCAGGTAAACACCTGCCGTTACCATCGTTGCAGCGTGTATCAGGGCACTCACGGGAGTCGGGCCCGCCATGGCGTCCGGCAGCCAGGTCTGCAGCGGAAGCTGCGCCGATTTTCCAACCGCGCCGCCTAAGAGCAGCGCTGCAGCCAGTACGGGCATGGAGGAACCCACGGGCCAGTTAAGAGGCGCTACCTCAAGAAGCCTTCCGATGTTTAGAGAGCCAAGCTCGGTAAATAAAATAAAAAGCCCTATTGCCATCGCCGTGTCGCCGACACGTGTTACAATGAAAGCTTTCCTGGCGGCATAACCGTTTGCAGGATCTTTGTACCAGAAGCCGATTAAAAGATAGCTGCAAAGGCCTACTCCTTCCCAGCCCAGGTAGAGAAGAACCAGGTTGTCCCCTAGGACCAGCATCAGCATTGAACCCACGAAAAGGTTCATATAGGCAAAGAACCTTGAGTAGCCTTCTTCACCTTCCATGTACTCAACCGAGTAAAGGTGTATCAGGAATCCCACAAATGTTATTACAAAAATAAATGTCAGTGAAACCGCGTCCAGCCTTAAGGCTATGCCGGGGTTAAGTCCCGCCACGTTAAACCATTCCCAGAGAGTCTGGATATAAACCCTTCCGGCAGGCGGCGAGGATATAAAGTTTATTCCTATAAAAACCGTAAGCAGTGCGCTTAAGCCAATTGATGCCACGCCGATGGCAGCAGCTGTCTTGCCGGGCATCCTGCTTCCGATAAGTGCAAGGATGAGAAAGCCCAGAAAAGGCAAGGCCGGAACGATCCACAATAATTCAAGCATATCAACCTCTCATATTATTGGCGGCATCTGCATCCAGTGTCTTAAAGTCGCGGAATATCTGAAGAATCAGCGCCAGGCCTACCGAAACCTCGGCAGCCGCCATTGCCAGAATAAAGATAAACATCACCTGGCCGTCGGCCTGCACCCAGCGTGAGCCCGCGAAAATAAAAGCCAGACCCGCGGCATTCAGCATTACTTCCAGCGAAAGGAGTATGAATACAATGTTGCGCCTGACCAGAACGCCTATAAATCCCAGTATGAAGAGTATGCCCGCAAGGACGAGTCCGCTTTCCATAGGAACAGTGTTCATTGAAGCTCCTTATGTAAATATCTGTGCAAAAACACGTTTTTGTACCTCCCCAGGTGATAAGCCCCTACTATTCCCGCCATAAGAAGTATTGCGGCAAGTTCAACTCCCAGTATATACGGCCCGTAGAGGGCTATTCCAACCTGTCTTGGTGCAACAGACTGTGTTAAAATATCCTGCCTTGCATTCGTAAACAAAATGTACACGAGCTCAATTATCAGTATGGCCGAAAGTATCCCCGGACCTATCCAGCCCGCGGGACTAAGCCAGCGGCTTTCCTGCTCGGCTGAAGCCGGGCCAAGATTCAGCATCATTACAACAAAAACAAACAGCACCATGATGGCCCCGGCATAAACAATTACCTCAAGCGCTGCTACAAAGGCCGCCCCCAGTATGAAGAAAATTACCGCAACCGAAAGCAGGGAAACTACCATGTATAAAAGAGCGTGCACCGCATTTAAGCGCGTTATAACCATTGCTGTCGATATTACCGCAACCAGGGCGGCAATGTAGAATACTATTGTCATTTTATTTTCCTGCAGTATTTACCGGTTCACCATTTTACCCAAAGGCCCTCTTATTTATCGGGCCTGATACTTCTTACATCCACAGGCGGAAGATCTTCAATTCCTTCTCCCTTGTCCTTACCCCCAATTGCAAGGCCCGAGACACGGTAGAAGTTGTAGCCGTGGTATTTGCCCTCTCCGCTGATTAAAAGATCCTCTTTTTCATAAACCATGTTCTCCCTGTGAAATTCACTCATTTCATAGTCGGGAGTAAGCTGTATTGAATACGTAGGGCATGCCTCCTCGCAGTAGCCGCAGAATATGCAGCGCGAAAAGTTGATCCTGAAGAATTCCGGGTACCTGCGCCCAGTCTCATCCTGAGTTGCCTGAAGCGAGATGCAGCCTACCGGGCATGCAACCTGGCACAGATAGCAGGCAACGCACCTTTCCTGCCCGTCCGGATCGCGCGAGAGAATTATTCTGCCGCGCCACCTCGGGGGAAGATATATCTTTTCCTCGGGATACTGTATTGTCTCCCTTTTATGGAACATGTGCAAAAATGCTATCCAGATACTTCTTAGATTACTGAACATCAGACGTACCTTTCAGATTATTTTTTATTCTCAAAACTACTTCATAAACAACAGTACCGCCCCGGTTACAATCAGGTTTAAGAGCGACAGGGGCAGAAGAAATTTCCATCCGTAGGACATCAGCTGGTCATAGCGCGGCCTCGGAAGGCTCGCCCTTAAGAGCACAAAAAACAGTATGAATACAAACGTCTTCAACAGGAACCAGACTACAGGCGGCAAAAATGCCGGCCCGAGCCACCCGCCGAAGAACAGCGTTACTATCATGCCTGAGATCAGTGTTATTCCCAGGTACTCTCCCACAAAGAACATCCCGAACTTCATGCCTGAGTACTCCGAGTGGAAACCCGAAATAAGTTCGCTTTCAGCCTCGGGAAGGTCAAAAGGAAGCCTGTGCGTCTCGGCTATACCTGCAACGGTAAAAATAAAAAATCCGATAATCTGCGGGATGAAAAACCAGACTTTCCTCTGCGCCTCCACTATATCCACCAGGCTGAATGAGCCTGTGATCATCACTATACCCATGAGCGAAAGGCCCATAAAAACTTCATAGCTTACCATTTGCGCTGCCGCTCTTAGTGTGCCGAGCAAAGAATACTTGTTGTTTGAGGCCCAGCCGCCCAGAACGACACTGTAAACACCGAGCGAGGACATGCCGAGAAAGAAAAGTAGCCCGATGTTTAAGTCAACTAAAGTAATTTCTCTCGTGTACGGGATTATGGCAAAGCTCATTAAAACCGTCATTATGATTATCGTCGGCGCTACAACAAAAACTTTCCTGTCGGCAAATTTCGGTATCCAGTCTTCCTTAAAAAATATCTTTACCATGTCGGCCAGGACCTGTGCAAGTCCGAAAGGTCCGACCCTGTTGGGACCATACCTGTCCTGCCAGAGAGCCAGGGCGCGGCGTTCAACCCAGATCAGGGATGCGGCAATTGTCATCATTACAATCAGTATCCCGAGAGCTATTATTACGGCCCTTACAACCTCGTTCATTTCTTAACTCCGGAAATTTTTACAGATACCGGAAATCTTACGACACTCATGCCGGGAAGTGTTACCGGGTAGCCCGCCAGGCCCGGCCTGAGCCCCAGGTTAATCTTTACAGGCAGGCGTTCCACCTGTCCTCCAATGCCAAGCTCAAGCTCAGAATCCGAAGTAACCTGCAGCCTTGCGGCATCATCGGGTGAGAGCATGATGTAAGGCTTCGGAACCAGTTCCCTTACACCGGGCGAATGTACGCTCAGCTCGTCTGAACCAAAAATGTGATATACCGGCACGAGCATCCATTCTCCCTCGCGGGGCGCAAAGGCTTTCGGCACGTCCGTAAAATATGAAGGCTTTGCATTTGGCAGCGGCTCAATGAGGCGCTTCCCGGGGTCGCCTCCGTGAAGCGGACCGCCTACTTCAATCTGGTACTTGTTTATTGCCTGTGCCGAGTTCCAGCCGGGTGACCAGAAGAATGGAATTAAAGACGACGGAGGCTGCCCGCGGTAGCCTTCCATTGTAAATGACATCGGACTGTCCACGTCCTCCGGCGGCTTGGGTTCATGCACCGTTTTATCTGCGTGCATGGCTGTTCTTCCGCTGTAGCGGTATGGCTCTCTTGGAATTTTCCTTCCCGCAATCCTGAAGCCCGGAGGAGGCGTAATGGTGTCGATGCCCGTAAAATAAGGCATCTCTTTTATCAAAGCCTGCGTGTAATCCAAAAGGTTTTTCCACCTGGAGAACTCCTTCATGCCGGAGGTAACCATGATGTTGCGCACCCAGCGCCAGCTTTCCTTTATCTCCTTATTAGGAACAAAAACCTGGTAGAACCTTTGTGCGCGCCCTTCGTTATTTACAAACGTTCCGTCGCTCTCGGCAAAAGACCCCACAGGGATTATGGCCGTGGCTCTTTCTGTAGTGGCATTTTCAATGTAGTCGAGCACAATTATGTTCTTAAAGCGCTTGAGGAAGCGGTCAACTGCCTGTTTTTCATCCCTCCTAAAAAGGTCGTTTTCCATTATAATAAGCGTGTCCATGGCCTCTTTTTCCACTGCATGGAACGCCTGGTCAAGCGCCTTGCCTCCCATCATCACCATTCCCATGGAATTGCATTCGGGCACCGTATAACAGAGTTCAACATTTTTCCCGGCCTTTCTCATTGCATATGCAATGTTTGCCGCGGCGTTTACAATTGCTTCACTCTTAAGGCTCTGCCCCGCAATTATAAGCGGCCTTTCAGCCTTGTTTAACGCCTTTGAAATTGACTCTGAAAGCACGCAGACCTCTTCATTCAGGTTATCCGCCTTCGGGGCATCGCTGCTTATGGCGCCCGCAATTGCATAGCCGAGCCTTGCAATTTCATCGGCACTCCCTCTGAATGTCCTTGCAACGCTGTCCAGTTTTGTCGCATAAGGGGTAGCAACAAACACAGGGCCTTTTTCATCCTGAACCAGTTCGCGAACCGCGGCATCCTGCCAGTGCGGTATCTTGTAGGGGGTTGCGCTCTGCACCGGAACCTGTCGCACGGACTGTCTTACGGCAAGAGCGATCATCGGTGCCGTATTGGTCAGGTCCTCGCCAAGTATTACAACAACGTCGCACTTTTCAATTTCCCTTAGCGACGGCGTCCTGATTGAACCCTGGCGCAGTATGTTCATCTCCTTGGTAAGTAGGCTAAACTCCTGCTCAGGCACGCCCCAGTAAAAATTCCTCTCCGAGACAAGAGAGCGCAGCGTGAAGTTGGCTTCCAGAGACGCCCTTGGTGAGCCGATGCCCATGACCTTCCTGCTGCTTTTAATTATGGCCGATATTTCCGTTATTGCCGTTTCCTCATCGGCCTCGGAAAGCCTGTTTTCTCCTGAAAGGCGCAGCATCGGTTTTCTTATTCTTTTCTCGCTGTTTACAAACTCGTAGCCGAAACGCCCGCGGTCGCAGAGAAAATAGCCGTTTACCTGTCCGTTATACCGCGTCAGTATGCGCCTTAGCTTTCCATATCTTTCTCCTGCCAGCGTATTGCATCCTACGCCGCAGTGCACACAGACCGAAGGCGCAGATGTAAGATCCCACTTCCTGGTATAATGCTGGAAGAGCGTATTGTCTGTAAAGACTCCGGTTGGGCAGACTTCAACCAGGTTGCCCGCAAATTCGTTTTCAAGAACCCCATCCTCATGGCGCCCGAAGTAAACGCTGCTGTGAACGCCAAAGACGTTCAGGTCGTCTCCTCCGGCATAGTCGCGGTAGAACCTGACGCACCTGTAGCACTGTATGCAGCGGTTCATCTCGTGATGAAGAAATGGACCAAGATACTGGTTTCTGTATGTCCTTTTCTTGTAGCGGAAACGCCTGTAGTTATGCCCCGACATTAAGGTCATATCCTGCAGGTGGCACTCTCCGCCTTCGTCGCAGACGGGGCAGTCGTGCGGGTGGTTTGTCATCAGCCATTCTATTACACCCGCCCTGAATTCCTTTGCCTCGGGGTCTTCAATTGAAACCCTCATCCCGTCCACAACCGGCTCCATGCAAGCCATAAAAAGCTTTCCTGCCTTGTCGTTTTCATCGCGGTATTTCTTTACGGCGCACTGCCTGCATGCACCTACAGAACCCATTGCAGGATGCCAGCAGAAATACTGGAGGTTCAGCTTTAAGGACAGTATGGTCTCCAGCAAGTTCTTGCTGCTGTCGACCTCGTAAGTTTTTCCATCTATAATAATTTTTGCCATCTTTGCCATTTTCTACGACCTCCAGGGGCAGCTTTTTTCGTTGATGTGTTTTATGAAGTCCTCCCTGTAATATTTAAGCGCGCTCTGCAATGGCTCCATTGCTCCGGGCGCAAGGGGACAGAAAGTATTTCCGGGACCCAGGTACTTGGTGTGGAATGACAAAATATCCAGGTCCTCCATCTGTCCTGTTCCGTGTTCAATTGAGTAAAGAGTCTTTTCCACCCAGGGCAATCCCTCGCGGCATGGAGTGCACCAGCCGCAGGATTCCTGTGCAAAGAATACCTGAAGGTTATGCACGAAGCCCACCGGGCAGGTCTTGTCATCCATTACAATTATGGTTCCCGTACCCATACGGCTTCCCACCTTGCCCACGGAAGTAAAATCCATGTTAACGTCCAGGTGCTCTTCTGTAAGAAAGTCCGTCGAGGCTCCTCCCGGCAGGAGGCCTCTTAACTTCAGGCCGTCCCTCATTCCGCCTGCGTATTCTTCAAGGATTTCCCTGAGCGTAGTTCCAAGCGGGAGCTCCCAAAGGCCGGGGCGTTTCACCTTTCCGCTTGCCCCGTAAAGCTTTGTGCCGCCTTCACCCGTAAGGCTCAATTTCTTAAACCACTCGGCGCCATTGTTTATTATGTGTGAAATGCAGGAAAGTGTTTCAATGTTGTTTACTATAGTAGGCTTGCCAAATAACCCGCTCGACTGAGGAAATGGCGGCTTGGATCTTGGTGTGGCGCGCTTTCCCTCAAGCGCGTTCAAAAGTGCCGTTTCCTCACCGCACATGTAGCGTCCGACGCTCGTATGAACGTGCATCTCCAGGCTGAAAGGCGAACCCAGTATGTTTTTCCCGAGATAGCCCGCTTCATATGCCTCATGAATGGCCTTCTGAATAATTTCAGCGCCTTCTGTATATTCGCCCCTGATAAAAATGTAGGATATGTCGGCCTGAATGGCATAAGCGCTTATTATCATTCCTTCGATCAGCTGATGAGGCTTTGCTTCAATTAGCAGTCGGTCCTTAAAGGTTCCCGGTTCCATCTCGTCACCGTTAGCCACCAGGTATTTAGGGCGCGGGGCATTATCCCCCATGGGGACAAAGCTCCATTTCATGCCCGTCGGGAACCCGGCTCCACCGCGTCCCCTTAATCCGGAATCCTTGACCAGGTCCATTACTTCTTTCGGCGTCATAGTGATGGTTTTCCGGAGTGCCTGGTAGCCGCCCGCCTGTTCATATTCTTTCAGGTATAAAGGAGCTCCGTCAGTTCTGATGTTTTGAGTTAAAGGTTTTTCCATTACTATCCCGTGTATCCTTTCCTGTTTTCTATTTGTACGCTTCCAGAATCTTCTCTATGTCTTCAGACTTTAAGTCCCTGTGCAGGTCCCTGTCAATCATCATTGCCGGGGCATGGTCGCACGTCCCAAGGCACGGCACGGGCAGGAGCGTAAAGCGCCCGTCCTGAGTAGTCTCACCGTACTTAATTCCCAGCTTTTCCGAAAGGGTATGCAGTATCTCTTCATAGCCCATTACCCAGCAGCTTATGCTGTTACAAACCAGTATTACGTGCTTTCCTACGGGACTTCGGTAAAGCAGGTTGTAGAACGTTGCCACCCCGTCAAGGTCGTCTTTCGAGACTTCCAGCAACGCTGCCAGGTCCTCAAGGCTTTCATCCGAAAGCCAGCCGCGGTGCTTCTGCACTACTTTCATTGCTTCAATTGCGGCTGCTTGTTTATGAGGATAGAGTTTGAATTCCTCCTCTATTTCCTTTCTTTCTTCTTCACTCAGCATTATATCCTCTTTTATCTGTCAACGTCTGCAAGTACAAAATCCAGGCTGCCAAGTATCGCCATCAGGTCGGCAATCGTATAGCTGCGGCTCATAAAGGGAACCATCTGCATGTGCGCAAATGAAGGAGTGCGTATGTGGTTCCTGTATGCGCCCGTGCTGCCGTCGCTGATAAGATAATAACTGGTAATTCCTTTTATGGTTTCAACCGCCACGCCCGACTCCCCGGGCGGCATTACGGGCCCCCAGCTCACATTGAGGAAATGATTAATCAGGGTTTCTATATCCATCATTGTCCTGTCCTTAATGGGGGGAGTGGTAAGCGGGTTAGACGACTTATAGGGCCCTTCGGGCATATTCTTCAGGCACTGTTCAATTATCCTCAGGCTCTGCCTCATCTCCTCCATTCTAACCACGGCCCTGTCATAGCAGTCGCCGTTCTGTCCTATAGGTATGTCAAATTCGAACTGGTCGTATCCCGAAAAGGGGCGCCTTTTCCTGAGGTCCCACTCAAGTCCGCAGGCTCTCAGGTTGGGTCCGGTAATTCCCCATTCAATTGCCTCTTCTACGTTAAAGAGGCCTACTCCAACGGTTCTTGCCTTAAAGATCCTGTTTCCCATAACCATCTTGTCGTACTCTTTTAGCCTGGGGGGCATCCAGTCGAGAAAATTTCTGACCAGTGTCTCCCAGCCTTTCGGCAGGTCGGCCGCCGTGCCTCCGATTCTGAACCAGCCCGGGTGCATCCTGAAACCTGTAACGGCTTCAATAATGCTGAGGGCTTTCTCACGGTCGGTAAATGTATAGAACACGGGGGAGAGCTGCCCCACGTCCTGCGCAAATGTACCGAGCCATACCAGGTGGTTATAGATGCGGAAGACTTCGCAGAGCATTACCCTTATGACCTTGGCGCGCTCGGGTATCTCAATGCCTCCCAGCACCTCGAGCGACATCAGGTAAGCCAGGTTGTTGACTACGCCGGCCAGGTAATCTACCCTGTCCGTGTAAGGAAGGTATGTATGCCAGGATTGCCTTTCTGCAATCTTTTCCTGACCCCGGTGGTGAAAGCCGATATCGGGAACGATGTCCACAATAATTTCCCCATCCAGCTGTAGCACCAGTCTTAAGACACCGTGAGTTCCCGGGTGCTGCGGACCCAGGTTTAAGAACATGAAGTCCGTCGTCTCGGTCGACTTTTTGAGCCCCCAGTGCTCAGGCTTGAATTCATAGACTTCCTGCTCTTCGATGCTCTTATCCTCAGGCATCTGGAAAGGCCCCATTTCGGTTGCGCGTGCCGGATGCTCTTTTCTTAATGGATGTCCCTCCCACCACAAAGGCATAAGGATTCTTCTTAAGAGCGGATGACCGTCGAACTTTATTCCGAACATGTCGTATGCTTCGCGTTCATACCAGTTTGCGTTCTGGAATACCCTCGTTACGCTTGGCGCCGTCGGGTACTCTCCCTTAAGTGCAATCTTAAGGCGTATGTCGCTGTTGCGTTCAAAAGACATGAGCAGGTAAAATACGGTAAAGTCGCTTATGGGCTGCCCTTCTCTGTGCTTCCTTTCGCGCTCGTCTATTGCCCCCAGGTCGTAGAGCATCCTGTAGGGTTTAAGGACTTCATTTTTCAGGTAGCCAAGCACTTCAACTATGCTTTCCTTCGGGACCCAGAGGGTTGGCACCCCGTCCGAAGTAGTCTGCTCAACAAATTCCAGAGCGCTGAATTTTGTCTTCAGCTCTTCAACAACTGTAAAATCGTGTTTCATTTATCCAGCATTGTTTATTTCTTTGTTTCAACGGGCCTAAATCTCATCTGGCGGGCGGAGGAACGTCGTTTTCCTTCTTTCCTCTCGTTTCAGCTCCTTAAGCGAACCCTTGTTTGGCTTTACGATTCCCTGCGGGCCAATAACCCAGCTAAGCGGGCGCTCCTCCTTTCCCACGGCATCCCTTAAGAGCAATAGGCCTTCAATAAATGTATCGGGCCTCGGGGGGCATCCCTGCACGTAAACGTCCACGGGCATGAACTTGTCCACACCCTGCACAACGCTGTAGACGTCAAACATCCCCCCGGAGTTGGCGCAGGATCCCATGGAGATGACCCATCTGGGCTCCATCATCTGCTCGTAAAGGCGTTTTATAATTGGCGCCATTTTAATAAACACAGTTCCTGCTACAACCATCAGGTCGGCTTCTCTGGGTGTGCCGCGTATTACTTCGGCTCCGAAGCGTGCAAGGTCAAACTTTGGGGTAAGGCTGGTTGCCATTTCCACATAACAGCATGAAAGCCCGAAGTTGAAGGGCCACATGGAATTTTTTCTTCCCCAAGCAAGCAGGTCCTCCAGACGGCTTAAGACCATGCTCTTCTGTAATGCCCCTTCAAAATTGCCAGACTGCTTAAATGTTACTTTATTGCCCGAAGAAATGGGTGATGAATTCATATATTGATACTCTTTCTGTAATGTTTCCTGTATGCACTTAATATCTTTTTGTTGTTCGGCCCAAAGTCCAGAGCGCCTATTTTCCATTCATAAATAAGCACTGCTGCAAGCACGAGGATAAAGACCAGTACACCCAGGTAACCCACCCATCCTGCATCCTGGAAAGCAATTGCCCATGCAACAATGAACACCGATTCCAGGTCAAAGACTACAAAAAACATGGCAACGAGGTAAAACTGAACTGAAAAACGGAGGCGGGCGCTTCCTGTCACTTTAATGCCCGATTCAAAAGGCGTATCTGTCTGAGGTTCTTCATGCCGCTGCCCTAATACGTATGACAGGCCTATCATTATTCCCACAAGCGCTGCGGCTGCAAAGGCATATATTAACAATGGCCAGGCGGATGCATTGTTGGCTGCATTATTCAAGTCTCATCTCCTCATTTGCATAACACTTTAAGACTAAAGCAAAGCTTCGTTCTTTGGGCTGTTATACTTGTATTTGAAACGATCCCTCTTTTTGTGAACTTATATATAAAATATAAATATCGGCTGATTATGCAAGTGAATTCCACAGAAATAAATTGCACGCCGGCAGGCATGCCTCAGGCTGAAACGTCATTTGGACCTTGTTGCTTAAGCATGCGTGCAAGTGTATATTTCATTATTTATCTTTGAAATCTGGATTTATCACCCGGGCTTTAATTTATAACAAAAGGCAGATATGAATACTTACCCCATACTTGAATTCGACCCGGCCACCGAGGCGGTCTTTGAGCCTAAAGGCATCATTAAACCCGTGGAAATTTCCGAGTGCTGCGTCTTAACGTTTTTCAAGGACGTCATTGAAAAAGTCGTCAGTGAACACCCCGTCAGAACCGTCAAGCTCCTGAATAGCGAGATGGGGAAGCACCCGGTCTACGAAATGGAATTCCACGGAAAGAAAGTTGCATTCTTTCACGCTCCCATGGGTGCCCCCTTTGCTGCAGCGGCACTTGAGGAAATAATAGCACTCGGCTGCAGGAAATTTATTGCCTGCGGAGGCGCTGGCGTACTCGACTCATCCATCAACTGCGGGAAAGTTGTCGTTCCGTATTCCGCACTTAGAGATGAGGGAACTTCATACCACTATCTTCCGCCTTCAAGAGAAGTTGAACCCGGCCCCGGGGCCCTTCAGGCCATTAAGGAAACACTTGAGGCCAACAGGGTGGATTACCTGATGACAAAAACCTGGACCACGGACGCCGTCTACAGGGAAACACGCCTCCTGGTCGGCAAAAGAAAAGCCGAGGGCTGCCTGGTAGTTGAAATGGAGGCCGCGGCTTTCTTTGCGGTTTCAAAATTCCGAGGCGTGAAATTTGCCCAGATGCTCTATGGCGGCGATGACGTGAGCCTTGAGGAATGGGACCACAGGAACTGGTTCAGCCAGTATGGTGTGCGTGAAAGCCTTTTCTGGCTTTCCGTTGAAGCATGCCTGAGGATCAAGGACTGAAAATGAGGAAACTGTTTTCAAAAATTTCTTATATTAATTTAATTCTCAAAGAGCCTCAGAATGAAAAAATCCGGAAATAAATGGAAAGCGTTCCTCTTTACGTCTGTAACACTCGTCCTGTTACTTGCGTCGCTCGTTTTCTACTGCAACCTGAGGATAAATAAATACGCCCGCAAGTACACCTACTACGACCTGGATAAAATCCCTTACAATAAGGCGGGGCTCCTCCTTGGAACGGGCAAGTACCTAAAGCCCCGGGTGGTAAACCTCTACTTTGCATACCGCATAAAAGCCGCTGCTGAGCTCTACAAATCGGGAAAAATTAAGCTCATAATTGTTAGCGGCAATAAATATAACAACGAGCCAAGAAATATGAGAATGGACCTCATTAAAAACGGGGTCCCGGCCAAGGCCATATATTCCGACGAGGAAGGCTTCAGGACGTACGACTCTATCAAAAGGTGCAGGGAGATTTACGGCTTCAATAGCTTTACACTCATCTCTCAGCAGTGGCATAACGAAAGGGCCATTTTCATCGCCAGAAAGCTTGGCCTCCATGCAGTTGGCTACAACGCCGAAGACGTAAAAGGCACCATGGCATTTGAGACGGACCTGAGGGAGCTTTTCTCCAGGGTAAAGGTCTTTCTGGATCTGTATCTTTAATCGCACTTATGTATTATATTATTTTATTGCGTAAATTCATGGAAATTTTTTGGAAAGTTTATTTTAAGGATTGTTAAATGAATTTTGTTCCTGCCGTTAAGGCACCTGAAAATTCCGGAGGCCTGGCCTCATGGTGGTTCGTGTTCAAAAGAGATGAACTTCTTGTCCTGACAAATAACGGTAAAGCTGAAATCCCCTTTAATAAGGACCTTTCAGACATTAATATAAAGCCCCTTAAAAAGCAGTACCTCGGCACCATGGGCGAAAGCCCGTCTTTTGCCGTGGAAGTTTCGCTTGAAACAGAGGCACCCCGCGGCATGGCATTCCGCAACCTTCGCTCACTCTTAGGAGAATTTTCCGACGAGCTCTTTGCGCTCTCTGGCAGGGCTTTTCAGGTAATCAGCTGGGACCTTAATCACCAGTACTGCGGACGCTGCGGCACACCAACAGTGGCAAAACAGGAAGAAAGGGCAAAGGTATGCCCGAACTGCGGACTGGTAAGCTACCCAAGAATTTCTCCCGCAATTATTGTTGCAGTAATTAACCGGAATAAGCTGCTACTGGCAAAGTCGAGCCGCTTTAAGTCCGACATGTACAGCGTTCTGGCAGGCTTCGTTGAAGCCGGAGAGACTTTTGAGGATTCAATCAGGCGCGAGATTAGAGAAGAGGCAAATATTGAAGTCAGAAATATCAGGTATTTCGGAAGCCAGCCCTGGCCTTTTCCAGATTCCTTAATGGTCGGCTTTACGGCCGAATATGACTCGGGCGACCTCAGGCCCGACGGAGTTGAAATAGTTGACCTTCAGTGGTTCTCCCCTTCGGAACTCCCGCATATACCCGGCAGGTGGAGCATTGCCAGGCGACTTATTGACTGGTTTGTTGAAAACTACAATGAAAGGGAAAAGGTTTGACAAAAGACCTGGCTTCAATAAGAAGAGATTATATTCTTAAGACGCTCAATGAGGAAGACATAGATCCCGACCCGGTAAAGCAGTTTAAGAAATGGCTTAACGAGGCAATTGAAGCCTGCGTAAATGAACCTACCGCAATGGCGCTTGCCACTTCTACAAAAGAGGGAATACCCTCGGTTAGAATTGTACTGCTCAAGAAGGTAACGCAGGAGGATTTTGTATTCTTTACAAATTATACGAGCCGCAAAGGACGCCAGCTCCTGGAGAACCCTCACGCGGCCTTAGCTTTCTACTGGCCCGAACTGGAACGCCAGGTAAGAATTGAGGGAAGTGTCACCAGGCTCCCGGAAGAGGCTTCGGATGAATATTTCAATTCGCGCCCCCCGGGAAGCAGGATCGGCGCCTGGGCCTCGCCTCAAAGCCAGGTAATTCCAAACAGGGCGTTCTTGGAAGAAATGATGCTTAAGTACCAGAAGCAGTTCCAGTCGCTCAAAATTGAGCGCCCTTCATACTGGGGCGGATTTTCTCTTAAGCCAAGTTTAATTGAATTCTGGCAGGGAAGGGAAAGCCGACTGCACGACAGGATACAGTTCACAAAAACAGATAACAAGTGGAAAGCTGAACGCCTGGCCCCGTAATGTGATATGCCGCAACATTGGGCAGAATGCACTTTCTACATTGACTCGATCCCTCCTTTTAATTACGTTCTAGTACTGTCATATTTCGTAAATAAAGGAGGAATTATGTCTTTTAATAAATTTTTCTTTGCACTGCTTCTTTCAGTATTATTTCTTTCTTCTTCAGCAATACACGCCCAGCGCTACGGCGGAGGGTTTGCCTCGCCGGGTGTAGTTGAACTTGGCGGGGGTCTGACATTTCAGAGCACTACAAATGTAACAAACGGAAATACAGGCGGCACCACCACAATGTTTACACTGCAGCCTTATGTGGGATATTTCTTTACCGACGGATTTGAACTCGGCTTTAACCCCTTCGGAATTCAGACGGTGGAAGGAAACACAACCCTTTTGTTTTTGCTGGCCCCGTCCTACAACTTCCGCACCGGAAGCATTGCTTATCCATTTGTTGAGGGGCTGCTGGGACTTGCATCCCATTCCGACGGGGATACCAGGAGCGGCTTCAGCTGGGGTTTAAGAGGTGGAATAAAGCTGGCAATTGTAGGCAACAGTCTCTTAAACCTGGGGCTTGAGTACCTTCAGGTTTCCATGAATCCCTCGGGAGCCACTTCGCGTTATGGGTATAATCAGGTGGCATTTAATGTTGGTTTTACGGTCTGGTTCTGACGGAAACCTCAGCTAAAAATAATTTCAATTTCTTTTGACCGGATTTAATAAGGACGGCTTTAAGAAATAGGAACATTTGTAAACGTCCACGTTAAATGCCCCGATGAGGGACGACAATTTTTTAGCCCGGGGTGACCAAATCCCCGGCAGGGGATGCGGGAACCCCCGGGAACCATGAATCCCCCCCACCCGCAAAGGAGCCCCGATGAGGGGCGAAATGTAAAGGCCCCTAAAACTCAATGGTTCAGATCAGATACCTTCCATCAAATCTATCTCCACCTGGTATTTGCAGTAAAATATAGGAAAGATATGATAAGGTCTGAGTTTTCAGAAGAAGGGGAATAAGATGCTGGCCATAAAGGCCATGCCCGATCATGTTCATATGCTCATTTCCTTCCTTCCCCGTTCTTCAGTTTCTGAAATGATGAGAGAGGTTAAATCATGTTCAACCGAGTTCATAAAGGAAAAAGGATGGTCAAAGTCACATATACCTGCTTAAGTTTCCTCAAACATATTCCCTGAATTTTTTATCATCGTTTTATGTGCCTGAGAATACTTGTTTTATCCAGCATAAAAAGATATACGGAAATGAGCGATACGCCGGACAATATTACCGGTAAAGCAAACTTTATGCTTCCGTCATTTAAGTTAACTATGAGATACAAAAGCCCGAAAAGCATTAGCGTGCTGCCCAAACCAACAAAAATGTTAAAATGCTTCTTCACTATTTTATACCTTCTATGTATTGATTACTTATTTCCTGTACCCGGTCATTCCGCCAAGAACGTTCATGGTTTTTATTCCGTGCTTGTCCAGAATTCCCTGCGCCCTTTTTGAACGGTGACCCGAGCGGCAGATGACTGCAATGTCCTTTCCCTTCAGCTTTTCAACCTCCGCAATCCTCTCTTCAAGCTGATCAACCGGTATATTTACTGCACCGTCGATTTTTCCTAAGGGACCTTTTAACTCCTCGGGCGTACGAACGTCCAGTACGACAAGGGAACTATCGCTTTTCATTTTTTCCTTTAACTGCTCTACCGTAATATCCATGTTTTTTTGGGAATCCTTGTCTTTTTCCTGCGCGCAGCCCGCACCATACAGCAAGACAAGCGCAAGCAATGCTGTAAAAATTCTGTAACTTCTCACTATTTCTCCTTTCCTTTAATTCATGCCGCACATGCCCGCCGAGGGGCATCCGCCCGGAACACCCGACATGCAGCAGCTTCCGTTTTCACACCCGCCCGCTGAGTGCTCATGATGGCCTGAAACCGACGCGCTGAAAGACGACAGAAGCTTTTTGCTGTCGCCGGATTTGCACTTGGGACAGATGACCTCTTCCTGGCTGCTTAATGATTTATGAAGTACCTCAAACTTTGTGTTGCATGCGTTGCAGCGGTATTCAAATAACGGCATTGTATGTTTGTCTCCTAATTTTTTCTATTATGGTTAAATTCTTCTTCTCCACCTGCTCAGGCTTTATTCCTTAAGCCCGAGAAAGGAAAGCAGCCTCCGGTGCGCGTCATCTGAAAGCTTTACGTTATACTTTTTGTAAAAACTAATAGTGGTTTCAACCGAGTTGAAATAATTCCGGCACGATCCGCAGCTTTCCAGATGCTCTTTGATTTCCAGGCACCTTGGTGAATTCAGCTCTTCACCCAGGTTATCACAAATGTGATTCATTACTTCTCTGCACGTAACTTTGTTATTTTCCATCTTGCAATCTTTTGTTTATCTCGTTTCTTAAAAATGCCCTCGCCCTGTGCAGCCTCGACTTGACCGCAGGTACGGACAGTTTTGCTATTTTACCCGTCTCCTCGGTGGAGAGCCCCTCCACGTCCCTTAAGAGAAAGACAACCCTGTAATCGGGCGGAAGCTTTTCTATGGACTCGTCCAGTATTTCCCTCAGTTCCTCGTTTTCAACTGTCCTGTCGGGAGTAACCGACCAGTCGGCTACGCTGCCTTCATCAATAAAACTCTCATCATCGTCGAAGGAAGTATAGCTGTGCTTTTTATCTGAACGTGCAAGCATCAGGCAGTGATTCGACACTATGGTATAAAGCCACGTGGAAAGTTTGCTTTTTTTGTCAAACTGATGCAGGTTCTTTACCATGCTCAGAAAAGTCTCCTGCATCGTATGCTCGGCACGCTCGCGGTTGCGGCAGATCTTAAAGGCAAAGTTATATACCGTCTGCTCGTACTTCTTAACGAGTTCCGAAAGGGCCTTCCTGTCGCCATTCTGTGCCCGCTCAATTATTTCATTTTCTTCCATTTAGTATGATGCTGTGTGCTGAAAAAAGATTCAAAAAAATGTATGCAAAATACGCCGGAAACTCAAACAAAAAGCTCCCGGGGGCTTCAGATTTCCAGGCTTTTCCACAGGTACCAGCTTGCAAGCGTGCTGTACGGGTGCCAGTTGTTCTCCAGTGCTATCTGCCTTATCATCTCCTCGTCTGGCATTGCCTCAAGCTTATAATTTAACATAATTGCACGCTTAATTCCAAGATCTCCCGTGGGTAGTACGTTCGGGCGGAAAAGCGTAAATATCAAAAACATGTGCGCCGTCCATACCCCTATCCCTTTTACCTTCGTGAGCTCCTCAATTATCTCTCCGTCGCTCTTCCTGTTTATATTCTTCAGGCTTACCTCTCCGCTTAAAAGCTTCTCTGAAAGGTCCTTTACGTATTTTACCTTTGCGTTAGAAAGCCCGAGACTCCTTAAGACCGCGTCTTCTGTTGCCAGTATGAGCTCCGGACTTGGCGAATGCCTGAAGTATTCCATAAAGCGGCCGCATATGACTTCGGCCACCCTCATCGAAAGCTGCTGACCGATGATGCTCTCAAGAAGTGAATAGTAGTAGTTCCTGTGCGCTTTGAGCGTGCAGGGCCCTGCTTTTTTTATTATTCCGGCCAGACTTTTATCGTTCTTTGAAAGATGCTTTATTCCGCTTTTAATTTCAAGCTGTTCCATACAACTTTACTCCTCCCGACTTTCACACAATTGTTCAACTTCAGGTGTAAACTTACTTTTTTAAGCAAACTTAAGAATTCCGCGCCAAACTTTCATTGCCAATTTTATACTTATACCCGCCCCCTTTTTAAGCCCCCGGGCAATTTAATTTTTATCCTTTTTACTTTTGGCTTTAGTTCTTACCTTTGCCTTTAATTTTTAAGTTTTATCGGGAAGCTATTCTTGTAAATGAACCCTATTACAATACTCGGCCCAACTGCCACAGGAAAGACACAGCTTGCCGCAAGGCTTGCACTGAAATTTGACGGCGAAATAATTTCTGCCGACTCCAGGCAGGTCTATACGGGAATGGACTTTGGCACGGGAAAGGACCTTCAGGATTATATTGTCGAAGGTAAATTAGTCCCTTATCACCTGATAGACGTTGCCTCTCCCACAGAAGAATTCAACCTCTACAGGTTCCTGGAGCTCTTTTATAAAGCTTTTACTGAAGTTTCCTCACGCGGTAAAATCCCGTTTCTTACCGGAGGAACAGGGCTTTACCTGAATGCGGTTCTGCGCTCCTACAGCATGAAGGAGGCTTTAAGCGGAATGGAATACCTTTCCGCACTTGACAGTCTTTCACTTGAAGAGCTTCAGGCTAGGCTTCGCAAGTCAAACCCAAGGCTCCATAACACAACCGACCTGCTGGATAAAAAAAGGGTAATTGAGGCCTTAAGAATTGCTGAAAGCACGGCTGAGGCAGACTCTTTTGCGGAAATTGAAATTCATCCCCTCGTAATTGGAATTCATCTCGACAGGCAGATAATTAAAGACAGGATAACACGGCGACTGAAAAAAAGACTTGAAGAAGGGATGATTGATGAGGTCAAAAGCCTTCTCAGGCAGGGTGTCAGCTTTGAGAAACTCGACTTCTTCGGGCTTGAATACAGGTTTATCGGGCAGTACCTTAAAGGGGACCTTAACTATAACGACATGTACCAGAAGCTAAACTCGGCTATCCACGCTTTCGCCAAGCGTCAGATGACCTGGTTCAGGAAAATGGAGCGCGAAGGCGTAAAAATTAACTGGATCGAAGGCCCCGACTTTGAAAAAGCCAGCCTCATAATTGAACAACATCTTAAAAGAAATTAAATGAACACTCCAGACATGTTGCCTTTGGAAGTAGACCGTTACCTTGCAAAATATTCACTTCAGGGCTGGCATCTTGAATATTGTGCCGCAGATGAGATCCACCTTGCGGTAGTCATTCCTGCCATTCAGGAATATAATAACATCAGAAAGCTTCTTTCCTCTCTGGCGCAAAATGACCCGAAGTATTTCAGGCACACACTGATTACCTTTGTTATTAACAACACCGCTAAAGCTTCGGAGGAAGTTACAGGTAACAACATGCGTTCCCTTGGGCTTCTTAAGAATATTATTTCTAAAGCAGAGTCAGATGACCCCGTTATAAAAGAGACCCTGGCCTCGGGGCTTAGGCTTGCACTTGTGGACGCTTCCTCAAAAGGACTTGAGCTTCCGGAAAAGGATGGTGGAGTTGGCCTGGCAAGAAAAATAGGCATGGACCTTGCACTTTCTGCTTTCAGCTACAACACCGCTAAAAATGTTATTGCATGCCTGGATGCCGACTGCACGGTAGAGAATAATTATATTACTTCGATCTATGGGGCTTTTGGTAAAAAAGATATCCACGCGGCTTACGTAAACTTCAGGCATACTATTCCCATGGCCCCGGGCAGCGCGCCCGGTGAAGCAGCACTTGCAATCGTCTGCTATGAGATATTTTTAAGGTACTACGTCTTAGGGCTAGTTCTGGCCGCCTCTCCTTACGCATTCCACACCATCGGATCTACAATGGCCTGCCGGTATGAAAGCTACATTAAGGCTGAAGGCATGAATAAACGAAAGGCAGCCGAGGACTTTTACTTTATGGAAAAACTGGCCAAGAATAACGTAATTCATAAAATAAATTCCACTACCGTATTTCCCTCGCCAAGGGGCTCATGGAGGGTTCCTTTCGGAACAGGGCAGAGGGTCAACAGGTTTGTTTCACACAGCCATGATGAATACCTCCTTTATTCACCCGCATCTTTTTATGTATTGGAAGACTGGCTGAAAGAGTTTAATTCATTCGAAATTTGTCAAGCCATGCCGTACATAGCCAAAGCAAAGGAAATTCATCCTTCACTTGGCCGCTTTCTGGAAGAGCAGAATTTTGAGCGCGACTGGAATAAAATACTGGCAAATTCAAAAAGCAATCTTCAGTTAATTAAACAGAAGAAACTCTGGTTTGACGGCTTCAGGACCCTCAAACTAATCCACTTCCTGAGGGATAACGGCTTTCCTCCCATAAATATGTTTGACGCCCTGGATGAAATCTTCAGGCGCATGCAGATTCCTTTTCAGACTGAAAGAGAAAAAGGAACAATTCCACCTTTTGAAGTACAGATCAAATACCTTGAAAGGTTGAGGGAAATTGCCTGAAAAAGCAGGCTTCAGGGCCCTGTCGATTTCGGCCATCACAGCTTCGTCAAGAGTTCCTCTCTTTTTTATTATACGGGACTCTTTATCTACAGACCTGATTTGACCCGTGTATTTTTTGACACAAATTCCAGCACATAACTTATCCCAGATTCCAGGTGTAGCTCATGAGCCGAGCCAGGCAGGGTATGAGGGATCGGCTAACCTGGGCCTTCTGCCGCGGCTGATTACGCCCTTCATTTAAGGACTTATGGTGCGCATAATGTTAGATGTTCATATTTCAGTTGAGGACTTCTTCTACTCCGGGAAAAAATCCAAAGTTTTTTGCCCTCTTAGCCCCTTGTTTTTTTAACACCTAAAGAAGTATTTTTGCCGAAGATTATGTTTATGCCGCTGAGGGGCCGCTAAGACAGGAAACCGCAGTTTTGCATTCCGGAACGGGACTTCAGTAAAGATTTTATGTTCAACAGAGGGTTTTTAAGTTCATAGATGGACAATGTACCATCTTCCGTTACTTTTATACTCTCATGAAGAGATATTATTATAAAGGAGAAGAAATGGATTTTAACAGGGAAATTGTTTTACGCTCACAAAGGTCAAAATATTTCAGGTCTTTATTGAGTTCTTTGATTTTTACCTCATTCGGCGTCAAGCTGATCATGCAGGCGCATTCCACGGTAGGCTGGATGATCGCTCTTGTCTTCGGGTTTGCAGCTGTCGCTTCTTTAATTCCGCTGCTTCCAAACCAGTCTTACCTTAAGCTGGATAAGTACGGCTTTACAATAAGAAGCATGTTCCAGACAATCAAGGTTAAGTGGCACGAGGTGGAAAATTTTGAGGCTGCAAAGCGCTATCATAAGAAAACCGTTATCTACTCCTTCGACAGGAAAAAACGCAACTACGTAAACGTCGAAAACCTGATCGGTAAAAAAGAAATGCTGCCCGACGTCTACGGCATGGACGCCCAGGCACTGGCGGATTTGATGGAAAGCTTCAGGGTCAGGTTCGGCTACACACGCATGGCTGCAGAAGAGATTGCCTCATTAAATTAAGCTTATAAAAAAGCCGCACATATTTCAGTGCGGCTTTTTATTTCTTTTATGCGGCTTTTCATTAGCCTTAAACACCCACCATTCCTCCTGCTGCTGCTGCAATGCCTGAAATAACGGCGGTACCGAATGCCCACCAGGCTGCGGTTGATGCGGTCTTTCTGACCTCATCTGCCTGATGTACGGTTTCCTGTTTTGCCATATCCACCCTGCGCTCAATTTCATGCTTCATCTGGTCTACTTTCATGAGGAAACTGTCGCGCGCACTTTCAACCTTGCTTACTATTCTCTCTGCATCCTCATCCGAAATGTCCTTTCTTGAGGCGATGATTGCCTTGATGGAATCCCTGTCCATGGACTTAACCCTGTTTGCCAGGGCCTCAGCACCGGCCTTGGGGTCGTGGAAGAGTTTTTCCACATCGTGAGCAACACCTTCGTATTCCAACTCGGGACGCCCGAGGGAGTTCATGTAATTCCTGAGCTTGTTTATTATGCCGTCCTTTACGTCCGAAGTTTTATTGGTGATCTGGTCAATTACCATATAGACTTTATCCACCATTTTTTCTGCTTCCTGCTGGCTTATGTCCTGCCTCTGTGCAATGACCCTGGCCACGTCCTGACGGTCTATATGGCTCAGACGGCTTTTAAGTGAATTGGCGGCATCCTTTGGATCCGTAAACAGCCTTTCAAGGTCCCTTTTTATTGCATCCGGATTTAATTCTTCCTTATTCGTACTCCTCAGGTAATCCTCAAACTGCCTGCGCGTGTTCTCAGCTTCTTCTCTCGACATGCCCGTCATCTGCAACGCCGAATCGGCTACCTTTGAGGCAGTATCCTTGTCCGACTTGGCTTCTTCTTTAATTTTTGAAAAAGCGCTCGAAAACTTTTCAGCCACCGGGCGCGCGGATTCATCCGTATAGCCGTGAGTCTTTAGGGTCGCCACCAGCATGTCGGTATCAATAAATGGAGCGCTATGGTCCTGAATTGCACGTATTTCCGTATGGTCCAGCATCCTTGCAAATTCCATTGCCATCTGCTGGGGGTCTATTCTCTGGGGCTTGAGCTGGTTAACGTAGTTCTGTATCTGTTTCTTAATGTCGTCTGCATCCGTGTCCCCAAATATCTCTTCGCGGACTGCTCCTGCTACCTTGGCTGCCGTATCGGCAACTTTATCCTCCTCCGATTTTGAGAAAATTGAAGCCGTCATGTTATATGCAGTTCTAAGTCCCGTTGCGGCAAGCCTTACCAGTGAACCGACTAAAGAGGAAACGGCACTGACT
Source organism: Ignavibacteria bacterium (assembly GCA_025612245.1). Classification (GTDB taxonomy): domain Bacteria; phylum Bacteroidota; class Ignavibacteria; order Ignavibacteriales; family SURF-24; genus JAAXKN01. Next base: position 61,372 of record JAAXKQ010000008.1, read on the forward strand.
TCAATTGTCATCATTGCCACGTAAAAAAGTCCCCATATCACAAGTCCAAGCACCATGCCTACAGTCCTGTTCGAAGTTAGGCTGAGCTCTGTAGCAAGCCAGCTGGCAAAGAAGAGTGCAATGCTGGCTGTCAAAAGCGTCCAGATCCCAAAGGCACTGCTGATGGTGCGTATGCTCTCGTTAACGGAAGGGGATTCATCACTCTGTGAAACATGCACGCTTTTTCCTCCCTTTTTCCCGCTGGTTACAGTGCTCAGCATCGTAAGACCCGATGCAACCGAGAGATTTGTCAGTATAAGCTGGAATGCTACTGCTAGTATGACACCTGCGATAATGCCGACTATATAGTTTCCCGCACTCGGCATTACAGTTACCTGCTGAGTGGGTGCTATGCCCATATCCTGTACATCCTGCGCGTAGTTCAGCACCGGCAGAACAGCTGCTGCCAGCATGCAGAAGAACAGCAGTTTATAGGTTTTTAACTTATTCATTTTTTATCCTTTCATTTGTTATAGATACATACTCAAAACCTATGACACCCCCTATTAAGCCGGTCATATCGCTTCTTTTCAATGAAAAACAAATGAAATAAATTTCAAGCCCGATATTAATGGGGAGTGGAAAGCGTGACAAATGGAGAGAGAGGAAGGAAGGAAGAAAGCCTGCCTTCAAATAGCGGGGTACTCTGGCATTTGAAGGCAGTTTTTTTTAAGAATTGCTTTTTATGTGTAGAGCCGCATGCCCCCCTTGGTCTACAGGCTCCTGCGGCCAACAATCATCCTGTAAACTCCAAGCACTATGACGGCCCCCACTACGGCTCCGATAAACCCGGCCGACTGCCCGGGCCCGTATAAGCCCAGCATCCTGCCCAGGAATGTGGCAACTACCGCTCCAATAATTCCCAGAATAATTGTTATTATGCAGCCTCCCGGGTCTTTCCCCGGCATAAGCAGCTTTGCTAATGCGCCCGCAATCCCGCCAATAATTATTGCCCCGATTAAATGAAACATCAAGCCCTCTTGCTTTTTTGTGTTTGCCTTAAATTTATTTTACCCATACTATGACTTACATTCAATTAATTTTAAGGGCACTTCCGGGGTATGCGTAAGGATTATTAATTTTCTTGATTTCATCCCGGGAAAGGAGTATTTTCGGACTATATGATCTGATAACATTTCAAAACAAAACCCCTGGAATATGATGAAAAGAAAAGTAGTTAAAATAGACGAGGAACTCTGCGACGGCTGCGGCGCCTGCATCCCCAACTGCGCCGAAGGAGCCCTGCAGTTAATTGACGGCAAGGCACGACTCATAAGCGACCTCTTCTGCGACGGCCTCGGCGCCTGCCTTGGACACTGTCCGCAAGGAGCAATTGAAGTTGAGGAAAGGGAAGCCGAGCCTTACGATGAGAAAAGGGTAATGGAATATATCGTAAAAGGAGGGAAAAACGTCATCGCGGCACACCTCCTGCACATGAAAGAGCATAACGAGCTCGGATACCTTAAAGAGGCAGTGGAATACCTGAATGAAAATGGAATTGAAATACCTCTGAACCTTCAGGCTCCCGAAAACCATGCCCACCACGCCGGCTGCCCCGGGGCCAGGACGGTTGAGTTTGAAAGGACAACGGAACCCCAGAGAAAAGACGCCCCCATAAGACAGTCCTTGCTCAGGCAGTGGCCGGTTCAGATGCATTTGCTTAATCCTTCCGCTTCATATTTTAAGAATGCCGACCTGCTTCTTGCTGCCGACTGTACGGCTTTTGCCGCGCCCGACTTCCAGCAGGATTTTCTTTACGGAAAAACGCTTGCCATTGCTTGCCCGAAACTCGACCAGGGTAAGGACATTTACCTGGAGAAACTCCGCGTGATGATCGAGGAAACAGGAATTAAATCAATTACGGTTTTAATTATGGAAGTCCCTTGCTGCCGCGGACTTTTGCAGCTTGCACAGCAGGCAGCTGCACTTTCCGGCAGGGAAGTGCCAATTAACGTTATTGTGCTCAGCATTGAAGGAAAGAAAATTCTGGAAAGGGAAGTTTAATTTTCTCCCGGTATAGGGAATTTCTTGATCGGGACTTTGTGTAACGGTTGCCCCGGGCGAGCTATAGCTCGCCCGGATGTCACGGTAATGAACTTTCAACCCCTTGTCTTTACCAGGCATCTTAAAGCCTCTGCAACACTCCAGGCCTGTGCTATGCATCCCCTTGGGGTAAACGGCGCCTCGGCATCAAATATCTCGCTTATGGATCCCACGCAGGCTTCGTTCAAGTGGCTTGAAAAGCCGCTCAGGAACTTGCGCGCTCCTTTTGTATTGTTATCATTTAATTTAAGCCACGCGTCTATAAAAGGTCCTATCAGCCAGGCCCATACCGTCCCCTGGTGATATGCGGCGTCGCGTGCGCGCAGGTCGCCGAAATATTTTGCCTTATAGTCCGTGCTCTCCGGGGACAGTGACCTGAGTCCCATTGGGGTAAGAAGCCTTTCTTCCACCACCTTCATCACGGGCTCCCATTTGTCCCGGTTAAGTACCGGGTTTGGAAGTGAAATTGCAAAGACCTGGTTTGGGCGGCATGAGGCGTCGTCTCCTTTTTCGCCGTCAAGTACGTCATAAAGGTATCCGCCCTGCTCGTACCAGAAGCGCCTGTTAAAAGATTCTCTTGCTCTTTGTGCATACTCGGCAATTTGTCCTGAGGCTCCTTCGCCTTCTTCCTCACGAAGCCATCCTTCCAGCAGGCAAAGGGCATTATACCAGAGGGCGTTTATCTCAACGGCCTTGCCGCGCCTTGGAGTAACAACCCAGTCTTCCACCTTGGCGTCCATCCAGGTGAGCTGGTATCCTTCCTGCCCCTGCCTTAAAAGCCCGTCCTTGGGGTCCATGCCAATATTAAAGCGTGTCCCGCGCACGTGGTAATCAATTATGCTCTGCAGTTTCGGAAGAATGAGCCTCAAGGTCTCCCTGTCGCCTGTAATGGATACGTACCTGTCTAGCGCGTGAAAAAACCACAGCGTGGCGTCAGCCGTATGATATAGCCCCTGCTTTTCACCTTCGGGGAAGAGGTTCGGAATAAGTCCGTCTTGTACGTAATGCGCAAAAGTTCTTAATATCCACCCGGCCTCATTATGCCTGCCTGTAGAAAGCGTAAGGCCTTCAAGGCTAATCATCGTGTCGCGCCCCCAGTCTGTAAACCAGTGGTATCCTGCTATGACTGTCCTTACCTCGTCGCCCGAGGCGCGCGCGCGCGCGGCATCCTCAACACGCCCAGCCGGAGTAATAATGAACTGGTCGGCTGCAAGTACAAATTCCGATATCTCCTGGTCATTTGTCTCCGGGCAGGCAGCGGCAACAAGCCTTCTGCGTCTTTCTTTTTCTGCGTCCATGGCTTCCTTAGGCTGAAGGGCAAGTATGGTCTGCCATGCTTCGGTTGAAGCTACCAGCGTGGCATCGTGGCTATTGTCAAGCTCCGTGGAAAAGTAACCCGGGCTCCAGAGCAGTCCCCGCGAGTCATAGCCCCTCTCGGCCTCAATCCTGTAGAACAGCTCCCTTACGCTTCCCTTGTCCGATGTCAGCGTTGCCCCTTCACCATAGAAAAGCATTCTTAATGCAGGCAAATTCTGTCCCGCGGAAACCTCAAAGTGGTCGTTTGTTACCGTAAGGACATAAGGCTTGTGGAGTTCCTCGCTTACGGCTGCCTCATGGGGCCTGAAGTGCATTGAAGGCCGTACCTGCAGCCTGAGAGACCCCGTGCCCGAGACAATCCTGTAGTTTACGTGAACTGTGTTCTGCATGTGCGGCATTAAAAGGGTTTTCTCCAGCGTAACGCCGTTTATTTCAAACTTCCAGACCGGCAGCCCCTGGTCCAGCCGGAATTCAGACAGGTGCCCGGCCCCGGGAATTTCCAGCACGCTTTCAGCCCTTTCTTCCGATCCCAACTGAACTTTTGTGCCGTCGGGAAAAAGTATCTGCTCCGAAAGGTGGTTTAGCATTACCATGCGGCCGTGCGGAGCAGGAAGCGCCGAGATCAAAAGTCCGTGGTAACGCCTTGTAACTACGCCCGATATGCTTCCCGAGGCATAGCCTCCCAGTCCGTTTGTAACCAGCCATTCACGCGTAAGCAGCGGTTCGAGGCTTTTATCTTTTTCTTTACTCCAGGGCAGTGAGCGTACTAGTCTGTCCATTTTTCCCTCTTCTACTTTTCAGTTTTGTGTTCTGTTTTTACGGATGCGAGCAATTCTGCCGCGTAACCCTGAATCTTCCATTGTTTCCTTACCAGGACCTCCGGGCTGCCGCAGCCTCCGTATTCAGGGTCTTCACTTGCCCAGATCATCTTCCAATCCCGTCCTTCGGGAGGAGCAAGCAGGGGTTCGGGCGCTATGTTAAGCTCCAGGTCGCGCCCCATGTTAACAATTAAAAGCCTGTCGTTTCCCCCTTTGTCAAAAAACCTCAAAAGAAAGGCTTCCTCAGAGAGTACCGCGCCATGCATATTATCCCTGTCCTGCCTGCTTAAGACCGGATCTTCCCGCCTTAACGTTAAAAGATCCCTGTGCATTTTATAGATTGGGGCGTGGCTCTTTCTTTCTGAAAAATCGATCTTTGAACGCTCAAATGTCCTCTGGCTTGCCGGATCGGGCAGGCAGGACTGCATCTCGGGCGTAGCAAGGCTTGGAAACTGCGAAAGGAATTCCGAGCGCCCCTGAAAGACTTTTTTTGCCAGCTCCTCGCTGTGGTCCGCAAAGTAGTAAAAAGGACTCGACGAGGCGAATTCCTGCCCCTGGAAGAGCATTGGTGTTCCCGGCGCAAGAAGCATCAGCGCGGTCATTGCCTTGTATTTACCCGGTGAGGTCAACTCGTGCACCCTCTGGCCCCGCCCGGAATTTGCAATCTGGTCGTGGTTTTGTATGAATGTGCAGAAATTTTCCGGTTTCAGGCTGAAGCTCTGTGTTCCGCGGTTATTCTTCTGCCAGGAGTAATACTGCCCCTGGTAGAGGTATCCCCACTTGAATGCCGAAATAAATTCCTGGGGTCTGCCGTAATAGTCCTTATAATATGCCTCGTTATGCCCCGTCAGCGCCACCATTGCGCTGTGGTGAAGGTCGTCATTCCAGAGGCAGTTCATCCCGTAGCCGTTTTCCTCCGTGGGCTTTACAAGTTTCGCAAGCTGCGGTTCATTTTCGGCCACGATAAAGGTTTTCCTGTTTTTACCCGCCTTTCTGATTGCTTTTGTTATCTCGGCAAGTACGTGCGTGCCTGAAGAGTCAAAAACCTGCTGCGTCGCGTCGAGCCTGAGGCCGTCGAAATGAAATTCTTCAATCCAGTACCGGGCATTTGATGTGAAAAATTCCCTTACCGGAAGTGAATTCTCCCCGTCGAAATTTATGGCTTCGCCCCATTCGTTCTTGTATTTATCCGTAAAGTAATAAGGCGTAAATTCCTTGAGGTAATTCCCGTCGGGACCAAGGTGGTTATAAACCACGTCCAGTATTACGCCCAGCCCCTCCCTGTGCGCCTGGTCAATAAAGATCCTGAGCTCATCGGGCTTTCCATAAATATGCATCGGGGCATATAAGTCCACTCCGTCGTAGCCCCAGCCGAAACTGCCCGGAAACTCGGCCAGCGGCATCACCTCAAGTACCGTAATGCCGGTTTCCGAAAGGTGTTTGAATTCCTTTATGGCAGAAAGATAAGTCCCTTCGCGCGTAAACGTGCCAATGTGCATTTCATAGATTACCTGCCCTTTTGCTTCTACACCTTTCCAGTTGGAGTCGTTCCACTGGAACTTTTCCGGGTCAATAACCTGCGAGGGCCCGTGGGGACCTTCGGGCTGGAAACGGGAGGCAGGATCGGGGTGGAGATTTTTACTCTCACCCAGGCGGAAGCGGTAACGAGTGTTCTCCTTTGCCATTTCCACCAGCAGTGAAAAATATCCATTTCCTTCGGGCTTCATTTCATAAGCACGCCCCTGTTTTGAGGCGCCTTCTTCTGCCTCCAGAACCACTTCCACCTTCTTATGATCCGGAGCCCAGAGGCGGAAATGCACCCCGCCGTCTTTTTGGACTTCCGCGCCAATGGGCAGCTTTCTCGACTGAATCATGTGCAGCTCTTCAAGCTGCCTGATCTTCTCTTGCGGCATCTCGCTCCCTCCCTTCTTAAAACCGGCAAATTTTTACCTTCAGATGATTTCCCGCTCGCTTTCTCAACAAGCCTGCATAAGACATTTTTGTATCTTTGGCATGAATTATTTATATGGCTGGCCTCTGCTTCTCAAAAGATTAAATTATAATATTCTTTTTGCCCAACTAAATCAATTCCATTAAATGTGAAAAATCCCGTGCCTGCTTTCATTTTTTCCCCGGACTCTTTGCATACTTTAATTCACCTTGAATTTAAGGGACACCTTGGGTTTATTTTAGTTATATACCACAAGGAGACAGACCATGGCCATTTCCCTTTCACCGGAAAAGCTGAAAAGATATAAAGACATAGCAATGCTTTTGGTTAAATACGGCAGCAAGAACATTGTAAAAACCTCGGGCACTGAAGATACCGTGCTCGAAGAGGAAATTGTGTCCGGTGACGTTAAAAAAGGCGACCCGGAACAGCTTGCACGCGACCTGGAAGAACTGGGACCTACATTCATAAAGTTGGGACAGCTGCTTTCAACACGCCCCGACTTTTTGCCCCAGCCATACCTGGATGCGCTTTCACGCCTGCAGGATAACGTTAAACCCTTCTCTTTTGAAGAGGTCGAACAGATTCTCCAGGATGAGCTTGGAGTCAGGATCTCTAAGGGCTTCATGGAATTTAACCCTGAACCTATGGCCGCGGCTTCACTGGGACAGGTGCATAAGGCAAAGCTTCGCGACGGACGGAGCGTCGCCGTAAAAATCCAGAGGCCCGGCATCAGGGAAACCATACTAAACGACCTGGGCGCCTTAAACGACATCGCCGATACACTCGACCGCCATACTGATACCGGAAGGAGGTATTCATTCCAGAATATATTGGGGGAATTCAAGAAAGCCTTACTCCAGGAACTCGACTACAGGCAGGAATCGCAGAACCTAATTAAGCTGGGCAATAACCTCCAGCGCTACCCCGACATTATTGTCCCCCAGCCAGTGGACGACTATTCCACTTCAAAAGTGCTCACGATGGACTACGTCAGGGGCACCAAGGTCACTTCCTTAAGCCCTCTGGCTTATCTCGACCTCGACGGGAAAAAACTTGCACGCGAACTCTTTGAGGCTTACCTCGACCAGGTTCTAATTGACGGCTTCTTCCACGCCGACCCCCACCCGGGAAACGTGTTCATTACCGACGACCATAAGGTCGCCCTTATTGACCTCGGCATGGTAGCCCGCGTTGATCCGGAGGTAAGGGAAAGCCTCCTTAAGCTGCTGCTTTATGTAAGCGACGGAAGGGGAAAAGACGCGGCCGAAATCAGTAAGAGCCTCGGAACCCCGCTGCACGATTTTAACGAGGAAAAATTTACACAGGAGGTAACAGAATTTGTTGCCCGTTCGCACGACGCAACCCTGGAGCAGATAAAGGTCGGACGCGTCGTCGTTGAACTTACACGCATCGCGGCTAATAACGGCGTGAGGACGCCTTCGGAACTGACAATGCTCGGCAAGACACTCCTGAACCTGGACCAGATCGGGCGCACGCTGGACCCGGAATTTAACCCCAACGAGGTAATCCGCGAACACGCAGATACTATCTTAAGACGCCACTTCTTCAGAAAGGCTTCCCCCGGAAACATCTTCAGCTCTCTTCTTGAAGTAAATGAACTGGTGCAGAAGTTCCCATCGCGCCTTAATTCACTCATGGATGCACTGGCTAACAACCGCTTCCAGCTCAAGATAGATGCAATTGACGACCTGCGCCTTATGGAAAACCTCCAGAAAATTGCTAACAGAATTGCCATGGGAATTGTACTCGGGGCACTCATTATCGGAGCCGCCCTCATGATGCGCGTCAACAGCTCTTTTACCATACTCGGATACCCGGGCCTGGCTATAGTGATGTTCCTTGCCGCGGCAGCCTTCGGCTTCTTGCTCGTCATAAATATTTTCATGAGGGATGAATGGGGGAAAAGAAAACCACCCAGATAATTAGTTCGTAGAAAATGTAAGCCCGTAAAGAATAGTCCTTTTATTCCTTCTTTACGGGCTTAAATATTAAAGCCCTGCCTTCAGAGTAAAATTTTTCCATTTGCTTATCACATCCACGCCTTATACATTTATTTCATCGTGCACTTATAGCCGACTTGCTGCCTTATTTTACTTTATTATATCTCCAGATGTCATTTAACCCCGATTAGGCCTTTTGAAGGCCCGGCTCTAATATAAAAGCCCGGCTTTCATGTTCAGCAATTTAATAACTTATTTTTCCCCGGTTTATCCCGGGAAAGGAAGGACTTATGATAGTTGTACGCGACATTTTCCAGTTAAAGTTCGGCAAGGCAAAAGAAGCTCTTGCCATCTGGAGGGAAGGCAGGGAAACTCTCAGCAGCTTAGGGCACCTGCCGGATAGAATGCTGACCGATCTTACCGGGACATACTACACACTCATACTTGAGACTTCATACAAAAGTATCTCTGAATTCGAGGAATCACTCCCTAAGATTTTCTCTAACGAGAAGTACCAGCAATGGTACCAGAGGTTTATTCCACTGGCCGAAACAGGTCACCGCGAAATTTTCCGGGTCGTGGAATAGAAAGGAAACCGGGTAGTACGCTTCTCACATTTCGGGAAGCTGGAGGCTTCGAGATAAAAAGTAATATTCCGGGGATGCCCTGTTTAAGGGAACATCCCTGGAATATTCAAGTAACATCGGCAAAAGCCGCGCCGGTAACTTTCTTCAGATCCCCGGGGTTAATTTTTACCTGCGTTCCCCTTACACCCGCACTTACATAGATCTCTTCAAAAATCTCTGCCGTTTCATCTATATAGGTCGGGTAACTTTTCTTCATTCCGATCGGGGAGCATCCTCCCCTTATATAACCGGTAAGAGGCAAAAGCTCTTTTACCTTTATCATTTCAATGCTTTTGTTGCCGCTTGCCAGGGCGGCTTTCTTGAGGTTAAGTTCTGCAACTGCCGGGATGCAGAAGACGTTTATGCCCGTCTTATCCCCGCGCGTTACGAGCGTCTTAAAAACCGCTTCGTGCTCCGCCCCGATTTTCTCTGCCACTGTTATTGCATCAAGCTCGTCTTCATTATAGTCGTACGATACCGTCGAATGCTTTATGCCGTGCGATTCCAGAATTCTTATTGCGTTTGTTTTTGACATTCCAAATAGATCAAATTATACATTCATAAATTATCTCAAAAAAGATTGTTTTTCAATTAAAAGACCCCCTTCGGGAGGATTTTCCGGGCGGAATTGAATAAAATAAATACCTGTTGCTAAGTTTTTATAATAAACTTAAATTTGCAGTTAAGTTTTCCCGTTTTACTGTTTAATTTATTTTGTTTGGTTCGATAATAATATGGGGATCTACCGTCAGAGGCAGGTTTCCATCGTTGGTTTTATCTGATAAGAATTGATTTTAATTATATATACAAGTCAGGAATTATTTTAGAATGAATGAAAATTCAAAGCCCAGGCTTCTGGTTGTTGAGGATGACTTCGAAAATCAAAAATTTTTGCAGATCTTTCTGAAAAGAAAATTCGACGTCGAGATTTGTGATTCAGAAGAAACCTTCTATGAAAAATTAAATAGCAATAGATTTGACATAATTCTAATGGACATCTCTCTGCGCGGCAAAAAAGACGGACTGCAGCTGACAAGAGAAATAAGACAGATGCCCGAATACTCTGCACTTCCTGTAGTCGGCCTCTCGGCTCACGCTTTCCAGAAAGATAAAGACAATGCCTACAGCGCAGGCGTGGACGTATTTCTGACAAAACCTGTCCAGAACGACGTTCTTATGGATACTCTAGTAAAGACACTTGAAGAAAAGTCGGGTATCCACTTAAGCTAATCTTTGCTTTCTTAAAGTTTGCATTTTGGAAGACAGGATGGACTACGCCTTACCCGTGTATTTGGAGGTGCCGTACTGTCTTTTTTATTTTTAAGAAAGTGCCTTCAGCGCTCACTGCCTTGCCTTTATGGCGTACTGATTTGTGTACACCTCCTGTTTAGTTTTACCTCTTCAGCCGCATTGCTGTATCTTTATGACATGTAACTTTTTGCCGTTTTTGCCGTCTAAACTAATAGTTTGAAGATATTCCGGGGGCGGATGCCTTCCGGCATTCCGTTTGCTTTCAATTTAAATATTTTAATATAATTTTATACACAGGAGAAGATATGCTGAAACGTTTACTTTTAACCTCTTTGTTCCTTCTGGCTTTTATTCTGCCGCTAAAAGCCCAGGAGAAGGACTCGACTGATATATGGGATGACTGGGGAAATGAAGATAATACGGAATGCAGCCACCACAGCCATGACTTTAATTTTATGGGATTCCATAACTTTAATGGCAAGCCGACAATTGAGGCCACATACGGAAATTCCGACATTGGAATTAAATCCTTCGGCAAACTCTCAAACAAAGGCTTTCTAAATGCCGGCTCGGCAGAATTAAAGCTTAGCTACAGCAGCCTGAACGACTATGACGAAAATATAGTGGAATACAAAAACCGTTTCTTCTTTGTCAGCAACAATTCAACCGACCTGGTCAAAAAAAAGGATAATTCACAGGATATCAAATCGGACCTCTGGCGCTTCGGCTTCGGTATCCAAAACGGATACGGCTACAAGATGGGACGCTCGGCCGTAATTCCTTATACTTCAAACTCAATCGTATGGTCAAGAGTTGAATGGAACACACCCGAAGACGGCCTCATACCGGGCTTATCGGAGGAGGACCTGAACAGGCTCGACCTGTTTAATAACGCCTTCCGCTTCGGCACAATGAGCGAAGGCGGAGTTAAACTTCAGATTGTCCCCCTTTTTACCATTAACGCCGGATATGAAAGAGCCGCAATTTTCCCGCGCTACCTGGTCTGGAAACAGCTCGGAAGTTTTGTCATTGAGGCAGCAGCCCTGGGCGCACTCGATACCTTTGTAGACGAAATCATGGACTCGTCTCCTGCGGCGGGCCCGGTGGTCAATTTCCTGCTTAAGAACGGCCTTTCCTATGCAATTTACGAGCTTAGAAGAGAAAAGATGAGCTGGCCTTTTAAGAGCGCCGAGCCCCTTACGTACGACACCTGGAAAATCGGCATGACTTTTACTTTCTAGAATTTGCTTTCGTAACATATATACACACTCTCTCTCCACTTGGCAAACCCGGATCAGTTCCGGGTTTGTTTTTTTGACGCAACCGAACATATTTTTCCCCGAATTCAGCTATATTAAGTACTAAGTTTATTTTTTTCTTAAAAAGAACCTTTATATATGATTGAAATCAGGGACCTGTATAAGAATTTCGGCGGCAAGCAGGTTTTGCAGGGAATTGACCTGGATATAATGCCGGGTGAAAGCATTGCCATAATCGGAAGAAGCGGCGGAGGAAAAAGCGTTCTGCTCAAGCACATCGTGGGACTCCTCTCGCCCGATTCAGGCTATGTTAAGGTGGAAGGACAGAATATAAGCGAGTTGAGCGGAAAGGAATTATATGAAATCAGGCGCAAGTTCGGTTTCCTCTTCCAGGGAGCCGCCCTTTTTGACTCTATGACGGTGGGAGAAAATGTTGCCCTCCCGATCGTCGAATCCAGCCGGTCAGTTTCCCCTTCAGACGTCAGAAATCTCGTCGAGTCCAAGCTTGAGCTGGTCGGACTGCCGAACATTCAGCACCTTAAGCCCGCAGAACTTTCAGGAGGCATGAAAAAAAGGGTGGGACTTGCGCGCGCACTCGTTACAAACCCGGGCTATATTCTCTATGACGAACCTACGACGGGGCTTGACCCGATAATGTCGGATTCAATAGACTACCTCATAAAGGAGCTCTCCGACAAGCTTAAGGTTACCTCAATTGTGGTTACACACGACATGGTCAGCGTAAAGAACGTCGCCAGCAAGGTTGCGCTCATTCACGAGGGGAAAATTTATTTCCACGGCACACCCGAAGAACTGCTTGCCTCCGAGGATCCGGTGATAGTTAATTTCATAAAAAGAACGGGATTTTAAGGAATTTATTCTCCTTTGCGGGTGTTTTATTTCCGTGTATAAGTCCTTCTTGTAAGCTTGTTTTTGAATCTTAAGAACACTGAGTTTTTAGAAAGATAAAGAAGAAAATTATGTCAAAAGTAAAGACCAAATTCATCTGCTCTAACTGCGGCTTTGAATCCATTAAATGGCAGGGCCGCTGCCCTGAATGCGAATCGTGGAATACTTTTTCCGAAGAAATTGTTGAGTCGGAAAAGGAAAAGAACAGGTCGGCTATACGCCGCTCCAACTATACCGTCTCTAAGCTCAAGGAGATCAACTCGGTTGAATCCGACAGGATAAAAACAAACATCACTGAATTCGACAGGGTGCTCGGAGGCGGACTCATGCCGGGCTCAATCGTGCTCATCGGTGGCGACCCTGGAATTGGAAAATCAACGCTCGTCATGCAGGCGGCTTCACTGATCCGGGAAAAAGTGCTCTACGTAACGGGCGAGGAATCCGGCAGACAGATCAAACTCAGGGCTTCCAGGCTTAACGTCGACTCCGAGAACTTTTACGTCCTTGCCGAAACCGAAATGGAAAACATCGTCTGTGCGATGGAGGATATTCAGCCCGGAGTCATTATTATAGACTCCATACAGACCATGCATAAAGGCGACCTCGACAATGCCCCCGGCACGGTTACGCAGATCAGGGAGTGCACTTCGCAGCTGATGAAAATTGCAAAAACTACGCAGCAGGTCGTAATCCTTATCGGCCACGTTACAAAAGAAGGAATGATCGCGGGCCCGAAAATCCTGGAGCACGTTGTCGATACGGTCCTTCAGTTCGAAGGAGAGCGCCACCACAGCTATAGAATTCTGAGGGCACAGAAGAACCGCTTCGGAAGCACAAATGAAATCGGAATTTTTGACATGCACGACACAGGGCTTTCCGAGGTTAAAAACCCGAGCGAGATTTTCCTGAGCGAACGCGAGAAAAGAACAACAGGCTCTGCCGTAACCTCCAGCATGGAAGGCACAAGACCCATACTCCTTGAAGTACAGGCTCTCGTTACCCCGTCAAACTACGGCAACCCGCAGAGGGTGGCTACGGGCTTCGACTTCAGGAGGCTTTCAATTCTCCTTGCCGTGCTCGAGAAAAGGGCGGGACTCAGGCTCTCTGCTGCAAACGTTTTTCTCAACATGGCAGGTGGTGTAAAGATAGACGAGCCCGCCGTTGACCTCGCCGTCTGCTGCAGCATTGCTTCAAGCCTTCTTGAACGCAACGTCGACAGCAGCTATGTTATGGTAGGTGAAGTCGGCCTTGGAGGCGAGATCAGAAGCATCAGCAATATAGAAAAAAGAATACAGGAAGCCGAGAAGCTTGGTTTCAGCAACATCATTATTCCTCGCAACAACATGAGGTCCGTCGGCTCCAGAACGGATATAAAGGTAATTCCCGTGGACAATCTGACCAACGCAATTAACGCCGTTTTGCTGTAAAACCCGTCCCGTTGTGAGGCAGGACACAGGCCGGCAAAAATAATCCGGCAAAGTATTTTTTTCTACAATTTGATTTGCTTTTAAACAAATTCCGATTATATTTAAAGGTGCCAAAAGCACAAAACTAGTTTCATTAATTTTTTTTTAGAGGTATTTTCGTGAGTACTAAACTTTTTGTGGGAAGTCTCCCCTGGGCTGTTACCGACGCCACCTTAAAATCAACTTTCGAATCTTACGGTACTGTCGTGTCAGCAAAAGTAATTACCGATCGCCAGACCGGTAAATCTAGAGGATTCGGCTTTGTTGAAATGGAGAACGAATCTGATGCAAATGCTGCAATTAAAGCACTTAATGGTAGCCAGTTGAACGGTCGTAGTATCATTGTCAACGAAGCAAAACCCCAAAAGTAAAGGTTTTTAATTGTTCGCATTGTAAAGCACTCTATACCATATGAGTGCTTTTCTTTTTTTAAAGACCTACAAACCTAAAACATTAACGCCAATTACGAAGCCGTTTTTTTCGCGGTGATTCAGGCGCCAGGTGAATTCTACGCTCAAAGGGAGCAGAGCGTGCCCGATGCTGAAGCCTGCCTCATAGAGCCGGCTTAAATTACCTGAGGCATCAAAAGGCAGCATTCTTTCTGACGCAGAAGAGATGCCCGTCCAGGCCGCGCTGAAAAATGTCTTCATCTCTAGCTCCATGTCCCTCAGTCCGGGTATCCTCGAAATGCGGAATAGCTCATCCCTGAAGTTGTGTTCCAGGTTGAGGCTTAGTACCCTGTCGCCGAAGGTTTCTCCGATTCTGAGAGTCCTGAACGTATAGTTTTTCCCTGCTAAGTTGATATTGCCGGGGAGGGCGTAAAGCCACTGGTATGGAACGCCTCCATTCGACCAGGTGCCGTAGAGCCTGTAGCCCAGGCTGGCCGACCTGAAAGTATTGAGGGTTCCTGAGGTATAAAGATTGTATTTTGTAAACGCATTCAGACTTTTTAACACCCTGGAATCGCTAAGCTCAATACTTCCTCCAAACAGCACGTAGGAATTGCCTTCGGAGGTCCTTCTCCTGAAGTACCCGTCCTCAATATAATTCCTGAAGTCCATGTCGAGAGAAAATTCAACCGCATTTATTTTTGTTTCATAGACAGGAGGGTTGCTGCTGAACTGTTTTCTGCGCGCGAAGAAAGAATAATCGGTGTTGGTATAGGCCGAGTTGTCAGTCCTGTTTGTAAACTTTAATCCCATCCTGACTACAGGAAAGACCTCTCCTTCAAGCTTCACGCTAGCGCCCCTGCTGTAGTAGTAGTTTCTGAACTCGTACTTTGTAAACAGTGCAAGCACCGTTGAAGTAAGCTCGTCATAGTAGTCGGATTCTTCAAAGAGCCTTGATAGTTTATCATAAGCGTTAAAGGAAATCTTCCAGGTTCTGTAGTCGCCCCCGAGGTAGGAGGCCGAAAAGTTTTGCTTAAATTTTTTATCTGAAAAGCCGTAGCCCAGGCTTAAGGAAGAATTAACCCTTCTGTTAAACGCGTTGGCGAGAAAAATGCCGGGCTCAAGGACGTGCCCCTCCACCCGGTTAAAGTGATAAAGCCCCAGGGGCCCGCTTACTGAAAAGTTTTCGCCAAAAGCGATGCTGCCCGAAAGAATATTTTTCACCGGGTTATCCCAGTAAGTTTTCTTTATCATTTTTATGCTGTCAATTTTCCTGTATGCCGCAACTTCCTCCAGAGTATTCGGAATCGACTGTGCGTTCGTCCAGTAGAGCGAATCCCTGGCATCTGCCTGAGGCATAACGGTAAGTATGGCCTTGTTGAAGAAATCGTCGCTGATGGAATTATTGATGCTGTAGTTATACATCACGGAATTTATTTCAATCCCGAGCCTCGCGAGTCCCATCAGGTTAGCTCTTACAAAAAGCCTGTAATCGACGGGCATGTAGAGGTCATCTCCAAAAGGAAGGAACTGCTGGAATATCCTCACCTTCTCCATCAGTCCTCCGACGTTTGCCGCTCGGTTGAGCTCAACGTCAACCTTAATCATCTTGAATGTGCTGTCGGTTATATAGATAAGTCCCTTGAAGCCGGGGTCGCTTGGCCGGTCCGGTTCAAAATATATTTCATAGACCTTCTCATTGTCAAGTGCAAGCGTGTCTTTAATATAGTAGTAGTAATAGTCGAGTGCGTTTTTGGAAACCGGTCCGGGCAAGGGGCGGTCGAAAAACCTGATCGTCTCGCTGTAGAAGCTCTGAATTATCCTGCCGCCTGTAAGTAGGTTAAACGAGGCGGACAGGTTAGCGCTTTGCTTTCGTGCGAGTATCTGTTCTTTATACATCCCGGGTTTCTTAAAAAAGCCCATGCTCTGATTTTCAAGTATAGCCTGAATTTTCAGCTGTGATGTGTCAATTGCCTTACCTCCGGCAGAAAGGCTCAGGTAATTTGATCCGCCTTTAACCTTCTCTCCTGATCTTATTACTCCCTTTGTGTAGGCTTCAAACTGGTAGCTTTCCAGTTTTGCCATCATTATCTCCTTGCTTAGAATTGCGCGCCTGATAATTTCAAGTGCCGGGTTTTTGCCCGGAAGTATGGTTACTTCAGGAAGATGGATGGATACGGGGGCAAGTGAAAAATTAACGCCGCTTCTGTTAGTGCTCAGCTCCACCGTTAAAGTATCGGATATAAAACCTATGTACGAAGCTATGATTTTATAGCTGCCCTTTGGAAGGAGAATCTGGTAGACACCTTCGGCATTTGAAGAAGTGCCCTTTAATGTGTTTATTACTCTAAGGCTTGCATAGCTCAACTCTTTTCCCGTCTGGGCACTCAGCACACGCCCCTCAAGCTTGAACTGCTGGGCTGGGGCCTCGCCGAAAAGGAGTAAAATTAAAAGTAAAGGCAGTATAAATCTCATTACACCTTCTTTTTTATATTGTATATTTTACAGGAAGGAACAAAGAAAGTTCCGCCATCATTACCTTAATAAATTATATTGTCCTTTGGGCAGAGGACGTACTGATTGAAAACAAAATAATTCGGGACTAATATCTATGTCAAAGAAAGTCGCACTAACAGGGGCAACGGGCCTTATAGGCCGCCATTTGTTCAAGGCGCTTGTTGAAAGGGGAGATGAGGTTACGGTTTTATCGCGCTCGCCTTCGCACGCAGAAAAAAGCCTTCCGGGAGCCATGGCATACATAAAATGGGATTCCCAAATGGGCTCACAGGCAACCGGCTATGCAAGCGGGTTGGATGCTGTTATCCATCTTGCAGCCACACCCGTCATGGATAAAAGATGGAACGGGGAATATAAAAACGAGATACTTAAAAGCCGTCAGGACGGCACGCGCATTCTTGTAAGTGAACTCGGTAAAAGCTCACCCAAACCCAAAGCCCTCGTCACTGCCTCCGCCGTAGGTTACTATGGTGTCTCCCGGGTTGGACCGTTAAGTGAAAAGGATCACCCGGGCATGGACTTTCTTGCCGAGGTCTGCAAGCTCTGGGAAGGGGAGGCCGCCAGGGCCGAAGAATTCGGGATCAGAAGGGTTAGCATCCGCCTCGGCATCGTGCTTGAGAGCAGCGGGGGTGCCCTGAAGAAAATGATGGCTCCCTTCAAATATTTTATCGGCGGCCCGCTTGGTAATGGAAGGCAGGGCTTTCCATGGATACACATTGACGACGTGGTAAATATTTTTCTTCTTGCCGTCGATACACCATCGATGCAGGGAGCTTATAACGCAACGGCTCCAAATCCCGTGAGCATGGAAAAGTTTTCGGAACTCATGGGTAAGGCCATGCACAGACCCTCATGGCTCAGGGTGCCTGAATTTATGCTGAATCTTGCGGTAGGGGAGGGAGCCTACACAATTACCGGTGCCCCTCTGGTTCTTCCTGAAAGGCTGACCGCAATGGGCTATAAGTTTAAGTATCCGGAGGCCGGGGAAGCCCTGAGGGCAATTATAAAAAAAAGAGAGTAGCAAAAATTTCACTTCCTCTCTTTTAATTAAAACTATTCAAGCCACGAGACCACCTCGTACTTGTCTGTTGCGGGGAAGTAGGGAGGCGAATTCAGCATCAGCCTTTCGTCGAATATGATTCTTTCGCGGTAGCCGTTTGTAAGAAAATTCCCCGCGTATGTGCCCGTGATCCTGGCCTGGTATTCAACCACGCCGCCGAAAACCCTAAGGGTTCCGCTGTATGGCATGTTCTCATTTACCAGTCCCAGGCCGCCTTTGTACGCAAACATCGTTGCATCAATGTTAACGTTGGATCTGTTTGCAAGGTTATCGCTTATGAGAACGTTATTTGAAGAAATGATTCCGAGCATATCCTTACTGGAAGGATTGGTAAGAGGGTTGTTTTTATAGCGTATGTCATCTTCTATATAAACATTACCCGTGCCGTTGCCCGAGGACTGGTCTGCAATTACAGAGTAGCTGCCGTTTACGGTGCCCTTCATGTAGACATTTCCTTTCTCGACATAAATAATGCCGTTAGGGGCAAAGGCACTTAAAGATACCGTCGAATCGGGGCTCCAGCTCCCGGCGTCAAATCTCTTGCTGTATGTAATAGTTGCGTTGCCGTTAAAGGTGAGCCTAACGTCAACTTTACCGGCGCCCCCGGCATTAAAAACATGACCGCCTGCCTGTGCAGCCGCTTTAATGCCGGAGGTCGACCAGTTGAGGGGAACATCTACTCCGCTTTCAAACCCGCCGTAGAACTTGGGTGAGGAATTCTTGTCCAAGAGTTTAAGACCATTCTTGGCCGAGGCTTTGCCCTGGAAGACGGGGCTGCCCTGGACATTTAATCTGCCCTGGGTATGAAAAGGCCCGGTAATCGTGTCACCCGTGGACAAAAACGTATTGCCGGGAAAAATATTCATATAATAGGCATATTTCGAAAACCCGCTCGGCTGCAGAAGTATTACAACTTTTTTTGTCACGCCCTGAAACTCGCCCGTCGAGGTTATTCTTTTCTTCTGCTGGCCGGCGTCTTCTACTTTTACATTTATTATGCCTGAGGAAAAGGGAAGATCCTTATAACCCGCGGTCCATGTCTTATCAATAAAGATCTGATTAGCCGCCATGTTTGCACCGCTTACGGCAATGTTATGCGCCACCGTGCTCTTGTAATACTCCACGTTGTTGTCCACGGCGCTTCCCGTAAGACGGCCGTAGTTCATGCTTGCCACCAGAAATATCAGGCTGAAGCCTAAAACCATGTATATGCTTGCCTTGCCGCCCATATCTCTCCCTTTACCTGTTCCGGATATTTCTTGCCGCCAGGCGGATCTGCCGCCAGAAGGCATTTGAATACTGCCGATCGTAGGCTGAAGTGTTTTCAACTTTTATATCTATCTGCATCGTATAAATTTCACCCGGAACCAGAATGGGGAAATCTATCGTGTCGCCAAGTGAATTAAAATACGTCAGCCTGAACTCCACTACTCCAAGGTTTGAGCCTTTGGGTGCAGCGTTATTAATTACACGGTATAGCATCCTGTCCCTGGGGTTCGGCGTCATTGAAAGCTCACTTGTGGTGCCAAGATAATACTTGACCGTGTCGACCTTGCCGTCCTCGGGAGCCACATCGCTTAAAAACTTAATGCTGGTTGAATCAGCGGCAATTATGGCCTTTGAGGGAACCGGAATTTTTGTGTAATCGCTGCAGTAGCCGATTTTCCTGAAGTCGTATTCCAGCAGTTCCACAGTCGCTACCAGGTTCTGCTGCACCTCAAGCTCACCGCTGAACGTATATGTGTTCTGTGTTGCAGAATCATTCAGCCTCAGGAGCGTCAGAAAAAGAAGCCCGCCGATGATCGTCGACCCGAATATGTCAATGAGTGTGCTGAAGCCCATAGGTCACCTGAAAAACCAATAACTGAATACCGAGGAGAGCCTTACCGTGTCCTGCATGGAGGAGCTCGTTACCGTAACCAGTATCTTCTTATGCCACGTCTTCTGACTTACAAACACATCCGGATTAGAGGGATTAATATATCCTACCTTGCACCTTATCTTAAAAACAGCGCTGGGCATCGTAGAGTCAACTTTTTCATAATTATTAAAATCGTCAAAATCATTGAAAGTAATGAAGTTTTCACCCGGCTCCGGCCCCAGGCTTACAGGGTCCGTAATTGCAGCCAGTGTGTAAACCGAGTTGGTATCCGTATTGCAGTCAAATGACTTCGAGTTTGCTTCCTCTATCATTGAAGTACCCAGTGAAACCGCAAGCACGCCGTACTTCGTATTGTACATTACGTCCCCCGTACTCAGAAATGTGGTGTTCATCCTGAGGACCAATAGGGAAAGTAAAAACATTCCTCCGATTGTTAAAAATAATTGACCCGAATTCATATATATTGCGTCTCTTTTTTTCTTATTGTTTTGCTAATGCTTAACAACTGTTCTTATCTGAAACAGGGTAATTACAGGAACCTGGGTCATTGAGTTAATCCCTTCTAATCTTATTTCGAATAGTTGGAGCTTCAAGAAAGGTGCCAAACAGCTTTATCCCCGGTTTAGGCGTCGATTTTAGGGTATTGAAGTCCAAAAGTGCGGGCAATCGGTAATTTTTACAGGTAAATTATACCGGAATTACTTAAGTTCACTAACTTAATTCGGGGATGTAACCAAATTCCCCGGAGACCGTCTAAATATTAAAAAGGCGGTGATAAATTCAATCGGCAGCCCGAAACTTTCATTTAACCGGTATTTTATTTATGAGAAGCTTTCTACTTTTAACTTTAATTTTCCTGGTAACGGCTTGTAATGCGGGATTCTGCCAGGGCAACAGGATCGCCCTGAAAAAATCCCCTATTGAAATAAATGTCGATGGCGTAATTGATCCGGTCTGGAATATGGCTGACTCGGTTGAAATCCGCTTCGAGAAGGAACCTTTCTATGAGGCAAAACCCTCGCAGAGAACCGTTGCCAGGGTGCTCTCCACCGAAGAGGCGATCTACTGCCTTATTGTGGCCTACGATACTACGGGTAAAATTCAGCTTAACTCGGGCACGCTCGACCAATACGAAGGGGACCTGGTTTCAATCATGCTCGACACCTATAACGACAGGCGCACGGCTTACAGATTCTGCGTTACGGCTGCCGGCGTAAAAAGCGACTGCCGTATGATTGACGACGGCAGGGACAGGGATTATAACTGGGACGGCGTCTGGTTCTCGGATACCAGGGTCTATAACTGGGGCTACGTTGTAGAAATGAAAATCCCCTACAGGTCAATTTCCTACAATAAAGCGATGAATGAATGGGGCGTCGACTTCGACAGGTGGATCCCGCATTCAAACGAGGACCTCTACTGGAGCCACTACGAAAGAAGCGAGGGACTCAGAATCTCCAGGTTCGGCAGGCTCATTTTTGACGAGATTAAGCCGCAGAATAGCGCAATGAACCTGGAAGTCTACCCCGTAGGACTTACCAACATGATACTGGCGGATAACGGTAAATATAAGGTTAAACCCGATGCAGGACTGGACGTCTTCTATAACCCTTCTCCCAGCCTTACATTCCAGCTTACAGCAAATCCCGACTTTGCACAGATCGAGGCCGATCCTTATTCATTTAACATATCCAGGTACGAAACGCACTTCGATGAGAAAAGACCGTTCTTTACGCAGGGCAATGAAATCTTTATGGCCTCGGGCAAACAGTCCAGCTCAGGATTCTACTCACCCCTCGAACTCTTTTATTCCAGAAGAATCGGCAAGGTGCTCCCCGACGGCAGCGAGGTGCCCCTGCTTGCAGGCGCAAAGGCCTTCGGAAGAATAGGCACCTGGGAATATGGCAGCTTTCTTGCTCTTTCGGGAGATAAAGACTACCGCTACAACGACCGGATGCAAAAAGAGGAGGAAGGCTACTTCGGAGCCGCACGCATAAAAAAACAGATAATGGGCAACTCCACCCTTGGAATGCTCCTCGTAAATAAAAGCACAAAAGACGGCTCCTCGGGCGTAATTGACCTTGACGGCGCATTCAGACAGTCCGACTGGCAGCTTTCTTACCAGTTTGCCAGGTCCTTTAAGAACTCTTCAGGCGATTATGCCATGTCTTCCGGCTTTATGCTGCAAAAGGAAACCTGGCTCCTCTTTACGCGCGGAAGATATATTGGCGAAGACTTTGACATAAGCGACGTCGGCTACGTGCCCTGGAAGGGAACCGCACAGCTTACTACTATTTCGGGACCCATGTTTTATTTCGACAAGGGTTTTGCCAAATCCACACTTTTATATTTCGGCGGGTCACTCGATTATGAAAAAGCTGACGAGTATACCGACAGGACTCTCATTGTAGGCTGGAACATGCAGATGCGCAGCAACTGGGGATTTGAACTTACATACAACTACGGAAAGGCAAGAGACCTTGGCGTTAACTATAACTCCAGCGAACTGGACCTGAGCTCCTGGCTCGACATTTCACCCGACTGGTCCTCAAGCCTGCAGGCGGGAATTTCAAGGACTTATAATTTCAGCAGGAATTATCTTGCCTCTTATATGTGGCTCAACGATACCTTTGAATGGAAGACCACAAAAACCCTCAACCTGGGTTTCGACTACAATATGTGGATTGAAAAAAAGCCTTCGGGCTCTCTGGAGGACATTACTTATAACAGCCGCCCGTATATTTCACTCATTCCTGTAAACAACCTTACGCTCAGGTTGTACGTGGATAACGTTTACCTTAAATCCTCCGACCGCCTTGAAAGCCTGATTGTGGGATTTTTATTCTCATATAATTTCCTGCCCAAGAGCTGGATATATTTTGCATACAATGAATCTCAGAGCAGGCTGCCCCTGCTGGATGGGGAAGGGAAAGAACTTCCGGTCTACAAAATGAAAGTAACCGACAGGGCATCGGTCTTCAAGATCAAATACCTTTATTACTTCTAAAAGATATTCCGCAAGAAATTTGTTACAACGGGAGCGGCCTCCAAAATCCGCTCCTTCTTTCGTTACGTCATGGCTGTAATTCTCCTTGCCGGATACAGTTAAACAACATTTGTAAAAATCTAAACTTCGGGATGTTTATTTATACCGATTCAAATCGGCAATGATTCCCTGCAATATACGGGGCCACCAGTCGCTAACATTCCACTTGTTGCCAAGCCTTATAGCAACCATATTGCTTGAAGGCGAGATATATAATACCTGTCCTAACACGCCAAGGGCGTAGTAGTCATAATCTGTCTTAGAAGTTTTTTTACCCCACCAGTGATACTTGTAGTAATTTTCAGGCCGGCTGAATACCAGTTTTCCCCAGGGATGGTCCTTATAATAGCTATAACGCCCGGAATTATTGTCGCTCAACGGTGAAGTGGATTCAGCTATCCAATCAGAAGGGATGATCTGCTTTCCGTTAAACCTGCCTTCGCCCAAAAGCAGTTTTCCAAACCTGAGCAGGTCAACTGCACGAATATTAAGCCCGCTTTCTGCCTTTTCAAACATGCTATCCGTGGAGTCGCAACTAAAGAAGGCTTCATATTCTGCACCCATGGGCGACCATAAGGCATTGTACAGATAATCAGTTACAGACTGTCCTGCTACCCTTTCAAGAATAAGTCCAAGCAGGAGCGGGTGATAATCGTTGTAATGAAATTCAGTACCGGGGCGGTCAATCCTGCAGTTTAAGGCAAAACTGCGGCAGTCAGGTGAAAGATATGCCTTAGCTTCACCATGCCATGGTGCATAGCCATCTTTCATCCTTATACCCATATTCATCAGCAGCACGTCTTTGATGGTCAATTCCCCGGCAAACCGGTTTTTCTTTAGCTCCGGCAGGTAAAGCGTAATTTTATCCTCAACACCCTTTATAAGTTTTTCTTCAATGGCAATACCCAGAAGAACTGAGATAAAGGATTTGGTAATTGAATAGATCCTGAAAATGGAATCACGCTTAAAACCGTTATAATATTTCTCACATATAACTTTGCCGTCTTTCATCAACAGGAAAGCAGTTGAATCAGTACGTGTAAAAAAGCTATCGGTCTCTTCTTCTGTTATTATTCCCCTGGAATAGTATTTCACTGACCTTAAATAGCCTTCCTTACAATTCTCAGGCAGTTCGGCTTTCAGCGGAGGAATTGCGGTTTTCTTAGATGGGAAAAGCCGGTATTCATCCGGTGAATGCTCAATCCCGTTTTTTATTACATATGATAAATATCTGGAAAGAAAACTTCTTCCTGAAAGAAGATCCGAGCCCGGAGGCATTAAATTATTGTTCCTCTTCAACCCTAATCCTTTTGCTCTAATTGTTTGCTGGTGAATTAAATTATTTTGCCAGGTAATTTTAAGCTATTAGACATTGAGAATCAAGAAAGTGAAGCCCGTGGAACCGCACTGCGCGGATTTATGAATTGAACTGAATAAAATTTCGGATGAGCTCCGGGAAATCTCCCACGATATGATTGAATCCGGACTTCAGAACGATGAGGCAATATGAAAGTAACCGACAGGCCATCGGTCTTCAAGATCAAATACCTCTTTTACTTCTAAAAGGACATTCCGCAAGAAATTTGTTACACCGACCATGGCACTGCAAAATTGGGCTTTCGTTTTGAAATAAGAAAGACATAATAACTTTTTACCCATGTTACTTAATTCCTTTAATAAGTTTTAAATAATTTTGCTGGTTCAATTCCATCCATCCGAGGTCTGCTTTTGAGCTGTTATCTACCCTTATTAGTGATGGTGTTTTATCATCAGGCGACATCGAATCATAAAGCAGTGAGTTCCCGGGAATTTCATCCGGTTTCAGAAAGTATGAAATCATATTCTCTTTTATAGTAACTAATGCTCCGTAACTATCTATATTTTGTGTTACTGTATGAAAAGCCAAAGTTCCGCTTAAATCGCCCGGACTCTTTTCTTCTTTTAATCGTAGTATCATAACGTAATCTCCGGGTGCAATATTGGTTATCATTAATGTCGAATCCTGATTGATTACAGAGCCATATTTCAAATTCATAAGTTCTGCGGTCCATTTGTAAATTACGCCTGTCCTTTTGTATATTGAGTCCGGCACTAAATAAAGGAACAATTTCTCAGTTGCGCTTGGCTGGCGTATACCAAACTTTCCATACAGTATTCCTGTACCCGGTAACAGGTTGTATTTTTCTTTCCAGGCATTAGCATTTGTGCTTCTGGTGCCTGCACAATTGAAGCTAAGGAATACTTCTACTACTATTAAGATAAATATTAGCTTATTTTTCATTTTATTCTTCGATATTTAATTTTTAATCTATCTTCCTGCTGTTCATTCGATTTATAAGAGCCATCATAATTATCTCCTTGACCTGAGGACTCAATAATTATCAGACAATAATCTGATTCCTGATTTACTATGGATTTATTGTCCCAACCATTTCTTTGCAGGTTTTGTAGAAATGTCAATACAATATTACTTGCAACTGATAATTTATTTATCATACTTCTCATATTGGTTCCTTTTGCAGTACTAACTACAAATTAGTCATACTAGTATAACTCACCAACAGGAATTCCTGGAACTAAATAAGCCTTCCACTCCTATTACCTTTAATAAGTTTCGTCTTTTGATAGAAGTGTATTTCCCAAGAGAAATATCTCCCAAAGGAGAAATTGATAATTTATTACATATATATATATGGTGACGAGGAGCGTTTTCGGAAAATTTTTTGAAAAAATTAAATATTTTTATGGAAGTATGAATTTAGCTTATAGAAATAAGTCTTCATCAAGTAATAGCTTCAAAAATGGGCAATTTCTAATCTTTTACACAAAAAATTTACATGATCATTGAAATGCAGGACTCCGGAAGTATTCATTGCATTTGAGAAATTCTTAACTTCCCCAAAGTAAATCGATTTAATCCCATCATCATCTGTCCAATATCTTATAAAGTATGGAACAATAATTTCCAATAAGTATGGCATTTTTCGGTATGGTTATTACTACCTTAGTATTTAAAGAACGTTCTGCCTTTTGTCCGGATTATTTCTTTAAATCACGCTGATAGCTAAATAGTAGATGAGTATCTTAAAATTTGCTATAACGGCTCGATTTGCTGCAGGACCTGAATTTATTTTGTCTGAAGGAGGTAACTTTGTGAAAAATAAATTTAATGTCAAGAGAAAGCCGGATTTATGAATTGAATTATTCTCCAATTTAAGCCATTTATAACATTATGGATAACTATCTGAAATACCGTTTCCTGGAACACACGGCTGATATTGCAGTTGAGGTCAGGGGTGAAACACTCGAGGAGCTCTTCGGTAATTCCGCTCAGGCCTGGCTCGAAACTGTGCTGGGCGGGGACTTCATACCTTATATTAATGACGTAAAAGACGTCACCTTAAGGGAGCTTTCTTCAGAAGAGCTCCTGGTGGGCTTCCTAAGCGAACTCAATTACCTGCTTTTTGTCCACAGGTGGATCCCGGCACGCATTAGCGGACTTACAATAGAAAAGGATAATGATGAGCTCTTTCTTATAGCCCGCCTGGAAGGAGAGGAGTTCTCAGTCGAAAGGCACTCCCTTAAAGAGGAAATTAAGGCCGTAACCTTCCACAACATGAATATTGTTCAAAAAGGCAATGAGTTCGTAACAAGAATCGTCTTTGACATATAATAACTTAGTCTTTACAGGATGAATTTATGCTCGTAAACGGCATTGAACTGAATAAAATTTCGGATGAGCTCTGGGAAATCCCCCGCCACAAGGAAATGAGGGTCCCGGGCAGAATCTACATCTCCCGCGATATGATTGAATCCGGACTTCAGAACGACGAGGCAATTAACCAGGTGGTAAACGTTGCCCATCTGCCCGGCATACAGAAGTACAGCCTTGCCATGCCGGACATTCACTGGGGATACGGCTTCCCCATTGGAGGCGTTGCCGCAACCGACCTGAACGAGGGCGTCGTTTCACCCGGTGGCGTAGGCTACGACATCAACTGCGGCGTAAGGCTTGCAGCAACTTCACTTGAATTTAAGCCCCTGGAGAAAAGAATTCCCAAACTTGTTGAAAATATGTTCAAAAATGTCCCAACAGGCGTTGGCGCCAGCGGAGCAATAAAAAAAGTTTCCCCTCAGGAAATGAAACGCATCCTCCGCCAGGGCTCGCACTGGGCAATCGGTAACGGATTCGGAAGTGATGCCGACGCAGACTTTACCGAGGAATCGGGAATGCTTAAAAATGCCGACCCTGAAGGCGTTTTTGAAAGGGCAATTGAAAGAGGCTTGGACCAGGTGGGCACACTTGGCTCGGGAAACCACTTTATGGAAGTGGACGTGGTGGAGGAAATCTTTGAGGAGACTGTGGCCCGTGTGTTCGGGCTTTTTAAAGGACAGCTGGTCGTCCTGATTCATACCGGCTCGCGCGGACTCGGCTACCAGGTCTGCGACGACTACCTGAAGGTGCTCCTTAAGGCCGAAAGTAAATACGGCTTCAGGCTGCCCGACCGCCAGCTTGCCTGCGCACCGGTAAGATCGGATGAGGGGCAGAGATACCTTGGCGCCATGCAGGCGGCGGCCAACTTTGCATGGAACAACAGGCAGGTAATTATGCACCTGGCAAAGAAAAGTCTCATGGAAACCTTTAACATGCAGGAGTCGGAACTCGGCTTCCACCTTATCTATGACGTCTGCCATAATATTGCAAAAATCGAAGAGCACGATATCGACGGCAAAAAGAAAAAAGTATGCGTGCACCGTAAGGGAGCTACCAGGGCATTTGCACCCGGAAGCAGTAATATTCCCTTAAAATACAAGGACACCGGACAGCCCGTTATAATTCCCGGGGACATGGGGCGCTATTCTTACGTTATGGCGGGGACACAGAAAGCCATGATGGAAACCTTCGGAAGCTCCTGCCACGGGGCAGGCAGAATGCAAAGCCGCCATCAGGCTCTTAAGCATGCAAAGGGACGCGATCTGGTTGCCGAATTAAACAAAAAGGGGATATCCATTCAGGCACACGGGCATAAAACAATTGCCGAGGAAATGCCGGAAGCCTATAAGGATGTAGCCGACGTGGTAAACGTAATGCATAATGCCGGCATTACGCTCAAGGTGGCAAAGCTGAGGCCCGTGGGAGTGATAAAAGGTTAAATATCTGGGCCCGGTTTTCCATCCGGGCCCATCCTTCAAAATAGACTGCCGCAATTCGTCAGGCTTTTTCAGCCTTTGCTTCGGCCTGGTCGAACAGCCCCTCAATTGAAAGGTATCTTTCTCCTGTATCATAACAGAAGGTTAATATGCGCTTGCCGTCCGGAATTTCAGGCAGCTTTTTTGCCACTGCGGCAAGTGCGGCTCCGGAAGAAATGCCAATAAAGAGCCCTTCTTCCCTTGCAGCCTTCAGTGCATACTCAAAAGCCTCGTCTTTTGTAACTTCAATTGTTCCGTCAAGCAGGTCTGTTTTCAGTATGCTCGGTATGAACCCGGCTCCAAGCCCCTGCAGCGGATGCGGCCCCGGCTTTCCTCCTCCTATTACGGGAGACAGGGAGGGCTCAACGGCAAAAACCTTCGTCGAAGGGAATCTTTCCTTCAGGACCTCGGCAACTCCCGTAATGTGCCCGCCGGTCCCGACGCCTGTAATGAAATAGTCAAAGCCGTCCGGGAAGTCCTTTACAATTTCCTGGGCTGTGGCGTCCCTGTGGATTTTAGTATTGGCCTCGTTGTCGAACTGCATCGGCATCCAGGCATTTTTGTTTTCCTTTACGAGCTCATTTGCCTTTTCAATTGCGCCTTTCATCCCTTTTTCTCTCGGCGTAAGCTCCAGTCTGGCGCCATATGCCGCCATAATTTTCCTGCGCTCCAAAGACATGCTTTCGGGCATTACAAGTATAATTTCATACTTTTTGACGGCTGCAACCATTGCAAGGCCGATTCCCGTGTTGCCCGAGGTCGGTTCCACAATAACGCTGCCTTTATGGAGAATGCCTCTTCTTTCCGCGTCCTCAATCATCGATAAAGCAATCCTGTCCTTTATGCTGCCGCCCGGGTTAGCCTTTTCAAGTTTCATCCATACCTCAACCCTGCTGCTGAAAAGATTGTTAATTCTTACAGCAGGCGTGTTGCCTATGGTCTCCAGAACATTATTTGCCCTCATTTTGCGCCCTCTTCCTTTCTTTAGGTTAAATTGAATAATTAATTGGCTCTTCTTCAGACTGTTTTATGCTTCTTACCTTAATTTCACTTTTGTGGTATACTATTGAATACGGCGGTACGCTCTGCGTAAGCCATACATTACCGCCTATTACACTGTGATGCCCGATTACGGTTTCTCCGCCCAGAATGGTGGCGCCCGAATAAATTACCGAGTCACTTTCAATTGTAGGATGCCTTTTCGACTTTGCCATCTTTTTGCTTACGCTCAGGGCGCCAAGTGTCACACCCTGGTAGAGTTTTACATTATCCCCAATCATGCTCGTTTCGCCTATTACTATTCCGGTGCCGTGGTCAATAAAAAATGAATGACCGATCTCGGCTCCCGGGTGTATGTCAATTCCCGTCATCTGGTGCGCATATTCGGTAAGTATGCGCGGGAAAAACGGCACGTGCATCGCATAAAACTCGTGTGCAATCCTGTAGATCGCAATGGCAAAAAAACCCGGGTAGCTCATAATTACCTCGTCAATGCTCTCTGCTGCCGGGTCGCCCTTTAAGATAGCTTCTGCATCCAGCATGAGCTTTTCATGTATCACAGAGCTCCTGACGCAGAAACTCTCCGATATGTCATCCACCTGCACGAGGATTGAGCTCTGCAGGGGCCTTAAGATATGGAGCAGCTTCTTCTTTATTAACAGTAGTTCAACTTCTATATCCTTCGGTGAATAAAATATTTTTTTCCCGAAATGCGGAAACAGTACCTGCAGGAATTCTTCGGCAAAATTCTGCACCTCGCTTTTTTCCGGCAGAATAACGTTTGGAGGCTGCCTTAGCCTGAAAAGTTTTGCCGAAAAAGATTCCGCCTGCATGCATTTTGTATTTGGATCCATCTCAACCTTCTTCTAAGCTTATTTCTAACGGCAAAGGGCATAAATTGCCCGCATTCCCTGAACGGAATTTATATTTATAGTCACAAAAATTACTTTAAAAATCAACAGAACGGCAAAATAATATGCCTTATCCCGGTTTAGACGTGACACCGGACAGAGGGTAGACGGCTGGTTTACATTTTCAGCACCTGGGTTTGACAAACTTCCTAAAAATCCGGAAGTTTGTCTTTCCTTTGAAACCTTTTCTTTACAATCGGGAGGTCCGGAATGACGCGTCATTTCTTTTTTTTCGTACTTTCAGCATTTCTTTTGTTCTCTTTCTCTGATTCTTCTGCACAGGAGCCTCCTGTTAAGTGGGGAGAAATACCAATGGCCGACCTTCAGATGAAATCTTTCCCCCAGGATACCAATGCTACGGCACTCATTCTCTGCGATTACGGAGAATCTTACTTCGACAACAACCTTGATATAATATATAAAAGACACCTCAGGGTTAAGATACTTACTTCCAAGGGGTACAAATGGGCTTCCCACTCGGTGTCACTGTTTAAGGAAAACAACACAGAATCAATAAGAGACATAGAAGGCATGACTTACCGCCTGGATGAAAATGGTAATGTCATAAAGAATGAGCTGAACGAAAACGACATATTCGAGGAAAAAATCAACGACAAATGGACTCGCTGCCGCTTCACGCTTCCGGCACTCCAGCCGGGCTGCGTAATTGAAATGCGCTATACCATAAGAACCAGCAACCCCATAATGATGAGAGAATGGGCATTTCAGCATGATGAACCCGTACGCTGGAGCGAATACCGCGTTCGATTTCCTAAAAGGATTTCCTATTCGGGCATTCTGCAGGGCTATGAACAATTTGCAGTAAAAGAAAATGAAGAGGTTACACAGGTATTCTCCAGTACAGCACAATCCTTCCTGGGCACCTCCATCGCAAAATGCTGTCAGTGGCGCTGGGCTGTTAAGGATGCACCTGCCATCAGGGAGGAGCCTTTCATTACTACAACGGAAGATTATGTCAATAAGGTGAAAATGCAGCTCGCCGGCTATGCCCGCCCGGAAGGAATGATAGAAAAAGTACTCAACGACTGGCCCGCACTTGTAAAGGAACTACTGGAACGCAGGGATTACTTCGGAAGAGTGGACGATACGAGAAAAGTCGGAAAGCTGGCCGAGAAAATTACCGGGGAAATTGAATCTCCCGAGGATAAGCTGAAAGCCATATACGACTGGCTCCGATATTCCGTCATCTGGTCCGGTGAGGAACGCCTCTTTCCCGAGCAGGACCCGGACGACCTTCTGGAATCTAAAAAAGGCAGTAATGCCGATATTACAGTCCTGCTCCTGTCTTTACTGAAAAGCGTTGGCATAAAAGGAGAGCCGGTCATTCTAAGCACTCGCGAAAACGGCAGGGCCCTCGACCTTTACCCCATAATTTCGCAGTTCAACTATGTTATTGCCCGGGTAACTCTGGACTCAAAGTCCTTCCTTCTGGATGCCACCGACCCGTACAGGCCGATGAGCCTGCTGCCTGAAAAGGTGCTTGATACAAAGGGATTGGTTCTGGACAATGAGGGTCACAAATGGATAGATGTTAAAGCCGACAGGACCAGCATGGATAATTCACTTGCCGTGCTCTCCGTCCTGGAGGATGGCTCCGTCTCCGGAAGCCTTCAGAAGGTGCTAACAGATTACAATTTGCTGAATCTCCGTCAGAAACTGGGCGGGAAAAAAGAAATTGAAATTGCACGCAGTAAATTTGATACCGATCGCTCGGGAATATCTATCGATTCAGCTGCTTTCAGCTATAAGGAAGATCCAAGTTTGTCCGTGACAATAAAATCATCTTTCTCATCAAATTCATATGCACAGAAAAACGGTGAAACTATTTACATAAACCCCCAGGTAATTGACCGCATCTGGCAGAACCCTTTTAAGTCAGAGATAAGAAAGTTCCCCGTTGACTACGGCTATAAAAGAAAGATTTCAACTACTATAATTATTAACCTCCCCAACGGCTTTGAGCTCAAGGAAAAGCCAAAAGACATCTCAGTATACGGAGGAAAGAAGGACTTTTTATTTACTCGCCTTTCTGAGCTTCAGGGAAATACGCTTACCCTGAAAAGCAGCATTGAAATTAAATCGACACAGATGGATCCCGGACTCTACGAACCGCTGAAAGATTTCTATGCAAAAATAGTCTCGGCAGAATCCGAACAGGTAGTCTTATCCCGCATCAAGACTCCAGCCTTGTCCGGCGGCAGTCAAACGCCTCCAAAAACCGAGCCCACAGAAAAAAGGTAAAGTCCGGAAGATTTAATAAATCTTCCTTTTTGCCCGGATTTATCGTCTTCCGGTTTGACAAACTTCCTAAAAATCCGGAAGTTTGTCTTTCCTTTGAAACCTTTTCTTTACAATCGGGAGGTCCGGAATGACGCGTCATTTCTTTTTTTTCGTACTTTCAGCATTTCTTTTGTTCTCTTTCTCTGATTCTTCTGCACAGGAGCCTCCTGTTAAGTGGGGAGAAATACCAATGGCCGACCTTCAGATGAAATCTTTCCCCCAGGATACCAATGCTACGGCACTCATTCTCTGCGATTACGGGGAATCTACTTTCGACGATGATTTTAACATAATTTTTAAGAGACACCTCAGGGTTAAGATTCTTACGGCTAAGGGATACGACTGGGGTACACATTCAGTAACAATTCTGACTAAGGAAGGAACTGAGTCCATAGACGATATAGAAGGCGTAACTTACCGCCTGGACGACAAGGGCAATATCGTTAAAAACGAGATGGAAAGCGATGATATTTTTAAGGAAAAATTAAGCGATGGCTGGACACGCTACCGCTTCACGCTCCCGGCACTCCAGCCCGGCTGCGTAATCGAAATGCGCTACAAAATCATAAGCAACAGCATCGGAAGAATGAGAGACTGGGTTTTCCAGTACAGCGAACCCGTACGCTGGAGCGAATACCGCATGCGCAGCCCAAAAGTAATTGCTTATTCAGACATAACCCTGGGCTATGAACCGCTTACTATAGACGACAGGGAAGACGTAACACAGTATTTCTCAGGCTCTGCCGCGGCATATATTGGACAGTCAATGGTGGACTGCACACAAAGGCGCTGGGTCCTCAAAGACGCACCTGCAATCCGCGAAGAACCCTTTATTACAACAACCGATGATTATAAGACCCGGCTCGACGTTCAGCTTGCAGGATACGCTTTCTCCGGCGGAGGCTCTAAGAAAGTGCTCAACGACTGGCCAACCGTGGTAAAAGATCTCATGAATGATAATGAATTCTATAAGATAATAGACGATACAAGGCAGGTCAGAAAACTGGCTGAAAAACTGACCGCAGGACTTCAGTCGCCGGAGGCTAAAATGAGAGCCATCTACGACTGGGTCCGCACCTCAATCGTCTGGTCGGGCGAACAGAGAATTTTTGCCCACCAGGAGGTGGACGACCTTCTGGACTCTAAAAAGGGCAATAATGCCGAGATCTCTTTTTTACTCATTTCTCTTCTTAAATGCGCCGGCATTGAGGCCGACCCGGTTATACTGAGCACCCGCTCAAACGGTGCGGTCCAGGATGTTTACCCAATCGTTTCACAGTTTAATTACCTGATAGTTAGAGCATCTGTTGGCTCCAGGTATTACCTGCTCGATGCAACGGACCCTTACCGCCCCATGGACCTGCTGCCCGTAAAGGTGCTCAATACAAGAGGGCTGGTTATAAGAGAAAAGAACTTCGGCTGGGTGGCTGTAAATGCCGATAGGGTAAACCTTGGTAATTCATTCGCCTCACTTTCTCTTTCCTCCGACGGCTCTCTTAAGGGCAGGCTTGAAGAAAACATTTCTCCATACGGCAGCCTGAAGCTGCGCCAGAAGCCTAATGATAAAAAAGATATTGACATAGCCAGGGATGAATTTGAAACCGACAGGTCGGGTATTACCCTGGATTCAGTTTTAATTACAAATAAAGACAGCCTTGAGCTTCCTTTGAATATTAAGGCCTCTTTCTCGTCTTCTTCCTATGCACAAAAAAACGGAGACATGATATATCTGAACCCGCAGATATTAGACCGCCTTTGGGAAAACCCTCTTAAGACCCCGGTAAGAAAGTTCCCGGTAGATTACGCATATAAAAGCAAACACACCACTGTAATTGAAATTAATATCCCTGAAGGCTTTGAAGTAAAGGAAAAGTTAAAGGACGTTTCTGTCTTCGGCGGCGCAAGGGCGCTTTCTTTTACACGCCAGACTAAAGTGGAAGGCAATAAGCTCAGCCTTTGCTGCACCATGGAAATTAAGGAATCCCAGATTAAACCAAAATTCTACGACCAGCTCAGGGATTTTTACGCCGCTGTCGTTTCGGCCACTTCAGAACAGATTGTCTTATCCCGCATCCCGGTTCAAACCGTTGAACTCACTGCACCGGCTTCCGGCAAAGATTCACCCCAAAAGACGGATCTTCCGGGTAATACGGTAAAGAAAACTTCTAAAACAAAAAAGGGGAAAGGCTGAAAATGAAATTCACGGCCCGTTTTTTTCTCTGCACTGTTCTTCTTTTAACTGCCTCCGTTTTTTCTCCTCTAAATGGAGAGGATAATGAATATAATTGCAATAAAATACCCGCATTCCTTAAGAAAGAAGCCGGTGCAGTCATAAGGGAATATTTACTCAGATTTGAAGTTAAAAACGAAAAACGGGCCGTGCTTAAGGTAAAGCGTGCCGTAACCATTTTCAATAAGGAAGAGCAGCAGGAATACGGCAGGCTTGTTCTCGAATACGATAAATTCAGCGAAGTTGAAAGCCTTGAGGGAAGAATTCTTGAGTCTAATGGCCAGGAGGTCAGGGAGCTCGAAGACTCGGACGTAAAGGACGTGAGTGCTTTCAGCGATTATTCCCTCTATGAAGATAACCGCGTAAAGATTGCCGAGCTTTATTACAACAGGTTTCCTTACACCGTCGAATTTACGTATGAGATTTCCTTTAAGGGCTATCTCAACTGGCCAGTGTGGCTTTCACAGGAGTCACTCCAGCCCGTTGAAAAAAGCCGCTTTGAGGTGCTCTTACCCGAAGACCAGACTTTGAGGTACTGGACAAACTCAGATTCATTAAAACCCGCTGTAAGCTCCGAAGACGGGAAAAAGCTCTACAGCTGGGAGGCTAAAAACCTGCCTTTGCTTTCAAAGGACATAATTGGAGACGACATTGAGGATATTGCGGCAATCGTACGCACTGCACCCGGAAACTTTGAACTGGACGGATTCCGGGGAAACATGGAAACCTGGAAAGACTTTGGCCTCTGGATAAACAGGCTTTATAAGGATAGAAGCAGCCTTCCCGATGATGCAATAAAAGACGTTAATGCAATTGCCGCCGCCTCTGGCAGCAGCAAACCTGAACTCATACGTAAGCTCTACCGCTATATGCAGAAGCGTACAAGGTATGTGAGCGTCCAGCTCGGAATCGGCGGCTACCAGCCGTTTGATGCAAAATATGTCCACGAAAAAGGCTACGGCGACTGCAAGGCGCTTAGTAACTACATGGTCTCCCTGCTCAAACAGGCAGGCGTTAAGGCCTTCCCGGTTCTGATCAGAAACGGGCACTTCCGCAGACCCATGATTAAAGAGTTCCCTTCAAACCAGTTCAACCACGTCATTGTCTGCGTACCCCTGGAGGAGCAGGATACCCTCTGGCTTGAATGCACCAGCCAGACAACCCCGCCGGGCTTTCTTGGCAGCAGCTGCGAAAACAGGCAGGCCCTTATGATTACTGACGAAGGGGGCATAGTGGTACAGACTCCCGGAACTTCTTCGTCATATAACCTGCAGCAGAGAAACCTCAGCGTGGACATCTCTTCCCTTGGTAGCCTTAAGCTCGATGCTGAAATTAAATGGACGGGCAATCAGCAGGATGATCCGCGCAGCATAATTAAGGAAAGCACTCCCGAGGACAGGGAAAAATGGATCTTATACTCCCTGGAAACCCCGATGGCAAAACTTGAGAAGGTTAAATCAATCCGGGTCGAAGATGAAAAGCCGGAAGTTCAGATGAATCTGAGCTTATCCCTTCCTAACTATGCCTCGGCCTCCGGCAACAGGCTTTTCTTTCAGCCTAACATCATGGAAAGGCGCACTGATGTGCCCGGGAACGTGGCAGTAAGGCTCTCGCCCTTAAGGTTCGGCTATCCTTACCTGGATGTTGATTCGGTCTGCTATAAAATCCCCGGGGGATACCGTGTGGAAGCCATGCCCGAAGTAACCGAGCTTAAAACCCCTTTTGGAAGTTTCAGCTCAAAGACTGTACAGACCGATCCTTCCACGCTTATCTATACAAGAAGGCTTGAGATAAAAAGCTACGCTGTTGACGCCAAAGATTACGCGGAATACAGGAAATTTATCTCCTCCGTCGTAAAATCCGACAGGGCGCAGGTGGTGCTCGTAAAATAAGACCCGGCACATTCAGCCCCAAATTATGCAGTTGAATTAAAGGGCAATATTGTATTCCTTATTTTGTATACTGCTTAAAGACCGGTAAAACCTTTAGCAGAAATTACATAGAACAAGGAGACAATAATGAAAAGCTTATTATTCTTTTTCATTGTGCTTTCTATTACCTGCTTTGCACAGCTGGATACACTGGACAGGGTGGAGCTAAAGGACAGCAAAGTCTTTACCGGGAAGGTAATTAAAGTTACCTCCGGTACCGTTCAGTTCAGGGAATCTCTTACTAACCTCCTGCACGAATTCAATAAAGGCGAAATTAAGGACATTAAGCTCTCAAACGGTGTAACTGTTACATTTGACGAGAAAAACCCCGCTTCGGGCACTACCCAGAACCTGAGCGGCAGCCAAAAAACCGACACTCAAACTCAAAATCAGGTGGTCGGAAGCTCAAGGAATCAAACAGAAAACAAGGGGCAAACAGATGCCTCGGGGCAGAAAACACAGACAAACACAACTACTCCCGCCCCGGCTGACGACAGCAGTTCAAAAATGGATACTTCAATGATAATTGTGCTGGCGGCAGGAGGCCTGGTAGCCCTGCTTTTGCTAGGCGCACTGATATTTTAAGATAAAGCCCTCTTCTAGTTTATTCAAGGTGCCAGAAGCTAAGAATAATTTCCCGATTCTTAACTTCTGACACACATTTTTTTCACCGCCTGCCGAGTCTTACTTTATACCTGAATTTTACTCCAGATGCCCTGTGCTTATTCCTACAAACCCAGCTTTTTTGCTATTTCTCCCGGAATTGCGTCTTTATGCACCATAATGGCAACCGTCTTCAGGCGCACATAAGGCTCGGATATGTATATGTAACCACCGTTGGTCTGCTCGGTGCCCCAGGAGTTCTTTGTTAAATAGTACTTTGATCCTTTCTGGTCGTGTGCCAGCCCTACAAAGTGCATCAGGTGGTCGTCGGTTGTGGTATAATTGTCAAATGCCTCCTGCCTGTCCTGCTGCGTAACGGTCTTTTCAACTTCAGGTGAAGTTACAACTTCGTCTTTTTCAGACGAAGTCTTGTCGTTCCAGTCCTTAAGCGGCAAAATGGCGTAACCCTTTTTCTGTGAGAATTCATGCTCGCTGATGTCTCCGTCCCAGGCAACCGAATACCCGTTTTTGAGCGCATTGTCAACTACCATTTCAAGCTCATCCATCGGGAGGTTATAATACTCGCCGCGGCTCCAGTTATCGGGAATCTCAAGGGCAAATTTGCTGTAGAAAGGGTGATGCGAATAAGAGGTCAGTTCCACGTAGTCATCCAGGTTCAGTTTCAGCTCGTCTTTGGCAAAGGTAAGGGGAGTATAGGTCCTGCCCTTATATGTAAATTCCTTCGGGAGCTTACCCATATAAACGTCCAGCACAGCCTCATAGGCTTCTTTCCAGCGGCGGCTCAGCTTTCCGCTTTTATTCTCAGCCATGGTCTTCAGCATGCTTTCTGTAACGGCTTTCATTTCCGCGTGGTTATGCTTTTCCTCGCCGTTATTTCTTCCCGTATATGCCTCCTCGGGCACTATTCCAAAGCTGCGTATCTGGTTAATGACGTCGTGAGCCTGTCCGCCCTCACCATAGTTGGCCATTCCCTGGTATCTTATATAGCTTTCGGCCTTCAGGGGGTAGCTGTTGCGGACGATAAACATCTCCGAAAGGTCATATTCGCCTTTACCCTGCCTTAAAAGCTCGGTTTCAAGGAACGATACCGTTGCAAAACACCAGCAGGTCCCCGTCCTGGCCTGGTTTTTTACGGGCGTAGTCTTAATTTCAAAGTCTTTTACAAACGAATAGATTGCCTTTGGCTCATCTTTACCCTTAGCCTCTTTCTCCTCCTGTGCGAAGCTTCCGGAAGAAAAACTCAGGAATAATATCAGTAAAGCGATCAGAGTTCTAAGTTTCAGCATTTTCGGGACTCCTTATTTATGTGTGTAAGTGTGTAAAAAAGTGTTTAGCGCCAAAAAAGTGAGTCTAAATTACGAATTCCCCGTGTTTTAACATAAATTTAATTTACTTTGCGTAGCTTCGGCCCGGGTTTCAGGTAAGTTATCCCCTGGCAGAGGCCAAAATTATGGGCTGTTTCTTCGGCAGGGGTGTATTTATTTTTGTGCCTGTAAATTCAATTGAAAATGGGGTTTAAGTGCCGTAAATTATAAAGATTGTGAATGAAATTTCCCTAAGACGTTAAATTACGCCGTTTTTGAGACGCGGCACTCTTTTTAAATCTTGTATTTTTTGATGCGATTCCTTAACTTAGAATTCTTTATTTTCAAGGAGTATAATTATGAAAAGAACATTTCAGCCAAGCAAAAGAAAAAGAGTTAATAAACACGGATTCCGTGAACGCATGAGTACGAAAAACGGCCGCAAGGTTTTATCACGCAGGCGTGCAAAGGGAAGAAAAAGATTAACCGTTAGCGACGAGAGATAAAAGTCTTGGCAAAGTTTGGCCTTTCTAAAGATGAGAGGATCAAAAACAAAAGAGACTTTAGACAAGTATATTCGGTTGGTAAAATTATTTACTCAGACGATCAGAAGCTGAAGGTTAGTTATTTTCCCGAAAAGAATTCTGAGCAGGCTGGTATTAAGATAGCTGCCGCTGTTTCCAAAAAAGCGGGTAATGCGGTTTGGAGGAACAGGGTTAAACGTTTGTTAAGAGAATCCTTCCGCTTAAAAAAAGAAATATTGCTGGCAAATTGCATTGCAAAATCAATTTGCCTTAAAATTATTTTTTCTCCAAACAATTTGAATCAGAAGAAACAGAAGAAACTTAAGCTGGATGATATTATGCCTGCTGTTATTGATTTGATGAATAAGTTAAACAGCCGATTGTAATGAGGCACGTATTTGTATTTTTAATCAGGATTTACCAAAAACTGATATCTCCGCTTTTTCCACCTTCATGCAGATTTTATCCCTCCTGTTCCGAGTATAGCCGCCAAGCTTTTCTGAAGTATGGAGTGATTAAGGGAGGTATAAAATCTGTATGGCGGATCTTAAGATGTAATCCCTTCAACAAAGGGGGATATGACCCATTAGACTAATTTCTGGAATATAAAACAGATGGATAAACAAACAACAATTGCCTTCGTAATAATCGGAGCAATACTTATAGTATGGCTTTACCTGAGTTCTCCTACACCACAAAATCCACCGGCAAAAAAACCCGGCGATTCAACTCTGGTTAATAAGACCGCACCTACAAACCAAAATCAAAACCAGCAGGATCAGCAAAACCAGCAGCCCCAGCAGCAGACTTCCGCCGCTACAGCCGATACTTCCGTACTCGGCAAAGCATTCGCTTCTGCAAAAACTCCTGAAGAGGTCGTCACTATAGAAAACGACCTGGTTAAGCTCGAACTTACCAGTAAAGGCGGCAGAATCAGAAGATATTTCCTCAAGAAATATAACACCTGGTATGCCGACAAGCCGCAGTATGTCAATGACTTTTATGAAAGGCACGTACAGCTCATTAACAACGACGGCGACTTCAACTTAATCTTTGTTTCAAAGGACGGAAAGCTTGTCAATACCTCAGAGGCTTCTTTCCAGTCAAATGCCCAGAAAGGCCATTACGTCCTGCAGAATAACGACTCACTGCTGATTAGCTACACTCTTCCTGTAGGCAACGGCTACATCAGGAAAACCTACGTTTTCCACTCCGGTAATTATGCAGCCAGGTGCGACATTGAAATGAAGAACATGGCCAACGTCATCAGCAACTACAGGTACGACGTTGCCTGGGAGAACGGCATTAACTTTGTCGAAAAAAATTCCGTCGACGAGGCCAACTATTCAAACGCCAGCGCTTATGCCGGTGATGAACAGGTAATCGTTAACGCCAAGGTAGGCGAGAACTCTTATAAGGAATTTAACGGCAAAGTCGACTGGATTACCGTAAGAAATAAATATTTTACCGTGGCTATTGCTCCTCTTAAAGCAAACCCGGACGGGGGAGCACTGATTAAGGGAACAGAAAAAGCCGTGGGCGATAACTCCGGAGTAAGAAAATATTTCAACACAAGCCTGAAAGTTCCTTTTAATAACTCTAATTATCAGAAGAATTCTTTCCTTATCTATATAGGACCCGTAGATTATTCAATCCTCAAGTCTTACGGAAAGAATTTTGAAAGAATAGTGGACTTCGGAAGCTTATTCGGACTTAAGTTCATTATCAGGCCGATTTCAGAATACCTGCTCCTTCCTTTATTTGTCTTCCTGCACAATTTTATTCCGAACTATGGCTTTGTCATCATAGTTTTCTCGCTCATCATCAAAATTGCGCTGCATCCCCTTACAAGGAGCAGCATGAAATCGATGAAAAAAATGCAGCTCCTGCAGCCCAAGATTGCAGAGATCAAGGAAAAATTCAAGGACGACCCGCAGAAGGTAAACAAAGAAACAATGAGGCTTTATTCAACCTACGGAATCAATCCCGCCGGGGGATGCCTGCCGATGCTTCTGCAGATGCCTATTCTGGTTGCACTCTGGGGATTGTTTAACGTGGCAATTGAGCTCAGGCAGCAGCCTTTCGCTCTCTGGATACACAACCTCTCGGTTCCCGACGTCATATTCGACCTTGGCTTTAAGATCCCTCTCTTTGGGATCAACCAGATCAGCGGACTGGCCCTTTTATTGGGAATTACAATGTTCATTCAGCAGAAAATGAGCGTTAAGGACCCGAGCCAGCAGGCCCTCGTCTATATGATGCCTATTCTCTTTACTGTCATGTTCATGGGATTCCCTGCAGGCTTGAACCTGTATTATTTCATGTTCAACCTGTTCTCAATTGCACAGCAGTATTACATCAACCACAGCCACAGCAACGTTGAACTGGTTCCTGTAAAAACACAGAAAAAGTCGGGCGGAATGATGGCTCGCCTCATGGAGGCGGCTGAAAAAAGCGCTCAGCAGCAGCAGGCAGCTAAAAAGAAGAAAAAATAGTTTTCATATTTGCCGGTTTTCAGAATTATGCAGTTTTTGCTATATTAGGCTTTAACTTTATAGGACTGAAAACCGGTTTTTTTTTGCAGGCTTAATTAAAATGGGTAAAAGCTTACATGAATAAGCTACTAAAAGACACACTTCTCCGCGGCATACTTTCGGTTATACTGCCCGTCTTAATTGCCGGTTCATCATCCGCACAGCAAAAAAACATAATTGCCCTCGAATACAAAGAAGCACGGCTCCCTTTCGGACTTAAAGAAAAAGTAGTTGCACAGCAGCCTTCGGTTGCGCTCGTCTTAAGCGGCGGGGGCGCCCGCGGCCTTGCACAGATCGGAGTTCTTCGCGCTCTCTCAGAACACGAAATCCCCTTTAAGCTCATCGTCGGAACCAGCATGGGAAGTATCGTCGGGGGACTATTTTCGGCAGGGTATTCGGTTCACGACCTCGACTCCATCGTACACTCTCTTCCATGGAACGAACTTATGACTTCCACAGAAGAATCAAACCGCAGGGACCTCTTTGTCGACCAGAAAATTACAGAGGATAAGGCCCTGGTCGCCTTCAGACTCGAAGGACTGCACCTGGTTCTGCCCACATCAATTTCAACAGGGCAGCGCCTTTCAAATTACCTGAACCTCCTGGCCTTGAATGCACCAATCCATGTAAACTCGGATTTTGACGAGCTTAAGTATAACTTCAGGGCTGTCTGCACGGACCTCGTTACGGGAAACCTCGTTGAACTGAAAAACGGCTCTTTAAGCCAGGCCATGCGCGCAAGCTCAAGCGTTTCATTCCTGGTTTCACCCGTAAAAATGGATTCGCTGCTCTTAGTCGACGGCGGCCTAGTGGCAAACGTACCCGTACAACTGGCAAAAAACTACGGAAGCGACCTTACAATTGCATTTAATACCACCAGCCCCTTAAACTCGGCAAAGGATCTGGACTATCCCTGGAATATCGCCGACCAGATCGTAAGCATCCCGATGCGCCTGCTTACACAGCAGCAGCTCAAAGCTGCCGACGTGGTTATTTCACCGCAGATCGGAAACAAAAAAAATACCGATTTCACCGGCCTCGATTCAATCATTTACAAGGGCTACGCTTCAACACTACCTCTGATCGGGACAATAGAGCAGAAGATCAGGGAGCTTTATAAAACAAAGCTTAAAGAAAAGGAATTTTACGTCAAGAACGTCGAGTACGATGAAACCGACGGACAGATCCAAAGGGCATTGCTTTATAAGTATTCAAGAAAAGACTCCGTCAGCAGCTACGAGATCTTGAGCGACCTGGCTTCTTTGTACACTTCCGGCGATTATGACAGCCTTTATGTAAAGCTTTCACGCCACGAGGAAAGTTCGCACATTGACTTCGTTTTCAAGAAAAACCCCCTTATCAACGACGTTAAAATTGAAGGGGTAACGCTGTTCAGGACCTCCATGGTAGACAGCCTGCTACTAGGCCTGCAGGGAAGGCCTTACAATTCACGCAGGGTGCTGGATGCCTTGCTTAGCGTAATGAGCCTCTATAGAAGCTATGGCTACTCGCTTGCAGAAATTGAACACGTTTCCTTCGAACCCGCAAGCGGAAGCCTCACGGTAAAAATATCCGAAGGCATTATATCCAGGATCGTTATTGAGGGAAATACAAAAACACAAAATGATATTATAAGAAGGGAATTCCCGGTGGAGGAGGGGGATTACTTCCTTTCCAGCAAAATTGAGCAGGGCCTGGCCAATTTGCGCGGAACAAACCTCTTTAGCGACGTTACACTCGTTACGGCTAAAAACACGAAGGAAAATGTCCTTTACCTGAAGGTCCACGAAAAACCTTCCAGCCTTTTACGCCTCGGACTTAGAATTGACAACGAGAACCAGACGCAGCTGAGCCTCGATATACGCGATGAAAATATCGCCGGCTCAGGAACAGAACTGGGACTCATACTCTCGGGCGGCATTAGAAACAGGTCTTATATACTGGAACATAAGGCAAACAGGATTTTCAATACCTATCTTACCTATAAGGTCCGTGCTTTCTATGAGTTTAATGACGTCTTTACATATAAGACAGACCCCATGAATTCCGAGAGGTATTTCTCCCGCTCGGTTGACGGCGAATACAGGCAGATTAACCAGGGACTCTCACTCGGACTTGGAATGCAGGTAAGAAAGTTCGGAAACCTGCTTATTCAGGGAAAATACCAGAACGACGAAATTAAAAATAAGAAGGACTACAAGGGCAGCACGTACAAGATCAACCTTTCTTCTGTCGAAGTCTCCTCTACAATTGATTCGCAGGACAAGTATCCTTTCCCGAACTACGGCTTTCTTGTAAAGGCATCCTATGAAACCGCACAGAAGTTCTTTTTAAGCGATTTCGGCTATACCAAGTTTTACTTCGATTATACGAGCTACTTTTCCACCTTTAACCAGGTGCATACCATTATCCCGCATTTTGCAATCGGCTTTGCCGACGAGACGCTCCCTTTAAGCCAGCAGTTTTCACTCGGGGGGCAGAATTCATTCTTCGGCCTTAGGGATAACGAGTTCCGAGGAAGGCAGATCTTCCTGGCCTCATTGGAATACAGGGCGCTTCTTCCTGTTAAGCTTTTCTTTGATACATACGTGAAGCTCAGGTACGATATGGGAGGCATCTGGCAGCACAGGGAGCAGATCAGGTTCGTGGATTTTATGCACGGGGCAGGCACTTCACTCTCCTTTGATACGCCTCTTGGACCGGCCGATTTTTCCGTGGGAAGGAGTTTCCTCTTTGAAAGAAATCTGCCCAAAAATCCTTTGAGACTGGGACCTGTATATTTTTACTTTACCATAGGCTATTACTACTAGGCTTTTACATCCCGCTGCGCGCAAACTTTGCAGCCATAGCAAGATATTTCTGCCTCATCAGCTTATCCTGCAGAAGCTCGTAGAATTCGGCAATAGTCCTGCATAGCCTGCTTTTATGCTGAACCTCATCTATTCCACGCTTTAAGAGCTCCAGCAGGACTTTTTTTGGCGGCATATCGAGATCCGTGTTATACATTTTTACCATTGAAATGTATGGCTGGCAATCCTTGCGGTTTGCTTCTATGGCTTTCCTGTAGTATTCAAAAGCCGTTTCCAGGTGTTCTTCGGCGTGCATGCTTTCCAGTATATTTGCCGCCCACATGTAGATTTCGTAGCAGATGTCCCTGTATTCCGTACAGAGCTTCTCAGTATACATTTTAATTTCGTCGGGGCTCAGCATAATATTGCTAAGGAGTATCTTGTAAAGCTCCGCGTCTTTGAGTTTGTGCCTAATGGCCTTTTGAAAAGAATCGAACAATTCACCCGATGAGGAGGCCTCCCTGAAAATCCTCTCCAGCTCCTTCTTTAACTTTGAATCCATAGATTACCCGGATACTAATTAATTGTTTTAAGGTCCTTAAAAGCGCAAAACCGGGCTTAAATTAAGCCGCCCCCGGCAACTGAATCGGCCCAGGTTTCTAATATAAAAAATCCGGCAGATTAAGAAAATTAATTTTTCAAGAGAACAAATCCCTAAGTGTTCTTATTCTGCGTATTATAAACAAAGTCCCAGTCGGCCCCGGGCTTTTCAAGCCAT
The DNA here is from genome assembly GCA_025612245.1 of Ignavibacteria bacterium. Taxonomy (GTDB): domain Bacteria; phylum Bacteroidota; class Ignavibacteria; order Ignavibacteriales; family SURF-24; genus JAAXKN01. The sequence goes on from JAAXKQ010000008.1 coordinate 106,024, forward strand.
AGCCATCCAATGTAATCAATAAGCGGAGGTTCCCCTCCAAGCTCGCGCACGCGAGTATTTATCTGTCCGCGGTGATGCGAGCTGTGAAGAGCCACCTGTATCATGCTTCCTTCCAGGGTTACCGCACCGGCAGGCTTGCCCAGTTTTTCTTCTATGAGGTAAGTCCACGGCAGGTTAAGCTTCTGCTCCAGGGCACTTTCGCTGGCTTCGGCAAAAAATCTCATTGCTTCTTTATGAAAGCCGTGGCCCCAGCCGGCAATTGAAATAAGATCGGTAAAGGAAGTGGGCTCCGGAATCTCCAGGGGCCTATCCTCCCAGACCGAAAGAAATGCGTGCTGAGTGGCGTGCATGTGGTAGAACAGGCGCTGAATATTTTCATCCTCCTCCGCCTGGGGAATCTTCAGCACCGACTGCCAGACCATTGAGTCGGCCCAGCTCATCTGATGGAAAATGTCGAAAAGATAGTTCTTTGTGTCCATGCTTCCTCCAGTAATGTAAAAGTAAACTCTGCCGGATTTTTTTGCGCACTTAAGACTAACCTATAAAATATAAGACAATTTTTCTCCTGATGCTTAAGAATTAATTTAACATGAAAGATGTAATTGTTATTTTTACTCGTGTAAAATTGTAAGTTTTCCCGAAATAAATTTCATCTGGAAATTCCACGCTTATCATCTTCAGAAATACAGGGAAAAAGCAATCTAAAAAATTTCACTACCTTTACAGAGAGGAATATTAATGAAAAGTCTTTTACTCCTAATTGCAGCTTGTATGGTTTTCACGCTCAAGGCCCATGCACAAAATGAAGATCTTTCAGTTGTGCCTTACCCAAGGATAGTCAACAAGCAGACCGGAGAATTTAAGTTACCCCCCAAGATAAAAATTATCTTATCCGGGCAGAACACTTCAAAGAACAGGTTTGCGGCAGAGCTCCTGAAAGAAGCCCTTGCTTCAAATAAAGTGGAGGCTTCGGTCTCAGAAGGGCAGCCGGAGAAAGGGAGCATCGTGCTCCTGGAATATGCTCCCGGCAGCAAGCTCGTCTCCAAGTCACCTGCCGCTCTTAATGAGGAAGGCTATACGCTTCAGGTTACCAAAGACGGCATTTCAATAAACAGCACTACCGAAAAGGGTATTTTCTACGGCGTAATGACGCTAAACCAGCTCCTGGAATCCTCAAAGAATAACTCTATGCAGGGAATCGAAATAATCGACTGGCCCGACATGAAAATGCGCGGAATCTCAGACGACATCAGCCGGGGACAGGTGCCGACACTGGAGAACTTCAAGAAGACCATAAGGTTCCTGGCTCGCTATAAAATGAACATTTATATGCCCTACCTTGAGGACATGCTCCGCTTCGATGCTTACCCTGCAATCGGACTGAACAGGGGAGCACTGACAAAAGAAGAGGTCAAAGAATTGGTGGCATACGCAAGGAACTACTTCATAGACGTGATCCCGGCTTTCCAGACGCTGGGGCACTACGAAAACCTCCTTTCACAGGATGAATTCCTGAAATATGCAGAGTTCCCGGGAGCAGCATCACTGGATGTATCCAGCGATTCAACTTACGTCTTCCTGGATAACCTCCTTAAGGAAGTAACTTCTCTATTCCCGTCCGAATACTTTAATATGGGAGCAGATGAAACCTATGACGTGGGACTTGGAAACAGCCGCCGACTGGTTGAAGAATCCTCACTCGCACAGGTCCACCTCAAACATTACCTGAAAGTCTACGACATGCTGAAAAAATACGGCAAAAAGGTGATGATGTATGGCGACATAATCTTAAGCCACCCGGAAATCCTGAAGGACCTCCCGAAGGACATAACAATTGTCGACTGGCACTACAGGGCCGATGAAAGCTACCCGTCTACCGAAGTCTTTGCAAAAGCAGGACACCCGTACCTCGTTTCACCTTCGGTCTGGAACTATCCATCGAACTTCCCCGTAAATGAAAACGCCATACCCAATATCAGATACATTACTGAGTCGGGACTTAAAAACGGCGCAATCGGAATGATTAACTCCAACTGGGGCGACTACGGTGCGGAAACCTACAAGGAACTGAACGACTACGGCTACGCCTGGTCGGCACAGTGCGCCTGGAACTTTAAGGCCAGTAATGAGGCAAAATTCGCGCACGACTTTCTGAGCGGGTTTTATGGACTGAATGACTCGCGCCTGGAAAACCTGTACCAGACACTTAATTCTCCTCTTAACCAGCTGGTCTGGCATGAACTCTGGCGCCACCCGCTCCTTCCTTTCAGGGATCCTTCCTGGTGGGAGCCGAAGGTTTCCCCGGTTGTTAAAATCAATTGGATGGAATCCACGCTTCCCATGGCCAAAAACTCAATCGGGGAGCTTAAGGCCGCGGCTTCCAGGAATCAGGATCAGCTCGACCTGCTTGAATTTATAATTAAGATGGACCAATGGTACCAGGGAAAAATTAAAACCCAGTTCAGGCTGCAGGATAAGCTGGCAGGAAAGAACGTTGACCTTAACAGCCTTATGGGCATGATAGATGATAATATAAACGGCCTTAACAGCCTTAAAGCCGAATTCAGCAGCCTGTGGCTAAGATACTACAAAAAAGACAACCTTAACATGATTCAGGACAAATTCGACCGCCTTATCAGCTACTTCCAGGAAACAAAACAGGGACTTTCAAAAGGCTCGCTTCCACAGGTACAGATTCCAAGCGACTGGATTTACTGCAGGATAAACGACACTACAATTGCAAAGAATGCCAGGTTCAGCAAAACCTTTACACTTAATCACAAGCCTTCTTCGGCAATGCTCCAGCTTTTAGGCGACACTTATGCCAGGCTTTTCATAAACGGACAGTACGTAGACCAGGTTTTTGCAAAACGCTCGCTTTCACTCCTGGTAGACTACAGGAGAATTAAATTCCTTGACGTTGCACGTTTCCTGAAGGAAGGGGAGAACACAATTACAGTTGAGACCGTTAATTTTAATCCGAAAGGATTTGCAGGCTTTAATCTGATGGCCGATATTAAGGATGGGGATAATTCCTCCCAGATTCTCTCGGATGCATCCTGGTCGTCACAGTCAACTGATAAAGGCCTTCAGGCCCAGGGAGTAACAATTAAAAGGGATTATCCTTACATTTTTACCGCACCCAACTTTGAGACAAAAAGGACGAGCTGGATGGAAAGGTAAACTTCCTCTTCAGGGCTGAAGAGGGAAGGCAAAGGCATTTATTCTTATAACTTTTATACAGGTACAAAATGGAATCATTAAAAAACAAGATCGTATTTATTACGGGTGCTACTTCGGGTATTGGCAAGGCATGCGCAGAGGAGTTTGCACGCGCCGGATCGAACCTGATACTTTGCGCCAGGAGACCTGACCTTCTTAACTCAATTTCCGAAGGCCTCAGAACAGAGTTCGGCGTTAAGGTTTTCAGCTTTGAGCTGGACGTAAGGGACAGAAAAGCCGTTGAATCTGCCGTGGCTTCTTTTCCCGAAGAATGGAAAGCTATAGACATCCTGGTCAATAATGCAGGGCTCGCAAAGGGTATGAGCAAGTTCTACGAGGATGACCCGGATAACTGGGAGGAAATGATTGACACGAACGTCAAGGGATTGCTTTATGTTTCACACGCGGTTGTGCCGTTAATGGTAAAAAGAAACAGCGGACACATCATCAACCTTGGCTCCATTGCCGGTCATGAGCCTTACCCGAAAGGAAGCGTTTACTGCGCTTCAAAACATGCCGTTGATGCAATTACAAAATCGCTCAGGATGGATCTTGTTGAGACGAACATACGCGTAAGCTCAATTGACCCGGGGATGGTGGAAACCAACTTCAGCGTCATCCGCTTTGGTGGCGACGAAGAAAAGGCTAAAAACGTCTACAGGGGTCTGGAGCCGCTTACAGGAAAAGACATAGCCGAGACAATCCTCTTTATGGCCTCACGCCCGGCTCACGTAGTAATAGCCGACGTGGTAATTTTCCCGACACATCAGGCATCGGCCACAATTTCCTACAAAAAAGTATAATCATTTCTTAAAGGCAGCAGGGGAGGGCTTTTAGCCCTCCCCCCGGCCACAATTTATCTATCCTTTCACAAGCCCATAGCTTCAGCTCTACGGTGCATACACAATATGGCACTGCTTCATCACCTGTAGCCGTAAATTCATGAAAGAAGATAAATACAGAACACCTTACATAACACACTTACCAAGCCTCTTTTGAAAGGCACTCTGTCTATAGCCCGGGGTAACCAAATCCCCACGCTCATAAAATCTAAACCGACAGAACAACGCCTCCCCCAAGCTCCGGTGGGCGAATAATCCCACAACCCTCTCTACGATATCTGCACCAATATACTCATGCCTCTCCCAAGCTCCGGATGAGCGTTTTGTTTGTAGCAGACACCGGCATCCCCCTAAATTCCAGAGCTCCGGAAGGAGCGACTTGTTTCTTACTTACTATTAGATAAACATATCATTGAAACATGACCCCACACACATAAAAACCATCCCATCAAAACAACTAAAGCGGTAGAAATCCCAACACATTAACACCCGCCCACATTGCTTTCATTCATAATTCCTCTGTGCCGCTCCTGACCGGAGCTTTGGGAATTGTGGTGGGATAATCCTTTTCCCCCGGGGTTCAGTCGCCCCCATCCGGGGGCTTACTCACCCCGGGCTACAAATATCTCGCCCGCGCTGCGGGCTTAGTCATTGCACAATTCCAAACCCCCAGCCTTCATGGATATTTCTTTCTTAACCTCAACCTTTCTCTCTCTTCCTTTGCCTTTTCCTAAACCTTGAACCTAGAACTTTGAACCTCTTTCCCAACTCAAAACTTAAAACTTCTCCTCCCGAACCTCTTTCCCCAACTTAAAACTCAAAACTTAAAACTGAAAACTTAAAATCCCTCCTCCCCTTTGGCCTTCCGACGTGGCAATTAGGGGTGTGGCGCGTCTTCTTTTGCAGCCAATACAATGAGCTCTTCATAAAAAAACCCGGCTCCTTTAACTGAAACCGGGTTTTTCTTTTAATTCTGACTTTATGCTCCGCTTCCTCAGCTCCTGAAATAGCTTACGTCTCCTGCACCTTCCCTTATTACCTCTGGAACATCGTCGCTTAAATCCACAATGCTCGACAGCCCGCCCTGCAGGCTGCCGCTTGCAAGCATAAGATCCACCTGTGTATTAAAAATATTCTTTATTTCTTCGGGATCGTAGATTATCTCGTTTTTGCGGTTCGTAACGCTTGTGCTTACTATCGGGTTGCCAAGCTCTCTTACCAGCGTAAGTGCAACGTTATGCTGAGGGACTCTTATGCCTACGGTCTGTCTTTTGGACCATAATTTCTTTGGCACCTCCTTTGCCGCGGGCAGAATGAACGTATATGGCCCCGGCAAGAGATGCTTCATTGTCCTGTATGCATAGTCGGAAACCTTTGCATACTTAGCAATATCCTTTAAGTCGGCACATACAAAGCTTAAAAGCTTTGTGCCCGAATCCTGTTTAATTGCAAAAACCCTGTCGAGGGCCTCTTTGTTGAATATATCGCAGCCGATACCATAAACCGTATCTGTAGGATAGATTATAACGCCGCCATTCTTTAATACCTCAACCGCTTTGTTGATATAGCGCAGCTGGGGAGTTAAAGGATGGAGTTCATAATATTCCATATAAGCTCCTTTACTTTAATAATTAGATTTTCTTCGCTGTAAACTAAGGGTGAGCAGAAGAACCGTCCTCCTGTATAGAGACTGGAAATCATGATTTAAATAATACTCTAATTCTTATACATTAAGATATAATACCTTCTGAATTTGTCAACTATATTATTCCTCACCCCACGGCCCCCTCCTGCAGGGCAAAGGGCACCTTCAATATTCTTTTATTATCGGGAAAAAATTCCTAAGTTTGTACAACCAAAACTAACAACAATCTACATCACATGTTTAAAGCATTATTACCCAAAGAAGAAAAGTATTTCGAATATTTTAATAGTCTGATTATCGCCATTAGCGAAATGGCAACACTGGCCAAGGATTTCTTCGGAAACGCTAAGTACGACGAGGAAACCTCACTAAAATTAAAATCCCTTGAAAAAAGGTGCGATGAAATTTCCCACAAAGTCTTTAACAAACTCAATAAGAGCTTTCTTACCCCGTTCGACCGCGAGGATATATACGCCCTGGTTAAAACACTTGAAAAAGTAAGCGACGCCATTAACGCCGCGGTTACACGTGCAAGGATCTACAACCTGACCGAACCCCTGGTAGTTGCCGAAAAGCTGCTCCAGATTGCAGGCATGCAGATCAATGAACTCCATACCACAATTGTCGACAGAAAAGTAAAATCGAACGGAAACCTGACTATTGTAAAGGACCTGGAGCAGGAAGCCGACTTAATATACAGGGACGCAATCACAAGACTCTTTAAGGAAGAGACCAACGCAATTGAGCTCATAAAGAGAAAAGAAGTGCTCGACGTGCTTGAAGACATTACGGATAAATGCCAGGCGGTTGCTTCCGTAATTTTTACAATTTCACTTAAAAACGGCTGATTAACTAAAAATAAGCTGAATATTCAATTTTATAATATATGAATTTATCATTAACGATCCCCCTGATTGGAATAACACTGCCCGTAATTGCAGTTTTAATTATTACACTTGCCTTTCTTTTTGACTTCTATAACGGAATGCACGACGCCGCAAACTCAATTGCTACCGTCGTTGCAACAAAGGTTCTCTCGCCGTTTCAGGCCGTGGCCTGGGCTGCTTTCTTTAATTTTGCCGCAATATTCGTCTTCGGACTAGGCGTGGCGGCTACAATCGGAAAGGGCCTGGTTGTATTTTCAGTACTCGATAACCTCGTAATCCTCTCGGCCTTGGTCGGGGCAATCATTATGGCTGCCGGAGCAACACACCTTGGAGTTCCGCTCAGCATCTCCCACTGCCTTATCGGCGGCTTGGGTGGCGTTGCGGTCTTAAAAGCCGGGTTCGGCGCCCTTGTTGCCAGCGGATTCCTGAAAATCATAGCCTTTATTTTCATTTCACCCGTGCTCGGATATTTCTTTGCCGGTATGTTTTCCGTTATTACAACCTGGATTGTCAAGGATTCCTCGCCAAGGAAAGTGGATAAGTATTTCAGAAAACTCCAGATTGCTTCGGCTGCCGCTTACAGCCTTAGCCACGGCGGCAACGACGCGCAGAAAACCATGGGACTCATTACAATGGTCCTCATTGCAAACAAGGCCCTCAGCCCTGCTTCGCATACCCCTTACTGGGTAGTTTTCTCCTGTAATTCGGTCATTGCTCTTGGAACACTCTTCGGCGGCTGGAAAGTAATAAAAACACTGGGAATGAAGATGACAAAGCTGACACCGTTTAGCGGCTTCAGCGCCGAGACTTCTGCCAGTATTACAATATTTATTGCTTCTGCCTTCGGTGTGCCTGTAAGTACAACACACACCATCTCGGGCGCAATTGCAGGTGTCGGGGCCGCAAAAAGCACCAAAGCCGTACGCTGGAAGGTCGCCCGCAATATTATATGGGCCTGGATACTGACGATCCCTCTTTCGGCTGCCTTCGGAATGCTGACCTATAAGGCGCTTCTTTTGCTCAGCCTTTTATAATTAGAGAGTTCCGGTCACTGGAATTTTTAAGCTATTATAATTTGTGCACTTCCCCGGAATCCTTTTCCGGGGAAACTTTTCCTTCGGCAAAAACATTATTTCAAAATAAAATGCTTATAAAAAGATTACCCCCTCAGGTTATCATACTGGGCATGATAAGCCTTTTTACCGACGTTGCCAGCGAGATGCTCTACCCCGTAACGCCGATCTTCCTGACTTCACTCGGTGCCACCATGGCTGCAATCGGCCTTATCGAAGGAATTGCAGAAATTACGGCTGGACTCCTCAAAGGCTATTTTGGCGCTTTATCCGACAAATTAGGCAGGCGCTCGGTTTTTGTCTTAATCGGCTACGGGCTTTCGGGTCTCGTAAAACCACTGCCCGGTTTCATTCAGAATTTCGGGGCAATCTTATTCTCAAGGGTTACCGACCGCGTAGGAAAGGGTATTCGCACGGCACCCAGGGATGCACTCCTTGCAGGCTATTCCAACGGCAATACCGGCGCTGTCTTCGGGTTTCACCGCGCCATGGATACACTCGGCGCTGCAATCGGACCCCTGGGAGCGCTTCTATTGCTTTATTTCTTCCCCGGCAACTACCCGCTCATTTTCCTTGTTGCCTTTATCCCCTCCGTAATTGCAATGTCTTTTACGCTTAAGGTTAAAGACAAACCCTCAGGCGCAATTATCAGGCAGAAGGGACATTACCTGGAATTCTGGAGCAAGTCTCCGGCCGAATACAAAAACCTTATCGTTCTTTTTACGCTTTTTTCGCTCGTAAACAGCAGCGATGTCTTCTTAATCCTGAAATCACGCTCAATTGCAAAAAGCGACTCACTGGCAATTTTCGGCTACGTGTTCTATAACCTCGTCTATGCTGCTTTTTCTTACCCGGCAGGAATACTTTCGGACAGGGTAGGGAAGAAGAACGTGCTTGCCTCGGGACTTGTTATCTTCTCAGCCGTTTATTTCGGATTTGCCATCTCGGGAAGCTTTGTCATAATGTGGGGACTCTTTGCCCTTTACGGCATTTATGCCGCGGCAACCGAAGGAATCAGCAAGGCCTGGATATCGGACCTGATAAAGGATGAAAACAGGGGATCTGCAATTGGGCTCCTTACTATGCTCTCAAGCCTGGCCGTCATGGCCGGATCGGTTTTAACGGGAATTCTCTGGGACACCTTCGGCTCCCGGGTGCCTTTCCTGATTTCTTCTGCCGTGAGCCTCATTATTGCAGTAATCCTGTTTTTCTTCAGAAGTTCTGCCCGTAATAACAAATCCTGAATCCCGCATCAGTTTTTGATAATTGCGGAATTCAGGATTTTATATACTTCTCTTTTTTATCTGAATTCAACCTGCTTAAAAACGTACTTTTTAGTTGTACTGCGCTCTCAAGCTGCTTAGTTTTTCAAGAGCATCATCGGAAAGTACGTGGGCTAATTTTCCATAACTATTTACTACGCTTACTATCCCATTACCGATTTCAAACTTGCATATCATGAACTCATAAACGGTCAACTCTACGTCACTTACTCTGAAATTGCCGCTTTCCTCGTCAAAACTGTAGCCTTCAAACTTAAAGACCATATCTGACCTCCTTTCATGAGTTAATGTGAAATCTGTATATACCTCCTTGTTTTTAATGCCTGTCTTAAATTTAAGGTAGACATATTACCCCTTAGAGTCTACCCCACAATTTATGACCGGAGACTCAATTATAAAATTATCTCCCTTTTAGGTTTAACCCCGGCTTGGGAAGTCCGGTTCCCGGCCGCGTGACATACGTCACACCAAAAGGGTGAAAACTATAAATTCAGTTTCGGGTGCTTCAGGTGGTATCCGGTCTTATCCTGGTAAGCTTTTGCAACGGCTACAATTCTGCCTTCATCAAAGAGCTTACCTACAAAGGTAATGCTTGTCGGCAGGCCTTCTTTTGTAAATCCGTTTGGAACCACTACAAGCGGGTGCCCGGTTAAATTTGTAGCAAGTGAGTTATCCCCCTCGTCGGAGGGAGCAACGTAAAGGTCAATTCCTTTTAGCATTTTATCCATCTGCTGAATTAGTTTATATCGTATGCGGTTGGCATTTATGTATTCAACAGCCGGGATAAACCTGGACTGGCGGAATACGTTCGGCCAGGCATCCTTGATCTGGCGCACCATGAGGCCGTCGCGCTTTGAGCGCGTAAGGTCGTCAAAGACTGCTGCAGCCTCGGCATCCAGTATGAATGAAATTGCATTTATCGGAAGCCCCGGGAGTTCCACCGGAACAAGCTCCGCCCCCATGCTCTTTAAGACTTCAAGCGTCCGGGCGTCATTTTCCTTAAATGCATAGTTGTGAGAAAAGTCGTTCTTCAGGTATCCTATCTTAAGCCCCTTGAGGCTTATCCTGTAATCGTAGTTAAATGGAACCTCATAAAGCGTCTGGTCAATGCCGTCTGGTCCGTAAATATAACGCAGCACAATGGCACAGTCCTCTACGTTGCGGCATATGGGCCCGATCTTATCCATGGACCAGCTGAGTGCCATTGCGCCCATGCGGCTTACACGCCCGTATGTGGGCCTGAGTCCTGAAACGCCGCAGACAGTGCAAGGGGAGACTATGGAACCCCAGGTTTCGGTACCGATTGCAAAGGGCAGGAGCCCTGCCGATACGGCCGAGGCCGAGCCGGCCGAAGAACCGCTGGAGCCTTTGGTTACGTCCCACGGGTTTCTTGTCATGCCCCCAAACCATACGTCCCCCCAGGCAAGGGCACCCATGGAAAGCTTGGCTGCAAGAACGGCACCCGCCTGGTGAAGCTTTTTAATTACGGTTGCATCCACGTCAATTACCTGGTCTTTGTACGGCATTGCGCCCCAGGTGGTTTTATATCCCGACTTGGCAAGAAGATCCTTTGCGCCGTAGGGAATCCCGTGAAGCATGCCCCTGTATTTGCCCTGTGCAATTTCCTTGTCTGCCTGCCTTGCCTCTTCGATCGCCAGATCTTCGGTCAGTGTAATTACGCATTCGAGCCTGGGCCCGTACTTTTTCAGGCGCCCGATGTACATTTTTGTAAGCGCCTCCGAGCTGACTTTCCTGTTTTTAATCAGGTAGGCCAGCTCCCCAATGGAGTAATACGCAAGGTCTTCTATGTTCTCCGGCATCCTGATGCTGCTGGAGCTGCTCGTTACAAATGGTTTTTGTTTTGTTTCAAACTTCATTCCGACTGGAATCGGGTTAAATAAGATTGCCGGGGGAACGCTGTTATCCAGCTCCACTTTTCTCATCTCTTCGTAGCTCTTGAGGCGGTCGTTTAGGCCACTGAGCATGGAATCGCGTTCGGCGTCCGTAAAATCGAGACCTATTATCTTCCCGGCGCTTTCAACCATGGGCTTTGTTATAACACCCTCAAACTTTACTACTGCGGCACCAAGCAAAAACGAGAATAATGAGGCAGGGACTATATATAAGTACTTTTTGTAACGTGGCTTCACGGGAGAATCCTCCTTGTTAAGTTGATTTGAAAGATCTTCTATATGAGTCTAAGGCTACCTGCCGGGTGAATAATTGTACGGAAGGGCAGAAGACATTCTCTGCTCTGCCCAGTATCCGGCAACCTTCATGTTGTTTTTATCCGCCCTGTTTCCCGATTTGTCCAGAAGAATAAATGGTGCTACCGGAATGACATAGGAAACCGTCAGGTTTCTTTCCAGAAATTCCACCTTAAGGCCCGTCTCAAGCGGCAGCATGAATACCCCGTCACCGTAATCCTCAACCCGTAGGTCCTTTTCGGAAACATAATTTCCGCCTCCCTTAATCAGCGAGTACATTGGCCCCATTTTTACGCGGAATCCTTCCTCGTAAAGCCTGTTACTGATAAGTGACCTGAAAAAGTGTTTCTGTGAGCCAAGATAGCAGTAAAGTCTTTTCTCCTTCCAGTCCTCCTTTTCATCACTGTCCGGGCTTGTAAGTTCCAGGAATCTCACGTGCGCAAGGTAGTCAATCTCGCCATTGGTATCGTATGAAAAGTATTCCAGCAGAATGAAGAGTTTATAGCCCATGGCCCTGTTTTCCACGACGATCGTGCTGTCTGAAAATGCCGTAAGCTGTTTTGTATCCTTGTCTTTCCTGAAATTTATCACCTCAGGATTAAGTATCTTTGTTGAGCCAGAGTATTTGCTCGTGCCAAGGAACTCCCTTTCAAAAATTTCGAGATACCCTTGCCAGTCGTCAGAAACTTTTCCAATAACGTTAACCTGGCCCAGGACCACGGGCTTTTGCCTTAATACGGCGTTCACCTCCAGAACTCTGCCTGCGGTAATTTGTACAGGAATTTTCTTTATCTCATAGCCCACCATGCTCGCAATAAGAGTGTACGTGCCAGGTTCGGCATCAGCTATTTCATAGCTGCCTTTCAGGTCCGTAACCGTTCCGAAGGTCGTGTTCTCAAGGAACACGGTGGCGTTCGTTAAAGCTTCTTTTGTCTCAAAGTCAGTTACTTTGCCTTTTACTGTTCCGATTGTCTTTTCCTGTGCAAAAAAGCAAACAGGCAAAATCGAAACAAGACAGGCAATAAGGAGCACATTTTTCATCTTTTTGTCCGGTAAAAGTCGCGGTCTGTTATTTTTTCACAATGCTGTCCACAAATCCCCTTAATGCATCACTAAGTTCAGCAGGAAACAAAATTACAGTATTTGAAGGCGTGGGTCCCAGGCCGTCCACAGTCTGTAGTGTCCTCAGCTGAATTGCACCCGGGCTTTCGAGCATAATCCTTGCAGCCTCAGCCAGGTTAGCCGCAGCCAGCTTATCGCCTTCTGCCTTCGTGATGTTGGCTCTTTTTTCCCTTTCGGCCGAAGCCTGACGCGACATCATGCGCTTCAGGTCCTCCGGCATTTCAACGTCAAGCAGCCTTACGGAATCCAGGTGAATACCCCATTCCCTGATTCTCTCTTCCACAACCTTTCCGATCTGCTCCTGAATCTGCTCTCTTTCTGTCAGCAGCTCATCGAGCGTCAGGCCGCCAACGACGTCGCGAAGCGAGGCCTGCGCAAACTGCGAGATTGCAAACTGAAAGTCCTGTATCCTTATTACCGCCTTTTCGGCGTCTTCAACCCTGAAGAAAAGGGCGCCGTCAATCTGTGCCGGAACGTTATCACGGGTGATGACTTTCTGGCTCGGAATATTAATGGCAAGAACGCGCACGTCAATGAACCTTATGTATTCAATAAAAGGCAGTATATACATCACGCCGGGCCCTTTTAAGCCCTGGAATTTCCCAAGCCTCAGTACCACTCCGCGCTCCCACTCGGCGGCAACCCTGATACCGGAGACCACAACAATAATCAGTATTGTCCCCAGAATCTGCACCGGGACCGATACCTCCGGCGGCAGCCTTAAAATTAGAAATAAGACGAGTGCAAGCAGTACTGCCGGAATTAAAAACAGTATAAAACGCAGTGACGTGCCAAGAGAAACGTGGCCTGTTGCAGGTTCGGCATACTTTTTTGTCTGCCGTGAAGCGGCTAAATTGAGAATATCAGTTCCATCCATTTTCCTAACCCCTCTTTCTTGTTTTATGGATACTATTCAGTAAAACCATTAAAGCACCAGTTAAGAATACTGACCGGGAACATAAAATCAGTTCCTTCTCTTACTTTGAAACTTATATCTTTTTAATTAAAGTGTAAAGTGGTATTTCACTTCAAATCCCCCGGACTTTGCCTGAACTATTTACAAACTCAGGCCAGGCCCGGAAGCTGAAGCATTAAAAGGGCGGGGTATTAAATCAGGGGTTAAAAATCAACCGGAAGAGCTTCCAGCTCACGCGCCGTAAAGACGGGCCCGTCTATGCAGACGTAAGTTTTCCCTACGTTGCAGCGCCCGCACTTTCCAAGGCCGCACTTCATGCGGTTCTCAAGCGTGGTTACAACCTGCGTGGAATCAAAACCCAGCTCTGAAAGGTTCTGCAGCACAAATTTTATCATAATCGGAGGCCCGCAGGTAATGGCAACCGCACCTTCGGGACTTGGAGCAAGCTCCTTTAAGACCGTTGGCACAAAGCCAACTTTCCCGTCCCAGTCGCTTGTTTCTCCTCCCGGGTCCACGGTCTTTACAAAATTAACGTCGGGTCTTTCTGCCCATTCCGTCAGCTCAGGCTTGTAGCAAAGATCCTGGACGCTCCTTGCCCCATAGAGGATTGTAATTTCACCAAACTTTTCCCTCAGGTCCAGACAGTTCCAGATCAGTGAGCGCAAGGGTGCAAGGCCTATTCCGCCTCCAATAAAAAGGAGGTTTTTTCCGTACATCTCTTCAATAGGAAAGCTGTTGCCGTAAGGACCGCGGAAGCCGATAATGTCGCCCACATCCTTATCCTTCAGCGCGTTTGTAACCTTGCCTACAGCCTTAAAGCTGCATTCGATGTAGCCTTTTCTTGTTGGAGAGGAGGCAATGCAGAAGGTAGATTCACCGTCGCCGAAAGAAGAGTACTCGCCAAACTGCCCGGCCTTGAAAGTAAAACTTTCAGCCGTTTCAGGGTCCATAAAAGAGAGCCTGAAGGTTTTGGTATCCGGCGTCTCCTGCCTTACCATGTCTATTTTTGCCAGGTACGGTTTATAAATGTTGTTCATTTAACGTCTCCTCAAGCGAATTCTCTTTTGTAATTTCAGAAACAACCTGGTAGATATCCAGGTTCACCGGGCAGGCCCTTACACATCTGCCGCATCCGGTGCAGAGTGTCTTGTTAAACCGGTCGTTGTAATACTTGAACTTGTGCATTACCCTCTGGCGGTAGCGTTTCGACTGCAAAGGGCGCGGGTTATGGCCCGAGGCGTGAAGCGTAAAAAGAGGGAACTGGCATGCATCCCAGTTCTTGCGCCTTAGGCCGCTGGAATACTTTGTCTCATCCACTATGTCGAAACAGTGGCAGGTTGGACACAGGAAAGCACAGCTTCCGCATCCAAGGCAGCGCGAAGCAAATTCATCCCAGAGCGGGTTTTCAAAATTTTTATCCAGCCACTCTTTTATCCTTACGGTGTCAAGCGGCGGCCTCATGTGCCCTAGGACCTCCTCATAACAAGGGCTTTCTGTAAAGTCTTCGGTGGTTTCCTCAAAAATCTCTTTTAAGAGTGCAACCAGTTTTTCCCCTTTTTCAGAACATGAATAAGCAAAGTAATTTCCATGCACGTCTTTCTTAAACAGGAGGTCACTTCCCTGTGGGCTGTCGGGCCTGAGCCCTACAGAGCTGCAGAAGCAGGCTTCGTCAGAATGTTCGCATGAAAAGCTCACAAGCGTGGTGTTTTTCCGCTTTTCTGCATAAAACTCGTCTTTATATTCATAGTTAAAAACGTCGTCAATGATTGTAAAAGCCGCCGCGTCGCAGGGGCGAAGGCCAAGTATGATCTTTTCATCCGACTGCACAAGGGAGTCGAAAACCTTCACGTCCTTATTCTTATAGGAGAATTCCACTACCGGCTCTGTAGCGGGAAAGATAAATTCCTTTGCCGAACGGACCGTATTTACGTAGCGCTCCGGCTCTACGGCGTCTTCGGCTTTCTCTATTTTCCCGAACAGCAGCGTCCTGCCCGAAAATTTGGGAGCAATGACGTTTTGCCCCTTTTTAAGCAGAGCAGCGGCTAGTTCCGTATAGCCTGTTTTAAGCTTATATATTTTCATTACTGGCTTCTCCTTGTCTTAAAAACCAAGCCCCGTTTTAGCAAACTTTGTTTTAGTAAACTTTGCAGAGTTGACTGAAAGCTCATCTGATAAATTCCTCGTTATCTTCCATTTTGAATTCCGTAAGAGGCGGCTTTGCCCCCTCATCCATCCCTGCCGTGTATCCGTAGAGGTCAAAGATTTCCTTGCTCATTTTCATGTTAAGAAGGCTTAAGGGAATGTTCTGGTGGCATACCCTCTCACACTCGCCGCAGCCTATGCAGCGCCCGGCAAGGTGAAATGCGCGTATAAGGTGCCAGCCCAGGTTTCCTATCGGGTGTGCGCTCGACTCGATCCAGCGCGGACGGGTCTTGTCTACTATGCACTGCTCGCAGTAGCAAAGAGGACAGGCCTGCCTGCAGGCGTAGCATCTCACGCATTTATCGAATTCCTTCATCCAGAACTCCCAGCATTCGGATGTTGTCATGCTTTCAATTTCTTTTACCCTTGCAAATGGGTCCGTAACTTCGGGCTCTTTTTCTTCAACAACACCGCCAATCAGGGCGTCGTAGTACTGCGGGTTATGCATACTGCAGGCGCGGCATTTTCCGGCCGGGCCGCTGTCGTTTAATACTCCCTGGCAACTTAACCCTATTATAAAAATATCCTCGCGCTTTAACTGGTGCTCCTGTATGAGTGCCGTAACACTCTTAATGTCGCACGGCTTGAGGAACACGGCAACGGGCTTGCCCGCAGAAATAATGTTATAGGACTTTGTCAGGTACACGGCCAGGTTGTTTGCACAATTCTGGTTGAAAATAAACTTTTCAGTTTCAGAAGCCTTCCGTGCAATAAAAGTCTGAACCCTGCCTTTTAATGTACCTTCGGCATAGCCCACTACAGCCGAAACCTTTCCACTTTCTAAAAGCTCACCGGCAAGCTTCTTTACTTCAGCTGATATTTTATCATTTGACATTTTCTACCTGTTCCTTTTCAGAATTCTGTTCTGTTTCAGAGGCCTCGTGCTGGAAGGGGAATGAATCCCCGATCAGCTTCTGATACTCGGTAAAAGGGCCCAGCTTTCGGATTTCATCTGTAACCGCGTTTACCACGTCGCGCCACTTTGCGCCCTCGGCGGCAGAGACCCAGCTGAACTGAACCCTGTTGGGGTCTATGCCCGTAAACTCCAGGAGCTTGCGGAATACCGCAAAACGCCTGCGGGCATGAAAGTTACCCGCGTTATAGTGGCAGTCGTTCGGATGGCAGCCGCTGATGAGCACCCCGTCGGCACCGTTTTCAAAAGCCTTAATTACGAGCGAAAAATCTATCCTTCCCGTACATGGCAGCCTGAGGACCCTTACGTTAGGTTCATACTTTAGGCGGCTCGTACCGGCCAGGTCGGCTCCCGTATAAGTGCACCAGGTGCAAACAAAAGCCGCTATTTTGGGTTCAAAATTTTCGTCCATTTTACCTTCTCTTCCAAGCATCAAATTCATTTCTGTTTTGTGTTAAACGAACAGTGCGTTTATCTGCGAATATACCTGTTCGTCCGTAAAGCCCGCAAGGTCAATTGACTTTGAACGGCAGATCGAGACGCACGTTCCGCATCCCTGGCATTTGCCTTCATTTACGTGCGAAACAACTTTAATTACCTCACCCTTGCGGTTTTTAATTTCCTTTCTTTCAATTGCATTGTATGGGCATGCCGTGAGGCAGAACTCACAGTCGACGCATGTACTCTCATTTACCTTTGCCACGTAAGGCTCACGTTCCAATTCAAGCGAGCTGAAAAGGCCCAGTACCTTTGAAGCAGCTGCCGAGGCCTGTGCCACGGCTTCCGGTATATCCTTCGGGGCCTGGCAGGCTCCGGCTAAAAATATTCCGGCGCTGTTGGTCTCTACCGGACGAAGCTTCGGATGTGCTTCGGAAAGGAAGTGATACTGGTCATAGCCAACGCCAAGCTTCTGTGCCAGGGGAACGATGTCCGGCTGTGCCGAGATGGCTGTTGCCAGCACCACCATGTCGGCCGAAATTTCCACCTGTGCGCCGCTTAGCGTATCGGCACCCTTGACTATCAGTTTCCCGTTTTCCTCTGAAATCTTTGAAACCCTGCCCCGCAGGTAGACCGCTCCATCCTCCTCAATTGCACGGCGGACAAATTCATCGTAGTTCTTTCCGCCTGCCCTTATATCCATATAGAATACAAAAGCCTGCCCGTTATGCACCTTGTGCTTGTAGAGCATTGTGTGCTTTGCCGTATACATGCAGCAGATCTTTGAGCAGTAGCTCACTCCCTTGGCTTCATCCCTGGAACCAACGCACTGTATGAATACAATTGTCTCCGGGACCTTGCCGTCCGAGGGGCGTTTTAATTCACCGTATGTGGGACCCGAGGCGCTTACCAGGCGCTCGAACTGGAGGCCGGAAACAACATCCGGGTATTTCCCGTAGCCGTATTCGCCATAGCCTTTTAAGGTCTCATCGGTTTTCTTATCTATTGTATATAGGTCATATCCCGTAGCAACTACAATTGCGCCAACTTCCTCGTTAACGAATGAATCCGTCTGGTCGAACCTGACGGCCTTGCGTCCGCAGATTTTCTCGCACAGGCCGCACTTCCCGTTGATAAATTTCGTGCAGTGTTCGCGGTCTATTACCGGTTTATTCGGAACGGCCTGCGGGAAAGGCACATAAATGGCCTTGCGCATTCCCAGGCCCTCGTTAAACTCGCTCGGGATTTTTTTCTGCGGGCACTTCTCCTGGCAGATGCCGCAGCCGGTGCAGAGGGTTTCATCTATGTAGCGTGCTTTTTTGCGTATGGTTACGTTAAAGTTTCCTATGTAGCCGGATACCTTTTCAATTTCAGAGTATGTGTAAAGCTTTATGTTCTTGTGCGTGTTTGCGCTTACCATCTTGGGTGTAAGTATGCACTGCGAGCAGTCCAGCGTGGGAAAGGTTTCTGAAAGCTGCGCCATGTGGCCGCCGATGGAAGGAGATTTTTCAACCAGTATTACTTCCTTTCCACCTTCTGCAATGTCCAGTGCCGCCTGTATGCCCGCAATTCCGCCTCCAATTACGAGCGCTTTTTTCGTTACCGGTATCCTGATCGGGTCAAGCGGAATGTCACGCTTTACCTTCTCTACCATAACGCGTATCAGGTCCAGCGCCTTTTCCGTTGCAACCGGCTTATCTTCGTGCACCCAGGAGCAGTGCTCCCTTATGTTTGCAATTTCGCACAGGAAAGGGTTCATTCCGGCTTCGGTAACGGTTCGCCTGAATGTCTTCTCGTGCATCAGCGGGCTGCAGCTTGCAACAACAACGCCCGAAAGGTTGTGCTCCTTAATGGCATCTTTAATCATGTTCTGCCCCGGGTCGGAACACATGTACTTATAATCCACCGCGTAGACTACATCCCTCAGGAGTGCGGCTCTTTTTGCTACAGCTGCACAGTCTACTGTCCGGCCTATATTCTCGCCGCAGTGGCAAACAAAAACACCTATGCGGGCCATATTGGAATACTCCTTTGTTAAATCCTACTTCTTCAGCAGTTCCGCGGCACTTACAAAATGGGAATTAAACCCGAGCTCTTCTTTAGAAAGGCCCAGGGCAAGACCTATTAGCTGCGTAACGTAGACTACCGGCATTCTGAAATCTGTATTAAATTTTTTATTTATCTGCGACTGCCTCATATCCAGGTTAGCCTGGCAAAGCGGGCATGCAACTGCAATCATTTCCGCACCACCGGCCTGTGCAGAAGTAAAAATCCTGCGCCCGAGCTCCAGCACTATGTCCGTCTCGGGAATGGCGTGGCTTCCGCCGCAGCATTCTGTCTTGCAGGACCATCTAACCGGGTTTCCTCCAATGAGTCTTACCAGGTCATCCATCGACACCGGATCCTCAGCGTCGTCGAAATTTAAGACCTTTGAGGGACGAACCAGGAGACAGCCATAATAACATGCGACGTTAAGACCCTCCAGGGGTTTTTCAATGGCTGCCTTCAGGTTGTCCTGACCATAGATATCCCGGAAAAATTCCAGGATATTGTAAACTTTCATGTCGCGCTCCATTACGCCGCCTGTAAGCTCATTCATCCTTTTATTTACCTCGGGTGAATGCTTTACAGCGTAAGAAGCGTTCTTTAGCCTGTTATAGCAGGCTGCACAGGGGGCAAGTATATCCTCCAGGCCCTGTCTTGAAGCATTTAACAGGTTGTTGTATGCAAGAGCAACTCCCAGTTCCTCTTTTGTTGTGTGCGCCGGCGTGGCACCGCAGCAGTTCCAGTCCTCTACTTCACTTAATTCTATGCCCAGCTTTCCGCATACCGCTTTAAGTGAAATGTTGTATTCCTTTGCAGTCGAGTGCAGCGAACATCCCGGATAATAACCGTAAGCCATTTATTTCTTCTCCTAATGCTCTTTTTTTTCTTCCCTGTCTTCAAAGTAAGAGGAATTTGCAAATATATTCTTAAGCCTTTCCTTGTTTTTAATGCTCTGAGGCAGGAAAGAAAGCTTTCCTTTCAAAAGCATTGCAGGGGCAATCGTGGCATTCTTGAACGGCGTGCCGTTCTTCAGGTTAAAGGTAACTGTCATGCCGAACTCAAAGAGCCGGCCGTTTGATTTTACAGAATCCAGAAATGCCCCGGAAAAATTGCTGACTGCCTTGACCGCGGGCCTGAGCCCCTCTTTGCAGGCAAGTATTCGGATGGTCTCCATTACTTTTGCTACATCTATTTTCATCGGACAGCGTTCCGAGCATGTCGTACACGTGGCGCAAAGGTATGGTGTTTTGGAATTGAGAACAGCCTGCCTCTGATTTAACTGAATCAGCCTCATCAGCCTGGTGGGGGATTCTTCTACAAACTCTCCGACAGGGCACCCGGCAGAGCACTTGCCGCATTGATAACAGTCGGAAATGCTGCAGCCGCTAAGATGCTCAATTTCGTTTGCGAATTGATTGACATTATTGTCCAGTTTCAACTGCATACTGAGACTCCGGAATTATGATTTAATTCAGAAAACTGCAGCCCCTTTTGTGCAGGCACGTCCTTTTTTTTCGGCGCAAATATAGTTACATATTCTTCAGACTGAAAACTTTTTGATTTACCCTCTTAAATATGCGGACTGCTATTTTTTATATATGTATCAAATTCTCTGCCTGAAAAGTCGGAGCCTAAATATCAGAGTTTTGGCATAATTTCGCTCAAAAAAGGAACTTTCACTAACAGGTCTTTTCAATTTTGGCTAATTCCGGTTACTAATTTTGAGAATTACTCGGAAGTTTCCCGGATTTTTAAAGTGTATTTTTTTTATCATTTGCAAAAACTGCCCTTATTCTAATATTTATTTTTCCTTTTTATGACTCTGAGGCCCGGAAGTTATTTTCCTTTTTTCGGGAACCAGAACCTCTCTTTTTTTCCTGTGCCTTGGAGAAAACAATAGTTTTTAATTTTTTAGTTTAACGGATGGCTTTATGTATTTAATGATTTGGGAATTCCACACAAAACCGGGCTTCGACAGAAGCTTTGAAGAGGCTTACGGGCAAAACGGCTTGTGGGACAGGCTATTCAGGCAGGATACGGAATTTCTTGGAACGGAGCTCCTTAAATGCTCTGAAATGAACGGACACTATGTTACAATCGACCGCTGGACTACCGAGGAAGCTTACAAGAGCTTCAAAGAGCGCATGAAAAGTGAAATTAAATCTATCGACGAGCGCTGCAGCAACCTTACGGACCATGAAGCCCCGCTGGGCGGATTCTTCAATAATTCATTTGCCTTCTCTCGCTAAATAGACAATAATAGCGGCTGAAATCTAACTAATATATATGCTACTTTTTTCTGGGGGACAACTCTTTGCAGGCCTTTTAATATTCTCGGTTTAAGGCTTAAAAAGACAGGGCGGCTGAACAAAAGCGCCCTGCTTTCTTATTATTGCTTCTTTTTTACTGCCCTCTGTTACAGGATTTTTAAGAATTTATAATTATCTTAAAAATAAATAACCCGCTCACTAAAAGTAACCTGCACCAGGAATTGTACAATGAAGCACAGGAACGGTTCGGTCTTCTTTACAGACAGCGAAAGAGCAACAGACTATTCCATTACAAACCAGTTTGCCGAGCACATGGAATTTATGCTCGTTAAGGACAAAATTACCGCAACCGCAGAGGATATCTACTACGCGCTTTCCATGTCCGTACGCGACAGGCTCGTACGCAACTGGCTGCGCACTCAGCAGTTATACAAGGAAAAGGACGTTAAGAAGGTTTATTACCTTTCGCTCGAATTTTTAATGGGCCGCCTCCTTGGAAATTCGCTCATTAACATGGGCTTCTACGACGAGTGCTTTCACATACTCCACAAAAACGGCTACTTCCTTGAAGACATCAGGGAATCTGAAAAAGAAATGGGGCTTGGCAACGGCGGCCTGGGCCGCCTGGCGGCATGCTTTCTGGACTCTATGGCAACACTTGAGCTGCCAGCATTCGGCTACGGGATCCGATATGAATTCGGCATATTTAAGCAGGAAATTCTAAACGGCTACCAGGTCGAACAGCCCGATAACTGGCTTAGCTACGGAAACCCCTGGGAGATCTTAAGGCGCGAGATTACATTCAGGGTCAGGTTCTCCGGAGGGGTCATTGTCTTAAAGGATGAAAAAGGAGAATTGAAATTTGACTGGACCGACACCGAAGACGTGCTTGCCGTTGCTTACGATATACCGGTGCCGGGCTATAAAACCCGTACTGTCAATAACCTCAGGCTCTGGCAGGCAAAGGCCACGAGCGAGTTTAACTTCAAGGAGTTTAACAGCGGCAACTACCTTGCAGCCGTCGAAAGCAAAAATACATCCGAGAACATTTCAAAAGTGCTCTACCCGAACGACACCTTTGAACGCGGCAAATACCTGCGCCTGCGCCAGGAATACTTCTTTGTCTCTGCCACGCTGCAGGACATAATCCGCAAGTACAGGATCAACCACAAAACTTTCGCCAGATTTGCCGAAAAAACTGCCATACAGCTGAACGATACACACCCCGTTCTGGCTATACCGGAACTAATGCGCATACTTTTGGATGAGGAGCACCTGGGGTGGGATGAGGCCTGGGACGTTACGGCGAGAACCTTTGCCTACACGAACCACACCGTCGTGCCGGAGGCGTTGGAGGAGTGGCCTGTTGCAATCTTTGAACAGCTCCTGCCAAGGCACCTCCAGATCATCTATGAAATTAATTACCGCTTCCTGGAATTTGCAAGGGACAGCTTTACCAAAGATGAAGCCGTAATCTCCCGTATGTCAATTATCGGGGAGTTTCCCGAAAAAACCATACGCATGGCAAACCTGGCAATCATCTGCTGCCACACCGTAAACGGCGTTTCACGTATGCACACCGGAATACTAAAAAGCCGCCTTTTCCCCGAATTTAACCGGATCTTTCCGGGTAAATTTATCAACATTACAAACGGCATAACCCCGAGAAGATGGCTTAAGATTGCAAATCCCTACCTGTCGCTTCTTATAGATGAGAAGCTCGGAAACGGCTGGGCAAAGGACCTAAAAAGCCTCAAAGAGCTCGAAAAATATCTCTCCGACGAGGAGTTCCTTGAAAACTGGCGCCACGCAAAGTGGCTCAGAAAAAAAATCCTCTCCGAGCACATCGAAATTGAGCACGGAATAAGGCCCCCCGAGAACTCCTTGTTCGACGTACAGGTAAAAAGATTCCACGAATATAAAAGACAGATGCTTAACATTCTTCACGTAATTACGCTCTATAACAGGATAAAAGATAACCCGAAGGGGGACTTTGTACCAAGAACCGTAATTTTCTCCGGAAAAGCAGCCCCGGCATACTCCATGGCTAAACTCACCATTAAGCTCATTAACTCTGTAGCCGATGTAATAAATAATGACCCCGAAGCAGGGAACAAATTAAAGGTTTTTTTCCTTAAGAATTATTCCGTTACTCTCGCGCAAAAAATAATTCCCGCGGCCGACTTGTCGGAACAGATCTCAACTGCCGGCTTTGAGGCCTCGGGCACAGGCAATATGAAGCTCGCCTTAAACGGGGCACTTACAATCGGCACGCTCGACGGTGCAAACGCGGAAATTATGGATGCGGCCGGGGAAAATAACATGTTTATCTTCGGTCTTACGGCCGAAGAGGTCCAAAGCTATAAAAGCCAAGGCTATAACCCTATGGAATATTATACGAATAACCCCGGTCTAAGAAGGGTAATTGACATGATCCGGGAAAGCTACTTTAACCCCAAGGAACCCGGCATATTTCAGCCCTTGATTGACAGCCTGCTCAAGGTGGACTATTATATGCTCTTTGCAGATTATGACTCCTACATTTCTGCGCAGGATTCGGCCTCAAGGCTATTCCTGGACAGGAAAGAATGGACCCGGAAATCCATACTTAATACGGCAAGAATGGGCTGGTTCTCCAGCGACCGGGCAATTAAGGAATATTCGCGAAACGTCTGGCACGTAAGCAGGGTAAAAGGGGAAAGCGGCAGATGAAAATTCCTTGTTTTTTAAGCTTTTCCAGGCTTCAGAACCTTGGACATCATCCTTTCCCCCGAATTTATTTTACCTTGAATAGCTGATCTGTTTTGCGGATATTTACAAATCAAATGCATGGATTTGGCTGCTCTGAAGAAGAAAATCACAAGGGGGAGGTAAAGCGGCATTTTAATTTTTACTTTGTCTATCGAACTTTGTACATTAAACCTATATGAAATTTAGAATTCTCACATGTTTATTCTTCATTCTTACAGGATACGCTTCCGTATCTGCCCAGTTTAATGACCTTTATAACCGTCTGCGCCTGGGACAAAGCTACGAGCAGGCAGGGGACCTGCAGAAGGCAAAGACTATCTATGAGGACCTCTACAGACAGCAGCCGGATAATTTCCAGTTCTTCGATGCCTTGGTAAAAGTTTACACACAGCTGAAAAACTACACTGAGGCAGCCTCGATGATTGAAAAAAGGATTCAGACAACTCCGCAGGACATTAATCTTTACGGACTGCTCGGAAGCACTTACTACCTTAAGGGTGATGAGAATAAGGGCAATGAGGTCTGGGATAAGGCACTGCAGGTGCTCCCGGATAAACCGATGACATACAGGGTTCTGGCCAATTACGCCATTGAAAGAAGAGCTTTTGATAAAGCGGCAGAAATACTCCGCAAGGGCAGGGCCATATCTGCTGATTCCTACACCTTCTCCTTTGATCTTGCAAACCTGTACTCAATTACAATGAAATTCAAGGACGCGGCAGAAGAGTACTGCTATATACTCTCAAAAGAACCGGATCAGATGAACCTTGTGCAGACCAGGATCGCCTCCTACATCAATAAGCCCGACGCCCTGGCACTTACGGTGGATGTAGTGGAAAAGTGGGCAAATGAACACACTGACAATATAGATTTTAACCTCCTTCTGGGCTGGCTTTTCATGGAAAGCAACGATTACGCGAAAGCCTACGACATTTATCTTAAAATCGACAAGGCTCACAGCAATTCCGGCGCCGAGATATTCGGCTTTGCTCAAAGAGCGCTGCAGGAAGGACACTTTGAGGAGGCTTCCAAAGCTTTTAAGAAAATATTCGAATCCTACCCGAACAGCCCCTTTACACCCAATGCAAAGATCGGGTATGCAAAAACCCTCGAAGCTTCGCTGGATAAGAAATATAACGTAAAGGACACTAACTGGAAACCCTTCGGAAACGTTAACCAAAGCAACAATTCCGAATACCAGGAAGCAGTTCAGGCCTATAAGGAACTCCTGAAGAGCTACCAGGGAATGGAAGTTACAAATGAAGCCAACTTCAGGATCGGCGTAATCCAGATGGACAGGTTTAACGACCTTCAGGCGGCCGAAAGCTCCTTTAAGCAGGTAGTAGATAATTCCTTCCTCTCCGACTTTGCCGAACAGTCCTTGGTGCGCCTGGCTGAAATTGAAATCCTAAAGGGAAACCTTCAGCTTGCAGGCGACTATTACACCAGGGCAAGCGATAACCCGAGAGCTTCGAGCTCAGATAAGAACTTTGCCGAATTTATGAGGGGAAGAATTGAATTCTGGAACGGCAACTTCGCCCTTGCAACACAAATACTGGCAACGGTGGAAGGTAACTTCGAGGACAACCATACGAACGATGCAATTGAACTCTCGCTTCTGATTAATACTTCCAAGGCCGATTCGCTTAGCCTCCTTAACTTTGCCAAGGCCGACATGCTGACATTCAAGAAGCAGTTTAAGGAAGCCTCCGAGCACTACATGGAGCTTTCAAAAAACGAAAACCTCCTGACGCTGCACGACCTCTCGGCTTTCCGTTATGCCGAGATGATTCTGGCCGCGGATAACCTCCCGGTTGCAGTCGAACTGCTTAGCGGCATTTCTGCCGATGCCGAAAAAAACATCTATGCCGATCACGCACTCTACCTTTTAGGGCAGATATACCAGTACGGGATCAAAGATAATGCAAAAGCAGTTGAGTCCTACGAGAATTTGCTTGCAAAATTCCCAAACTCCTTATATCTTGATGACGCCAGAGAAAATATTAGTAAACTGAAAAATAAACCGAGTGATAATCTATGAGTAAAAAAAATAATAACAAGTCTGTGAATTGTTCTTTCTGCGGCAGGGACGGCAGTGAAGTTTCCAGCATGGTTGCCGGTCCTGACGTATATATCTGCGATATATGCATAACTACAAGCGTCGACATACTGAAGAATAATCTGGCCGCTTATACGGGAAAGACAAAAAACGACTACGTGCTTACGCCTGAAATGATTAAGAAAAATCTGGATGAATATGTAATCGACCAGGAAAGGGCAAAGAAAGTGCTTTCGGTTGCCGTCTATAACCATTATAAAAGAGTTCAGTCGAAATCCACTTTCTTCGAACTCGACGACGTTGAAATCGAAAAAAGCAACATTCTCCTTATCGGCCCGACAGGCGTCGGAAAGACACTCCTTGCACAGACTTTAGCCAGGATACTGGATGTCCCGTTCGCAATTGCTGATGCCACAACGCTTACTGAAGCCGGCTACGTGGGTGACGACGTGGAAACAGTACTGGTAAGGCTCCTACAGGCAGCCGACTACAACCTGGAAAAAGCCCAGAAGGGTATAGTATATATAGATGAAATCGACAAAATTGCACGCAAGAGCGAAAGTACTTCCATTACAAGGGACGTCTCGGGCGAAGGCGTGCAGCAGGCTCTGCTGAAAATCCTTGAAGGCACCGTTGCAGGCGTTCCACCAAGAGGCGGTCGCAAGCACCCGGAACAGAGCCTCATCAATGTAAATACAAAGAATATTCTTTTTATCGTAGGCGGGGCATTTGCCGGAATTGAAAACATCATTGCCTCCAGAATCAATAAAAACAAAATGGGCTTCGGAAGCGAAATTACGGGAAGCCACGACATGAACCCCGACGACCTGATGAGCCTCGTTCAGCCGGAAGACCTGCTTAAATACGGACTCATCCCCGAACTGATCGGGCGTCTGCCCGTTACGGCTCCATTGCAGTCGCTTTCAAAGGAAGGGCTCAAGAACATACTTACAGAGCCTAAAAACGCTCTTTTGAAACAGTATAAAAAGCTCTTCTTAATGGAAGGCGTTGAACTGGAATTCGACCCCTTTGCAATTGACGCCATCGTTCAGAAGGCAATTGAAAGAAAAACAGGTGCCAGGGCACTCCGCTCAATTCTGGAAGAATTCCTGCTCGAGATAATGTTCGAACTCCCGTCTATGGATAATATTGATAAGTGTGTCATTACAAAAGATACGGTTGTAAACGGCGACAAACCCGTTTATATTGAAGCCGACAGAAAGTCAGCTTAAATTTATTTTGTTGAAATAGTTTGAAAATAAAAGGAAGATCATCTGTCTTCCTTTTATTTTTTGCTTTTTTCATTTTATCAGGATGATCCGATGAAATACCTATTAGCATTTGTCCTTTTCTTTACCTCCGGCCTCTTTGCTCAGTCAAAACTGCTCATCTATATGGACCTTGAGCAGACTGATCACCTTAAAGCCTATGGAATTACCTTTAACGCTCTCAAGGCTGGAACCAAAGCCGACTGGCTCCTGAATTACCGCGGAGGATCTTTCATGCTCGATTACTCCGAGGAGCTGGCAAATACGTGCAGAATTAAAGGCGTTGCCTTCAGCCCCCTTTCAGCCTCAGAGGCGGTGGATATATATCACACGGTGCAAAGCGAGGACCAGAATATGGAAGTAATGCACCTGGAGAAGGCACCCCGAATTGCCGTTTACGTCCCAAAAGGCTTTAAGCCCTGGGATGACGCCGTTACGCTTGCTCTTGAGTACGCCGAGGTGCCTTACGACAAGGTCTGGGCCGAGGAGATCTTAAGAGGTGACCTCTCTAAATACGACTGGCTGCACCTGCACCACGAGGACTTTACGGGGCAGTACGGCAAGTTTTATGCTAGCTTCAGCGGGGCACAGTGGTACATTGAACAGCAGATGCTCTATGAAGGCGAGGCAAAAAAACTCGGCTACAAAAAAGTCTCGCAAATGGAGCTGGACGTCGTAAAGACGATAAAGAATTACGTGGCGCAGGGAGGTTTCCTTTTTGCAATGTGCTCGGCTACAGATTCCTACGACATTGCACTTGCTGCCGACGGCGTGGATATTTGCGACAAGATGTACGACGGCGACGCCCCGGATCCCGACGCACAGAAAAAGCTGGACTTCTCAAAAACACTTGCTTTCCAGGATTTTAAGCTCGAAATGAACCCTTACGTTTATGAGTTTTCGGACATAGACGTGCAGATGCAGGAAATAGGCTCGCCGCAGAACGATTACTTTACTTTGTTCCAGTTCTCGGCCAAGTACGACCCCGTGCCTACAATGCTGACACAGGACCACGTAAACGTCGTGCACGGATTCATGGGGCAAACTACCATGTTCCACAAAAAAGACGTTAAAAGATCCGTCATAATTCTGGCCGAACGCGCCGGAACGGACCAGGTCAAATATATTCACGGCAACTTCGGAAGGGGAACATTTACCTTCTTTGGAGGACACGACCCGGAGGATTACCAGCACATGGTGGGAAGCCCTCCTACGGACTTAAGCCTTTATAAAAATTCTCCCGGCTACAGACTGATACTGAATAACATTCTGTTCCCTGCAGCCGAAAAGAAAAAACAGAAAACATAATTGCACGGAAATTAAAGTAATGGAAAAAGAATGAAAAAACTGAATGTAAAAAATTCCAGCGAGGAATTCACTGCCGGCAAGCTGGTCTGTGTCGGACGCAATTATGCCGAGCACATCAAAGAGCTCGGGCATGAAAGACCCGAATTTCCGCTCATTTTCTTAAAACCCGCTTCTGTTATCGTTTACTCCGGGGACAAGGTAATCCACCCGGAATATTCGGAAGAACTGCACTATGAGTCTGAACTCGTTCTGCTGATCGGAAAAGACGTCAAAAACGGCAACGCCAGCGAGGCGGAAGATGCAATTGCAGGCTACGGCCTGGGTCTAGACATGACGCTAAGGGACCTTCAGAGAAATTTGTCTAAAAAAGGGGACCCGTGGACCCTCTCCAAAGTATTCGACACTTCGGCCGTACTATCCGACTTTGTATTAAAAAAGGACCACAAGCTTACGATGAAAGAGGTAATTTCGCTTAAGGTAAACGGCCAGCTGAAGCAAAACAGCGCTCTTGAGATGATGATTTTTCCGCCCGTTGAAATCGTTAAATACATTTCCGGCGTAATGATGCTCGAAAAAGGGGACCTGATTTTTACCGGCACCCCGGCAGGAGTAGGCAAGGTAGTTCCGGGCGACAAGATTGAGGCCGAAATTTCGGGCATCGGACACCTTAAAACCGAAATCGCCTAGAGAATTTACTAAAAAAGGGTTATTTATTGAGGTGCGACAGGGCCTGCCTTATCAGGTCCTCAAGCGCCATGGAAGGCTCTTCGGTCAGTATGTCCCTTATTACTTTTTCTGCGTTCTTCTGGTTGTAGCCCAAGGTCGTAAGAGCCGCAATGGCGTCATCCTTAATCTTGAATGAGGCCAGAAGGGGAGCTTCCTTTTCACCTGCAACCGTATCCACCTTGTCCCTTAAATCCAGCAGCATGCGTTCGGCCGTTTTACGCCCTACGCCCGGCACGGCAACGAGCCTTGAAAGGTTGCCCGACTTCAGTGCATGTTTTAATTCATCTATCTGAATACCCGACAAGATTCCCTGCGCAAGCTTGGGCCCTATGCCGTTAATGCTGATTAAGAGCTCGAACATCTGTTTTTCAGATTCAGTTGAAAATCCGTATAACGAAAGGGCATCTTCCCTTACGGCCAGATATGTATGTACCGAAGCCGCCTGACCCTCGTCGCCCAGCTTTTCAAAGGTATTGATTGAAATATTTACAACGTATCCCACTCCCGCTACATCCAGCAGCACTTGAGTGGGCTTTTTTGCCAGAATTTTACCCGTTAAATGTCCGATCATAGCTTTCTTTATTTAATCAGTTGTTGATTACCCTGTCCGGATTTGCCTCTATGAAAGCCTTCCAGCTCTTGGAGCTTGGAACGGCCG
Organism: Ignavibacteria bacterium; assembly: GCA_025612245.1. GTDB lineage: Bacteria > Bacteroidota > Ignavibacteria > Ignavibacteriales > SURF-24 > JAAXKN01. The sequence continues at coordinate 135,860 of JAAXKQ010000008.1, forward strand.
ACTTAATCCTGAAGGCGTGGCAGGTAGCAATTGCAAGCGCGTCGCTTTCATCAAAAAGCATCGTTTTATCTTCCAGCGAGAGTATATGGTTTATCATATACTGGACCTGCCTTTTTGAGGCCGCTCCGTTTCCCACGACAGACTTTTTAACCTCGCGCGGGGAATACTCGCTTACAGGAAGGCCGTTATGCACGGCGGCCAGCATTGCAACTCCGCGTGCGTAACCTATTTTCATGGCCGACTGCACGTTTTTTCCATAGAAAGCCGATTCAATTGCAAATTCATCCGGCTTATATATCTTTATATATTTGTCGAGCTCATTGTAAATGACTTCAAGCTTACAGGGGAGTGTCAACCTTGAGGAGGGTTTAATGGCGCCCTGTATAACGTACGTAAGCTGGTTTTTATTCAGCTTTACTATCCCAAAGCCGGTTACAACCGTTCCGGGATCCACACCAATTATTATCATTATAAAATTATTTGCAAATTAAACTGTCAGGCACTTAAGAAAAGCAGGGTTGAAGAAAACGCTCCAACCCCGGCTTTTATAAATGCTTTGACTTAATTATTACGACAGTGCGCTTTCGTCTATATCCGCATTGGAATAAACGTTCTGAACGTCGTCGTTATCTTCCAGGTTTTCAACCAGTTTCATTACTTTTTCGGCATCTTCACCTGTTACAGCTATAAGATTCTTAGCAACCCACTCGAGCGAGGCGTTTTCGATCTGTATATTCTTTTCGGCCAGGGCTTTTCTAACGGGTTCGAAATTTTCGACTGTGGTCTGTATGGAATAATATTCATCTTCAGGCTGGAGGTCGTCTGCACCAGCGTCGAGCACAATTTCCATCATATCATCTTCAGACTTTCCCTGCTTCGGTACAGTTATAACGCCCTTGCGGTCGAACATCCATGCTACCGAGCCCGATTCACCCATATTGCCGCCGCCTTTGCTGAAAAGGTGTCTTACTTCGGCAACTGTTCTGTTCTTGTTGTCTGTAGCAACTTCCACCAGGACTGCAACGCCGCCGGGAGCATAGCCTTCGTACAACATTTCGACGTAGTTTACGCCTTCGAGTTCGCCGGTAGCCTTCTTGATAGCCCTGTCGATATTATCAGCAGGCATATTAGCAGCCTTGGCATTATCAACAGCCAGTCTTAAACGCGGGTTTCCTGCCGGGTCGCCGCCGCCCTGACGGGCTGCAATCGTTAATTCTTTGATCAGCTTTGTAAAGAGTTTACCTCTTTTAGCATCCAAAGCTCCTTTCTTTCTTTTAATGGTTGCCCATTTTGAGTGACCTGACATTATTCTCTCCTATTTATTTACTTCTATTTTATTAATACTAATATCTTCACTTTTTTCCTCATTTGCCTGCCGTATCCTGATATCCTTTATCCTGAGCTGCGGGAACGTCCTTCCATCGCGCATAGTTTTCTCTATCGTAAATACAATATCAAGCAAATTCTTGTCTTTATCAATAAGCGGGGCATAGCTGCCCAAATTAAATCCTATAGAATCAAAAACCCTGTCGCACCCTTCCTGACGGAATGTAAGCACTATGTGGTTGTTGCCTACGATGCGCGGGTTATATACGAGCTGAAGATTCTCGGCAAGGAAAGTCGGCCTCATGTTGCCCGGTCCGAAAGGCGCAAACTCGTCCAGTATGCGCAGGAATTTCGGCGTCAGCTCGGAAAGGTTGATCTTTGTATCGATCAGTATTTCGGGAAGGACATCCTCGGTCTTTACGATGCTTTTTACTATCTGGTTGAACTTCTCCTTGAACTCCTGAAGCTTGTCGAGTTCAAGTGCCAGGCCTGCCGCGGCCTCGTGGCCCCCAAACTGCAGCAGGGTTTCTTCGCATTTTTTCAGGGCTTCGTATATGTTAAAGCCCACGATGCTCCTTGCAGAACCCTTTGCCACCCCGTCTACGGTTGTAAGCATTACGGTTGGACGGTAATACCTTTCCACCAGGCGGGAGGCTACGATGCCAATGACACCGGGGTGCCAGTTTTCCTCATGCAGAACAATTGCAATCTCGTCATCCAGATTGACCGAGTTTTCCACCAGGTCAATTGCGTGCGAAAAGGTAAGCTCGTCAATTTTCCTTCTCTGGTAGTTTTCACCTTCAAGGACTTCAGCCAGGCGGACGGCCTCCTTTTCGTCTGTCGTAATAAAAAGGTCAACCGCGCGTATTGCGTCCCCCAGGCGTCCGACGGCGTTGATGCGGGGCGCAATGGTAAAGACAACGTGACCTGCCGAGAGGTTGCCCGGCTCCATGCCGGCACTCCTTATGAGCGCTGCAATGCCGGGACGGGGAGTGGTATTTACCTGTTCCATCCCTTTTCTAACTAAAATTCTGTTTTCACCCTCGAGCGAGACAATGTCGGCTGCCCCTGCAATTGCAACAAGGTCCAGGTACTTAAGAGGGAGCTTCCTTTTGCCTATCCTTTCACTTACGGCCTGCGCCAGCTTAAATGCTACGCCGGCTCCCGAAAGAAACTTAAAAGGATAATTGCAACCGGGCCTTATCGGATCCAGTACGGCATATGCCTCCGGTATTGAATTGCCCGGCTGATGATGGTCGCAGATTATCACGTCCATTCCAAGCGACTTTGCCAGCGCCGTTTCCTCAACTGCCGTAATACCGCAGTCGACTGCTATTAAAAGCGAGGTCCCTTTGGCTTTAATTGTTTCAATTCCCGACTTTGAAATGCCGTAGCCTTCGGTCAGGCGGTTTGGAATGTAAATCTCAACCCTGGCTCCAAGTTCCTTTAAGAACAGGTACATCAATGCAGCGGCACACGTGCCGTCCACGTCATAATCGCCATGGACCGTAATGAGCTCATTTGATGTGATTGCCTTGATGAGCCGGAAGGAGGCCTCTTCCATTCCCTTCATCAGGAATGGATCGTGCAGGTCCTCTATCGAGGGGCGGAAAAACGCTTTTGCCAGGTGAAAATTGGTGATTTTCCGCTGAACAAGCAGACCAGCCAGAATCGGCGTCACGTTCAGCGAATCAGCCAACGACTTTACGGTATTTTCATCTGACTTTTCTCTAAGCTTCCAACGTTTTTTCAGCATGATGGTTCCAAAGGAACAGACTATACAGAACAAAGGAGTAATCCAAATCTATAAGCCGAATTTTGTACCCGCCTTATGTGGGGCAGGTGGTAATTATTTATCTGGATAACGAATTGCTCCGCTATTCAAGCGATCTACCCGGAAAGCATTCAAAGCGAACAACCCTGTCCCACACACCACATATACGAGCGCGTGGAAAGCTTTCCCTATTTGATCTTGCTCCGGGTGGGGTTTACCCTGCCTCCTGTATTACTACAGGAGCGGTAGGCTTTTACCCTGCCTTTTCACCCTTACCCGCCTTTTTTTGAGGCGGGCGGTATCTTTTCTGTGGCACTTTCCGTATCCCGCTTCTAATGAAGCAGAACCCCGGGCGTTACCCGGCACCCTGTTCTATGGAGTTCGGACTTTCCTCCATCTTAAATCCTAAGACAGCAATTACCCAATCTGAATTACTCTTTGTTCTGTTAATCTGACGTTTATTTAATAAATTTGTTACTTACCAAACCCTTCATACGGGACCGCCGCATCCGTCTGTATGATCCCATATTACTCAAAATTTTTGTCTGCCTGACCTACTATAATTTAACATCAAATTACTTTAATATCTAATCTTTTTAAACTTAAATTATATTAAATTTTCTTGCTCTTCTTCTAAAATTGTCTCTTGAAAGGCTGTATTCCGGCAGTATCATTAAAGTTGGAGCAAATATAATAAAAATAAACACTTAAGTCATCAGCAAAATGGTGCTAATTTCTGAACCTCCTCCTTAGGTAAATCCCCAAAAACCGGGCCCCTGCTTGAGAATCCGGCGTTTTTATACTTATATTGAACTAATTGAAAACAGGAGAAAACATGAAATTTAAGAAATTCATTTTCTTTGCTTTATTTCTGGCTCTGGGACTTATAACGGCAGCGGGATGCGGCGAAAAGAAAAATAAACAGCAGCAAACCCCCGCCACAACAACTCAGGCTCCCAGAAGGGACGTCCAGGCAAACAATAATACGTCCCTTTCGGCAAATACAATTGTACGCGAAGGGGAAATAGACCTTAAGGGGATCGATGAGAATAAGGACGGAAAGGTCTTCCAGTGCCAGATGGATTATAATGTAATTTCGGACTACAAGGGAAGCTGCCCCAAATGCGGGATGAATTTAGACGAGGTTCCGCTCGACAAGGCTAAAAAAAGCCTTACTGCAAACGGCTACAAGGTAAGATAAATCTTCCCGCCTGAAACTGACGCATGTTGTGTTGACATGCGTCAGCCGAAATTCTTCAATTCAATTATGTTTGCATTTAGCACCGCGTTCAGCGGTGCACTATTGATAGACCCGGGGCGCAGCCCCGTGGGCTGGTTTTGGAAACATGCCCCAACCCTACAACGAGGCGCCGCGGTCAGCCGCGCCATCTTTGCAGCTAAGTTGTAGCATCCCGCAGTTGTGACGCGCTCCATGGCAAAGTAAAGACTGTCCGATTATCTTCTTCAAAAAGAGATAACCAATAAAGTCCGAAGGATTATTCCTATGCCTAACATATTCCGCCAGGCTTACATTCATTTTATATTTGCTGTAAAGTTCAGAGAGCAGCTGATAATGCCCTCATTTTCAGACGAGCTTGAGAAGATCCTGAAGGATTTTGAAGTGGAGCATGATGAACATTATCTATTCAAATGGATTTTCGAAGAAGATAAGAAAGAATAGGTCTGATAAATTAACCGGGTCGTGGCAAATGGAATATATGGATAAACAAGATGGCGTGGCTGACCGCGGCATCTTAAGACAAATACAACAAATCACTACTTCAGGACGCGAGTTGAGTTAAGTATTGCAATAAGCGCCACACCCATATCGCCAAAAACGGCCTCCCACATCGTTGCAATCCCAAAAGAGCCCAGAAGGATAAAAAATGCTTTTACACAAAGGGCAAAAATGATGTTCTGCCACACAATTACGCGCGTCCTTTTTGCCAGGCGGATTGCAGTCCCGATTTTAGAAGGTGTATCCGTCATTATTACGACGTCGGCGGTCTCAATTGCCAGATCGCTTCCCAGGGCCCCCATGGCAATTCCTACGTCTGAGCGCGCAAGTGCAGGAGCGTCGTTAATGCCGTCGCCTATAAAGGCAATTTTCCCGCTTTTATTTTCCAGGCTTTCCAGCACTCTTACCTTATCCTCCGGCAGGAGATCCGCATGAAAGCCGTCCAGGCTTAAGTCCTTGGATATCTTTTCAGCCGCAACCCTGTTGTCACCCGTAAACATAAGCACCTGCTCCACACCTTCATTTCTTATGTATCTTACGGCGTCAGGCGCGTCATCTTTAAGTTCATCCGAAATTTCAATGCGTCCGGCATAGCTTCCCTCAAAAGCCACGTGCAGAACCGTATCCGAGCTGCCGCAGCTGCCGTGCTCAATATTTTCCTTGTGCAGCAGGCGGTCGCTTCCCGAGAGAATTTCTTTTCCTTCCACCCTCGCTTTAATGCCGTAACCCGGTATCTCGCGGTAAGATTCCACAGCCTTTAGTTCCGGGTCTTTCCCGTAGGCTTCCCTTATGGACTGCGAGACCGGGTGGTTCGACTGCTGAGCGGCTGCCGAGGCCAGACGCAGGAGGTCGTCTTTGCTGTACCCGTCCTCAGGCACAATTTCCTTTACCTTAAAGACCCCTTTTGTAAGCGTTCCTGTTTTGTCGAAAATGACGGTTTTTACTTCCGTCAGTGTGTCCAGAAAGTTTGATCCTTTTATAAGTATTCCTTTTTTGGATGCCCCGCCAATGGCGGCAAAGTATGCCAGGGGAATGCTGATAACAAGGGCGCACGGGCATGAAATTACTAGTATTACCAGGGCGCGGTAGATCCACACATCCAGGCTTCCCCCAAACAGTAGCGGGGGAGTGAAGGCTATGAGCATGGCAACCGCAACGACAAAAGGCGTGTAGTAGCGCGAAAATTTCGTTATAAACTTCTCCGTCCCGGCCTTCTGGCTTGAGGCATTTTCAATCAGCTCCAGCATCCTGTATATGGACGATTCTTCAAAGGGTTTTGTAACCCTCAGGCTGAAGGAGCCCGTTTTGCTTATCATTCCTGCAAGAACGCCCTTCCCAGGCATCACCCTCCCGGGCACAGGCTCACCCGTAAGCGGGGAAGTATCCACATAGCCCGAACCTTCCGTTACAATGCCGTCAAGCGGAATTTTCTCTCCAGGCTTTACAAGAATGATTTCACCGGGCTGAACCTCTTTTGGATTTTTTCTCCTCAGTTCCCCGTCCAGTCTTACATTTGCATATCCGGGCTGTATCTCAAGGAGTGACTTTATTGACCTGCGGGACCTTTTTACCGAAAGCTGCTGCAGGAATTCTCCCGCCTGGTAGAATATCATCACACCCGCGGCCTCCGGAAACTGCCCGATTGCAACTGCGCCCAGTGTTGCTATCGACATAAGGAAATGCTCGTCAAAGAGTTTCCCTTTCAGTATTTTTTTGCCGGCACTGTAAAGAACGTCCCAGCCGGCTAAAAGATATATAGCTGCCATAAGAAGAGTTTCACCCGTTCCATGCATGGCTTTCGACAGGTAATTGCCGAATATGAGTCCCACCAGGTAGACAATGGCAAGTGCAAGTACGAATGCGAGTCTTTTCTTTAGCTGCAGCCTTTCTTCTGCTTCCAGCTTCACACCCTTTACTTTCTGCGAAGCATCTATAATCTCAACTTCCGGTTCGGTCTGCTTTATTACTTTTCTTACCTTCTCAATGTTGTCGGTATCAATGAACATGACCGATTCGGCAAAATTTACCGAGACGTACCTGACGTCCTTGAGCTTCGTCAGGTTGTTTTCAATCTTTGCCGCGCAGCTGGCGCAGTCGATATTTATAAGTTTGTACTTCTGCATTTAATACCATTTCTCTATTAAGATCCATGTACCGAAGCATTCGCCAGAGGCTGCCGCCAAAGAGGCGCGGACAGAACTCCGGGAATCTGTTACCCGTCTTAATTTAATAAACCTCACCATATAAATAAACGCTAAAACATGCCAGGAAGTTTTAATTCCGGGCATAAAAAAAGACCCCGCCGGCCCTGATGAAAAGGGCCCTGCGGGGTCTGTTATGTAAACGTTAAAAATAGCTCAGTGAAAAATATTTCTTAAAGCTTCTGTTTCTTCCTCTCTGCACTCATCCGGCCGGGGGAAAAACTATTTTTCAGCGGTCTCTACCTCATCGGCAATTTCTGCCGAAACAAGGATTCTGCCGCAGTATTCGCAGTTATAAAGCCTTCTGTTCTGGCGAATCTCAAGCTGACGCTGCGGAGGCACAACGTTGTGGCATCCGGTGCAGGCACTGCGCCTGATTGTTGCAACAGCCTGTCCGCCCCTGGCCTTGCGGATCTTCATATAAGAAGCGTAATCGGGCTTTTTGGTTTCAGCTTCAACCGTCGACCTTTTGGCGCTTAACTTTGCTTCTTCTTTTTCGTTGGCTTTGATAATTTCCTTCAGGTCGGCCTCTTTACCCTTCATCTCCTCTTCAAGGGTTTCGAGCTGGGGATTGATGTCCTCAATCTCAATTTTCAGTTTCTGTATCAGATCCTCAAGAGCCTTGTTCTGGGCTTCCAGCTTTGTTATTTCTTCATCTATATGATCTATCTCTTTTGTAAGGGCGTCATATTCCTTGTTGTTTCTTACCTGGTAGAGCTGGGCCTTAAACTTTTTCTGGTTCGATTTTAAGTGCTCGATCTCTTCTTCGTTGCTCATTCTCTTTTCTATAGAGCCCTGCTGTTCGGCTTGTTTCTGTTCTGTCTGGTCCTTAAGTCCCTGAATGCGTCCCTTCAGTTCGTTTACTGCGGCGGGTAGGTCGCCCCTGAGTTCTTCGAGTTCATCAAGCTGATCATCAATAAGCTGTAATTCATACAGTGTTTTTAGTCGATTTATCAATTTTATTTATCTCCTTTATTTTGAAAAAAATTTACAGGGTTTGTTGTTCCACTATATATATAAACTTTAATTCCGGCACCTTTTTCTTCAATTAAACTTTCGAATCTTCTTTTTACTTCCTCCAGAACGGGGAATTCAGTTTCATAATGCCCGGCATCCACCAGAAGAATTTTTCCCTCGGCATCCTGGAAAGTATGGTATTTTATGTCGGCCGTTACAAAGGCTTCGGCTCCCGAGGAAATTGCCGCGGGTATCAGATCCGATCCGCTTCCACCGCAAAGGGCTACTTTTTTTACCTTAGCGCCTGAACCGGTGGTGTAACGCAGGTTTTTTGTCTTCAGGCACTTTAAGACGTGCCCGAGAAACTCTTCTTCCCCCATGGATTCTTCAAGTTCGCCAATGGCACCAAAACCGTAATTAACATTCTTATTGTTGAGGGGATAGACGTCAAAAGCAGGCTCTTCATATGGATGCACTTTTAACATGGCAGATATTGCAGACTTCAGATTCCATTTATCCACTATGACTTCCAGGCGGACTTCGCTGACCTGTTCAAACTGCCCGGCACTGCCCAAAGAAGGATGCGTTTCCCTGGAACCCTGGAAAGTGCCTTCACCCTTAAGCCTGTAGCTGCAGCTGTTGTATTCCCCGATTACTCCGCCTCCGGAGGCAAAGATTGCATCGGACACGTCCCTGAGGCTTGTTTCAGGTACAAAGACCACAAGCTTAAACTGGTTGCTTTCTGCATTTTCAAGGAATCTGATGTTCTTTAATCCGAGTGTTTTGGCCAGGTGAAAACTTACGCCGTTTTTGGTAAAATCGAGGTTTGTGTGGGCTGAGTAAAGTGTGATTTTGTGAGTGAGAAGCTTCTCAAGGAGTCTGGAGGTTTTATCGTTCTGAGTATCTATTTTCTTAAGAGGTTGAAATATCAGAGGATGATGTGTAAAGATGAAATTGCATTTTTTCTTTACCGCCTCTTCGAGTGCTTTTTCGGAGAGTTCGAGGCAGAGAAAGATATTTACTACCTCGCTTCCTAAAGATCCCGCCTGCAGGCCCGGATTATCCTTCTGCCATGCTGCTTCTTTAGGCGCCCAATTTTCAATATGTTTTGTTAGCTCTTTTGCTGTCATATGAAAAAAAATGCACTCCCTTAAAAAGAGGAAGTGCATTTTTATTAGATTTATATCTAAACTTTTCCGGTTTTAGTGTTCTGCGTTAATAATATTGAAATTTTGTTTTCCATAATTCTAAAACAAAAATACAGGATTCATCAGATATTTTCAACACTATAAAAAATAAAATTAAGGCGCCTATCTTTGCCCTTTCTGAAACTACGGAACCCTCAGAGCCGCCTTGGCTCCTCCCACCTGTTGTCTTCCTTAATCAGCTCAATTAGTTCATCGACCGCGCTTTCCGAATCGATGCTTCTTTTTACAATGTTCTGCCCCCTGTAAAGTGTGATCTTTCCGGGGCCCGAGCCTACATAGCCGTAATCGGCATCGGCCATTTCGCCCGGCCCGTTTACAATGCATCCCATAATCCCGATCTTTACACCCTTTAAGTGCCCGGTGCGCTTTCTAATCTGTGCCGTCACACTCTGCAGGTCGAAAAGCGTCCTTCCGCACGAAGGACAGGCGATGTATTCAGTCCTGGATATCCTGAGCCTCGAGGCCTGAAGTATGCCGAATAAAATCCTGTTTACGGCCTTAAGGCCTTCCTGCTGCTGCGGCACCTCTTCGAGGCTTACCTCTGCCCAGAGGCCGTCTCCAAAGCCGTCAATTAAAAGTGCACCAAAGTCGGTGGAGCTGTAAAGCATGAACCTTTCCTGATTTAACCGCCCGTAGGACCTTTTTATTACTACCGGATTATTAATTCCTTTGTCCGAGAGTTCAAAAAAGATTCTTCTTTGTTCTGCCATTCCGTGAAGGTTATCCGTCACAAGTACAACTGCGGCAGTAACGTCTTCCTTCAGGACTTCGAGCCTCTTGATGTCGTATACTGAGGTTACAACGAAGTTCAGTTCGGAAGATTTTTCCTTTGCACTGACGTATTCATCAAAGCTAAGGAGCGGATAGCCCGTTTTATTTTCCATCTTAAGCCAGAAGCTGTAGTCATAAACGGCATTCAGGTTCATTGGAAGCTCAAAGGGCAGTTCGTTTCTGCCCGCATAAATAAAGTCGGCTGCCGAATCGGCCAGCGTCCATTTGTCGGTTTCGGCGTTGTAGGAATATCCAGCCGTCTCAAGATCCTCAGGAGCCTTAATTTCCATGCGGCTTAAATCCACGAAGACCCTGGGAACGTTGTCATCCCCGAGCCCTTTTAGAGAAAAACTCTTTCTTTTATTATACGTAAAAGGGTCAAATGGAATATTCATAACCGGGGGAATATCACTGTGGCTGCTGCGGTTTTTGTACCTTTCAGCCAGCTTTATTGCAACAGGGGATTCGTGCTCGGGGTCTTCTGTAAGCGAAACCCTTATGGTGTCTCCAAGGCCGTCCTCAAGGAGTGTGCCTATGCCAACGGCCGACTTGGTCCTGCCGTCTTCACCATCGCCTGCTTCTGTTACACCGAGGTGCAGGGGATAGTTCATCCCGGCCTCAGACATCTTCTTAACCAGGAGCCTGTAGGCCTGCACCATAACGCGCGTGTTGCTGGCTTTCATCGAAAGCACTACGTCATAGTAATTAAGGTCCTCGCATATCCTCAAGAATTCCAGGGCCGATTCAACCATACCGAGCGGCGTGTCGCCATAGCGGCTCATGATGCGGTCGGAGAGGGAACCGTGGTTGGTCCCGATTCTCATTGCCGTTCCGTATTCCTTGCAGATTTTTACCAGTGGCGTAAAGCGCTCGCGTATCCTTTCAAGCTCGGCCTGGTATTCATCTTCCGTAAAATCAATTTTCTTGAATCTCTTTTTATCCGCGTAATTGCCGGGGTTAACCCTTACTTTCTCCACAATCCTGGCAGCCAGTTCCGCTGCGTTGGGCGTAAAATGAATGTCTGCAATCAGCGGCACCCTGCAGCCCCTTTTTCTGAGCTCTTTTTTTATTTCAGCCAGATTCTGCGCCTCATGTATGCTCGGAGCCGTAATGCGCACATATTCACAGCCGGCATCAACCATCCTGATCGTCTGCTCGACGGTGGCAATTGTGTTCATGGTGTCTGTGGTGGTCATCGACTGGATGCGGATGGGATTGCTGCCCCCAAGAGGTACGTCGCCTATTTTTACTTCACGTGTGCTGAATCTATTGTACCTGGTTAAACTGCTGCAGTACTGATTTATCAACTGGTCCATAACGCCTTTCAAAATATCTTATATATAACACTTCCCCTTAAGGAAGAGTTCTTAATAACAATATCAGTAATTATTTCCTTAAAGAAAATTCTCAAAGCAAACTGATGATGGCTTCCGAAAATTCCAGCGAGGCCTGTGCATTCTGAGCCGTAACGATCTTTTTCCTGACTACTACCGGTGTGTCCTTGTACTCGACCCCCACCCGTTCAAGCTCTTTTCTGTCATCCGGATAGCAGGTGGCAGACAAAGCATTCAGCAGCCCTGCCTTTGCCAGAATTACAGGAGCGCTGCAAATGGCGGCTACGGGCTTTTTGGAATTAAAGAATTTTTGTGACGTTTTGTGAAGTAAAGGATTATTCCAGTAATCCTTTACACCCGGCCCGCCTGTAAATACAATTGCGGCAAAGTTGGATTCATGAATATTGTAAAAGTTTATGTCGGCCTTTACCTTCAGCCCCTTCTTACCCGTACACAGCCCGCCCCCATCGGAGGCAATAAAGACTTTTATCCCTTTTTTCTCAAGGGTATTCTTAACCGTGAGGAATTCCTCTTCGTTAAAATCCTTCCCGGGAAGTATGAGTAGAATGCTTTTACCTGTCACTAGAAAGCCATCTGTTTGTAATTATTTTGCAAATATAAGAAATTAACCTGAAACTTGGAAAATACCCGGCCCTCAGGCAATGGAGAATTATTAGTGCCCAAAGAGGGGCGCGGGGGTAAATTTCTTTTTTAAAAAGTTATTCTTTATTTATATTTCTGAAATGGCTATTTTCCTCTGCGTTACTAAAATTTGCGTAACTGAAATTGCGTTGCTCTGAAATGCATTATTTATAATGCATTACCCTTAAACCGTAAGCCTTTTGGAAAAAGGCCAATTAACTTTAATAAAAAGAGATTATCTTACCCCGAGGTACCATGAGAATTTTCAGTAAACTTTCATTCCTTTTAATGTTTATTTCTGTAACCATTTTATCCGGCAAACAGATGGATAATAAATTAAATCTTATGCCTGTGCCCGCAAAGATCACTTTTGGCGAAGGCAAGTTCCGCCTTAAGGCTTCTTTTGCTGTGTCTGTTAAAGGCAGTTGCAACGACAGGCTCTACCCTTACGCCTCAAGAGTACTAAGAAGACTCTCCGGCAGGACGGGACTTTTTTTTACGCAGGATTTTATAACTAAAGCATCCACAAGCGACACTGCAGCCTTCAACATAAACTGCATCAGAGCTGGGGAGGTAAAACTCAATGAGGATGAATCCTACACGCTTGAAGTTACTCCCGAAAAAATAACGCTTAAGGCTGAAACGGACCTGGGTGCCTTAAGGGGACTTGAGACTTTCGTTCAGCTTCTTTCTTCCGATGCCGAAGGTTACTACATCCCGGCAGTAAAGATCCAGGACGCTCCGCGCTTTGCATGGCGCGGCCTCATGATGGACGTTGCACGCCATTTTATGCCGCTCGAAGTTGTTAAACGCAACATAGACGGCCTGGCAGCCGTAAAGATGAACGTATTCCACTGGCACCTCAGCGACGACCAGGGCTTGAGAGTTGAAAGCAAAAACTTCCCGGAGCTGACAAAAATTGCCTCCGACGGATTTTACTATACACAGGAAGAGATCAGGGAAGTCGTTAAGTACGCAGATGCAAGGGGCATTAGAGTCGTTCCTGAATTCGATATCCCCGGGCATTCCACGAGCTGGCTTTCTGCACTACCTGAACTGGCAAGCGCTCCCGGACCTTATAAGGTGGAAAGAAAATGGGGCGTCTTCGATCCGACCTTTAACCCTACACTGGAAGAAACTTACAGCTTTTTCGACAGGTTCTTCTCGGAAATATGCCCGCTTTTCCCCGACGCCTATATGCACATTGGCGGCGACGAGAATAACGGCAAACAGTGGAGCAAAAACCCGCAGATACAGGAATTCATGAAGAAAAATAATATTCCTGATAACCACGCCCTTCAAAGCTACTTTAACGGCAGAATCCTCAAAATCCTGAGTAAATACGGCAAAAAGATGATCGGCTGGGATGAAATCCAGCAGCCCGACCTTCCAAAGGATATTGTAATTCAGTCCTGGCGCGGACAGAAAGGACTGGCTAACGCCGCCAGGGCCGGCTTCCAGGTAATCCTTTCAAACGGATATTATATTGATCTCATACAGCCGACGGATTTCCACTACCTTAACGACCCGGTTCCACAGAACTCCTCTCTGACTGAAAGTGAAAAGAAGCTCGTTCTTGGAGGAGAGGCAACCATGTGGGCTGAACTGGTCAGCCCTGAAAACGTGGACTCGCGCATCTGGCCCCGTACGGCTGCACTCGCCGAGAGATTCTGGTCACCCGGCTCTGTAACAGACGTACAGGACATGTACCGCAGGATGGAAATTATCAGCCCTTACCTGGAAGAATTCGGACTGACACACATTAAAAATCAGGACGTAATGCTGCGCCGGCTTTCAAACGACATGGATATAACACCCCTTAAAACCTTTGTTGAGGTAATTGAACCGCTCAAGGGCTATTCACGCCATTCTCAGGGTGTAACCTATACACAGTATTCTCCTTATACCAGGGCAGTCGACGCCGCGGTGCCCGACCCAAAAGCGGCCCGCGACTTCAAGAACCAGGTTGACACTTACCTCAAAACAAAGGACGAGGCTTCCTACCTTGCCTTGAAGCTCTGGCTTACAATGTGGAAGGAAAACCACGCCAGCCTTCTTCCTATAATAAACGGTTCACCGGTATTAAAGGAAATTGAATCCATGTCTTACGACCTTTCGGAACTTTCTTCCGCGGGCCTTAAGGCGCTTGAAATGCTGCATTCCGGCAAGCCTGTTCCTGAAAGCTTCCGGAATGAACAGGCTCCTTTGGTTGAAAGAGCTAAAAAACAACGCGGTCAGGCGGAGCTCGTAATAATTCCGGCTTTTATAAGGCTCTTTAACCTGCCCGAGGCTAAAACCCCTAAATACGAATAAACTCCCCCCGGGAACTATATTTTCTTATAAAAGGGAGGGACGCATGAGTCATCTTTATGCGTCCCTCCTTTTTCATCCTTTGTAGAGCACCTCAAAACAAGTCATTTTTTTCTGCAATAAACTTTCAGCTTTTCCCGCCGATAATATGGCAGTTTCGGATTTATTTAGACCCGATGGACACATTTGACAACGATTTTTGAATTTTTTGAGATTTTTATGCCTATTACCATTTTATCGCAGATCGACTACCCGGCAGTTTTTATGGCTGCCTGTGCTTATTTTGTTTTAGGTGCCGTATGGTACACCCCGAAGACTTTCGGGAAAAAATGGCTCCAGATGAACTACATTAAAAGCAACGACAAGAAAACCACCTCCAAGGTCCTGACAATTGCTTTCCTTTCCACGCTTACTGCGGCTCTGATTCTGGATTATTTTATCTGCTTTGCAAAAACCAGCACCGTTACAGGAGGCATGTGGATCGGGATTCTTTTATCCGTCTTCATACTTGCCCTTACCGTAGGAGTCTCTTTCATATTTGAAGAAAAAAAGGTAAAACTTCAGTTTATAGATGCAGGCTATCACCTGATAGGCTTTATGTCAATGGGATTTATTTTAACTTACTGGCGCTAGAGTACTTCTTTAGCCCCCGGGCAGCATGGAAAGTAAGATAAAGCAGGCATGAAGGTTGTAAAAGACAGCTTCATGCCTTTATTTATATAAAAAGCCTTTGCCAGGTTCATGCTTTTTTAACCCTATTAATTTTTCTTTTTTCTGTTCTTACTTAGGTTTACCCCCTTAAATTTGCTTATTTTATTGCCAGCATATTTTCTAATTTCCAGGAACCGGAAATTCTAATGAAAACTTGTTACTCGAAGACATTAATGGAGACTTGTTAAATGGAAAAAAGTGTAATCAACGAATTTATTAAGGAAATTGAGCTCTTTAAGGATCTGACAGAAGATGAGTGCCGCGTACTCTCTGAACAGATTGAAGTTCAGACCCATGAAGCCAATTCAATTGTTTTTGCCGAAAATACACCGCGCAAAAATCTTTTCATTATCTATGAAGGAGAGATCGAGCTTTTTAAGAAAACCCCTTTCGGCGAGGAAAAACGCCTTTCCTTCTTCTCAAAATACGACTTCTTAGGAGAAGGAGCCTTAATGGACGACTCCCCGCACTCCACTTCTGCCAGAACACTGTTAAAAACCACGCTTTTTATGGTAAGCAGGGAAAGCTTCCTTGAACTCTTCAGGCATAACTCCTCCCTGGGAGCCAAAGTCCTTTCGCGCATTGCTCGCGTCATTTCGCGCCGCATGAAACAGACCAACAGCCACATGGTCAACGCCGCCGCGGAATTTGAATCGGGACGCACCAGGCTGGAGCACGACCTGCTCGGGGAACGCGAAGTCCCCCAGGAATTTTACTACGGCGTTCAAACCCTCAGGGCACTTGAAAACTTCAACATAAGCGGCATTACCCTTGCTCAATACCCCGTCTTAATTGAGTCTCTTGCAATGGTAAAAAAAGCCGCCGCACTGGCCAACTTTGAACTCGGACTTTTATCAAAACCCGTAAAAGAAGCCATCGTACAGGCATGCGACGAAATACTTAACGGAAAACATCACAACAATTTTGTTGTCGACATGATTCAAGGCGGCGCCGGAACCTCAACAAACATGAACGCAAACGAGGTCATTGCCAACCGTGCACTCGAAATTCTGGGCTATGAAAAGGGACAGTACAAGTACTGCCATCCGAATAACCACGTCAACCTTTCACAGTCGACAAACGACGTTTACCCCTCGGCCGTAAAGATTGCAGTTATATACAGTAACCGTAAGCTTATTGAAGTCCTTAGTAACCTCATCGTTTCCTTCAAGGCAAAGGCAAAAGAATTTGCAGGCATCATAAAGATGGGACGCACACAGCTTCAGGATGCGGTTCCAATGACGCTCGGTCAGTCATTTGAGGCCTATGCGGTTACCCTTGGCGAAGAAATCGAACGCCTTGAACAGAATGCAAAACTGTTCCTGGAACTCAACATGGGCGCCACTGCAATCGGCACGGGAATTAACTCGGATCCCGATTACAGCAATAAGGTAATTTCACACCTGAAGTCAATTACGGGTCTTGAGGTTGTGCTTGCCCCGAACCTCGTCGAAGCCACGCAGGATACGGGCGCTTTCGTCATCTATTCATCGGCCTTGAAGCGCCTTGCGGTTAAGCTTTCCAAAATATCCAACGACCTTAGGCTTTTGAGCTCGGGCCCGAGGGCCGGAATAGGGGAGATTAACCTACCTCCAATGCAGCCCGGATCTTCAATAATGCCGGGCAAGGTAAATCCCGTTATTCCTGAAGTCGTCAACCAGATCGCCTTTAAGGTAATTGGCAATGACCTTACGGTAACGCTTGCCGCCGAGGCAGGACAGCTTGAGCTGAACGTCATGGAGCCTGTCATAACACAGAGCATCTTTGAATCCATTGAAATGCTCAAAAACGGCATGGCAACGCTCAAGTACCGCTGCATCGAAGGAATTACCGCAAACGCCGAACGCTGCAGAAAGTTGGTCGAGGACAGCATTGGCATCGTTACGGCGCTTAACCCCGTGCTGGGCTATGAGACCTGTACGGAACTTGCAAAAGAAGCCCTTATGACAAACCGCGGCGTCTGCGAACTCGTCCTGGAGAAAAACCTGCTCTCAAGAGAAGAGCTGGACGAACTTCTGGCTCCCGAGAACATGATCAAACCTAAAAGGATGAAATAACTTTTAGCCCAAAGGGCCTGAAACAAACCTATGTTTTTAGTTTCAGGCCCTTTATTTGTATATGCCTCTCCCGGAACTTATCAATTGCAAGTTATGTATAGATGAACTAAGTTTATAACTTGTTTTACCGGGACTTTTCAAAATTACTTAATCATAAAAGGAGAACGAATGAAAATTCGATTAATGGCGATCCTGGCTCTCTTAAGCGTGGGAATCGTTGCTTGTCAGCAGAAAGATCTAAAAAAAGACGACCTCAAGACTTCAAAGGATAAAGTCAGCTACTCAATTGGTCTGGATATAGGCAAGACCTTAAAGAAACAATCTATTGATATCAATGAGGAAGCTCTTTTACAGGGAATAAAGGATGCCATAAAAAAAGACAGCCTCTATCTTTTAACAGACGCTGAAATCCAGCAGACCATGATGAACTTCCAGAAAGAAATGATGGATAAACAGACGGCAAAGCTGAAAGAACTGGGAGAAAAGAATAAGAAAGAAGGGGATGCTTTCCTGGCTGCAAATAAAAACAAACCCGGTGTTAAGACTACAGCAAGCGGTCTTCAGTATAAGGTTGTCAGCTCCGGAAACGGTCCTACACCCAAGCTTACCGACAAGGTTAAGGTTAACTACCGTGGTACTTTGGTCAACGGAACCGAGTTCGACAACTCCTATAAAAGAGGCGAACCGATCGTTTTCAACGTTAACAGCGTAATTAAAGGCTGGACCGAAGCCCTTCAGCTCATGAAAGTAGGCGACAAGTGGCAGCTTTATATTCCTGCGGAACTCGCTTACGGAGAACAGGGCGCTGCACAAATTATTCCGCCTAACTCAACACTTATTTTTGACGTTGAGCTGCTCGGTATTGAAAAGTAAATTCAACTGAAAATGAATAAAGGCCCTTAATGCTATGCTTTAAGGGCCTTTTCTTTTATTAAACCACTCAGCGCTACTTAAAAAATTCCTTCAACTTTTCCAGATCATCCGTAACGCCCAGGGCAAGCATCATCTTTATCCTTGCCTTTTGTCCGTTCAGGTAGTCTGCAAAAATTACCCCGATCCTGGATAGCCATTTGCCTGCACCGGGGTATCCGTAAATGTCCAGCGTTTCCCCGGCAGGGCAGCGCGAGACAAGCACCACGGGAATGTTTTTCTCCCTGGCATACCTGATCCCTTCAAATGCCGCAGGGGGGACGTTTCCCACACCCATGGCTTCAACTACAATGCCCTCTGTTCCGCTATCCACCGAATACCTGAAGAATTTATCGTTCATTCCGGCGTAAGCCTTTAACAGGTCTACGTTCGGGTTAATCTTTCCTGTAATAATGTGCTCAAGCTTCCTCGGAAGACGGTTGAAGAAAACCCTGCCCCGGTCCACAAAACCAAGAGCGCCAAAGTCAAGACTGTGAAAGGTTTCCACGTTATCGGTGTGTGTTTTTGTAACTTCGCTTGCCGCGTTGATCTCACCGTTTAGACAAACCAGAACACCAAGCTCACGACTGTTTGGATTTAAACAGATGCTGATTGCATCCTTGAGGTTTCTTGGACCGTCCCAGTCGGGTTCCGAACTGTTCTTCATGGACCCGATAACCACAATCGGAATTTCAGTATCTATCGTCAGATCCAACAGGTAAGCCGTTTCTTCCAGCGTATCCGTCCCGTGCGTTACCACGATCCCGTCCGGATGATCGCGTTCAATGAAGGCCTTGATGTCACCGGAAAGCTTCAGCATCAGCTCCGGCGTCATGTGCGGACCCGGATATTTGCCGAAATCGTAGATAGATATTTTTGCCAGCGTGTTTATTTCCGGCATCATTTCAAGCAGGTCGTTACCGGAAAAGTGCGGTACGGCACCGCCAGTTGCTTCGTCAATTTTCATTGAAAATGTGCCGCCCGTAAATACAACGAGAATGTTTTTCATGTCCTCTATTTCCTAAAAATTGCTCCAAAATTATCAAATCCCCGCATAATTAAAAAGAAAAATAAAAGTACCGGAATTTTGTTCTCCTCAAAGGCCTCAATTTCACCCAGGACAAGGGTTTGTCCCTCTGATTTAATTATTTACTTTTCACCTATTCCTCTGTACTTTTACCAGTAAAGTTTTTGAAACGGAGGAAAATTTGAAAAGGCTCATAATACTTGTTTTACTCGCTCTTTCTTTTGACATTACTCACGCATGCACCTCGGCAATTGTTTCCGGCAAGGCTACACCCGACGGGCGGCCGCTGCTCTGGAAACACCGAGATTCCGGGTTCAGCGAAAATAAACTCATGTTCTATCACGGCTCAAAATATGACTTCATAGGCGTAATTAATTCCGGCGACTCCCTCGGACGCGAGATCTGGATGGGTAGCAACAGCGCTGGATTCAGCATTATGAATACAATGTCCTATAACATTAATACCGGTCTTAAGGCCGACGTACCCGACGACCAGGAAGGACTTTTCATGAAAGCCGCACTTGAAAGGTGCGCTACACTTGAGGACTTTGAGGCCTTCTTAAAAGAGGGCAAGGGCAAGTGGGGCATTGCCGCAAACTTCGGCGTAATTGACGCCAAAGGCGGCGCGGCATATTATGAGACCGGATACTATTCTTACACTAAGTTCGACGTCAACGACCCCAAGGTTGCTCCCGATGGCTACCTGATCAGAACTAACTTCTCTTTTACAGGCGACGAGGAGCATGGTCTCGGACACATCCGCTACAACACGGCTGAAGAGCTTTTTAAGAACTATTACACAAATAAAAATATTACGCTCGAGTTCATTTTTCACGACGCCGACCGTAACCTGCAGAATTCACTTTTGAAGAATGACCTTTATAAGGGCGATCTTCCAGGTGACATAACTGAGGTTAAGTACATTCCTTTCAGGGATTATATCGTAAGAAACTCAACCGTTTCTTCAATGATCGTTCAGGGCGTTAAACCAGGTGAAAACCCTGAGCTGACGACACTCTGGACAGTCCTGGGCTGGCCCATGACGACACTCGTTACTCCGGTCTGGGTTAAGGCCGGCAAGTCGCTCCCTGAGGTTACGGTTGCACCCGGGACCAAGACGGCCCCAATTAACAGGTTCGCACTTGACTTAAAGAAAAAATGCTATACGGCAACCATGGATAACGGAAGCGATTATCTTAACCTGTCTGCTCTCTTAAACAAGAAGGGAACAGGCATTGCACAGACACTCCTTCCGAAAGAAAATGAAATCGTGGAGAAGACAAAATCCCTGATTTCAAAGTGGCGCGAAAAAGGGTTTAATGCCGGCGAGGCAAAGGATTTTTACGGCTGGCTCGACAAATACATTTACACACAGTACAAAGCTTCTTCAGGAATTTAATAATAAAAAAATGGCTGGATGCCCTAAAAGCATTCCAGCCATTTTTTACTACCTACTACCTACTTCATACCACCTACTCCATACTTCCTACTTCTCCAGCAGCGCAACGTTTTCAATGTGATACGTATGCGGGAACATATCCACGGGACGCACTTTCATCAGGCGGTAGCCTTCTTCGTTAAACATCTTTATGTCGCGCACCTGTGTGGCAGGGTTGCAGCTGATGTAGACAATTCTGTCCGGGTCCAGGCTTACAACGTCCTTAACCGTAACCGGGTTCATGCCGCTTCTTGGCGGATCAAGTATCACTACGTCCGGAGAAGGGAGGTCCTTAATTTTCACAATGTCCAGAAAAGACCTGTTCAGGTCCGCAGTTATGAATTTCACGTTGTCAATTTTATTTATCTTCCTGTTCTCCTCGGCATCCTTTACCGCAGGCTCAACGCTCTCAAATGCGTAAACCTTCTTTGCGGCTTTGGAGACATAAATTGATATTGTGCCTGCTCCCGAATAAAGGTCGTATACAATGTCATCTTTAGCTATCCTTCCAAATTTGAGTCCCGTTTCATAGAGCTTTTCAGCCTGAAGCGTGTTTGTCTGGAAGAAAGAATTTGCGCTGATTCTGAAGTTGTAATCTCCGATTGTGTCGAAAATGTTTCCGCTTCCGAAGTAAATTATTTCATAATCGCCAATTGCTATCTGTGCTTTTCTTGTGTTTATGTTGTTTATTATTGTCGTTACTTCCGGCACGTTTTCAAGCAGCTCCTTCGTGTACTCTTTCATAATCAGGTCGTTTTCTTCGGAAGTGACAAGGTTGACCATGAGGTCCTTCGAATGATGCGTCTTTCTGATTATAAGGTTGCGCAGGTAGCCCGAGTGCGTTTTTGTCGAATAAATTGTTGCGTTTCTTTTCTTAAAAAATTCCCTCGTGAAGTTTAATATCCTGTTGCTTTCTTCCGATTGCAGCAGGCATTCATTTATATCCAGCACCTTGTCGAATATATTCGGCAGGTGCAGGCCGAGTGCAAAATTCTTCTCTACGTTTTCATCGCCCAGCTCTTCTTTTGTAAGCCAGCGCCTCTCGGCAAATGAGTACTCCATTTTGTTTCTGTAGAAGTATGTTTTTTCAGAAGGGAGTATGTCCTGGAACTCAAAATCATGAAAGCCTCCCAAGCGTTCAAAAATATCTTTCACCTGCTCGTGCTTGTATTTCAATTGGGCCTCGTAATTAAGGTCCTGCTGTTTGCAGCCCCCGCAGACCCCGAAATATTTGCATGGCGCTTTTGTCCTTTCTTCCGAAGGGCGTATGACTTCTACTGTTTTGGCTTCTGCGTAGGAGTTCTTGATTTTTGTTATCATCGCTCTAACCACGTCACCCGGGTATGAGCCGTGCACGAATACAACGTATTTTTTCTGCTCCTCGTCGCCTTGCCTTTCTTCATCTTCATCACCCGGTGCGGCTTCAACCTTTTTTACCGCGCCCGGAACAATCAGACTTTTATCAACCTTTGCAATTCCTTTGCCTTCAAAAGCGTACTTTGAAATTTCAAGTTCTATTATCTCACCTTTTTTCAATTCTCTTTTTCTCCGCGTCAGTTCAGTTATAAAAATTATTTTTCATTTTTTACTATCAGCACCCTGAAGCCAATGTGTTTATCCCCGCCCTGCTTCAGGTATACATTTGTCTCGTGACTCATTCTGTTGATTAGTTTTTTGTTAAAGCTCTTTTCCTGCTCTGTCATCTGTCCGAGATTTCTTTTTAGCTGCCCGGCTCCCATTGTATAGAAGTCCTTGAGCGTTTTGCTTAAGTCGGCACTCTTTACAATGCTGAAGTTTTTTTCCTTGTAGTAGCTTTCAATTTCATCCTGGTAAACAGGGGAAAGTCCGGAGCTGTTCCATACGTCCAGAACAAAACGGGGTGTTTCTTTTGAAAGCCTTACAATTTCACCGGCACAGAGAATTCCGCCCGGTTTAAGAATTCTCTTAATTTCCTTGAGTATCTTTACTCTTGAAGTTCCCGATACGGATGCCTGCGCATATACCAAGTCGAAGCTGTCGCTTTCGAAATCCGTTGCAGAAAAAGACATCATGCGGGTCTTTACTTCAGGAGAATTACTCAGCTCCAGTTCTGCTGTAATGAGCGATTCATAGTCTTCCACTATGAGCTCAACTTTATTTTTTGTCTCTTCTGAAAGCCTTCTTGCAATCCTCTGGCTGCCTGAGCCGAAGACGGCCGTAAGCATGCCGCTCATGTTTATTTCCCCGGTTAGGAACCTCAACTGCTGGTCCGAACCCGGTAAAAAGATTTTTTGTTTATCTGTCATTTTCCGATTTTGCCCCGCTAAAAAATTATAAGAATTAAACATAACTAATTCCCGCTTAAAATTAACCATAAATTTACGGTGAGATTTCCGGTATTTAGAGAATGAGGGGTGGGGAATTAGTTTATAATTATAAAACAAAAAAAGAGCGGATTATAAGTCCGCTCTTTTTATCTGCTCAAAAATTTACTTTACTTTTATAAAGTATTAAAATCAGCCTTCGATTGCTTTCCTGACAAAGCCGTCTGCTTTTTCAAGCCTCAGCTTGGCTTCCTCTGCAGAAACGCTGGCCTTAATCATAACGAGGGCTGTCTTGACGTGGCCGCCTGCTTTCTGGAGGTAATCGGCTGCCTCGTCGTAAGAAACACCTGTAGCTGTCATTACAATTCTCTTTGACCTTTCTACGAGCTTCTTATTTGTCATCTGAAGGTCTATCATCATGTTCTCATAAACCTTGCCCATGCGTATCATTGCTGTTGTAGTAAGCATGTTGAGGACGAGCTTTTGTGCCGTGCCGCTTTTCATGCGTGTGGAGCCCATAACAACCTCAGGGCCAACGTAAGGACACATGGCAACGTCAACTTCAGTGATGTTGAAATTTTCTCTCGGGTTGCAGGTTACAAACAGAGTCTTTGCGCCGAGGGCTTTTGCTTTCTTTACTGCGCCCACAACGTATGGGGTCCTTCTGCTTGCTGCAATTCCGCAGACAACGTCTTTATCGGTTACGTTGGCTTTCAGGACGTCATTGGCTCCGTTTTCTTCGTAGTCCTCTGCGCCTTCCTGAGCGCGGAACATGGCCTCTTTTCCGCCGGCGATAAAACCATCTATCATTCCGAACGGTGTTCCGAAAGTAGGGGGGCATTCCGAAGCGTCAACCACCCCTAAGCGTCCACTCGTGCCGGCACCGAAATATAAGAGCCTGCCGCCGTTTTTCAATGCTTTTACGATTATTTCAACTGCCTGCTCAATGTAGGGTAATTCCTGCTCAACGGCAAGCGGAACCTTCTTATCCTCACTGTTGATTATTCTCAGGATCTCGGCAGTAGAACGGGCATCGATATCCATCGAATTCGGGTTTCTTTGTTCTGTTGTAAGACTGGCTATTTCAGCAAACAACTTCTTGGTATCTGCACTCATTTGTTCAATTCCAGTATAATTAGTTTTTTCTCTTTTTCGTTCCTGACGTTTGTCGGTTTGTAGTTCAACTCGAACACCGTCAGCTTTTTAATGTGCGGTTTGTACTTTAATTCCGCAGCCCTGATCTCCTCTTTTAAGTCTCCGCCTTTCAAGGAGACCAGAATTGCTTTTTCCTTTACTACAGGCATTGCATACCTTAAGAGCATTGCAAGGGGCACCGTAGCACGGCTGACAATTAAGTCGAAACATCCGGCAAACTTCTCTGTAAATTCAGGAGCTTCCACTCTGCTGTTCACAGCCGAAGCATTACTCAGTTTAAGTTTGTTTATGAACTCCTGGACGGCATCAATTTTCTTGGTGGTAGAATCGACCATAACCCCCTTCATCATCGGGCGCATGATTGCCAGGGGAATGCCGGGAAAGCCACCCCCGGTACCAATGTCCAGAAACCTCGTGCATTTTTCCGGTATGAAGCAAGAAATAAAAGCCGTAATGAAAACGTGGTTTTCAACTACCGAAGCAGTATCCTTCCTGGATATCAGATTAACCGCCTGATTTTTTTCAACCACCAGACAGGCAAACATCGATAAGCGTTCTAACTGATAAGGATCGGGATTAAGGCCATTTTCCCGGAAAAAGGAGCTTAATTGATTAAAATACAGCTCTTGATTTTCCACTGAACTCCACAACTTTAAAAATTAATGCCTCAAATATACTAATAAAATCGAAATATCTGAAGGGGTTACACCCGAAATTCTGGAGGCCTGGCCGATTGAGCGCGGTTTTACACGCTCCAGCTTCTCCCGACCTTCGGAAGAAAGTGATTTAATTTGTAAATAATTAAAGTTTAAAGGAATTTGCATCTCTTCATACCGTTCGAGCTTTTCTACCAGTTCCTGCTGGCGTTTTATGTAGCCTTCGTATTTCAGCTCAATTTCCACCTGCTCAAGTGCCGCTGTATCTTTTATGAGCTCTCCAATGCCGTTCCTTTTTTCTTCCTCTACAAGCTCCAGTATCTCGGCAAGCTTAAGCTCCGGACGCTTGCATAATTTGGCAACTGTTTCGGTGGATTCAATTGGATCGGTATTCAGTTTTTCAAGATACGGGTTCACTGTTCGCGCATGAAGCTTGAATTCCCTTAAAAACTCCATATTTTTCGTAATCAGCGCCTCGCGCTTTTGCATTACCTTCAGCGTTTCCTCAGGTATGAGCCCGAACCTGGCGCCATATTCAAGCAGGCGCCTGCCGGCGTTATCCTGCCTTAAGAGGAGCCTGTGCTCGGCCCTGGAGGTAAACATGCGGTAAGGCTCCTCGGTCGACTTCGTAACAAGGTCGTCTATGAGCACACCTATATAAGCCTCGCTCCTTTTAAGCGTAAACTCGCCTTCGCCTTTTATCTTTAGCGCGGCATTAATTCCTGCTATAAGTCCCTGCGCGGCTGCTTCTTCGTATCCTGAGGTGCCGTTGATTTGTCCTGCAAAGTATAACCCCTCAACAAGCTTTGTCTCAAGAGTGGAATCCACCTGGTAGGGAGGGAAGTAGTCGTATTCCACGGCATAACCCGGACGGACCATTTCAGCTTCCTCAAGTCCCTTGACTGAGTGAATCGCCTCGAGCTGTATCTCAGCCGGAAGTGAAGTGGAAAACCCGTTCACGTAGATGAGGTCGCTGTCCAGCCCTTCTGGCTCCAAAAAGAGGTGATGAGAGGTTTTGTCTGCAAACCTTACAATCTTGTCTTCAATTGAAGGGCAATACCTTGGCCCCACGCCGTGTATGACGCCGGTAAAAAGGGGAGAGCGCGAGAAGCCTTTCTCTAAAATCTTGTGCGTTCCCGTGTGTGTATTTGTAATGTGACAGCTTACCTGCGGAAGGACAGGAAAAGTGCTCGAGTCTGTCCTCAAAGAGAAAGGTTTCGGGATTTCATCGCCCGGCTGCTCATGCAGTACACTGTAATTAATGGAACTCTTCAAAAGCCTGGGGGGAGTCCCCGTCTTAAGCCTTCCTGCCTTAAAGCCCAGCTTAATCATGCACTCGGTGAGTCCCATGGCGGGCTTTTCACCAAAACGGCCTCCCTTGGTTGAGGTAAGCCCCGTATGCATCAGTCCGTTTAAGAACGTGCCCGAACATATAACAAGAGCCGAACAGGCAATCTCCTCTCCTTTACCCGTAACAACTCCGGTAATCTTTTTATTCTCCGTTACGGCTTCAACTACCGTGTCTTCCACTATTGTAATTCCCGGTATGGAGGAAATAACCCTGTAGGCTTCCTCCGAATAGAGCTTCCTGTCGGACTGGCAGCGGTGTGCCCATACGGCTGGTCCCTTGGATAGGTTCAGCGTGCGGAACTGTATTCCCGTCCTGTCTGCTATAAGTCCCATTAGGCCGCCCAGCGCGTCAATTTCATGAACCAGATGCCCTTTGGCGCTTCCGCCTATGGCAGGGTTGCAGGACATGCGTCCCATGGCATACCTGTCCATGGTAAGAAGCCCTACTTCGAGACCCATATTAGCTCCGGCGGCTGCGGCTTCAACGCCTGCGTGCCCGCCTCCTACTACAATTATATCAAATTTTCTCAACTTCAATCCTTTTTATGTTTCACGTGAAACATTAATTCTAAAGAACACAAATCCTGCTGGAAAGCACCCCTTTTCAGGCCCTTTGCCGGGAAAAGGAAGATCTTCTTTCAGGATATAATATATGATAAGTACTAGTATTTCTCTTAAAACCTGGTTTACTGGCGCGAGCCGCGCCTGCTTCCAAGTGTATAAACAGGTGCTCCCGGGGTTTCTACCACAGGCACACTTAGCATTCTTACTTTCCGATGCAGAACTTTGAAAAAATATTATTCAGTATATCCTCAGTTGTAACCGTGCCTATGATTTCTCCCAGGCTTTGCTCAGCCTTCCTGAGGTCTACCGAAACAAACTCTCCACTCAGGCTTTCCATGAGGGAATCCTTTGCTGCCAGCAGGCTTTTTGCTGCCTCCTCAAGCGCCTTGTAGTGCCTCATATTTGAAACCACGGCGGCGTTCTCTGTATATGCCTCGGAACCAATAGCCTTTTTCTTCATTAAGCGCAGAAGCTCATGGATTCCTTCACCGGTCTTTGAGGATATGTAAACCTCCGCATCGGGACCCATTGAAGGGTATAGGTCGACCTTGTTTGTAACCCTTAAAATCCTCTTGCCATCGGTTAGCTTCCCGAGCTCGGAATAAAGCTCACCGGAAAAGCCCGACTCATGGTCGCTCAGAAATATGACAAAGTCGGCATCCTTTACGGCCTGACGGCTGCGCCTTACGCCTTCTTGTTCAATTACATCCTGCGTCAGTCTTATGCCTGCCGTATCAGAAAGTCTGAACAAAATTCCCTCGACGAAGATTTCCTCAATTATAACGTCTCTTGTTGTACCCGGTATCTCGCTTACAATGGCTCTCGACTCCTTGAGCAGGTAGTTGAGAAGGGAGGACTTGCCTACGTTAGGCTTTCCCACCAGCGCCACGTTAATGCCATCCTTAATCACCTTGCCGAAAGAGTAAGTACCTAAAAGCTTATTTATCTCAAGCACAATCTCATCTATCTTAATAAGGATCTGACTGGTGTTCATGAACTGTATATCTTCCTCTGCAAAGTCGAGCTCCAGCTCAATTAAGGATGAAATATTAAGAAGGGAAGTCCTGAGTAACTCCACACGGGAGGATAAGATTCCATCCAGCTGGTTTCTCGCCCCGCGCAGGGCGGCATCAGTCCTGGAATTGATCACATCCGCTACGGCCTCGGCCTGTGCAAGGTCTATTCTGCCGTTAAGGAAAGCCCTCCTCGTAAACTCTCCCGGTTCTGCAAGCCTTACACCCTGATCCAGGAGGGTTTCAATTATACGGCTTGCCACCAGGGGGCTTCCGTGCGAACTGATTTCGACACTGTTCTCACCAGTATAAGAATTGGGACTTCGGAAGACTGAAACAAGCACGTCATCGACCTGGTCACCCTTCAAATCCACAATTTTTCCGTAATGGATTGTGTGCGACGGAGCTTCGGAAAGAGGCTTTTTGCCGGAAAAAATCTTGTCGGCAGCAATAATACTTTCGGGTCCGCTTACGCGTATAACCGCAATTGCGCCGACCCCAACAGGAGTGGCAATTGCAGTAATTGTATCTTCATTCAAGCTATTTAACATAGGTATTAAAATTAAAGATAAGGCTTTATAAACTCAACGTTAAATTTACCCCATCTCCTTTGTTTTAAGGATTTTTAATGTTTCACGTGAAACATTTCTTTTTAATTTTATATAATTTTTACCTTTCTAAACCGTCATATTCCAGAACACCGTACAGCAACCCTCCTCAGGGAGGAAAAAAGGGAAGTTTCCAGTCGGAAGTTTTAAGCAAAAAGAAAACGGGAAATGTAAAGGTTGAGATTAAGGTTGTGGGAAAGGGGAAGGAAATGCCCATAAAATCTCTGACTATCTGTAATCACACACTAACTAAGCCCGCACAGCGCGGGCGTAACATCAGTAGCCGGGGGTCCCCTAAATTCCAGAGCTCCGAATGGAGCGACTTGTATCTTACTTACTATTGGCTAAACATATCATGGAAACCCGATCCCCCGCACATAAAAACCATCCCATCAGAACAACCGAGAATTATCTTAAATATCCATAACACAAAAAACATTCACCGCAATCAGGGAAATACAAAGAACATGCAACCCTACAAATATGCTACCGCTAAAGCGGTAGAAATCCCAACACATTTACACCCGCTCACATTGCTTCCATTCATCATTCTTCTGTGCCGCTCCTGACCGGAGCTTTGTATATTGGGGCAAAATCCATTTCCCAGGGGTTCAGTCGCCCCCATCCGGGGGCTTCCTCACCCCGGGCTACAAATATCTCGCCCGCGCTGCGGGCTTATTCATTTCACAATTCCAAACTCCCAGCCTTCATGGTTGTTTCCTTCCCCCTCCACCTTTGTCTTTCCTTAACCTCGAACTTTGAACCTTGAACTCTTTTTCCCCAACTTAAAACTCAAAACTTAAAATTATTCCCCCTCCTCCTTCAGTCCCGGGATTTATTTAAGCTTAAAATTTGTTTTGTTATTGAGTTTAATTCAACGAGCTTTATGGTCAATAAACTGAAACTCATTGATTTTATTTTGGTATAATGGTTAATTTATTTATTGAATTGGAGCGGATAAAATATATGGCATTTAATTTCAGTAAACTAACAGTTAAAGCGCAGGAGATAATCCAGAACGCGCTTGAAATCGCTCAGAATTACAATAACCAAATTATTGAACCTGAGCATTTGCTTGCTGCAATGATTCAGGATGAATCAGGCATTGCAGTTTCTTTCTTAAGAAAAGCAGAAATAAACATAAATCACCTTAAACTTAAGGTTAACGAACTCCTGGAAAGACTCCCGAAAGTCTCCGGCGCCTCTACCGGCAACCAGCAGCTGTCGGGACAAACCGCACGCCTGCTCGACCAGGCATCCGAAGAAGCAAAGAACCTTAAGGACGAGTACGTCTCTACCGAGCACCTCCTGCTTGCACTCGTGGACGGCGAGGGCATGGCAGGGCAGCTTATTCGCGATAACGGCGTAAACCACGATACGCTTCTTGCTGCACTCAAAGACATCAGGGGAAACCAGAGGGTTACTTCGCAGAACCCGGAAGACACTTACCAGGCACTCGTAAAATATGCACGCGACTTAAATGAGCTTGCACGTTCAGGTAAGCTGGATCCCGTCATCGGACGCGACGAAGAAATAAGACGCGTACTGCAGGTCTTGTCCAGAAGAACTAAAAATAACCCCGTACTTATTGGCGATCCCGGCGTGGGTAAAACCGCAATCGCAGAAGGCATAGCACACAGAATCGTAAGCGGCGACGTACCGGAAAACCTGAAGACAAAAAAAATATTCGCACTCGACCTCGGATCTCTCGTTGCAGGCACCCAGTTCAGAGGACAGTTTGAAGAAAGACTTAAAGCGGTAATTAAAGAGGTGCAGGATTCGAACGGTGAGATAATACTCTTTATCGACGAGCTCCATACGCTCGTAGGAGCTGGCGCAGTACAGGGCTCAATGGATGCGGCAAACATTCTTAAACCTGCGCTTGCAAGAGGCGAGCTCCATGCAATTGGAGCTACAACTCTGAATGAATATAAAAAGTATATTGAAAAGGACGCGGCCCTCGAAAGACGTTTCCAGCCCGTGCTCGTTGGCGAACCCTCTGAAGAAGACGCTATTTCTATCTTAAGAGGCCTCAAAGAACGCTATGAGGTGCACCACGGCGTTAGAATTACAGACGGCGCAATTGTTGCCGCGGTCCAGCTTTCAAACAGATACATCGCCGACCGCTTCCTGCCCGATAAGGCAATTGACCTTATTGACGAGGCGGCTTCAAAACTCAGAATTGAAATCGACTCAATGCCCGAAGAACTCGACACGGTCGAACGAAAAATCAAACAGCTTGAAATTGAAAGGGTGGCTCTCGAAAGGGAAAAAGACGAGGATTCGGCACGCAGAATCTCTGAGCTGAATAGGGAAGTAAGCGAACTTACAGAAGAACGCAATAAACTTAAAAGCCACTGGAAACTGGAGAAGGATAAAATTCAGCAGATCCAGAAAATGAAAAGCGACATCGAAAACGCTAAACTTCAGGCAGAACAGTATGAGCGCGAGGGCGACCTGGGTAAAGTTGCGGAACTCAGATACGGCACAATTGCAACGCTTGAAAAAAGACTTAAAGAGGAATCCGCCCGGCTTTCTGAAATCCAGCACGACCACAAAATGCTCAAGGAGGAAGTTGAGGCCGAAGACATCGCAGAGGTCGTGGCCAAGTGGACAGGCATTCCCGTTCAGCGCATGATGGAAAGTGAACGCAGCAAACTGATCAGAATGGAGGATGAACTCCATAAAAGGGTAGTTGGCCAGGAGGCAGCCGTAAACGCGGTTTCAAACGCCATCAGACGCTCACGTACGGGACTTCAGGACGTTAACCGCCCTATCGGCTCATTCATTTTCCTCGGTACTACCGGCGTCGGTAAAACAGAACTTGCAAGGGCTCTTGCTGAATTCCTCTTCGACGACGAACACGCTATGGTAAGAATCGATATGTCTGAATATATGGAAAAGTTTTCCGTCTCAAGACTCATCGGTGCGCCTCCGGGATACGTGGGATATGAAGAAGGCGGACAGCTCACAGAAGCCGTGCGCAGAAGGCCCTACTCTGTTGTGCTTCTCGATGAAATTGAAAAGGCTCACCCCGACGTCTTTAATATACTGCTTCAGGTGCTAGACGACGGACGCCTTACGGATAACCAGGGGAGAACTGTTAATTTCAAAAATACAATTATCATCATGACTTCCAACCTCGGCTCACACCTCATACAGGAAAAACTCGAGACAATGACCGAGGAAAATGCATCCTACGTACTGGATGACCTGAGGGTAAAACTTGTGGACATGCTCAGAAAAACCATAAGACCCGAATTCCTGAACCGTATAGACGAAGTGGTTCTCTTTAAGCCGCTGCTTAAGACCGAACTCCGCAAAATTGTAGACATCCAGCTTGAAAGGGTGGGTAAAATGCTGCACGATAAGGACCTCGCAATTACGGTTGACGATGAGGCAAAGGACTGGCTTTCAACTATTGGCTACGACGTCACCTACGGCGCAAGGCCTCTTAAGAGAACTATACAGAACTACCTCATTAACCCTCTTTCTACACAGCTTCTTATGGGCAGCTTTGCTCCCGGCGATACAATAAGTGTTACACTTGGCGACAGGGGTAAACTTGAATTCCATAGGCAGGAACCCGTAAAACAGGAATGATACATAAACGAGAAAAGGCCGCTTCAAATGAGCGGCCTTTTCTGTGACAATTATTTTTAACTCAAACTAATTTAACTTGAAGATTTTTCTTCTGCCAGCTCTTTATTCCTGTTGTGCTTATTCAGCATGAGCGACCAGATAAAGCCTCCCCCTATTTTGGCCAGGAACTGCCCCATGATTACCCAGGGCATAATGTGCCCGAAGGCAATAGTCGGAAATAAAAACGAATCCATAAGAGCACCCGCAAGATTGGAGCCGTTGGACTTTACCATGAAAGATTTTCTTAAAAGCTTGGAGTATATAAAAGCATCCGCAAAAGCAGCAACGGCAAATGATACCACGCTTGCCATGGCAATTGGGCCTGCGTTCCTGTTAATTATATACGTAATTACCGAGCCCCCGGCAATCAGCAAAAACATCTTAAGCCACAAGTTGCCGCCCATCCATTTTTCATGAAGCCTGTCGCGAAGCGTAAGATCCAGCCCGATCAGGAAAAATGCATTTATTGGAGTTGAAATGGGACCGAACCAGAGCACGGTCATATTCGCCAGAACAACTGCAAATAAATAGACTATTATTGAAAGCATATATTGTACAACTTCGTTTTTAAATTAAAGAGCTAAACTTATGAATTCTCTAAGATAATTAAAAGCCTGAAAACTTCGCCACGTAAAAACTAATGCCGGAGGCTCCTTCCATTTTATAACTGAACTACTCAGTATAATGCTTAATTACTTTTATTACGGCTTCATTACAGACCGCACAGAATGGCTTGTTGCCCTTGCTGAACATCAGGCAGTCAAGCATCGAACGGTATAGTCCCTTTGAAGCATAACCCGCGCCTTCAAATGCACCAACCTTACCCCAGTACTTGCTTTCCTGCAGGTACTTGTCTGTCTTCTCGGCGCTCAGTTTTGAAAGCTTGTCGGCTTCCTCTTCAACCCTGGAAACTTCTTTTTCAGGGGCACCCTCGCGCTTCATCTGTGCTATCTTGATGTTGAGCTCGCGGCGTACTTTCTGGTACGATAGATCCAGGCTGTCGTATCCCGGTTTTTCCCATGGGGTTGGGATCTCAATTCCCGGCGTAGCTAGAGATTTCCACTTCAGGCTGTCGGGATTAAGCAAGGCCGTAATATTCGGCTCCACGGGCTCAACTCCCTGCGGGTAGAATTCGTTATATGCCACGTCCGAGGTATAGTACTCATCTGCCAGGCCGGCAAAGGAGTGACCGAATTCGTGCAGAAAGACGTACTCATGCCACTGGTTATCCGAAGTAAAAGTACAGAAGAGGTTGTATATGCCGCCCCCGCCATAACGCTTGTGGTTAACCATTATATAAATGGCGTCATAAGGAACGTGAGCAGCCAGGTCGCGCATAGACTTATTGTCCTCCGTCAATAGGTAGCGTTCCGAACCTAGTGAGTAAAATGTTGCATTAAGTGCGGTGTTCTTAAAGGAGAGATGGTCCGGCTCGTCGCATCCGCTTTCCTCCGAGGGCTTGAAGACACCATAAAAATTGAAGTCGTTTTTGTGCGTCTTGTAAGGCTCCTTGTTAAAGAATATGTCCGAGAACTTCTTTAGGTCGTTCCTGAATTTCTTTTCTTCCCTTGCCGTATATCCTTCAGCCAGAACTACAACGTCAACCTTCTTATGCGGGTCGCCGCTATAGACCTGCCTTACAACCTTCACGCTTTTATCCTTCGGCTCCTCCCTTAGTATTGTCCAGTCCGCCGGATCTATTACCTGTTCAAAGAAAGGGTTAAGCTCATTTTTCCTGTTTCTTACCTCAACACTAAAACGGATCCTGGCCTTGGGATAGGGGATTAGTGCAGACTCCTGGTAAGTCCTTTTAATTCCCTTTAACGCCTCTTCGCTTGTCTTGTATTCGCCAAAGTAGCTGTCGAAGCCGCGGGAGAAAATGAGCCTGCCCGAAGCCTGATCGTAAACCTTTACGTAGTACTTGCCGTTATTAAAATTGTCAATCAGGTTTTTCCGGCTTCCGGCCCAGATGCCCTGCTGGTAAATTCTGTCGAGCGTTACAATTTCGCTCCCTGAATCCCCGATGTGAAAATAATCGACCCTCATGGTCTTATCTAAAAAGTAGTCGTCAAAATTTATTCCTTCCTGCGCATTTACTAGCAGGGGAATAAAAAGAAAGATAAACGACAAAAAATAAAAACACTTCATTTTATGGGCTCCTGTAAAAATTTGTTTCCTAAAATTAAATAAAAGAATTCACAATTAGGAATAGCGGGGAAAAGGATTATATTAAAAAAGGGGACAGTTATATCTTATTATAACCCGAGCCGCCCCCTTTAACCGGAAAGAAAAAAATAATATGCGTGGGAACTTTAAATGTTATAACATTTGTTATAATTATAAATAACACATTTTATCAAAGGAGGAAAATAAAAATGGAAACTGTGCAGAAAGAATCAATCGTTGGCAACTGGGCAATAGATAAATCCCATACAAGAATTCAGTTCTCGGCTAGACACATGGTTATTTCAGAAGTTCAGGGCGTATTCAGGGAATACGACCTTAAGATGAAGGTAAACGGCGAAAACTTCACCGACAGCAGCATCGAATTTAAAATCAATCCGGCAAGCATCGATACCGGTGTTGCCGACCGTGACGCTCATCTCAGGTCAGAGGACTTTTTCGGCGCGGAAAACTTCAAAGAGATCCGCTTCGTAAGCCGCTCAATTGAAAAAGCCGACGAGGAAAAATACAGGATGAGGGGCGACCTGACAATCAGGGACGTCACAAAAACAATTGACCTGGACGTCACCTACGGGGGACAGATCATGGATCCTTACGGAAACCTCAGGGCCGGCTTTAACGTTACAGGAACCATTAACCGCTTCGACTACGGCCTTAAATGGAACGCCCTTATTGAAACCGGCGGCGCCGTTGTAGGAAAAAACATTAAAATTAACTGTGACGTTGAAATAGTAAAACAAAAATAATTAGTAGGCGGAAGTGCCTTAAGATCACTTTTTTCTGGCTTACGGCATTTAAGACAAAACAACAACTTGGCAGATCTGGCTTTACGCGGGATTAAACGGAGAGAGAGAGATGAAAAGGACTCTCTCTTTTCTCCCGCAGAAATTCAAGAAAGGCAACATGGTTCACGATTTAATTAAAAAAAGATACAGCACCAGAACATTCTCTGAAAAACTTATTGACAGCGACATTATTCTCTCACTTTTTGAGGCGGCCAGGTGGGCTCCTTCGGGCGGAAACGAACAGCCATGGCGTTTTATTATTGCGGGGAAAAACGACCCCGAAAACTACTGGAAAATCTTCAGCGCCATCAACGAGGGCAACAAGCTCTGGGCAATTAACGCCCCTCTGCTGGTTGTCGGAGTAACAAAGCTTGAAAGGGGAATTGACAAAAAATTAAATAAGTATGCCTTTTACGACCTTGCCAGCGCGGTAGCAAACCTGACACTCCAGGCAACCTCTAAAAACCTGTATGTGAGGCAAATGGGTGGATTTAATCCTTTAATTATAAGGGAGCTCTTTGACATTCCGGAAAATTTCGAGCCGGCAATAGTTCTTGCCGCAGGCTACAAAACAGAAGAAAGCAACATCCCTGAAAACCTGATGATGAGGGAAAAAGCCCCGAGGCAAAGAAAACCCTTAAGCGAAATTG
This sequence comes from Ignavibacteria bacterium, assembly GCA_025612245.1. Lineage (GTDB taxonomy): Bacteria > Bacteroidota > Ignavibacteria > Ignavibacteriales > SURF-24 > JAAXKN01. The sequence continues at coordinate 171,173 of JAAXKQ010000008.1, forward strand.
TCTTTAGCGGAAAATTCGGAACCCCGGCAGACCTGGTCAAACAAAAAGAGGAAGAACAGGTAAAGGAGGAAAAATGAATGTAAATATTCAGAGATCGGAAGACAGGGGACATGCCGAGCACGGTTGGCTCCATTCGCGTTTCAGCTTCAGCTTCGCAGACTATTATAATCCCGGGAAAATGGGCTTTGGCGCGCTAAGGGTCTTAAATGACGACATAATTGAGCCCTCGGAAGGCTTCGGTACGCACCCGCACAGCAACATGGAAATTATAACCATAATGCTAAAAGGAGTGCTTGGGCATAAGGACAGCACGGGTAACGCCAAAACACTCAAGGAAGATGAAATACAGGTTATGTCCGCCGGTTCAGGCATTCAGCACTCGGAATACAACAATTCCAAAACCGAAAGCTTAAACCTCCTGCAGATCTGGATATTCACAAAAGAAAGAAACATCAGACCCCGCTACGACCAGAGATATTTTTCTCCGCAGGAAAGAAAAAATAAACTGCAGACCGTAGTCTCGGGCAAAGATATCCCCGGAGCGCTCTACATACACCAGGATGCGTATCTTTCTCTGGGAGATTTCGAAAAAGGGACCTCCTTTAGCTACAGGATAGAAGAGCCTGAGAACAGGGGAGTATACTTATTTGTAATAGATGGAAGCGTAAGCTTCAACGGGGAATACCTCTTTAAGAGAGATGCCGCAGAAATAAGCGGGTTAAAGGAAATAAATATTCATGCAGACGAAAATTCCCGCATCCTGCTGATTGACATTCCCCTCTAAAGGAAATATAATTTAATATAATGGATACATATTTAGAAACAAAAGGCTCTTTGATTGTTAAAGAAATGCGTTTGGAAGATGAAATAAGGCAGGACAGGTTTTCAAACCAGTACCATAAAGCTGTCGTAAACATAATATATACTAACAACTGGATTGCAGGCCAGCAGACCAAAATTTTAAGGCCGTACGGAATTACCATGCAGCAATATAACGTGCTGCGCATTCTAAGAGGGCAGCATCCGAACCCGGCTACAATAAAGCTCATTAAAGAGCGCATGCTCGACAAAATGTCTGACGCTTCAAGAATAGTCGAAAAGTTACGGGCAAAGGGACTGGTAGAAAGGACCCCCTGCATCTCGGATAGAAGGAACGTAGACGTTATGATTACACCGAAAGGCCTGGAGCTCTTGGCAAAGATTGACATTCCGGAACACACGCTGGAAAACCGGCTGAAAAAGCTGAGCCAGGAGGAAATAGAACAGCTGAACTCTCTGCTCGACAAGGCAAGAGGATAAAGTTCACCTTAATCCAAAAGAGCCACGGTAATTCACACACACCCAAAAAATTTAAGAACCTGAAGAGTCACTTCATTTTTAACCTGGAAAGGACAAGTCGGAAAGGGAAATTGAGGACTAATTTTGCACCTGAAATTGATAAGTTGTTTAAAATTCTTTTTATTATCTTAATGCCTGATTTTATAACTATCAATGGAGAATAGATGAAACGCTCTTTAGTTGTTATACTTACACTAGCGCTCTTGAGTCTTGCCGCCTGCAGTAAAAATGAAGAATCCAAACCCGTTCAGGCCGCGGGGGTCCACTCAGGCAAAGTTTTAGATAAAATTAATGCTTCTAATTATACTTACCTCCGCCTCGAGGAAAACGGCAACACTTACTGGGCCGCCGTGCCTCAGATGCAGGTTGAAAAAGGGGAAACCGTACAGTTTTCAAAATCCATGGAAATGAAAAATTTCCATAGCGAGTCTTTAAACCGTACTTTTGAATCAATTCTTTTCGTTTCAGACGTCGTTAAAAACGGACATGCGGCACAGCCTACAATGGGCGCCCACCCGCAGGTTAAATCCGAGCAGGAACAGGTTAAGGTCGACCCCCTCAAAGGAGGCAAAACCGTGGCCGAAATCTACGAACAGAAAGAATCCCTGAAAGGCAGAAGCGTTCAGGTGCGCGGCAAGGTGGTAAAATTCAACCCCGGCATTATGGGTAAAAACTGGATTCATATTCAGGATGGCACGAATACCGCCGGAAACTACGACCTTTTAATTACCAGTAACGACGAAGCCCAGTTAGGAAGCGTCGTTGTTGTGGAGGGAAAAGTCTCGGTCAATAAAGATTTCGGAGCCGGATATTCTTATTCTGTCCTTCTGGAGGATGGGAAAGTAAAAAAGTAAGCTTCTCCTTTTGATAGTATTTTTTGCAGCCTTTCTTATGGAAGCATAAAAACGTTCCGTTTAAGAAAGGCTTTTTTGTGCCTCTTCAGATTTTCCGGCTTCCTCGGGAATTGTAAAGCGGAAAGTGCTCCCTTTACCGTGCTCGCTTTCCACTTCTATCGTGCCCCCGTTCATCTGCACAAACTCGCGGCATAATACAAGCCCCAGGCCCGTTCCTTTCTCGTTTTCCGTTCCCTCGCGCGTCAGATTCTCATCTATCCTGAACATCCTTTCCATATCCTCTTTTCTGATGCCTATTCCCGTGTCTGCAACACTCACCTCAACGTAGCCATTCCTCTTTTTTGCTGCAAGCCTTATCTCCCCGCCCGAAGCGGTGAACTTTATGGCATTCGAAAGCAGATTCCTTAAAACACTGTCTATCATATCCTTGTCGGCATAAACCTCGTATGAGTTATCGAGGCTGCAGTAGAGCTTTATGTTCTTCCTGCCGGCATTTATGTTATAAATGTTCAGTATCTCGTCAAGGAGTTCATTCAGACTGAACCTGTCAGGCGAAAACTCCATCTTGCCCGTATTGATCCTGGCCCACTGCAGAAGGTTCTCAATGAGCTTAAGAAGGCTGTTAAGCGACTTATATATCCTGAAGGAAAAGTCCTTGATCTCATCGTGCGTCAGCTCCTCGATGTGCTTGTGCATGTACTCCGAAAAACCGAGCAGGGCGGAGAAGGGGCTTCTTAAGTCGTGCGCAACTATGGAGAAAAATTTATCCTTACTCGCATTTAACTCTTTAAGTTTACGGTTCAGCTCCGACATTTCCCGGGCATTGTTCTCAAGGGCCAGTTCGGTCTGTTTTCTTTTAGTTATGTCTTCAATTACCGAAAGGAAGTACTTCGGGGCCTCCGGGCTTTCCTCAACCAGTGAACGCGTCAGCTGGCACCAGACGTAATAACCATCCTTATGCATATATCGCTTCTCAATTGTATAGGTATCAATTTCATAGCTGAGCAGCTCGTCAATCTTTTCCTGGTCGCGCCCCAGGTCGTCAGGATGGGTCATCTTAATGCAGTTCATGGTAAGGATTTTTTCGGACGTATAGCCCAGTATGCCGCACAGCTTGCTGTTTACCCTCAGCCAGTCGCCTTCGGTTGAAACGTGTGCAATTCCCACCGCGGCCTGCTCGAACGTGGAGCGGAAGCGCTCCTCGCTGCGGCGGAGTTTTTCGTCAATTCTTTTCCTTTCAATTGCATATCGTATCGAACGAAGAAGAATGTTGCTGTCTATCTGCCCTTTTACAAGGTAATCCTGTGCCCCCATTTTAACCGCCTCAAAGCCCAGCTCCTCGTCGTCAAGACCGGTCATAATGACGACTGGAACCACTCTTTTCGCCTCATGAAGCCTTTCGAGTGTCTTAAGCCCCGTACTGTCGGGAAGTCCAAGATCCAGAAGCACGAGGTCGCATTCGTTGCTGTTAAGAAATTCTATTCCGGAGGCTAAATCCGCTGCGTGATTAAGCACCAGGCGGCCCTGCCTGACGTCTTTCAGCATCTCTTTTATCAGCCGGACATCGCCCGGGTTATCCTCAATCTGGAGGATACGTATTTCTTTGCGTTCCATAAAAGCTTCATTTTATGAATAATGGCTGTCTTCCAGTTATCCCTGTACGGAAAAAGTAAGCATAATAGCGGAAAAAAAAGAGAGAGGGAGATGCAAAAGGAAGATAAAAACCTTTTTTAAGAAATTTCCACCTTCCTTTCCAAATTTTCTTTCCGTTTTCAGAACTTCATTCTCTATAGTAAATAAAGAAGAATTTCCGAAATAAAAAAGTGCACCGTCTTAAAAGCCCGGCTCACTAAAAGAGGGGAGAGCCGGGACTCAAAAAAAGCAGAAAGCCTTAGGCCTGCTCTTGTGTGAATTCATGCACAAAATAGGAAATGGTCTCCTTTAAGCCGTCCATCAGGTTAAAGCCCGGCTTAAAGCCCAGTCCTTCAACGGTATCTTTAATTGAGGCCAGGCTGTGCTTTATATCTCCCGGCCTTTCTTCCTCAAAAACAATCCTGCTTTGGCTAGAGGTTTCCCTTATTATTAGTTCAGCCAGCTCTTTAATAGTAATAGCCGAACCGTTTGCAACGTTATATACCCCGTGCGCTTCAGGCTTTGTGGCCGCGGCCACGTTGGCATTTACAACATCCTTTACAAAAACAAAGTCGCGCGTCTGCATCCCGTCGCCATAAATGGTTATGGGCTCGTTTTTAAGAGCCTTGCTGACAAAGATCGGAATTGCCGCCGCGTACTGGCTCTGCGGATCCTGCCGGGGCCCGAATACGTTAAAATACCTTAATGATACCGCCCCGAGCTTAAAGCTTTCACGGTACATCTCCAGGTAGTACTCACCATCCAGCTTTGTAATGCCGTAGGGACTCTTAGGCATGGGGCGCATGGAGGTAAGCTTCGGGCTTTCCGGATTATCGCCATATACGGCTGCAGAGCTGGAGTGGACAACCTTCCTTACATTATGTTCACGTGCCGCATCAAGAACGTTTATAAGCCCCTTTACGTTAATTTCAACGCATTCCATCGGTTTGTCTACCGATTCAGGAACCGATATCATGGCAGCCAGATGGTGAACATAGCTTGCATTCTCAAGAACCGAAAAAACAAGATCCCTGTCGGTTATGCTCCCGCGATGGAAAACTATCCCCGGAAACAAAGCCACATTTTTAAGGTGCCCCGACCTTAAATTGTCGATCACATGTACCTCTGCACCCCTGCCGATCCAGTATTCCGCAATATGGCTTCCGATGAAGCCGGCACCTCCGGTTATAACCACTTTTAAGTTATCCACATTCAACCCCAGAAATTTTTGAGTAAAAGAGATTCCTTTTTCAGGAAAGATGAATTCAGGAAATATATAAAATTTTATCTTATTCCGGCATAATAACTTACATAATTTTCTTAATAATTAATTTGCACAGGCAGAAAAATCTATCTATTTTTCATTCCCCCAAAGAATGTTAATAAGTGTGGATAACTTGTGAATAACTTTTTAACGTGAAACCGTTTCACATACTCAATGATACACAGATCACATTTTGAAAATGTGGATAACTGTGGGTGAAACCAAGAGAGTGTCTGTAAATGCTTATTTTTCAATAACTTAACTTTTCCACATTAATGTGGATAACTTGTTGACAATTTGTGAGGGAATGTGGAAAAACGTCAGAATCTTTAGAATTTTCAATCTTTAACCCATTTTAAATGTTAATAACTATGAATCAAGCCGAACCGTTTGCGCAGGAAGCCGTAAGTAGCGATCCTAAAATAATTTGGAAAGAGTGCCTGAAAGTCATCAAGGAAAACGTTCCATTTATTACCTACAACACCTGGTTCCTGCCCATCAAACCGCTCTACCTGGAAAACCTTACGCTGAAGATACAGGTGCCCAACAATTTCTTTATTGAGTGGATTGATGAACACTATAATACACTGATTAACAAGACAATACGACAAATAATTGGCGCCGAAGCAAAGCTGGCTTATGTAATCTCGGAAGAAAATGAAATTCCCGAGATTGAACTGGGCAAGGAAGCCCCGGAAAAACCGGAACCTGTCATAAAAAATGTCCCTGAAACGGAACAAAAACCTCCTTTTGAATCCTATCTCAACAACCGTTATACATTCGATAACTTTATAAAAGGGGAAGGCAACCAGCTGGCACGCGCGGCTGCTATTGCAATCGGCGACAACCCGGGCGAAACTTCCTTTAACCCGCTTTTTATTTACGGCGGCGTGGGACTCGGAAAAACACACCTCATACAGGCAATAGGAAACAAGATACTCAGCAACTTCCCCCATAAAAGAGTCATTTACCTTTCCTCAGACATTTTTACAGTGGAATTCGTCGAAGCCATACAGTCCAATAAGGTGAACGAATTCTCTAACTTCTACAAAAGCATGGACGCGCTCATCATAGACGATATACAGTTCCTCATAAATAAGGAAAAAACGCAGGACCTGTTCTTCCATATATTTAATACGCTTCACCAGTCTGGCAAACAGATCATCCTTTCCAGCGATAAACCGCCGAAAGACCTGAAAGGCTTAAACGAAAGGCTTATTTCGCGCTTTCAATGGGGGCTTACGGCTGATGTCCAGCCGCCAGACTTTGAAACCAGAATTGCCATATTAAAGAAAAAAAGCGAAAACTACGGCATCAGCCTCTCTCCGGAAATATTGGAATATATCGCCATAAATATCACTTCCAACATTCGTGAGCTTGAAGGCTGCCTGATTAAACTCCTTGCAAATGCCTCACTGAGCTCTAAAGAGATCAATATAGAGCTTGCAAAGAAGACTGTACGGGAAATTGCAACCGACAGGAAGGTCAATATTTCCATAGAATACATCACAAAAATCGTCTGCGAAACCCTGAACGTCGAAGAAGACAAGCTCCGCGACAAAAACCGCAAAAAAGAGGTCGTACAGGCGCGCATGATTGCCATGTACCTCTCGAAAAAGCTCACAAAGTCCTCTCTTAAGACCATAGGACTGCACTTTGGGGGCAGGGACCATTCGACGGTAATTCATGCCTTTACGAGCATGGAGCAGCTGATGGACGAGGACCAGACGCTCAAGGAGACTGTGGACTCGATTAAGAACAAAATCGAAATGAGCGTGTCTTAAAATTAGTGGACCATAAGTAAAAAGCAGGGAAGAGCCTTCTTTCTGAAGGCTGAAACTATCCCATAAAAATTGCCCTTTTTGTAAATTTTTTGTGTGAATTTAGGCCCGATTTAGTGTGGATAAGCTGTGGATAAATAGTGGAAACCGTGTGGATAAAACAGCCCTTATTCACACAGTGTTGAGAACTCAAAGTTAGCCCTTAGTTATCCACATTTTAAAATGCCGAAAAAAGCCGAATCTAAGCTAAAAATGCGGCATTTTGAGTTATCAACATATTAACACTATTATTAAATTTATTAATAATATTTAAAAATAAAATAATAATAAATATAAGCGTGTTGATTGTTGATAAACTGACGTGATACCTCATAATTCGCATTGAAAATGAGGTGAAAAAATGATATTTTTACACTTTAATTTGGAGAAAAATAATGGAATTTAAGGTAAACAGTAAGTCACTGGAAAAACTGCTGACGAAGATAATTCCGGCCGTCCCTAACCGCACACCGATGCCTATCCTGGAGAACTTTTTATTCGACTTAAAGGACGGATTGCTTACCATTT
>JAAXKQ010000036.1 GCA_025612245.1 Ignavibacteria bacterium
CCCTCTTTATAATTTGAATATATTTTACCAGAAAAATTAAATGAGGAACTGCAAAGGGGAAAATCCTGATCTGATTTTCTCCTAATTAGCAACATATAGCTTTTTAATATAAGTGTAAAGAGGTATTTAACTTCAGGCCGCGGCACCGGGTTGACTCATAAATATTTAACCTGAAGTTAGGTCTGAATCCGGCGGTAGGATGGGTCCGGGTTTAGCCCGGGAATCATTTGATCAAAAGCATCTTTTTTCTCTGTATGAATTCATGACCATCCTTTCCTTTAGCGTATAGCTGATATATATAAATTCCGCTTGCAAATGAAGAGGCATTCCATTGGGTTTCATAATAGCCAGCCTCCCGGATATTTTCCGCAAGTGCTGCAACTTCCTCTCCAAGAGCATTATAAATCTTAAGACTTACTTTGCTCTGTTCTGAAAGCTGATAGCTGATGGTTGTGGATGGATTAAATGGATTCGGGAAGTTCTGATACAGCTCATATTTGTCAGGTGCAGAGACAATTATTTTTATCTGCTTTGTCCACTGTTCGCCTGCAGGACCAACAGCCAGAAACTTAAGCATTGCCTCCTGCCCGACAGGAGCATTCTTTTCCACATTAAAGCTGAATTCAACTTCAATTTCTTCATTTTGCTTTAGCTCAGAAATCTTTGTTTCAGTAAAGTCCATTTTTACCCATTCGGGCAGATCTGCTGCCAGCACCTTAATATTCCTTACTGCTATAGTTGAAGTATTTGCAACTGTAAGGTCAACTGTATTGCCTTTAGATGAAAATGGAATTTTATAAAGCTGCTGCCCCCGGATCTCTGCTTGTGAGTAAAAACAGACCAGCAGTGTAATGAATATAGCTGTGGATATTCTGTACATATTATAAAACCTCAGGTTCGTTAATCTTTAATTTCTTTACCATAATTGTTTTACTTTGAGTTCACTAAAACGACTGCAATATTAAATCTGCAAAACTCTTCAACTCTTTCCAGGCATTTTCACTTAAGCCTTTTCCCCTTTGAGCTTCAAGTTCACTTGAGAAAGCATTAAGTGTACCGGAGGCGGAGTTCATATTTCCTTTCTCCAGATCTTTCTTTGAGTTTTCAAGTTTTTTGTAAAGGCTGTTATATATCCCCCTGTTTTTCAGCTGGCCGGTTTCATTTGCCCTGTTTAACATGGATATAAGAGTATCTACCGCTTCAGGTTTACTGATAATGATGAATTCTGCAATTTTGGACTGGCCGCCGTCAGTATTTACTACCTTTAGTTCTACAGAGGTTTTACTCTTTAAGTCGGACTGGTTAAGTGTAAGCGTAATTAATGAGCCGGATAAATACTCAGGCTGTCTCACTATTCCATTATAGCTAACTACCGTGGTCTCCAGGAACCCATAACCTGCAATGTTTAAGCCAAGCCTCTTCGTGCCTTCAATACTAAACCGGGGAGAAATAGAAGTTATTCCGACTGGTTTAATAACCGGGATAAATTCAGCAGTTATGTTCTTGCTGCTGTTCATAAGGACAGAAATGGTATTGGAGTCGGAGGCAGCATTTCCGCTCCAGTTCCTGAACCTGAATCCGGCTGATGGCTTTGCAGTCAGCATTACAGTAGAGGCGCTGTCATACTCTGTCTGTGCAGGATATTTCTCAATTAAACCGTTTCCAATTATATTGAGATTTAACTTATACGTAGCAGGCAGCCTTCTTATAACATACTCAGTATTTAATTTTAGCAGGGCGTAAGCTTCAGGGCTTAACATCTGTGGAGTTTCCCTCTCCAGGTCCTCAAGCAGGCTATTTAGATCCCCCCGGGCTTCATGGGAATTCTTCTGGATTATTAAATCCCTGGCACTCCCAAGGTAACGGTTAAACTTATCCATGAGATTCTGGTCCTTAATCCACCCCAGTTCATAAGACTTTTTTGAATAGTGGATTATTGTATCCAGGAATGCAGGCGTACTTACCTCATCAGGGAATGGTTTTATTCCGATCGTTACAGTCCTAAATGAATTGGTAAAGATGTCACGGTATCTCATTTCGATGGTCATTGAGCTGTCCCCGAAGCCGCCGAATTTGAGAGGAACCGAACCTCGTATATAAACATCACACAGCCCTGGCAGGCCTTTTCCCTTGTACCAGTAACCGGTTTTTGTTTCTCCTGGTTTTATCAAAGAATAGTATGATTTTGAATAAAAAAGCCATGTATTATTTAAATACATCTTGACAGGATTAGAATGAACATCATTGTCGTACTTAGATTCATTGTCAATGATGGTAGAATCTATTCCTGTAATATATATATCTTCTATGTCCTGTTTACTTTCCGGGCTGCTTGTAAAGCTGTAGTCATAAAGCGAATTGTCGCCAGATTTACTCACTCTGCATTGTCCCTCTGCTTTAACCCACTTGGCAGGAAAGAAATCATTCCACTTCAGCTGATAAACGCTGCTCCAGAGACCGTACTTACTTCCGTTCCATCCGTAGGTAACCAATGGGTAGTTTGCAGGGGGATTTTCCGGGGGCGCCTGGTCATACTCCCAGTGTGAAAATATTTCCCAAATCCCATCCCCCTCCCAGTCAAATAACCAGAATATCCCGGGTACTAAGCTGGATTTACCAGTATTTACATCATAATCATTTATGAACTTTCCGCTTGTTCCGTCCCAGTCTAATATCCACAAATAGTTTAATGAAGTACGGGGATTATTATTCCAAAAGTCATAATAATTTGCCACTAGTCCGATATCCACGACTCCATCCTTATTTATGTCACCGCAGAAGGATAGATAATTTTCAATATTGCCGTAAATTACAGGACCTGAATCCCAGATAATATTGCCGTCTTTGTATATTCCGACAATTGAGCTGTCGGGAATAAATCTCAGGCTGTCTGGAAGTCCCTCGCCACCTTTCCGGCATGAAAAGAGTGATATGCCTTTTAGCTTTCCATAAGGATCTCTTATTTCATCCATATAAAATGGATCGCTGAGCAGGGAATCCATAATAAAGAAAACAGACAAGTAATACTTCTTTCCATATTTATTCAGCATACTGGATTCAATGGAATTTAAGACTTCCTTAGAAACCTCATGCGGGGAGGTCCTGAAGTAATCCTGTGCCATAAGGCTTGTGCAACTTACTGCTATAAGTAAAACCAATAAAAACTTTTTCATTGTGACCCCAAGCCAGTTTATTCAATCCGATAAGACCCGGCAGGAATATATTCATTTATTATTAATTCGCAAATAGCTGTGAAGAAAAAATGGGACCTACGAGTTGACACATAAGCAGTGCAACCCCAGAGTGCTAAAAAATGATTCTTTCAAACCCAGCCAGTGGTTTTTATGGAACCAATATGCGGTTATGAATTGGATCGGAATTCGTTTTTCTACAAATATATAGCCGCTAAAGCGGATAGGACAATTTTTTGATTCTGTGCTAAACTTATTCTTCCGAAATGCATTTTGAGGGGGAATAACTTCAGGCCAGGCTGCCTGAAGCTCTTGAAGGTTGAGCCCGGAGCCTGGTCACTAAAGTTTTTCAGAGGGTTTCAAAATCTTTCAGCTTAAAAGTCCACTGGCAGAGCTTCCAGCTCGCGTGCCGTAAAGACGGGACCGT
>JAAXKQ010000009.1 GCA_025612245.1 Ignavibacteria bacterium
CAACAGCAAGTCGGGTGTAAACCTTATAAGGAAATCCGCCAGGCTGGCATCCATTTATAATTCAAAGTGGTACGTTCTTTATGTCCAGACTCCAAAGGAAAGCCCGGAAAATATCGAAGCTTCGGAACAGAGACACCTGATGAATAATTTCAATCTGGCAGCTGAACTAGAAGCCGATGTAGCCAGAATAAAGGGCCGTAGTGTCCCGGAGGCAATAGTTCAGTTCGCCAAGGAAAAAGAGGTGGGAACTATTGTTCTGGGAAAGCCGAATATAGGTTTTCTGGAACAGCTGGCAAGGAACAACATTTTGAAAGACTTAATCAGACTTACAAGAAATTTAACCATAGACATTTTAATTATTTCTAACCATGAATAAGTTAAAGACAAAAATACTTCTTCTCCTTTCATTTATCTTCCTGATCATTCTGATGGTTGGTATAATGGGCTCACAGTTTATTTCAATTCTCTCCCGGGATTCAGGCGAGATAATAAAGGATAACTATAAATCAATTGAATACACGGCCAATATGCTTAAGGCACTTGACGGTCTTTATACGCTTCATACTGAACGGGACCTCCTCAGGCATGACGTTTCGGCATTAAATGAAAGCGAACAAAAAGACCTGACAAAGCTTTTCAGTGACAACCTGAAGGCGGAAGAGAAAAATATTACTGAAACGGGGGAAGAGGAAATAATCAGCATACTAAAGCAGGATTATTCCACCTTCCTGGACATAATGGCAAGGGCTGAGAAGACGGGGGGGAAGACATATTCCTTGCAGCTCAGGGACAAGTACGAGGACGTGCGCAGTTCAATTTCCGGAATATATAAAATAAACTCAAACGCCATTATAAATAAAAACAATAAGGCTGCCTCTACGGCCAGGCAGGTCAGGCGCTATATGATAATCCTTACGGGCTTAAGCCTTCTTCTGGCGCTCGGTTTTATTGCATATTTCCCGGGTTATATCTTAAAGCCTATTTATGAGCTGACAAATAAAATTAAAGCAATTTCAGAGGGGGATTACGACCAGAAGCTTCTTTTCTCTTCGGCAGATGAGCTGGGTATTCTGGTAAAAGAGTTTAACAGCATGTCCAAAAAACTGAAGGAATATGAAGCCAATAACCTCCACAAACTCCTGGTCGAGAAAAAGAGGATGGAAGCAATCATCTACAGCCTGAATGATGCAATATTTATTATTGACGAACGCAAGAATATACTATACCTGAACAGGGCTGCGCAGGATATTACTGGACTTAAAGAAAGTGACGTTGCGGGTAAATCTATGCAGGAAGTCGCCCTCAGTAACGACCTTTTCCGCGAGATACTTAAAGGGACGATCATTGCAGGAAAGCCTTTAGACACCTCCAAGAATACCTATATCCCCATAGTGATCAATCAGAAAGAGGCATACTTTACAAAGGAAATAATTGAGACAAAGCTGACTGACCCGGAGAACACTCCTGCCAGCACAATCGGGTATATAATCATTCTTAAAAATGTTACGAGGTATGAAGAAAGGGATACGGCAAAGACAAACCTGATTGCAACCGTATCGCACGAACTGAAGACGCCATTATCATCAATCAACCTGAGTATAAAGTTGCTCGAGGATAAAAGACTTGGCGAACTGAGCCTGGCTCATCAGAAAATCTTGCAGACTGTAAGGCAGGAGACAATCAGGCTTTCCAAAATGGTTAACGAGCTCCTGGACTATGCGCAAACTGAATCGGGCAACATCAGGCTTAAGATTGGTATAACAAACGCGGATGCAATAATGGATTATGCACTGACCTCTTTAATGATGCTCATAAGCGACAAGAATATTTCTGTTGATACCACCATTGAACCCGGCCTCCCACCAATTAAAGCGGATGTCGAAAAAACCGTGTGGGTGCTGGTGAACCTGATAACAAACGCAGTCCGATATACTCCTGAAAACGGGATACTGAGCATCTGTTCTTCAAGAGAGGGCAACTTTGTCAGGTTCTCGGTTACCGACAAAGGTCCTGGAATTGAGAAGGAAGACCTGAAAAGAATATTTAATAAGTTCGTCCAGATTGGCAATAACCCGAGGGGCAGGGGCCTTGGGCTTGCAATTGCAAAGGAGTTTGTTACCTCACAGTCGGGTGAGATCTGGGCTGAAAGCCAGATAGGTACTGGCAGCACGTTTTCCTTCAAGCTGCCTATAGCCTGAAATAGCCTCAAACAAGCTCAGTCCGGCTTTTGGCGGCGGACTGAGTCCGTCTTTTCCCGCCATACTTGCTTTCATAGCTGCAGAGCAATCAGGGTACAGGTTTTACCATTGATAATAGTCCTGGAAAAAATAGCTTTTTCATATCCAAAACCACACTTGGAAGAAAAACTGTTCCTTGCATAAACAACAATTCCTTAATTAAATCGGGAGGGCTCAATGAAAGCAAAGTTTACGTCTGTGATGCTGATTCTGTCGGTGATCCTTTCTTTAGTCCTTGTCTTACAGGCAACATATCCGCAGAAAAAACAGCAGAAGACTTTGAAGGGAAAGATGACAACGTCCAAAGATGAAATCCCAATTACGACCCAGTCTCAGGAAGCCAGACAGAAGTATATTGAAGGAATAATTTTGTTGAGTAATCTCAGGACTGACAAGGCCAAAGCCTCTTTCCAGGATGCAATTAAAGCCGACCCCAATTTTGCACTCGGGTACCTGGGGCTGGCTCAGACGGCAGGGATATATACTGAACAGAAGAAGAATATTGAAAAGGCAGAAAGCCTGTCCGGAAATGTTTCCGAAGGGGAGAAGAACTTGATATTATTGATCAAGTCCCAGTTTGAAGGTGACGTTGCAAAAGCCAAAGAGGCAGTAGATAAACTCATAAGCATGTTCCCGAAGGATAAGTGGGCAGAGTTCTATGCCGGGGGCTATGAGTTTGCTGCGAGCAGGAATTATGATGCAGTAATCGGGTACATGCAGAAAGCCATTGATATCGACCATGGCTTTGCTCCAGCCTATAATCTGATGGGGTATGCATATTCCTATAAAAATGATTTTAATAAGGCCGAGAGCTCATTCAAGAAATACATTTCTCTTGTGCCGGATAATCCAAACCCTTACGACTCCTATGCCGAACTTCTTCTTAAAAACGGCAGGTACGACGAATCGATTAAGCAGTACCAGAAAGCCTTGAATATTGATCCTAATTTCTGGTCCTCATATGAAGGGCTTGGTAACAACTACCTTTTCAAGAACAATTTTTCAAAAGCAAGAGAGAATTATCAGCAGCTTTACGACAAGTCGTCGCTTCCAAACTGGAAGCTTGTATCTTTATATGACCAGGCTGTTTCCTATGTACGTGAAGGGGATATCGATAATGCCCTTACGGTACTGGATAAACAGGCCTCTCTTGCTGAAAGCGAAGGTGCAGCGGTTGTTCTGGTGAACAGTCATAACAATCAGGGATTCATTCTGGCTGAAAACGGGAAGCCGGAGGAGGCAATGAAGCATTTTGATATGGCAAAAGAAAAAATTGAAAGTTCCGGCCTTCCTGATCAGCAAAAAAAGAATCTCACGGCTTCGGTTAATCTTTTGAGGGCATACGGACTGATAGCACAGGGAAAGATGGACGACGCTAAAAGCGAGCTGGATAATAAGGATAAGCTCATTGGCAGCTCCACAGATCCCGGCATTGAAAAGGACTATGAGAGTGTACAGGGTTATTTGGCCCTTAAGGAGAATAAGTATGATGAGGCACTGACACATTTTCAAAAGGCCGACGATCAAAGTCCAATTGTATGGTATTACATGTCTATGGCCTACGATAAAAAAGGTGACAGCGGCAATGCAGCCAAGCTGGTAGAAAAAATCAAGAAATCCAACCAGAACAGCATGGATCTTGCCATAGCACATAACAATTCAAAGGCAACAGTAGCCAAAGAGACAAAATAAACCCGGAAAGAAAGACAAGATGAACATACTGAAACGGAATTTCCAGGCCCTGCAGCCAATAAGTTTGCAGGGCTTCTTTGTTTTTAAATTGAACTTTCGTCGTGAAAAAGTTATCTTTAGATATAACTTGACGGGACAATTTGTCTGGATTTATATGTTAAGGAAATATTTCTTTTTAGCAATCGTTCTGGCATCCTGCCTTTTTCAGGGCAGACTGCAAGGACAGGAGATCTATAGGGATTTCAGCCTTAGCCTGAATTATAACTATACGACTACGGCAAGAATATATCTTAATCCAAAGTCTCCCGTGGAAATTCTGAGAAATAATGCTTTTTACATGGAAGACATTTTCAGCCCGTCGGCTGATCTGCGCTACAGGCTCAACGATGACATACTCCTGGGCCTTAGTATAGAATATATCAAGAAAGTGCAGTCGGGTCCGAATCTTACTGTTCTGGGAAGTGAAGGTACGCAGACTGTCATGGTGGAGGACGGCTTCAGGGTCATTCCATTTGAGCTGACGGCTTATTACCTCCTGCCCTTTTCAACAGAAAAGTTCAAGTTCCTCATGGGCGGAGGCGTGGCTTATTACTATGGCGACCACCTGAGAAAATTCGGGGACGAGGAGGTATCGAACCTGAAAAGGGAGTTTGCATACGGAATACAGGCCGTGGTTTCATCAGACTATATGATTACCAATTTCCTTTCGGTAAGGGGGGAAATGAAGTTCCGGGACCCGGAGCTCGAGGTTACGAGCAAATATAAGAATCAGCGCGTAAACTATAACGGCAGCACAATAGTGCTGGCGCAGGATACGTTTCAATCGAAAATCAATATTGACGGCGTTACATTTACGCTTGGCATGGCTTTCCATTTCTAGAAAGCAGTTATTAATGATGAATTTTTCTATGTCTAATACAATTATTTATCTGAACGGTTTTATGGCTTCGGGCAAAAGTACAATCGGGCCTATTCTTGCCAATACTTTGGGCTGGGAGTTCTACGACCTGGACAGGGTAATTGAAGAGGAAATGGGTAAGAAAATTGTTGACATCTTTCATGACGAGGGGGAGAAGTTCTTCAGGGAAAAGGAAACAGAAACCCTGAGAAGATTGTCCAGAATGCACGACGTTGTAATTTCCCTGGGGGGCGGCACCTCGGTGCACAACAATAACCTGGAAATCCTGAAGAAAACCGGTAAAATAGTTTATCTCAAGGCTTCCCCTGAGGCCCTTTATAAAAGGCTCCGCTTTAAGCGCGACAGGCCTATGTTCAATGCCGAGCAGGAGCAGGACAATAAAGAGAGATTCAAGGCCAAGATATCTCATCTTCTCGATCAGCGTTCCCCTTTCTATGAGAAAGCCGACCTGGTTATAAATACGGATGACTATCCTTTGGGACTCACCGTTGATAAAATTGCAAAAATCCTACTAAAGAAAATTAATGAGAAAATTTAATATTGAGCTAAAAGACAAAAAAATTCCCGTGCTATTGGGCGAGGGGATATTCGGCAAAATTACGTCCGAAATAGAAAAAAGAAAACTTAACCGTAACATACTCCTGATCACTGACAGCAATGTAAACAGGCTTTACAGAAAGAAAGTTGAGAATGCTTTCAGCAGCTTCAAAGGAAAGTTTAACCTGCTGACTCTAAGGCCGGGTGAAAATACAAAGTCGCAGGAAAACCTGAACAAAATTTATTCCTTCCTCCTGAAGAAAAAATATTCCAGGGATACACTCATAATCGCCCTGGGAGGGGGAGTAATAGGGGATTTAGCGGGCTTTGCTGCCGCAACATTTATGCGCGGCGTTAAATACATTCAGGTGCCAACAACGCTTCTGGCAGTTTCAGACAGCGCAATCGGGGGGAAGACAGGGATAAATTTCAATGGCATTAAAAACATAATCGGGGCTTTTTACCAGCCCGAGTTTGTGCTTGCCGACCTGGAATTCATAAAGACACTTCCCGATAAGGAAGTCCTGTGCGGAACAGGAGAGATACTTAAGTATGCATATCTTTCAGACAGGGCTTTTTACCGTTTTATTGAGGACAATGCAGAAAAGCTTCTTAAGAAAGATCCCGCCGTAGTTGAAAAGGCGGCAGCCAAGTCAGTCAGCATAAAAACCTCCATAGTCTCGGAAGACGAAAAGGAAGGGGGAAAAAGAAAGATACTTAACCTGGGGCATACCTTTGCGCACGCCTATGAAAGCGTGCTCGAGTACAAGATAAAGCACGGTGAGGCGGTAATTGCAGGGCTCGCATGCGCACTGATTCTTTCTAGACGCCTGGGTTGCATGAATGAAGAAAAATTCATGGCGCTTTCCGGAATGCTCAAGAAATTTCACCCCGGGATTAAATTCAATAAGCTGAAGCTTAACGTGCTCTTTAAGGCCATGCTTAGCGACAAGAAAAACAGGGATGGAAAGATCAGGTTTGTGCTACTTGAAGACGTCGGGAAAGTGCTTACGGATGTTGAAGCCGGAAGAAAGGATGTCCTTTTAACTCTCAAGGAAGCAGGTGAGTTTTTCAGCAGGTAAGCTCGGAACTATTACCAATATAAAAAGAGAAACATAATGATTCCCAAATGGCTGGAATGGGCAAAAAGCCTGCAGGCAATTGCACAGAACGGGCTTGAGTATGCTGGAAATGAATTCGACATTGAAAGGTATAACTCTGTTATGGATATTGCTGCCGAGATCCTCTCGGAGCATTCGCTCGTGAAAAAAGAGGTCATAAAGGAACTTTTCTCTGAGCAGGCCGGCTATGCGACCCCGAGGGTGGACGTACGGGGCGTGGTATTTAAGGATGATAAAGTCTTAATGGTCAAAGAAAAGTCCGACGGGGCTGGACTCTTCCAGGCGGCTGGGCCGATCCGAACGAAGCCCCCTCAACTGCGGTTGAAAGGGAGGTCTTTGAGGAGTCTGGTTTTATTGTTCGCGCCACAAGGCTTCTTGCATTATTTGACCGTGACAAGCAGGGGCACTTTCCACCACACCCCTTTCACGTCTACAAGATATTTTTCCTCTGTGAACTTCAGGGAGGCAAAGAGACTTTAAGCATTGAGACCAGCGGGGTGGAATTTTTCAGTGAGGATGAACTTCCGGAGCTTTCGCATGCAAGGGTTACGATGAAACAGCTGAAGAAGTTTTTCCTGAAGTACCGCCAGGCTGAATGGACGACGGAGTTTGACTGAGGGAAAAAGCCTCCGGCATAGTAAAAAGATTCCCTCGAAAGGAGAATCCCATAAAAAGGGAAACAGTCAATAGAGTGTTTTCATTCAGGAAATAAGGCCGAGCCAACGGATAGCTTTTCCTTCATGCATTATCCTAACTGCTTCCTCTTTATCTTGCAGGTTTTGGCTAAAATTCTTACAATAACAATAAATCCCTTCCGAATCCGTCAAAATGTTTATTCAAAGGAGGTAACCTATGTCCACCTATGTGCTTTTGACAAAATTATCCGTAGATAACCAGCATAACCCGAAAAGAAGAGAATCCATGGGGCGCGAATGGTTTGAAGAGGTCAAGAAAAAATGTCCCGAGGTAAAATGGATAGACCATTATGCACTCCTTGGTCCGTTTGACTTTATGGATATCTATGAGGCTCCGGGTGAAGAGGAAGCCGCAAAGGTATCGCTCATTACAATGTCGCAGGGAGCCGTGAAGGCTGAAAGCTGGAGTGCTATTCCATACAAGAAGTTTGTGGAAATAGCAAAGGATTTGTAAGAAAAACAAATAAGGCCGGAAGTGAATGCGAATGGTGACATTATAAAATTAAAGTTGTAACTTCCGGCCATAAATTTTCAAAGTAAATTAAGAAAACAGGTTTTAATTTGGAAAAAATCGGGAAAGAAAATCCGGGGAAAGAAAATTTAACTATAGTTTCAATTGGCGAGGTACTCTTCGACGTATTCCCATGCTGCAGGTGGCTTGGGGGTGCCCCTTTTAACTTTATTTATCACGTCAACAAGCTCCTTGGAACGGGGTATTTTATCTCAAGAGTAGGGGATGACGATTCGGGGCGCGAAGTGCTGGAAAAAATGGCCGCAAATGATATTCCACAGGACTTCGTGGAGACCGACAAGATCCATCCTACAGGAGCCGCAATTGTATCGGTCGATAAGGACGGGAACCCCCACTTTACAATAAAGGAAGACTGCGCCTACGACTTCATAAAAATTACACCTCAAACGAGGAAGTTCATTGACGAGAACGCCACAATGCTTTATTACGGCAGCCTGGCACAAAGAAGCAGCCTATCAAGGCAGGCTATAGAGTCACTCTGGAGAAGCGGTAAAAAATATTTCTGCGACATTAACATAAGGCAGCATTTTTATAATAAGGAAATAATCACTTCCTCGCTTATGGCAGCGGACGTCCTGAAGGCCAACCTGAGCGAGCTGGAGCTGATAAGCGAGCTTCTCTATGGCGATATTTTTGAGATGGACAGCGCAGCCCTAAAGCTGATGGAGAATTTCAGGATAGAGATGCTTTGTGTTACGATGGGTGCCGACGGGGCAGTATTATATAAGGGAATGGAAAAGGATACCTACAAGGCTAGTGTCTCGCAGATTGCAGATACGGTTGGGGCAGGTGACGCGTATTCGGCAATCCTGGCAATAGGATTCCTGAAAGGCTGGCCGCTGGAAAGAATAAACGCTTTTGCAACCGAGTTTGCCTCCGGCATCTGCCAGATTGAAGGTGCATTGCCCGTAAATGATGAGTTTTATGAGGATTACAGGAGACTGATAAGCAAGGTAAAATAAACTGTTAACTCCAGGAAAAGAGTTTATTATGTGGCTTCCTACCAGGCGGGCAACCGGCCCGCCTAAAATAAGACTAAAGACAAAGTGTTACTTGTCTGCTTCCTTTGAAGCTCCGTCCGTCTTTCCTAAATAAAGCGTACGGGTGGGGTAGGCCATCTTGATATCTCTTTTTTCAAATTCTTCGTACAGCCTCAGATTTATTGACTGCTGAATATCCATGTACCTGTTATAATTAGATCCGGCAACGTAATAAACGGTTTCAAAATCGAGGCTGCTTTCGCCAAATGACTGGAAATGTGAGCGGTCGAACCTTGTATCCTCAAAACCTTCAACTATGCTTTTAATAACGCCCGGGATTTCGCGTATATTTTCAATCGGAGTCTGGTGAGTGACGCCAATCCTAAAGACGACGCGCCTGGATTCCATCCTTTTGAAATTGTGAATCCTCGAATTTGTCAGGTTCGAGTTCGGAAATATGATCTCCTCCCCGGAAAGGCTTGCTAATCGCGTGGTTTTAATGCCGATTCTTTCGACTACTCCCATCTTGTCATCCACGACAATAAAATCCCCGATCTGGAACGGGCGGTCGAAAAATATTACAAAGTAGCTGAAGAAGTCGCCCAGAACTGCCTGTGCGGCAAGTGCAACTGCAATACCGCCAATGCCAAGTCCTGCAATTACTGTTGATATCTTGAAGCCGAGGTTATCCAGGAGAAACATAGAGCCAATAAACCAGACGATAATGCTGATAAAAGTGGAAATTCCTTTTAAGCTCGTGGTTTCTCCTTCGCTCCTGGCCTGAAAGAAGTACCTGATTGAGTAATTTATCACTAAAATGATGAACCTGACGGCAAAGAAGGTTGTAATAACAATTGAAGCCGCGTCAATGTCTCGCCTTAAATACCGTGGCAGGTTGAGGTACGTAAGCCCGGTATAGATTGCTGCAAGATAGAAAAGCGGAATTATGAACTTGTCCGTATTGACTGAAATGAATTCCAGTACCTTTGATTTCGATTTCTTTACGCTTTTATCCAGTTTATTCAGGAATACCGCCCTGAAAACCTTAATAATCAGGGAAGCGGCAATTATAATTCCAATGCAAATCAGATAATCTGAGACTGTATTTCCGAAGTAAGAGATGGTTAAAATGTGTTCTATCAAGATAATGCTCCGTTTTTGCTTCCGGTATAATAAATAAATTTAGGGGTAAGTATCAAGAAAAACTTGGAGCAAAAAGCCTTTACTGTCTCCGGTATCAAGAAAAACATGATTATTGTAAAAATGCATTATTTCTCAAAAAACGAAGGCAAAATGAGTGTGTTTAATCCTGGTGAGAAGCCATATTCTTGAATATATCCAGGACTTTGTGGAATTCATTGGACTTGTCGAAGAAGTAATTGGCGCCGGCTTCCATGCAGATTTTTCTATACTGCGGGAATGGGTAGTTTGTAAGTACAATGATAATTGCAGAGTCATTCAGCTGCCGTACACTCTTCAGGACGTCAATACCGCTGCCGCCGGGCATACAGATGTCCAGAATGACCGCATCCGGCCTGAGTTCATTAATCTTCTCGATTGAGTCTTGAACGTTCGTAGCTTCTCCAACCAGATTAATGCCGTCGATATCAGCAATCATATTAGCCAGCCGGACACGAACAACAGGTGAATCATCCGAAATAAAAACGTTTAATTTATCTGTTTTTACATTGTAACGTGACGTAGAAATAGTTCCTGAATCTATCATTAAATTATTAATCATTTTACTGGTTTTAGGTTTTGCTATACTCTTTCCTGGAATAATTGATTAAGATCCTGCCTTTTCTTAGGAAATAAGTTTTATAAGGCAGAAATTCTCCGAACCAACGTTCTTACTATTAATATAGAGGAATTTTCCCCGTCCCGAAATCGGAAAATAACTGAATAAGTTGTCAGTATTTGTCCAATTTTCGGGTAAGTCGCAGACCTACAAGAGAAAACGCTAAAACACGGTGAAAAGGGCTATTCTACGAGCTTATTTTGAATAGCATAGTAGGTCAGTTCCGCATTTGTCTTCATTTTCATCTTTTCCAGCAGCCTGGCCCTGTAAGTGCTGATAGTTTTTACGCTTAAGGCCAGCTCGTCGGCAATCTGTTTGGCCGTTTTACCGGAGGCAATAAGGCGCATTACCTGGTACTCTCTGTCGGAGAGGGAGTCGTGCAAAGGCCCTTCAGCCTTCCTTTCAATATCAGCGGCCAGGATTTCAGCCAGTTGCTGGTTGACGTACTTGCCGCCATCCATGACCTTATTTATTGCCTTAATTAGTTCCTCCGGTGCGCTGTCCTTTGTAAGATAACCTGAGGCTCCGGCTTTAATGGATCGGAGTGCAAACTGGTCCTCAGAGTGCATGGTAAGAACGAGGACGGGTAAGCGGGGTTTAACTTTTTTAATTTCCTTTAATATATCGAGTCCGCTCATTCCCGGCATAGAAATATCCAGTATAACGACGTCCCATTCCTCTTTATCCAGCATATCGAGAACTACCTGTCCGTTTTCAGCCTCGCCGCAGATGCATTTGCCCTTGCCTTCAAGAATAATCTGTTTAAGGCCCTGTCTTACGATAGCATGGTCGTCGCCAATTAAAATTTTAATCATAAAGCTCCCCCTTTATCTTTTAAGTTTCCAACAGGTATTGTAACCGTTACGGTAGTACCCATACCCTGTTTTCCCTTAATTGTAAATTCACCGCCCAAAAGGTAAGCCCTTTCACGCATACCAAGAAGTCCAAAAGATTTAGTGTTAAGGATTTCCTCTTCTGTGATGCCGCGGCCGTTGTCCTTAATTACAAGTGTGATATTACCTGCTTCATGCATGAGTCTGATTTCGATAAGACTAGCCGAGGCATGGCGCGCAATGTTCGTAAGCGTCTCCTGGAATATCCTGAAGAGTGCAGTCGAGAAATTCTGGTCGAGTTCAAGCTCTTTAGGCATGGAAATAATCCTGCATGTAATGCCTGTCCTGTGCTGAAACTCCTGCGCCTGCCATTCAATTGCTGCGGCAATTCCAAGATAGTCCAGCACTCCCGGCCTTAGTTCAGATGATATCTTGCGCACGGATTTTATTGTTTCATTAATGAGCGAGTACATTGCGTTGATTTTTTCGCTAACGGTTTCCGTCTGCTGTCCTTCACTCTGGAGTTTCTTATCCAGCCATGAGAGGTCCATCTTAAGGCCTGTAAGTGCCTGTCCAAGCTCGTCATGAATTTCCCTGGAAATTCTGGTGCGCTCTTCCTCCCTTGCCGACTGTGTGTGTGCAGAAAGGCGCCTGAGCTGTTCCCGGGAGTTCTTCAGCTGGAACTCGGCCGTTTGTATCTTCTGGTAAGCAATTGCATTTTGTATGGCCGTTGAGGCAAGCTGTGAAAGGGCAACAAGCTTCTCCTTGTCGGCCTCGGTAAAAACATTATCACTTTTCTTGTTATAAACAGAAAGAAACCCTATTACTTCTCCCTGCGAGTTGAGTATGGAAACAAAAGCCCCGGACTTAATGGCGAAACGGTCCCTGATTTCAGTGAGTATGTTGTGATCCTTGGCCGCATTATTTGTTATGTAAGGCTTCTTGTTTAAGATGAGCTTTCCTGCAATTCCTGCTCCCGGGGTCCAGCAGTATTCAAAATCCTGAGCCAGGCCGTTAAGGAAAAACTTTTTGCAGACCATGCCTTCAGCCGTCTTAAGGCCGGAGCAGCCGCTTTCGGAGTCCGTAAGCTTCATGGCTTCTTCAACCAGGGCGTCAATAAGCAGGTCGACGTTCAGCGTGGAGTTGAGTTTTTTGCTGATGCTTAGCAGCGTGTGTATCGTGTTTTCAGCATCCTTGCGCTGTGTAATATCCCTTGAGTTGACGACAACACCTCTGACAGAAGTATTGTGCAGCATATTTCTCATCATGCTTTCTATGTTGTGCCATTTGGAGTCTTTGTCCCTGACTCGGAATTCAACTGAAGAGGTGCTCTCGGGGGTCTTAACCACCTTGCTGAATATTTTAATCAGCCTGGTAATGTCTTCTGGGTGAGTATAGCGGATAAGATTTTTGCCGATCAGCTCTCCCGGTTTATAGCCCAGCATCTTAAATACAGAAGGGCTAACGTACTGGAATACCCCCTCCTCGTCTAATATTGACTTTACGTCAAGTGAGTTTTCAATTAGCGACCTGAAATATATCTCGCCATCGGGAACGGGTTTTTCAGGTTCTTTTTCGGGAATGAATATGTTGCCTGACAAATATACCAGCCTTTCTTCTGATGAACGTGAAATATTCCAGGAAATCATTCTATAATATCCGCTTCTGTTGCGCAGCCTCATATCTCTCACTAGCGGGAAATCCTTTCCCGGCGAAAGGAGCACCTGCTTGAAAACCTCTACGTCGCTGCTTTGAAGGAGCTCGAAGAAATTGCTCTCAAGCAGCTCTTTCTCAGTGTAGCCGAGCAGGTTCTGCCATGCAGGGTTAACCCTTTTGATAAGGCCTTCGGAACTGCACAGGCAAAGGAGCTCCTGCGAGAGATTAAAAAAGTGGTCTGATGACTCAAATACCAGAGGCAGATCAATATCAGCTTTTCTTTTGGAAGTCCTGTTCATTTTATTTATGCAAGTTATATAAAACCTAAAAACATTCTTCCGGGCATCTACTGAAAAACAAAACCGTTCCGGCGAAATTTCAGCTCATAAACGGCTTAATGAAAATGACCGGCTGAATACTTTTCTTTCTTTAGTTGAATAAATTTTCGCGGCTTTTGATGAATTTCCTATTCAGGCTAAAATTAAGTTCACCAAAGCTACAATAGATATACGAAAGGAATACCTAATTATCAACTACATTAGAAATTCAGTAAATGTTAAAGAAATTTTTGTTAAAAGTCCAAATTATTTTCTGATATTTTTCTTCTCAGGAGGATATTGGAGCAGGCGAAAAAAGTGAGATGGGAAATTATGCTTTTTTTCCCGGAAGGGAAGAATAAAGAAAGACCCGGTAAAGGTTAATCTTAAAAAGGTTAATTTTGCCGGGCCTTAAACGATATTGGGCGATTTCAGGGAGCCTCAGTTTTCGTAGATCCACTCTTTCTGACGTTTGAGTCTTTCGTCCAGATGAAACTTCCTGAAGAGTTCAGCCATCTGCTGGCTGTTCTTATGTCCTTCAGTGAGTTTCGTATAGTTTGCAAGCTCATGGAGCATTATGCTTACGACAGCAGCAGCCTCAGAGAGCTGTTTTTTATTGACCTTATCAAAATCATCTCCCGAAGTGTGGTAATATTTAACTGCGTCCTCGTCAAGGTGCCCCGTTAAAGAAAAGGTAGGTATACCTTTGAACATAAATGGTATGTGGTCGCTATTCGTATAAGGCACGCTTACGACCCCGGAAGAAAGGTCGAATCCATTGAGTGAATTCTTAAGGTTTTCAAAGAAAGGCTTGAACTCATCGAAACCCATGCAATTAAAGCCCCTCGGAGAGCCGGTCATATCCATATTGATCATTGCGGCAATCGGTTCCAGGGAGTGCATTTCCGCGTATTTTTTTGATCCCCAGAGTCCGAGCTCCTCGCCGTTAAACCAGACGAAGTCAATTGAAAAGTAGTTTTCGGAAGAAAAAGTTTTCATCAGGCGTGCAACGTCGAGTAAAATAGCCGATCCCTGCCCGTTGTCGATTGCGCCCTAGCTGATATCCCAGGAATCGAAGTGAGCACCAATGACGATCTTATCCTTCACTTTGCCTGGAAGTGAAAAAACAAGATTCCCGGTCTCAACCTCCCTGCAGTATGAATTGGTTGTAAGTTTCATTTCCGGGTTTTTACCGCTTATGGCGAGTCTTTTTATCCACATGCCTTCCTCATAAGTCAGGCTGTAAGCCGGAATGGGTGAAGCCGTGCCCTGAAAGTTTCCCGTGCCGGCAAGATTACTCATGCCAGGGTGCTCATTGATAAAAAGAATTGCTTTTGCACCGAGTTCAGCAGCAATATTAATAGCCTCATATCTTAAGATGGGCTCCTTGCCTTTTGGGGCTTCTGAGCTTACAAGGGCTATTTTACCCTGAATATCAACTCCACTGTAGTCTTCCTTAAAACCGGAGCCCGCAAAGACAACCTTGGCAGTAAAAGACGGATGTGAGTTGACGTATCCCAGCGCCAGCGCCTGGATATTCCGGAGAAGGGGGGATGTTATCTGCACCTGGTCATTACCTCTAATCCAGCCCGGGGCTTTGAAGTGTTCCATTTGGGCATTTATGCCAAGATCATGGAGTTCGCTTTTTAAGATTTCCATGGCTTTTTCGTTCCCGGGAGAGCCCAGGAGCCTTCCTCCTGCCATGTCGCAGATATTCTCGAATGTCTCGTAGGACCGGTTCTCCAGGAATGCCGAACCCGTAAGCCTGGACCAGGTTTCGTTTACCTGGCACTTCAGCGTTGAAAATATGAGAAGAGTGCACGCTAATGGATAGAATGTTTTTTTCATTTTTATTCGTCCGCAAATAAAATTACGCAAAAAATTAAAATTCCAGCAGAAAATAAGTAAATATTCCGAGTTTGTAAATTTTTACGGGGAAAGCATTTAAGCCGGAAAGTCAGTGCTTTACGAAATTAAAAGCTTTTATTCCCGGGAAATTTAATAATTGCATGGTACTTTTTCTCTTTTTGTGTGTAGTACCAATAGGGAAACAGGCGTATTTGTATTTGCGTACAGAATTTTTGACGGTGTTTCGCGCTTACCGGCCGGGTGCGTGGATCTGTGATTAAAACAGGTTTTCCCTTTTTTCGGCTGTTTATTCATATAAATTGGGAGATTGATGCAGATGAAAAAATTCTACACCTTGTTCTTTTTGGCCCTCATCTCCACTTTGTTAAATGCCCAGACATTAAAGTGGGAGTGGCAGAATCCAAAACCTCATGGCAATGACGTTAATGACGTTAAATATTTAGGAAAAGATACAGTTATTGCTGTTACAAACGCTGGTTATGTCCAGAAAAGCATTGACGGTGGAAATAGCTGGAGCGTAATTAAGGCAGACACGAGTTCCAGGGACATACTTTCTGTATATTTCTGGGATGCAAATAAAGGAATTCTTTGCGGAAACGCCGGCCTTTTGATGGAAACCAAGGATGCCGGACTTAGCTGGAGTTATCTTAACTCGGGTGCAACTGACGACCTTTACAACGTCAAATTTGTGGATTCCGACACAGGATATGTTGCTGCCGGTAAAGGTACCCTCCTGAAGACCATAGACGGTGGAAAGACCTGGAGCTCGTCAAATTTAGGTTCAAGCACCAACTATAAAGTGTTTATTGTCAATGCTTCGGATATTTTCCTGGGAACGGGTACTACGGGTAAAAAACTTGTAAGATCGGTTGACTATGGAAAGACATGGACAAATGTTGCTCCAAGCACTATGACAAATAATGTTTATTCCATCGCTTTTACAGACTCGCTGACCGGATTTTTCGGCAATTCCAACGACGACATTTATAAGTCGAAAGACGGCGGGCTTACCTGGACTAAAAAAGGCGGCACGGCATCGAGCATAAACATAAACGACATCTATTTTACCGACAAGGCAAACGGATATGCTGTTGACGCCAAAGGCAACTTCTTTTTTACGTCTGATTCCGGTGAAACCTGGACGAACAAAAAGGTTCCTTATCAGAAGTTCAACGCCCTTGACGGCGATGCGAGCGTGCTTTATGCTGCAGGCGTTGCAGGTACAGTACTTCAGAGTAAAGACAAGGGAAATAGCTGGGATCAGAAGTACTCTTCAATTACACAGCAGTATCTGCGCCAGGTTACATTTGTTGATGAAAAAACGGGTTATACCTGCGGCGGTTCCACGGTTGCTGCAGACAGCCTTGGTTTCATACTCAAGACCACTGACGGCGGAGCAAACTGGAGTGTGTTATCCGATCAATTCAAGTACATGATTTATGCATTTGCAATGCCTACAGCCGACATCTGGTGCGCTGCCGGAACCGGTAACTCCATATTCCGCTCTGTTGATGCCGGAAAGACATGGACAAAAATTTCAAGCCCGGTAACAGGCGTTGCTACAATGGTATTTTATGCAATTGCTTTTGCCGATAAGGATACCGGCTATGCTGTCGGTAATGCAGGTAAGGTAATCAAGACAACTGACGGCGGGCAGACATGGACAAATCTTACAACCGGTCTCGCATCATCAAATGCCGTATGGGATCTGGCAGTATTTAATGGAAAGACGGTAATTATCAGCGCTTCATTGGGTAAGGCCTTAAAAACTGTTGACGGCGGTCAGACCTGGGAAACACTGGCTCCGAATATTGCAGGAAGCCTGTTCTCAACTAAGTTCAAGGATGCCTCAACGGGTTATATAACCGGCGGCTCAAAAACACTTACAAGAACTTCTGACGGCGGAAAGACCTGGACCGCAATGGATCTTCCGGCCAGCCTTTCTTCTTCTGCTGCCATCTGGGGTGCTGCATTTGGAAAAGATGCCGACTGGATAATCTCAGGAAACGGCGACATCTGCTACTCGGCAGACAGCGGTAAAACATGGCAGGTTGCTCCGGCAATGACTTCTTCAACCCTGATTGACATTGCTTCTTTTGGTGATAACATCTGGATCGTTGGAAACAACGGCACAATTTTACATGGAAGCCCAAGCGATCCTTCTGCAGTTGAAGATGGAAAGCCCTCAGTTGTTAAAGATTTTGCCCTTGCACAGAATTATCCAAATCCTTTCAATCCGAGCACTACAATCAGGTACACTGTTCCATCTGAAGGAATGGTAAGCCTGAAGGTTTACAACCTGATAGGAAAGGAAGTTGCTCAGCTTGTTAATGAAAGCCAGGCGGCCGGAACACATTCTATACAGTTTGACGCTTCCAAGCTCTCAAGCGGAATTTATTTCTATGAGCTTAGAACGGGCAGCAATGTTGCAGCTAAGAAGATGATTCTTATTAAGTAATCTGTTCTAACTTTTTTTAATGCGGAGGTATGGCCATTAAAGCCGTATGCTCCGCATTTTTCTATATTTTAGCCAGTAGAAATTAACCCTATGCATAAATTCATCTCTATAATATCTTTGCTTCTGGCGCTTTTCGCCACCTCATCAGCCCAGAGCGGCTTTACAACCATTAAAGGAAAAGTTACCGATGAGAAAGGCGATGCGCTATCATTTGCCAACGTTGTACTGAAAGAAACCAACAACGGCTCCGTTACGGATAATAACGGCAACTACAGCATTCTGGCAAAGCATGGCATTTACACAATTGAAGTATCCTTTGTTGGATACGATAAAGTCTCTGAAAAAGTCACTCTGGAAGGAAAAACGCTCGAAAAGAATTTCCGCCTTAAAAGCACCTCGTTTCTTATCGGGGGCATTGAGGTTGTAGCCAACAACGAGTTTATTCCTGTCAGGCCTGAGACAAAAACAACGGTTTCATCGGGTGAAATCGAGCACATACAGGCGGCAAGCCTGAATGACGTGATGAAACTGACGCCCGGAGTGGAAACCACTAACCCAACGCTAAACGGCGTCGAGAAGGCTACCATCAGGGGCGGCGACGCACTTGGCACACAGATCGTTCTGGACGGCATCCCCGTTACAAACAACGCAAACATGCAGGTCGGAATTGGTTATTCAACGGCCAATAGCGGAATTGATCTAAGATCCATCCCGGCCGAGAATATAAAGGAAGTCGAAATCATTCGCGGCATTCCTTCAGCGCAGTACGGCGACCTGGCAGACGGCCTGATGATTGTAAAAACAAAGTCCACCGCAGAACCCTTCCGCGCAAAGTACAAGTATAATCCGCAGATTAACGAGCTTAATTTCAGCGGCGGCCTGCCCTGGGGAGACTGGATCTTTAATACTAACCTGAACCTTGCCTCTTCAGACAGGGACATAAGAATTGAAGGAGACGGGTATACCAGGATTGCCGGACAGGTATCAGCCGAAAGGGAAACCGGCGAGTACAGCCTTAAGAACATTTTTTATGTCACGCGTTCAATTGACGAAAGCAAGGAAAAACCCGAGTACGCTTCCAGAGAAGCCTGGTATAACAGGGACCTTAACCTCAAGTACACAGGTAATTTCAGCAGGACGTTCTCTTCATTCAGCAGCTTTAACCTGGATGTCTCAGCCTCATATACCAGGCAGAACTCACACAATCAGCAGATCGTCTCACGCGATAACGTCGTCATTACAGACCAGACTATGGAAGGAACCGTACCCGGAAGAATAGTATTCGGATCCTACCTGGGAGAAAAATGGATAAAAGGCGACGTATGGAACCTTTATGCCGATGCAAACTACAACTTCCGTTTCTTTACAGATGAGTTCCTTCACAGCTGGGTTGCCGGCATTAACTGGAGAGACGACTTCAATAAAGGCGCGGGAATTATCTTTGACCCCCTTTATCCTCCTTCGGCTACAATTCCTGCTCCGAGGCTGAGGAGCTACGACGAGCTTCCGCAGTATAACATCGTAAGCCTTTATGCAGAGGACAGGATCACAGGCAGGTTTATCAGACCCTTTACACTGCAGGTCGGGCTAAGATATGAAGTCTACCGCCCGGACGGGTTCGACATTAAAGGGCTATGGGGAAAGGGAGACCTGATTAAATCCTATAACGGAAGCTTCGCCAATCCGAGGATTAACTTTTCATTCAGTATTTCTGAAAACACACAGCTGCGCCTTAGCTACGGCGTAACCTCGAAGGCTCCGCCAATGGGAATGATATTTGCCCAACAGAAGTATTACGACATCGTAGACACGGTCTCTGTTGTTAACCCGGCATATGCCGACAGCAACTTTGCGCTTATTTCAACATACATACGCCCCCAGGCAAATGAATACCTCAAGGGCTACACACAGAAAAAGTACGAGGCCAGCCTTGACCAGCAGTTTACCTTTGGCGGTATTACAATGACGGGATACTTCAATAACTCGGAGAACATGTTCCAGAGCTTGAATGAGCCAACTGTATTCTACAAGAAATCCTTTCCTTCGTGGCCGGACGAATCGCAGAGCTTTGTCAGGGATTCGGTGCTCGACAGCTATTCATCTTACCAGAACAATGCCTGGGAAAAGGTGCGCGGAATTGAACTTTCTTTCCGGAGCAGGAAGATACCTGTCATAAACACAATCTTTAAGTTCGACGCCTCGTACAGCTATCAGGAAGACGGAAGCCGAAACGGGTATTATTTCTCGACTGCCCGCTTCAGTGACGCACTTGGAATACGCGTTATACCAATGTATAACGATGTTGAGAATTTTAATAAAAGACTTCTTCTTAACTATCGTTTTGAAATCCAGACCAAGTCACTCGGGATGTGGATTACGCTTCACATTCAGCAGCTTG
Organism: Ignavibacteria bacterium; assembly: GCA_025612245.1. GTDB lineage: Bacteria > Bacteroidota > Ignavibacteria > Ignavibacteriales > SURF-24 > JAAXKN01. The sequence continues at coordinate 20,043 of JAAXKQ010000009.1, forward strand.
CAGTTGACATCGACGGAAGACGAAACTATGCAGATACTCTTGCAGTCGGATACTTTACACAGAAAGGCGAACTCATCAGAATTCCCGAGTCGGAAAGGGGCAGCGAAAAATACCTTCAGCTCAGGCGCAGCATTGAGTCCTTTGAGCTTAATGACGAGGACAGGCCGAACAAGTGGCTCTTGAACCTGAAGGTATCAAAGTCGCTCTGGGATGGCGCCTCGGTTTCTTTCTTTGTGAATAATTTCCTGAATAACCAGCCTTTATATAAAAGCAGAAGGCGTTCACCTGATTATCCGTCATACGAAAGAAGAAATCCAGATATATACTATGGCATTGAATTCAGTACTGCACTGGGAGGTACGGCAAAATGAAAATAAATTCAATTATGAAAAGAAAATTGTTGGCACAAAGGTTAATCGCGTTTTCCGCCCTAATTTTAGTACTCATTGTCTCCGGGTGCGACGGCCTTTCGGAAATGAAACCTTCCGCACTTGAAAGGGGGGCGGACTTTAAGATTGTGCTCGTTGATTCAAGCGGGTACATGCAGAAACTCTACGGCACAAACCGGGTTGCCAACGCTGCGGTAACGCTCAAATCAAATACGCTTGGAACTACATACCAGGCCACCTCAGACGCAGAGGGCGTGGTAAGCCTGAAAGGACTCATTTCCGATGAGTACCACATATCGGTAATAAGGCAGATGAGTCCCGATGAAATGGAACTGGTTACTGGCAATAAAGCCTACGGATACAAGCTTGTAAATAAGAAGGCCGGGACGATACACCTTAAGGCCGATTCTCCTGAGGCCGGCGAAGTTTATCTTGATCCGGTCTTCAGCGGTTCGGCTCTTTTGATCAGCGAGATTTATTCAAGCGGACCCTCTGGTTCAGGTAATTATTATCACGACAAGTATGTGGAGATATTCAACCAGAGCGATTCTACGGTTTACCTTGATAAGATAATTGTTGCGCTCGTCTATAGCAGCAGCGTTAATGGGCTAAATTACGTAAATGACCCCGAGTACATACACAGCATAAATATCTGGAAATTCCCCGGATCGGGGAAAGACTATCCCATCAGGCCCGGGCAGTTTGTGGTTTGCGCCGAGGATGCAATGGACCACAGGACAAACGCACCAAACTCGGTTGACCTGTCGCATGCAGACTTTGAATTCTACAAGGATGACGCTCCGGACGTTGATAACCCCGCAGTGCCGAACATGGTAAGAATATTCCAGAACGCCGGAAACGACTGGCTAATGGGGGGCGAACTGGGAGCAATTGTAATTGCGCGTATGGAAACAAAGGACCTTAAGACATACGACGACCAGATGCTAATTCCATATTCTGCCATACTCGACGGTGTGGAATATATGAAGGACCCTTCGAAACTGGATAAGAAAATCCTGAACCGTTCCATTGACGCGGGAACCACCGGAGGCATCCAGTTCTATACGGGTAAATCCATGGAAAGAGTTATTATGAACCTTACGGGAGGATTTAAGCTTCTGGACAACAATAATTCATCGCTTGATTTCAGGGTTATCGATCACCCGACACCCAAGTACCACTATTAAGAGAAGCGAAATAATATGAAGAATATAAAATATATTTTATCACTGCCCGTGCTGATACTGCTTATGACGAAAAACCTAAGCGCGCAGGAGTTATACAGCCCGGGGCAGTTTTTCAAAACTATTTTTGAATCAGGCAGCAACGTCAACTCCTATTATATTGGGGGGAACCCAGCATTCCTGAAATGGGAAAACGAGAACAAAGAGCAGCTCCTTTCTATTCAGTCCTCTTACCAGAACGAAGACGGAGCTTTCCATAAGTTTATCGAGCCCGCTACCAACAGGCTCTACCAGGTGATGGCTACGGGAAGAAAGGACATTGATTCTTCGCAGGTCTTCAAGGGAAGCTTTGGCTTCGAGAGGCAGGAACGCCGTAACTGGAGCTGGCTTGTTACAAAGAATTATTCAATAATGAACCCGTTCCTCTTTGGCGACAGCACGACAGGCAATACTCATTATAACGGGATTATAATGAATGCACAGTACGGAGCTGAGGTATGGAAGGGACTCCTTGCGGGCTTCGAAGTAAACTATGCGGTTGACCAGGGCTTAAAGGAAGTGGCCCCGAGGCCCACTTCGGACCACCGCGATATAATGTTTAAACTCGGCCTGGGCTACCGGGTAACCGATAATCTGTCAATAGGTGCCGTGGGAAAATTCTACGACTACAATGAAGAGATAAGCTATAAAGAGGATGAAGGGGCAGTTGCAAAGGAAATTTTACTCCTTAAGTTCAAAGGCTACGATTTTCCGTTTACAAACAAGAAGAAGACCGAAGAACGTTTCTCATACCAGAACGGAGCCTTCGGATACTTTACGGTTTCCTACAAAACTCCCGGCTTTTCCGTTGCAGCATACGCCGGAGGAGGCCTTGAGCAGCTTACGATTAAAGAAGATGCGCTTGACCCGAGAAGGCAGGGCTACTGGAAGAATAGCACAGTTGAAGCGGCCCTGCAGTCTTCCATAGATTTAAGTAAGGATCTGAAACTGGGGCTTTACTATGAGTTCAAAAATGAAGACATGTGGGCAAGGCATCCGGAGTATGAGGTCCTTATGATGGAAAACAGTTCCCCGAGCCACCTCGTTGCCTCCGGGCTTCAGTACGTACTCAGTCCTGCTGCAACTCTTGGGCTTGAGGCCGGAGCTTCAAGACAGTCCTATGACTACAAGGATTACTACAGCGCCCTAAGCTGGGCAACGAAAGGAGTCGAGGCATTTGCCTCAGCCGGAGTTAATATGAGGTGGAGCAGGCTTTTCAGCACCTTTATCTCGTACCGCTTCAGCAACTTTGCAGCCGACGACTCAAAGCTTACGGTTTCTGAGCCTTCAGCCTACTTTACGGACTACAGGCTGAAAGACATCGCTTTCTATCAGACTGATTTCAGGCAGCAGACCGGGAACTTCTGGCTTAGGGTTGAGCCCGGAACGTGGGGACTAATTAGCCTGAAAATATCCTACAGCAATAAAAAGGCAATGGACGACGTTGTATTCAGCAGCCTTAAAAGAGACGACTTTACTTCCTGCCTGGAGCTCAGGCTCAAGGTTTACTAGGAACTTTTATATATAACAGAACTAACTTGAAAAGAGGTAAAATGAAAAAATCCATACTTATAATAATTATGCTTGTTTCAGCCTCCATCCTCCGGGCTCAAAGCTGGAAGGTGGTTTCATCGCCCGATCTGAAGCAGGCGGCAAGCGATATATACTTCGTTTCTGAAGACGAGGGCTGGATGTCGGCCGATTCAGGAGTGGTATATCATACCACAAACGGCGGACTGAACTGGAGCCTTCAGAATACAAACGTGGTAAAAAATCTCAAGAAGATTTTCTTTCTGGACAGTAATAACGGCTGGATCGGTACTGCCGATGGAAGCATCCTTATAACCAAAGACGGCGGGAAGTCGTGGACCGAAAGCATTTTTGCCGGACTCGTACCCAATATAAAGTTTACATACTTTGATGCCATCTGCTTTACCAGCTCCACAAAGGGTTTTATAGTTGCAGGAAAGGACAAGGCTATCTACCTCTTTATGACTACTGACGGCGGCATGAACTGGGTAAAGAAAGACTCCCTGACCGGAACTGTATCGCAGAGGTGGTACGACATCTCCTTTGCAGACGCCAATAACGGCGTAATTGCCGGAGACAAAAAGACCAACATTAAATACACAACAGACGGGGGCACTACGTGGAATTCTTCTCCCATTACAGACCAAATGTTCGGCGTAATTAAGTCGGTCAGATGGCTGAGTTCAAAGGATGTAGTCCTTATGGGCGAAGGCAACGACTTTACCGGCCTACCGTGCCCGGTCTATAAATCCGCTGATGGCGGCAAGACCTGGGTCAAGAAAGCTACGGGTTCTTTCGACAGGGTAAAGGATTCATACTTTAAGAATTCCCTGGAAGGAATTTGCGCCGGCAGTAACGGCTTCAGCAAAATGTTCTATATGAAGACATCCGACGGCGGTGAGACGTGGACACCCCTTATGGGAAACTTCTCCGTTGGACTGCAGGCCGTTACGGGCTTTAATAACGTTCTCTATGCACTCGGAACGGACAACCATATCTTCAAATCCACAGACTTCGGTTCAACGTGGAGCATTTTTCCTATGAAAGCTCCTTCTGCAATATATGCCATTCAGTTTAAGGGTGGTAAAGGTTATGCCTTAAGCCGTTATAGCGACGTCTACAAAAATGAGGATGGTACGGGTAAGAGCTGGAACTTTGCCTCATCGGCAGGTGTCTGGGAGGGTTATTCCATGTCGTTTATTGACCCTTCGGTAGGATTTGTGCTGAAAGAAAACAGGCACATCGTTAAGACTACAGACGGCGGCAAGACCTGGGTCTCAGTTCTGGATGCCGTGGACTACAACACCAAGAATAAGCTCGGAGGCATTGCGTTTCCGGACGCACAGACGGGATATGCATGGATGAGCTTAGATGACTATGCGCAGTATCACGTATTTAAGACGGCTGATGGCGGCAGTACGTGGAATGAAATTCTGAATATACCGGGACCGAGTATCATAGACGGCAGTATACAGTTTTTTGATGCCTCGACCGGAATAATTGCGGGCCCCAAGGGCTGGATTATTAGAACCACCGACGGCGGAACGAAGTGGGATACGGTTCAAGTAAGCAACGCTCCTTCTACACTTAAAGCTAGCGCCTTCCAGGAAGTGTGCATAGCCGGGCAAAACGCCTGGGCAATTAGTGAAAAGGCAATTTATTTCTCTTCAGACAAAGGCGCTTCATGGAACTATATAGATCATGGAATTAAAAACATCGATACAACTTTCTATACCGTTTCTTTCCGCAGTGACGGCACGGGGTATGTTAGCTGCTATGACGGATCAATACTCAAAACTACTGACTCGGGCAAAAGCTGGCAGTTGGATGAAAGCCTGAAGGGGAAATATCACTTTTACTCTTCTGCCTTTGATGAAAGCGGCAGGATATACTTTGGAACCTCGAACGGCTTGATTGTTACTCTTGAGGACCAGTTGGGAGTAGATGAGAAGGAAATTGCCAGCCCGAAGGGCTTTGCACTTGAACAGAATTTCCCGAATCCTTTTAACCCGGTAACTTCAATAAGATTTACAATTCCGGTAGGCGGAATGGTAAGCCTTACGGTCTATGACATTCTTGGGCGCGAGGTAAGCGTTCTGGCTAGCGGCTTCTATAAGGCAGGTTCGCAGACCTTGAGCTTTGATGCCAGCAGGCTTTCAAGCGGAATTTACTATTACCAGTTAAAGGCTGGAGCTTTTACGCAGACCAGGAAAATGACGGTTTTGAAATAATTTTTCCTGACTTCTTTATTCAATTTAATAAAAATTTCTACATATATTATTTTTCGGAATGAAAATGAAATTACGTTTTATTGTTTTAACTTTTCTGTTATCTGCATTTTGCGCGCGCGCAGAGGTGATAATAAAAAAGCCGGTTAAGAAGAACCCTACTTCATTTGCCATTATTGTCGACAAGGTGACATATGACAGGATAGGAAGCGCAGTTGACACATACAGGGACGCCGTGGAAAATGACGGCCTTTCGGCTTATATACTCATAAACAACTGGAAGAATCCCGATGAAATCCGCTCCGAGATACTGAAGCTCTATAACAGCAAGCCTCAGCTCGAAGGGATTGTTCTTATTGGCGACATACCGATACCCATGGTAAGAAACGCGCAGCACATGACTTCAGCCTTCAAGCTGGATGAAAATGCGGCCATGTATAAGTCCTCAGTCCCAACGGACAGGTTTTATGACGATTTCGACCTGAAGTTTAAGTACATAAGTCACGACACGCTGCACACACTCTGTTACTATTATTCACTCTTGCCGGACTCACCGCAGAGGGTAAGCAAGGATATTTACAGCGGGCGCATCAAGGCTCCGGTCGAGGACGATTCTAAGTATGAAATAATTAAGGACTATCTTCTTAGGGTCTCCGAGCAGAAGAAAAAGCAAAACCTGCTCGATAAGATGCTCGTCTTTACCGGTCACGGCTACAACTCGCAGGCTCAGACCGCCTGGAGTGATGAAAACCTGGCCTTGCGCGAACAGTTGCCATGGCTTTATGACAACACGGGCGGAAAGCTGAAAAAACTCAATTTCAGCATGAGTACGGAAATGAAAGAGATTCTTCTTTCAGAGCTTCAGCAGCCAGGACTGGATATGGCTGTTTTTCACGCGCATGGGGAAATTGACAGGCAGTACCTTATAGACTATCCAAATCCTTCAAACCCCAGCGGACAGATTGAATCCGTAAAGCTTTATTTAAGGAGCAAGCTCAGGAGTGCAAAAAGAAGGAAGATGTCGATCGACGAGGGAAAGAAATACTTCGTAAAACAGTATGACGTTCCCGAACGGTGGATGGAAAATGCATTCTCGGATTCTCTGCAGAAGGCCGATTCACTCCTGGATTACAGCCTGGACCTTCACGTCGAGGACGTTAAAAATATCGCCCCAAGCCCTGAACTGGTAATTTTTGACGAATGCTTTAACGGCTCATTTCACCACAGTCCATATATTTCTGGCGAATATGTCTTTGGAAAAGGGCAGACAGTTGCAGGCATTGCAAACACTACAAATGCCCTTCAGGACCAGTGGATAGACTCTTTTATGGGTCTTTTAGGCTACGGACTGAGGTTCGGGCAGTGGCACAGGATGGATAACCTTCTGGAAAGCCACCTGATTGGCGATCCCACGTTCCATTTCAGCCCTGTTGTTGACAAAGACTTAAGCCGTACGATAGTTCTCAAGGCAAAGGACGTGAAATTCTGGGAGAAGATGAGTAAAAGCGGAGATGTTAACCTACGCTCCCTGGGTATATATATGATGTTTAAGAACCTGGGGTCAAAATATGAGAAGGAACTTGTAAATATTTATAAGAAGGATGCTTCGTTTAACGTGAGGATGCACGCACTTGAGGCCCTTGCCGTATTGAACAGCCCTGCCTTTGAAGATATTCTTAAGATATCAATTAACGATCCTTACGAGTTAATAAGAAGAATATCGGCAGAATGGATGGGCAAGGTAGGAAAGAAGGAATACGTGCCTTTGATGGTAAAGCAGATGTTTGAGGATGAATCCGAAAGGGTATCCTACAACGCCAAGTCAAACGTTGTTTTTATTGATCCTGACCTGGCATACAATGAATGCCTGAAGTACATAGAAAGCCTGCCTTCTACGGTAAACAAGGAAAAGATGAAGGATGGGATAAAAATTTCCATGTTAAATTCCTCAAAGTGGCTGAATGATGAATTGATTCCTAATGTAAAAAGTGATACTTTAGCGACCAAGCAAAAGCTGAAAGAGATTAGGACGTTCAGGAATTATAATTACATACAGGCACTGCCGGTCCTGCTTGGCATTATGGAAGATAAAAAGGAGCCAAAAGAGATCAGAAAAGCGGTTCTGGAAGCTCTGGGCTGGTATGCATTTGCCTATAACAGGGATACGATTATTAAGGCCTGCGATGAGTTGATAAAGAGGGAAGATACGCCGGTTGAGGTAAAGGAAGAAGCTTTGCGGACTAAAAACAGGCTGCTTGAGGGCTACAGCAATCCGATTACCTCCTGAAAAAGTTTAGTACAGTTTTAATTTTTTTTCTACTCACGATTACTACGTTCAATACCCCGGGATCCGGTCAAACGGGTTCCGGGAATAATAGACTTTCGCCGGGACTTTTCGCAAAACATAAAGCCAGCTAATCTCGAAAAACAATTGTGCAGGCATTGAGCATTTGGATAATATTAGCCAATAATAATTTTATAAATAAAACCAAACATCCTTTTATGAACTAAAATCAAACTTTTATCAGATGGCATTCCAGTTGCGGTCTTTACACTGAGTGATTATGTATAAATATTAGCCGTGTTGATATTTGATGATAAGACCAGGTAGAAAAGAGAAGATGAAGATAAAATTATTGTTTATCGTTTTGTTAATAGGCAATGTGCTCCTTTATGCAAGGCTTGACATAAAAAAGCCGAATAAGGAGTATGCCACTTCATTTGCGATTATTGTTGATGAAAAGACCTACAATAAGACGAAAGATGCCATTCTAGCCTACCGCGATGCCGTTGAGGAAGACGGACTTTCAGCTTATGTTCTGGCCGAGGACTGGAAATCGCCCGATGAAATCAAAGAAGAGATCCTGAAGCTCTACAACCAGAAGCCACAGCTTGAAGGCGTAGTATTTATTGGCGACATCCCGATCCCGATGCTCAGGGATGCCGAACATCTTACCTCTTCGTTCAAATACGAGAACAATCCGTCGGATTATTACAACTCTTCGGTTCCATCTGACCGTTTTTACGATGATTTTAACCTGAAATTCAAGTTCCTGCACCAGGATTCCAGGCATCCGCTCTGCTATTATTATTCTCTTCTGCCGGATTCACCACAGAAAGTAAATAAGACAATCTACAGCGCCCGAATAAAGCCTTCGGTTGATGATGAAAGCAAGTATACGCTCATCAATCAGTATTTAATGCGCGTCGTAAAGCAGAAAAAAGAGCAGAATAAACTGGATAACATGCTGGTCTATACAGGCTACAGGTATTTTTCCGAATCTCTCAATGCCTGGGGCGACGAGCAGCTTTCCTTGAGGGAAGAATTCCCGCAGGTCTTTAAGACCGGCGGAAGGCTGAAAAAATTAAACCATACAATGAGCCCCTACATGAAAGGGATACTGCTCAGCGAAATTCAGGATCCAAAGCTGGACTTTGCGATCTTCCATGCTCATGGCGATGACAACCTCCAGAGCCTGATCGACTATCCGAAGTCAAATGACATTGACGACAATATTGAAAGCATAAAGCTTACCTTAAGAAAAGAGCTCCGCGAGGCCCGCCGCAACGGCCAGAATACAGAGGAAAAGATGGCTGACCTGAAGGGCGACTACAACGTTCCGGACAGCTGGTTCGATGGAGCTTTTGATCCGAAGGTTACGGCGGAAGATTCACTGCGCGACTATAAAATGACTATCTATGGAGACGACATCAGGAAGATATCCCCCCAGGCAAAGTTAATTCTTTTTGATGAATGCTATAATGGCGCTTTTCATACGAGTCCATATCTTGCAGGCGAGTACGTATTTGGTTATGGTGCTACAATTGCAGGAATTGCAAACAGCACAACTACGCTTCAGGACCAGTGGGCAGAGGAGTTCTCGGGTGTGCTGAATTATGGCACCAGGGTAGGCCTCTGGCACAAGATGAACAATGTACTGGAAAGCCACCTGTTTGGCGATCCGACGTTTCATTTTTCTACAATTGATCCCAGGGTTAACCTTAACAGCATGCTTACCACAGGCCTAAGCGACGAGGCTTCCTGGGAAAGGATGAGGTACCTGGAAGAGCCATCACTTCGTGCTCTTGCTCTCAGGATGCTCTTTAAGATTAAGGGCGCCTCCTACGAGGGAGAGCTATTAAGCGCCTACAGGACGGATGAATCTTTCAACGTGCGCCTCCAGGCTTTGACCGCTCTGGCAGAATTAAACACTCCTTCATTCCAGGGGGTTTTGAAAGAGTCGATTCAGGATCCATTTGAATTTATCAGGCGCGTATCTGCGGTATGGATGGGCAAGGTTGGAAACCGCGATTATCTTTCGATTATGGCAAAGCAGCTCGTAACAGACGAGTCGGAAAGGGTGATCTTCGATCTGAAGAAATCGATAGCCTTTATCGATCCGGTTGCAGGGTACGAAGAGCTGGAGAAGTCCTTAAGCCAGATGCCGGATGCAGCAGATAAGGACAACTTAAGAGAGATGATGAAAGGATCGATCCTGAATTCAAGTGATCACCTGAACAAGGAGCTGCTCCCAAATATTAAGAACGATTCGCTCAGGATAAGGAAAAAAGTAAAGGAGATAGAGTCATTGAGAGTATATAATTACATACAGGCGGTGCCGGAACTTTTGCAGCTTGCACAAAACAGCAGGGAAGACGTGGCCATTAGGGTGGCAACGCTGGAGGCCTTGGGATGGTATGCGCTTTCAAACAACAGGGATGCTATTGTAAGGGTATGCGATGAAATTATAAACATGGCCGGAACTCCTGATCAGGTTAAAGAGGAAGCCTTAAGAACGAAAAACAGGATAAAAGAAGGGTTTAACAATCCTGTAACCTCATAAAAAAGATATGTCTTAAAAAAGGCCGGACAATTCAGCGATGAAGTATCCGGCCTTTTTTTTAGGCCGTATGGTCCATTTTTACCGGCTTTTTGCCTGATACATAGTCTCCCACGTTTGACCTGAAGCCTACGGCAAGTCTGTTCCAGCTGTTAATTACGACAATTGCAAATGTAAGTTCCACTATTTCCACAGGGCTGAATTGGCGTTCCAGTTCGGAATAAACCTCATCCGGGGCTCCCGATTCAGGAAGAAGCGTTAAGGCTTCGCACCAGGCAAGTGCGGCTTTTTCACGCGGGGAGTAAAAAGGAGCTTCCTTCCAGGCTGAAAGGAGGTATAGCCGTTGTTCAGTCTCACCCAGTGTGCGTGCGTCTTTTGTATGCATGTCCAGGCAATGAGCGCACCCGTTTAGCTGCGAAGCGCGTATCTTAATGAGCTCTTTAAGCCTGGGATCCAGGCTGGTCTGTTCTGAAAAATTTTCAATGTCCATCATCAGCTGGTACGCTCTCGGGAGCGTCTTAGGCCAACTCATTCTCATAGTTTTTCCTTTCCTCAATAAAGTTACTTGTTAAGTTGCTTTTTAGGGAAAATAATGCTTTTTGCCCTACCTGAAAAGTCGAACATCTGTCTCCTGAGATTTAAGCCGGGGCGGGTGGGCAACAGTAACCGGATTGGGGAAGTAAACCCGATGCAGTAATGGTTGAGTAAAAGAAAAAACAGGTTAAAGGGGTTTGATTGTATCAGATTAAAGAGGTAATTTTAATCATAAAATTCTCGAAATTTTTAACTTTATAGATAATAGCAGAAGGAATAATTGTAATGGCGAATTTTGAAGTCAAACCTGCCGAGAGGACTGAGAATGTTACCTATGCGGTAAGGGATGTTGTTGTAATTGCAAATGAAGTTGCTAAATCTGGCAAGGAAATGCTCTATCTGAATATCGGGGACCCGAATATTTTTGATTTTCAGCCTCCGAGGCACATGATCGAAGCCACATATAAGGCTATGCTGCAGAACCTGAACGGTTACTCACCTTCCTCGGGCATCAAGGAAGCCGTCTCTGCAATTGAAGCAGAAGCTAACCGCAAGGGGATCGACAATGTACAGGATATTTTTGTTACTACAGGCGCAAGCGAAGCAATTGACCTTGCACTGACCTCACTGGTAAATGAAGGCGAAAACGTGCTTACCCCGACCCCGGGATACCCTCTTTACACGGCAATTTCAAGCAAGCTCAGAATGGTTGAAAATCCTTATTATCTGGATGAGGCTAACGGCTGGCAGCCTGACATTGAAGACATCAAGAGCAAGATCAACGATAAGACGCGTGCTATCATTCTGATCAACCCGAATAACCCTACAGGCGCACTTTATACAACTGAAGTTCTTCACCAGATAATTGACCTGGCTCTGGAACACAACCTGGTTATCTTTGCAGATGAAATCTACGACAAACTGCTTTATGACGGAAAGAAGCACGTTTCAATTGCTTCTTTAAATAAGGACGTTCCTGTTATTACCTTCGGCGGACTTTCAAAGAACTATATGGTACCGGGTTTCAGAATCGGCTGGGGCATTATTTCCGGTCGCCGCGAGGGCCTAAAGAAATACATGGAAGCTCTCAACAAGCTCTTAAGGGCGCGTCTTTCAGCCAACCATCCTGAACAGTATGCCATTAAGGCGGCACTTGAAGGCGATCATTCGCACCTGACAGAAGCCTTAAAGAAACTTACTGTCAGAAGGGACATGACTGTAAACATGTTAAACGCAATTCCCGGCATCAGCTGCGTTAAGCCCGAAGGGGCATTTTATGCTTTCCCGAAGATCAACCTTGAGCAGCCAGACCTGCACTTTGTATCCGAACTCATCAGGGAAGCCGGTGTAGTTCTTGTACACGGCAGCGGATTTGGGCAGGTGCCAGGGACAAAGCATTTCAGGGTAGTATTTCTGCCAAACGAGCAGATACTTGAAAAGGCATACAAGAAAATTGCAGAATTCTACGAGAAATACACTGCAAAATATGCCGGCGTCAGCCTGGAAAAATAGCTAAACCGGCACATTCCCAATAAAAATTAACGGAAGGCAGGCTCCGGGTTTAATTGCCCGGCTCGTCTTCCGTTTTTCATTTCTTGACTACATACGGCCATTTACATATATTTACAGTTTAAGTAAAGAACACTTAATTAGAAAGAGTTTATCTGTTTGAATCAATATAATACCACAATTCTTCCCAACGGGATAAAAATAGTTACCGAAACGGTTCCCTATGTAAACAGCTTTTCGCTTGGCTTCTGGTTTAACGTGGGCTCACGCGATGAAAACCGCAGGAACAACGGGATTACACATTTCATAGAGCACATGCTCTTTAAGGGTACAAATAAAAGGTCCCCAAGAAGGATTGCCGAAGATATTGAAGGCTACGGCGGATACCTGAATGCTTTTACCTCAAAGGAGCACACCTGTTATTATGGACGCGGACTTCAGAAATATATTGAGCGCACCTTTGACGTACTGGCCGATATGATTCAGGACCCTGCATTCAAGCCTGGCGAGATAAAGAAGGAAGCCGGCGTGGTTGTAGACGAACTCTATGATATTGAAGATAACCCGGAAGAGCTGATCTTTGACAAGTTTGAAGAAAGCCTGTTCGTGGGAAATCCGCTCGGACTGCCCATAATAGGCACCGAGGAAAATGTCCGCGGCTTCAGCCGTGAAGACCTCTTTAGCTTCATCGAGGAAAAATACGGCCTTAATAACCTCACAATTGCAGCCTCAGGTGCTGTTGATCACGATGAACTGGTTAGGCTGGCAGAAAAGTACATCAGGAAAGACCTTGGGAAAAAATCCCACAGAAGAAAAAAAGTTATGCCTGCCAAGCCTTCAGAGATAGTTATGGATAAGGAAATTCAGCAGGTGCACACTATAATTGGCTGTGCTACTTATGGCTACAAAGACGACCTTATGAGGACAAAAGTAAACGTCCTTTCGCACATACTTGGCGAAGGGAGCAGCTCGCGACTTTTTCAGACCGTAAGGGAACGTAACGGCATCTGTTATCAGCTGAATTCCTTCCTGAACTCGTTTTACGACGTATCGTCATTCGGGGTTTACTTTTCCACAAATGAAAAACTCTATGAAAAGTCCCTGAACCTCATTACCAAGGAGTACAAAAAGGTAATGGAGAAGAAGGTATCGGACAAGGAGCTGAAGAGGGCTAAGGAATACCTCAAAGGCAGCATGCTCTTGAGCCTCGAAGGGATGACAAACAGGATGTTCAGGATTGCTCAGTCGGAAATTTACTTTAATAATATTAAGACCATTGAGGAGTCGATCAGGGATATAGATTCGGTGACTCCGGAAGACGTGCTTGAAGTGGCAAACGAAGTGCTGGATGAGAAAGTTTTGAGCAAAATTGTCATTAAATCTGAAAAGTAAGGCTCCACGGGTAAAACTTCACAGAGAGCTAGCTCCGGCATCATTAAAATATCTAAGTAACCAGGTCAGAATAAATCAGGATTCGGTATATTATGCCCAAGATTACAATAAACGGACAAGAACTAGAATTTAAGGCGGGTCAGACCGTAATTGAGGTGGCAAGGCAGAATGGCATCTCAGTGCCTCATTTCTGCTGGCATCCTGCGCTCTCCGTCTCGGGTAACTGCAGGATGTGTCTTGTAGAGATTGAAAAAATGCCGAAGCTTGCAATTGCATGCTCCACACTGGCATCCGACGGGATGGTGGTGCACGTGGATTCGGAGAAAGCCGTTTCGGCCAGGAATGCAGTAATGGAATTCCTGCTGATCAATCACCCGCTCGACTGCCCCGTATGTGACCAAGCAGGTGAATGCAAGCTCCAGGATTATGCATACAGGTACAGTTCCGGCGAAAGCCGCTTTGAAGAAGAAAAACAGCACAATAAAAAGCGCGTTGAGCTCGGACCTTTTGTGATGTTTGATGCCGAAAGGTGCATCTCCTGCTCAAGATGCATCCGTTTTTGTGATGAAATTGCGGGTGACAAGGAGCTTACATTTACCAAAAGAGGCGACAGGGTTACAATATCAACTTACCCGGGTGAAGAACTGGACAACCCTTATTCTCTGAATACAACGGACATCTGTCCTGTAGGCGCTCTTACGAGCAGGGATTTCCGCTTTAAGGCGCGTGTCTGGGATATGTCAAAGACCAATTCCATTTGCACCGGGTGCGCCAGGGGCTGCAACGATGAGATCTGGGTAAAAAACAACATTGTGCTTCGCCTTACGCCAAGGTTTAACAAGGAAGTCAACAGCTATTGGATGTGCGATGAAGGAAGGCTGAATACATTCAAATTTATAAATAATCAAAGAGTGGACGGTCCCCATATAAGGCGCAACGGACAGATCGTAAAGACGGGTTATGATGAAGCCGTAGCCTTTACCGTCTCACAGCTTAAGGCATACAATCCTGGTGAAATTGCGTTCCTGGGCTCGGCATTTGCAAGCTGCGAAGACAATTACATGCTGGCAAAGCTGGCTAAAGGCACCTTGCACGTGAAGAACATAGACTTTGCGCGGCATTTAATTCCGGGTTCCGCAGACGGGATTTTAATTTGTGATGACAAGGCTCCAAATTCCCTTGGGGCTGAACTCTCGGGAGTAAAACCGGCTCCAGAGGGACTTAACTTTGAAGGAATACTTGAGGGCATCAATTCAGGCAAAATAAAAGTACTTTACTGTCTGGAAGACGATATTGCTGCAATGAGTCCTGAATACGAGAATACACTTTCAAAACTGGATTTTCTGGTTGTGCATGCCACAAACCATAACGCTACAACAGTGCTGGCGGACGTTATATTCCCTGCAGCCGCCTTTGCCGAGAAGAACGGCACCATGGTTAACTTTCAGGGGCGCCTTCAGCGACTAAAGCCCGCCGTAGCTACTATCGATATGGACAGGAGCCTGGAAGGAATGGAGATGAGCCGGCTGGACAAGTTCGGTACGGACTTCGACAAATGGGCAAAGAAGAACAGGGTGGACGCACGTGCAAGCTGGAAGATGCTGCAGACCGTTGGCTCTTTGATGGGCCTTAAGATGAAGCACCAGATCTCGGAAGAGGTTTTTGCCGATATGGCCTCTTGCATTGAAGCATTCCACGGCCTTGACTACGACGTAATAGGTGAAAGCGGCATTAAGATTAAAGTTAACAATACGGCAAAAGCAACAAAATAAGAAAACGCATAAAAAAGAATTCGCTTAAATTTCGGGAATGCCATGGAACTATTGATTCAAGCAGGGATAGCACTTGCGAAAATTCTGATCGTAATAACGGTAATGCTCCTTACGGTATCTTACCTGGTCTATTTTGAGAGGAAGATATCGGCATGGATACAGAACAGAAGGGGACCAAACAGGGTCGGCTGGTACGGAGCGCTGCAGCCTTTTGCAGACGTATTCAAGCTCCTCTTAAAAGAAGACATAGTGCCATCCAACGCAAATAAATTCATACATTCACTGGCTCCTTTTATTACGCTTTTTGTCTCTTTTGCTACTTATGCGGTAATTCCTTTCGGACCTGACATTAAGCTTTTCGGACGTACAATTCAGCTCGCATTGGCAGACGTGAACATCGGCGTTTTATACGTTCTGGCGCTGACCTCACTTGGCGTCTACGGCCTGACGTTTGCAGGCTGGTCCTCCGGGAGCAAATACTCGCTTCTTGGCGGCATCAGGTCCTCTGCACAGATGATATCCTATGAAGTTTCCATGGGATTCTCAATTGCAGGGGTAATTCTGCTCTCAGAATCCTTGAGGCCAATGGCAATAGTAGAGTCGCAGTACGGCTTTATGTGGAACGCACTCATTCAGCCGATTGGATTTATAACCATTGTGGTTTCGGCATTTGCCGAGACAAACCGTCTTCCTTTTGACCTTCCCGAGGCAGAGCCCGAGCTTGTTGGTGGTTATCACACAGAATACAGCAGCATGAAATTTGCGGGATTTTTCCTTGCCGAGTACGCCAACATGATCATTGCAAGCGCCATGATAGTAACGCTCTACCTGGGAGGGTGGCAATTCCCTTATATTGATAAGTTCGGGCTTTCTATGGGGCTTACGGCCGGAATTCAGGTCCTGTCGTTCCTTCTGAAGATGGCTCTTGTCCTTTTCTTCTTTATATGGGTGCGCTGGTCAATACCGCGCTTCAGGTACGATCAGCTGATGAACCTGGGCTGGAAAGTGATGTTCCCTTTATCATTATTAAATCTGATATGGGTTGCGGCCTTAATAATGATATTTAACATATAACGGAAAGGTTTTATATGCCGGAGAAAAAAAGAGAAAAAGATTTAACAATAGCTGAAAAGCTATATATACCTGAAATTGTAAAAGGGCTGGGACTGACGTTAAAAAGCATGTTCAGGCCCAAGTTTACCATGGAGTATCCTGAAGTAAAGTTTATACCCCCGGCCTCTTATCGCGGGCGTCCGGTACTGGTACAAGAAGAAAGCGGAACGGAAAGGTGCGTTGCCTGCGGTCTTTGCTCCAGGGTTTGCCCGTCTCTGGCAATTGAGGTGCAGGCATCGGAGACTTCGCTGGAGAAAGAGCGCTACCCCGTGAAGTTTGAAATTAACATGCTACGCTGCATTTTTTGCGGCTTCTGCGAGGAGGTTTGTCCCGAGGAGGCAATTGTAATGAGCAAGGATTATGAACTCGTCTTCCGCGATAGGAGTGAGGCCATTTACGGCAAGGACAAGCTCATGGTTCCAATCAGGCAGGTGGAAGACAGGATAGAATTCCTCAGGAACTTCAAATAATATTTATAAGCCGGTGAAACGGATATTTCACCGGCTTTGAATTCTAAAAAAATCTAAAAAAGTAATTACTGCAACACTTGACCGTAAAATATATTTGCCTGGACTTTTCAGTTCCCATGGTATCCCTTCTCGATGTCTTTAGCATGCAAGCTCCTTAGAAATTCAGCTCAAAGCCTAAATTAAAAAACCTCTGGCTGTACATCTGCGGTATCCATACAGGCTGTTTTACTTCCTTAAAAGTTTGAACCCATATATAATTGGCGATGTTCTGCTTGTCAAAAACGTTTAGCACTTCAACTAAAATTCGAAGATCATACTTATTAAAGATGCTAAGGTTTACGGTTAAACCCATATCAGCGCGCATGTAAAACGGGAAGACTTCTCTTTGATCCAGTAAAGTTGTGATGGACTGCTTCCCTGTAAGGGAGTCTGTGACGGCTTTTCGCAGGGGATAAAGAAAACCGCTTCCAAAAATAATTCTAAGGTGTGACTGCCAGTTAGGGTGCTTGGGAAATTTGTCCTGCAGGAATATCTGTATGGTATGAGATTGGTCCAGGAAGCGTCTCAGGTAAGTGCTATTGTTTGTTTTATATTTCTCTTTGGTGTTAAGGTAGCTATATCCTATCCAGCTTTGGACGCCTTTTGTTATTTCTCCCTGGAACTGAATGTCTACTCCGTAGGCATAGCCCATCATATTATTAGCATCACCATATTCAAGTTTTAGCTGTTCGACATAGTATGGGATGAGATTATCAAGATCTTTGTAGTATGTTTGCAATTGAAATTTAACTTTTTCCTTGAATTTATAATCCCATCCAAGCACATAAAATATTGCTCTTTGGGATTTGATGGAAGACTCGTCAGGAGAAACTTTGTTCCTGAATTCGTAATACATAGGGAGCTGATAATAGTATCCCCAGCTCAAATTCAGTGTATGCTTGCTGGAAGGATAGAAGTAAAGGGAAACTCTTGGACTGAAGAGCTTTTCTTTTGTAAAGTCATATATCAGATAACGTGCTCCAAAATTAAAGCGAACTGCCTCACCAATGAGTATCTCATCCTGTCCATAAAATGCATACGATGGGAAATTCATATTTGTATGAATGTATCTGGAGTACGGGAAATCGGTCAAATAAGCTGCTGAAATTTCAAGAGAATTCTCATTTATCCGATTATCGGCCGTAATAACATTGGCCATAAATCCAAAGTCAAGATTGTGGCTTTTCAGCTTGAACTTCCCGCTTAATTGAATGTCATAAGACGAGAAATCGATGCTATTATCGGATTGCTGAACTCTGGATTTTATATATTCATACGTCGGGTCTGTGGAATACTCTGTATCTGGAGTATAATAAATATCGGAATAAGTGTTACCCGATTCGGTTTCTTTAGTATTGTAGACAGAAATGCTAGCTGACAGTTCGGTCAGATCTGATAAGGCCCTCTGCAATTTAAAACCCGCAAAGCGCGTGGTAAAATTATAGTCATTATTTCCCGAAAAATTAATTTTAATTCCCCTGATATACTTGCCCAAATTTCCATCTGCATCTATATCTGCCTGTTGAAAGTTGCTTTCAAATTCATAAGGAGAGAACTTGTATCTGTTATTAGCATATATTAATAAAAGTTCGGCTTTTGTATCAGGCGAAAAAGTATAACGGAATAAGGACTGTATATCGGCGAAATAGGGCATATAACTGCCGGTCGTATGGAGTTTATTTAAGAACAGGCCCGGATATGCATATCTCGTCGCAATAGAATAGTCGAGGTTTTTGTATTTATGGTTAATTGAAGCAGCAAGGTTCAGAAGATCACTTCGAAAACTGCCATGAAGGCTGTCGCTAAACTCGTTCAAGTAGGATATTTCAAGAGCAGAAGACATTTTATCACCCAATCTTGCAGGAAAGCCACCGGCGTAGAAATCCATATTTTTAACCATTGCAGGATTGACAAGAGTCTGATTTTCCTCTGAGCCTTGCTTCAGAAGAAAGGGGCGGTAAATCTGAAATCCGTTAAGATACATAAGGTTCTCATCAAAATTGCCTCCGCGCACATTATAACTGCTACTCAATTCATTATTTGACGTAACTCCGGGTAAAATCTGTATGCTTCTGAGCGCGTCGGAATAAAGGTTCGGCATATTCTTGATATCCTGCCTGTTTAGTTTCTGCCTTTCTAGTGTAGCCCTTTGCTTTTCGCCTAAGACGGTTACTTCGTCTTCCAGTATTGAAGAGGTTTCCATCTCAATTATAAGATCCTTGAGCTTTTTTTCTGAGTTTATACTAAGATCCAGGAATTTTGTCCTAAAACCGACGTGGCTAATTTTGAGCTGATAGTTTCCGGAAGGCAAATAAATAATGAAATTACCAGAGGTATCAGAAACAGTGCCCCTGTTTATCTTCTGAACTGTAACATTACAGTTCGGCATAGGAGCTCTGCTTGTTTTATCGACTATCTTGCCGGAAATTGCTTGGGGTTCATTTTGCGAAAAGCAAATAGAAGTAACGAGGAATACAATAGCAAAAATAGAGCGCATTTAAGGTTCCTTTAGTAATGAGAAATTAAATAAAATCAAAATCGTAAAACTAAAGAATCCTTAAAACCTCCTGAATAATCGTAAGTTATAAAACAAATATAAAGACTGTGTAAAAAATATGCAATTAATAGCGGATTACTTGGCAAAAAGTCGGGGGCTGGAAGTATTCCTGACATAAAAAAGCCGCGTAGAAGTCATCTTTCCCGCGGCTTTTACTTACCGGAAAGTATAATTAAAAGCTTATATTAATTGGTTCAAACTTATTCCAGTTCCCGGTATAAGCGTCAAAGAAAGCCGGAAAGACCCCCGTTGCCACGTCGAGCACTACCCATCCGAAATTGATTTTGCTGAACATCTCGATAGTTCTTTCTTTTCCCTGCGATTTAAGCGTAAGGATGTGGTCTTTATTGGACCTAAGTGCAATGTACTTTTTATAGCCGGTCTGGTAGCGTTTTGCTTCATTGGAATAATACCGGTAGCTCGTGCTGTCGACGGGAATTTCCACGCCGTCTTTTGTAAAGACCCTCACGTCAAAAGGGGCATTTACGACGTCAACCTTGTCCTTGTAGCCCTTAAACGCTGTTGCGCATCCAGCCAGGAAAAACATGGCAATTAAAGCCGGAACGAAGAGAAACGGTTTTTTCATTTTTGAGCCTGCAATTTTCTGAATAAATGTGTTTTTTTTGCAATCAGTTAAAACCTCCCCAAAAATTAGAAAAACTTCGTGAATTATGAAACATTAAGCGGGGTAAAATTGTTAGTCTTGCAGCATGGAGGCTGGGACTTAATGAAGCGTTAAGTCGACGGGATTGTGGCCCGTTATTTTGCAAGAAGCGCCACATTTTGCGGCTTTCGGAGTGAAATTGAAACGAAAACGGGGCGGAATATGTTTTGAATGTAGGGGTGGATAAAATTTATAATAATAATCTTGACTTTTTTATATAGATTGTATAGTTTTCATAAGTTCAAAAACGAATTTGATCTTGAAGGAGATATATGAGCACTGAGATAAAGACCATTGAAAAGATGGCCAATACGGAGTATAAGTACGGTTTTGTTACGGATATTGAGGCCGATGAGGCCCCGAAAGGCTTAAATGAGGACATAATCCGCTTTATTTCGGCCAAAAAGGGGGAACCCGAATGGATGACTCAGTGGAGGCTGAAAGCCTACAGGCACTGGCTTACAATGAAAGAGCCTTCCTGGCAGAATGTTAAGTATTCGCCAATCGACTATCAGGATATCGTCTATTATTCTGCTCCCAAGCAGAAGAAAAAGCTGAACTCCATGGAAGAGGTGGATCCTAAACTTGTACAGACATTCGACAAGCTGGGAATTCCGCTCGAAGAGCAGAAAATTCTGGCCGGTGTGGCTGTAGACGCGGTTTTTGACAGCGTTTCTGTTGCAACAACCTATAAAGAAAAGCTTTCTGAGCTTGGAATAATCTTCTGCTCCATGTCCGAAGCAATTAAAAACCATCCGGACCTGGTAAAGAAGTACTTGGGCTCTGTTGTCCCTTATACGGATAACTTCTTTGCCTCGCTTAATTCGGCGGTCTTCAGTGACGGATCTTTTATTTATATTCCTAAAGGCGTGCGATGCCCGATGGAACTTTCCACTTATTTCAGAATCAATGCCGAGAACACGGGGCAGTTTGAAAGGACACTGATAATTGCAGATGAAGGCGCCTACGTAAGCTACCTTGAAGGCTGTACGGCACCGATGAGGGATACTAACCAGCTGCATGCTGCCGTAGTTGAACTGGTTGCATTGGATAATGCACAGGTTAAGTACTCCACAGTGCAGAATTGGTACGCAGGCGACGTAAACGGAGTAGGTGGTATTTATAATTTTGTGACAAAAAGGGGAGCCTGCAGGGGTAAAAGCTCCAAGATCAGCTGGACACAGGTTGAAACGGGCTCTGCCATTACCTGGAAATATCCGAGCTGCATACTGCAGGGGGATAACTCAATAGGGGAATTTTACTCCGTAGCACTTACCAATAACATGCAGCAGGCCGATACGGGAACAAAAATGATCCATATTGGAAAGAATACCCGGAGCACCATTGTATCTAAAGGTATTTCTGCCGGAAGAAGCCAGAACTCATACAGGGGGCTGGTTAAGATCGGACCAAAGGCCGAAGGCGCCAGGAACTTCTCACAGTGCGACTCACTGCTCTTAGGCGACAAGTGCGGGGCACACACGTTTCCGTATCTCGAAGTGGATAACCCAACTGCAACGGTTGAGCATGAGGCAACAACGTCAAAGATCGGTGAGGATCAGATATTTTACTTAAACCAGAGGGGCATCAAGACCGAGGATGCGGTAAACCTGATTGTTAACGGCTACTGCAAGGAAGTATTTAAGGAACTCCCGATGGAGTTTGCCGTTGAAGCGCAGCGTCTTTTAAGCGTAAGCCTGGAAGGCAGCGTAGGTTAATTTTAAGGTATCAAAAATTTGAAGCGGAAGTAAGATTCTGCTTTCCATAAAACATTTTGCAAAAAGAGGAATAAAATAATGCTTACTGTTAAAGATCTCTATGCATCAGTAGAAGAAAAAGAAATCTTAAAGGGTATAAACTTAAAAGTAAATCCGGGGGAAGTTCACGCCATAATGGGACCTAACGGTTCAGGCAAGAGCACGCTGGCAAGCATAATTGCAGGCCGTGAAGGCTACAGCGTTACAAATGGCAGTGTGACATTTGAAGGCAAGGACCTTTTATCCATGTCTCCTGAGGACAGGGCAAGAGAAGGGATATTTCTTGCATTCCAGTATCCCGTGGAGATACCGGGTATAAGCAACGCCACATTTCTTAAGACCGCGGTAAACGAGATCCGTAAATATAAGGGGCTTGAAGAGCTTGATGCAATGGAATTCCTCGCTCTCATCAGGGAGAAAATGAAAATAGTAGGCATAGACCAGACTCTCTTTAGCCGTCCGGTTAATCATGGCTTTTCGGGGGGCGAGAAGAAAAGAAATGAAATTTTCCAGCTCGCTGTTTTGGATCCAAAGCTTGCCATTCTGGACGAAACAGATTCAGGCCTGGATATAGATGCGCTAAAGATCG
Organism: Ignavibacteria bacterium; assembly: GCA_025612245.1. Lineage (GTDB taxonomy): Bacteria > Bacteroidota > Ignavibacteria > Ignavibacteriales > SURF-24 > JAAXKN01. The sequence goes on from JAAXKQ010000009.1 coordinate 42,650, forward strand.
TGGCCAACGGGGTAAATGTTTTCAAGCAGCAGAGCAAGGAAAAAGCCGTAATTGTGGTTACGCATTACCAGAGGCTTTTAGACTATATAGTTCCTGATTACGTCCACGTCTTATACAACGGACGCATCGTCAAGTCGGGTACAAAGGAGCTTGCGCTTGAGCTTGAAGAAAGAGGCTACGACTGGATTAAAGAGGAAAATAACATTCCGGCATCTACGAAATAAGAGGAGAATTTATTCTGACATGGCAGAAATTATAGAAAAAACAGATTTAAGAGACTACTACCATTCGCATTTTCAGGCCTTTGAAAATTCGCTTAACGGGCTTAAGGAAACAGAGATTCACCTTGAGCGCAAAAAAGCTATGGAGCAGTTCATGCAGTCGGGCTTCCCTACGGCAGACAACGAGGAATGGAGGTATACGAATCCGGCTCCTATATTAAAGCACACTTTTATGCCGGCGTTTGAGGCCGGAGAAGTTGAACTTAAGAAAGAGAGTTTTGAGAAATATTTAATTAAAGATCTCCCGGTTAATTTATTCGTTTTTGTTAATGGCAAGCTGAGGGAAGATCTTTCAGTACGTCAAAAAGGTGAAGAGGCTCTTGAGCTTGAAAGCCTTTCCGCAGTGATGAAGAAAGATTCCGAAGTAATAAGGAAGTACCTCTCGGAACCCGTTAACGGTTTTACGGCGCTCAACAAGGCATTCTTAAATGACGGGGCGGTACTAAGAATTCCGGAAGGTCTCGTCCTGGAAAACCCGGTTCACTTTCTTTTCCTTTCCGGAAGTCCATTAGGTGAAATACTCATTCAGCCGCGCATATTTATAATTGCGGGCAAAAACAGCCAGGCTAAAATAATAGAAAGCCACCACAGCATTTTTGAGAACGCATATCTTTTTAATTCCGTAACTGAAATCGTAACCGAAGAAAGTGCGGTACTAAGTTATTACAAGATAGAGAATGAATCGGAAGCGGCCTTTCACTTAAGCCGCCTTCAGGTAAGGCAGCAAAGGTCGAGTGCATTTAACTGTTTTACGGTTACTTTCGGAGGCAGCCTGGTAAGAAACGACCTCAATTCGGTTTTCTCCGGCGAGTATGCAGAGACAAACCTGAACGGGCTTTATCTTGCAGACGGCAAGCGCCACATTGACAACCATACCGTAATTGACCACGCCGTGCCGCACTGCAACAGCAATGAGCTCTATAAGGGAATACTTGACGACAAGGGGCGCGGAGTTTTCAACGGAAAGGTAATAGTAAGAAAAGACGCACAGAAGACCCAGGCATATCAGTCGAATAAGAACCTTCTCCTTTCAAGGACGGCCAAGATTGACACAAAGCCGCAGCTTGAAATCTTTGCCGATGACGTCAAGTGCAGCCACGGTGCAACAGTAGGGCAGCTAAATGAGGAGGCGCTTTTTTATCTTCAGTCCAGAGGCGTTGGAATTGAGAAAGCGCAGTCGATCTTAATTAATGCTTTTGCCAGCGACGTGATAGACTTAATTAATATTGAAAAATTAAAAGAGACCGTCAACCAGCAGATAATGGATAAACTCCACAAGGTCTCCGAGTAAATAAATAAAGAGATGAATAATTCAATGTACCAGACTACAGTACAACCAAATCTAAAAACGATCGAAGCATTTGACGTTGAAAGGGTAAGGCAGGATTTCCCGATTCTGCAAAGGCTCATTAACGGCAAACCGCTTGTTTATCTGGATAACGCCGCGACCAGCCAGAAACCATATTCTGTGATAGACACAGTGCGCGATTACTATTCAATGCTGAATTCCAACGTGCACCGCGGCGTGCATTATCTTAGCGAGCAGTCGACGCTGGCTTATGAGGATGCCAGGCTCAAGATAAAGGAATTCTTGAACGCAATAAGCGCCTGCGAAATTATTTATACCAGAGGGGCAACCGAAGCGATAAACCTTGTTGCATGGACCTACGGACGCACACACATTGCAGAGGGTGATGAAGTAATCATCTCGGCCATGGAACATCACGCCAACATAGTGCCCTGGCAGCTTTTATGCGAGGAGAAAAAGGCAAAGCTCAAGGTAATACCCATGACTGACGAGGGGGAACTTATCATGGAAGAATATGATAAGCTTCTTAGCGACAGGACAAAGTTCGTATCCATAGTGCAGATATCAAATTCACTCGGAACGGTAAATCCCATCAGGGAGGTAATCCGCAAGGCACACGAAAGAAATATCCCTGTATTAGTTGACGGGGCGCAGGGTGTCAGTCACCTCAAAGTTGACGTCCAGGAACTGGACTGCGATTTCTACGTTTTCTCGGGACACAAGCTTTTTGGCCCCACTGGGATTGGCGCTTTGTACGGAAAAGCAGAGCTCCTGCAGGATATGCCTCCTTACCAGACCGGGGGCGACATGATACGTTCGGTGACATTCGAGAAAACTATCTTCAACGACATCCCGAACAAGTTTGAAGCCGGGACCCCGAACATTGCGGGCGCTATTGGTCTTGGTGCTGCAATTGATTACATGAAGTATCTCAAGATGGATGAAGTTGCAAAGCACGAGAAGGGTCTGCTGGAATATGCAACTCAAAGGCTCAATGAAATTGACGGCGTTCATATAATAGGAACGGCAAAGAACAAGGCCTCGCTGATATCATTTGTAATGGATAATATCCATCCGCACGATATAGGAACAATACTCGACAGCGAAGGCATTGCAATAAGGACAGGCCATCATTGCTGCCAGCCCGTAATGCAGAGGTTCTGCATACCGGCAACGGCAAGAGCATCCTTTGCGTTTTACAATACAAAAAGTGAAATAGACAAATTAGTTTACGGAATACAAAAAGTAATCAGGGTATTCGGATAATGTCAGAATTAAGTGAGCTTTACCAGGAAGTAATTCTGGACCATAACAAGAGTCCTCGCAACTTCCGCAAATGTGAAACCTGCAATCACGATGCCGAAGGGTACAATCCTCTCTGCGGCGATCACATATTTGTTTACATCGACCTGCAGGGCGATACTATTAAGGATATATCTTTTCAGGGTTCCGGCTGTGCAATTTCAAAGTCATCGGCATCGCTTATGACTTCGATACTGAAAGGCAAGACGAAGCAGGAAGCCCTGGAAATGTTCAACAAGTTTCATGAGGTTGTCACTTCAAGAATCGGCAGCGAGCAGGATCTTTCATCCCTGGGCAAACTTGCCGTTTTCTCCGGCGTCAGGGATTATCCGTCGCGTGTTAAATGCGCAAGCCTGGCCTGGCATACGATGATAAGTGCACTCAAAGAGGAAAAGTCGGCATCGACTGAATAAAAAAATCAATGAAAGGGTAGCTAGATGGCAGACAAAAAATTTCTGGAGCAGGAGGTCATTCAGACACTGAGGACCTGCTATGATCCTGAAATTCCGGTTGACATATATGAGCTCGGGCTTATTTATGAAATTAAGATTGATGACGAAAGCAATGTCTACGTCAAGATGACGCTGACTTCTCCGGCCTGTCCCGTAGCAGGATCGCTGCCGGGTGAGGTACAGATGAAGTTAAAGAATATTCCCGGTGTAAACGACGTCTATATAGACCTGGTTTGGAATCCCCCATGGGACCGGGACATGATGTCGGACATTGCAAAAATTGAGCTCGGATTTTATTAACAATATTTCTTACCAATAAAATATATATGAAAGGCAGATATAATGTATAATTTCAATATAAATTCGAGGCCGCCCATTTATGATCCGGAAGCCGTTCAGCCTATGCGTGATGAACTGATCTATACGGGTTTTCTTGAAGCCCGGACGCCACAGGAAGTTGACAGGTATATAACCGACCCGAAGCTCGGGACAGTATTTGTCATGATAAATTCAGTATGCGGATGTGCCGCCGGCAGCGCCCGTCCGGGAGTGAACCTTGCGCTTCAGAATAGCAAAATCCCAGATTATCTCGTTACCGTTTTTGCAGGCCAGGACAGGGATGCAGTTGACAGGGTACGCGGATACCTTTCAGAGTTTCCGCCATCAAGTCCTTCGGCAGCCTTATTCAAAGATGGAAAGCTGGTTTACATGATGCAGCGTTATGACATTGAAGGATACTCCCCGCAGGAAATTGCAGACAAATTAGTTGACGTATTTAACCAGCACTGTACAAAACAGGGGCCTTCAATTCCGAAGGATAACTACGAAAAGCTGGAATACGCAAGGGCGTGCGGAAGCAGAATTCCACGTCATAATGCAAATTGAATGTTTGATGTTAACAGGTCTCAGAGTAATTAAAAATTTCCCCGGATTAATATGAAATTCAGTGCACAGGAAGAATATGGGCTTCGCTGCTTATTAAGGATTGGAAAGTTCTACAGGATCAACAAGTCGCTTACCATTCCCGAAATAAGCCAGTTCGAAGGAATTACCACACACAATGCTGCAAAGCTCTTGCGCATACTACGTATGGGAGGATTTCTTGAAAGCGAAAGGGGGCAGGTCGGGGGCTACACTCTGGCTAAGCCGCCTGAAGAGATTATCCTAAGTGAAGTGCTTGCGCTTCTTGGAGGAAAGCTCTTCGAGGAAGAGGAATTCTGCGGAACCCATGCAGGCGTTGAAACCATATGCACGCACAACATTGACTGTTCGGTAAGATCGCTCTGGAGGGTTGTGCAGAACTCCGTGGATAATGTGCTCAAGAACACTACCTTAAAGGACCTTCTTGGAACCGAACAGGATCTGCAGGGTAAGGTTGATGATATTTTCAGGAACTTTGCAGACATAAACTGATTATTTTTTGATGTTAAATGTTAGTGTACCCGGCCCTGAAAAAGCCGGGTTTTTTATGAATGCCACAATTCCCGTGCATTTTCACTTACCCCATTCCCGGCTTTCCGCATAAAAAGACTTCCCTGAACGAGGGAAGTTAGTCAAGCACGGTAGAGTGCACATATGCTCTTCTTTTCAGCAGTTCCCCCTGCATGTCGAAAAGAAAAAAACTATTTACTTTTTAAATAATAATAGCTAAATAAGTAGAAAACAGCTTCATTGAAGAAGAAGGGTGAACTGTGTGAAATTATCTCCCGGCATCATTCTCAGGCAAAAGTGGTTTTAAGTGCGTTATTATTTAACAAAATAAATCGGCATGGACACTATTTTATCTACAGAACTCAAATGCTATCACTGCGGGGACGACTGCACAGGCAGTAATGTTGTCCTGGGGGAGAAAGTATTCTGCTGCAATGGCTGCAAAACAGTCTATGAAATCCTGGAGAAAAATAACTTAATCCGTTATTACAGCCTGACTGAAGCTCCCGGAGTTTCTCAAAGGAAAGCTCAGATGAAAAATAAGTTCGGCTACCTGGATGATCCTCAAATGAGCAGAAGCCTGGTGGATTTTACAGACGGCCGGGTATCCTCGGTGAGATTTAGTATTCCTTCCGTTCACTGCAGCTCTTGTATCTGGCTTTTGGAAAATCTCTATAAATTTAATCCGGGCATTCTTTCTTCACGCGTAAACTTCCCGGAAAAAGAAGTTGAACTGAAGTACAATGAGAGTATCCTAAGCTTAAGAGAAGTTGCCGAACTCTTAAGCAGAATTGGCTATGAGCCGGAAATAAACCTTAGCAGTACTGAAGGTGGAAAAAAGAAAACCTACAGTAAGAGCCTTTACTATAAGACGGGCATTGCAGGATTTTGTTTTGCAAACATCATGCTACTGAGCTTTCCAGAATACCTCAGCCTGGTAAACAATGTGGATGCACTTCTAAAAAGCGTCTTCATCTATATAACTTTGGTCCTTTCACTTCCTGTTTTCTTTTACTGCAGTTCCGGCTATTTTAGCTCTGCCATTCAGGGCTTAAGAAAAAAAGTAATCAATATAGATTTCCCGGTCTCAATTGGAATTCTTACACTTTTCGGAAGAAGCACTTATGAGATCGTATTTCTTTCGGCTCAGGGCTATATGGATTCACTAAGCGGCCTGGTATTCTTTTTACTACTGGGAAGAATGTTTCAGGAGAAGACCTACGGGTTACTTAGTTTCGAGCGGGACTATAAATCATATTTCCCAGCCTATGCTGTTATAAAAACAGGCGGCCTTGAGACTCCGGTTCCGCTTTCAGGACTTAAAGAAGGAGACAGGATAATCATAAGAAATGAAGAGCTCGTTCCGGCCGATTCGGTACTGATAAAAGGAAGCGCCAGCATTGATTATAGCTTTGTCTCCGGAGAATCATTGCCTATTGAAGCAGTTGAAGGTGACCTCATTTATGCAGGAGGAAGGCAAAAAGGTACGGCAATTGAGCTTGAAGTAATTAAGAGGACTTCACAAAGCTACATTACACGTCTATGGAATAATAGCGACTTTATAAAGCCTGAAGAAAATAGGATATTAACATTCAGCAGTGTTGCAGGAAAATATTTTACGGCATCAGTTCTTTTAATTGCCTTACTTTCAGCAATCTACTGGCTAAAGTTCGGGAGCACTCAACAGGCATTAAATGTTTTTACTTCCGTACTAATTGTTGCATGTCCATGTGGGCTTGCACTCTCGGCACCATTTACCCTGGGTAATACATTAAGGATTTTCGGCAGAAATAAATTCTATCTTAAGAACGCCGCCGCCGTGGAAAAGCTTTCACGAATCAATCACGTGGTACTGGATAAGACAGGAACACTTACACGGCTTAGTGAAAAAAATATCCGCTTCTTTGGCATGGAGCTTCAGGAGTGCGACAGGAAAGTAATTAAAGCAGTGACGCATAATTCAATGCATCCCTTGAGCCGACTTATATTAAGTATGATGCGCGATACGGAGCTCATTGATGCAGAGGAGTTCAAAGAATATCCCGGAGGGGGGCTTGAAGGAGTGGCAGATGGGAAAACCGTAAGGCTTGGCTCAGTTTCTTTTGTCCTGGGTTCAGATTCAGGAGTTCACCAGGGCGGCAGTTCTTCGGTTTATGTATCAATAAATGACGAAATAAAGGGATACTTCAGGGCTGAGAGCATCTACAGGGAGGGCATAAGAGAACTTGCGCACTGCCTGCGCAATTACAATGTTTCCCTGCTTTCCGGAGACTACGACGGGGAGAAGGACAGGTTAAGGGATCTTTTGGGAAGCAGGGTAAAACTATTTTTCAGACAGTCTCCTTTGGACAAACTTAATTACGTAAAAAAACTTCAGGAGCAGAAAAACCTGGTTCTGATGGTTGGTGACGGATTAAATGACGCCGGGGCTCTTTTCAAGAGTGAGGTGGGTATTGCAGTCTCTGAAGGATCCGTCAACTTCTCCCCTGCATGTGAGGCAATACTGGAAGCGCAGGAATTAAGAGGGCTGGGGGATTTTCTGAAGTTCTCCAAAACGAGCATGAAAATTATTTATGTAAATCTTATTGTCTCTGTCCTATACAACTTTGCAGGAATAAGCTTTGCCGTCGAAAACAGCCTTACGCCCATAGTTTCCGCAATCCTTATGCCCTTAAGTTCAATTACAGTAGTTGCTATTGCAACACTGTCTACAAGCCTAATGGCAAAAATAAGGGGACTAAATTAATATGTGGGTCTTGGCCATTTTAATGTTTTTCAGTCTTCTCGTTGCAATAGTTTTTTTAGCGGCATTTATATGGGCCGTAAGGAGCGGGCAGTACGACGACAAATACACCCCGGCGTTGAGAATTCTTCTGGATGATGAAGTAAGTGATGAAGAAGAAGGGAGCAGGAAGGAGGTAGTAAGAAGTAGGTAGGAAGAAGTAGGTAGGAAGAAGTAGGTAGGAAGAAGTAGGTAGTAAGGAGTAGGTAGGAAGAAGGGGGAATGTATAGTAAAAAGTTGCGGCATGCAGAAAGGGAAAAATAATGTAAGTCAAATTCCAAGAGAGGGGTGTAATGGAAAAAGAAAGACCAGCCTACAGCAGTTATGGCGGAGATACAATGAACAAGAACATCTCTTTGCAGACTGAGGCTTTCAGTTATGATAACCAGATTGTAAAGAACTTTGCAATGGCTACTATTTTCTGGGGAATTGTAGGAATGCTTGTTGGGCTCGTAGCAGCAGTGCAGCTCTTCTGGCCGCAGCTGAACCTGGGAGTGCAGTACGTTACCTTCGGGCGAATAAGACCCCTGCATACCAATGCCGTGATATTCGCTTTTGTCGGCAACGCGATTTTTATGGGAGTTTATTACTCGCTTCAGCGCCTCTGCAAGACGAGGATGTATAGTGGTCTCTTGAGCAAAATAAACTTCTGGGGCTGGCAGCTGATCATTCTTTTCGCCGTAGTAACATTTGCACTTGGCTATCTGACGAGCAAGGAGTACGCTGAGCTTGAATGGCCAATTGACATTGCAATTACGGTTGTCTGGGTTGTCTTCGGCATAAACATGCTTGCTACATTGATAAAGCGCAGGGAACCCCATATGTATGTTGCAATATGGTTTTATCTTGCCACATGGGTTACAGTAGCAATTCTTCATATCGTAAACTCTCTGGAAATTCCTGTCTCACTTTTTAAGAGCTATTCACTTTATGCAGGAGTTCAGGATGCGCTTGTGCAGTGGTGGTACGGGCACAACGCAGTGGCTTTTTTTCTTACCACTCCGTACCTTGGGCTCATGTATTACTTCCTTCCCAAGGCTGCAAACCGTCCTGTTTATTCATACAGGCTTTCAATCATTCACTTCTGGTCGCTGATATTTATTTACATATGGGCGGGACCTCACCATCTTTTATACACTGCGTTACCCGACTGGGCGCAGTCGCTTGGAACCGTCTTTTCCATCATGCTGATCGCTCCGTCCTGGGGAGGCATGATAAATGGGCTTTTAACCTTAAGGGGTGCCTGGGACAAGGTGCGGGAAGAGCCCGTATTAAAGTTCATGGTTGTTGCCGTTACGGCATATGGTATGGCGACCTTTGAAGGGCCAATGCTCTCCTTAAAAAATGTCAACGCGGCCCTGCACTATACGGACTGGATAATTGCACACGTACATATTGGGGCATTGGGATGGAACGGTTTTCTGACATTTGGAATTTTATACTGGTTAATTCCGAAACTATACCGCACGGATCTCTTCAGTAAAAAGCTGGCAAACGTCCACTTCTGGCTTGGTACACTTGGCATCGTATTCGTTGCCTTATCGCTTTACTGGGCAGCCGTGACGCAGTCACTCATGTGGAAGCAGTTTACGCCTCTTGGAGTTCTGCAGTATCCGAACTTTCTTGAGACGGTGCTTCAGATAATCCCGATGTATGTTATACGTGCAGTAGGTGCCTCGGCATATTTTGCAGGTGTAATAATTATGCTGCTTAATCTCTTACGGACAATGAAGAAGGGAAATTTCCTGAAGGATGAAAGAGCAGAATTTCCCTCGGTCTTAATGCACGCCGCAAATGAAAAGGGGCACCGCTGGATTGAAAGCCGCCCGGTTCAGTTTACAATTGCCGCAGCCGTTGCAATTCTCATTGGCGGAATTGTTGAATTTATTCCGACGTTTCTTGTAAAATCAAATATCCCCACAATTGCAAGCGTCAAGCCGCTTACGGCACTTGAACAGCAAGGGCGGGACATATACCAGAGGGAAGGGTGTAACAACTGCCACTCGCAGATGATTCGTCCTTTCCGTTCGGAAACTCAGCGGTATGGTGAATATTCAAAGGCAGGCGAGTTTGTCTACGATCATCCTTTCCTCTGGGGATCGAAACGCACTGGTCCCGACCTTCAGCGTGAAGGCGGAAAATATTCCGACCAGTGGCATTTTTACCACATGCTGAATCCATCTTCTATGTCTCCGGGTTCAATCATGCCTTCCTACCCATGGCTTTATACGCAAAGCATTGACCTTAAGACGACCAGGCCGAAGATAATTGCATTAAGGAAAGTCGGGGTTCCTTATGTCAGGGGCTATGAAGACACAGCAAATGATGAGCTTATAAGCCAGGCAAATGCAATTGCAAAGGGGCTGATGGCTTCGGGAGCTGTTGTTGAACCAGATAAAGAAATAATCGCCTTAATTGCCTACCTGCAGAGGCTTGGATCGGATATAAAAGTTACACCGGCAGTAAACCAATAAAGGGTGTTTGATATGTTTTCAGAATACCTCGAAAAAATAGAAGGCATAGGGATTTATCCGGCAATTGCCCTGTTAATATTTATTGTTTTATTTATCTTCATTATAGTCAGGGCCCTCAGAATGGATAAGAGTTATACCGCCAGGATGAAAAGGCTTCCTCTCGATAAAATTAACAATAACGGGAAAAACAATGGCGAAGATAAGAAAAAATCATAAAGCCCTAATGAGAAATTATCTCTCTTTATTTATCCTTATCCTCATGTGGCTTATACGTTCCAACGATGTAATTGCCCAGGAAGTAACACAGCAGGCGCTTCCTGCTATTGATGAAATAAACTGGGGGAGTTATGCCAAGTGGGCTTCAGTGCTGCTCGGCATCTTAATATTTGTAATACTCTTTCAGGCGATGGTATATGGCAATAAGCCCGAAGTTAAAAAAGAGAAAAAGAAATTTTCTTTCATAAGACTTGTAAGCAAAATCAGCGCGGCCGCGCCGCTGGAAGAAGAGCAGGGTATTATGATGGAGGATAATTTCGACGGCATAAGAGAGCTGAACAACAAGATTCCCCCATGGTTTAATATTCTATTTTATGGTTCAATAATATTTGCCGCAATTTACCTCCTGAACTTTCACGTCTTTGGAAACGGAGATATATCGCATGAAGAATATGCCGCCGAGATGCAGAAGGCGGATTTTCAGAAAGAAATTCTCAGGAGAAGCGGCAAACTTGTAAGCGAGGAAACAGTGACGGCCTTGAAGGATCCCGGGTCCATTCAAAGCGGAAAAGAGACCTTCCTGAGCAAGTGTGCCGTATGTCACGGAAGGGCAGCCGAAGGGCTGATAGGACCGAACCTGACGGATGACTATTGGATACATGGAGCCGGAATAAAAAATGTATTCAGGGTAGTTAAAAATGGGGTTCAGCAAAAGGGAATGCCTAACTGGGATAGCCAGCTAAGCCCGAAGCAGATCCAGGAGGTGGCAAGTTATGTGCTGTCCCTTCACGGGACCAATCCATCCAATGCCAGGGCGCCACAGGGCACTCTTGTAAAAGATGCGGAGGATGGTTCTGAAAAGGCGCACGACAGGTCGGCAAGTAATAATTAAAAGTGTGAGTCAGAAAGTAATGGCGTTAAATACAGGGGAAAATTATGACCAGTCAGGCACCTTCGGACAGCAGTCAGGAATTCAGGGATTCTCTTGGAATTGTAAGTAAAGAGGGAAAAAGAAACTGGATATATCCTAAAAAACCAAAAGGAAAATTCTACAGGGCAAGAACGGCCTTAAGCATTCTGTTATTATTATTTTTCTTTGCCGCTCCATTTTTAATACATAACGGCAATCCGGTTTTTCTTTTCAACATATTTGACAGGAAGTTTATTATCTTAGGAATAGTCCTGGGCCCGCACGACTTTTTTATACTTTTGCTTGCAATGATATCGCTTGCCGTATTTGCATTCCTCTTTACCACTATCTTTGGAAGGGTCTTCTGCGGCTGGGTTTGTCCGCAGACCATATTTATGGAAATGGTTTACAGGAAAATTGAATACCTGATTGAAGGGGATGCCTCTAAGCAAAGGGCGCTAAAAAAAGCCCCATGGAATTTGGAAAAGGTTTTGAAGAAGGGCTCGAAGCAGATCATCTTTTGGGGGATTTCATTTCTGGTTGCAAACACATTCCTCATGTGGATTATTGGACCCGGTGAGCTCTTTAAGATTGTTGTGGCACCTCCGGAGGAGCACCTGGCAGAGTTAGCTTCAATTACAGTATTCTCTTTTGTGTTCTATGGGGTATTTGCCTGGTTCCGCGAACAGGCATGCATACTGGTCTGTCCGTACGGAAGGCTTCAGGGTGTGCTCCTTGATGAGAATTCCCTTGTTGTTGCATACGATTTTACGCGCGGTGAGCCGAGGGGTAAACTGAGGAAGTTGCGGGGTGTGCGGAATTTGGGGGATTGTGTCGACTGCAGGATGTGTGTGGACGTTTGTCCTACGGGTATAGACATTCGAAACGGCACACAGCTCGAATGCGTTAACTGTGCGGCCTGCATTGATGCCTGCAATGCCGTGATGGAAAAAACAGGAAGGTCAAAAGGGCTCATACGCTATGCCTCTCTTAAAGGCATCAGGGATAAATCCAAGTTCAAATTTTCACCAAGAGCTTTTTCCTACAGTGCAGTCATCCTTCTATTGACCGGAATAATAACTTATATGCTCTTGACAAGAACTGACTTTGAGGTAAATATATTAAGAACGCCGGGGCTTCTTTCGCAGCAGCAGCCGGAGGGAAAAATAAGCAATCTTTATGACGTGAAGATTACGAACAAGACGTTCAGTGATGCAACTATCTTGCTCAGGCTTAAAGATCCGGATGGAGAAATTAAAGTAATAGGAGAAGATAAAATGACATCCAGGAAGCAGGCTATAACCGAAGGCAAGGTGCTTGTAATATTAAATGAGAAGAACCTTAAAGGCATTATTACACCGGTAAAAATTGCCGTATATGCGGAAGGTAAAGAAGTGGATGAAATCAGTACCTCGTTTCTGGGAAGGGTGGAATAGAAAAATACTGTTGAGTAAAATTGTTGAAGCATTATTTCTGTCGTCTTACAATTTTGGGAAAAATATAAATGAAATTGCACTGGGGATTAAAAATATTTTTTTTATTCGGAGCATTTATTCTTGGAATTGTTTCAATGGTCGCCTTTTATATGGGACAGGAAATAGACCTTGTATCAAAGGAATACTACAATGATGAAATAAACTACCAGGAAAAGCTTGATAAGCTTAAACGCACACGCTTGTTAAAAGAAAATGTGAAGTTTACTTTTTCAGGGGAAAATGTAAGAATAACTTTTCCAAAAGCGGCTGAGAAAGTGGTTTCGGGAAAAATTCACTTTTACCGCCCCTCGGACAGCAACTGTGACTTCAGCTTTCCGGTTCAGGTGGATTCCGAATATAACCAGTCAGTGGACTTTCATGGGAGGGAAAAAGGGCTCTGGAAAATTGAAATGAACTGGAAGAATGGAAATTCTGAATACCTGGAAGAAGAAATGATAAACATTCATTAAGGAATCTGTCTTATGGAACTCTGGAGCGCATTTTTAATTGGACTAGCAGGAAGCCTGCACTGTGCAGGCATGTGCGGGCCTCTTTTAGTTGCACTGCTATTAAGCCGCAGAAGCAGATTAAACCTCATGCTGGGAAGAATTATTTATAATGCAGGGAGGATCTCAACTTATATGCTGCTTGGTGTCGTTATTGGAACATTCGGCAGTGCCTCAAGGCTCTTTGGCTTTCAGCAGAATATGTCCGTTATGCTTGGAATTGCCATCCTCCTTCTGGTAGTTATGCCGCGGCGGTACAAAAATAAGTTAATGGGGCTTCCTTTATATCAGTTCTACAACGTGAAATTACAGACCTTTATGGGAAAAGTGCTGAAGAATGATTCTTTCACTTCCATGCTGCTACTTGGCATTCTTAACGGCCTTCTTCCATGCGGTCTTGTTTATGCCGGACTTGCCGGTGCGCTTACAACTGCGGGGTTAAAAAATGCCGTGGTATTTATGATGCTCTTTGGACTTGGCACCCTGCCCTTAATGTTTACAATATCCATCATGGGGCAGTATGCAGGCCTGGGCCTAAGAAGAAAATTAAGCCGCAGCGTGCCCTTTTTGTCTTTTCTACTGGGGCTTATATTTATTTTCCGTGGGCTTAATCTTGGAATTCCATATTTAAGCCCTAAGCTTCCGGGGCATATAAAACAGGTGAATGTGAAAACATTTAACGTGAAAAGCCTTCAGGTGCATTCATCACGCCCTAAACCTCAGGCATTGAAGCCCCAGATGAACTATACTGAGAGCGGGGGTGGCTGCTGCAAATAGAACAGAATTTAAGCTTCCGGGTGTTCATCTGTTTTCCTAAAAGAAATCTTTTTTTCTATAAACATTATTCCCCTGTTAACGACTAATACAATCAGTGTGCTGCCTGCAGCAAGAATGAATTTCTGGAGCGCTACTGCAATACCTATGGCACCAACAAAAAGAAGAGAAGCTGCTGTGGTAAGGCCTTCTATCCTGTCCAACTTTTTATTCTGGATTATGGTTCCTGCTCCTATAAAGCTTAGTCCCGTAACAATTGCGCCGATAACTCTGAAAGGATCTGCCCTTATCAAATCTCCAAAGCCATGAAGCTTATAGGAAATGAGAATTGAATCTCCCATGGCGACAAAAAACGTAGAGACGCCAGCAACAAGCATGTGTGTCCTGAGTCCGGCAGCCTTGTGTGCCATTTCTCTTTCAAAACCGATTATGCCGCCAAGCAGTAAAGACAAAAGTAGTTCGTATAAAATGCCGAATTCATTTATGTATTCCATTTTTTCCTTCCGGAGGTGTATATTAAAAATAATAGGAAAAAATCCGGTTGGTTGCCAGCAGGTCTTAAGAGCTTAATTTCTGCTCAGCCTGAAGAAGTTATTAACTTGACATTTTTGGCAAAATAAATATATTAAAATGAGATACGCGTTATAAAACAAAGGAGGAATGAGTATGCAAGTCGATTCGCTGAAAAAACTTTATCTGGATGAATTAAGGGATCTGGTAAGTTCAGAAAGTCAAATCATTAACGCCATGCCGAAGATGATTCAGGCAGCCTCTTCGAAAGAGCTGAAAAATGCTTTCAATGAACATCTCGACGTAACAAAACGTCAGTTGGACAGGCTAAAAGAAATTTTCCGTAATATGAATGAATCTCCTGAAGGTAAATCATGTGCCGGAATGGAGGGCATCATTCGTGAAGGGCAGGAAATAATCGGCCAGGCCACGAATTCTGAAGTAAAGGATGCTGGTTTGATTGCTGCGGCGCAGAGAATCGAGCACTATGAAATTGCTGTTTATGGAGTCGTTAGAACTTACGCAGAAATACTGGGAGATGAGGATTCACGTGACCTCTTACAGAATACACTTGATGAGGAGAAAGAAACGGACAAGAAGCTGACCGAGCTGGCCGTTAACAGCATTAATGTTGAAGCAAGAAAATAAGGCGGATTGCCCTGCAATAATTCTGTGACATGATGAAGACAAGGCACTCGCATAGTGAGTAATTATTGCAGGGTAAAATTACCCCCAGGGCTGAATAGAGTGAGAGTAGGAAAAAGTGATAGATCTGAAAAATGAAGAGATTAAAACAGAGTCAAGTGAGTTCACATTCCGCTTCCCTTTAATTGATACGGGTTTTCTCCAGTCTTCCAGTAAGAAATGTTACCGGTTTCATCCTGATTATATTAAATAATTTAATAATGCTTTGGAGGTTAAGAAATGATGTGGGTAGTAAATACTCAAATTAACAGCTTAAGAAATCTTCTTACTTTAATTTATTGCAAGCACCTGTGTGCTGCTCTGCCCGGCAATAATGATCCGGACGATGATGAAATGGATGACGATGAAGAAATTATGCAGCCGGATATGGATGAATTTACAGATGATGAAGACTTTGAAGACGAAGAAGACGACCTTCTGGATGAAGGTCTTGAGGATGAAGCCTTTGAGGAAGAAGAAGACGGAGATGAGGAAGAGGACGGAGATGAAGCAGAGGACGGGGATGATGAGGATTTCGATGACGACGAAGATTTTGAAGATGAGGACTTTGAAGATGACATAGACGAAGATGAAATCGAAGGAGACTTCGACATAGATGAAGATGAAGACGAGGATGACGATTTTGAAGACGACGAAGATTTGAAATAAAGAGAAGGAAGGGATAGTTATGGCAATTAAATCAATGCACGACCTTTTGGTAGATTCGGTCAAGGATATTTACTATGCCGAAAAACAGGTGCTCAAAACGATGCCAAGGATGATCAAAAAAATATCGTCCAACAATGTCAAAAAGGCATTTGAACAACATTCAAAAGAAACTGAAAAGCAGATTGCAAGACTTGAAAAGGTCTTTAAAGAACTCAATATGACCCCGAAAGCCAAGAAGTGCCCTGCTATAGACGGGATAATTCAGGAAGGAAAAGAGGTCATGGACGAAATCAGCGATCCAAATGTAATGGATGCAGCAGTTATCGGATTCGCACAGAAAATTGAACACTATGAAATTACCTCCTACGGTACGGCCAGAACTTTTGCAAATCATCTCGGAATGAATAAACTGGCCTCTTTGCTGCAGAACACGCTGGATGAAGAATATGCTACTGACGACAAACTGACGCAGATGGCTCAGAGCGAGGTAAACGTTGAGGCAGTTGAAGCCAGCGCTTGAAACAGAAATTGTACAGCAATAAATGCATGCATACGGAATTTCGGAATACCCATTTAGTGACTCCTATAATATCTGCTTCTAATTGAATTTACCAAAAAAAATCAATTAGAAGCAGTTCTTTTTTATAGTAACACCGTATTCAATGTTATTGAAATGATAATTAACACGGACTGCTCCCACCTTAAGCTTTCGCCGCATGGTATTATAACCAGCAGTACAAGGGCTGTCCCTTGCGTCACATCAGAAGCCTGGCCTTGAAGTGGAGACGCCAATAATGAAAGGTTTTATCAGTAGATTTTTACAGCTTTATTTATTTATAATAACTAAACCGCTGTCTATGCACCGGAATTATCCAAAGAGAGTAGAGGGCAAAAGATTTATTTTCCCCGGTGCTGAAAAACGGTGAGAGCAAAGTGAAAAATTGATACAGCAAATAAATTGTAACGGGTTTGTCTTAAAAAAAAGCCTCTTTACATATTCAGGAAGAAATTATTTTTGTCTTAAAAGGAGAATTTCAATGGCAGCCGATGGGAAATTCCTGGACGATAATCCATTGTGGTATAAAGATGGAATCATTTATCAGGTACATGTTAAAGCTTACCGCGACAGCAACAACGACGGGATAGGAGATTTCCGGGGACTGCTGGAAAAGCTGGACTATATTGAAAACCTGGGGGTTACGACCATCTGGCTGCTTCCGTTTTATCCCTCCCCGCTTAAAGATGACGGATACGACATAGCCGATTATTATAACATACATTCTCAGTACGGAATACTGGAGGATTTTAAGGATTTCCTAAAAGAAGCCCACCGAAGAGGCATTAGGGTAATAACCGAGCTGGTTTTGAATCACACTTCAGACCAGCACAGGTGGTTCCAGCTGGCAAGGATCAGCAAACCGGGCTCGGTCCAGAGGGACTATTACGTCTGGAGCGATACGCCTGAGAAGTACAAGGATGCCCGAATCATCTTTGGTGATTTTGAAACTTCAAACTGGTCGTGGGATCCTGTTGCACATGCATACTACTGGCACAGGTTCTACGCTCACCAGCCTGATCTTAATTTCGATAACCCGCACGTCCACAAGGCGCTTTTCAGGGTGGTGGATTTCTGGTTCGAGATGGGCGTTGACGGCCTGAGGCTTGATGCCGTACCGTATCTTTTTGAACGTGAGGGCACAAACTGTGAAAACCTGCCCGAGACGCATGAGTTTCTTAAATCGCTTAACACTTACGTCAAAAAGCGTTTTAAGAACAAGATGCTCCTTGCCGAAGCAAACCAGTGGCCTGAGGATGCGGTGGAATATTTTGGCAATGAGGATGAATGCCAGATGGCGTTTCATTTCCCGCTCATGCCGAGGCTTTTTATGTCGCTTCAGATGGAGGACCGTTTCCCGATCATTGATATACTGGAACAGACCCCGGCAATTCCGGAATCATGCCAGTGGGCCATGTTCTTAAGGAACCATGACGAGCTGACGCTTGAGATGGTAACAGATGAAGAGCGCGATTATATGTACAGGTTTTATGCCAAGGACAACCGTGCCAGGATCAATCTCGGTATTCGCAGGCGCCTTGCTCCTTTGGTCGAAAACAACCGCAGGAAAATTGAGCTCCTGAATATACTCCTTTTCTCATTCCCCGGCACCCCGATCATCTACTACGGCGACGAAATTGGAATGGGAGACAATTACTACCTGGGGGACCGTAACGGCGTAAGGACACCTATGCAGTGGTCACCAGACAGGAATGCCGGCTTTTCAGATGCAAATCCGCAGAAGCTTTTCCTGCCTGTAATCATAGACCCGGAGTATCACTATGAAGCAGTAAACGTCGAGGTGCAGGAAAGAAGCTCCTCGAGCCTCTTGTGGTGGATGAAAAGGGCAATTGCAGTACGCAAGAGCCACAAAGCATTCGGGCGTGGTACACTTGAATTTCTCGCACCGGCAAATCCAAAGGTATTGGCTTTTGTAAGAAAATATGAGTCCGAGGTAATCCTGGTAGTCGTAAACCTCTCCAGGTTCCCGCAGGTTGCTGAACTTGAAATCTCAAAGTACCAGGGTTTTACACCGGTTGAAGCCTTTAGCAGGAATAAATTTCCGGGGATCACCGAAAGTTCCTATATGCTGACACTAAATCCTTATGATTACTACTGGTTCATACTGAAAAAAGAGGAGTCGGTTGCTTCTCCTGAGGGAAGAAAGATCCCGGAGATAAGTGTAAAAGGCAGGTGGAAGAACATATTAAAAGGGGAGATGAGGAGCATCTTTGAAGATACAGTCCTGAGCGCATATATAAAACAGTGCGAGTGGTTCGAAGGTGACAGGCTGACAATCCAGGAAGTCCGGATTGAAGAGGAGATCCACATTCCTGAAGTCTCGGGCGATGAGGTGCTGCTAATAGTAAAGGTAAGTTATTTGGACCGGGGTCCCGAACTCTACCTTCTGCCAATTTCGGCTGCATCTGATGAAAAGGCAAGGAAGATATCGCAGGCGTTTCCGGAGGCCGCAATTGCGTGCCTCAAGGATGAGACTCAGGTACACACGCTCTACGACGGGATCTATGATGAAAACTTCCGGCAGGAATTTCTGAAGATGCTCATACGCAGGCGCAACATCAAAGGTGAAAAAGGAGAGATGAGGGCATCAATTGAGAAGAGAATAAAAAGCGTCTTTAGCGGGGGGAGGGTATATACCTCGTCCCAGGTTCAGAGGATAGATAAAAGAAATATAAACCTCCTTTACGCAGATACACTGACCGTTAAACTTTACAGAAAGCTTGATGAAGGGGTAAATCCCGGTCTTGAGATACTTAACCTTTTGACCTCGAGATCAGATTTTGCCAACATACCCCCGTACGGCGGTGGTATTATGTATTTCAGGAGCAATCTGCCGCCAATAGTACTGGGTGTACTCAAGGAATATGTCATATCCCAGAGTGACGGGTGGTCTTATGTCATAGATATAGTGAAAAAGCATTTTGACAACGTGCTTGCTCTGCAGAGTGAAAATGCAGGAGGGCTGCCTCAGATATCATCCTTCCTTTCGGATCTGGATCAGCTAAAGGATTCGTCATATTTCGGCGAAATTGTGGAAAGAATTAACATGGAAATGGTGGGCCTTCTTGGCAAAAGAACCGGTGAGATGCACCTGGCTCTTTACTCTTTAAGAGACGATCCTGCCTTTAGTCCTGAGCCTTTTTCAATGCTATACCAGAGATCCATCTACCAGTCGGTAAGAAGCTTAATCAGGAGCACCTACAGGCTCTTAAACAGGAACATTTCACTCATGCCGGAAGACTTAAGGAAGGAAAGCAGTGAGATGATTGGATATGAGCAGCCGCTCTTATCCTTTATTGCAAAGATACTGACCGGGAAACTCCCTGCTCAGAAGATACGCATCCACGGGGATTATCATTTAGGGCAGGTCTTATTCACGGGCAAGGATTTTGTGATTACAAATTTTGAAGGGCCGGCCAACCAGTCGGTAAGTGAAAGGAAACTCAAGAGGTCCCCCCTCAGGGATGCAGCCGGAATGATCTGGTCATTTCATTACGCCGCATATACGGCTTTGCTGGAATATAAATCCTCGCGCTCCGAGGACATTTCGGTCCTGGAAGCCTTTGCCGAGCAGTGGTGGCTCTGGATGGGAAGTGCATTTATGCAATCTTACTATGACGCCGTTCAGCAGACGGGCCTCCTGCCTCCGGACAAGGAGGAGCTTGAGTATATGCTGCACGTCTACCTGCTGGAGAAAAAATTTAATGAACTGCATTATGCTCTGTCTAAGAATATTGATGATGCATATATACCGATAAAGGGAATAAAGTACTTTTCAAAATTCTTCCTGAAAGAGGGAAAGCATGAAAGTGTACTTAAAACGTGATGAAATAAATGAGTGTTTGTATATTATTTATCAGGTAAGGTATGAAGATAGGTGCCAACTATTCGGGTAATGGAACTTGTGAGTTTGTTGTATGGTCCCCTACGGCAGAAAAGATTGAGGTTAAGATTGCCGATGGGAGTGAAAATCTTATAGCAATGAAAAGGGATGAGGAGTATTACTGGAGAGCCAGGGTTGAAAACCTGAAAGCCGGACAGCATTATTTTTACAGGATTAATGGCGAGGTGGATAGAAGCGATCCGGCTTCAAACTCCCAGCCGGAAGACGTGCACGGGCCTTCTGAAATAATTGACCACAGCTCGTTTCAATGGACCGACGAGGACTGGGAAGGCGTACCGATTACGAATTTCATAATTTATGAAGTGCACATAGGAACCTTGACCGATGAGGGTACATTTGATGCGGCAGTAAAGAGGCTTGATGATATCAGGGATCTGGGAATAACGGCAGTTGAAGTGATGCCTGTTTCCCAGTATCCGGGTGAAAGAAACTGGGGCTATGACGGGGTTTATCCATTTGCAGTACAAAGTTCCTATGGTGGTGCGGAAGGATTAAAACGCTTTGTTGATGCCTGTCACAAAAAGGGGGTGGCAGTAATACTGGATGTGGTATATAATCATTTCGGGCCCGCAGGAAACTACCTGAATAATTACGGGCCATACTTTACTTCAAAATACAAGACGCCCTGGGGCGAGGCAGTAAATTTTGACGAGGAGTACAGTGACGCCGTAAGAAACTACTTTGTTGAAAATGTCCTCTACTGGTTCAGGGATTTTCACATAGATGCATTGCGCCTGGATGCAGTTCACAGCATTTACGACTACAGCGCAAAACACATATTAGAAGAAATGGCCGAGACTACGGACCACTTGTCAAAAACCGAAGGAAAAAAACATTTTCTTATTCTGGAAAGCGACTTAAATGACGTGAGATATATTAATCCGCGTGAAATTGGCGGCTACGGGTGTGATGCACAATGGAGTGACGATTTCCATCATTCGCTTCATTGTCTTCTTACGGGAGAAAATTCTGGCTACTATATGGATTTCGGAACTATCGGCGATATGGTTAAAGCCATGAAGAACAGTTTCGTATATACCGGGCAGTATTCCCGATTCCGCAAAAGAAAGCACGGGAATGATCCTTCCGAAAGGCCCACATATCAGTTTATCGTAAGCATGCAGAACCACGACCAGATAGGGAACCGTGCCTTTGGCGAAAGGCTTTCAAGCCTGGTATCCTTTGAGGCTGCCAAGCTTGCAGCAGGCGTAATGATGCTATCTCCGTATATACCCATGCTCTTTATGGGAGAGGAATATGCCGAGGACACTCCGTTCCAGTATTTCGTAAGCCATAGCGATCCTGTGCTTGTAAAAGCGGTACAGGATGGAAGGAAAGAGGAGTTCAAGGCCTTTCAGTGGAAATCGGAGGTGCCCGACCCGCAGAGCGAGGAGACTTTTGTGAATTCGAAACTCAGGTGGAATAAGAGACAGGAGGGAAGGCACAAAGTGATGCTGGAATTCTATAAAGAGCTCATCGGGCTTAGGAACAACCTCCCGGCACTGAAGAATTTCGACAGGAAAGATATGAATGTTATTGGTATTGAAGACGAAAAGGTGATTTTCTCTCACAGGTGGAAGCGTGAACATGGCCTTTACTGCATAATGAATTTTAACGACATGGAGATTACCACTTTTGTACCTCTTCCAAGGGGATCATGGAAAAAAATAATGGATTCCTCAGAAGGCAAATGGATGGCCAAGGGCTCTTCAATGCCGGAAAGACTGGATAAAAAGCAGGACGTCACAATCAAGGAATTCAGCTTTGCTCTTTATGAACTGGAAATGAAAGGATAAGAAAAGGAGAAATTATGGAAAGATACGTATGTATTCACGGGCATTTTTATCAGCCCCCGAGGGAAAACCCCTGGCTTGAGGAGATTGAAGTACAGGATTCGGCATACCCTTACCGTGACTGGAATGAAAGAATCAACGCCGAGTGCTACAGCCCGAACACTGCTGCGCGCATTCAGGCCGGAGACGGCACGGTTCTGAACATTTTAAATAATTACTCGAAAATCAGCTTTAACTTTGGGCCTACGCTTCTTTTGTGGATGGAGAAGCACTCGCCCGATACATATAAGAGCATTATACAAGCGGACATTGAAAGCAGGGAACTATATTCAGGACATGGTTCGGCTATTGCTCAGGTTTATAATCACATGATAATGCCCCTTGCCAACACAAACGACAAGCGCACTCAGATAATCTGGGGCATTGCCGATTTCAAATTCCGCTTCGGGCGCGACCCGGAAGGGATGTGGCTGGCCGAGACTGCAGTTGACAATGAAACTCTCGACATTCTTGCAGAATTTGGTATTAAGTTTACAATACTCGCCCCAAGGCAGGCAAAACAGGTAAAGCAGATGGATTCTGAAGAGTGGACTGATGTAAGCAACGCATCAATTGACCCCAAAAGGGCATACCTTTGCAGGCTTCCTTCGGGAAGAACAATTAACCTGTTTTTCTATGACGGGCCGATTTCGCAGGAGCTGGCCTTCGGCGACCTCCTGAAAAACGGGGAGAACCTGGCCAACCGCCTTGTCGGCACTTTCAGGGATGACGACTCACCTCAGCTGGCACACATTGCAACAGACGGTGAAACCTACGGCCACCATGCAAAGCACGGCGATATGGCACTTGCCTACTGCCTGAACTTTATCGAAAGCAATAATTTGGCTAAGATAACTGTCTATGGAGAGTTCCTGGAGAAGTATCCTCCCACGCATGAAGTTGAAATTATTGAAGACACTTCGTGGAGCTGCATACACGGAATTGAAAGATGGCGCAGTAACTGCGGATGCAACACCGGCCGCCCGGGCTGGGGACAGGAGTGGAGGGCACCACTAAGAGAGGCTCTGGACTGGCTGAGGGACGAACTTATAGGATTCTATGAGAAAGGTGTTGCAGACTTTACTGAGGCTCCCTGGAAACTCCGGGACGATTATATAAATGTTATTCTGGACAGGCGTCCTGAAAGCTTGAATAAATTCTTTTCTTCATTCTCCTCGAACGGCTTTACGGATGAAAAGAAAACAAGAATTCTTAAACTTCTTGAAATGGAGCGTCATGCGCTTTTGATGTACACAAGCTGCGGATGGTTTTTTGATGAGATCTCGGGCATTGAGACCATCCAGGTGATAATGTATGCAGGCCGTGCAATTCAGCTGGCGCGTGAGCTTGGCGGACCTGACCTGGAGGCTGAATTTATCAAGCGTCTGGAGAAAGCACCAAGCAATATTCCGGAAGTGCAAAATGGCGGACGGGCATATGAAATGTACGTTAAACCCGCATTCATCGACATGCTCAGGGTTGCAGCCCACTTTGCAATTAAGGCTCTTTTCGAGAATAAGAAAGATGAAGAGGGTACTGAAATTTTCAGCTACAAAGTCGCGGAAGATTCCGACGAGAGATTTGAGGCGGGAAGGCAGAGGATGATTATTGGACGCGCCCTGATGCATTCAAATATAACGCTGGAAGATACCCCCGTAAGCTATGCAGTCATACATTTCGGCGATCAGATTGTAAACGGCGGCGTGAGGGAGTTTAAGGGTGATGAAGCATTTAACGAGATGAAGAGTGAGCTTATTGATGCTTTCCAGAAAATGAACCTTGTTGAGATGGTCCTTCTTTTGGATAAGCATTTCGGCACTCATAATTACACATTATGGCACCTGTTCAAGGATGAAAGCCGTAAGGTATATCACATAATTATGAGAAAAACGCTGGAGGAAATCGAATTCTCATTCAGACAGATTTATGAAAACCACTATCCCTTAATGCAGGCTCTTGTGGATGCAAGGCTGCCCCTGCCGAAGGCAATTTCAACGGCCGTGGAATTTGTCATTAATTTGGACATACTGAAAATACTTGAGAGCAGTGAGCCTATAGATAATGAAAAACTTACCAAGCTATCGGCCGAAGCAAAAAAGTGGTCCATTCAGTTGGAGAATCAAAGATTAAGCTATGTGGCTTCCAAACGGATTAATAAAATGTCGCAAAAACTGGCTGAAGATCCAATGAATACCAGTCTTATGAACGAAATGGCAGATGACTTGATTTCACTGCACGGAATAGGTCTGGACCTTAATATGTGGAAGGCTCAGAATATACTTTTCTTAGTTGGGCAGGATCACCTGCATCCTATGAAGTCGAAAGCCAGAAAAGGTACGCAGTACGCGCAAAAATGGATGGGTAACTTTAAGAAACTGGAACATGAAATGCAGATTAAGCTGGAAGAGACCTGAATAACTGAAGTGAAGTTCCAATTGGACGGAAGGAGACTTTAAGAAATTAAAGCCTCCGATATTATAATAATCTTCTTTGTAATCATTACGGGTAAAATATGCATATCCCAAGATCCACTTACAGGCTTCAGCTTAACGCTGATTTTACTTTTAACGACCTGAAGGAAATTGTGCGCTATCTTTCAGAGCTGGGAATTTCCGACATTTATTCCTCCCCAATTATGAAAGCTGCCAAGGGTAGCCTGCATGGTTACGATTCCGTGGACCCGAACCAGTTTAATTCCGAGATCGGAACGGAGGAAGAATTTGACCAGCTGGTTGAGGAGTATAAAAAGTATAAAATGGGATGGCTGCAGGATGTGGTGCCAAACCATATGGCATACTCGTCTGAAAACCAGATGATTGTCGATTTGCTCGAAAACGGTCCTAACTCACGCTTCTATAATTTTTTCGACATCGAATGGAATCATCCTCATGCAAGTGTCAGGCAAAGAGTGCTGGCTCCTTTTTTGGGAAAGTATTTCCAGGAAGTCCTGGAAGATGGTGAGCTCATGCTAAGATATGATGCTGAAGGCTTCAGCGTTTATTACTACGATAACCGGTTCCCTCTCAAAATGGAATCCTACTCCGATATACTTGCCTTCAGAATGCCGAACCTGCAGAACAAGCTTGGGAAGAACCATCCTGACGTGATAAAGTACCTCGCAGTTCTCTACATACTGCGCTCGCTTCCGACCTCGGAGGAGATGGATGAACGCTACTCCCAGATTAAATTTGTAAAAGGTATGCTCTATGAGCTCTATACCGGAAACGAGGTCATAAGGGAGTTCATTGACGAAAACTTGAGGGTTTATAACGGCAGAAAAGGTGTACCGGAGAGTTTCAATATGCTGGAAAAGCTTCTTGCCGACCAGTACTTCCGTCTTGCATACTGGAAGGTTGCAAATGAAGAGATCAACTACAGGAGGTTTTTCAACATCAGCAGCCTTATCTCACTTAAGATGGAAAATGAGGAGGTCTTTAACCGCATACACACTCTTGTGCTAAAGCTCGTTGGAGAAGGTAAAATTGACGGCTTGAGAATTGACCACGTGGACGGTCTTTATGATCCAACCTCATACCTGAAAAGGCTGCGCGGAAGGCTGCAGGATAACTACCTGGTGGTGGAAAAGATACTTGAACTTGAGGAAGAATTGCCTGCTGAATGGCCCATTGAGGGAACCACGGGATACGAGTTCGTTAATTACGTGAACGGAATTTTCATTAAGAAGGAAAATGAGAAAGCCCTCACGGACATATACCAGAAGTTCTCCGGCTTTACGGCGCCTTATGAAAGGGTTGTAGCCGAGAAAAAAAGGCTCATCATTCAAACCCGTATGGCAGGCGAGGTGGAGCGCCTGGCATTTCTTGTTGAAGCCGTATCCAGCATTGACCGCTACGGAATTGACATAACTATGCACGGGCTAAAAAGGGCGCTTGAAGAGATACTGACATATTTCCCGATATACCGGACCTATATTAATGCCAGTGATTACACCGAGCGCGATAAAAGTTATCTGGAGGATCTCTTCCGCAGGGTTTCAAGAATAAGCCCAAGGCTTTCGCACGAGTTTAATTATATATGCAACCTTCTCATGCTGAGCTTCCGTGAGCATTTTACGGAGGAGCAGAAGAAAATAGCTCTGGACTTTGTAATGAAATTCCAGCAGCTTACCGGTCCACTCATGGCAAAGGGGTTTGAAGATACCGCACTTTATGTCTTTAACAGGTTAATCTCATTGAATGAGGTGGGGGGGAATGCCGGGCGTTTTGGAATCTCTGCTGATGAATTCCATAATTACTGTCAGAAGCGGGCAGCCGTGTGGCCTTATTCAATGAATGCCACTGCCACGCACGACACAAAGAGGGGGGAGGATGTTAGGGCCAGGATTAATGTACTCTCTGAAATTCCAGGTGAGTGGGAGGAAAGGGTAAATGCCTGGAACAAGATGACAAGTCCCGGCAAGGGTACACTAAACGGGGAGGCAATTCCAGACAGAAACGATGAGTACTTCCTATATCAGACGCTCATTGGATCTTTCCCCTTTGAACAGACGGATACCTCGGAATATATTGGCCGAATAAAAGAATACGTAATTAAAGCCATACGCGAGGCCAAAGTTCACACCGCATGGATAAAGCCCGACGAGGACTACGAGCAGGCTTATTCCTCGTTCGTGGAAAATATCCTTACCCCCTCAGACGGAAATCACTTCCTGATGGACTTTACCTCTTTTCAGAAGAAAATTGCCTTCTACGGTATGTTAAATTCGCTCAGCCAGACAATGATAAAGCTTACCTCGACGGGTGTTCCCGACGTTTACCAGGGGACAGAACTCTGGGATCTTTCCCTGGTTGATCCCGATAACCGCCGCCCGGTGGATTTCGACTTAAGGCGAAACCTCCTGGAGGAGATAAAAGCCCATTCTGAAAAAGACAGGCTGAAGTACCTGGCGAATATATTAAATTCCATGCAGGACGGCCGGATTAAGATGTATCTCATGCACTATCTGCTTAAAGCCAGGAATGAGAACAAGGACCTGTTCCTGGACGGGCAATACATCCCCTTAAATCCGGGAGGAAGCCATGGCCGGAACCTCATAGCTTTTGCCAGAAAGCTCAACCATAGGTGGTCTGTTAGTGTTGCCCCGCGTCTGCTTACGGAATTTGTCAAAGAAGGGGAGCTCCCGCTGGGTGAGCGCTGGGCCGAGACAATGCTTGAGCTGCCGCCGGAAATTAAGTCCTGGAGAAATGCTCTGACGGGTTCAAGCCTGAAGATGCCCGAGAAACCCCGCTCCCGGAATTACCTGATGATTAAGGACGTTCTGAGCAACTTCCCGGTTGCACTGCTTTTAGGAGAAAAAACATAAGGCAAAAAACTTAAGCAGAAAAGATTTAATTTTATTTTTCTTTTTCCGATAATAAAAAGGAATCTTATATTTTGGAAAGAAATTTATCCGGAAAAGGATGAAAAAATTGAATAATTGCAATCATTTACCGAGGTGGAATGTACTGGGAATACTTTAATCTGAAAGTTAATCCTTTTGGTATTACGCCGGATCCGAAGTTTTTATATTTAAGCACGCCGCATGCTTCAGCTATAGAATGGATGAAAATGGCCATTGAGCAGCATGAATTTGGAATGATTACGGGTGAGGTAGGTTCAGGTAAGACCGTGTTGTCGCGCTATCTTGTAGACAGCCTGCCTGAGGAAAAGTTCAGGGTTGCCTGGATAATAAACCCGGTAATGTCTCCCTCGCAGCTGCTGCGTGAGGTTTATTCGCAGCTTTTTGACGACAAGGCGCCACACTCGAAATCCCATCTTGTAAAAGCCCTGCAGGAAGGTTTAGTAAACCTGTTCGTCGAGAATAAATATCCTGTGGTCATAATTGACGAGGCGCAGGTAATTCCGGGCACAAAGATCTTTGAAGAGCTGAGGCTTTTGAGCAACTATCAGACTGACGAGCAGAACCTGATTTCAATTATACTTATGGGGCAGCCGGAACTGCTCAAGAAATTAAAGAAAAAGACACACAGGGCGTTCCTTCAAAGAGTAAGGTTTACCCTTACCTTAAATCCCCTTACTGAGGACGAGGTGGAAAGCTACATTGACCACCGCTTAAAAGTGGCAGGTCTTGAAAGTGGAAATATATTTACTCCTGATGCCCTTTTAAGAATTCATCAGATTACAGAAGGCTATCCGAGACCCGTTAACCACCTGGCGGCTTTTTCTATGATGGAAGCCATGACGCATGAAAAAGGGGTAATAGACGCCATGGACGTGGAAGCGGCAGCCAGATCAATTCTTTATTTCGAAGACAGCCTAAAGGATAGTGCTCCTGAAAAGAAGGAGAAAGAGGCTGTAGGTGAATAAATTCTTTAACACAAGCGGGAAATTTTGACGTATGATTAATATTCTTAAACTCAGGAAAATTGAAAAAGAAAAGAAACAGCAGGAACAAAGCGACTCTTTGGAGCAGAAGCCTGAAGAGCAGGCTGTAAAAGAAAGTGCCGTTAAGGAGAGGGAAATTGAGAATATTGATGAAAGAATAATTTCGGAAATTTCCGAAGAGATAAACAGCATTCCGGATTCTCTCGTAGAAGATTTCAGCAACCCTTCGGAAGTCCTTTTGAATGTAAGCCAGGAAATTGAAGAGGTTGAAGGATCCCTGGAAATTCAGCAGTTTACAAATCCCATTGAAAGTGAGGCTACAGAGGATGTGGCTGATCCGTGGATTACTGAATTTAAGGATGAGCCTTTTGAGAAAAAAATCCCGGAAGGGGAAATGGATCCTGCCGAAGCCTTCAGACAGGCGTTGATTGCCGAGGTTCTGAGGGATGAATCAATGGTAACACGTGCGCAGGTAGAGGAGGAAGAAAGCAAGAGTAAGATGAATGCTGAAGCTCCGGTGGCAAAAGAAACGAAAACTGAAAATGAAGGCATAAAAGCCGAAATCCGGAATACAGCTTCAGATGCTCTAAAACCCGAGGAAAAGAAACCAGAAGAGAAGAAGCCGGAATTGAAAAAGGTAGCTGTAAGTAAGCCCGAAGCCTCAAAGCTTCCGGAAGCTAAGGCACAGGAAATGAAAGTGCAGCAGGAAACAAAGTTGCAGGAGGCAAAAGCGCACGAGGCAATTGTGCAGCTTGTGGGATTCAATCTTGGGAAGGAGTGCTACGGGGTTGATATAAAAAGAATAAAAGAGATCAACCGCATGACGGAGATTACCAGGGTGCCCAGGGCGCCGGAATTTATTGAAGGTGTTATAAACCTCAGGGGATCTGTCATTCCTGTAATTAACCTGCGTAAGAAAGTAAAGATGCCAAGCCGCGAATACGACAAGGATACCAGGATAATCATTGTGGAATTATCCGGCAAGACACTTGGATTCATTGTAGATGCTGTAAAAGAGGTCTTAAGAATACCTGAGAGCCTGCTGGTTCCGCCCCCTCCGCTTGCCGTGGGGAAAAATGCAGATTACATAACTGCCGTAGCAAAGGTTGAGGACGAGCTTGTTATACTGCTTGATCCGGACAAGGTTTTGTCGCGTGAAGAGACGCAAAAGCTAGAGGAAGCCGAAGGGAAGAAACGAAAGTAAGTAAAAATTGTTAGGAAGAATAGAGGCAGAAAGTGTAAGCTAATACACTTTCTGCCTCTTTTTATTTGTACTAGAAAGCTAATCCGACAGAGAAGACATGGTTTGCATCGAAACTGTTTCTTACCTGTCTGAAAGCATAATCAACCCTGACATCCGTACCACCTCCGATGTCATAGTTGATTCCTGCTCCTGCCGTAAAGCCCCAGATATTTCCGGTTTCCTGGCTTTCAGGAGTATAGGCGTATCCTCCGCGCAAAGAGATCAGGTTGTTGAACGTATATTCGGCTCCGAAGCGGTATACGTCGCCTGAGAAGTTATTATTCTGGAAAGTTGTTGCAAGGAGGATTGAATTCTGTGCATCCAGAACGGGCCTGTAGGCGAGGCCGAACTCGAGGGTTGAAGGCAGCTCAAATGAAGCGGCTTCTACCTTATAGTACTGTGCGGCGCGTGAGTACTCGGATGATGTTGCCTGTGTATAGAGCCCCGGGCCGTCAAAAGTCATCTGGGGACCAAGGTTTTTGATTGCAACACCCAGGCTGAGTCCCGCCAGGTCTCCCAGGTTTTCATACTGGATTCCCACATTGAAGGCAAATCCCGTAGCAGAGACTTCAGCAATATTTTCGAGTATCATGTTGCCCGTAATTCCAACGGATATACGGTCGCTAAGGCTGCGGGCATAAGACAGGCCGATGGTCAGGAACTGCGGGTTAAAGGTCTGTCCAGTGCCGTCTGGATTAAGCGTCGTAGTAACGGGGATATCCCCAAAAGAAAGGGATTTAACGCTAAGGGCAAGAGCGCCGAACCCGCTTATGTTTGCCGAAACGGCGCCATAGGTAACACCCATATCAGCTATATACCTCATATAAGAGAATGTTGCCTCGGCAGTTTTATCGCTTCTTGAAATGCCTGCCGGGTTCCAGTACAGGGCTTCAATGCCTGTTGTAGTAGATGTATTTGCTCCCGAAAGGCCAATGCCTCTTACTCCCACTGGTATCAGTAGCTCAGAAGCTCCTCCGGTACCGTTACGTCTGCCTCCGCCTGCAAGAACTGAATCAGCAGTGGTAATGAGAAGGAGTAACATCAGGCTTAAATATTTTATATATTTTTTCATCTTATCTCCTCATTTTTAATTAGAATCTATCCAGAATTTGCTGTTCTTGAATGACAGCTACTTTCAGTATCTTGGAGCCCAAGCCCGGCATTTCGATATAGACCAGGTATATGCCGCTTGCAACCGGGAGGCCAGACTCGTTGGCGAGATCCCAGCGTTCGAACTGGCTTGCGGCGCCGGCTCTGGTGATCGTTTTAATCAGGGTTCCTGCAATGTTGTAGATACGGATTGTAGCATCTTTAGGCAGATGGCTAAATGTAACGAAGCGCTGATATTTATTTAGCTCCTGCGGATTTACTCCATAGTAAGGATTCGGGAATACGTTTATGCTCTGGACGTCCTGCTTTGCCAGTGCCATGTCGCCAGCAGACAGGGTTGGTGCCGTGAAGGTAAAGACGTCATTTGCCTGAATGACCTTGTTTGCAATAATGAGGAGCTGGTCGCCTGCTGAAAAGGCCACATTACCGCGCCTGTTAGGTGTACCCATCCAGAGCATTGGGGTAACTTCATCGAGTATGTCCTTTGTCAGTGCCGTGTCGGGTGTTTCCGTATAAGGAGTACCGAAAATAAAGAACCACTCCCTCGGACCTGTTGCATCTGTGTTGTTAAGTGTACCGTCCGAAGGCCAGTATTTGCCGTCGAGGAGCCCTCCTTCCACGTTATTCTCCAGGTATCCTACAGCCAGCCTCTGTCCGGTTTCATTGTTGAAAGCTGCAAAAGGCACACTCTTGGTGAAATCCTGATAAGCATAGCCCGCGGTCGGATTTTTAATGAAAGGAGCGAATTCAGGTTTTGCCGCAGGGTTGGAAGCACCTCTTAAGTAGCGGTATCCGAAGGAAGCATTTGAGTCCGCAGGGTTAAGGATGTTGCCCAGTGTATCGGTTGCCGCCAGTTTAATTAGTGTATGAGGCAGGGCGGTTACGGGTATTGAGGAGCCGGTAAACCAGTTAATTGCGGCGCTGCCCATTGCACCGCTAAAGCCCTCCAGACCGAAGCCATCGGCATTGGACCACGTCCATCTGCGGGTTCCTGAAGGGATCTGATAGTCTTTCATTCCCGGAGGCGGGCCGGTGACCACGAGCTGTATGCCATCGAAACTAAAGTAATTATTGCCCCCGCTTAAATTGGTTTGGT
This sequence comes from Ignavibacteria bacterium, assembly GCA_025612245.1. GTDB lineage: Bacteria > Bacteroidota > Ignavibacteria > Ignavibacteriales > SURF-24 > JAAXKN01. The sequence goes on from JAAXKQ010000009.1 coordinate 74,532, forward strand.
TGGTCTCAATTGCCTTTCCGGTAGTTGAATCAATGACATTCCATACAGTTGTTGTATCTCCCGGGGTCTGGAATGTAATTTTATATGTATGTCCGGTCAGCTTGCTGGGATCTATGATAATCGGGTAAATTCCGGCATCCGAGACACCTGCGACGTGGTTAATTGTTTTAATGGTATCGCCGTAAGCTCCAGGATAACGAACGCCGGGGTCATTTGACTGAGGTACAACCGTAATAATGGACAATGGATTTTCGAGGACGTTAGGAATTTCAGCCGGGTCCGGATTAAATGAGTAGCTTGTAACGGCAAAATAATAGCGCGAGCCGTTATTAAGGGCGACATTATTGATATAATCCTTGGTAATTTTTATCGAGTACTGCAGACCTGAATTTGTTCCGAACTGAATTGGCACTAGTTCAGGTTTGCCGGTCCTGGGATCGAAGACGTAGCCATAGATTGTACCCACGGTGTCTTTAATGTCATAGGTCGCAATAAGCTTGGCGTCTTGGAAAGTAGCTGATGCCGAAGGCAGCTGATAAACATTATAGCCCTGGAATTTGAATCCCTTGGTGTTATAGCTTTCAGTAGCCTGAGCCGAGGTCGGATCACCCCAGGAGAGTATGACCTCACGGTTAAGCGCTGTAGCCGAAACGTTTGGTGCAGGAGCTCCGGTAGGGATCTTAAAGAATGAGTTATAGGCATCCTGTGCCTTGATGTCGTAACTCTTAAGGAGTTTTACAGACTGCAGGTTGTCACTTCCCTGTGCTGCAATTTGGGCCACAACTATCTCCTGTGTATCGCCGACAGCCATGGTAAATGGACCCGAAGCCGAACCGATTCTACGGTCGTCAGGCGGAATAATCATTCCATCTATCCATCCCGTTCTGGTGACCGGATCGCCCGGAAGCGCAAAGGGAGTAGAAACCCCTCCAAGTGAAGCCGGGGTTTTGAACATTTCACCGGTTTTACCCACGCGTCCCTGGAAAAAGTTATAGAACTGAGTGGTGCCCTCGTACGAGCCCTGAGTCGGGTCAACAACGGTTAAGTCGCCGCGGGCGAAGTAGTAAAATGCCGTCATTGGCAGATTCCTTTTGCCCCTGATCACTTTTCCGCCTGTAATTGCCGAATCTGTTGCCGCACCCGGAACGACAGGTCCCTGGAAGAAGTCAAATCCGACAGCAGGAGGAGGCGTGCTGCCGTAGGTCGCGTCAGTCGGATTTGCATTATAGGCAAATCCCAGGCTCAAAGTAGTATCGCAGCCTGCAAAGTCATCCGTTGCATTTCCTACATCAGGGTCGCTCCACATAGATACATACATGCCGGTAAAAGGAGTGTTGCTTTTATTGATGAGTACATATCTTCTGAAGAACATGTTGCTTAAAGGTCCGGCCTGTGAATAAGCCCACATGGTAGCCTGCATTTCAACGCCCATGGGCTGTGAGCCATACATGTTTGTAGTCAGGCTTGAGTTCAGATCATTTGCAACGTACCATATAGTCTGACTTGCGCCCGGGAATCCAGGTATGTCGGTGGCGGGTTCATAGGTGCCGTTATTATTGAGGTCTTCAAACGGGGCGCCGTCCGTGGCGGGCCACTCGTTCCAGTCTCTTTCATATTGAGATCTCACGGCGTCCTCAGATACACCTTCTTCCTTTGATTCAGTTGTAAGGCTGGCTGTCTTGTAGTCCGGCCTTACCCGGTAGATCCTGTTTTTATCGAGGTCAGGGTTTTCAGCCTGCCCGGGCGAGATGATCTTTCCGGGCTGAAGGCCTGTCCTGTATGCTGATCCGCCCACTCGGATTTCGCCATCGACTTTAGCCCCCCAAAGCAAACCAGATTCGAATATGGCAGTTTTTCCGCTTCCTTTCGGAAAAACAAAGCCGGCGTTCTGGCTTGGATCCAGATCGGAATCTCCGTTGTTATAAATCCAGGTGGAGATATTGTTTATATTCATTTTGGTCCTGTTTGGGAGTCCGGTTGTTTTGCTCAACTTTTTGCCCTCTTTCCTATCTTTATTCTCGGCCTGCAAATTCAGAGAAGGCAGCAGAAAAACAAAACATAGAAGCATTAATAATAACGTTTTATATATTTTGTCCATTTTTTTACTCCAGTATGTTAATCTGTCAAATATTAATATTCGAATCTGATACCTAACCTGATCTGTCTTGGAGGACCATAGAAATAAGGTATTGTAAGCAATCCGTTCTGAGCAGCCTGGTACTGTTCGTAATAATCGAGGTTAATGGCTCTGTAAACGGCCGCATAATATGGCCTTGTGGGCAGGTCGCCGGATAGTTTAGGATCGCTCAGGAATCCGTTGTCCGTAGTGGTCCCTGTCCTTAAGAATACGTTTTCGATGTTACGCCTGTCGAAAAGGTTGATGACGAAAACATAAATGTTTGCGTTGAGCTTGTCGAAGAATCTGATTGTTTTATCCACTTTCAGGTCAATCTGGAAGGTCGCAGGAGTGGATGATTCGTTAAGCGGTTCAATAGGCTGTCTGTCGCGTGCGTCGCCCTCGAGATCCCTGCCGCCAATTCCAAGAGTAAAGGGATGTCCGCTTGTAAATCTTCCCAGTAAGGCAACTCCAAAGTCGTGCAGTACGGAGGGTCCTTCTTCAGAGCCGAAGCGGAAGTCGAGATTAATATTACCGCTTACAGGGTTGTTGAATTCAAGAGGAGAAATATACTGCGGTGTAAAAGGAGTCGATCCTTCCAGAGGGGAACCAACTATACCACGGTTGGAATTCGGGTATGAACCCGTTCCTCTGGCATCCTGGAAAGAGAGAGTTGCATTCACGGCAAATCCTGCAGTTCTTCTCATATTGAATGTAACTTCCACACCCTTTGTGGTTGCAAAGTCGCCATTTCTTAAGATATAATAGTTCTTAAAAGGCGAGCTGGTATTAACAATCTGCTGATCATAAACAACCTGATCGGCTATATCCTTGTAATAACCGGTAATGTCGAAGGAGGCAAAGTCTGCGATCTGCTGCGTAAAGCCAAGTTCGTACTGTGTGGTCCTGGTAGGTCTGAGGTTAAAGCCCACGGGAACCTGAATAAAGAATCCGCCTCTAAGGTTGTTGTAAGTCAATGGCAAGCCCTGATAAATATCTGCCAGACGCGTCTGCTGGACGAACTTGCCGTACTGGGCATGAAAGACAGTCTGATCTGTTACAGGGAATGAAAGCCCTATACGGGGGCTGAGTGAGGTAAAGCTTGGTACATCGACAAGTCCGCTTTCATAAATTTCGCCAGTGTTATAGTTGAAAGTAAGTTCCGGGCGCGCCATGTCAACCAGGCCTTTATTGTCCGTGTTTATATAATCCATGCGCAAGCCAAGGTTGAGAATCAGGTCCCTGAACTCAATTCTGTCCTGAATATAGGCTCCGGCAAAGATAGGATGTTTTGGTGCATATACTCCTGAGCCGTTAGTCTCGTTGCCCAGGTAATCGTAGCCGTAAGCGTTAACGCCCTGGTTTTCATATACCTGCTGAAGCGTACGTTTCTGCGTATTATTGTCCGGCAATGCGGCATTTGCAGCAACCTGTCCGGCAAGTGCAAAGCCTCCTTCATTTCCAAAGCTGTAGTTCCTGATGGTATATCTTTGGAATTCTCCGCCGATTTTTATTGAATGGATTTTCCCGATGTTATAAGAGAAAGCTCCTGAAAGTGAATAATTCTCTCGCATGGATTTCTGGTATCCGGCAGTCACGTCGCCATAGGCGTTAAATGAAAAGTCATAAAGGCTTAACCTTGCAGGTCTAATAAACCTTCCCGTCGGATCTCCGGGTTTCCTGGACCAGACGAATCCAACGTTTGCATTTGCAACGCTGTCGCCGTAGCCGAGGATGTTATCTTTGAGGAATGGGTCGTACCTGTGCTGGTACTGGTTGTAATAACCTGCGGTCAGTTCGTAATAAGCGTTATTCCCAAGGACGTGCGTCAGCTTAACGCTTCCGGAACCATCTTTAATATCCAGGTTCTCGATCCTGGAAGTATTAAACATGTTGGCAATGTTCCCGGGGTTTCGGTTAGTGTTAAAGGAATTCTGTCTCCAGTTGGAATTGTATGTACCCGTAAAACGCAGGAGAATGGGTTTCAGGTCAATTGTAAATGTAGCAGAATAGTTAAAAGTCTGGTTAGCGTTTCCGCGCACGGGTCCGGCAGGGTATACGAGGTTAACTGTGTCACCCGAGAGCCCGTCTGTAACAGGACCGAGATTGATGCCGGGGTAAGGCTGGGGGTTTGCATCTCTCTGGAAATTATAGTTAAAAAGACCGAAGAACCTGAAGCGTTCATCTAAGACCGGTCCTCCCAGGGTTCCTGTGAATTCGTTGTATCCGAACCAATAGGATCCAAGTCTCTTATCCCCGTTAAAAATGTTTTTCTTGGATTGGAAGCCGACATTGTCTGTAATGTATTCGGCTGTAATTCTAAGGTTCTGGGGACCTGTTTTCAACTGCTGACGCACAATACCGGCATTGGCTCCGCCGAACTCAGCAGTATAGCCGCCTGACTGAACCTGAATTTCCTCGAGCGCGTCCTGATTAATGTTGACTGCACGGCCGCCCGTAACGGGGTTGGTGATAGAGACGCCTTCCAGGTAGTAGCCTACTTCGTCAAGGCGTCCGCCGCGGATAAAAACGGCGTTATTCTGAATAGTAACACCTGCCGTCAGGCTGAGGATGTTATTGACACCTCTGACCGGAAGTGCCTGAATGTCCTCGCTGGTTGTCACGCGTACGGCATTGGTATTACTTTTATTGATAAGAGGCCTTGCGGCAGTAACCTCAACAGTTCCAACGGTTACACCTTCGGCAGGAAGCGGTATATTGGCCTCTGCCGTGAGTCCTGCGTTAACCCTGATGTTAGTGAGGGTAATGGAGGTATAGCCGATAAATGAAGCTTTCAGGCTGTAGACGGCAGGCTGGAGGTTGCGTATCTCATAGTCTCCGTTTACATCCGTAGCAGCTCCGGAGGAGGTTCCAACGACCTGAATGTTTGCTCCTACGAGAGGCTCGCCTGTCTGCCTGTCTGTAATTTTGCCTTTGATTCTACCTGTGGTAGTTTGTGCAAGGAGGAATGCAGGTAAAAGCATGCAAAACATAGTAAGAAAAAGTATTTTCCTACTCATAGTTTTCTCCTTTCCTTTAGGTTTGTTAAAATGATTCACTTCTTCCGGCTTTATTGCCCTTTATGGCCGGAAGCGCCCTCTTAAACAGAATCATTTTCTTCTTGAGGGAATGCTATTGAACTTGATTACACGAAACTTCTGAATACCAAGGCATACGCTGATCACAAATCAAGTCGATCACAAATCATGCTGACAACATTCTTGTTTGCAGATGGAAGGTAGTATAAACTTACATCAGTGCTCCTATTCTTGTTTTTAATTGTTTGTACATTGTGATTCTGCTAAATGATAATAATTTGCAAGTAAAAAAAAAGTATAAAAAAAAATAATCATTCCGGAAAAATCTCTTTAAAGGTTGTATAAAGGATTTATTTTCTGCTCCCGATTCGTTAAATTTTACTTGAAATATTAAACCAAATAAAGAAGGCATTATGACTCTTAATCCATGGCACGACGTAAACCTGGGAGATCACGCACCGCAGTTTGTGAGGAGCATTATAGAAATTCCGATGGGCTCAAAAGGCAAATATGAGCTTGACAAGGAAAGCGGACTCTTAAGGCTGGACCGCGTATTATTCTCTTCGGTTCATTATCCGGCAAACTACGGCTTTATTCCGCAGACATACTGCGACGACAGGGACCCCCTGGATATTTTAGTCATCTGCTCGATTGAGGTAGATCCTATGTGCATAGTTGACGCAAAGGTAATTGGTGTTATGCACATGATGGATGAGAACGAAAGGGATGATAAGATTATTGCTGTTGCAAAAAACGACATGTCCGTTAACTATATTAACGATATATCCGAACTTCCGCCCCACACTGTCGTTGAGCTAAGGCGGTTCTTTGAGGACTACAAGAAAAACGAGCACAAGAATGTGGTCGTGGAACATTTTTACGGGAAAGAGGAAGCATACAGGGTCATAAACGAAGGCATCAGTCTTTATAACCGCACATACGGAGAACTCCACGGTAAAGAAAAATTCTAGCGCCGGCGGCTTTGAAGGGTAAAGGAAGGCAGAGAAGATGGTAGTTTTCTCTGCCTTTTTTGTGCATGCACCAAGCTGAAAATATTGACCCCGGAAACCGGGAATTAAAAATTTTATTTGTCTGTTATTTATATTATGCGGGCTTATTCGAGGAATTTTCTGTAAAAAAAGAAAAATTCAGTAATTTTTCCGCTTCAATGAACTTTAACCGGGTAAGTATAGTTTAACCAAGTAACTTTTAATCAACAACTTTAATTTGATAACAATATGATGGTATTATGATAAGCGAAGTAATTTTTTTAGAGTATCTTTCATGTCTGCTGGAGGGAGACAAACCAAAGTGTTCTGCCATAGTAGCTCACCTTATAGAAAATAAGGTAGATCCCAAGGAATTATACGAGAGACTTTTTCAGCGTTCCCTAGAGCGCGTAGGCAAGCTCTGGGAGGCTAACAAGATCTGCGGTGCCACTGAACACATGGCCACCACGATCACCGAATGTCTGATGAGTTATACATACCCGGTAGTTTCGGCACCGGAAAAGATAGGTAAAAAAGTTATTGTAGCTTGCGTTCCCAAGGAGTTTCACCAGATTGGCGCCAAAATGGTAGCCGACGTTTTTGAACTCTACGGCTGGGAGGCATACAGCCTGGGAGCAAATACCAAAGAATCTGAACTGTTCAAGCTCATAAAAGAAAAACAGCCCGACCTATTGGCTTTGTCCATGAGCCTGTACCTGAACGTCGTAAGGCTGACGGAATTAATTGAAAGTGTAAAGAAGGAGTTTCCTGACCTTGAAATTATTGTCGGGGGGCAGGCTTTCAAGGAAAACAGTCCCGAATTTTTGGGACAGTATTTCAACGTAAAATATGTCTCTTCGCTAAAGGAGCTTGAGAAATTTATCAAGGAAAAGTCGAAACCAGAAAAGAAAAGCATAGCTTAAAAAAGCTATGCTTTATGAAGTACGGTAACTATTTTAAGCATGATTCTTTTCTTTAAGAATCATGCTTTTTTTATTTCAGGTTCTAAAGGTTCGCTGCACTTATCCACGAGGTAAATGATTGATTCGTAGTTTATTCCGCTGTGGACCGAGAGGCCTATTTCGCAGGTCCTGCTCGTTGAGTAGCCGTGGTGGCAGTCTTCGGGAATTGCTTCCTTAAGGTATCTTAAGGCGGAAGCATTAAGCTCAGGGTAAGTAAAGCCCCTGTCGCCAGCCCAGCCGCAGCAGCCCACGCCGTGTGGTACAATTACCTCCTCGGCACACAGTTCAGCTACTTTCTTCAGTTTAGCCGAAAGGCCCATTTTAGTTGAACTGCAGGTGGAATGAATTGCCACTTTCTCGTTTATCTTTGTGAACTTAAGCCTACTGGCAAGGAATTCATCAATAAATTCCACGGGTTCATATATCTTCAATGGTTGTGCATCTTTCTGTTGCGACAGGTATTCCTTCATCCTGTAAAGGCATGGGCTCATGTCGAAAAGTACGGGAAGATTTCCGTTTTCAGAAGCCACAAGCAAAGCCTCCAGGAGCTCATTGGATTTTTTATCTCCCTGTCTCTTAAAGCCCTTGCTGGCAAAAGCCATACCGCAGCACAGACTGCTTAGGTTCTTTGGGTAAATTACCTCATAGCCCGCCTTATTAAGCAGCGAAACCATCTTGGTCGTAAGGGATTCTTTTTCTTCACTTTCCTTTGAAAGACCCATGGTTCTATTAATGCAGCTCGGGAAGTAAACCACCTTGAGCGCCATTCCGTTCGGTTTCTGAGGCTGAATCCTGTCGGCGCCCTTGGGCATATACCTGTTCCACATCGGTATCCTGTTGCCGGAGGCTTTCCTTAGGATATCCGAAGCCCCCTGCATGAAGGTCGTCCCAAGTATGGAATGCAGACCGTGAACAATATTGAGACCCAGCTTCATTCCTGAGGTCAGTCCTCCCATTGAAGAAGAGAGCATGTCGGCAATACCGTTTGCAGTAGGAGAGGCATTTTCGCACCTGAGTTCTTTTATAAGGTTGCCCGTATTGATACCAACAGGGCAGCTCGTTGCGCAAAGCCCGTCGGTAGCACAGGTCTGGTTGCCATCATAGTCGAACTGGCTGATGAGGTTGGAAAGCCTTGCCGGATCCTGTCCCGTTTCCCTGAGGCGGGCGATCTCGCGCCAGACGACAATTCTCTGCCGGGGTGTAATGGAAAGAGCTGCCGAAGGGCAGTTGACCTCGCAAAACCCGCATTCGATGCATTTATCCACTATGGAATTTGCAGCCGGAAGAGGCTTGAGGTTTTTAATGTGTGCATGGGAATCGTCGTTTAATATCACTCCCGGGTTAATGATATTATCCGGGTCGAAGATATGTTTAATTTCCTGCATGAGTCTGAAGGCTTCCTTACCCCATTCAAGCTCTACAAAAGGCGCCATGTTGCGTCCTGTGCCGTGTTCAGCCTTTAAGGAACCGTCGTACTTCTTAACGACCATGTTTGTTACGTCGTCTATGAAGTTTTTATAGCGGTTTATTTCCGCCTCGGTGGCAAAATCCTGCTTAAAGACAAAATGCAGGTTTCCTTCAAGTGCGTGGCCGAATATGATGGCGTCATAGTATCCATGCTTCTTAAAGAGTTCCTGCAGGTCGCCGGTTGCTTCGGCGAGGCGCTTGATGGGAAAGCAGACATCTTCAATAATTACAGAAGTTCCGATTTTTCTCATTGCTCCTACAGAAGGGAACAGGCCGTTTCTAATGTCCCATAGCCTCTTAAATTCTATCTCATCCTGTGTAAATTCAATCGGCATTACTTTGGGAAGATCCTTTAGGGCATCTGTAATTTCAGAAATCTGCTGCAAGAGTGACTGCTGGTCTTCGGCTCGTGTATCGACAAGAATTGAAGCCACTTCAGGAGCAAGTGTCTTGAGATAAGAAGGCATTCCTTCCTTATCCTCTACCGAGCGCAGGGCGGCCCTATCCATTAGTTCCACGGCAGAGACCTTATGAGTCTTCAGGATTTCCACGGCTTTGCAGGCAGAGACTGCGTCCGGGAAAAGCATGAGGGAGGTAGCCTTATTGCTGAATTCGGGGACGGTATAATAGTTTACCTCTGAAATAAAACCGAGGGTTCCCTCGGAACCGATCATTAAGTGCTGAATTATCTCTATCGGGTCGTCAAAATCCACCAGCGCATTCAGGCTGTAACCTGTGGTATTTTTCATCTTGAACTTTCTTTTGATGCGCTCAGAGAGTTCCTCATTTCCTTTTACTTTTTTAGAAAGGGCGCAGACCTCAGATATCATCTGTGTGTGTGTCTCTGAAAAACTTTTCCTGCTTTCGGGGTCATTTGTATCTAAAAGCGAGCCGTCCTGGAAAATGATTTTCATCCCGGCCAGTGTCCTGTAGCTGTTCTGTGAAGTGCCACAGCACATACCGCTTGCGTTATTGGCTGCAATGCCGCCGATCATGGCAGAATTAATGGAGCCCGGGTCGGGTCCGATCTTTCTTTTGTAGGGTGCAAGAAAAACATTTGCGTGTGCGCCGACAATTCCCACCTGCAGCCTGATCTCCGAGGCGTCATGATTGATGTGGAACTTCTTCCACTTGCTGCCCAGGACCACCAGTACGGAGTCTGAGATTGACTGGCCTGAAAGGCTTGTCCCTGCGGCGCGGAATGTAACCGAAATATTAAGGCGCCTGCAGTGTTTCAATAATAAAATTACTTCTTCTTCAGATTCGACTTTTACAACCAGCTTAGGGATAAGCCTGTAAAAGCTGGCATCTGTTCCATAGGCGAGTGTTCTTAGATCATCTGAAAACATCCTCTCAGAGGGGATCTTTTCAAGAAGGAGCTTATGGAGTTCTAAATATTTCCCGGATAACATTAAATCCTCACAAAATTTTCTTTTACTGCTCGTTCTGGCCATTTTTGCGGGCCAAAACTCAAAATTTCCCTACAAAATTACAAAAATATATTAAGAATATTACGCATTTTATTTAGAATTAGTTCCCCTGTAGGCTTAAAAAAGGTTAGGCAGTGTAAATGAAAGCGCCGGCTGGGGGAGTCTCCTGCAACGAGGAACCCCCTCCGGCCGGGGCTAAGACCTATGAAAGCTGTCTTTGACGGAGAACTTACTTAAGTATAGGGACAATTTCCTTCTGTCTTTCCTCACCCGTAGCAATTACCTCTTTGAAAGGGGAAATAAAGACGTCGATTTCACTCCTTACGCCGAAGTCACCCGTAAGGTAAATTCCGGGTTCAATGGAAAACGAGGTTGAAGGCAGAACAAGCCTTTCATCGCGGGTTTCAAAGTTATCCATATGTGCCCCGGAGCCGTGAGTTTCAGTTGTAATGGAATGTCCCGTTCTGTGTATGAAGAAATCGCCGTACCCGGCATCCTGTATTACCTTGCGGGCTGCGTCATCGACCTCAAAGCCGCGGATTTCCCGGCCTTCCTTGAAGCGGTTTTTAACCAGGCTGAAAGCCTCATCGCGTGCCTGGGCAACTATGTTAAATATTTTGGTATACTTTTCCGGCACTTTTGAACCCATATAGCCCACCCATGTAATGTCTGCCATTACGGATTCCGGTGTGTTCATCCTGGCCCAGAGGTCAATTAAAACGAAGTCGCCTTCCTTAATATCCTTGTGCACCTTTTCATCAGGGGCGTAGTGCGGGTTTGCGCTGTTTTCATTTACGGCAACTATGGCATCGGAGTCTGTGATCATATTTCTTTTTTTGAACTCGTCCATAATGAACTGCTGAACGTCGTACTCATTTAGCGCTGATCCAGAGGCTGTTTTTTCATTGATGAAACGGAATGCAAGTCTTACTATTTCATAGAGGGCGCTTGCTGCGGTTTTATTTTCTTCAAACTGTTCGGGCGTCCAAAGAGCCCCGAACATTGAGATCAGGTCGCCCGAACTTTTAACGTCGATATTAAAGGTCCTCAGGTACTCCAGTGTTCCGGCATCCACCTTGGATACGTAAGGAATAGCATTCATCGGGGAGTACTCCATGGCTACGGTTTTAAGTCCGGAGAGCGTGTCCCTTAAATGCCTGTCCAGGGAATCGTGGCTCGAATAGGTAAGTTTTTTGCCCGGGAGGTGATCCAGGTGGAAAGCTTCAATTCCGTTGACAATTTTGACCGGGGTTCCGCTTTTAGGAATAAGGTAGAAGAACCTCCGTGTCAGGTGTGCTTCCGGGGAAATGTTCAGTATTTCATGGGCCAGAGAGTTTGAGCCTCTGAAGTCATAAAACAGCCACGCGTCAAAGTTCATTTTCTTTAGTATGTCCTGAACTTTTTCCAGGTCAAATTTTGCCATTAAATCCTCACGATATTGTTAAAGTTATCTAAATATAAGAAAAAGGGAGGGGTTAATAAACATGAAGTGGCCAATAAATGAATTTCCAAGGGAAATGAATTTACGGCGGCTCAAGGAAAGCAACAATTCCCCGCGGGTAATTGAACTCCTGCAGAGCAAAATTTTGGCACTTTGTTTTATAAAAATATTGAAGAAATTGCGGGCGGTTTTTACAGTTTTATGAACCCTTATGCTTTTTAGAACATTATTGCCCAAAAATGATGAAAAATACAATATGAGCCTCAGAATTCCAACCAGGTTTATGGTTTTTACTTCTATGGTTTTACTTCTTCTTTCCTTTTCGTCCTGCAGCAGCTCAAAGACCGGTAAAGTCCCGGCTAAGGAGGAGGGGCAGTTTGCACGGGAAGACGCTGACTCGTCAAGGAAGCCGGACGGAGGAGCTAAGACGGTACTCAAGGAGAACAGCTCGACAATAACGGGTGAGATCATTGAGAAAAAGGAAACCGGCAAGAATGAGTTTGTGCTCACCGTCCTGGTTAAGAGCCTCACGGATGACCAGGCATACGAAAGCCTTCTTGTAAAGGGTGAAACTTACCTGATGGTGCCCGGCTTTTTGATGGAAAACGAAGAGATAAAGCCCGTAGAAAGAAACAGGAAACTTTTAGCTCTCGGGGATTTACCCATTGGGAGCACATTCAGTGCCAGGGTAAGCCTTATCGAGGGTAATAAATGCATAATTCAGGAAGTGCTGGGCACAAATCGGCCGCTTGAGAAATAACAAGAATCGGGAACAACTTTATGAAGAAATACAAAATTACTTTAGCCTCTTTATTATTACTATCAGCTGTTGTCTTATCTTTCCAGTATCTGACCGGTCCAAGGCTGCTGAATAACAAGGACTTTAAGGAGATGCGAATTGAAGAAGAAATGGAAGGAGAAGAAGAGGAGGCAAGACCCGGTTATGCCGATAAAATGCTCCAGTGGTATTATGAGCAGAGGTCCTATCCTTCGGGCGAAATTCCGTCTGAGTGGAGAGAAAGGGCTTTTAAGCAGATAAGCAAGAATAACCTTCAGCTTAAGAAAACCGCCTCAAGCCTGAGCTGGACACAATTAGGGCCTGGCAACATAGGCGGCAGAATACGCAGTATAATTGTAAATCCCCAGGATCCGTCCATTATGTACGTCGGTTCCGTTGCAGGCGGAATCTGGAAGACGATCAACGGCGGGGCGGGCTGGATGGCGCTGGACGATCACATGGAAAACCTTTCCATTGGATCGATGGTAATGGATCCGTCCGATCCGGATGTAATATATGCCGGCACGGGGGAAGGCTTTGCAAACATAGATGCCCTCAGGGGAGAGGGAATTTTCAAATCCACAGATGCAGGCAAAACCTGGAACAGGCTTCCTTCAACACTGAGCTCTGACTTTTATTATGTCAACAAGCTTGCTTTCGACAAAACTACAAACACACTCTGGGCCGCCACAAGGAGAGGGCTGTTTAAGTCCTTAGACGGGGGCAATACTTTCGACGTTGTAAGCGGCCTTCCCAACGGCGGAAATGTTCATGCTACCGATATAGTAATTTCCTACGACAGCCCATCCAGGATTTTTGTTGCCTTCGGGCTTTTTAACACGGCTACGGTCTACAGGAGCGCCGATGCAGGAAAAAGCTTTCAGCAGGTCTTTACGGCTTCAGGAAACGGAAGGACTGTCCTTGCCGCATCAGCTTCAGATCCCCGGGTGGTGTATCTTTCTGCGATGAAATTATCCGACTATACGGCAGGCATCATGAGGGTGACAAAAGACGGCGGCGCAAGCTGGGACACGCTGAGGGTCCCGGGGCCGAGTGGTTCAACTTATACTTCAAACCAGGCGTGGTACGACAACATAATTGCCGTCGACCCGCAGGACCCGAATACGGTTTATGCCGGCGGACTCGATCTATATAAGTCCACCGATGGAGGCCGGAACTGGACACAGCAGACACACTGGGATAAAGAAGGCGCAAGCAACTACGTGCATGCCGATCATCACGCAATGGCAATTGACCCTTCAAACGGCAGCAATATTTATCTCGGTACAGACGGTGGCATATTCAAATCCACGAACAGGGGAACCTCATGGGTGGGGTTGAATAACGAGCTCTACATTACGCAGTTTTATTACGGAGCGGTTGATCCGGCTTCAAGTAAATATTACGGCGGCGCTCAGGATAACGGTACAATAAAGTCCGACGGGGGCACAAACTGGTATGAGATTCTAGGTGGTGACGGCGGCTCCGTGGAGGTTGACTATAATAATCCCAATATTGTATACATGGAGTACGTTGACCTGGCAATTTTTAAGTCCACCGACGGCGGAAAAAATTATGTTAAAGCCACAAACGGAATACCCTCCGGCGGAACCAATTTCTGGTCGGGCACTTCAGACAGGGTGCAGTTTATCGCTCCTTTTACAATTGACCCCAATAATCCGGCTAACCTCATCTCCGGGACCTACAGGGTCTTCAGGACAACAAACGGCGCTTCAAGCTGGTCGCCCATCAGCGGGGATCTTACAGGAGACGGGACGGGATCTTCCGGAGCCAAGATCACCACACTTACTGTTGCAAAAGGGAATTCCAACATTATTTATGCCGGATGCTCAAACGGCGTCATCCGTTCGACGACAGACTGCGGAAACACCTGGAATGCCAAAGGAACGGGGCTTCCAAACCTTGCGAACACGAAAATTGTAACAGCTCCCAACGACCCGGCTACGGCCTTTGCAGTATTTTCGGGCTATTCGGACGGGCAGAAAGTCTTTAAGACTACGGATTATGGAAAGTCCTGGCAAAATATTTCGGGCAACCTTCCGAATATCCCTGTTAACTGCATTCTTGTTAACCCCGCAAATGGCAACAACCTTGTCGTAGGCACCGACCTGGGAGTTTTTACGAGCACTGACCAGGGCTCAAGCTGGGTGCAGAATAATGACGGCCTGGCCAATGTATCGGTTTCGGATCTGGACTTCAGGGGATCGGATAACAGAATTTTTGCCGCTACACACGGAAGGGGCATGTTCTCGGCCGCGTGGAACCTGACGACTGATGTTGCATCCGACGAAAAACCAAAGTTGCCCGGTAGTTTTGAACTGGATCAGAATTACCCTAATCCTTTTAACCCTTCAACTACAATTAAATATCGTCTGGCCAAGGCTTCCAACGTCAGAGTAATGGTCTATGACGTTACCGGTAAACAGGTTGCAGAGCTTGTAGATGACTTTAAGCAGGCAGGAGAGTATGAGGTAAGCTGGATGGGGCAGGATAATTCGGGTCGCCAGGTTGCAAGCGGAGTCTATCTTTATACAATTCAGGCCGGAACATTTACAAAGTCAATGAAGATGATTTTAATGAAATAAGCCCCATGTCCGGACTTCATAGGGTCAAAAAAAGAAGTGGACAAATGGAAAAGGCACATTTTCCTTTTTAGGAAAATGTGCCTTTGTTTTTATTCAAGAGTATTGAATTAAACCGTCTGAGGCTGCTTGGTGAAAAGCTTCTGGTGTTCTTTCGGTTTTCTTTCTTTCCAGGAACCTTTGTGATATGCATAGCCTGTAATCAAAGGCATTGCAATTGTAGCCTCGGCATAAACCATCTGTTCGTATGTGGTTTCAACCTTGCCCCATGAGCTGGCTTCCTTAAGAGTTGAACCTGAAAGGGCTCCGTCGCGTTCGTCTGCAACTGTGATCTGAACGGCGTATTTGTGCATTGGGGCCTCTTCCTGGAGAACGTCTGCAGCAACAACAATATCCTGTGTGAAGTTTTTCGGAACGCCGCCGCCGATCATGAAAATGGCGCTTTCCTTGGAATTGATCTTGACCTGTGTAAGCTCAAGAAAATCCTTTGCCGAGTCGATGGAAACGTGCTTGTCGGGATTTTTTGTCTGGTGCATTACAAATCCGAAGCCGGCAGAGCAGTCGCTGAATGCAGGGACAAAAATCGGCACGTTCTTTTTGTAAGCGGCATAGACAACAGAATCCTCACACTTAGGTCCGCCGTTATTTTCTAGGTAGCGTCCCATTTCATAGATGAATTCGCGTGAAGAGTAAGGACGGGGTTCGAGCGAGTCGGCAATCTTACCGATGGTTTCGTCGCAGATTCTTAATTCATCCTCGTCGATGAATGTATCATAAATCCTGTCGATTGCAAGCTCTCTCATTTCGTTGTCATTAACCCATTTGGTACCGATATAGTGCTTGAAGCCAAGAGCTTCGAAAAAGTCCTGATCAACGATCAGAGCGCCCGTGGAAACAATAGCATCGACCATGTTGTTATTGACGAGGTCAAAGACAACCTTCTTGAGTCCTGCCGAGAAAATGCTTCCTGCAAGAGTAAGGAAAATTGTGCAATCCTTTTCCTTTAGCATCATGTCATAAATTCTGGCTGCGCGGTTAAGGTCGCGGGCTGAGAAAGCCATTTTCTCCATGGCATCCACGAGTGGAACCACGTTGTTTTTCTTTATGTCGAAGTGCTGAATTGTTTCTTTGAGATAGTCTTTTTTCTCTGCCATTTTGTTTTTTTCTCCTTTATTTTACTTACTAATATACTAGAAAAAATCTTTTTCAACAGGGGATAATTTAGCATCTGCTTAAAGCAAAGCAGGCCCCAAATGCAGGCGGCATTTATCAGAAGAACTGCTTTGCCAGCTTTAAGATCCCCTGTTTCCAGGGAACTCTGTGTGAAACGCCCGACTGGTCCTTAAAGGTTTCAAGGTTCTCGAGGTACCATTTAAAGTTTCTAATAAGGGCGTCTTTGTTGGAATATTTCGGCTTAAAGCCCAAAACTTTTTCTGCTTTTCCAATTGAAACAAAAGAATCTTTTGAAGCAGTTTCATAAACCCATTTATACAACGGGGAGAGTTTAAGAAATTCCAGAAATTTCAGTGCAAATATAACAGGTTTTTCGGGCAAACCAACAATTTTTTTTCCGAAGCCCGCATAATCGAGCACAGCCTGGTAGTCTTCGCGCATCGTTGTAAAGTCTTTTGCCCCGATGTTAAATGTATCGTTTACTGTTTCCTCTGGGAGTGTGGCACAGATGTAGATAGCATCGCAGAGGTCTTCAACGTCCAGGAGTTGGTAACGGTTATTGCCTTTGCCGATCATCGGGAAGCCCTTGCCGCTTTTGGCCCAGTCGTAGAAAAGTGCAAAGACGCCAAGCCTTTCAGGGCCGATGAAAGATTTCGGGCGGAGTATCGGAACGCACATTCCTTTCTGCCTGAAGCCCAGGCAGGCACTTTCGGCTTCAATTTTGGCCTCGCCGTAAGGGCCCACGCCTTCAAGCCTGTCGCTTTCATAGATCGGGTGATGGTCTGGTATGCCGTAAACTGCGGTAGATGAAATATGAATAAACCTCTTTACCCCCATCTCTGAAGCCGTCTGAAGGAGAAGTTTTGTGCCTTCAACGTCAGTTGAATAAATTTCTTCCTTTGAATATAATGGCAATGCGGCAGCCGTATGTACTACAACGTCAACCGATTGCATTGACTGCTTTACGTCATCTATATTTCTGATGTCACCCCTGATGACTCTTATTTTACCGATGACATCCTTGTAGTCAAATTCCGCAATATCCAGAGAGGTTACCTCCTCGTTTTTCCCGAGCAGATAGCGTACAAGGTTGATCCCGAGAAATCCGGCCCCCCCGGTTATAAGAACTCTCATATTATAGTTGCCCCTAAGTTATTGTAAGTACACCCCTAAAATTAACAAATTTGCGGAATTCTCAAAAAGAATTCTTCAGTGCGGCGTAAATGCAATTTTTCTGAAACATGAGTCCAAAAACGACTGTTTAAGAGGTATGGTTAAGCTAATGTCACTGAAACTCATTGTCATTTTTTGTATAATTGCGGGATGATTAATTCAAAGGAACATAGTTCTAAAATGCCGGAGGAAGGGCGACCGGTAAACCTTTACAGCGCGGTCGGTTCGGTTTTGCTGCACTTTGCGGTTTTCTTCGGGCTTATCTTTATAATGAGAATTGCTGAAAGCGGTTCCGGAGGCTCATACGGGGGCTACTATGTGGACATGTATTCGCCTAAGGGTGCTCCGGGAGGAGGGAATTCAAACCCGGAAGACCAGCGTGCTGTGGAAAATAAGGCTGAAGATAGATCAAAAGATATAGCCGAAGATAAAAAGAAGGAATCCCTTCCCGGCATAAAGCAGGAAAAATCGGCAGAAAAGGAAATCCTGAGAACGGGGAAATACGTTGAGAAAAAAGATCCCGGGGAAAAACCGGTCCACCAGGCTTCGGGTGAAGGCAGCGGAACGGGTTCAGTAAGAGGAGCCGGTCCTGCCGGGGGCTACTACAACATGAACTCCGGAGGCTTCGACTCCACGGGGCTCGGGCAGGTCTATCAGGAGCCAACGCTAAAGGTACGCTTAAACTACCCCTCAGGCTGGATATACCTGGACCAGCAGAGAAAAAGAAAACTTGACGGCATAACTTTCTGGGCTTCGTTAGGCGACTATTATCCTCCGCCATATATACACGTCGAAGTGGTGGAAAAATATGTCTTTAACCCGGATCAGTACAAGTATAAGTACGATTTTGACCTCTTCACCGGTTATTATAACGACCCCGAGGAGATGGAAAACCAGGTCTCGCAGACGATATACATTAGGACGAGTGACGATGAGGATTATTCCATAAAGCTCATCATGCAGGGCCGGGAGGCGTTTAAGGAATTCCAGCCGGTATTCTTTGCCATGGTAAAATCCTTCAGGTTCGGAAATTCCATCTTCTAGTGTTCCTCCCAAAAACTTTTCAATTGGTGAAAGTTTGCAATAATTCCATTGCAAATGATTTTATTTCATCTATTTTTAATTAAATGGGAAAATTTACAGGAAAGTATAATATGAAAAAAATAAAGATGCTATTATTCGCAATGAATATAGTTATTCTGTTCTCATGTCTGAATTCTATACTGGCACAGGATAGGAATGAAAAGTTTGAAGGCACGGTGGAACTGAAGCTTCATGGAAAGAAAAGCAGCAACGAGATTAAGTATTACGCCAAGGGCAACATGGCAAGGGTTGAGATGGGGGACAATGCCGGAAAACAGGCGAGTCTGCCTTTGCAGGGAACGGTAATCTTTAAGGAAGACAGGATGTTCATACTTATGCCTTCAAGGAAGACATACTTGGAAAAGCCTCTTAGCATAACTACCAAACTGAATGAGATTAGCCGCAAGGAAGACCTGGACAACAGGATTACAAGAACGGGGGAAGAGAAGGACATTCTTGGCTACAAGGCGGCTAAGTGGCTCGTGAAAACAAACAGCGGGGAGCTTGAACTCTGGAGCACGCAGGAGCTGGGAAATTTCCTGTTCTTCCAGAATCAGGACTCTACAGCCTATCCGGAGTGGTTCCGGAAGGTGACCTCGGGGGGCTTTTTCCCGCTCCTGGTCGTTCAGCGCGACTTAAATGGCGATGAAATTAACCGCCTGGAAGTTACAGACGTAAAAAAGGGGAACGTGGAGGATAATTATTTTGAGATTCCGCAGGACTTTAAGAGGACCGAAGGAGGAAGGGAAAGCAGGCACGGGGGGAAATAGGGGGCTGAATTATGGCCTGAAGGAGAGGCCAAAAAAGGGGGGAAATTCGTATAAAGGGCTTAAAACTAAAGAATTTATAGAAAAATCTTTTTTGCTTTCTTGACTTTGTTTTAATATAGAGTTAACTTTAAGACCTTTATTGGGAAATAATAGTTGATTCGGAGGAGAATTAAGTGAAACAAGAAAAAATGACCAGATTTATCAGCACAGAGAACGCTGCTAAAAAATGGTACGTAGTAGATGCCAAGGATCAGGTCTTAGGCAGATTGGCAGCCAGGATAGCCCGCGTTATCAGAGGCAAGGAAAAGGCAATCTTCACTCCTAATGCCGATACGGGGGATTTCGTAGTTGTCGTCAATGCCGATCAGGTTAAGATGACTGGCAAAAGGGAGTTGCAGAAAACATACTTCCATTACTCAGGATATCCAGGCGGTGCTAAAATCAGAAGTTTTGAGGAATTAGTACAGAAAGATCCTGAATTTGTCATTCAGCATGCTGTTAAAGGGATGCTCCCGAAGAACAGATTAGGCAAGAAATTAATAAAGAAGCTTAAAGTATATGCGGGCGAAAAACATCCGCATGAAGCTCAGAAACCAGAGACATTAAGTTTATAATTGGAGTTATTTAATGGTGGATAACATTTACGTCGGTCGTAGAAAAACCGCAGTTGCCAGGGTTATTTTAAGAAATGGTAATGGAAAAATTACCGTTAACGACAAGGAATTTGAACGTGCTTTCTCCCTTGAAACACACAGGGATGATATCTTAGCCCCATTTAAGGTCACAGATACACTGGGCAAATATGATGTCATTGCCAACGTTCAGGGCGGCGGTACAACAGGGCAGGCACAGGCTGTCAGGTTGGGTATTGCAAGAGCTTTGGAAGCAATTAATCCTGAATACCGTCCGGCAATGAAGGCTGAAGGCTATCTGACACGTGACCCCAGAATGGTTGAACGTAAGAAGTACGGCAGACCTAAGGCAAGAAAGAGATTCCAGTTCTCTAAGAGATAATCTCTCTTACAACCTGGCAGAAAACAATTTTTTATTAACTATTCATACTTTTGGATTTGCCGACTGTGTCCCGCATGAAAAGGGATTTAGGTGAAGATGAAAAAAGTAGAAGTAAAACAGGAACTAGCAAATGAAGAACATCGATTTAACCGAACTGATCGAGGCAGGTGCTCATTTCGGGCATTTGACCCGCCGCTGGAATCCCAAAATGAAACCATATATCTTTATGGAAAAAAACGGGATTCACATCATAGACTTAAAGAAAACCAAAACTTTAATCAACGATGCCGCTGAAAGCATGACCAAACTTGTAGCCGAAGGAAAGAAAGTAATGTTCGTCGGCACAAAGAAACAGGCAAAGCACATCATAGCCAATGAAGCTAAAAGATGCGAACAGAACTGGGTCAGTGAAAGATGGCTGGGCGGCATGCTCACAAACTTCTCAACTATTCGCAAAAGTATCAAACGCCTTACAAACATCGAAAAGATGGAAAACGACGGTACTTTTGACAAGATTACCAAAAAAGAAAGACTTTTCCTTTCAAGGGAAAAAGATAAATTAAGAAAAGTGCTCGACGGTGTGGAAACAATGACAAAGCTGCCAGGCGCACTTTTTGTCGTTGATATCAAAAAAGAGGCAATTGCCGTACAGGAAGCCATCAGGCTCAATATCCCGATCTTTGCTATCGTGGATACCAACTGCGATCCTGATGTTGCTGATTATGTAATTCCTGCCAATGATGATGCAGTCAAGACAATTGAACTGATCACTAAGGTTATGGCTGATGCTGTGGTTGAAGGACTTGGAAAAGCCAAGGAACTCAGAGCCCAGGAAGCAGCCGAAAAGGAAAGACAGAGAAAAGAACGCGGCGAGGAAGAAGTTGAAGCCAAGGAAACAGTAAAAGACGCCAGACCGGCCAGAGAACCAAGACGCGACAGACGTCCTAATAAAGAAACCGAATCAAGGAAAAGGTAATTATGGAAATTAGTGCAGAACAAGTCAAATCATTAAGAGAAAAAACCGGTGCAGGTATGATGGACTGCAAGAAAGCCCTTACCGAAGCCGCCGGCGATTTCGACAAGGCAATTGAAGTCCTCAGAAAGAAAGGTGCTTCTGTAGCAGCAAAGAGAGCTGAAAGAACAGCTAACGAAGGCCTTGTGCTTACTTACGTTTCAGACGACAAGAAGACTGCCGTAATGGTAGAAGTTAACTGCGAAACTGACTTTGTGGCCAAGAGTGATGACTTCCAGAACTTTGCAAAGTTTGTTCTTGATACAATAGTTAAAAATAAACCTTCCAACGTAGAGGCATTGCTCTCAATCAGCAGCGACGGCAAAGCAGTAGCACAGGAACTTGAAAACCTGATCGGAAAGATCGGAGAGAAGATCACTGTAACACGCTTTGTTATTGAAACCTCAGCTGACGGCGCCGTAGTTGACTATGTGCACCATGGTTCAAAACTTGGTGTTTTAGTACGCGTCGACAAGATCGGCCAGGGCGACCTGAATGAAATGGTTGGCATAATGAAAGATGTTGCCATGCAGGTCGCAGCTATGAAGCCGGGCTTCGTCTACAGGGAAGAAGTTCCAAAGGAAACTATTGATAAGGAAATCGAAATCTACAAGGAGCTTTCAAGAAAAGAAGGCAAACCGGAACAGATTCTCGAGAAAATTGCTGTGGGTAAGCTGAACAAGTATTATCAGGAAAACTGCCTCTATGAACAGGCGTTTATAAAAGATAATACGAAAGCGGTCAGTGACCTCTTCAAGGAATACAACAAAAAGTACTCCACTGAAGCACGGCTCGTTTTGTTCCACAGATATCATTTGAGTGACGAAAAGAAGTAATTTCTTAAAAGGTCTTATTTAATAAGACCTTTTTTTTTATTAAATTGACGGAGAAATATGACAAAGCTTAAATATAAAAGACTGCTGTTAAAACTTAGCGGTGAATCGCTCATGGGAAAGAAAGGACACGGGATTGACCCGTCGGTTCTGGACTTCTTTTCTACTGAAATCAAGAAGGTGCACGAAATTGGCGTTCAGATAGGCATTGTTATTGGTGGCGGAAATATTTACCGCGGCTTAAGCGCAAGCGAGCAGGGAATCGACCGTGTAACAGGCGACCAGATGGGTATGCTGGCCACGGTTATTAACTCCCTTGCACTGCAGAACGCTCTGGAGCATAAGGGGATTTATACAAGGCTCATGACAGCCATACACATGGAGCAGATAGCCGAGCCATACATTAGAAGAAGAGCCATAAGGCACCTTGAAAAGGGCAGGGTGGTTATCTTCGGAGCAGGAACGGGTCATCCTTATTTCTCCACGGACACGGCTGCAACCTTGAGGGCCGTTGAAATTGAGGCCGATGCGATACTGAAGGGCACAAGGGTAGACGGAATCTTTGACTCCGACCCCGAAAAGAACCCGGATGCCTCAAAGTTCGAAACAATCTCCTACCTGGATATATTAAAAGACAGGCTGAAAGTAATGGACCTTACGGCTATCAGTCTTTGCCAGGAAAATGATCTCCCGCTAATAGTGTTTAATATGGATAAGCCTGATAATCTTCTTAAGATCGTAATGGGTGAATCTGTCGGCACAACAGTCGGTAATTGATAAAATTCATTAAAACAAATTGAGGAAACCATGGACCAAACTATGAAAGATGCCAGGCAGAGGATGGATAAATCGATCGAGGCCTTCAGGGCTGAAATTGCAAAGATCCGTTCCGGTAAAGCGACTACGGCATTACTTGACGGAGTGAAGGTTGACTATTATGGCACTCTAACTCCATTAAGGCAGATGGCAAACGTATCGGTAATGGATGCCCATACTTTGTCCATTACCCCCTGGGATAGGTCAGCAGTCCAGATAATTGAAAAGGCAATTATGACTGCGGACCTGGGACTTAATCCTTCAAGCGACGGTACAAATATAAGGGTCCCCATTCCCATACTTACTGAAGAAAGAAGAAAAGAGCTGATGAAGATAATTAAGAAGATGGGTGAAGATGCAAAGGTAGCAATAAGGAACATCAGAAGGGATGCTAACGAACACCTGAAAAAGGAACAGAAAGAAAAGAAGATTTCGGAAGATGATTTGAAAAATATGGAATCGGAAATCCAGAAATTTACGAATGACCATACAAATATGATTGATGAGATCATCAAACATAAAGAAAAAGAGATAATGGAGATTTAGAAACCATTTGTCTTCAGGAAAAGAGCCGCCCCCGCAAAAGGGCGGCTTTTTTAATTTTAAAGCTATTTATCTTTTCATAAAACTATTGTAATTTCATATCAAGAGAATAAATAATTCAATTAAGACGGTTTGTATTATTCAACTAAGAAGGAATGCATCATGAAGATTAGAAAGGAGGAGGCCCTGGAGTATCACATCCAGGGGAGGCATGGAAAAATTGAAGTCGTACCGACAAAACCTTGCGTAACAGCAAGGGATCTTTCCCTGGCTTATACTCCGGGTGTGGCCGTGCCGTGTAAAGAAATTGAGCAGAATCCTGAAGACGTTTACAAGTATACAGCAAAGGGCAATCTGGTTGCGGTGGTTTCAAACGGAACGGCGGTTCTGGGGCTGGGAGACATAGGCCCAATGGCTGGCAAGCCCGTCATGGAAGGCAAAGGCGTCCTATTCAAAAGATTTGCTGACATTGACGTCTTCGACATTGAACTGAAGACAAAGGATCCAAAAGAGGTCATAAAGGCGGTCCAGCTTCTGGAGCCGACCTTCGGCGGGATCAACCTTGAAGACATTAAAGCTCCCGAATGTTTTGAGATTGAGGAGGAATTAAAAAAGACAATGAATATCCCTGTCTTCCATGACGATCAGCATGGAACAGCGATTATCTCTTGTGCTGCCTTGATAAATGCCGCCGAACTGGCGGGCAAAAAGCTTAATACTCTGCGCCTAGTCATCAACGGTGCAGGAGCAGCAGCAATTGCATGTGCAAACCTTTATGTCAGGGCGGGCGTAAAAAAAGAAAACATAATGATGTGCGACTCCAAGGGGGTTATCTCAAAGAGCAGAAAGGACCTGAATAAATACAAGGAACTCTATGCATCGGAAACCGACAGGAAAACTCTTGCCGATGCAATGCAGGGTGCAGACGTCTTTGTCGGGCTTTCTGTTGCGGGAGTGGTTACAAAGGATATGATCCGCTCTATGGCCAGCGACCCCATAGTGTTTGCAATGGCAAATCCTGATCCTGAAATTTCCTATGAAGACGCGGTAGATGCCAGAAAGGACATTATAATGGCTACAGGAAGGAGCGACTATCCGAACCAGGTAAACAATGTCCTAGGCTTTCCCTTTATTTTCCGCGGCGCCCTGGACGTCAAGGCAACTGCAATTACAGAAGAGATGAAGATGGCTGCGGTGAATGCCCTGGCGTGCCTGGCAAAGGAAAAGGTGCCCGACGTGGTAATTAAGGCCTATGGCGGGTTGGATTTTTCCTTCGGAAGGGAATATATAATTCCAAAGCCGTTTGACCCGAGAGTCCTCTGGAAGGTTGCACCCGCAGTAGCAAAAGCCGCAATTGAAAACGGGGTGGCCAGGGTAAAAATTGAAAACTGGCACCAGTACGAGGAAGAGCTGAAAGAACGCCTTGGAATGTCAAGGGAAGTAATCCGTACGATGGTACAGAAAGCACAGAAGGCTCCCAAGTGCGTCGTTTACCCGGAAGGCGAGGAAGACAAGATCATCCGGGCTGCCTTAACCTCCATGGAATACGGCATTGCCACGCCGGTTCTGCTGGGGGATGAGGAGGTGATAAAAGGCAAGCTCCATGCTATGGGATACGGCCCGGATGGCATTACAATAATTGATCCGCTGAAAGCCAGGAGCTCTGAGACCTATGTCAATGCCTTCTATGAGGCGCGTGCGCGCAAGGGTGTCACCCTCAGGCAGGCTCAGACTCTTTTGAAGCAGCCCAATTATTTCGGGTCGATGATGGTTAAACTTGGGCATGCTGACGCCCTGATAAGCGGGCTTACCACCTCGTACCCGGAGACAATAAGGCCTGCGCTTCAGTGCCTGGGCGTTAAGGAGGGCTTTAATGTTGCCTCAGGTCTTTATATTGTAATAGCAAAGAAAGATGTTTATTTCTTTGCAGATGCTACCGTGAATGTTAACCCGACGGCCGAGCAGCTGGCTGAAATTGCGATTTCTGCAGCCGATACGGTAAGGCGCTTTGACCTTGAACCCAGGGTAGCAATGCTTTCATTCAGCAATTTCGGCAGCGCTCCGATGCCCGAATCAATAAAGGTCAGAAACGCCGTTGAAATTGTAAAGAAAACCAGACCAGACATCATGATAGACGGCGAAATGCAAGCCGATGCGGCGGTCGTTCCGCAGATGCGCGAGACCGACTATCCGTTTACCACGCTTAAAGGCAAGTCAAACATACTCGTCTTCCCGGATCTCAATTCGGGAAACATTGCCTACAAGCTGATGGCCAGAATCGGCAACGCAGACGTAATTGGACCTGTTCTTATGGGAATCAGCAAGCCTGTTCACGTTCTGCAAAGAGGAGCCTCGGTTGAAGACATAATCAACATGACGGCAATTGCAGTAGTTGATGCAGGACAGAAGTAAACGTGAGTGCAAAGACGGCTGTTTTTAGGCCGCCTTTGCATTTTATTTTTGTTCAAGACGGCAAAAAAAACTCTTTTCTTTTGGAATTGTCCCCCTAAAAAAGTAACTTTATTGGGCTTACAGGGAGCTTCAGTTGCAGGCAAGCCGTTAGGGGCGCCTGGATATGTTTTGGAGCAAACCCAAAGCACCCGCATAAAAGCAGTACATGCACTAATTTTTTAATTTTATTTAGTACATTTTATTTAATAACTTGTGTTAAAGAGCATAATATTTTTCATAGCCAGCCTGGTCATCTTTTTTGCAGGATTAATATTATATGGGATGGTGCTGAACCTCAGAGAGGTGACGCTTTCGGAGGCTCTTGCAGAAAAGCATATGAGTTATATGACAAACGTCCATCTGCTCATAGACAGGCGCAACTATAAGCTGGATCTGTATTCCGATACCGTCCTGGTAAAATCCTACAGGGCAGTTTTCGGCAGAAACAACAATGGCCTGCGCAGGCCTTCGCTTGAGAGCCAGATTACTCCTGTTGGCAGTTACCAGATATGCGAGATTGACACTATTTCAGGATATCACAAGTTCTTAAGGCTGAATTTCCCGAACTACAAGGATATCACAGAGGCCTATAAGGCCGGAATGATTACAGAAAGGGAATATGAAACATTCTATGACGAGCTTGAAGCGGGTGGGTGCGCAAAATCTGCCGGCAAAAAATTCCCAAGAATTGGGATCCATGGTACCGGGAGGTTAAATTTTATCTTTAAGAATTTGCCATTTACATTTAACTGGACTAACGGCTCTGTTGCTGTAAGCAATGAAAATATTGACGAAATCTATTCTGTAATAAAACCCGGGACTGAAGTTGACATTAAAAATTAAATTATCGCTAAAAGTAGCATCTTTTTTATTCCTTTCAATAATTCTTGCCTCGTGCGAGAAAAAAGAGACCCCAAAGCCACAGGTTCCTGTTGTTTCAGCCGACTCGGCTAAGAAACTGGATAGGAAATTTGCCCGGGAAAGAGTAGGGCAGATATTGGGCACAAAGGTCAGCTTCTTTGAGGAAGGGAAGTTCCAGGAAGATTCCACCGCGGGTGTGGCTGCAGGTACCGAAAAGAATGACAAGACCAGCTGGGGAATCAGATTCTACTATTTCAAGAAAGCAAATAACGACTTAAATAAATCTTATGAAACCCCCTTATTAAAAGGGTCATTTTCTGAAAGTCTGGTTAAAAAAATAAAGCTTTCATCGGCAGACTACGAGATGCTTTATTACGATTCACAGGCCTATTTCATGGGAAGCGGTGGAGGCGAAATCTTCTCTTATATCGTGGATTTCAACAAAAACCAGGTTTACTATGCTCACTTTTTTACGGTGGAGAAACACCCTACTTCACTTTATTTGTCGCCTAATACGGACGTTAAAGAAATTAGAAATTTCTTCATCAGGCACTTCCAAAAGGATTATCCCGACCTGAAGATAGTCAATAAGGATTATAACCTGGAAGATATATTTTAAGGAATAAAACAGAATTTTCAGAAACTGACATAATATGACCAGATACAAGATTTTGCTGCTTGCAATAGTCATTGCCGTTTCAGGCAACAACTTCCTGTTTGCACAGCAGGGCAGGGGCGAAGAGAACATTGAGCAATATGAGCTTGTCAGCATTGAATTCCACGGAAACCAATCAATTCCAGGTTCGGTCCTTGAAACCATAATTTCTTCAAAGTCCACCCCGAACTGGTTTTATAAGCTTCTGCACAAGGTATCGGGCAGCCTGGGCCTTCCGCCCCAGTATTTTGACTCTCTTAAGATACCCGAGGACATGAAGGCGCTTGAGAAATACTACAGGGATAACGGTTTCTTTAAGGCCAGGTTCTCAAACGAGTACAACATAGACAAGGATAAAAAAGAAGCCACACTGATCTATTCCATCATAGAGGGTCCGGAGTTTAAGATCAGGAAATTTGGCTACCAGGGCCTTGATTCACTGCCGGTGGAATTCAGGCAGAAGATTGCAAGCGATTACTGGGTGGATACCACAAAACCATTCTCTAGGGGACTTGTTGAACAGGAGACAAAGCCAGTAATAAGTTTTCTCAGGGATAATGGCTACATGCAGGCAGACGTCAATAAGCCAGAAGTATTTGTCTATACCGATTCCAATTTCGTGGATATCAGGGTGGGCCTTACATCGGGCCGCCGCTACAAGGTAAATGCCCTTGAGGTTGAAAAAAAAGGCCCGGGCAAGGAATACGTGGAAGATACGCTCATTAAGAAGATCGTCAGCATTACACCCGGAGATTACTACAGTGCTGAGGAAAAGCAGAGGGCACAGGTAAGGCTTTACCGTACTAATCTTTTTTCCTCTGTGCTCATAAGCGGATTTGTTCCCGATACGAATAAAAGCCTCGTTAACCTGAATATAACGGGTGACATAACGAAAATGAACGATCTTTCACCTGAAATTATTATTAATAACCAGGAAAGCGCCTTTAACGTAGGTCTTGGCACTACCTATACAAGGAAGAATTTCCTTGGCAATGCTCGTACATTTACACTCGGGGGCAGCTTTGCCGTGCAGGATGTGTTTAACGTCAATTACAGCAAAATATTCGGCTTTGTGACATCAATACGCGATACGTCGATTTTAGGGTACGTTGACCTCCGCGCATCCGTTGAGCAGCCTTTCCTTTTTGACCGTAAGATCTCGAGCAAGCTTGAAGGTTACTTTACCATCAACAAGCAGAAACAGTACAGGTCGCTCATCTACGGAACCAAGATCAGCCTTGATTTTGAACTTCCCAGAAATGTTTACATAAATTCGCTGGTTACCTATTACCAGGCTGAAAGGACAATAGATAATCTTCTGGAAGACTATGTAAGGACCGTAATAAGGAACAATGCCGCTTCCACTGACGTTCCTTTAACTCCGGCAGAAGAGGATTCAATTGTCAGCAACCTGCGCAGCTCCAGAAACATTACCTCTATTATAGGAGCCGATATAGGGGCGAACAAGACGAACGACATTATGTTCCCAACCAAGGGATACAATTTATCCCTGACCCTTGAGGAAGGAAATCTCCTTCCATCAATTTTCAAAAGACTGGGTGCAGATTACATTAACGTCAGGTCGCAGTTTTACCGCCTGCAGACCACGGTTTCTTATTTCCCTAATGTCTATAATTCGCCTGTAGACGCGTTTGGCATTAAATTCAGGCTGGGTTACCTTCAGACTTATCAGGGAACGAAAAATGACGTTCCATTAAACAGGTTCTTTTCGGCAGGAGGATCCAACTCAGTGCGCGGCTGGCGAGCAAGGCAACTGATACCAAAGGCTGCAAACATCCCCATACTTACCGCAGCGGATTTTCAAAACCTGTTTTTGCGCAACATTCCCCTTGGCGGCACTTTTCTCATGGAAGGCTCCTTTGAAACGAGGAACCGCATCATAGGCAGCCTCGGCAGCGCGGCCTTTATTGACTATGGTAACACATTTACAGGTTATAACAGCTTCAGCTTTAATCAGCTTGCAGTAGCCGTAGGCCTGGGCCTGAGGTATTACTCTTCCTTTGCCCCAATAAGGGTGGACATAGGCCTTAAGGCATACGACCCCTATGAGAGGAAGGCTTTTATGAACCTTTACCGGAACCAGCACTTTTTCCAGAATTACATAGAAATCCACTTCGGAATCGGGGAGGCTTTCTAGGCCCGAAAACGGGGGCTTAATTGCGTTCGGGGCTATTTATAAGTTGTTAAACTTAGGAATTTTAACTAATTTATTGAACTAAATTTTTAGGATTTTTCGATGATTTCCAGTATGACCGGGTTTGGCAAAGGTACAGCCCAGAATAATCATGTTAACGTAGAAGCCGAAATAAAGAGCGTCAACAGCAGGTACCTCGAGGTATCCTTAAAGCTGCCGAAAAACCTGCAGAGCAAGGAATACGAGATAAGGGAGCTCATAAGGAGCAGGATAAAAAGGGGGAAAATTATACTGAACGTTCAGGTAAAGAAAAACGGTCTGGTAAATGAAAAACCCTCGCTCGATAAAGAAGGTGTTGAGTATGCGGTTAAATTCCTGAAGGAGCTGAAAAAGACCGCAAAGCTGAAGGATAAGATTACGCTTGAACAGCTTCTGACGTTTCAGGACCTTTTTTCATCCGATATGAGCGATGAGCTGGAAAGTGAATTCCAGCTGGTCCGTGAGGCCATTGAAGCCTCAATTGGTGAGCTTCTGACGATGAGAAACAAGGAAGGCGAGGAACTGTCAAAAGACCTTGCAATGCGCATAAATAACATACAGCAGACTGTATCGATCATTGAAGAGCTTAGCAAGAACAGCGCTCAGGAAAATTTTGAGAAAATGAAGGAAAGGGCCAGGCAGCTTCTTGGAGACATTTCCGCATACACAGACAGGCTGGAAATGGAGCTCGCAATTCTGGTGGATAAAGCCGACATTACGGAAGAATGCGTAAGGCTGAGAAGTCATGCAAAGTTTTTCCTGGAAAGCTTGAAGCAGAGCGCCGAGGTTGGCCGCAAGCTTAATTTCCTCTGCCAGGAAATTAACCGTGAAGCCAACACGATAGGCAGCAAAACACTTTCTACGGAAATATCTCACTACACGGTTTATATAAAGGAAGAACTCGAAAGGATCCGCGAGCAAATTCAAAATATTGAGTAATTCAAAACCGAGTGCTAATTGACTGATAACAAAGGATGTATTATTGTAGTTTCCGCTCCGAGTGGAGCCGGAAAGACCACGATTGTTAAAAATGTACTGAAATCTTTCCCTGAGATAATCTTTTCAATTTCTGCCACAACCAGAAAGAAAAGAGAAAGTGAAACAAATGGCGTTGAGTATTTTTTTATTTCAGAGGAAGAATTTCTTCAGAAAATACGCGATGACGAGTTTATAGAGTGGGAAAAGTTCTACGATTACTATTATGGCTCGTTAAAAAGCTTTGTTAATGAGAACGTTGAGAAGGGAAACTGTGTTCTGTTTGAAGTAGACGTTAAAGGCGCCCTCAACATAAAAAAGATTTATCCCGGGGCGGCTATGATTTATATTATGCCTCCAAGCCTTGAGGAGCTGAAAAAACGCCTTAGCAACAGAATGACTGAAACGAAAGAGGATTTAAAGAAGAGGCTGGACAGGGCCGAGATGGAACTGGGCCTTAAAGATGAGTTTGACTATATTGTAATTAACGATGAACTGGAAACGGCAATTTCTGAAGTAAAAGAGATAATAAAGAACAAAATAAATAAAGAGGAGAAAATCTGATGGGAATACAGCCTATTGATTTGCGCAAACTTGACGAAAAAACGGCAAATACTTATGAAGCCGTAATTGTTGCGGCAAAAGAAGGTAGAAGAGTTAACGAAGAAACCAGACTGGAATACAACTCCCTGGTTAATACAATACCCTCAAAAGGTATTGATGACGACAGTGAAGACATTGAAAACCCCGATCAGCTGAAGATTTCTCTGGAATTTGAAAAAAGACCCAAACCGCATCTTCAGGCTCTTAATGAACTGCTGAAGGGAAAAATTGAATACCGCTATAAATCCTGACAAAAATGGACAGTTTTTTTTCGGGTAAAAAAATCATTCTGGGCGTTACGGGCGGGATTGCAGCTTACAAATCCTGCCTCTTAGCCCGACTTTTAGTTAAGCTTGGAGCGGAAGTAAGAGTTATCATGACTCCTTCCGCTCTTGAGTTTGTAACCCCCCTTACATTTTCCACGCTTACCGGCAACGAGGTAATTGTAAACATTTTTCCGGAGACACAGAAAAACGGCGTAAGCCTTAAGACCTGGCACATTGAATATGCGCTCTGGGCCGACCTGATGATAATTGCTCCTCTTACGGTAAATTCGCTTGCTAAAATTGTGCATGGATTTGCCGATAATGCTCTTACGACGGTCGTTGCTGCCTTAAGATGCCCCCTGGTTGCGGCTCCTGCGGCGGATGTGGACATGTACAACAATAAAGTTACGCAGGAGAACCTGAAAATCTTGAAGGCCATGGCCTACATTGTGGAGCCTGAAGAAGGCTTCCTTGCAAGCGGGCTTAGCGGACTTGGGAGAATGGCCGAGCCGGAGAAGATACTGGAGGCTTCGGAGCTGGTTTTAGCTGGATTTTCTAAGGACCTTGAAGGGAAAAATATTCTTGTAACGGCTGGGCCAACATATGAGGACATTGATCCCGTGAGGTTTATTGGCAACCGTTCTTCGGGGAAAATGGGCTTCCAGATTGCAAAAGCTGCCAGCCTGAGGGGCGCCAGGGTGACACTCGTTTCGGGGCCAACGGCAGAGACGGCTTACCCCGGAATAAAGCAGCTCAAGGTAAGAAGCGCCGCTGAGATGAAGAAAGCAGTCGATAAGAACCTCAGCGAAAGCGACATCCTTGTCATGGCTGCCGCTGTTGCCGACTACCGTCCGGAGAGTGTGGCGGCAAAAAAGATTAAAAAAGAAGAAAACATAAAATCGATAGAGCTTACAAAGACAGAGGACATTCTGGGCTCTATTGAAAAGGGTGATAAAAAGATCGTTGGCTTTGCGCTTGAAACCGACAACGAATTCGGCAATGCAAAAGACAAGTTGACGAGAAAAAAACTGGATATGATAGTGCTGAATTCCTTAAAGGATAAAAGCGCTGGTTTTGAGTTCGATACGAACAAGGTTACAATTATCACCAAAGAAGGCAAAATAAAAGAATACCCTCTCATGAGTAAATTCTTAACAGCTAATTATATCCTTTCAGAAATAAGCGAACTTTAGTAAATTGGTTGAACAAAGCATTCAGAAATTAATTGAAGCATTAAAGGATCAGGATTCCATTTTCGGGCCCCTTATGTTTGAAAACAGGAGGTTTGAGAAAATTGACCCGGATCTGTGGGCTGAAGCATTAGAAGACCGTGCAGACGGGGAGGATAGTATGGAAAATGAACTGGACAAAGAGGGATTCATTCACGCCAGGAATTTAACAGAGTTACAAGGCTTCATGCTGGAATGCCACAAGTGCCCGCTTGAAAAGACACGCACCAACCTGGTATTCGGTTCCGGCAATCCCAAGGCAAAGGTAATGGTTATCGGTGAAGCCCCCGGTGCAGAAGAGGACCTGCAGGGAAAGCCCTTTGTAGGGCGGGCAGGAAAACTTCTGACGGATATTCTTGCGGCAATAAAGTTTTCAAGAGACGAAGTATATATAACCAACATACTCAAATGCCGACCTCCCGGAAACAGGAACCCTCTGCCAAGTGAAATGGAAGTTTGCATTCCATACCTTCACAGGCAGATAGAAATGATAAAGCCAAAGCTGATTTTGTGCCTGGGCCTCATATCGGCCTCAGGGCTGTTGAACCTGAAACTTTCGCTGGGGAAAATGAGGGGGAACATTTACGAGCTCGGTAATGCGAAAGTAATGGTAACTTATCATCCTGCAGCACTCCTGAGAAACCCCCAGTGGAAAAGGCTTGCCTGGGAGGATGTTCAGAAATTCAGGAAATTATACGATGATATGGTGGGGTAATTAAAAATTATATGAGTAAGACGAAAAAAGAAACCACGGAAGACATTAATATAAGTGCACTCCAGAGTGCCTCTGTAAAGCCGCCTTCGGCGCCGGAGGTGGAGATGGCCGTTCTGGGTGCAATGATGATAGAAAAAGAAGCGGTTCCAAAAGGAATTGAGCTTCTTACGCCTGAGGCTTTTTATGTCAAGCAGCACAAGCTTATTTTTGAAGCCATCCAGTCGCTCTTTGAAGCCAATGAGCCTGTTGATACGGTAACGCTTTATGAAGAGCTGAAGAAAAAAGGGCAGATCGAGGAAGCAGGCGGGGCAGTGTACCTAAGCCGCCTGTCGCAGAATATTTCTTCAGCGGCAAATATTGAGTATCACGCCAAGATAGTGCTGGAAAAGCACATATTAAGGGGTCTTATTACGGCTTCAATGGAAATTGCGCAAAGTGCCTACGAAGGGAGTGAAGACGCCTTCGACCTTCTTGACAGGGCCGAGCGCCAGATCTTTGAGATCACGGAAGCCCACATGAAAAAGTCTTATTCGCAGATGAATAAGGCCGTAATTGAGGCGATGGAGTACATTGAACTTATACATTCCAAGAAACACCAGCAGTTTGCAGTTCCAACCGGGTTCTATCAGCTGGACGATATGCTTGGCGGATTCCAGAAGTCGGATCTCATAATTATTGCAGCCCGCCCTTCAATGGGTAAAACGGCTTTTGCTCTTTCACTTGCGCGCAACGCCGCCGTGGATCACAAGGTGCCCGTGGCTATATTCAGCCTTGAAATGGCTACCATACAGATGGTTATCCGTATGATATGCTCCGAGGCCAGGCTTAATGCCCATCTGGTAAGAACCGGAAAGCTGCCAAACGAGGAAGGCCCCAAGCTCAGCCGTAACATACACAAGCTCAGCGAGGCTCCGATATTTATTGACGACTCCCCAAGCCAGACGATTCTTGAAATAAGGGCCAAATGCAGAAGACTCAAAGCAGAGAAAAAGCTCGGTCTTATTATGATAGATTACCTTCAGCTTATGAACGCGTCTTCCAAGATGGAAAGCCGTGAAAGGGAAATTTCACACATATCCAGGTCCTTAAAAGCCCTGGCAAAGGAGCTTAATATACCTGTAATTGCCCTTGCTCAGCTTAACCGTGCCGTGGAATCAAGAAACGATAAAAGGCCGATGCTTTCGGATTTGCGTGAATCGGGTTCTATTGAACAGGATGCCGACGTTGTTATGTTTATTCACCGTCCCGAGTACTATGGCATGAAGCAGGACGCCGACGGCAACAGTCTTGAAGGTGTAGCTGAAATTATCGTGGGAAAACAGAGAAACGGTCCTACGGGCGACGTAAGACTGAAGTTCTTTAAGGATTATGCGCGTTTTGAAAATCTGGAACTTGTCAGACATATTGAAGAAGCAAACCAACAACCAACTACAATTGAGGAAGATTATCCGATATGATGAAATTATTTACATTTTTAGCCGTTATGCTATCAGTTACAACAATGTCGTTTTCACAGACAATTTACACACAGAAAGACAAAGAAATCTGCAAGGAAAAGTTTACGCTTGCAGTTGAAAAAGATCTGAACAAAAAGCCGATAAACGATGTGATAGCAGAAATCGGCAAGAGCTTCCTGGGCCTAAACTATGAAGCACATACGCTTGAAAGGGAAGGAGACGAGAGGCTGGTGATACACCTTACCGGGCTTGACTGCACTACTTTTCTTGAAAATGCGCTCGTTTTTTCAAGGTGCATAAAAAGCGGCAAAACCTCGTTTGAAGATTACCAGAATGAGCTTACAAAAGTCAGATACAGGGAAGGAAAGCTTGACGGATATCCTTCCAGGCTGCATTATTTTTCGGACTGGATTTTCGACAACAATGCAAAAGGTATCGTAAAGGACGTAACAAAAGAAATTGGCGGAAAGCCTTATAACAAGACGATCAACTTTATGACCAAAAACCGCAGCGAGTACGCTCAGATCAGCAAGAATGAGAAATTCTTTAATGCCATAAAAGACGCCGAGGCCAGGATCAACTCAAGGAAATATTACTACATTCCGAAAGAAGACATAAAGAATGTTGAAAGCAGGATCAAGAACGGCTACCTCATAGCAATTACAAGCGGCCTTGAAGGAATGGATATAGCCCACGTAGGAATTGCGGTTAAGCTTGATGACGGAAGGATTCATTTTCTGCATGCCCCGATCGTAGGTTCAAAGGTTCAGATTACGGATAAGCCCCTTGCAGACTACCTCATGAAAAATAAAAAGCAGACGGGCATAATGGTTCTTCAGCCCATTGAGCCGTAAAACAAAATGACTTTATGCTAAAAATCCGGTTTCAGGACCTCTGAGACCGGATTTTTTGTTTTTAAGCGAATTTTTGATGAAAGCTACTTTTTGCTAAGGCTGAGGAGGGTTTCTATATTCTTCAGATCCTCGAGCTGTTCTTTTGAATCCTTCGGGGTCTCAAGTATCTTGGGGACGTTCTCAAGCCTCGTGTCGTTCATGATATTCCTGAAGCCTTCCAGGCCAATAAAGCCCTCGCCAATATGCGTATGGCGGTCGACACGGCTTCCGAGCTCCTTTTTAGAGTCGTTCATATGAATGCAGCTTAAGAGGTCAAGGCCTATGATTGCGTCAAACTCCTTCATTGTATCTTCATATGCTTTTTCGCTTCTAAGGTCGTAGCCTGCCGCAAAAATGTGTGCCGTATCGATGCAGACCCTCATCCTGTCTTTATCTTCCACGCCGTCTATAATTATTCTTATTTCCTCAAACCGGCTTCCGAGAGTTGAACCCTGTCCTGCCGTCAGCTCCAGCATGCTTTTAACCTTAAAGTTCTGGGTCCTTTCATGTGCAGCGTTAAGCGAATCGATGATGGTCTTAAGTCCGTCCTCTACGCCGCGTCCGGTGTGAGCGCCGGGGTGGAAGTTAAGGGATTCAATCCCAAGTTTTTCGCAGCGCTCAAGTTCCTCAACAAAGGCGTCAACTGACTTTTTTAAGAGATCATCCTTACTGGCACAAAGATTAATAAGATAAGAATCGTGGGCGATTACGGGTGAAATTTTTGTTTTACTAAGTTTATTTTTATAATTTTCAATTGTTTGTTCGCTGAGCGGTCCGTCGCTCCAGCGGTTGCCGTTTTTGGTAAATATCTGCATTGTCCGGAAGTTAAGCTTTCCTGCCAGGTCC
This sequence comes from Ignavibacteria bacterium, assembly GCA_025612245.1. Taxonomy (GTDB): domain Bacteria; phylum Bacteroidota; class Ignavibacteria; order Ignavibacteriales; family SURF-24; genus JAAXKN01. Next base: position 110,918 of record JAAXKQ010000009.1, read on the forward strand.
ACGGCTTTATCAACTCCGCCGGCAATTGAAGTATGTGCACCAAGTATATGGTTAATTTTCATGCGATAGTTTAAATATTTTTATTTGTAACAAATAAGTTGTATGCAACGTTCACCGCTTTATGCGGTGAAAAACCAAAAAAATCTTGAGAGGATTAAAAGCAGCAATATGCAAAACTTAATTCAACTAAACAACAAGGGGAAAAAATACGTCATCGGGCTCATGTCCGGCACCTCGCTTGACGGGGTGGATGCCGTACTGCTGGAAATTACGGGTAATGGCACATCTACAAAGCTCAGGCAGATAGACTTCCTGGCCTACCCGTTTCCTGAAGGGCTCAAGGACCTTGTGCTTAAAAACTCAGCCCGCGAGACGAGCAACGTAGAAGACATCTGCAGGCTGAACTTCCTCATTCCAATGATATACGCCGATGCAATTAAGGCATTATGCAACAAGAACAGTTTCCCGCTGGAAAACCTGGATTTAATAGGAAGCCACGGGCAGACGATACACCACTTGCCGGATAAGCACAATATGTTCGGCTATGAGGTCAGGTCCACGCTTCAGATTGCGGATCCTGCCGTAATTGCAAAGTTAACCGGTGTTGTTACAGTTGGTGACTTCCGTACCGGGGATATTGCCCTTGACGGGCAGGGAGCGCCGCTAGTACCATTTTTTGATTACCTGCTCCTTTATTCGGATGAGCATAACCGCGCTTTGCTGAACGTGGGCGGGATATCGAACTTTACCATACTTAAAAAGGGCGCAAAGCCGGCTGAAATAAGGGCTTTTGACACAGGTCCCGGCAATATGATGATAGACATACTGGCTCGCCGCTTTATGGGGAAAGAATATGATGAGGACGGTAAAACGGCACTTAGGGGAAAGGTTAATGAAAAACTTCTTGCGGCCTTAAAGGCCAAGGACACATATATAGAAAAGGCACCCCCAAAGTCGACCGGACGAGAGCTTTACGGGGAAGCTTACCTGAAAGAATTACTTGAAAAATACGTGGACGTTTCCACGGAAGACTGGATGTCGACTGTTACAAACTTTACGGCCTATGCAATTTTCAGGAATTATGAGAAGTTCATAAGGGAGAAAATTGAAATAGACGAGCTTATTATCAGCGGCGGGGGAGCCAGGAACCTGGCGCTCATAAAATTCCTGAAGGATTACTTTGGAGATAGTGTCAGTGTAATGAATATCGAAGAGCTAGGAATATCCTCAGATGCCAAGGAGGCAATCTGCTTTGCCGTACTGGCAAATGAGACAGTTTCAGGAAACACCTCCAACCTTCCAAGCGTAACTGGAGCTAAAAAGGAAACAATACTGGGAAAAATATGCCTGCCCTGAAGGTTTTAATTACGGGAGGAAGCGGGCTTTTAGGCCAGTACCTTAATAAAGAGCTGAGCCGGAATTTTGAGATACTTACTCTTTATAACAGGAATGAGGGTAACTGCAAAGGTTTTAATTCTGCGCGTGTTAATATACTTGATACAAACGGCCTTAGAGCTGCATTCAAGGCATTCTGTCCTGATGTTGTAGTTCACACTGCAGCCGTAGCCAATTCGGCAAAGGCAGAAAAAATGGCCTGGAGTGACGTTCTGGCAATTAATGTGGAAGGCACCAGAAACATTGCCCGGCTTTCTGAAGAATGCAATTCGAGGCTTATATATACCTCCACGGACCTTGTCTATGACGGCAGCCTTGGAATGATGCTGAAGGAAGATGCGGAATTAAACCCCAGGTCTCTTTATGCCGAAACCAAGCTGCTGTCTGAGGAGGCAATAAAAAACATAACCGGCAGTTACCTTATACTCAGGACTTCGCTTCTTTACGGCATGGGCCTTAACCATTCGGACTGTCACTTCCAGAGGATGTATGAAAGCCTGAAAAAGGGAGAAGAGGTAAGGGTTTTCTACGACCAGTTCAGAAGCCCGCTTTCTCTTTTTAATGCCGCTGAGATAATTTCCTGTCTCGTTGAAAAAGGGTTCACAGGTGAAATCATTAATTTGGGTGGGAGTGAAAGAATTTCGCGCTACGGTCTGGGAAGCATTCTCTGCGAGGAAGCCGGATTAGATAAATCATTTCTTAAGGCAATCTCTATGGATGAAGTTGAGGCTTCAGCGGTAAAGGATGTTTCCATGGACACCGGAAAACTCCGGCAACTTCCGGGAATAGAACAAAAGAGCATAAGGCAGTCCGTAAGGGAAATAGTGGACCGGGAAAAAGAAAAATCCTGAGTTTTAAATTATTTTATTGCGAAATTAAAAAAATCTTTTAGTTTATACATGAATTTAGTATTTAAGAAAATACTCTTTTTAGGTTGAAAGGTTAAATACTTTATTTATGTCTTTTCAGCCTCCTTGCACAGGTCAAATTAGTGATTCTTGGTTAATTTAACATACATTCAGAAAACAAAGCGTCCCCGTGCTTTTCTCTGACGGGAAAGTCAATTTCCCATTTTAAGGGCGAACAAAAAATGCACCGGGATCGGAATCAAAATAAAAGGAGGAAAAAATGGCTCTTTCGTTACCCGATTTACCTTATGCTAAAGATGCACTTGAACCTTACGTCAGTGCAAAGACACTTGAATTCCATCACGACAAGCACCACAATGCTTATGTTCAAAACGCCAATAAAATGCTTGAAGGTACAGACCTGGCAAATGCCGACCTGGAGACTATAGTAAAGAAGACTTACGGCGACCAGTCAAAAACCGGGCTTTTCAACAATGCAGCCCAGGTGTGGAACCACACATTTCTCTGGAACTCAATGAAGCCGAATGGTGGTGGAATGCCTACGGGCGAGATTGCAGGAATGATTGAAAGGGATTTTGGAAATTACCAGAAATTTGTAGAAGAGTTTAAGAATGCCGGTGCCACACAGTTTGGTTCAGGCTGGGCCTGGCTCGTCTTAAAAGACGGCAAGCTTCAGGTTACAAAGACTCCGAATGCCGATACGCCGATTGCACACGGCGAAAAACCTCTTCTGACAGTTGACGTCTGGGAACACGCCTACTACCTGGATTACCAGAACAGAAGACCCGACTATCTTACTACATTTGTCGAAAAACTTATAAATTGGGATTTTGTAAACCAAAATCTCAAAAAATAATTGTTTTTTTTGACTATTCCTAATTGAAAATAAGCCTTTTTGTTTTTAATTTGGGGCGCATGGGGGAAAGATTTCTCCCAACAATGCGCCCCATTGTTATTTATTTTTGAACTTTTTGAAAGGGAGTTACTATGAAAAAATTGTTGACTGTCTTAGTACTGTCTATACTGTTTGTTTCTTTTTCCTCGAGTAACAGCCAGGCACAGTTCAGGCTTAAGGTAGGCCCGCAAGTGGGTTTGAACTTTAATATTGGTACCGGATCTGATTTCGATAACACCTATACCGGTTTCGGTGCCCTCATAGGTGGTCAGGTGGATATGAACTTTACCCCGGTTTTAGGGTTAATTGCTAACATGCAGTTCTACGATAACAGGTATTGTTCATATGCAGAAGACCATACTACAGGGAATGGTATTCCGTATACTATGACCAATTCTTTAAACCTTGCTTATTTTATGATTGAGCCTTTGTTCAAGGTCAGCTTACCTAACAGCAACTTTTTCTTCTTTATCGGACCTGCTATTGGTTTTCCGGTTGAATCAACAAATGAATTAAAACTTTCGGGCGATGTGACATTCGATAATGGCACAAAGAAAATTAAGGAATCGATGCAGGATACAAATGCCCGTTTTGAGCTTAAGCTGGGATCAGGCGTTGATATCAATCTGGGCGGCGTTTATTTAACTCCCCAGCTCTCGTTTGGATATGGCCTCACAAATATCGTGGAGAATTCTGAAGCAAAAATTCTTACCATACAGCTTATGACAACTGTAAAGTTCAACGTGCTGTAATCTGAAAGTTTGAATAGAATAAAAAGCCTGCCCGACTTTTTTCGGGCAGGCTTTTTTTTATCTCAAAGCATTTAGTCTTTTTCTCAGAATTTCGTTTACTGCCTTCGGGTTAGCCTTTCCTTTAGTCTCTTTCATTATCTGGCCAACAAAAAATCCTATAACCTTTTCTTTTCCTGAGAGGAATTCTTTTACGTCCTTGGGATTACTTTCAAGCACGCTGTCTATTACACCTTCTAATTCAGAAGTGTCGGTAATCTGTACAAGATTCCTTTCCTTGATAATTACGGCCGGATCCTTGTCCTCACCAAGCATAATCTGGAAGACGTCCTTTGCGATTTTTCCGCTTACTGTGTTGTCGTTAATGAGGTTAATGAGCCTGCCCAGGTTCTCCGGCCGAATGGAAAAGCTGCTGACAGTAATTTTGTTCTCGTTGACAATTTTAAGGACTTCACCCATTACCCAGTTGCTTACAGATTTATAATCCTTGGTTACAGACACCGCCTTTTCGTAATAGTCTGCCAGATCTCTTGAAGAAGTCAGGATTTCGGCGTCATAGACAGGTAGGCTGAATTCTGAAATGAACCTCAATTTTCTTTCTTTCGGGAGCTCAGGCAGCCCGGCTTTAATCTCATTAAACCATTCCTGGCTAATTGCAACGGGCATGAGGTCGGGTTCGGGGAAGTAGCGGTAGTCGTGCGCCTCTTCCTTGCTTCTCATTGGAAGTGCAATGTTATTGCCGGCATCCCAGAGCAGTGTCTCCTGAATAATCCTGCCACCGTCTTCAAGTATTTCAATCTGTCGGTCAATCTCGTAGAGCAAAGCCTTCTCGACATTTTTGAATGAGTTCATGTTTTTGACTTCGGTTTTTGTGCCGAGCTTTTTTTCGCCTTTTAGCCTGACGGACACGTTGGCATCGCACCTGAGGGAGCCTTCTTCCATATTGCCGTCGCAGATGCCCAGGTACTGAACTGTCTGGCGAATGCGTGAAAGGTACTCGTAGGCCTCTTCGGGAGTATGCATATCCGGTTCACTGACGATCTCTATAAGGGGAACGCCGCAGCGGTTTACGTCCACATATGTTGCCTCCGCAAGGTCGTGTATCGATTTCCCGGCATCCTCTTCCATGTGTATGCGTGTTAGCCCGATATTCCTTTTCGTACCGTCTTTAAGTTCAATTTCCACGAATCCATTTTCACAGATTGGTGCCTCGTACTGCGAGATCTGGTAGCCTTTGGGAAGATCGGGGTAGAAATAATTTTTTCTCGCAAAAACAGAGTCAAAATTAATTCTGCAGTTGGTGGCAAGCCCCATCAGGACGGCAAACTCGACCACTTTCTTGTTAAGTACCGGTAGTACGCCCGGGTGTCCGAGGCATATGGGGCAGACATTTGTATTGGGCGGGTTGCCAAACTTTGTAGAGCAACCACAGAAAATTTTTGTGTCGGTTAGTAGCTGTGCATGGACTTCAAGCCCAATTACCGCTTCGTATTCAGGATTCATATAAATTTACTTTTTGAGAAATAATAAAAAAGCAATATAAAGAATTCTGAAAAAAGTTTATAGACCTTTTGAAGCGGCATGAGGTGAATATTGAAGGAATTTTTGTTCGGGTAAGCCGAAGAAGAAGCTAATAAGCCGCAGGACAAATTCATCCTGCGGCTTATATATAAAGATTAATCCAAAAGAGCCTTAAGCATCAGTCCGGCCAGGAATTTATTTCCCTTTGCATTCATGTGCACCGCGTCGCGTGTTAAGACGCCCTCGTGGAGCTGTTTGGGATTATTCTTGAGCTCATAGTCAAGAAAAGCCTGCCTGAGATCGAGCAGCTGGCTCTTTGTCTCGCGGGCAACCCTGCGGCTTATGTCTGAATACTCATTGAGCATGGCGTCGTTTTTATTGAGGCTGTCTGACCTTTCACCAACAACGCTCGGGGTGCACAAAATAACGCGGGCGCCTTTTGAAGTGATCTTGCCTATAATGTCTTTCAGGCCAGCTTCAAATTTCTCTTTTGGTGTTCCCCCAATTCCAAGCGCGTAATGCCATACGTCATTTATTCCTATGTATATTACAACCGTAGTGGGGTTCTTTGAAAGGACGTCTTTTTCCAGCCTTGCCTGCAGGTCGGGCACCTTATTGCCGCTTATGCCGGCACCGATGACTTCAACGCCGAAGTCCTTATACTTTGATGCCATCGTGTCGCGCACCAGGGTGACGTATCCGCCGGGCTCATTGCCGAGCTGAGTAATTGAGTCGCCAAAGAAAACGATTTTTTCCCCTTTCTTGATCGAAAGAAGGCTGTAGGCAGAAAGGGTTGTCAACAGCATTGCTGAAGCCAATATGGAGAGCAGAGTGATCTTTTTCATTATTGTTATACCTGAATTTTTAGTTGTCAGTAAAATATTCAGGGTGAAAAGTAAAAAAAAAGCGGGCAATAGTCCATATTGCCCGCTTTAAGAGAAAGAAAATTTTAACCCGTGTGTATCAGCTTTCAGGATTGGACAGGTAATCATTAATTGCCGAGGCGGCTTTTCTGCCTGCGCCCATTGCAAGAATGACCGTAGCGCCGCCCGAGACAATGTCACCTCCGGCAAAGACGCCTTTCTTTGAGGTTTTCATTGTGGATTCTTCAATTACAATGTTACCACGTTTATTGAAGTTAAGGTCGGGTGTGGTCTTCTGCAATATCGGGTTAGATCCGTTTCCGATGGCAATAATTGCCATATCTATATCCATCAGGTGCTCAGAACCGTCAACAGGTACGGGTTTCCTTCTTCCTGACTGGTCGGGTTCTCCGAGTGCCATCTTCTGGAGCCTGGCCTGTTTAATCCATCCGTCCTGGCCAATAAATTCAATTGGGTTTTCGAGGAACAGAAATTCAACGCCTTCCTCCTTTGCGTGATGGACTTCCTCTTTTCTTGCCGGAAGTTCCACTTCGCTTCTCCTATAAATAATATAAGCCTTCTTAGCACCCAGTCTTTTTGCAGTTCTTACCGCATCCATAGCCGTATTGCCGCCGCCGAAGACCGCAACGTTTTTATTGCTACAGTTAAAGACGGGAGTGTCGTATTCAGGAAACTTGTAAGCCTTCATTAAGTTAACGCGTGTTAAAAACTCGTTTGATGAATATACGCCGTTCAGGTTTTCGCCTGGAATGTTGAGGAAATAGGGGAGTCCGGCTCCGACGGCAACAAACACCGCGTCATAGCCGTTCTGTAGGAGTTCGTCTATGGTATCCGTAAAGCCTATAACGGCATTTGTCTGGAAGTTGACGCCAAGTTTTTGGAGTGCTTCCACCTCAGCCTTCACGATTTCCTTTGGAAGCCTGAACTGTGGTATGCCGTAGACGAGTACGCCGCCTAATTCATGCAGTGCTTCAAAAATCGTAACCTCGTGCCCCATCTTTATAAGATCGCCCGCGCAGCTAAGGCCTGCAGGGCCGCTTCCGATGATGGCCACTTTTTTGCCTGTCCTGGCCTTAACCTGTGGTGTACGGATCCCTACGTTCTCCCTCTCGAAGTCGGCTACAAATCTTTCCAGGCGGCCGATACCAACTGCTTCATGCTTTTTCCCCATGATGCACTGGGATTCGCACTGAACTTCCTGCGGGCAGACGCGGCCGCAGACTGCCGGAAGGGCGTTGTCTTCTTTAATTTTTGCCGCTGCAGCGAGATAATCGCCCTGGGCTACAAGCCCAATAAAATCGCGTATCTTAACGCCTACGGGGCAGCCCTCAATGCAGGTAGGCTTAGGGCACTGGATGCACCTCAAGGCTTCCAATTTTGCCAATTCTTCGGTAAAACCCAAATTGACTTCATCAAAGTTTGTGACCCTTTTTTCTCCGGACTGTTCCGGCATTTTTTGACGTGGGATCTTCATTCTATCTTTTTTTGAAATTTCTTCCATTTATTTACTCCGCTCGCTTTTTTTGGTTTTAACTGGATATTTTGGAAAAAAACATCTTGTCGTAGTTGCATTCATGTTCTTTTTTTTCCTCTTCGCGGCTCTTCTGTTCGAGGGTCTGTTTTTCCAGGGCCGTTTTTTCATCTCCCAGGTAGGACTTATTCCTTTGTGCCAGGAGGGCGAAATCGACCTTGTGGGCATCGAATTCAGGGCCGTCGACGCAAACAAATACAGTTTTGTTATCAACCGTAGCCCTGCAGCCGCCGCACATTCCCGTGCCGTCTACCATTATGGGGTTCAGGCTTACCATGGTTTGTATTCCATAAGGGCGCGTCGTCTCGGCAATTGCCTTCATCATAGGTATTGGACCAATAGCGAGCACAAAATCTATTTTTCTGCCTGAATCAATCAGTTCTTTTAATTTTTGCGTTACAAAACCGTGGTATCCGTAGCTCCCGTCGTCTGTAGTGGGGTAAACTTCATCGCAGACCTTTCGCATTTCATCCTCCAGTATGACAAATTCCCTGGAACGGCCTCCAATTATTGAGATGGTATGATTGCCTGCCTGCTTTAATGCAACAGCCGTCGGGTAGGCAATTGCAGTACCGACACCTCCGCCGATGGAGACGGCAGTGCCAAAATTTTCAATGTGTGAGGGTTTGCCCAATGGGCCGACGACGTCCTGAATGCTGTCGCCTGCCTGAAAGGTATTCAGTTCCTTTGTGGTTTTTCCGATCCCCTGAGCAATTATTGTAATTGTACCCTCGGAAATGTCTGAATCGGCAATGGTAAGAGGGACCCTTTCTCCGCCTTCTTTTATTCTAATAATGACAAACTGTCCGGCTTTCCTCTTCTCTGCTATCTTAGGTGCTTCGATTACGAATTTCTTGATGTTCGGTGCAAGAAACTCTGCTGATCTGATCTTATACATAGGCACTCAAATTATTGAATATTTTTAAAAATTGTTCCAAATATAGCTAATAATAAATAAAATGGATAGAGAATAAATATAGTTATAAATAAAACGGACAACAGGTTCTATATAAAGGTAAGAAAAAAATGCATGCTTATAAATATTTTAAGAGCGGGTGATGACTTAATTGAATATTTTTCTTATGTTGACTTAACCAAAAACAACCATGAAAAACCATGCATATGAACTTAGATGTACTCGTCTTTGCTGCTCATCCCGACGATGCCGAGTTGTCGATGGGTGGTACCATTGCTAAATTTACTAGAAGTGAATTAAAAGTTGGCATAATAGACTTCACAAAGGGTGAATTGGGCACACGCGGTTCTGCAGACACCAGGCAGAAAGAGGCTTTTCAATCGGCTATCAGCCTTAAGCTGGCCATTAGGGAAAACCTGCACATCCCTGATGGTGGTATTGAGGTTTCAAAGGAAAATATTACAAAAGTAATTATGTGCATTCGCAAATACAGACCTAAAATAATCTTTGCCCCTTATTTCAACGACAGGCATCCCGACCACATAGATACCAGTGCAGTTGTTAAAAGGGCTATGTTCAGCTCGGGTCTTGAAAAAATTAAAACATTTGACAAGGAGAAAAAGCAGGACGCCTACAGGCCGAAAAAACTTTATTATTATATGCAGACATACGCTTTTGACCCATCTTTTATCGTAGATGTAAGCGATACTTTTGAAGATAAAATGAATGCCGTTAAAGCTTATTCAACGCAGTTTTTTAACCCTAAGAGCGTTGAGCCCGAGACGTTTATCAGCCAGCCTAACTTTTTGAAATTTGTTGAATCGAGGGGCAAGCTCTACGGCTTTAAGATAGGAAAGAATTACGGAGAACCCTTCTTTTGTGAAGAAGATATAGACATGGATATGGTACATCTGGTAAAATCTTTATAGTTCTGGATTTGCCGGTTCATTCCGAAGCCGGTAATTAGTCCTGAATGCAGTAACTTGTTTTATGCCCTGCAGATCCTCACTGCGGGGTTTTTTTTGCCCTATCAGGCAGCCTTTCACTTCTTTATTACAACTGAAGCCATAAGTACACTAAAGCATTGGTTGATAAATTCTCAAAAGATAAGTAAGATATTTAATATATTGGTACCAAAAGACTGACATATTTATCTAATATAAAGGAGTTTTTGAGATGCAGGTTTCATTTATAGGAACCGGACTTATGGGAAGTCCGATGGCCGAAAGGCTACTAAAAGCCGGCCATGAGGTTTATGTGTATAACCGGACGCTTGAGAAAACAGTGCCTCTTAAGCAAAAGGGGGCAAAAGTTGCCCTTACGGCACACGAGGCCAGGCACTTGGGTGAAGCGGTTTTCCTGATGCTTTCTGATGCAGTGGCAGTAAATGAAATGCTGTTTCCGACCGATGAGGAAGAGAAGTTTACCGGGCAGACTGTAATACAGATGAGTACCATTTCGCCAGATGAAAGCAGGGCTGTGGCGGAAAAAATCATTACTGCCGGTGGGGACTATTTAGAGGCTCCCGTCCTGGGCAGCATCCCACAGGCAACCGAAGGCAAACTGGTTGTAATGGTTGGGGCTCAGGAAAAGCTCTATGAGAAGTGGCACACTCTGCTGGAAGCCTTTGGCCCGGCCCCGATTCATATTGGTGAGGTTGGTAAGGCGGCAGCCATGAAACTTGCACTTAACCAGCTTATTGCATCGCTGACTTCTGCTTTTTCACTGAGCCTGGGTATGATTATGAAAGAGGGAATTGAGGTTGAACAGTTCATGAATGTCCTTAGAAACAGCGCGCTTTACGCCAAGACTTTTGACGTAAAGCTGAACTACATGCTGAAGAATGATTTTTCGAGCGTAAATTTCCCGGCAAAGCATCTTCTTAAAGATGTCAGGCTTACCCTTGATGAGGCAAAGAGTCTGGGACTTGAAACAGTAATGCTCGAAGCTGTGCAGGAAATACTAAAGAAAACCGTAGCAATGGGCTCTTCGGATATGGATTACTCAGTCCTCTTTAATGCCGTAACAAACCGCAAGGTCTAGAAACCGGAGAATCTACGGGGTGGCTTCCTGCATCACATATAAAACAAAATAGATGGAGGGAAGAGAAAAATGGATTATTACAATACGAAGGTTGTATACCTATCATTTGATGAGGCGATCAGCAAGGTTACCGAAGAGCTGAAAAAAGAGGGGTTTGGAATTCTGACGGAAATTGACGTCAAGGAGACGCTCAAGAAAAAACTGGACGTGAATTTCAGGAAGTATAAGATACTTGGGGCCTGTAATCCTCCTTTTGCCTACAAGGCCCTTCAGGCCGAGGGCAAGATTGGCACAATGCTTCCATGCAACGTTATTGTTCAGGAGACAGAAGAAGGAAAAACCGAAATTTCATCCATAAATCCAAGGGTTTCAATGCAGACGGTAAAGAACAAGGAGCTTGAGAAGGTTGCCTCCGAAGTAGCCGATAAACTGCAAAAGGTGTTGGAAAACGTGTAGCAGGCGTTAAAAACTTAATTTTATCCATTCTTTGAATTATGGGCGGGCCTTGTGCCCGCCCTTCTCCTCTAAGGCATATTACAGAAAAATATCCGTTCCAGAGGGCCTCATTGGCCTGTTTTTTCCTTTTGGGCTTAATTCTTAACGCTATTTGTGTTATTTTTCTATGTTAAAATAAAGGATTTAATGTTGGCACAAGTATATCTCAGAAAAAACGAGGAACACCGCCTGAAACACGGGCACCTCTGGGTTTTCAGCAATGAAATTGGAAAACTTGAAGGCGAAGCGCAAAATGGCGACATGGTGGAGCTTTTCGACTCCAGAAATAACTTCCTGGGTACAGGGTTTTATAACAAAAATTCACTTATTGCGGTAAGGCTCCTTAGCCGCTCAAAGATCGAGAACCTGGAGGATTTCTTTGAGGGGGGGATTAAAAGGGCTTATGAGCTAAGGAAGAGTCTTTACCCAAGGAGAGAGTCTTTCAGGCTTGTCTTCAGCGAAAGCGATTTTATGCCGGGGCTCATCATAGATAAATACAACAATACCTATGTGCTGCAGGTCTATTCATTCGGCATGCAGAAGAACATAGAGAAAATTGTTTCTGTGCTGAAATCCGGGCTCGGGGCTGAAAATGTATTCAGCAAAAACGAGTCGTACTTCAGGCGCCTGGAAGGGCTTGAAGAAGAGGATACGGTTTACCTTGGAAGCAATAAGTCGGAAGTGATCAGTGACGGGCAGGTAAACTACAGGATTGATTTCGAAGGAGGGCACAAGACTGGCTTTTACTTCGATCAGGCAGACAACAGGAGTTTTATTGAAAGGTTTTCAGAGGGAAAAACCGTAATTGACGCATTCTGTAATTCCGGCGGCTTCGGGCTTCACGCAGCACGTGCCGGGGCAAAATCGGTCACCTTCCTCGACAGCTCTCAGGCGGAAATTGAGAATGCAAAGGGAAACTTCCAGATGAATAAAATGACGCAGAAAGCAGAGTTTATTGCGGGAGATGTCTTTGATGTATTTACCGGAATGCTAAATGAAAAAAGGAAGTTTGAGGTAGTAATGATAGATCCTCCGGCATTTGCAAAGAACAAGAAAAGCCTGCCCATGGCGCAGAAAGGCTATGAAAAGCTGAACCGTATGGCGCTCGGGCTTGTTGAAGAAGGGGGCTATTTGGTTACTTCCTCGTGCTCGTATCACCTTAACCGTGACAGTTTTATACAGATTATAAATACTGCCGCCCAGAAAGCAGGCCGCCAGGTGCAGCTTATTCATTTCAATGGAGCATCACTGGATCACCCGAGGCTTCCTGCAATGGAGGAAACTTCATATCTGAAGTTTGCAGTTTTGAAAGTCATATAAAAATTAAAAACATGGGAGGAAGAAATGAAAAAGGCAGTTTTGTTTTTATTGTTAGCTTTAATTTTCAGCTCCTGCTACGACGTTACAGGTCCTGACCAGGAAAAATCCTTATACGGCAGCTGGCGTCTGCAAAAGATTTCGGGAGGCCTTCAGGGTACGACCACTGAAATCAGCCCCGATAAAGCCCCGAAGGTGCTTTTTACTTACGGGGGCACGGTTATTTTTTATTCAAGTGACAACAAGCTTGCAAGAAGCACCACTTTTACGCTTACTGAGGGAAAAACCATCTATTCTACCGATGAAAAAAGCATAATTCACTTTGCCGACAACCTTGATAACCCCATGGTGATTTTTTCTATAAGTGAAGACACCCTGGTACTTGCAGATAACGATTATGACGGCTTTTCCTATATTTATCTTAAAGAAAGATAAATATAGGAAACCAATTTATGCTTAGGAATGTAAAAACTGTAATTTTAACTTAAACATTGAGAAAATATTTAGAGGAAAATTTTGGAAATAACAGAGCTTAATGAGAAAATTAAAAATGAAAGCGCTTTTGTTGACCTGCTTTTCAGTGAAATAGGCAAAGTTATTGTTGGCCAGAAGCCGATGGTGGAACGCCTGATTGTAGGCCTGCTTTCCAACGGGCACGTACTGCTTGAAGGGGTTCCGGGCCTTGCCAAGACGCTTGCCATAAAATCCCTGGCCTCGGCAATGAAGGCAAAGTTTCAGAGAATACAGTTCACACCTGATCTTCTGCCCGCAGATTTGATTGGTACTATGATCTATAATCAGAAAGACGGCAACTTTTTTATAAAAAAAGGTCCAATATTCTCAAACTTCATACTGGCCGATGAAATCAATCGTGCCCCGGCCAAGGTTCAGAGCGCACTCCTGGAAGCAATGCAGGAGCGCCAGGTTACAATAAGCGAAGAGACCTTTAAGCTTGAAGAGCCTTTCCTGGTGCTTGCTACACAGAATCCGATAGAGCAGGAAGGAACCTATCCGCTTCCTGAGGCACAGGTAGACAGGTTCATGCTAAAGGTTAAGATTACCTATCCTTCACGCGAAGAAGAGCTCAAGATCATGCGGCAGAACGTGGAAAATTCGCAGGATGGGGCAATCAGGCCCGTCATAACGCCGCAGGACATAATGAGGGCAAGAAACCTCATCCAGGAAATTTACGTGGATGAGAAAATTGACCGCTATATACTGGACATTGTTTTTGCCACGCGTAACCCTAAAGAATACGGCCTCGATTCACTGGCAGACCTCATCAGCTACGGCGCTTCACCAAGAGCTACAATTAACCTGGCTTTGGGTGCAAGGGCAATGGCTTTCATTAAAAGGCGCGGCTATGTAATTCCTGAAGACGTAAGGGCAATCTGCATGGACGTATTGAGGCACCGCATTGCCGTTACCTATGAGGCCGAGGCCGAAGAGATTACAACTGAAAACGTCATTCAGGAAATTCTCAATAAGATTGAAGTGCCATGATCTTAGAAAAAACTCAGGAAAAGAATTCTACAAGTAAGCTCTTAGATCAAGAAAAAAGGTTATGCTGACAAAAGAAATATTAAAACAGGTACGCCAGATTGAAATTAAGACCCGGGGAGTTGTCAACCAGGTCTTCAGCGGCGAATACCATTCAGTCTTCAAGGGAAGGGGAATGGAGTTTTCCGAGGTCCGGGAGTACCAGTATGGTGATGACATAAGAAACATAGACTGGAACGTTACGGCCAGGTTCGGGCACCCCTTTATTAAGGTCTTCGAGGAGGAGCGTGAGCTTACCGTAATGCTTCTGGTTGACCTCAGCGGGTCGCTCATATTCGGAAGCGCGGAGAAAACAAAGCAGCAGATTGCTGCCGAGCTGAGCGCGATTCTTGCTTTTTCGGCCTTGAAAAACAACGACAAGGTAGGACTCATTCTCTTCAGCGACAGGATTGAAAGGTTCGTGCCTCCGCGCAAAGGGCGCAAGCATGTATTAAGAATCATACGTGAACTCCTTTCATTTGAACCCGAAGGCAGGGAAACCGATCTTAAGAAGGCACTGGAATTCATGAACAATGCCATAAAGAAAAGGAGCATTGCATTCCTGATTTCTGACTTCTTCGATTCCGGCTATGAAAAGATACTCAGGATTGTGGGCCGCAGGCACGACCTGGTCGGCATTGTCCTAAGCGATGAAAGAGAAAAAACGCTTCCCGGAATTGGGCTGGTGAAGTTCAGAGATTCTGAAACCGGTGAGGAAAGGTACATCGACACGAGCTCGAAAGAGCTCCAGAAGTATTTTAACGAAAGAAGAAGAAAGTCCATTGAGGAAAGAAAATCTCTCTTCCTTAAAAACCGCCTGGATTCCATTGAGGTCCAGACAGATAAATCATACATGAAACCTTTGATTGAATTTTTCAGATTGCGCGAGAGAAGATGGTAAGAAAAAAAATAACTATTGCGGCAGTGCTGTTTATGATTTTGGGAACCTGCCTTCATGCACAGAACGTGACGGTAAGGGCGGGAGTGGATAAGCAGTCCTATGAGGTTGGCGACTACATTAATTATTCAATTAGCTTCAGTGCGGGAAAAGACGTTAAGGTTTTCCCTCCCTCACTCAAAGACAGTCTTAAGGGCGCTGAACTTGTTGAAACCCTTCAGCCTTCATCTGAGGAAAAAGACGGCAGGCTTGTTACAACTTTCAGATACACGATTTCAAAGTACGATTCAGGAGACGTCAGAATTCCCCCGCTTCCTGTCTATTACTCCACCAATGGCTCAGAAAAGAAATCCGTTCTTACTAACGGGGTTTTCGTTACGGTTAAGACTCTTAAGGTACAGGGAGAGGATATAAAGGACATAAAAGAGCCCGTAAAGATCCCTCTGGACTGGAAGATGATTTTGTTGTGGGGTTTGATTGCCATTCTTTTAATATCAGGAGCAGTTTATCTCTATCTTTATTTCAGGAAAAAGAGGCTGCAGAAAAAGGGTATTATTCCACTGGTCATTAAGGAGCCCCATGAGGAAGCTCTTGATGCTCTGGAGGCTCTGGAATCAAAAAAACTCTGGCAGTCGGGACACATAAAAGAGTACCATACTGAAATTACAGGCATTATAAGAAGTTACTTTGAAAAAAGGTTCCATGTACCGGCTCTAGAGATTACGACAAACGAACTGCTTGATAACCTTTCAAAAGTAAAGGAGACTGAAGCCATAAGGATTATTACCTCCGACTTTTTGAATAATGCCGACCTTGTGAAGTTTGCCAAGTTTGTACCTATGGGAACAATAAACGAAGAGATGATGAAGCAGGCAAGAAAAATAGTTAAAGATACGGTGGTGGTGGTGCCGCAGCGGCAGAGTACTTCTACAGCAGAGCAGCAGAAGGAGGCATCTAATGTTTCATAATATAACATTTGCCTATCCGCACCTTTTGTATCTTTTGGCCGTAATCCCGCTTATGATGTTCTGGTATTTCAGGAACGGGAAGAACACAACGTCTTCAATCAGATATTCCTCACTCAGCGTCTTCGGTGGTTACAAGCCCACGCTTAAGGAGAAGCTGCGTCACACGCCCGCATTCTTAAGGATGGGCGCGCTCGCGCTTTTTATTGTGGCACTGGCACGCCCCCAGACGTTTGCTTCCGGCGAAAATGTTTATACCGAAGGAATTGATATTGCAATGGTTCTCGACATTTCGGGCACCATGCTTGCCGAGGATTTTAAGCCCAACAGAATTGAAGCCGCAAAGAAAGTGATCAGTGACTTTATTGAGGGAAGAACTTCCGACAAGATCGGCCTTGTCATATTCTCATACGAGAGCTTTACGCAGTGCCCGCTTACAATTGATTACCCGGTCTTAAAAGGGCTACTGAAAGAAGTAAAAGGCGGCATGATACAGGACGGAACAGCAATTGGAACGGCAATTGCAAACGGCGTAAACCGCCTTAAGGACAGCAAAGGTAAGAGCAAGGTTATTATTCTTCTTACTGACGGCGTCAACAACGCCGGTGAAATAGACCCCGTTACAGCAGCACAGATTGCTAAGACGTACGGCGTCAGGATTTACGCAATTGGCGTAGGAACAATGGGCGAAGCCCCCTACCCGTTCCAGACCCCCTTCGGCATAAGATACCAGAACATGCCGGTTGAAATTGACGAGGCAACTTTAAGGAAAGTGGCCGGCATAACCGAGGGAAAGTATTTCCGTGCAACAAATAACAAAAAGCTCGAAGAGATCTACCAGTCAATTGATAAAATGGAGAAGACCAGGGTGGAGGTTACATCCTACCGCAATGCTACCGAGCTTTACTATGGGTGGCTTGCCGGGGGTCTGATTTTACTCTTATTTGAGATCGGGTTGTCAAGAACCGTATTTAGAAAGATACCTTAAAAAAAGAATTTGAGATAACAAATGTTTCGTTTTGCACATACAGAATATTTATATGCACTCTACATAGTACCGGTTATTGTGGCTTTATTTTACCTGGTTTTCAGGAACCAGAAAAAGCTTCTTGCAAAGTTTTCCGATGCAAAGCTCCTGAGGGTGCTTGTTCCTGAAAGGAGCGTCTTAAAGTACTTCCTGAAAAGCGGAATTATGACGCTGGTACTTATTTTGCTCATACTTGCCCTTGCAAATCCTCAGGTAGGAACGCGCTATGAAAACGTAAAGCAGACAGGAATTGACGTTTTTATTCTGCTTGACGTGTCTCTCAGCATGAATGCCGAAGACATAAAGCCGAACCGGTTGGAAATGGCAAAGCATTCCATCTCCTCACTAATTGACAGGCTGAGGGGAGACAGAATAGGTCTCGTAATTTTCTCCGGGGATGCATATATACAGTTTCCTCTTACGACCGACTACGCCGCTGCAAAGCTTATACTGAATGCCGTAAATACGGGTTCGGTCCCGCAGCCGGGTACGGCAATAGCCTCTGCAATAAAGCTAGCCGTAAAGTCATTTAAGGGCGGTGAGAAGATCCAGAAATCCATAATCATTATTACCGACGGCGAGGATCATGAGGGCGACGTGGTAGATGCCGCCAGGGATGCCGCGGATAAAAACATCGGTATCTACACAATCGGTCTTGGCTCAACAGCCGGAGTACCGATACCGCAGTACAATGCCCAGGGGGCGCAGACGGGCTATAAACTGGACCGCGACGGGAACGTCGTTGTTACAAAGCTCGACGAATCAATTCTGCAGCAGATTGCACAGGAAGGCAAGGGCCGCTATTATCACGGATCTTCAAGCGGAAATGAGCTGGATATGATATACAGCGACCTTTCAAAGCTTGAGAAAACGGAATTCGGCACCACGCGTGTAACAGACTATGAGGACAGATATTATTACCTCCTGGCGGTTGCAATAGTATTGTTAATAGCAGAGTTCTTTATCTCTGAAAAGAAAAATGCCCTGCTTTCAAAACTGAATAGAAAACTTGGAATAGAATAGTTGCACAGTATGAAAAATAAAATTTACAAGGGATCTGCTTTTGTGGCAGGTCTGTTAGCAATATTACTTGTTTTTGCGTTATACACCGAAGGTAATGCACAAAGCCTTCGCGGGCTTGTCAATGACGGAGTGGAGCTCTATAAGCAGAAGAAATATTCCGACTCCGAGGCGAACTTTAAGAAGGGCGCAGAAAAGGCTCCTAATAACTTTAACAGTTACTTTAACCTTGGCGATGCCCAGTATAAGCAGGGTCGCTATGATGAGGCTGCAAAGTCTTATCAGCAGGCTCTTTTAAAAACGCAGGATAAACTTCAGAAGGCGAGCACTTACCACAATATCGGTAATTCACTCCTGAAGTCGCAGAAGGTCGAAGAGAGCATCGGAGCTTACAAGAAAGCGCTTAAACTAAATCCGAATGATGCACAAACAAAATACAACCTGTCCTATGCGCTTAATCTCTTAAAGCAGCAGCAGAATAACAAGAACAATAAGAATAACAAGCAGAACAAGGATAATAAGCAGAACCAGAACAAAAACGACCAGAATAAGAATGATCAGAACAAGAATGACCAGAATAACAGGAAACAGAATGAATCGCAGGACAGGAATAAAATGTCCAAGGAAGAAGCCGAGAGGATTCTGAATGCCTTGAAAAACAACGAGCAGGATCTGCAGAAAAAGCTGCGCAAGCACGAGGGGCGTCCGGTTAAGACCGACAAGGACTGGTAAGATTTGTGAAGAAATTTGAAAACAGAATATTGAATAGAAACAACTTTACTATGTGTAAGACTAAAATATTATTTGGGTTACTTTTTACGGTACTGATTTTCAGTACTAAAATTCATGCACAGTCATTTAATGCAACCGTAAACAGCACGACCGTCACACAGAATGAGCCATTCCAGGTTTCTTTCCAGTTCGGCGGGGATGACATAAATCATTTAAGGAATTTCAGGGCCCCTGATTTTAAGGGCTTCGAGGTTCTCTCGGGGCCGAATCAATCGACGAGCATGCAGATTATAAATGGTGCCGTTTCAGCCTCCTTGGCATATTCATTTTACATACAGGCGCCTTCACAGGGAAAGTTTACAATAGGTTCGGCCACAATTGATTTCAAAGGAAAGACGCTCAGGACCAAGCCAATTACCATAACAGTACAAAAAGGGCAGCCTTCCAGGTCAGGCGGCAGAAACCAGAACCAGTCTGCCGGCAGCCAGAGCATTGGCGACAACGTATTTATTCGTGCAGTTGCCGATAAGCAGAGGGTATTAAAAGGCGAGCAGGTTACAATAACCTATAAGCTCTATACGAGGATGGATATTTCATCGCCGCAGATTTCGAAGCTCCCTACTTATCAGGGTTTCTGGGCAGAGGAACTGGATGGCAACAGGGTAATCAACTTCACAACCGAGGTAGTCAACGGCAAGCAGTACCACGTAGGAGTCTTAAAAAGGGCGGCCCTTTTCCCTACGCAGACGGGGCAGCTTTCCGTTACACCGTTTGAACTGAAAATACCCGTTGTTGTCCCAAGGCAGAGAAGACGCAGTGGCGATATATTCGATCAATTCTTTAATGATCCGTTCTTCAACCAGGGGCAGACTGTTGAATATAATGCAAAATCGAACGTGCTGAAAATTGACGTCCTTCCCTTGCCGCAGCAGAATGTTCCTCAGTCCTTTAACGGCGCAGTAGGTTCATATACTTTTAAGGCTGAAGTGGATAAAAATACGGTCAAGGCAAACGAGCCCGTTTCACTTAAACTGACGGTCTCAGGAACGGGAAATCTTAATTTACTTGAACTCCGGGACTTGCAGCTTCCGGCAGGATTTGAAAAGTATGAGCCCAAGACGAATGTTCAGGTGAATAAGGGGGGCAGCTATGTCTCCGGACAGAAGACAGTTGAGTACCTGCTGGTACCGAGAGCCGAAGGGCAAAAGGTAATTCCGCCTATTGAGTTTTCATTCTACAATCCAAGTGCAAAAAGGTATGTAACCATTACCTCACAGGCTATTACGATCAACGTGCAGAAAGGGGATGGAACATATGCCGGCACCTCCGGCTTTAATAAAGAGGACGTAAAACTTCTTGGTGAGGATATAAGGTTTATTAAGACAAATTCCACGAGCCTTTCAAAGAATGGCAGCTACATGCTGAAGTCGCCATTCTTTTGGATATTAGCTGCTTTGCCGGCTCTCATTCTTGCCGGAGCTGTTACGTGGAAGAAGAAGAATGAAAAGCTTGAAGGGAACGTTCAGCTCATGAAGTACACGAGGGCCGAGAAGATGGCGCGCAACAGGCTTAAGACGGCAAGAAAATCCATGGAGACAAATAATCAGGCAGAGTTTTATTCTGACATTTCACTTGCCATGTTCGGCTACCTTGAAGACAAACTTCACATACCGAAGGCCACATTTACGCTGGAATATGCGCTTGAAAGGCTGAAAGAAAACGCCGTTTCAGAAGAGCTCATTTCAGAGGTAAGGCAGGCAGTTGAAAAATGTGAATTCGTGCGTTTTGCCCCCATGAATGACGGAGCCCTTGCGATGAAGGAAATGTTTGACCAGGCGGTAAACATTATAGTAAACCTTGAGAAAAATAAGGTCTGATTCTAAACAATTAAAATAAAAGTTTATTGAATATGAAATATTTGTCAGTAGTTATTTTAGTCCTCTTCAGCATAAAATTTACCTTTGCCTCTGAAGAGGAAAACCGGATGCTAAAGGCCAATAACTTTTACCAGGAAGGGAAGTTTGACAGGGCCGTTGAAATTTACCAGAAATTGGCAGATGAAGGCTTTTCCGGCAAAGAGCTCTTCTACAACCTCGGTAACGCTTACTTTAAGTCGGGGATGATTGGCTATGCGATATTAAACTACGAGAAAGCACAGAAGATTTCGCCAAACGACGAGGATATTACTTATAATCTTAAAATTGCCAATGCCAGGACGGTCGATAAAATTGAAGCGATGCCAAAGATATTTCTTGTAAGGTGGTGGGAAGAGCTTCTAAACTATTATCCGGTAAACGGTTGGACCGTGGTGACCTATTTTATATACCTGGCTTTACTCGGTGTAATTGGCTGGTACTTTTTCTCCAGAGGAAAGTCAAGACAGCGCTGGATTGTCATAAGCGGACTAGCCATAGCCGTTATCTTTATATTCTCACTCGTTGTCCTGGTGTCAAAGTACACCTACGATAATGGCAAGGAGTATGCAGTTGTTACTGAATCTGCCGTAACTGTAAAGCTTTCGCCTGATGAGCACAGCGGGGATGCTTTTATCATTCATGAAGGAATAAAGCTTAGCCTGGAGGACAAGGTTGACAAGTGGGTGAAGATAAAACTTGCCGATGGTAAGGTGGGCTGGCTTACTCAGGCGGATATGAAGAAAATCTGATTTTTAAGTGGATTTTTTCTCAAATAAATGTTTATATGTTTATATCCTGGTTCACTATACGTCAAAGAAGAGATAAAATAAGAAAGGCAAGAAATATATGAAAAACCTGTTAGCTCTGACATTACTCGTTGTGCTGTCTTTGAGCCTGAGCGTATTTGCACAGAAAAAAGACGACAAAACAGTATACAAAGCCAAAGTGACTACCACGGTTTCCGCTAAGACAGACAAGGTTCAGGAAGTAAAAGAGGGAAAGGCATTCAATAAGCTTTGCCCTGTTTCAGGTGAGGAACTTGAAGACAACGACAACAGGCTCCTTTCCTATAACGGCAAAACATACGGCTTGTGCTGCGATAAATGCGTGGCAAAGTTCAAGAAAGATCCGGCAAAATATGCCGCGAGGTTAAGTGAAGACGGAACAAAATATAAAAAATAAAATTAAAAAGTGTGAACCAGGAAAAAGCAGCTTAATTGCTGCTTTTTTTTGCTCCAATTACGGTAATCAATCAGATTGCCTTCAAATAGTGTATTAAGTATTTTTAAGTATGGATTCAAAAAAATATAACAACATAAAACTAAGTGTTAGTATAGGAAAAGGAATTTTGTCGTTTCTCATCATATTCTTATTCCTTAAATCGGGTCTGGCTCTGGACCTGGAAAATTATCTCTCCAGGTTTATTTCCAACAGTTACCTGCTTTTCATTGCGTTTGTAATTGCAGTAAGTGCAGCGGGTTCAATTCTTTCTTTTCCGGTTAGCTATTACCAGGAGTTTTACCTTGAGCACAAGTTTAAGCTTTCGAACCAGACTTTCGGTGCCTGGCTCTGGGAGGGAGCAAAAGGTACAATGGTTTCAGGAGTAATTGGTATACCGCTTCTGCCCGTTTTTTACTATGTCCTTAACCGCTTTGGAAACCTTTGGTGGCTGCCGTTTGCAATCATACTGTTTTTGGTCTCCGTAGTGCTGGCAAGGATAGTGCCCGTTCTAATAATGCCTTTATTCTACAAGATTACTCCTCTTGAGAATGAGGAGTTGAAGTTGCGTCTTGAAAAGCTTGCAAGCGAAGCTGGCTTGAAACTAAAGAACGTCTTTAAGTTCGATATGAGCAAGAATACCAGGAAAGCCAACGCGGCATTTACGGGCATGGGAAAATCCAAAAGGATACTTTTGGGAGATAATCTTCTGGACAGGTATTCAGCCGACGAAATTGAGACTGTAATTGCACATGAGCTCGGGCATTACAAGTACAAGCACATAATTATAAATATTATAGTAGGTACCGTATTCAGCTTCCTGACGCTTTATCTCCTGGCTCTCCTATACAGGATTTCACTCCCTTACTTCGGTTATTTTTCCATAACACAGGTATCTGCCGTGCCTATATTAGTCCTCTGGGGGATGGTACTTGGTATAGTTGAGACTCCCATAACGAGTTCTCTTTCCAGGAAGCATGAATACCAGGCCGATCAGTATGCAGTAAGTAGCACGGGAAAAGCCGATGCCTTTATAAGCACGCTTGAGAAACTGAATGAGCAGAACCTGGGAGATAAGGAGCCGCACCCGGTTGTGGAGTGGTTCTTCTACAGTCACCCTTCAATAAAGAAAAGGATTGCTGCAATAAGAAGAGTTGTGCAGCCGGAGGCTCTTAAATAAGAATGCTTCAAGATTACCTGCCTGCCTTTGGCTTCAGTTTCAGCATGGAAATCTCAGGAAAAGATACCTCTTTAACTTAAATATTTCAAAAAGATTATTTATATTAGACGTGAACTAATCAGGTGTTAAATATGCCAGTAACAAGAAAAGATGTTGAATATATAGCTGCCCTGGCGAAATTAAGGTTCAGTGAGACTGAGCTGGATAGTTTTACAGGCGAGCTGAATCAGATACTTAACTACATAGAAAAGTTAAATGAGCTCGATACCAGTAACGTGGAACCGCTCTCATATCCGGTTGAAGTATCCAATGTCCTGCGCGAGGACAAAAGGATGCCTTCGGTTACAACACAGGAAGCTTTGAGGAATTCACCCGACTCGACAGAAGAATTTTTCAGGGTACCAAAAGTCATTAATGTAGAATAAACAGTAAAATTTAGGCCTTATAGAATGAATATTGGAATAATTCCGGCCCGGTTTGCTTCGACACGGCTTATGGGTAAGCCGCTTGCCGATATCGGAGGCAAACCAATGATACAGCATACATATGAAAGCAGTCTGAAATCGAAGATGCTTCATGAAGTCATAATTGCGGCAGATGATGAAAAAGTTGCCCAGGTGGCCAGGGACTTTGGAGCAAGGGTTATCGTGACCCCAAAGGAAATAGCTACAGGTTCAGACAGGATTGCATACGTGGCACAGAATATGCCCCATGCCGACATAATTGTAAACATACAGGGCGATGAACCTTTCATAAAGGGAAGAATGATTGACGAGGCAATTGAGCCCTTGTTTTTTGACAGCAGTGTAAACGTTTCGACTCTTGCCAAGAAGATTACAACGGTTGAAGAACTGGAAAACCCATCGATACCGAAAGTTGTTTTCGACTATCACAATTTTGCACTTTATTTTTCCCGTTCGCCCATCCCGTTTGTACGGGATGCAAGAAGCCTGCTTGACAGCCTGAGGGTGGCAGACATCTACAAACACATTGGGCTTTATGTTTACAGAAGGGAAGCCCTTCTTAAGTTTACAAGTCTGCCGCCAACTGACCTTGAAAGGATTGAAAAGCTCGAACAGCTCAGGATGCTGGAGAACGGCTTTAAGATAAAGATTGTTGTAACCGAACTGGAGAGCCTTTCGGTAGATACGCCGGAAGACCTTGAAATTGCCAGGAGGTATTACAATAAAATGTACAGACACTATTAACAAAAGATAAAACGTCATGCAATACCCAGGAAGAATTCCACTTGCGAACATCCCTACTCCCTTAGTGAAAGTGAATTTTGAGGGCTCAAATTTCCGCATTAAGAGGGATGACTTTACAGGCCTTGAGCTTTCGGGCAATAAGGTAAGAAAGCTTGAATTTATTCTTTACCAGGCAAAAAAAGAAGGCGCTACAACTGTTTTTACCTGCGGAGGTGAGCAGTCGAACCATTCCAGGGCAACCGTTGCAGCTGCAAAGGCGCAGGGCTTTAAGGTTAAGCTTTTTTTGTGGGGGAAGAAATCACAGAAAGCTGAGGGCAACCTGTTCCTCGACAGATTCTTTGGGGCAGAGATCATATACCTGGATAAACAGGAGTACCTCCACGTAAATTCCATAATGGAAAAGGAAAGACTCAGGGACGAGGAAAACGGGGAGAAGGTTTTCATTGTGCCCGAGGGAGGTTCCTCGGCGCTTGGAATCTGGGGCTACATCAACTTTATTGAAGAGCTGAAACTACAACTAAACCTGGAGAAGCTGAAAGGAATTCTTACTGCCTGCGGCTCCGGCGGAACAAGTGCCGGACTGATGGTTGGTGCAGCATTAAATAACCTCAGCATGAAGGTTTATGCCGTAAATGTGCTTTATTCAGCCTCCGAGATGAGAAACAGGATACTTAGCCTTTCTGAAGAATGCATCAGGCAATACAAGCTGCCATGCAGAATAGATGAAAATAACCTGGTAATAATGGACGGGTATTCACTTGAAGGTTACAAGCAGATAACCCAGGAGAAGCTTGAGGTTATCAGGTCCTTTGCACACAGCACGGGCATTATTCTGGATCCGGCTTATACGGGTAAGGCTTTTTATGCATTCCATGAAAACTTTCTTAAAGGCCGCAATAAAACGGACGTTCTCTTTGTTCATACTGGCGGACTTTTCGGCGTGTTTTCCAAAAAGGAGAAATACCTGGCTTTTTAAGGATTCTACCATGTGGAATTTCTCCAAGGAGGAAAAATCCTTCTGTGCAAGCAAAAAAATGAGATTCCTGGCTCCACAATAAAGTGGCGCTTTTAGTGGAAAAATTAGTAATTTTGTCATTAGGAAAATAGCGGGTCATATGAGCTGTATCTTCTGTGATATCATAAGCGGTAAATCGCCGGCCGAGATTATTTATGAAGATGACAAGGTGGTTTCATTCCTGGATGTAAAGCCGATACATTTCGGGCACATACTGGTTGTACCGAAAGGCCACTACGTGGATTTTCTGGACATCCCGGAGGATAACCTTCTTTCGCTCATTCATGCCACCAGAATTGTTGCCGGTGCAATAATGAAGGGCTTAAAGCCCGACGGGTACAATATATTTTCAAACAACGGGGTTGCTGCAGGGCAGTCGGTTTTTCATTTTCACATGCACATAACGCCGCGCTATTTTAACGATGAGATCAAATTCATGCTGAATCTAAAAAACTATAAAGAAACTGAAATGAAGAAATTTGCCGACAGAATAAGGCAGGAAATTCAGTAAAAGGAGACTTAAATGGATAAAAAAATCAGAGTTCTTGTTGCTAAAGCTGGTCTCGACGGTCACGACAGGGGTGCAAAGGTAATTGCTGCTGCATTAAGAGATGCCGGTATGGAAGTCATTTACACGGGCTTAAGGCAGACACCGGAGATGATAGTTGAAGCTGCAATACAGGAAGACGTTGACGTAATTGGAATTAGCATCCTTTCAGGCGCGCATATGACCATTTTCCCAAAGATCCTGACCTTGATGAAGGAAAAAGGACTGAATGACGTTCTCCTTACAGGGGGGGGCATTATTCCTGAAAGCGACCTGAAGGAATTAAGAAAAATTGGTGTCGGAGAGCTTTTTACTCCGGGAACACCGACGGCCTCAGTAATTGAATTTATTACAAACTGGTGCAATACCCACTCAAGAGACTAATGCTATTTATTAGAAACCGGGGGAAACTGGGGTTTTTACCTCTCCCCCCGGTTTCTTTCTTATCCTTTTGTCTCGAAACCCCCGGTCACCCATGTCAGAAAATTCTGTTTCAATTCTTCCTTAAATTCGCTATTCTTAGTGTATATGCCAAAAAGAACTACTCATCCTAAATAAGTGTTTAATTATTTGGAGAGTTTGCTTATTTTTACGGGCAGAATTAAAGAGTTATGTTTTTGCGATTTTGGAGATACATCGATAATAATGTTGAAAGACAAGAAAAAAAACAGGATCATATTTATAGATCTCATGCGGGCTTTTGCCGTACTAATGATGGTTCAGGGACACACGGTAGATACTCTTCTTGCAGACAGTTACAGGACATTTGACTCACCTTTATTCAGTTTCTGGTTTTTTATGAGGGGTCTGA
The DNA here is from genome assembly GCA_025612245.1 of Ignavibacteria bacterium. Classification (GTDB taxonomy): domain Bacteria; phylum Bacteroidota; class Ignavibacteria; order Ignavibacteriales; family SURF-24; genus JAAXKN01. Next base: position 137,609 of record JAAXKQ010000009.1, read on the forward strand.
CAGCACCGATATTCCTCTTTTCCTCCGGTACAGTTTTTTCGTACCTTTTCCGGATGCATAACCTTCCTTTTAAGGAAAATCCCAGGGCAAAGAAGGGCTTGAAGAGATTTTTGCTGCTTGTGGGCCTAGCTTACTTTTTAAGATATCCAACGCCATATATATTTGATTTTTCCAACGTTACAGACGTCCAGTGGCAGACTTTTTTTTCCGTTGACGTGCTTCATCTGATCGGTTTCGGAATACTCTTTTTGATCGGACTACTGTATATATCCGAAAGATTTAACGTCAGGGACAGCATTACCTTTTCTGCTGCGGCTTTTGTTGCATTTTCACTTTACCCGGTATTTTCGAAAATTGAATGGATAAAATTTTTACCGCTGCCCCTGGCAGGATACTTTTATCAGGGTACGGGCTCGCTTTTCCCGCTCATACCATGGGTGGGATTCATGTTTGCCGGTGCAGTCCTGGGGACTTATCTTGCGCATCACAAGGATGTTTTTACTACAAGGAGATTCAGCCTGAATCTGATGTATTTCGGGCTGATGTTTATTGCCATTTCCTTGATCGGCAACGCGCTTGAACTGGCAATCTATCAGCAGAGTGATTTTTGGACAACGAGTCCCAACCTGATACTCTTCAGGCTTGGTATCGTTTTACTCTTGAACAGCGGAATGTCGTACCTGGCAATAAGGCTTACGAAAGTTCCACCTATAGTTTTCCACATCGGAAGAAACACGCTTCCGATCTATGTCGTACACCTGATTATTCTATACGGCAGCGCATGGACGCTTGGCTTGTGGAGCATTTTTGCAAAGAGTTTCAGCGTGTGGAGCACAATCGGGGCGGCCATTTTGATGATAACCCTTATGGTCAGCATGGTGCAGGGATTTCAGATCGTCAAGGTCAGGATCAAAAAAAGAGAAACTGATTCCGGTAATATGCAGGTTCAATAACATATAAAGCAAATTTAATGAGAAAATCAGAAAACACCGATGCAAACGTCAACGACGAGGAAAGGCAGTTTGAACAAAGCCTTCGCCCGAGCCGTTTCGATGACTTCATGGGGCAGAAGAAGATCACGGATAACCTGAAGGTTTTCATTACAGCTGCCCTGAAAAGGGACGAGGGGTTGGACCACGTGCTGCTGACAGGGCCTCCGGGGCTGGGTAAAACCACTCTTGCCCACATTATTGCTCACGAGATGGGTTCCAGAATTAAAATTACTTCGGGACCCGTTCTGGAAAAGCCCGGTGACCTGGCCGGACTATTGACAAACCTCGAGGAAAAATCTGTCCTTTTCATCGATGAAATTCACCGCCTGAGCCCGGTCGTGGAAGAATACCTTTACTCGGCAATGGAAGATTACACGCTGGATATTATGATAGACAGCGGTCCTAACGCCCGTTCCGTGCAGATCCGGCTTCCTAAGTACACCCTGGTGGGAGCTACAACAAGGGCCGGTTTACTTACCGCACCGCTGCGCGACAGGTTCGGAATAAAAGCGCGCCTGGACTATTACGATTCTGAGCTTTTAAGCAGAATTGTAGGAAGGTCTGCCGGGCTCCTTAACCTTAAAATTGAAGATGAAGCTGCCTACGAGCTGGCAAAGCGATCGCGCGGTACACCGAGAATTGCAAACAGGCTTCTTAGAAGAACCCGCGACTTTGCCGATTATGAAAATAAGAAATCGATCGATCTGGCTGTGGTTAAAAAAGCTCTTAATGCGCTTGACGTGGATGAATACGGTCTCGATGAAATGGATAAGGATATAATTCTGACTATAATTGAAAAGTTCAAGGGAGGACCCGTAGGCTTAAGTACACTTGCCGTAGCCGTTAATGAGGATCCCGGAACAATCGAAGAGGTCTATGAGCCGTTTTTAATTCAGCAGGGTTTTATTCAGCGTACGCCCAGGGGGCGCGAGGCAACCGATCTGGCTTACATCCGCTTCGGCATGAAAAGGACAAACCCGAATGAAAGCGGCAATCTGTTCGGGTAAGTTGCTCAAAACAGCCGGCTTGTGACCCGTATCGGTAATGACAAATAATTTTGCTCCCGGAAGAAAAGTTCAGCTTAAAACTAAAGCAATACAAGAGAATAAATGGTAGAAATTTCAAATATCAGGATCGGAGGCGGCAATCCGCTCGTCTTAATTGCAGGCCCCTGCGTTATTGAAGGCGAAGAAATTACGCTTAGAACCGCCAAGGAAATTCAAAATATCACCTCGGAACTCGGAATTCCTTTCATATTCAAGTCCAGCTATAAGAAAGCCAACAGGACTAGCCTGAACTCTTTTACAGGACTGAATGAAGAAGAGGCCATAGGAATACTTGAGGAAGTAAAAAGCCGCTTGGCCGTGCCTGTCCTGACGGACATTCATACTGAAGCTGAAGCCCACATGGCCTCACGTGTGGCAGACATATTACAGATACCGGCATTTCTCTGCCGGCAGACCGACCTTTTAATTGCCGCAGGGGAGACCGGAAAGGCGGTCAACATAAAAAAAGGACAGTTCCTGGCCCCCGAGGACATGCGGCATGCGGCAGAGAAGGTTATTTCCACGGGAAATAACAAGGTCTTACTGACCGAGCGGGGGACCACGTTCGGATATCACAACCTGGTCGTTGACATGCGTTCACTGGTAGTAATGCGCGATCTCGGCTATCCTGTTGTAATGGATGCCACGCATGCCGTGCAGATACCATCTCAGGGAGGCATTTCCGGAGGTCAGCCAAAATTCATCGCCCCGATTGCCAGGGCGGCTGTTGCAGTCGGCATCGATGCTCTCTTTATGGAGGTTCATCCCGATCCGCCTCATGCCCTGAGCGATGCTGCAAGCCAGTTCCCTCTTTCCGGGTTAAAGAATTTACTCCTGGAAATTAAGAAGCTTGACCAAGCCGTGAAGACAAATGGTGCCTTATAGCTCGCTGAATAAACTAAAGTTTCTTCTTTTTGACCTTCATGGAGTTGTAATTCCTCTAGAGAGTTCCAGGGTCGGTGAAAAGAACTTTTCAGACCTGAAAGAAGATCTCTTAAAGGCTGAAGATCTTAGCATCAAGTGTGGGGTGATTTCTGCCAGTGAGGACGCCAGCCTCCTGGAAAAGGTAAAGATGCTACGCGGCCTGGCAGAAGTGCTTTCGCATTCGATTGATAAGGTCTCTCAGGCCGAAAAAATCCTCGAAAAGTATGATCTTACTTATGAAGAAGTAGGCTTTATCGGAGATGACATTCTGGATATTCCGCTTTTAATGAAAGCAGGCTTCAGCGCTGCTCCTAAGGCCGCAAGAAGGGAAGTAAAAAGAATCGTAAACTATGTTACCAGGGATTCCGAAAATAAAACTGCCCTGTCGGACGTTCTGGATCTGATTTCCAGGGCCAGAAGGGAGCAGAAATAAGGGATCCTGAAGTATTGCTGAATTCAGGGCCGGTCTCTGAGGGTTCGTTTGAGCTTTCAGACCAGTACATGGAATCGGCTTTTTTAATTTATAGCAAGTACTGGAAGAAAATCAATCCGGATTATTCTATATTTGTAAGTACAGAAAAAAAAGATAAGGGAAAATCCTTATTTTTATAATTTTTAAAAGAGGTTAGATTGTCTATAGAAAGTATTATACAGAAAGCAAAAGAAGTAATCTGCAAGGAAGCCGAGGCAGTTTCGGGTTTAATGGACAGGATAGACGGCGATTTCGTGCGTGCTGTTGAAGTCATTTACGCTTCCAAAGGCAGGGTCATTCTCACGGGTATGGGAAAGTCGGGACTGATTGCCCGCAAGATAGTTGCCACAATGAATTCCACCGGTACTCCGGCCATATACCTGCATCCGACCGACGCATTGCACGGTGACCTGGGAATGGTCAGGCGGGAGGACGTGGTAATTTTAATATCCAAGAGCGGAAATACGGAAGAAATCATAAATCTTATTCCACTCTTAAAGAGGCTCAACGTGGTAATGATTGCCATGGTGGGCAACAAGAAGTCCAGAGTGGCAAGAGAATGCAAATTTGTCCTTGACGTGGGCGTAAAAGAGGAAGCCTGCCCATACGACCTGGCGCCAACTGCCTCAAGCACGGCAACGCTGGTAATGGGGGACGCCCTTTCGATGGCTCTTTTGGAACTAAGGGGTTTTACGAAGGAAGACTTTGCTCTTCTGCATCCGGGTGGCAGCCTGGGTAAACGCCTCTCGCTTAGAATATCTGAACTGATGATAAAAGGCGAGGACATTCCTGTAGTCAACTGCAAGGCTTCGCTTAAGGACACAATACTTGAAATTACTTCAAAGCGCCTTGGAATGACTACGGTTGTGGATGACGATGGTGTACTTGCCGGAATCATCACAGATGGTGACTTGAGGCGTCTGCTTGAGAAAACAATCAGTTTCAATTCACTCAGGGCCGTAGATATTATGACACGCAATCCTAAGACAATAAAAGAGGATTACCTGGCTTCATTTGCCCTGCAGTACATGGAAAACTTCAAGATTACCTCACTGATCGTAATTGACGCTGCCAGCCATCCACAAGGAGTAGTTCACCTTCACGACCTTGTAAAACTGGGTCTTCAGGCAAGATGAAAATTTTCCGGAATAAGAAAATTACGGGCAGTGCCCTCATGATGGCAGAAATTGCATTTTTCTTTGCTGCTGCCTCATGGCTTTTTACGGGCTGTTCTGAAGAAAAGATTAAGCCGCCTGTTCTGGGCGGAAATTCAAAAGGAGAGCTGCCCACACAGGAAAGCTGGAATTTCCAGATGATGTTTACTGATGAAGGCAAGCTGAAGGCAGTCCTGACGTCTTCGCATGCAAGGGTTTTTGAGGACAAGAAAGAAACCTTGCTCGATACGGTAAGAATTGACTTCTATAATGATGCCGGGCAGAAGACTTCTACATTAACCTCGCTTAAGGGCAGGGTTGACGGCTTTACAAATAATATGTATGCCATTGACAGCGTGGTGGCAAGAAACGACAGCGGAACAACCCTAAAAACCCAGGAACTAATGTGGCGCAATAAGGACAGGAAGATAGTTTCCGACAAGTTCGTTACCATTGTTTCACCGAGAGAAAAAATTCAGGGCTACGGGGTAGTTGCCGACCAGAGTCTGCGAAACTATGTTATTTATAAGCCTACGTTTGTTACAGCTCCCGACAATGTATCAGGAGGAGTAACCCCGTGAAAAGAGTAATAGTGACATTACTTATACTTATCAGCTCCGTAGCCGTTTATGCCCAGGGCGCACGAGGTTTTATTACAGTTACAGGCGACAGTATGTCGGGCAAGCTCCTTGGCGGGGAAAGCATAAGAGAGGTAATTGGCCACGTAAGGCTTCAGCAGGGAAATATAATCATTACATGCCGCAAGGCTACGCAGTATCTTGCAAAGAACAACGCAATTCTTGAGGGTAATGTGGTCGTCAGGCAGGATACGCTTACAATTGAGGCTGAGAAGGGGTATTATTACGGCAACGAGAGGATTGCCGAGTGCAAGACAGGCGTAAAATTAAACGACGGCAAGGTGATATTAACGGCTGTAAACGGCGATTATTACTTTAATGAGGCAAGAGCTTATTTTTCACAAAATGTCAGGCTTTACGACACGGTATCGACAATGACGTGTAATGTTCTGAACTATTATAAAAATGAAAACAGGGCTGTTGCCACGGGAAACGTGACCATATTCGATTCTGTAAATACGATTATAGCCGACAGCATGACTCACCTGAGGACAACGAGAACCACCTTTGCCGACGGGAAGGTCCAGGTTTCAAATTCCAGGAACAACGTGATTGTTTACGGAAATCATCTTGAAAATTATGCGCTGAAAAAATACACTATCATTAACGAAAAGCCGCTGCTGATGCAGGTGGATACTTCGGCAGATGGCAGGCAGCAGGATACGCTCATTATTTCTTCGCGCACGATGGAATCCTTTAATGACACTTCACGGGTTTTCGTTGCAACCGACTCGGTAAAAATTCTCAGGGGCAATTTTGCTTCAACCAATAATTATTCGATATATTACAGGGATGAGGAAAAAATAATTACATTTAAGCGCCCTAAGGATCCCGGTGTGCCCGTACTCTGGTATGAAGACTCCCAGCTTTCGGGTGATTCGGTAAACATTTTTACGGCGCGTAACCGCCTGAGGAAAATAGAAGTCTATAATAATTCTTTTTTGCTTTCACACAACGAAGGCTTTAATACGAGATACGACCAGATATCGGGCGACCAGATGACTATCTATTTTGACAGCACTGGCATCAACCATACGGACGTTAACGGTAACGTGTTGAGCATTTATTATGTGTATGATAAAAATGAGCCTAACGGGCTTACAAAGTCGAGCGCACAGAATGCGAAAATATTTTTCAGGAATAAGGCTGTAAACGAGGTTAAGATGTTCAATTCGCCCGTAAGCGAATATTATCCTGAGAACCTGGTTGAGAAAAATGAGCTCTCCTATACGCTGCCCGCATTTTTTATACAGAAGGGCAGGCCTGAGAAAAATACGATGCTTAGTGTATTTTAATGACATCCGACGGAATTAATTAAACAGAAATTACAATGGAAAACTCTTTAACATTAAGAAGCGAAGACCTCGTAAAAATATATAAGAAGCGGACAGTAGTTAAAAAAGTATCCGTTCAGGTAACACAGGGTGAAATTGTTGGTCTCCTGGGCCCAAATGGCGCAGGCAAAACCACGACGTTTTACATGATTGTAGGCATGATAAAGCCCGAGAGCGGAAAGGTGTTTCTGGACTCTGAGGATATTACAGCAATGCCCATGTATAAAAGGGCACGTCTTGGAATCGGTTACCTGCCGCAGGAGGCTTCCATTTTCCGGCGCCTCAGCGTGGAAGACAACCTCATGGCCGTGCTGCAGATGATGGACCTTTCGTCAAAGCAAAGGAAGGAACGCTGTAACCAGCTGCTTGAGGACCTGAACATAACACACATTCGTAAAAGTCTTGGATTTCAGCTGAGCGGCGGTGAGAGAAGAAGGACTGAAATTGCAAGGGCACTTGCAACAAACCCGAAATTTATACTTCTGGATGAGCCTTTTGCGGGCGTTGACCCTATTGCAGTTGAGGACATTATGAACATTGTTGCAAACCTCAAGAACCGCGGCATAGGCATTCTTATTACGGACCACAACGTCCATGAGACGCTAAGCATTGTCGATAAGGCTTACATACTTATAAGTGGAAACATATTCAAATACGGAACAGCCGAAGTTCTGGCTGAAGACGCCGACGTAAGAAAGCTTTACCTGGGCGAAAAGTTCAAGCTGGACAGGTATTAGTAGAAATAAGCATGCTGCAAAAGCAGCATGCTTCTCAAATTTCCGGGAAAACCTTATTTCTTAAACTCACGGATTATCTTATCCAAATCTTCCTTGTTCATTCCGCTGCCGTATATGCCTCCGGACTTTTTTTCAGCAGACTCTCTTTCAGGTTTCTTTGTTTCAGCTGAAAAGCTAAGGCCGGGGTTCCCTGCGCGTGCCCTCAGCCGGTCCTCAATCTGCTGCATGAAGCTAGAAGAGCCCGCGGCATTTGAGCCGTATGAGGAAACGCTCTCGCCTGAGTTTACAGGATTGACCTCAAAGGCAAGAGTCTTTACATTCATAAGGTGTTTTGCTGTTACGTTCTCTGAAACAATTGAGCCTCCCCAGGTGCCAGGTCCAAGCGTAAGGCTGGGGGCAAGAGCTGTCGTATAGCCCACAGCGCCGAGCGAATTAACCGTGTTGACCATGATTCTGAATGCGGGTTTTTCAAGGGCAAACTTCATTATTATGTCGTTATCGTTCGAGTGGATGCACATAGAGTGCCCGATGCCTCCGAAATTGAGGATTTCGATGCACTTATGGCAGCCTTCAAGCCAGCCCTCTACTGTATAAAATGCAAGTATAGGGGAGAGCTTTTCCATCGAGAGAGGTTCATCTCTGCCGACCTTTGTAATTTCTGCAACCAGCACCCTCGTAGTTTCAGGAACGGAAAATCCCGCATACTTTGCGATCCATGGGGCGGGCATTCCCACAATATCTGGATTAATTCTCCCTTCCTTTGCAATTGCACGGGAGAGCATTGCTTTTTCTTCTCCGGCAACAAAATAACATCCCTGGGCTTTTGCTTCCTCGATTACTTTCTGATAAATCGGCCTGTCTACAACCATGGCCTGTTCCGAGGAGCAGAGAGTGCCGTTGTCGAATGTGGTTCCGTAGACGATGTCGGCTACGGCTTTCCTGTAATTTGCAGTACGCTCGATGAAAGCAGGCACGTTGCCGGGTCCCACTCCGTAGGCCGGTTTTCCGGCGCTATAGGCAGCCTTTACCATCGGGGTGCTTCCGGTGGCAAGAATGACGGCAACGTTTTTATCCCTCATCAGGGCTTCTGTGCCTTCAACCGTTGGTACACTCATGCACTGCATAAGTCCTTTCGGGGCTCCTGCCTTTTCAGCGGCATCAGAAATTACCCTCAGGGCTTCCATAGAGCAGTTGACTGTCCTGGGGTGAGGGCTGCATACAATGCCATTGCGGCATTTTAAAGAGATGATGGATTTGAACATTGCCGTTGAAGTCGGGTTAGTTGACGGCACGAGTGCTGCAACTACACCCATAGGTTCGGCAATTTTTACCAGCTTACCGTTTTGCTCTGTTGCAATTACACCAACTGTCTTGAGATCTTTAATGTATTCGTAAACAGATTTTGTTGCGAATTCATTTTTTATCTTCTTGTCGGTCCACTTGCCGAAGCCGCTTTCCTCACAGGCCATCTTAGCCAGGCGTTCTGCTTCGCTGTAGCCGGCATCTGCCATGGCCCTGATGATTTTATCTACCTGTTCCTGGTTATAGTGCTTGAATTCGAGTTGTGCTTCTTTGGCTTTTTTTGCCAGGTCCCTGGCTTCCTGAATTGACTGAAGGTCTTTGTCTAGATTCATTTGATTTGCCTTAAAATCTTATTTCGTGTAAACTGAAATAGGAAAGAAACAAATTTAGCATTCAAAATAAAAAATATTCTTTTTTAATCAAATTGAAATTTATGGGGCAAATATCGGTGCTGAGGCAGAAAATTAGAGAGGCATTGCTTAAAGCCCGGATCTTCCCTCTCTTTGAGAGAGAAGAAATCCGGGCTTTAAGCCAAAACTTTAGTCCGGGGTAAATAAAAGCCACTATAAGGTAGCCTCGGCAAATCAAGCGAGAAAATATCGGCTAAATTCAATAAACAAAAGCTGCCTAGTAGCTGAAAGAGCTGCTGTCTTCTATGGTCTCTTCATAGGATTTCCTGTCTTCCATTTTCGCTTCCATAGTACTGTTGTTCCCTTGGAGTCTGAAGACTTCATCCTTGGGGATGATGTAACAGTCGCCTACTTTCTCCACGTCGCGTAGGATGTGGAGCCAGACGTAAAGATTTATCTGGCCAATGCTTTTTCCCAGAATAAAGGCTGCTTCTTCGACGCTTAAATATTTTTCGCTTTTCTTGATGAACATAATTACCTCTGATTGAAGACCATAGATAGTTAATTAATCTTTACTGAAAAGCGTCAAAAATAAGGCCACGGCAGAAATAATCTTTAGGACAGTCTTTTTTAGCCTTGAGAGTAATTGTTACATGTAAGAATTACTGAAAAATTTCCTTGAGTCTGCTGTAACCGCTTTTGCTTACGGGCAGGAATTTACCGCCTGAGACCTGCAGGCGGTAGGAATCCTTTTCAAAAAGTTCAATCTGTTTTATTTCCGAAATGCGAACAAGATACGACCTGTGTATTCTGATGAATTCCTCCGGGTTAAGGTGGTCCTCAAAGAACTTCATCGTTTTCTGTTTCAGGAACCGTCCTTCCGTTGTATATAACATTACGTAATCATCCTGGGCTTCTATGTATAAGATTTTATCTGATGGGATGATATGGATTTTGGGCCCGTTTTTTACGACTACTCTTTCCAGGAATTCCTGCTGTTTATCCATCTGTTCAAAGACTTTGCTTATAGTTTCACTATTTTTCTTTTTGTCTGAAAGGAATAATGAAGCCTTTGAAATTGCCTCTTTGAGTCTTTCTTCGGAGAATGGCTTCAGGAGGTAATCGGCTGCGTTTGTCTCGAAGGCTTTCAGGGCGTACTGGTCGTATGCCGTTGTAAAAATTACAACGGGAAGCTCATCCAGCAATTCAAGCATCTCGAAGCCGCTAATCTTGGGCATCTGTACGTCGAGGAATATCAGGTCAGGCTTAAACTCATTTATTGCTTTAATTCCCTCGAACCCGTTGCTGCATTCGGAGGTTACTTCCACTTGGGGAATGCTTTTCAGGTACGCTTTTATTATCTCTCTTGCAAGAGGCTCATCGTCAATGATAATTGCACTGATTTTACTCATATTCTAAGATTCTCCCAAAGGAATGAAAATGTTTACCTTAAAGATGCCCCGCTTGTTCTCGACTACCAGCAAATTATCCTGGCGGTAAATTAAAGAGAGTCTATTTTTAATGTTCCTAATTCCGATTTTCTCCCCGGAAGGCGAAAGGCTATCTTCGTCGTAGTTATTTTCAACTGTTATCTTAAGATAATTATTTTCTTTTTTACAGTTCAGCTTAATTGTAACCTTCTCCAGGCTTTCATATACGCCGTACTTTATTGCATTTTCCAGCAGAGGCTGAAGTATCATTGGTGGAATCATAATTCCGGTGCAGCTGTCTTCAAATTCTTCGACGTATTCGAATTTATTGCCGAACCTTACCTTCTCAATATCCAGGTAAAGTCTGAGATTTTTAATTTCTTCAGAAAGCTTATGAAACTGTTTTTCGCTTTCGGATAAAGTAGCTCTCATGTACTCGGAAAGTTTTATTGTCATTTCCCTTGCCTTTGCCGGATCGATCAGCGTAAGTGAGCTGATTGAATTAAGGCTGTTAAAAAGAAAATGGGGATTGATCTGGTACTTGAGAGACTTTAGTTCGGCTTCCCTGGCAAAAGTTCTGAGTTCAGATTCCTTGAGAAGCTTATCATTATAGCTGCTGTAGAAAATGTAAAGGTAATAAAATGAAGTGTATATTACATAGAGAATAATGCCGATTAAAATTCTCCAGGCCAGAGTTTGGAATATAAAGCTTTTAAGGTGACTGTCCGGACTGAATATGAAAAACAGAATAAATAAAGACATCCCAATCCAGAGTGAAGAGGAAACAATTGCCGAGAGAATGTGCTGTGCTGCAAAACGGAAGCTCGAATTCCTGTCGATTGAAAGATACTTAACCGGGTACCACAGCCCGAGTCCCAGCCACAGGTAAATTACGTTAAAGACGAGGCTGTCCAGGACTGCATCAGAAAAACCCAAGCCTGCAGCGTTAAGGAGAAAAAGAATATGGATAACTGCAAAGGTTATCCATATAAACGTGTAGAAAATAAAATTTCTTAATATCAGAAGCGGATTATTCATTTCTTTTTATGCAGTCTTGATTTCTCCGCCGCCGAAGAGAAGCAGCCCTCTTATTATGAGCTTCCTGTCCTCAGGGTAAGCAATGCCGGGATCTTTTCTCCTTTCATCTGAAAAGCCGCCCAGGATTGGTGTTGCCTCAACTATAACTTTCCAGTCCCTTGGAATATAAAGCGTTGTGCCTCCGAAGATTGCGGTAACTTCAAGTATGTTGTTTCCGGGGGCGAGTTTGCAGTTATAAAGATCTATTTCCGAGCCTCCGAAGATGGAAGTTATTCTGCCGCCCTGAAATTCTTCCGAAGCAATTGATTTTTTTATGCCGCTGAAGATGGCAGTTTCATCCAGGAAATTCTCGTTTACGGGGTTACCGCGCTTATAATACCTGCTTTTGAAGTGTTCTGAAACGTGGTCTGCTATCTTCTCGGCAGCCTGATCCCTGAATCTTCTGCGGGGATGAGCGATGCCAAATAAAATGTAGAGTCCGAGTATTATCAGGAGCACCGGCCAAATAGTCCAGAAATCATAATTGAAGTGGTCTGAAGCCCAGAAAAGGACTCCAAGCATTATCAGTATTGAGCCTCCTCTGTAATTTCCGTTTGCAATCAGTATTATGCCTATCAGCAGAAGTATTCCCTGTGGGAAGGTTACAATTTCGCCAAGGGGGAAAAAAAGCATATGAAGGTTAGATAAAAGCAGAATGATGCCCAAAGCCACTATTATTGTGCCCAAAAGAAAAGTTCTTCCGGATCTTCTTCTTATCTCACTCATTGTAAAACCTCTATCTTTGAAAGTTAGTTAAATTTCTTACTACAAAATTAACATCAAAGATAATTTCTCAAAGGCATAATCGGTGAAAAGGGGAAAATTACCGGTAAATGGGAACTATCTGTCAGAAAAAGCCTAAGAGGATTTCCTAAAAGACACAGTAAACGTAGAGCCTTTTCCTTTTTCGGAACTGACCTTAATATCGGCCCGGTTTAATTCGGCATATTTTTTTACCAGCGCCAAACCCAGGCCGTTACCGTCAAAGCGTCTGGTGTAACCTGTTTCTTCCTGTGAAAACGGGGTAAACAGGTAGGGCAGGTAATCTTTTAATATGCCTATACCCGTATCTTCAACGTCAACCAAAACGCTTCCGTTATTATTATATAGTTTTATGTCAATTTTCCCCGATGGGGTATACTTAATGGCATTTTCAACCAGGTTTTCAAATATCTGGTTCACCGTATACCTGTCGGCAACTACCCTGGCCTCAGAGGCGTTGTTGATAAAAGTAAACTCCAGTCCCTTGCGTTCTGCGATGACTGAAAATTCCTGTTCCAGGTGTGCTATTTCCTGCCCCAGGTCGAGCTCTATATAGTTGCAGTCAATATTACCTGTCTGGACCTGTGCCATGTTAAGAATCAGGTCTATTGTGCGGATAAGCCTTTTACCTCCCTGGTCGATTGTTTCAAAGAACATTGGCAGGTCCTGAAACTGCTCATTTTGAATGTCTTCTTTTATCAGCGATATATAGCAGAGGATCGTATTAAGAGGGGTTCTTATCTCATGCGACATCTGCGTAAGAAAGTCGGTCTTAAGCCTGTCAGAACGTTCTGCAAGCTGTTTTGCTTTGATGAGTTCATCCTCATAAGAGTTCTGGAGTATTGCTGCTCCCATCATGTCGCCGGCGGTCTTTAAGGCTTCAATTTCCGTAGGTGACCAGTTCCTTTCCTCAAAACAATCGTCAAACCCTATAAATCCCCACCAGGTCTTCCCGGAAAAAACCGGTACCAGCAGAAATGATTTCGCATCCAGCCCTGTGATCAGTCTTTTTTCATCCGCGGACAGTTTTTCGGGAGTGCAAATGAAAACTTCATTTCTGCTCAAGGATTCCATATCAAGGCCTCCAGGGGCAAGGCAGTAAGGCAGCTCCTGAAACAAGGGGTCGTTCATTTTTGAAGAAACGCCATTTATAGTCCATTCGCAGAGCCGCTGCATTACAACAGAGCCGTCTTCCTTTGTCTCATTTTTGAAGATGTAAACCCGGCTTGCCTGGGCGGCTTCCCCGAGTCTTTTGAGGACTTCGCTGATATTTTCATTCCACCTGGAAGATTTCAGGAAAACTTCCGCCTGGTAGCTGATAGCCTGAAGTATGGCGTCCTGGCGCTGGAGCTGAATTTCCGAGAGTTTTCTTTTTGTAATATCCTGCAGCACACCAACCGAACCGATAAGTTTACCCGACTTGTCGAGCCAGGCAAATGAATGGTCGCTTATCCAGATGAGCTCCCCGCTTTTTTTGCGTATCAGGTAGTCGGCATAGTATTCCTTAAAGTTCGGGTCAGTTCTGAGTTTTTTTACCTCCAGGGCATTTGGCTGTGTATGGAATTCGATCTTTTTTATGATCTTTACCAGACCAATACGGTTAATTTCCTTGAATGTATAACCGGTCAGGTTGCTGATGGCAGGGCTCAGATAGTCGTAGCTTAAGGTGTCGTATCTCAGGCGGTAGAGGACATCCTTGGTCGTTTCTGCCAAAAGACGGAGATTGTCTTCTGTTTCTGTAAGCGAGTCTTCTATATTCTTTCTTTCTTCAATTTCCCTTTTTAGGAGCTGGTTTGTAACCAATAACTCATTAGTCCTTCTTATTACCCTTTCTTCCAGTTCGCCATGGGCATTTTTTAGCTCAGATTCTATCTGTAATCTCAGCCTTATTCCTTCTTCTATGTCTTTCTTTTGCTTGAAATAACTAAGAAGAAGGTTTGCAAATTCCCTGAATTCGGATTTTTCTCTGAGAAATGGAAGCACCAATGAAGGGTTTTCTTCCCGAAGGCATCTGCTGAGCTTATTAATCGGAAGGGCAACCCACTTCCAGAGCAGAATGGAGACAGATAAAAAGATCAATCCCTGAAGAAAGATCAGAAGAGATAATCCTAATGATGGAACAACTGAGAGAATAATTAAGAATAAAATCAGAGCTATGATCGTTAAGATTTTGGTACGGATATTTATCATGAAAGAAATTCCAAAGCGTCCTTGTTAATCGTTATAATAAGTAACAACAAAAATCAGAAGAGCAAATAATCTTAGCTTAATCTGTCTTTGGCATTCTCATCTTACATAATTATCATTTTACCCCCATGGAAAACTTCAAGGGATGCCCCTATTATCGAAGGGACAGGACGGAAAATCAAGAGGAACTGTCCAAATCCGCAGAAATTCCCGGGCAAATATAAAAATTTTCCCCGAATTAATCCTCTTCATTTCCTTCAACGAGCAGTTCAAGGCTCTCTTTTGCAGGAAGAGCCTGCACGTCCTTTAGTTTTCTTTCAATTCTTCTGGAAGCCACAGAGGCATTCTCAATGGTGTTGCTGGCTTCCTGGAGCTTTTTCCTCGTTTTATCGAGTATTGAGCCAAAGTTGCTGAATTCAGTTTTTACCATGCCCAAAAGGGTCCAGACTTCGCTTGAGCGTTTTTCTATTGCCAGGGTTCTAAAGCCCATCTGCAGGCTGTTCAGAATTGCAGTTAGTGTTGTTGGTCCGGCAAGTATTACGCGGTAGTCTTGCTGGATCTTCTCGCACAGGCCGGGTCTTCTTAAAACCTCAGCGTAAAGCCCTTCTACGGGGAGAAAGAGAATGGCAAAATCTGTTGTATTTGGAGGATCCAGGTATTTTTCCTTTATATCCCTGGCCTCGGACTTAATTCTGTTTTCAAGTGCCTTGGCACTTTCTTCAAGCAAGGCTGCGTCTGCAGAATCCTGTGCCTCACAGAGGCGCTGGTAGTCTTCCAGAGGGAATTTGGCGTCAATAGGTAGCCAGAGGACTTCCTCCGTGCCGTTGCCCCGCCCAGGCATTTTAACGGCGTATTCTACAATGCAGGAGCTGTTTTTCCTGGTGGCAACATTCTTTTCGTACTGCTCGGGAGAAAGGATCTGTTCTATCAGGCTACCAAGCTGAACCTCACCCCAGGTGCCACGAGTTTTTATGTTGGAAAGAACCCGCTTCAAGTCGCCAACGCCGTTTGCCAGGACTTGCATCTCTCCAAGGCCGCGCTGTACCATCTCGAGGCGTTCACTTACAAGGCGGAAAGACTCCCCGAGCCTCTTTTCCAGCGTGGACTGGAGCTTTTCGTCTACGGTCAGGCGCATTTCTTCGAGCTTCAGCGAATTGCTTTGCTGCAGTTCGGCGAGCTTATCCTGAAGCTTATCTTTTAACTCTTCAAATTTCTTTTCATTGCTGCTTCTAAGAAGTGCTATCTTTTCGTCAACCGTTTTGGAAAGCACCACCAGGTTTTCACTGAAAATATCCAGCTGAGACTTCTGGAGACTGGACAAGTCCACCATGCGCTTAAGAAGGGAATCTTCCAGGAGCCTGAAAATATTGTTTAATTCGCCCCTTAGCTGTACCGACTGGCTGTTTATCTCGGCGCGGTTGGAGGTGAATTCTGCCCGGATCTCTTTTTCTGCTTTGCTAAAGGCTTCAGTCATTAGGGCTCTGACCTCATCGGCTATCTGCAGGGAATTCTTTCCCGGGGAGCTCTTAATAACATAAATTAAAAAGCCCAACACCACCATCAACAGTGCAAGTATTATAAAAGGAAGTACTTCCAGCATATATTTACTCCTAAAAATCCGGTTTCTTGATTATTTCTCGGTTCAGTCTGCAACTTAGGCAAAAATAATATTTGTATTTATTTTCATAAAGAAAAAATTTACAATAAATTTGTAATTGCCGTTCAGGGAGTACTATTTTTCCCAATCTTAAGCGCGTTTATTCATATTAACCTTATAAATTTTACAGATCATGCCAAACTGGATGCGAAATACTTTTGCCATTATTGTCTCTCTGGTGATAATTCTAGCCGTAGGGGCATTTCTATTTTACAGACTCTTGATGAAATCAGTGCCTGAATACCAGGGAGATAAGCTGCTTGGAGGGCTTTCACAAAGCGTGGAAATTTACACCGACCAGTATGCAATTCCCCACATTTATGCCGAAAGCGACGAGGATGCAGCTTATGCGCTTGGATATATGCACGCCAGCGAAAGGCTCTTTCAGATGGACGTTGAACGCAGGGCGGGCGAAGGCAGGCTGAGCGAAATATTCGGCTCAAAGACTCTTCCTTACGACAGGATGTTTAAGACTATTGGCATAGACAGGACTGTAAAGAGGGATATGGCGAAATTAAACCCGAGGTACCTTTCTCTTTTGAATGCATACTCTAACGGGGTTAATGCCTATATAAAGGAGGCCAAGGGGAAATATCCCGTTGAGTTTGACGCTCTTGGCTACGATCCTTATCCTTGGAAACCCGAACACAGCCTTATAATTGGTAAACTAATGGCCTGGGAGCTCAACTTAAGCTGGTGGACAGACATAGCTTTCAGTAATCTCGTACAAAAGCTGGGCGAGGAAAAGGTAAAAGAGATACTGCCGGATTATCCTGAAAATGCTCCAACAATAATACCTTCCGGTCTCAGATCTGCCCCGGAAATTCCGACCGCCTTTATAGAAACAGACAGGTCTTTCAGGCAGTTTGCCGGTTTCGGGGGAACGCACATCGGTTCAAACAACTGGGTCGTCAACAGCCAGAAGTCTGCAAGCGGAAAACCGATTATTGCAAACGATCCGCACCTGGCTCTTCAGGCTCCGGGAAGATGGTATGCTGCGGTAATAAGGGGGAAAAACTGGAAAGCCGATGGCTTTACACTTCCCGGTATACCGGGGGTTGTGATTGGCAAAAATGAGAATATTTCGTGGGTTATGACAAACGTTATGGCCGATGATGCAGACTTCTATGTCGAAAAGCTCGACTCGGCGGGAAAGAAATATTTCTTTAACAATTCCTGGCAGGACCTGAAAAGCCACCGCTATACAATTCACGTCAAAGATTCCGATGACGTTGAAATTAATGTAAAAGAAACACACCGCGGGCCAATTGTATCGGATATTCATCCTTATAACACGCTCTTTCCGGAGAGGTATAAAAAGAAAGCCACCTTAAGCATGCGCTGGACGGGAAGTGAATTCAGCGACGAGTTCTATGCCATTATGGCGGTAAATATGTCAAAGAACTGGGGCGAGTTCAGGGAAGCTGTGGGACATTACTACGTGCCGGGGCAGAATTTTGTCTATGCCGATAAAGCAGGCAACATCGGCTATATCTGCGGTGCAAGGCTTCCAATACGCTCTTCTGTAAGTCCGAGCTTTGTGTACGACGGCTCAACTGACGCATATGACTGGAAGGGCTACGTACCTTATGAGCAGATGCCTTCTCTTTTTAACCCGCCTGAAAATTACATAGCATCGGCAAACAATAAAACCGTCAGCAGCTTCAGCTATCACATATCCAATCTCTGGGAGCCGCCTTCAAGGATCGAAAGGATAACGGAGCTTTTAACGGGAAAGCAAAAACACTCAGCAGACGATTTTAAGGGCTACCAGACTGACTTTGTCTCTCCTTATGCCAGGGAGATGACTCCATACATCGTTTCTGCTTTCAACTCAGTTAAGGTTAAGGACAGGACACTTTCATCAACACTAAACCTGTTCAAAACCTGGAATTTCAGTCTTGATGAAGGAAGCCAGGTGCCTGCAGTTTTTGAAGTTTTCTTCCAGTTTCTCCTAAGAAATACTTTTGAAGACGAGATGGGGCGTAATCTATACAATGAATATGTCTTTATGGCAAACGTTCCCTACCGCAGCATAATGAAAATGCTGAAGGAAAATAATTCTTCATGGTTTGACAACGTTAATACCAAGGCTGTTGAAACACGTGACGACATAATTCGCCGCAGCTTAATTGATGCCATAAGATACTTTGAAAGCCATTTTAGCTCCTCTATTGAAGACTGGCAGTGGGGAAAACTCCACAAGGTTACCTTTAAGCACCTTTTCCACGGGAAATTTGGTGCCCTGGATGACATTGTTGACATAGGCCCTTATTCGGTCGGGGGAAGCGGAACGAGCCTTTTTAACACGGAATATTCATTCAACGATCCTTATGAAACAATTCTGGGGCCTTCGATGAGATATATATTCGACTTCTCCAGGCCCGATGAATTTTACCTCATCCTTACAACAGGACAGTCGGGAAACATCCTGAGCAAGCATTATAAGGACATGACGGAAATGTGGGTCAAGGGCCGCTACATCCGCGTAGCTACAGGCGACAGGGAGGTTAGGAACTCCGGCTACAGTCTGATGGTATTAAGATAATTTATTCCAAACGTTATTTTTGTGCCTAGCAAGCCAGTTTAAGTGCACAAAAATAAGGAGGAACTTTATTAAAGAAATCATTAAATTACGCCTTCAAAAACGGGAAACTTATGAAAGTTATTGAACATCTTGCTATTAGAAAAGGTCCATTGATTAGTTTTGAGATTATTCCGCCGCAGAGAGGAGGAGACATTAAAGCCCTTCTTTCGGTAATAGAGCATATAGCAAAGTATCATCCTCCTTTTATAGATATAACCAGCCATGCAGCTGAAGTAATTTATGAAGAAACTCCAGGTGGAATTCAGCGAAGGGTAAAAAGAAAGAGACCCGGTACGCTGGGCATCTGTGCGCTCATACAGAACAAGTATAACATTGATGCCGTGCCGCACATTATCTGCCAGGGCTTTACGCGCGAGGAAACCGAGGATTTTTTAATTGAGCTTCATTACCTTGGCATCGATAACGTACTGGCTATAAGGGGTGACGAAAATACATTTAAGAAGCCCTTAGCTTACGGCAGAAGCGCCAATACGTATGCCAGTGAGCTTGTAAGCCAGATTGTTGCAATGAACCACGGCAGATACCTGGAGGAAGGCCTCCTGGATGCAAAGCCTACAAACTTTTGTGTCGGTGTTGGCGGCTATCCTGAAAAGCACTTCGAGGCGCCAAACATGAAGATAGACATCAAGCACACAAAGCAGAAGGTTGATGCCGGCGCGGAATATATTGTGACACAGATGTTCTTTGATAATCAAAAATATTTTAATTATGTCGATTGCTGCAGGCTGGAAGGTATTGATGTACCGATTATTCCCGGCCTTAAGATAATTACCACAAAGACACAGCTTACAAACATTCCCCGGAATTTTTATATAGATATTCCGGATGAATTATCTGAAGAGGTATTAAGCGCAAAGCCCGAGCACGTCATGGAGATTGGTGTCAACTGGGCGTGTAAGCAGGTAGAGGAACTCTTAAACAGGAACGTCCCGGGGGTGCATTTTTACATAATGCAGAATTCCAAGCCGATACTGATGCTTCTGGAAAAATTGAAATTTTAATCTTTACTTAAGAGAGCCGGTTCTTCAATGAACTTTAATGTGGGGATAAGGTATGTTAAAAATTGGCGGGAAAATAATCAGACGTTTGAAATGGGGAGTTGCCGGGTGCGGCAATTTTGCCGAAAGGGCATTCATTCCCACTCTTCAGCTTCTGCCTAAGAGCAGGGTGAACTCCCTCTACAGCAGTGATATAAACCGTGCAAAGCTGCTGGCCGAAAAGTTCGGCGTTCAGGGCTCTTACGACAGCTTTGAGGAGTTCTTAAAAAGCGACATAGATTGCGTGTATATTTCAAGCGCCAATCTTCATCACTACGAGCAGGTTATAAAGGCTGCAAAAGCCGGTAAACACATACTCTGCGAAAAGCCGCTGGCAGTAAATTCCGCGCAGGCAGAAGAGATGGTTAGAGCCTGTGAAGAGAACAACGTGAAGCTGGGGGTTAATTACGTATACAGGTTTCATCCGCTGGTTATCAAGGCAAAAGAGATCATAGACAAAGGGATGCTTGGCAAGATCGTATCCGTTACGGCAAGCTTTAACACGGATTATGCGCCAAATGAAAACTTCCGTTTCAAGAAGGCTTTAAGCGGAGGCGGAGCCTTAAGGGATATCGGTACGCACATGCTGGATCTGCTGTTGTACTTCGGGGGCGAGGTTTCGGCTATTACAGGCGTTACAGACAACATCATCTACAAAAGCGAGGTGGATGATTTTGCCGCTGCAATACTCAAGTACGAGAAAAGCGGATACGGATTCTTCAATGTTTCCTTTAACACAAAGAAAGCCTTCAACAGAGTGGAAATTTTAGGTTACGACGGGGCAATCAGTATTGAACACCTGATCGGCCGCAGCAACCATCATCCCTGCAAGCTAACGATAGATTTGAACGGAGAGGCCAGGAAGGCATTCAGGAAAAGAGGGAACAAACTTCTCTTTGCATTACGCGCTTTCCAGAAGTCTTTCTTAAACAATAAGCCACTTCTTGTCAGCGGAAGGGATGGACTTATAAATATGAAGTTAATGGAAGAGTTGGAAGGTAAAAATGTCAGTACGCAGGGAATTGATTGAAGCCTGTCACAGGGTTTATAATAAAGGCTTTGTTGCTGCCTATGATGGCAACCTCTCGGCCAGGATATCCGAAGAGCGAATCCTTATAACTCCTTCGGCAAAATGCAAAGGTGAACTGGAGGAAGATGACCTACTGGAGATTGACCTCGAAGGGCATCTTCTTGAAGGAAAGGGTAAAGTATCCACGGAAGTTAAAATCCATCTCTTGGCATACCGAGAAAGAAAGGACATCAATTCTGTAATACACTGTCACCCGGTTTATTCGACCGCCTTTGCAGCTACAAGAGGTGAAGGCTTTGGAAAGCCGGTCTTTCCGGAAGTCATTCTTTCACTTGGCAAGGTTCCTCTCTGCAAATACGGCACTCCCTCTACGGATGAATTACCCGAGTCAATCAGGCCGTATCTGAATTCCTCATGGGCATTTTTGCTGGAGAACCACGGGGCGGTTACCATAGGGCGAAGCATAAAGGAGGCTTACTTCAAAATGGAAAAGCTTGAACACTCTGCGCATACTCTTTTTATTGCCAGAACTTTGGGAGGGGAGAAGCCTTTATCAGTCGAAAATGTAAAAAAGCTTTATGATATTGCTGAAAGAGTTTACGGACTGAAGGTAAATAAATAATTTTTCAATAAACAAAGAAACGATTAAAATGAGCGAGAATAAAAACGTAAAGATTGCACTGTTATTAGGCGGAACATCCCCGGAAAGAGAAGTATCCAAACATTCAGGAAAATCAATATACAAGGCGCTAAAGGATTTAGGATATAATGTTAAAGCAATTGACCCGGCGTTAGGAATTAACCAGCCTGAGGATCCGGAACTGCTTTTTGAAGAAAAAGACTATGCAGAGATCAGCAACAGAAACTGCATAGAGGCCGTTAATTCGGCAATGTTTGACGACGTCGACCTGGCTTTTCTTGCACTCCACGGAAAGTGGGGAGAAGACGGTACAATACAGTCGCTGCTGGAATTAAGGGGAATCAAATACACGGGCTCCGGCGTCCTGTCGAGTTCACTGGCCATGGACAAAAGCATGACAAAGATCATGTTCCAGCACTATGGCGTTCTGACACCCAAGTGGTTTGTTGTCAGTCCTTTCGATTACGATGAAGCTGTAGCTAAGGACAAGGTCGAAAAGCTGCTGGGATACCCGTGTATCATTAAGCCTAACGAAGGGGGATCGACCATTGGCCTTACAGTCTGCAATAATGAAAGCGAAATAGACGATGCCGTAAAGCTCGCTTTGAAGTATTCCGAATCGGCTGTCGTGGAAGAATTTATTCCCGGTCATGAGGTTGCCGTTGGCGTGCTGGATAAAATGGCACTTCCGGTTCTTGAGATCAGGCCCAAGCACGGGCATTATGATTATGAATGCAAGTACACTCACGGCATGAGTGAGTACATCGTGCCGGCGGAGTTTTCAGAGGAAATATCCGAAAAGCTGCAGGAACAGGCAATCCTGGCCTTTAAGGCTGCTGGCTGCAAAGGCTACGGCAGGCTCGATTTCAGGCTTACAGACGATGGCCGCATGTACTGCCTGGAAGTAAATACACTGCCCGGAATGACCGATACAAGCCTTGTGCCCAAGATGGCTAAAGCCATGGGTATGAGCTTTAAAGAACTACTTGAAAAAATAATAACGCTGTCACTATAAATGTCGATTCCTAAAATACTCAAGAATAAGAAACTGGTTATTGCCGCAGCAGCTGTTTTTGTGCTGACTATTGGATTCCTTTTCTTCTACAAGTTTGGAATCTTACAGTACTACAGGCTCTTCAGCCAGAAAAAAGAGCTACTGGGAAAAATCTCAGAGGTTGAAGAAAAAAACAAGCTCCTGAAGGCAGAAATAGACTCCCTGCAGACAAAGGATTCAAAGATAGAAAGAGTTGCAAGGGAGAAGTACCACATGGTTCGCAAGGGCGAAAAAGTATATACTATCCAGGAAAAGTAAAAGCACGGGTCAAAAACCTAATTTTCCGCCAAGAGAAAGAATATAGGACTGTAGCAAACAGAAGATGAAAAAAGAGATACCCCATATCCCGCTGGCTGAAAGGGTGCGCCCCGAGGAGCTGAAAGACTTCCGTGGCCAGGAAGCGCTTTTAGGCAAGGGCAAGCCGATCCGCCTGATGATAGAAAACGATACACTCAGTTCGTTTATACTCTGGGGCCCTCCGGGAACCGGAAAGACTACAATTGCCAAGATAATTGCGCGCCAGACAAAGTCGGAGTTCCACCAGATAAACGCGGTTTCTTCGGGTGTAAAGGATATCAGGGAAATCATCGCCCTTTCGGAAGAGAATAAATTCCTCGGGAAAAGGACGATCCTTTTCATCGATGAAATCCACCGCTTCAACAAATCGCAGCAGGATGCACTTCTTTCGGCAGTGGAATCGGGCCTCATTGTGCTCATCGGGGCTACGACGGAAAACCCTTCATTTGAAGTAATTCCTGCTCTTAGAAGCAGGGTGAGAATTTTCGTCCTTAATGAATTGTCGAAAGATGACCTGGTGAATATTCTAAACTTTGCAATTGAGAGGGATGAATTTCTCTCTGCCTTGAAAATAGGCGAGGTTGACACGGATTTCCTGATTTATGTCTCCGGCGGGGATGCCCGCTCGATGCTCAACATCCTGGAGGCAGCCGTAATGCAGCAGATCAACCGTGAAAGAATTGAGATTACGAAGGAAGTAATTGAGAATGTCATACAGAGAAAGAACATTCTCTACGATAAGGCCGGCGAGGAGCATTATAATATCATCTCAGCCTTCATTAAAAGCCTCAGGGGAAGCGATCCCGACGCAGCCCTATACTGGATGGCCCGAATGTTGGAAGGGGGCGAGGATCCGCTCTTTATTGCCCGCAGGATGATCATCTTTGCTGCTGAGGATATAGGCAATGCTTCCCCGAACGCGCTCTTACTGGCCGAGACTGTCTTTAGTGCCGTCTCAAAGATCGGTATGCCGGAATCAAGAATTCTTCTTGCTCAAGGGGTTACTTATCTTGCCTCGGCGCCAAAGAGCAACTCTTCGTACATGGGAATTGAACAGGCGCTTTCAGAGGTCAGGAACAGTCCCCTTTACCCGGTGCCGCTTCACTTGAGGAATGCTCCGACGAAACTTATGAAGGAGCTGGGTTATGGAAAGGAATACCAGTATCCTCACGACTTTGAAAACCACTTTATTGAGAAGGATTACCTGCCCGGGGAGCTAAAGGGAAGGCAGTTTTATAAGCCTACGGAGAACGGGCAGGAAAAGACAATTAAGGAGAGGCTTAAGGCTCTCTGGAAAAACAAAAAGAAGTACTGAAACTTGCGCGCGCCTTTTAAAGCTCAGGCAGTGGAGAACATTTTCCCCGGGTATTGCCTGACGAGCCCCTTAAATTCAAGCGAGAGGAGATAGACCAGGCAGTCTGAGGTTGAAAGCGAAGACATCGAAGAGATGAGGTCGATCTGTTTCGGTTCGTTATCCAGGCATGCCATCAGCTTTTCCTCGAACATATTCAGCTCCTCTTCGGCTTTGGGAATGTTTTTCCCAATGACCGGTTTAAGCTTTATTTCAAGCTCCTGAATCACGTCGTCAACTGTGCAAACAAGTTTTGCCCCGCTTCTTTGAATGAGAGCATTTGTCCCTTCACTCTGCCTTACGCCGAGATTTCCCGGTACGGCAAAGACCTCGCGGTTCTGTTCAAGCGCAAAGGCAGCCGTCTGCATTGCGCCTCCGCTTACGCCTGATTCAACGATTATGCTCCCAAGAGAGATGCCGGAAATGATTCTGTTCCTTCTCGGGAAGTTCTGCGCATCGGGCTTGGTGCCAAGCTCAAATTCTGTAAGTACGACGCCGTTGCGTATGATCTCCGAGAAAAGCTGCCTGTTCTCGGGGGGATAAATTACATCCAGTCCTGAGCCAATTACGGCAATTGTACGTCCGCCAATCTTTATTGCCGACCTGTGCACAATTGAGTCAATTCCCCGGGCCATTCCGCTTACAACCGTTACGCCCTGGCTGCAGAGGTCCGAAGAAAATTTTTCGGCCTGAACTTTCCCGTAATTGGAAGGCTGACGCGTTCCCACGATGGCAACCGAATAGTTGTCAGCTTCGGTAAAAGAGCCCAGTGCATAGAGTATCAAGGGCGGGTCGTAGATCTTCTTCAGAAGCGGAGGGTATTCAGGGTCCCAGACCGTAATTACTGAGGCTCCCATTTGCGAAAGCCTTTCTATTTCTTCCTTAATCTTCTTTCTGAATATGTCCCTGGTCAGTGAAGCTTGTCTTATGCGCTGTGCCAGTATCTTGTTTATCTGGTCTGTTTTAGTGAGTTCATTGTGGCTTGCCGAAAGGATGCTGTTCAGGGATTTGAACTGGGCAAGCAGGTTTCTGATCTTGCCCGGTCCTATGCCTTCTACGTTAAGCAGAAGTCTGAGTGAGACAAATTGCTCAAAATTAAGCCTTGTCACTGTATAAAGCCGGTTTTTGTGGAGTTATTTTTCTACGTCAATATCGTCAACAATTGCAACAATCATCGTATTAACGGGAGCCTTCTTATGCCCTAATATCTGCTGTACGGCATCGCCCTCCTGTGCGACAAGAACGGTATCCCCAATACCGGAGTCGATAAGGTCAAGGGCAATAACGTCTTTATTGCCGGTGAAATTTCCCTTTAGGTCTACTTTCTGAACCAGCAGGAGTTTATGTCCCTGTAAGTACCGGTTCTTCTGTGTAGAGATTACGTTTCCTTTAACTCTGCCCAGGAACATTGTCTGCCTTTTTGTCATTCTGCTTTTTTCTGAAAAAGATTGCAGCAGGCAGCACAACCAGATAGCCAATCAAAAGGAGTATTGGCGAGAGGTTAAGGGAAACAGGATTATCCCATTTGCCAAGGGACATGACGAAAAAGCCCGCAATTAGAATGACTGCTCCTAAAATGAGCAGGTAATAGTTTTCCTTTACCCAGTAGTTTGTAAAAGGTGACGAATAAGATTTTTTTACAGGTCTTGCGTTTTTCTTTACTGTTTTTGACATATAGTTGAATTCCCAAAAATAGGATTAAAAAAAGCCCAGTGTTGGGGGGACACTGGGCCGACTCGTCATTTCAAAGTTCTGGGGAGAGAACTTTGATGAGTCATTGAAATTATAAAACTTTATTTATGAATCTGATAAACAATTTTCCTAATTGTATCAAACTGCAAATATGGATATTCCTCTCTAAGAGCATCTATAGCATCGCTGGCGCTGAGTTTCGTGGCTCTTAACTCTTTGAACTTATTGCGAATCTGGTAATCTCTTACAGATTTTTCATCAATCAAACCTTTCGAATTCAGGAGCTCGTAAATCTCATCGCTGATCAAATCGGATAACGGATTATCGATTTTAGATTTAATTGTTTTCATTATACCCATCCTTTTCTAGTTATTAAAATAAAATCTTCTCTTGTTCACCGTATCAATCTTATGCTATTAAATCCTCCTGATATTGTAAAAAACAAAAAAATCTGAGAAAGGATTCAAATCCCAGGACAAAATTATTTAAATCTTAATAATAAAATACAATAAAAAACAATTTATTGTCAATAGTCACAGAACCGTATCTAAAACTAAGAAAAAAAAATCATAAAAGCAGAACAAACATGCCGCAAGGCATGGGACAAATTTTTCCCTAGCAAAATAAAAGTTTTAGCCGCATATTAAACGAAGCAAGTAAGACAATACAACTTTTTCAAAAGCCTGGAAAAAAATCCTGTATTTAACAATACAGTTGAAAATATGTTCCCGGCATTTCCATTCTTTGATTAAGGCCTGAAGTTACAACAATTTACGGGAACTTCTTAAGCCATAAATGGGTTAAAACATAACGCAAAGTGCGGGCTGAAAGAGAATCATTACAAATTAAATATTGAAAATCTTAAGTATACCTCTTGACAAACGAGGAATAGTTTAGTAGTTTTGTAGTCTCTTTTCGACAACGCAACAGCGAAAAAGGAAAGAGAGAAGTTCTTAAAGAGAATGAAAGTAAATGAACCAAGTGCAAGAGCTAAGAAGAGTTCTTTTTCGAGGAAGAAGTAAAAGTTCAGTGAAAGCAAAGAAACTGAATAAAAGTTGAAAAAGAAAAAGAAAGTTCTTGACAAAGACAGAAAAAGTTCTTAAATTAGAACTCTGAATTTGAAACGGTTCACGAAAATAGAATGTTCTTTGAAATAGTGAGTGTAAGATAAACTTGTCAGTGAAATT
>JAAXKQ010000010.1 GCA_025612245.1 Ignavibacteria bacterium
CCCCCTCCACCTTATCCTTGTTCTCATTAAACTTCGAACCTTGAACCTTGAACCTTTTTCCCTTGAACCTTGAACCTCTTTCCCTTGAACCTTGAACCTCTTTCCCAACTTAAAACTCAAAACTCAAAACTTAAAACTTCTCTTCTCCCGCATCCCTCCCCACGATACCTGAACCAAAATAACCACGCATCAGCTTTACAGCAATGAATCAACCTCGGTTGTCCCGTCCCAGGAAATTTCTTCCCCCTTCCTTAAATCTTTCTTCTTTACTCCATTTTCTTTGTGAAGACCCCTTTTGACTTTTGTATTTCTGCATAAATTTCATAAATTTATTTCAAAATAATTACAATCTCAGGTTATAAATGAAAAGATTTTCCATTTATATTTGCTTGCTCGTGCTTTTTGTGTTTTCAACCCTGAACGGATTGCTCGCCCAACAGGTCGACCTGCCCCGCATTAGCCAGAAGGCTTCCGTAATGCAGAGAATCGGACTGCTCGACGTCACTATTAACTACAGCCGCCCGAATGTAAAGGGAAGAAAAATCTGGGGCGACCTCGTCCCTTATAACCAGGTCTGGAGAGCCGGCGCCGACGACGCTACTACAATTTCTTTCAGCGATGATGCCTCACTGAATGGAAACATCATCCCCGCAGGAAAATATGCCCTCTTTACCATTCCCGGCGAAAATGAATGGACCATCATTATTAATAAAACCGCAAAACAGTGGGGAGCGTTTAATTACGACGAATCTAAAGACCAGCTGAGATTTAAGGTGAAGCCTTCACAGGCTAAGTTTACCGAAAGCATGGGCTTCGATTTCTCCGACGTCACTACAAGCTCCGCAAACATTAACCTCAGATGGGAAAACCTGAAGGTTACCTTTACCGTGAACTTCGACATTGACGCCAAGGCTTATTCTAACATCAAAAAAGCTTTCCAAAATGCCGCCCCCGACGACTGGTCAACTTATGCCTACGCGGCTAACTACGCGGCGGATAATAAGGTGCACGCCGACGAGGCCATGGAGTGGGTAGAAAAATCCATTTCTATTAAACCTGCATTTTATAACTATTTCGTTAAGGCTAAGTTACTGGCTAATCGGAATAAGATTAAGGAAGCTTTGAACTTTATAAAAGAATCCCGCCAGCTGGGGAAAAACGACCCCGATTATAAGGACTATAGACCGCAGATTGACCTGCTGGCAAATGAACTGAAAGCAAAGAGGAAGTAAAAGTTTTAATGACTGTTCAAAAATCCCTTGGCATCTGTGTCGGTGCCTCTACAGTTTCGGCTGTCTTTTTAAGCAGTTGCAAAGGTGAAATAAGCATAGACGAGACCCGTACAATTGCACACAACGGCAACCCCAGAAAAGTCATTTCGGATTTGTTCGTCAGTAGCTCTATCCCGGGTAAAATCGCCGTTACAGGAAAAAAATTCAGAAAATTCCTGAACCTTACTTCCATCTCTGAGGCTGAGGCAATTGAATTTGCAGTGAGTAAGCTCGGACTCTCGAGCGACATTATCATCAGCGCCGGCGGCGAAAGCTTCATGGTCTATGTGCTCGACAGCAATAACAGGATCTCCAGGGTATGCACCGGCAATAAATGCGCTTCCGGCACCGGTGAGTTTTTCCTGCAGCAGATTAAAAGAATGGACCTCAATATCGAACAGGCAATCTCTTCGGGACTTAAAGGCGATCCGTACAATATCTCAGGACGCTGCAGCGTATTCTGCAAATCCGACTGTACTCACGCCCTCAATAAGGGAGTGCCTAAGGAAAATGTCGTGGCGGGACTGTCCAGGATGATGGCACAGAAAATAATCGAGCTTACTTCAAGGGTCCCCCACGAAAGCGCAATTATGATCGGCGGCGTCTCCGGAAACAGGGCCGTTATGCGCTTCCTCGAAAATTATTTCAAAAGCATTAAAATTCCCGCTGAAGCTCCTTATTTTGAAGCCTTCGGCGCTGCACTTTATGCCCTGAAAAACAATACGGAGGAGCTTGACCTCTCCTGCCTCTTCTCGGAAAAACATTCACAGTTTACTTTTCACAGACCTCTAAGCGAGTTTCAGCACCTGGTGCATTTTAAGGAATTCCATAAGGCTGCACCTGTCACTAACGACGACTGCATCCTGGGCCTCGACGTCGGAAGCACTACAACCAAGGCCGTCCTCTTAAGAAAAAAAGATAACGCAATTCTTGCCGGTGAATACCTCAGAACTAACGGCGACCCCGTGAAGGCTTCTATCCAGTGCTACGAAAGCATTAAAAGACAGCTTACGCTGCCACTTAGAATTTCGGGACTCGGCGTTACCGGCTCCGGACGCCACATAGCTGGGCTCCATGCCCTGACAAAAGGCATTATTAACGAGATTATTGCCCACGCTGCCGCTACCATCTATTTCGATAAGGATGTGGATACTATTTTCGAAATAGGCGGGCAGGATGCCAAGTATACTAATATTACTTCAGGCGTGGCTTCCGATTACGCAATGAATGAGGCCTGCTCGGCCGGAACGGGCTCTTTCCTGGAAGAGGCCGCAATGGAATCTCTCGACATCAACTATAAGGAAATCGGCCACATTGCCCTCATGGCAAAAAAACCCCCGAACTTTAACGACCAGTGCGCCGCCTTTATCAGCAGCGACGTCAAAAACGCTCTGCACGAGGGACTCTCTAAAGAGGACATCGTTGCGGGACTCGTATACTCAATCTGCATGAACTATAATAACAGGGTTAAGGGTAACCGCCCTGTCGGGAAAAAAGTTTTTATGCAGGGGGGCGTCTGCTATAATAAGGCCGTCCCCGTTGCCATGGCTGCCCTTACGGGCAAAGAAATTGTCGTGCCCCCGGAACCGGGACTTATGGGTGCCTTTGGCGTCGCTCTTGAGGTTAAACACCGCCTGGAACTCGGACTGCTTGAAGAACAGGAGTTCAGCCTCGACGAGCTTATCCATAGAACGGTCGAATACGGCAGAAGTTTTATCTGCAAGGGCGGGGCTGAAAAGTGCGACAGGAAGT
The DNA here is from genome assembly GCA_025612245.1 of Ignavibacteria bacterium. Classification (GTDB taxonomy): domain Bacteria; phylum Bacteroidota; class Ignavibacteria; order Ignavibacteriales; family SURF-24; genus JAAXKN01. Next base: position 3,024 of record JAAXKQ010000010.1, read on the forward strand.
GCCCCGTTTCCATGATTACTGTTGACGGCAAAAAGTACCCCTTCGGCGGCGCATGCAACAAGTACTATAACGTACAGATGAATATCCGGGATTCACTGAAGGGCACGGACCTCATAAAGCTCAGGGAAAAACTCGTCTTTGAAAAGTACCTGCACCCCGCCGAGCTAAAGGAAAATGCCCCGGCAATCGGAATTTCCAGGTCTTTTCTTACAAATACGCTTTTCCCTCTTTATTACAACTTTTTTACGCAACTGGGCTTTAGGGTAACCCTTCCCTCGGAATCAAAAACCGGGGGCGTGGATAAAAGGGAAGCGGCATTCTGCTATCCAGTCGAACTCGCACACGGATTTCTTCAGGACCTGCTCGATCAAAAACCCGATTACGTATTCCTTCCACACGTAAAGGAAATCTATAACCCGGGCGAGGAAAACCTTCCGAAGAAAACCTGTGTGCTCATGCAGTCGGAAAACTATTACCTGAAGGCGGCCTTTAAAGACGAACTGAAAAATCTCCGTGTGCTCGACCCCGTGCTGGATTTTTCGGACGGGTATGAAAATGCCGAAAAGGAATTCGTAGAGCTCGCTAAAAAGCTCAATAAGGAGGAAAAAGTAGCCTCCGAAGCCTACCGCTTCGCCTGCGGCGAACTGAATAAAATGTTCTCAGAGTTTAAGCAGATTGGCCGCATGACACTCCATGAAATTGAACAGGACCCCCAAAGAATTGCAGTGGTCGTTTTCGGCAGGAGCTATAATGCCTTTGCAAAAGAGGCTAACCTCGGGGTGCCGCAGAAGTTTTCTTCACGCGGAATTACGGTTATTCCGCACGACTTTCTGCCTTACGACGGCCTCGAAAGCTATAAACACATGTATTGGGCCCTGGGCCAGCAGATTCTCAGAGGCGCCAGGTTCGTTCGCAGCCACCCGCAGCTCTTTGCCACTTATATCACAAACTTTAGCTGCGGACCGGACTCGTTTATTATCCCTTATTTCAGGAACCTCATGGGGGAAAAACCTTCCCTGACACTCGAGCTCGATAGCCACTCGGCTGATGCTGGGATCAATACGAGAATTGAAGCCGCACTCGATATAATTAAAAGCTATAGGGAGCTTAACGGAAATAAAGAGCTCCTTACAGAGGATATCGACGGCTATAAGCCCCTTGAGGTCCTAAGCGAAACTAAATTCCTGGATTCCGACGGACGGGAAGTCCTTATTACAGACCCTTCGGTTAACGTCATTGTCCCTAACATGGGTAGGTTTACAACAAAAGCCTTTGCAGAGGCTTTCAGGCATGAGGGAATAAATTCGGCCCCCCTGCCTCTTTATAACATGGAAACCCTTACCATTGGACGCGGAAATACTACCTGCAAGGAATGCCTCCCCCTTATACTAAGTACCGGGGCAATGATTGAATACTATGATTCGCGCAAAAACAAGGACGAGAAAACCCTTTTCTTTATGCCCAAAGGCGACGGCCCGTGCCGCCTCGGGCAGTATCACGTCTACCTCGAAGACGTGATAAAGAAAAGAAAAATGCGGAATATCGGCGTTTATTCACTTTCGGATGAGAATTCCTACGAAGGCCTTGGAAACAGGTTTGTTATCAGGGGCTGGATAGCTATTACAATCGGTAACCTGATGACCGAAATCTATCACTCCATTCAGGCACTTGCAGTCCATAGGGCTTCGGCTACGAAAATATTTGATGAGGAATACGATAAGATCCTTAAGAAGCTAGGGACAAGCAGCTTCGGGGAGCTTTTTCAGCAGCTTGAACTTTCGGCTAAAATCCTGAATGGAATTCCAAGAAAGGAATCCATAAGCGAGGCTAAAAAAGTCGTTATAGTGGGAGAAATATTTGTCCGCCATGAGGATTTCTCAAGAATGGACCTGGTGGAAAGGCTCGTTGAAAAGGGCTTTGTGGTGAAAATTGTGCCGATAGGGGAGTATGTCTATTATTCCAACTACCTGGCTTCAAAAGAAAGCATCGGAAATGGCGTCCTTTCTTCCGGGAAGTTGAAATTTACCGTGCGCGACTATGTCCAGAAATATATCGAAAGGAAAGCCCGGAAGATTCTTTCAAAATCGGGCTTCATGGAATTTGACATGCCCGATATCCAAGACGTGCTTAAAAGGGCTGAACACCTCGTAAGCCGCGAGCTCCTTGGAGAGGCAATCCTTACCATCGGCTCTGCAATGAGGGAAATTATGGACCACGTCTCCGGAGTCATTTCACTTGGACCTTTTGGATGCATGCCTTCGCGTGTTGCCGAGTCGATTCTGAACGTTGAGATGAATACAGCCGGAAAATTTGCGGCAGAAAAGAAGAAATATTTCTCTGAGGAAAATGGGGACCTGCCTTTTCTAGCCATTGAAACAGACGGGAATATATTCCCGCAGATAATTCAGTCGAAAATTGAGATCTTTATGCTTCAGGCAGAAAGGCTGCATGAAAAACTTAAGGCAGCGGATAAGACCATTGCGGATAAATACAAAAACGCCTTTCACCGTCTCATAAGCAGCATAACAGGCACCAAAGCAGAGGCTGCCGAACATTTCCAAATTTCCGTAATGGTGCCCAACTGTAGGGGCGCACGGCAGTGCGCCCGCCCCGAACATATGAAATGAATCCGCGCCCGCCCCGAACATATGAAATAAACCCGCGCCGCGGTGCATGATTTGCCGAACATTCCCGAATTTCCGTGGTAATGGCGCCCAATTGTATGGGCGCCCAACGGTGCACCCCTACATATTATGCTACTTCAGGAACCTGCTTTATGGACTCGCTTAAAACTGAGTCCGGTGCCTCGTAATCTTCCAGCTCTCCTTTTAAGAAGGCTTCATATGCCCCAAGATCCAAAAATCCGTGCCCGGAAAGGTTGAACAATATCGTCTTGGCCTCGCCCGACTCCGTGCAGAGCCTGGCCTGCTCAATTGCCGATTTTATTGCGTGTGAACTTTCAGGAGCAGGAACAATTCCTTCGGTCTGTGCAAATATCCTTGCGGCTTCAAAGACGTCATTCTGCTGGTATGCCTCGGCATCAATTATACCCCTGTTGTAAAGGTTTGATATTATTGGTGAAGCGCCATGGTAACGGAGGCCGCCGGCATGGATCGAAGGGGGAATGTAATTGTGACCCAGCGTGTACATTTTCATCATTGGAGTCATTCCTGCTTCATCGCCAAAATCGTATAAATATTCGCCCTTTGTCAATGTCGGGCACGAGGCCGGTTCAACGGCAATTACCTTAAGATCTTTCTTCTCGCCGGTAAGTTTGTCCTTGAGGAACGGGAAGCTGATGCCTCCGAAGTTGCTTCCGCCGCCAACGCAGGCAATTACAACGTCCGGGTATTCACCGGCTTTCTCCATCTGAAGCTTTGCTTCTTCTCCTATTATCGTCTGATGCAGCAGAACGTGGTTAAGTACGCTTCCCAGAGAGTAGTTGGTGTCATCGCGCTGAACTGCCAGCTCAACTGCCTCGCTTATTGCTATTCCAAGTGAACCAGGTGAGTTCGGGTCCTGCTCAAGGATTCTTCTTCCCGACTGCGTCAGTGTGGAAGGGCTTGCTACTACATCCGCCCCAAAGAGCTGCATGAAGGATTTTCTGTATGGCTTCTGATGATAACTTACCTTTACCATGAAAACCTGGCACTCTAAGCCGAAATGGTTGCAGGCCTGCGAAAGGGCACTGCCCCACTGTCCGGCTCCGGTCTCGGTAACCAGCCTCTTGATCCCGGCTTTTTTATTGTAATATGCCTGTGCAATTGCAGTATTTGTCTTGTGGCTCCCGGATGGATTTGAACCCTCATACTTAAAGAAAATCTTTGCCGGCGTCTTTAGGAATTTCTCCAGCTGGTATGCCCTGATTAAAGGACTGGGACGGCTAATTGCATACAGGTCCAGCACTTCGTCCGGAATTTCTATGTACCTTTCTGTGGTCATCTCCTGCTCTATGATCTCCATCGGGAAAATTGCTGCAAGATCCTGCGGACTGGCGGGCTGCTTGGTAGCAGGGTTAAGGGGCATTGCAAGAGGCTCCCCAAGGTCCGCCAGAATGTTGTAGTAATTCTTCGGCATTTCTTTTACGTCAAGTATAATTCTGTTCTGCTTCATTTTAGTCTCCGTTTATATTTTTTTTATTGAAAATTTATTTCTTCCCGGGGAAGCCCGGCTGCCTGTAATTTTGCGCAAAAAAAAAGCCGTGAAAATCTCACGGCTTTGCTTTAAAAACAAAAAAGCCGTGAACAGTGTGTTCCACTATTCACGGCTATATAAAATCAGTATATAGTTAAGCGAAGAACAGTGAAACGCAGTTGTTCCACCACCAACGCCAAGTGTTGTTTACTTCGCTTAATATGTAATTCCCTAGTTTCATTATGACAAATATATGCCTAAAAATTAAAAACTACAAATTAATTCGTCACATCTGCGAAAAAAATTGAAAATATGTACGCACGTGGCTTCGCTCATAACGGCATGCTCTATCGCCTGAAATGCCTTGATGTAATTGAACATTAATAAATATATTAAGTATGAATGGGATTATAAACGGATGTAAATTAAATGGGAGGAACTATGTTAAGAAGCGTAAAAACTCTTGAAGGCTATAAAATCCATGCCCTCGATGGAGAGATCGGCGAAGTTAATGACTTTTTTTTTGACGACGTATCGTGGAATATCCGCTACCTCGTCGTTGATACGGGAACATGGCTTCAGAAAAGACTGGTCCTGATTTCCCCTCATTCACTCGGTAAACCCGACTGGAAAGCAAAACGCTTTCCGGTAAACCTTACAAAAGAAAAAATCCAAAACAGCCCGTCGGTTGAAATGGACAGGCCCGTCTCACGACAGCAGGAGACAGACTTAAGCGACTATTACGGCTGGCCTTATTACTGGACCGGACTCGGGGCCGGATTCCCGGGTGCAATTCCTCCTGTGCCTCCGGCAAGCCTTAATTACCCCGACCAGGGCTTCCTGAAAGGAGGCGAAAAAAGGGAAAGGGAAGGCGACCCGCACTTAAGAAGCGCCCGCGACGTAATTGACTATAAGATACAGGCAGAAGACAATAAGATCGGTAACGTCGAGGATTTCATACTGGAAGACGACCTCTGGAGCATCCGCTATATGGTCGTAGATACTGGTAAGTGGCTCCTTCCGGGCAAAAAGGTGCTCATTGCGCTGCCCTGGATTCAGGCAATTGACTGGGACCAGTCAAGCGTCTTTGTCAACCTTACCGCCTCTGAGGTGGAACAGAGCCCTGAATACCACCCCGACAGGATTATAAATAAGGAGTTCGAAACCGAGCTGTTTAATTATTATAAAAGACCGGTTCCCTGGAAATAATGCCTTTGGAAAATAATCACGCAGAAAATAAAGTACAATCCCGCCGGTCCGGAAGAACTATCCTTCCGGACCGGCATAAAAAGTGAAAACTCTACATAAGCTTGAACTGGTAGGGCATTACCATGCGGACTCTTACCGGCTTGCCTTTGTCTTTGCCCGGGTTCCACTTGCCCATTAGCTTTGTCACCCTTATGGCCTCCTCATCGCACCCGCCGCCTATGCCTTTTAAGACTTTTATGTCACTGAGGCTTCCGTCTTTTTCAACTATAAAACCTACTATTACTTTTCCCTGGATCTGTTCTTTCTTTGCCTTTGCGGGGTAAACCACGTTGCCGGATATGAAGGTAAGAAGCGCATCCTGACCCTTGGGGTATGAAGGCATCTCGTCAACAAACGTGTAGGGCTCTTCATCCTGAAATGATGTTTCTGCCAGGCTGGTGGTGATGTCCCTTCCACCGTTTGTCATGCCGAAGAACATTATGACAAGCGCCATTAACGGGACGGAAAGGAGAAATTTGAGCTTTGCATATTTAGAGGACTTTTCTTGTGCTAACATTTCGAACCTCCTTTTTAAGAGTGAATTGAAGTTATTTGTCATTGGATTTCCTCCCGGCCTGAAGGCGAAAGTAAGTATCGTGCTCTTGTATTCTATGCTGTCTAAACCCTTGTCTATTACTTCTGTATCTGCTATGAATTCATGCTGCGCCTCAAGCTCCTTTTTCATTAACCAGACAAAAGGATTGAACCACAGAGAAATTGTAACAGCCTCAAAGAAGACAATGTCAAGCGAATGGAGACTTTTTATGTGCGCCTCCTCGTGCAGAATCAGCGTCGAAAGCGCCGGATCCTCAAGATTCCCCTTGGGAAGAAATATTGTTTTGAAGAAAGAAAAAGGCGATTGCCCTTCGTCAAGCAGAATGGTTTTATGCCCTTCAATCATAATCGGGGCGCTGTAATCGCCGAGCTTTGTAATCTGGTACAGCCTCCAGAAAAACCTCACCAGAAGGGCTAAGGAAACTACTATGTACGCAACCCATAAAACGGAATTTATATCAATCCCACTGTCGGCGGCCTTTATGCCGCCTCCTGTAAGCACGGGCTCAAGATAATAAGTAATTGTTTTCCCGGCTTCACCCGAGGGCAGGCTGAACCTGAATAAGGGAAGCGTGATGGAAAAAATCCCCGACGTTAAAAGATACATCCTGTTCATCTGATACATGGTTTCCTTTTTCAGACGGGCCATATAGAACAGGTAAAATATCATGAAGCTGAAGGACGACTGCAAAAGATAAAATTCAAAAGAGTTCATTTCGTTTCCCGCTATTTTGTTTTCTTTTTTATTTCGCTTTCTTTCTTTGCTTTTATTTCTTTCTGGAGCATTTTCATTATCTCTTCCATTTCACTAACGTCAAGGTCCTCTTCCTTGCTGAAGAAGGAAACCATGCCCGCAAATGAATTTGAAAAGTAGCCCTTAAGAAAGCCTTTAAGATGATCCTTTGTGTAGTTCTCCTTTGTAACTAAAGGGTAATATTCATGCGTGTTGCCGTATGCTTTGTGCGATACGAAACCCTTTTTCTCGAGTATCCTGACAATTGTCGAAACCGTCGTATAGGCGGGCCTGGGCTCAGGAAGCTCTTTTATGATGTCGTTTACAAACCCTTTGCCGAGCTTCCAGAGTATCTGCATTATCTGCTCCTCGGCTTTTGTCATTTCTTTAATCTTCAATTTATCCCTCAATATTATTTAATGATCCTGCCTAAGTACAGGGATGAAGCTAACTGTACTTCCCTGTAAAATTAAACTCTTCTAGAATAAAACTCTACTACATCCCCGAATGCCGGTCCCTTCCGTCGTCAACCTCACGCTCTTCCTTGTCTTCATAACTGTTGAATAAATAATTAATGGATAAGGATAAATACCTGGAATTTTGCGGCACTGCGTTTAACCTTGTACTGTAATTATATGCGTGAGTTTCATATGTGGCGCGAGCCTTATTTAACACGTCATTTAAGGTCAATGTTACCCTCAAACTGTTCTTCAGGAACTGCCTCGAAAGCGAAATCGTCATGTCCGTCATGCTGCTCATTTTATACCTCTGCGACTTTGACTCCGGACGGTAGGAGAATGACACGGAGGCTTTGGACTTGTACCAGAGACTAAAGCTGGCATAAGAGGACAGGTAAAAATTAGTTTTGTTCTCCGACAGGTCCTCCTGCATGTAAGTGCCTTCCTGTATGAACCTGCTTAAGTTGATTTTTGTATTCATCATCGGGAACCACTCGGGCAGCTTTATCGGCGAGGACTTCCCGCGGCTTAAGTTAAGGTTTAGCTCTAGCCCAAATTCCTGCGTCTTTGGCCCGTTTATGTATGTCGAAAACAAAACCGAATCCTGCAGCATCGTCTCGGCATTGATGATTTTGCCCTTGGATCCATAATAAAACATCGTGAGGTATGGCATCAGCCCTGCGGAAATTGAATTCGTGTAAACCGGATCCAACTCCGAATTTCCCTCGCTGGCTGAATAGGGAGATCTGTTCCTTCTAAAGGGATTTACATAATTCATCTCGGGCCTTTGCACCCTCCTGGAATAGTTTATAAAAAGCTGCATCTGGCCTATATTATATGAAAGATTGACAGACGGATAAATGCTGTAGTAATTTTCGGTAAAGTTCTCCCCGCTGACTGTCTGAAGCCCTTCTGTGTACGCCTTTTCTCCCCTTAAGCCAAGCCTGTAGTTTATGTCCAGGAGTTTACCTGAGTAAAGAAAATATACAGCATGAATGCTCTCTTTATACTTGAATGTGTTGCTGAAATTTAGGCTGTCTTCCCAGGCATTACGCAAGTAGCTGAAATCAAGGCTGCCGTAATCATCCGACCTGTCCCTGAATGTTAAGTTGTAGCCCGCTTCAAACTTGGCCGATTCTTTGAAGGGATTTACATATCCCGCCTTGAGTATGAATGTGTTGTTCTTAATCTGGTTGTTCTGCCTCTGCAAATAAGGGTAATCCTGCCTGTCGTAATATTTTGTCGAGTAATTATTGGAAGCGTCTTCCCGTATATTCGCGTAATAAATGTCGGAAGTCACTTCGCAGCCTTCATCGTTTATCTTGTTCCTGTAGAATCCGGTCAGGATATAGGTGGCATACTTTGAATTTTGTCCGGAGTTGTAGTTATACCATGTATTCTGCTCTGCCGTGTTCTGATCCCGGTAGTCAGTCCTGCGCTGTGAAGCGTTCGTGTAATCAATGTCCATTTTCTGATTGGTGGCAGAGGACGACAATAGAAAGTAATTGGATTCATCCGGCTCGTAGTCAACCCCGAGCTTCAGATAGTAAACGTCGTTTTTAACACCCCCTTCGCCAACAGATCTGGTAAAGGCAGTTTCGGCAGAGCTTTTTGAAATAAAAGATTCATCATAGGAAGTTGTATAGTGGTAGTGCCCGAAATACATGTTCGTAAAAACGTTCGTTTTGCCTCTTTTGTAGTTCAGAGCAAAAGAGGGTCTGGTTTCTTCATTGGAAGTCTGCCTTAAATTTACGAAACCACTGAAGGAATCGAATAGGTTTGGTTTCGAGATCAGGTTCAGGATTCCCGCGTCACCCTCCGGATCATCCTTTGCCGACGGGGAGGTGATTACTTCAATTTTCTCAATGAGCTCTGCCGGCATCTGTGAAAGGTAATCATCATTAAACTGAAAGGGCTTTCCGTCAAGTAGTATTTTAACCCCGCTCCGGCCCCTGATGGTAATTTTGTTCGTAACCGGATGAATCTCTACGGCGCCAACCATTTTCAGCGCCTCAGCCACGCTGGAAGGTGAAACGGGGAGCTTGTCGATGTTTACTACCTGCTTATCCACGTAGTACTCAATGGGAGGCTTTTCTCCCTTTATTACTACCGTCTTCAGCGTAATTGAACTTGCCTTTAACCTGATCTCACCCAGACTAAGTGTATCGCTGCCGGTAAAATTTATCTCAAGGCGCTTTGTCTCGTAGCCGATCAGTGAAAGCTGCAGAATTGCGCTATCCGGCAGAACCTTACGAATGGAAAAATAGCCGTTGTTATCCGAAAATGTGCCTGCCAGAATTTTATTGCTTTGCTTGCTTATTACTGCCACGGTTACTCCGGGAAGCGGACTTTTTCCTGATTCACCATCAAGCACTTGTCCCTTAACTGAGATGGCCCTGCCGCTTTGAGCAAAAATAGCTGAAACTGAAAACACTAACAGAATAAAAATGAGATGTCGCATTAAATTATCCTTTTTATGTGCAATTACGCCTGAATATTCCCCGACAAAGGACATGAAAACAAAAGCCCGCGAAATCATTCTTCATAATGTCATTCTGTATCCGGTCGTGCTCGGTCTTAACAGTCTTATTGGTTTCAAGTGCAATATATAACTAAAGATTTAGTTAGTCAACGACTTTTTTAATCCCCTAACTAATTTTTTAGTAGAATTTCCACTCCATCCCGCACTAAAACGCTAAAACCGCGAAATTCTGTTTTTTTTTAGGCCCTGAATCCCTTTCCTTTTTACTATTATTCGCTATATTATAATCCGTACGTTTCAGAAAAAAATTCAACAGGACATATTATGAGATATAAAAAATTGTGCAAAAATGGCCCCGAAATTTCCGCCATTAGCTTCGGCGCCTGGGCAATAGGGGGACGCGACTGGGGTAAAACAGACGACAGCCAGTCGGTTGCCGCAATAAACGAGGCCCTCGACATGGGAGTGAACTTCCTCGATACGGCTGACGTCTACGGCTTCGGACATTCGGAGGACCTGATCGCAAAGGTGCTGAAAGAACGCGGCAAAAAGGATATCTTTGTGGCTACAAAGGCGGGAAGCGACTTCTATAACTTTAAAGATGACAGGGGGGAAGTGAAGATTACCCCGAACTATACGAAAGACTACCTCGTTTCAGCGGCGGAAAAAAGCCTTAAAAGACTTAATCTTGAAACGCTGGACCTCCTTCAGCTCCATAGCCCGTCAACGGACCTGCTTAAAAAAGATGACCCCTGGGAGGCTTTGTACCAGCTGAAAAAAGACGGCAAGATCAGGCTCGCAGGCCTGAGCGTGCAGTCTTTTAAGGAAACCGAACAGGCCTACCTGCTCGATGAACATAATGACCTGCTGGACTGCCTGCAGGTGAGGTATAACCTCCTGGAAAGAGAAGCCGAAAAAGAGCTCTTCCCAAAGGCGCAAAAGTACGGGATCGGCATAATTGCAAGAATCCCCATGCTGTTCGGGTTCTTAACGGGTAAGTTTAACCGTGAGACCCGTTTTGCCGATGGCGACCATAGAAGGTTTAACCTATCGCCGGAGAAAATTGAAAAGTACTTCGGTGAGCTGGAAAGCCATGAGCCGTTATATATCCTTCACCCGGAATATACAAAAGCACAGATAAGCCTTGGATTCTGCATTTCCCACCCGGCTGTCAGTACCGCAATTCCCGGTGGTAAAACCCCGGAACAGGTCCGCGAAAACTGCAAGGCTGCGGAAATAGATGCTTCCTTTTATAAAGATTTGCTCTGAGAGGAGTATATAAAAAAAGATGACACCTTTAAGGTGTCATCTTTTAATTTTTTTGCTTTTAGATCTATATGAAAATTTTTTCCATCCTCATTTCAAAGCTCAATGATGATGCCCGCCGTCACCGTGAACATGCCCGTGCGCAAGCTCTTCAGCCGTAGCCTCTCTGACATCCAGCAGCTCAAGGTCAAAAGTAAGTGCTTCGCCGGCCAGCGGATGATTAAAGTCGAGCGTAATTTCATCACCTTCAATTTTTGCTATCACAAAAGGCAGCTGCTGCCCGTCGGGTGTATTTGCAACGTATTCCATACCTTCTTCAAGTTTGCTGCCTTCTGGAAAGTTGGAACGGTCGACAACCTGTACCGATTCAGGCTGGTATTCACCATATGCTTCTTCAGGAGAAAGAAATATCTCTTTTCTGCTTCCGATTAACATGTTGCCGATTTCTTCTTCCAGCTTGGGAAGAATCTGATTCTGACCACTTAAAAATGAAAAAGGCTGTTCTTTAGTCGCAGAATCCAATATTTCGCCATTTTGATCCTTGAGGCTGTATATAACTGTTACAACCTGATTGGGTTTTATTGGCATAAATTACTCCTTAAGAATAAATTGTTGATATTATTTAACCATAAATTAACGCATTTTTTCCATAAGAACCTATCCCAAAATGCAGATTTGCTAAAATATTCATTTGTTTAAGTTCAAACGGATGGGACCGATTAAGACGCTATTTCCCCGCCAAATGTCGGCGCAGGAATCCCTGCTACCGGGGAAAAATAAAACCTTAATTTCCCCGGCAAACATTGAATTTGTACGACAAATCCCTTAACTTTTTACTTAGCAAGACTGCAGACACCATCATACACACTGACTTACTCAATCTTAAAAAGGGGGATTACTAGCTATGGAAAACTCTGAGATTAAGCAAATCCTGCTTGTTGAAGATAACCTCGGCGATATACGCCTCATTAAGGAAGTCTTTAATTATGGCAAAGTCCCCGTAAACCTCAACGTCGTCAATAACGGCGTCGATGCCGTCTCGTTCCTTAAAAGAGATACCGGCTTCCAGGATGCCCCCCGGCCCGAACTGGTTATACTCGACCTCAACCTGCCGAAGAAAAACGGCAAGGAGGTCCTCGCCGATATCAGATCCGATAAGCACTTGAGCAATATGCCCGTAATTGTCCTTACCTCTTCCGAAGCCGAAAGCGACGTGCAAATCTGCAAAAGCCTCAAAATTGAACATTATTACACAAAACCTATGGAACTGGATAAATTTGTCAGCGTAATTGAGGAAATCGAGGACTTCCTGATTGAAAACAAAAACGGAGATCAACCGGAGCCGGATAATTCCTGAGCTTCTTGCGGCCGTACTACCATTTTATTACCTATTCTTGTATATTCAGCATGCCTTAAAGTCCTCTTCCGGGCAGAAAAACTTTAGACGGCCTTCTTTCGTCTAAGCTTAATGTGTCAGCTGGCATTTTCTCCCCCGGGCGTAGGAATAATATTTCCTTAAATTACTCTCATACTTCATAAGGAGGTTATAATGGATCATATCGTTTACGTTGAAGCTTCATCAAAAGAGATGAATAAAATCCTTAATGGCGAAAAGACAATGATTCTTCGCGGCGCTTCAGGTAGAAAAATGCCCTATGGAAGGGTGGAAACAGGCGACGTCCTGTATTTCATGAACAATAACGGCGAAGGGGTGGTTAAGGCCCGCGCAAATGTCAAAAGCGTCTTTAATTCCGAAATGCTTGCCCCCGAGGTTTCTATGGCCCTCATTGAGCAAAACCAAAAATACTTGCTGCTTTCAAAAAAACAGAAGGAAAGATTCGGCGGAAAAAGATACCTCGTTTTAATTGAAATTGAAAACCCGGAGGAAATTAAACCAATGGCAATTGATAAATCCGACTTTTCCACTATGGACGACTGGCTCCGGGTTGGGAAAATTAGCAGCGTCCTGGTAGCCGCGAACTGATGTGAACAAAATGGAAGTGCTTGAATCAAATAACCCTGATTTTGTTATTCCTACTACGGGTACAATTAAGGATGACACTTTCTACTTCATTGCAGCAAGCCAGCTAAGAAGCTTCGAGGAAAATGGTAAAATCTTCCCGGAAGAAAAATTAAAGGACGTACTTATTCTTAAACTTAATTTGTAATTTTTTGGCAACTTAGGGTAATTTTATGATCATGACAAAAGACGAAGTTATCGAATACATTAAAAGTAACTATAACGAGGAAAACGTCAGGGGAATGGCCCGCTTCGGCATCAGCCCGGTTAATACTTTCGGCGTTTCTATGCCTATGCTGAGATCCCTCGCAAAAGTAATTGGCAAAGACCACCGCCTCGCACTCGAACTCTGGGAAACGGGAATTCATGAGGCCCGCATACTGGCAGCGCTTACGGACGACCCGCGCCTGGTTACGCCGCCCCAGATGGAAAAATGGGTCTGTGATTTTGAATCCTGGGACGTGTGCGACCAGACGTGCAGCAACCTGTTCGATAAAACCCCCTTTGCATACCGGAAGGCGCACGAGTGGAGCTTGAGGCCGGAGGAGTTTGTAAAAAGAGCCGGCTTTGTGCTCATGGCGGCACTCGCAGTCCACAATAAAAAGGCAGACGACGAAATGTTCCTGGAATTCCTCTCCGTAATCGAAAGGGAAGCCTGCGATGAAAGAAATTTTGTAAAGAAGGCAGTTAATTGGGCACTGCGCCAGATTGGCAAAAGAAAGCTCGGCCTTATGGCACCGGCTAAAAAAACTGCGGAAAGAATCCTTAAATTGGATTCAAAGTCTGCCCGGTGGATTGCCCGCGATGCCTTAAGAGAACTGAATGACGAAAAGATACTTGCAAGAATAAAAGAATAAATGAGCCCCGGAAGGTCGTATCCTTCGGGGCTCATTTCCTTTTTTTTGTCTGGAGATTTTCTAGTTCGAAGGCAAAGACTTGTAGGAGAACCACCAGTCGAAACCTTCTTCAGTTTTCAGGCGCTCTTCGGCTCCAACTACATCCTTGGGAGGCGGAATTATCACCTTGTCGCCAATGAGCTCGTTGTTCGGCCAGTTTTCGGGCATCGCAACTTTCTTTTCATCCGCGGTCTGAAGCGCCTTTAATGCCCTCAGTATTTCATTTACCTGGCGGCCTACTTCCTGCGGATAATAAACCATTAGCCTTATTATCCCCTTTGGATCAACAATAAATACGGCCCTGACCGTATTGGTGCCTTTTTCAGGGTGTATCATGCCAAGCTTCATCGCCACTCGTCCCATGTCGTCTGCAATTACCGGGAAGGGAATCTCCGTATTTAATTTCTCCTTCATCCATTCGATCCATTTGATGTGCGAGAATACCTGGTCTATCGAAAGGCCTATGAGCTGTGTGTTTAATTTTTTGAACTCTTCGTCCCTTCTTGCAAAGGCAATGAATTCTGTCGTGCAGACGGGTGTAAAATCTGCCGGGTGGCTGAATAGAACGATCCATTTCCCCTGAAAATCCTGCGGAATCCTGAAAAATCCGCGCGTCGTCTGTACTTCAAGTAATGGAAACTTCTCTCCGATTAAAGGAATACCCGGTCCTGGCTCTTTTGGAGTATCCATATCATACCTCGTTAAATTGTTAATAAACAGAAGTTGATTATGAAATTTATGTGAAGAATGTGAAGCCTTTGTTATCCCCCCAACTCTATCTTAAAGTAACTTTTCCACTTATAAATTCAAGTCAGGCAGAATTATTTCCCCAAAGCACGCTTATTTGCCATTCCCTTTATTACTCTTTACCTTTATCTTTCACCGATTAATTGCTAAATTTGTAATTATAATAAAACAGGAAAACAATGATCAGTAAGGATTTGCTGGACATACTCTGCTGCCCGGAAACAAAGGCCGATTTGGTGCTGGACGGGAATTACCTGGTTTCAGTGGATAAGGCAACACGCAGGCGCTACAGAATTGAAGATGATATTCCAATCATGCTTATTGAGGAATCTGAACAGCTGGATGTGGAAACGTGGAAAGAAATTATGAAACGCCACGGTAGAAATATTGAAGAATAAATGAACTGAAGGTGAACTTAATTGATAATCAAAACCTCTCCCGACGAGATTGAAAACTATCTTTCAGATGCCGCCAATGTAAAAGGATTCTGCGAGGCGGTTTATTTCCCGGAAAATGAAAACGACATAAAACTGGCCCTTAAAGACGCGCTTTCTAAAAACGCCCCCGTTACCATAGCAGGCAACGGTACGGGACTTACAGGCGCACGCGTTCCGCGCGGCGGCGTTGTAATTTCAACCGAAAAGATGAATAAGGTCCTGGAAATTAACAAACAGGAAAAATTTGCTCTGATTCAGCCCGCAGTTATTCTGAAGGACTTCCAGGAAACGGTCGAAAGCCAGGGACTCTTTTATCCCCCTGATCCGACTGAAAGAAATTGCTTTGTCGGAGCTACCGTTGCAACAAATTCCTCCGGCGCAAGAACGTTCAAATACGGCCCTACAAGAAACTACGTGCTTGAGCTCAGAATAGTCCTCTCAAACGGCGAAACTCTCCACCTCGTACGCGGTAAGGAGAAAGCCGGTGGCTTAAAGCTCAGCCTTAAAACCGAAAGCGGAAGCTCCATCAGCCTTGATCTTCCCGGCTATACAATGCCCGAAACCAAACACGCAGCCGGCTACTACTGCAAAAATGACATGGATGCAATAGACCTCTTTATTGGCTCCGAAGGTACGCTTGGCATCATTACGGAAATTAAACTGAAACTGCTGGACCTGCCGGAAAATATCCTCTCGGCCGTAATATTCTTCGAAGAAGAAGACGAAGCACTCGACTTTATTGCCGAAGCAAGAAGAATTTCCTATGAAACCCGCTTTTCCGCCACTCAAAACGGTCTCGATGCGCAGGGCCTTGAATACTTCGACTATAACTCCCTGAAATTTATGCGCGAGGAATATCCGCAGATACCCGAAGAGGCCCGTGCTGCCGTATGGTTCGAACAGGAAATTAATTCTGCGAACGAGGAAGCCTTGTTTGAAAAGTGGATGGAGCTCATCGCACGCTTTAATGCAAATGAAGAAACTGCTTGGTTTGCTTCTAATAAAAGCGACCTGGAACGCTTCAAGGACTTCAGGCACGCAATCTCCTGGAAGGTAAGTGAATACATCGCCAGGAAAAATATCACTAAGGTGGGCACCGACATTGCCGTCCCCGGCGAGGTTTTCAAGAGCTTCTACCACGAAATCAAAGATAAAGTTGAAAAAGCCGGGTTGAATTATATCATTTACGGGCATTTCGGCAATTCACACGCGCACATGAACATGCTGCCGGAGGACCAGGAACAATTCCACCTTGCCAAAAAACTTTATATGGAAATATGCCAAAGAGCAGTGGAATTAAAAGGAACCGTCTCAGCCGAACACGGAATAGGCAAGCTTAAAAGAGAATACCTGATGATGATGTATGGCGAGGAAAATATTAAACAGATGGCCCGCCTCAAAATGGCACTGGACCCGAATAAACTCCTCGGACTTGGAAACATATTTGACGAGAAATATCTGGCGGATTAACTGAAATCCCTTGTATTTGCCATGCGCCATTCCGTTTAAAGACCCGGGGGGAAAATGACCAATAATCCCGATGGACCCACGTCTGAGATCTTTACACGTCTGGCACCGGTTCATTACCTTTAGCCGCTAATTCAAAAACGTAAAAAGCAGAACACCTTACATAACACACTTACCAAGCCCCGATGAGGGGCGACATGTAAGGAATGTCTTAATAGTGTCTACCCATCTCAAACAAGTCGCCCTTCCAGAGCTCTATTGATTGTGGGAGGGAGGGAATTCTCCTTCTTTTCTACAAACAAAACGCCCCTCTGGGGCTAAACCCATCCCCAATTCCAATTCCTCCCCCTTCCTATATCTTTCCTCCCTAAAACCTTGAACCTAGAACTTTGAACTCTTTTTTCCCAACTTAAAACTTAAAACTCAAAACTTAAAATTATTCCTCCTTTGCCTTTTCCTTAACCTCGAACCTAGAACCTCGAACTTTGAACCTCTTTCCCAACTCAAAACTCAAAACTCAAACTTCCCCTCTCCGAAAAAAAGGGGGGAAATCTATATCACCACCTTCAACGATTCATAATGCGCCTTAATTGTCCTATCCAGGTCTTCCTTCGTGTGTGCCGTCGAAACAAACATCGCCTCAAACTGCGCCGGGGCCAGGTAAATTCCGCGCTTTAACATTTCATGGAAATACTTCCCGTACATCGCCGTATCCGACTTCACCGCACTGGCAAAATTCGTTACACTGCCTTCGGTGAAAAACATGCACATCATCGAACCTACACGGTTCCACGCATAGTCCTTCGATAACGCCTTCAGATTGTCCCGGAACCCTTCTTCAAGATACTGCGACTTCTCCTCAAGCGTCCTATAGACTTCCGGATGCTCCTTTATATAGGAAAGCGTTGCATACCCGGCCGACATTGCCAGCGGGTTGCCGCTTAGCGTGCCTGCCTGATATATGGGCCCCGATGGCGCAACCATTTCCATGATGTCTTTCCTTCCCCCGAAGGCTCCTACAGGAAGCCCCGAACCGATAATTTTCCCGAATGTGGAAAGGTCGGGCTTTATTCCGTAAATCTCCTGCGCGCCTCCTTTTGCAACCCGGAAACCGGTCATAACCTCGTCAAAAATTAAAACAATCCCTTCTTCCTCACAAAGCGTCTTAAGTTCCTTCAGGAAGCTTTCATTAATCTTAACTACTCCCATGTTTCCCGCAACCGGCTCAATTATTACGGCCGCAACCTGACCTTTATTGCTGCTTACAAGCTTCTTTACAGATTCTATATCGTTGTAATCGGCAACAAGCGTATCCGAGGCGTTGCCCTGCGTAACACCGGGACTTGTAGGCACGCCAAGCGTAAGTGCGCCGGAACCGGCCTTGATTAAAAAGTAGTCGGCATGACCGTGGTAGCAGCCTTCAAACTTGATGAACTTTTCTCTTTTTGTAAATCCTCTGGCTGCCCTTATTGCGCTCATCGTAGCTTCCGTGCCGCTGTTGACCATCCTTACCATTTCCACTGACGGCACCAGCCTGCTTATGAGCTTTGCCATTTCAACTTCCAGCTCCGTGGGAGCCCCGAAACTCGTCCCGTTTTCTACAGCCCTGAGCAGTGCCTGTTTTATGAATTCCGGGTTATGCCCAAACAGGTGCGGCCCCCAGCTCCCTATATATTCAACGTATTCGTTGCCATCCACATCCTCAATCTTCGAGCCGTATCCTTTTTTTATGAAAACAGGACTGCCGCCAACCGACTTGAATGCCCTTACGGGGGAATTTACTCCACCCGGAATGTATTTCTTTGCTTCTTCAAAAAGCTTTTCACTCTTCTGAGTATTCATTATGCTTCCCTGAAAATGAATGTAAACCAGTTAATATTAATTGAGCAAATATATAAAATTAACGCCTAAAGCCATACTCATTGGACTTGCAGGCTTTATTTCTGCGCCCTTAACTGCGGCACTTTAATGAAAATAATCAGTGCAAATAACAGCAGTGCTGCAGAATTAATTATTATCGCCTCCGGCTCACCCAAATGCTCCGCCAGAAAACCTATCAATAGAGCTCCAAGCGGCATGAAACCGAAAAATGAAATGCTGTATATTCCCATAACCCTTCCGCGGAACTCGTCCGAAACCAGCGTCTGCACCAGCGCATTTACTACGTTAAGTATCAGTATTGATGATGCCCCTATGGCAACCAGCATCAAAAGCGAAAGAGGCTCCCAGCGTATAAATGAAAATATTATAAGCGTAAGCGGAAATGCGAACGTCCCTATGTTTACCAGCTTTCCCTTTATCTTGTAATGCGATACCGAAGCTATGAAAAGCGCGCTTAATAGTGCTCCTAAACCTCTTGCCGACTGCAGTAGCCCGTTTGTCGTTGCATCCCCGTGGAGTATCTTTACTGCCCATGCCGGAATCAATGTCGCAAAGGCTATTCCGAAAAGGCCAACTACCGTAATGAGCGCAATAAGCGTTAATATCATCTTTTGCTTTTTCAGATACTTTATGCCTTCTTTCAGATCCGTTATGGCCGACTTCCTTGTCTCAGCCTTTGGCTGCGGCTTTAGTTTCATCATCAGTAGCGCTATTATTACTACAATAAATGACGCACCGTTTATGATAAAACACCACGCCGGACCGAATGCCGCATAGGTTATGCCTGCTACTGCCGGACCAATGGCCGTTGCGGTATTGAACATCGTTGCATTTAGCGCAATCGCATTTACAAGATCCTCGCGCTCTACCATCTCAAGCACAAACGACTGCCTTGCAGGCGAATCGAACGCATTTGCAACACCAAGCAAAAATGCCAGCACCACAATGTGCCATGCTTCCACTAACCCCATGAATGTAAGCCCGGCAAGTACAAATGCCAGTATCATCATTATCGTCTGTGTAATAACCAGAATTGTCCTTCTTGGAACACGATCGGCTACAACTCCTCCGAATATCATAAAAAGCCATGCCGGAACGCCAGAGGCGAAACCGACGTAGCCCAGGTAAACAGGGGAGTGCGTTAATTCGTATACCAGGTACCCCTGCGCTGTGGTCTGCATCCAGGATCCGAATAGGGAAGTCATCTGTCCCCAGAACCAAAGCCGGTAGTTCTTGTGCCTTAATGCCGAAAATGTCTTTCTGAAACTGACCTTGTCTTTGGGCCTGGAGTCTTTATTTTCTGTAATTTCTTCTTTCATCATATTTTTCAAGATGGGCAAAGGTAATGCCGCAGTTAATAAGCCAAATCTTCAACCTTAACCTTTTTTCTTCCTCTCCGGCTTTGCCTTTGCCTCTTCACTAATAAACAATCTCCGCTTCCTGGAACAGATCCCTGATGAAATTAAACTCTTCATCCGTAAGTGGCTTGTCCGCTGCCTCAAGGTTTATCATAACCTGTTTCAGATTTCTGAAACCTGGAATTACGGCTGCAACCACTTTATAGTGCAGCAGGTACTGAAGTGCGGCTCTCGAGAGCTCCTGCGTGTTGGAACCGAACTTCGCCTTTAATGCCTCTATCTTCGGCTCGAGCGTTTCCAGGTTCTCTGCTGAAAACCTCTTAGCGTGCGCACGGTGGTCACCCGGCTCAAACTTGGGCGGATTACTCTTTGTGTACTTTCCTAAAAGCAGCCCCTGTGCAACGGGCCCGAAGGCTACAAACGATATCTTGTTATCTTCAAGCAGCTTTCTTACCGGACTGCCGTCGGCAACATAGTGATCCTTCAGCGCATTGGCGGAACTCTGCAGTACTTCGGGCTTCACAACAGGCACTAGCTTTTCAAAATCGCTGTCGGAATAAGCCGACTGCCCTATTACCCTTATTTTCCCTTCTTCCTTCAGACGGTTCATAACTTCAACGGCATCGTTTAAGTACATGTCGCTTTCGCCAAAGTCTCCGTGATGGAAATAATAAATGTCTATAAAATCTCTTTTCAGGTTTACAAGCGACTGCTCGCACTGATGCCTTATATGCTGCGGCTCGTATGCGTGCGCGGCTGTTCCCGGAAACCAGCCTACCTTGGTCGCAATAACAACTTCGTGCCTTTTTTCACCAAGCACCTTTGCAAGAAGCCTTTCGGCACGACCGTTTCCGTATACGTCCGCGTTATCAAAGTGATTTACCCCGTGGTCAAGCGCATACTTAACGGCTTCGGCCACTTCATTTTCATCCACGTTTGCCCACCCGTTCGGGGTTCCGTTTACCCAGTTCAGCCCGCCAAGCGTCCAGCAGCCCAGGCTTATTTCAGATACTTCAATGTTGCTTTTACCAACTTTCCGGTATTTCATTTATTCCTCTCTTTTTATAACATTTAATAATTAAGTCAAATAAAATAAAAAATGGAAGACGGTAAATAATTCATCTTCCATTTCTTTCAGACAAAAAATCAGGTCATGGCAGAATAACTACTTGTTCCTTTCCAGTACCTTTACGGCGTCTTTGGCGAAATACGTGATGATCATGTCCGCGCCTGCTCTTTTTATTGCTGTCAGCGACTCCATCATAACCCTTTCTTCATCAATCCAGCCCATCTTTGAGGCTGCCTTTATGAGCGAGTATTCACCGCTTACCTGGTATGCTGCTGTCGGCATGCCGAAGGTTTCCTTAACCCTGTACAGTATGTCCAGGTACGCCCCGGCGGGCTTTACCATTACCATGTCGGCTCCTTCTTCAATATCCGCCTCAACTTCTCTCAGCGCTTCTTCTGCGTTGGCAACGTCCATCTGGTGCGACCTCCTGTCACCGAAAGCCGGCGTGGATTCGGCTGCGTCCCTGAAAGGCCCGTAGAATCCGGATGCGTACTTCGCGGCATAGCTCATAATCGGTATCTTCGTAAAGCCCTTATAATCGAGTGCCTTCCTGATGGCAAGTATCCTTCCGTCCATCATGTCCGAAGGAGCAATAATATCTGCGCCTGCCTCGGCGTGCGAAACGGCTTCCTTTGCCAGCAGCGATACGGTCTCGTCGTTTAATACTTCTTCTCCGTTAAGCAGACCGCAGTGCCCGTGCGACGTGTACTCGCAAAGGCATACGTCTGTAATTACAAGCAGGTTCTTTACTTCAGCCTTAATTGCTCTTATTGCCTTCTGAATTATACCGTTGGGGTCGTATGCCTCTGAACCCTGCTCGTCCTTGTGCTCCGGAATTCCGAATAACAGAACCGCGGGAATCCCCATCGAGGCTACTTCCTGGCATTCCTTTACGGCAACGTCAACCGACATCTGGTATACGCCGGGCATTGACTTGATCTCATTCTTTACATTCTCCCCGTGAACTACAAAAAGGGGATATATTAAATCGCTCTTGTTTATGTGTGTCTCACGCACCATGTCCCTTATAATGGGATTGTAACGCAGTCGTCTTAATCTTTTCGACGGATATACGGCCATTTCTAACTCCAAAATAATTAATTTTAATTTTATAGCACTGCGGAAATAACCCGCACAATGTTAATTTCATAATTTTTGCTGACTTAAACCTGCTGCAGCAGGTCAAGCGCCTTTTTATAAACTGTTTCCGAACTTTTGATGCAGTCACCTACTGAAATCCCGCCCCTGTAGTTGCCGCTTAAAAGTATGCCCCTGTGGAACTTCTCAAATTCCTCAAAATAATTTTCATGCTCAATGTAGCCAATGTTATACTGCGGAATTGCTCTCGGCCACATCTTGTCCACCCTGAACTGCGGCATGCCGGTAATCTTCATTACGTCCTGGAATTCAACCAACACCTGCCTTATCAGGTCTTCCTTGTTCATGTCGTCAAAAAGCTGAGGCGAGCGCGCACCGCCTATGAAAATGGTAAAGGAGGCATATCCCTCGGGAGCCCTGTTCGGGAAAATTACCGAACTCCAGATTGCACCCAGATACGACTTGTTTTCCTTCTGGGGAATGAGATATCCGAAACCGTCTAAAGGCTGCCGGATGGATTCTTCCTTGTAGCCCAAATATAACACCATAACGGGTGGATAATAAATTGATTTAAGGTGACTGAAAAGTACGGTATCCATTTCCTGGAAGAGATAACACGCCGCGTGCGCCGGAATCGTTGAAATTACAACGTCTGCCTGAACCGATTCCATCACGCCGTTTTTCTTGTACTTTACCGTGTATGCTCCGCCGTCCCTTTCAATATTCTTTACCTCGGCGCCAAGTATCAGGTTTTCTTCCAGCTTTGCCGCAATGGCGTTCGGAAAGGTCTGCATCCCGTTCTTAAATGAAAACATCCTTGCACTCTGCTTTGAGGTTTCGGCACTCTGCTTCCTTTCCTTTGCTCCTTTGAACATCCCCTTTATCAGTCCGCCATAAACTTCCTCCAGGCGGTAGAGCTTCGGGAAAGCAGACTTGACGCTTAAATCATCCGGGTTCCCCGCATAGACACCCGCAACAAAGGGATTAATCGCATAGTCTAGAAATTCCTGCCCCAGACGCCTTCTTACAAATTCCGCAATTGACTGGTAATATCCGTCGTTGGATTTACCCACAAATGGCTCCTTTAACAGCCTTAGCTTTGCTTTCGGGGAAAATAATTTCGTCGTAAGGAATGCACCGGCACCCGTAGGCAGTGCGCACAGCCGCCCGTCCCTTAATATATATCTCTTATTGCCTTCGGAACTTGCATATATCATTTCATCGGCTATGCCCGTTTCCTCTGCAAGCTGCCTTATGAGTGGGGTTGTCTCAAGCCCGCTGTTCGGACCGTAATCTACAAGAAATTCATTTTCCCACGCACTGACCATCGCACCGCCCGCCTGGCTGCTTTTCTCAATTACAGTTACTTCACATCCGTCTTTCTTTAACCAGTAGGCCGTGGCCAGCCCGGAGATTCCGGCTCCCAGTATTACCGCTTTTTTGTTCATTGTCTTCCGGATTTAATTGTACATTTATTTGAATGTTCAGGACTAAAATACATTTCCCCAACGTTTTAATTCAGAGCCTCACACACACAGGCGCCTTGCCTGTAGAAAAAACAAAAATTCCGGCACCTTTTTCTCAACCGTTTAACTTCTTCAATACTTCCTCGCATAACGCCTCAACAAAAAGAGGGGAATCGTTTAAGCCCGTCATTACTATGTAATTCTCAATCCCGGCTTTCTCGGCTACGTGCTTATACTCAATTCCAAGCTCATAGAGAGTTTCTACGTGGTCCGAGACAAAGCTGACGGGAATTAAAAGTAAGTGTTTTCTTCCCAGTAAAGCAAGCTCTTCAATTTTTTTACTCGTCGATGGCTCCAGCCACTTTACGGGACCAACCTTGCTCTGGAAGCATTCATGATGCTCGTGCGAATTTTCCCTCTCCTCCATCACCAGCTCAACCGTCTTCTTTATCTGGTGACTGTATGGGTCGCCTTTTTTAACGTAGCTTACCGGGGTGCCGTGCGCGCTGAAAACCAGATGCACGTCTTTCCTTATACCTTCAGGAAACCTCAAAAGGGCTTCATCAATTCTTTCATTAATTGCCCTGATGTAGGCCGGGTTGTCGTAATAATTATTTACGCGTATAACCTTCGCGCTTTTATTCTTGAATGCCCTGTCCCATTCATTAAACGAAGAGCCCGTCGTGGAGCTCGAAAAATGCGGGTACAGGGGCAGCAGCACAACCTGCTCATATCCTTTTTCTGACACCTCGCGCGCTATATCTGCCGTCAAAGGATGCCAGTACCTCATGGCCGTATAAACGTCTGCCTCAAGATCCGAGCTCCTGAGGCTCTCTTCAAGATTCTTCCGCTGTAGCTCTGTCCAGTAGCCGATGGGCGACTTGCCTCCTATGAGCTTGTATTCCTCTACAACCTTGGGAGCCCTTCTGGAGGCTATAAATTTTGCCATAAAATCCTGGAAAGGCAGATTGAATATGTCCCTGTCGCTAAATAGGTTAGTCAGAAAGGGCTCCACCGCTTCCAGTGAATCCGGCCCGCCAAGGTTAAAGAGCACTACCGCGGTTTTCCTCATACGGTCCTCGAATATTTTGCTGTATCTTCTTTTCTTTCAATGTAGGCGTCAAAGTTCATGGCAACATTGCGTATAAGAAGCCTCCCCATTTCAGTTACCCTTAAACTCTCATCCGATATGGAAACAAGTCCGTCATTAACCATTTCTTTCAGGTTATTCAGGCCCCAGGCAAAGTATTCCTTAAAATTGATCTTAAATTCATTTTCAATTTTGGGTATGTTAAGCTCAAAATCGCACATGAGCTTCATTATTACCTGATGCCTCAGATAGTCGTCGTCGCTTAAACGGTAGCCTTTCATAACAGGCAGTACCTCGCTGTCAATTGCTGCAAAATATTCTTTCTCAGTCTTGTAATTCTGCGCGTAAATCCTTTCAAGCTGGCTGATTGCCGTAATGCCCATTGCGTAAAGATCTGCTCCTGCGTTTGTGGAATATCCCTGGAAATTCCTGTAGAGCTTTTTCTCCCTTAATGCCACTGCCAGCTCGTCGTCGGGCTTTGCAAAGTGATCCATCCCAATGAAAACATACCCGGCAGACGTGAGCTTTTCTACCGTCATCTTTAATATCTGCAGCTTTTCTTCTGCCGCGGGGAGGTCCTCTGCATGTATGAGCGCCATATGCTTCTTAAGCCAGGGCAGATGCGCAAAATTAAAAACCGCAATCCTGTCGGGCGAAATGTCTATTACTTTGTCTACCGTCTCGCCAAAGGTTTCAATCGTCTGAAAAGGAAGCCCGTACATGAGGTCCAGGTTGATGCTGTGGAAGCCAAGCTCGCGCACCCACTGAACGGTCTGCCTCGTTATGTCCTCGGGCTGGATCCTGTTGACGGCCTTTTGAACCTTATCATTAAAATCCTGCACGCCCATGCTGATCCTGTTAAAGCCCCCGTTGCGCAATGCCTCAAGGTGATCGCGCGTAAGCCCCCGCGGATCAATCTCACAGCCTGCTTCAATGCCATCCTTAAAATTAAACGACCGGCTTATATACTGAATGAGGTCAGCAATTTCATCCGGGTCCAGGTGTGTCGGTGTGCCTCCGCCCCAGTGCAGCTGCGCTACCTTCCTCTCGGGTAGTATGTATGCCCTTAGCATGTCAATTTCTTTTTTCAGATACTTTACGTACTCTTTTACCCTGTCACGGTTGCGCGTTACAAGCATGTTGCATCCGCAGAAGTAACACAGCGTGTCACAGAAAGGAATGTGATAATAAAGCGAGAGATCGGGTAGATTGGTGCCGTAATTGGTTTTTATTATTTCATCAAGATACTGCTCGTGCTTAAAATTTTCATTGAACTGGGGCGCCGTGGGGTAACTGGTATAACGCGGACCCGGTTTATCATACTTCTTTATCATATCCAAATCAATCGTAAACATCTTTCTTTTCTCCGTTTTATTAATTAACGTGGCTTTGCTCCACGTAAAATTCCTTCTATTTATGGAAGCGCGGGCTTTCTTCCTTTACAAATTTTACAAGCGCCTTCAGGTTCTCCGGATCAGTGTCCGGAAGTATCCCGTGCCCGAGGTTAAATATGTGCCCCGTGCCATTGCCGTACGACTCCATTACCTCCAGGGCCTTCTTCCTGATGACGTCTTCCCGCGCGTATAAAACACACGGGTCCATGTTTCCCTGCAATGCTACTTTACCGCCTGTAAGATCCCGGACACTTTTCAGGTCCATCGTCCAGTCAAGCCCCAGAACATCAGCCCCCGAGGCTGTAAGCTCCTGCAGACAAAAATGAACACCCTTGGCAAAAACAATTACAGGCTCGTCTTTCTTTTTCAGCTCCGAAATTACCTTCGTAATATATTGTAATGAAAATTCACTGAATTCCGAAGGGGATAGTATCCCGCCCCAGGTGTCGAATATCTGAACCGCATTTACACCCGCTTCAATCTTGGCGGAAAGATAATCCGCTACGGCTCTGGATATCTTGTCCAGTAATTCATGCGCAAGCCGCGGATTATCGTATATCATCTTCTTGATCTGCGAAAAATTCTTAGAGCCCCTTCCTTCCACCATGTACGTCAGAAGCGTCCAGGGCGATCCGCTGAAACCAATGAGCGGCACTCTCCCCCTTAAGGCGTCTTTTGTCATCTTTATTGCATCCATAACGTACTTGAGATCTCTGTACGGATCTATAGCCTTCAGACCTTTTGCCTCTTCAGCCGAACGGATGGGCTTAGGGAAGACGGGACCTTTGCCCTCATTCATCTCCAGCTCCATTCCCATGGCTTCCGGTATTACAAGTATGTCCGAGAATATAATTGCTGCATCTACGCCTATAATCTCCACCGGCTGAATCGTCACTTCCGAGGCCAGCTCCGGCGTCTTGCACATGGTCAGAAAGTCCGCTTTCTCCCTTATAGCCCTGTACTCAGGCAGGTACCGCCCCGCCTGCCTCATTACCCATACGGGTGTTCTTTCAACTTTCTGCCTCCTGCAGGCTCGTAAAAATAAGTCGTTTTCTATGTTCAAAAAATCTCCATAGCTTGTTTATGCCGTTTTGCCCGTTAAGAAATATTCCGTGAGCGCACTTAAAATCCCTTCCATCGTATACTCTTTGGGAAGTATATCCACCTGCAGACCCGAGCTTTCAATTTCCCGGGCAGTGGAGGGACCAATGGCTGCAACCACCATGCCTTCAAAGTACTTATTTACTTCTTTAACTTCCATTATCTGCAGGAAGTTTCTAAAAGAAGAGGGACTGGTAAAAATGAAAATGTCCGGCCTGATGCTTTGAAGCTTGCCCCTGTATAAACTTACCGTTTCTTCAGAAGGAACCGAGGTGTTGTATACGGCAGCCGTTCTTACAACTGCACCCATTTCCTTTAGCGAATCCGGAAGCTCTTTCCGTGCAATTGCTGAACCTGGAATAAAAATGTTTTTTCCCTTTACTTCATTTTCTTTAAGTTCTGCCAGTAGCCCCGCGGCGCTGAATTCCTTTGGATACATGCTTACCTTAATCCCATTCTCAGAACATACCGAAAAGGTCTTTTTGCCTACTGCAAGCACTTTTATTCCTGAGTAATTGGGCTTAAAGCCAAGCGCGCTGCACCTTTTAATGAACATCTTAACCGAATTGGTAGAAGTAAAAATCAGTATGTCGGTCTTGCCGAATTCTTTGATCGCGCTGTCAAAATCTTCCCAGCTCTCAGGCGGCACTACTTCAAGAGTAGGGAAGAGCACAACACCTGCGCCGCACTGACTGAACATTGCAGCTGAGTCTTTGGAATCTTCCTCTGTCCTCGTAATAACAAGCGTTTTATTCTCAAGCGGAAGCTTCTTTCCCGGCCCCCCGGCGCTTAAGCCTTTTAATATAAAATCAAAAAGCCTTTCTCTTTCACCGTCAGTTTCCTCCTTGGAGTAGCTGCTGCTTACGGCCCTGTTTACAGCCGCGTAAATGCTTCCAAGCACAACCTGCGCTGCAAAATCCGGGTCTGCCGTAAAAAAAACTTTCTCCCTTATGCCTTCACTTATTATATCCTTAAGCGTGCCGGTTAATTCATTTTTCCTTTCCCTGAATTCCGCACATCTGGTGTTTTGCGCCTTGAGGTTGTCCTTCTGAAACATGATAAAAAAACAGGAGTACTTAACCATGAACGCATAATTATGAATTACAAATGAATGCAGCGATTCAATTGCAGTCCGTTCTTCCTTGATCCTGCTTTTAAGAGAACTGATAAGATTTGTCATCCTTATAAGCATGATGGAAAAATAAAGGTCCTCCTTCGAGGCAAAGTAATTATAGAGCGTTCCCTTGGCAATCGAGGCCATTTTTGCCACGTCTTCCATCATTACCTCGTGAAAGCTTTTCTCCGAAAAGAGCTGCGAGGCTGCTTCCATAATCCTTTCACGCTTATAATTCTTCTTGTCTGCTATTTTCTCACTGCCGGCCAAAACTGTTCTCTTATTTTAATCTGATGTTTTTATAAATGTCTTCAAGTATCTCACCGGCTCCCGCCTCAACAAGGTCCTTTGCTAGCGCCTGCCCCAGCTTGGCGCTGTCTTTCCTGCTTCCCCTTACTTTCTTCCTGAAGGTAACAGTTCCGTCAATTGCCCCTACAATGCCGTCCAAATACAGCCCGTTCGGCTTTACCCCTGCAAAAGCGCCAATCGGCACCTGACATCCGCCTTCAAGCGCCTTCAGGAAAGCCCTTTCGGCCATGGCTGCAATGTATGTCTCTTCATCGTGCACCGACCGGAGTATCTCTTCTGCCATGCTGTTCCCGGCAGATATTTCAAGTCCTAAGGCACCCTGGCCTACGGCCGGAAGTATCTCTTCTACCGGAATAATGGAGGAAATATGCTTCTTTAAGCCCAGGCGCTCAACTCCCGCACGCGCAAGTATTATTGCATCCCATCCGGACTCCTCAAACTTCTTTATCCTGGTGGGCACGTTGCCCCTGAGCTCAACAATCTTTAGGTCGGGACGTATATGCAGCAGCTGCGCCCTTCTTCTTAAGGACCCCGTGGCAACAATTGCCCCTTCCTTAAGATCACTGATTGTCATCCCTTTTTTACGCGCAATGAGCGCGTCTTCAACAGGGTGACGCTTTGTAACTGCTGCAAGCTTCAGCCCTTCGGGTATGTCCGTCTGCAGGTCCTTCAGACTGTGTACGGCAAGGTCTATCCTGCCGTTAAGAAGTTCAACCTCCAGCTCCTTTGTAAAAAGCCCCTTGTCTCCTATCTTCGAGAGCGCAACGTCCAGTATCTTGTCTCCCTTGGTCTTTACAAGCCTGATTTCAACGGAAACCGACTTGTTTTTTCTTTCAATTTCCTTTTTTATAAAGTTAGACTGCCACATAGCAAGCTCGCTGCCGCGCGATCCGATTATAATGGTTTGCTTTTTCAATTATTCCCTCTGGTGAATGCCTTTTAATTTAACTCCTAATCGTGGTCCAGACCGAAAATGCTCCTGATCACGTTAACTTTCATCGCCGATTCCTGCGTATTAACGCCGTTTTCGCTGATCCTCTTCAGCTCTACAGTCGGCTGATGTAAAAGCTTATTTATTATGCGCTTTGTGACCATTTCCAGCTTTTCAACGTCTTCAGGATTCAGTTTATTCTTAATTTTATCCACTTCCTCAAGCCGTATGTCTTCAAAAACCTGCCTTAAAGCCCTTATTGTCGGCGTAACTTCAAGCGAATTGTACCACCCGAAGAGATTTACCAGCTCTTCCATAATTATAGACTGAACCTTCGGCAATTCTCCCTGACGCTTCTTGACGTTCTGATCTACAATTATCTTGAGCGAATCTATGTCGTGGTAAAATACACTGTCGAGTTCCCGTATACTGGGATCAATGTCCCTTGGAATGGCAATATCCATCATAATCGTCGGCGCGCCGTTTCTTTTCTTCATGGAAGCCCTGACGTCATCATAAGTCAATATTAAATCCGGTGCGCTCGTGGCGCTTATAATGATGTCGTAATCGTGCAGGCATTCCCTGAAACTTGAGAAGGGGATAGCATTGGCATGAATTGCTGAGGCTAGCTTCTCGGCCTTTTCCATGGTCCTGTTTGTAAGAGAAAGCGTCCCTATCCCTTTATCCCGCAGGTGCTTTGCTGCAATCTCACCCGTTTCTCCCGTCCCTATTACGAGTGCCGATTTCCTGCTGAGACTGGAGAATATCTTCTCTATCAGCTGCACAGCGGCATAGCTTACCGTAATGGCTCCGTCACTTATTATGGTCTCGGTTTTGGCGCGCTTACCGACTTTTATTGCCGAATCAAATATCCTTTTCATCAAAAACCCGGCAAAATCGAATTCCTCCGAAATCTGGAAGGATTCCTTTACCTGCCCGAGTATCTGATTATCCCCTAAAAGCAGGGAATCTATGCCGGCGCTTACCCGGAATAGGTGATTTACAGCACCGCAGGAAAAGTAATTCTGGAAATTGTCCGGACGTATATCTCCTACAGGCTTCATTTCCATGAGGAATTTCTGCAGATCCTTGAAGTTTGTGCGGGGATTTATGGGAAATCCGTAAATCTCGGTGCGGTTGCACGTGGAAATGATAAACCCCTCGCTGAACAGGTTTCCTTTAAGCTCCTTCAGGAAACTCTTTATTTCCTCGGTGCTTAAATGCAGGCTTTCCCTCAACTCTACGGGCGCTGTTCTATGATTTATGCTTACTGCTAGTAAATTCATTTTAAGTAAAAATGTTTGAATTCTGCGTTAATTTCCTGCTCTCAATCAATAAAAAGAATGAAAACTCTTTGCCAGGAAGTTTGTAAGCAGGATAGAGAAAATTGCCAGGCAGAATCCTGCTATTGAAAATACAATTACCTTTTTGCCCCTCCATCCGCCCACAGTTTTGCTTAAAATTCCAACCCCGTATAAAATCCATACAAAAGCCGTCGCAACAAGTTTCGGATCAAAGTAATTGAAATTCGGAAAAGCCGAAGGAAGCCATACAGCCCCAATAATAATTGCAATCGTAAGGAGCACAAAACCGATAACAACCGAATAATAACTCAATTGCTCAAGTTTTTCCAGGCTCGGCAGACGCTCGAAAATGAGCCCGAACCTGTTTAATTTGATTTCTTTATATAATATCCAGAAAAGCAGACCGTAAACAGCAGAAATCGTTATACCCGAATACCCCAAAAGCGCACTTACAACGTGAAGCCCTAACATCCGGTTGCGCAATACCTCGCGCACCGCGGTTAAATCCTGTATGAAAAATGACGAAATCAGCTGAAAAATCAGCGAAAACACAATTATAAATAATCCCGTACCCCTTATATCCGTCAAAAGCTCCAGTATGAAATAACTGCAGCTGATTGCAAAAGCCAGCACGGTAAAAATTTCAAAAACATTCGTAATTGGAGGATGATTGAAATCGATAGTCCTCGCCATCAAATAAAATGTATGAAAAATCAGCGTTACAAACAGGAAAATTCGCTTGGAATTGGACCATTTGTTCCTTTCCTTCACAAAATCATACAAATAAACCAGAAAAGTAAGGCTGTAAAGCAAGGGTAAAAGGATATTAAGTGTTTTTATTGAGGAATACATATGCTTTTCATGAAAATGACTGATGGGTCAAAAATAATAACTATTTCCAATATGTGCAACTCATAATTCCCGCCATGGGGAAGGGGGAAAGGAAAAATGCTTAATGAGAGCGGGGAAAGAAATGTTTAATGCTGAATTTTACTTTTTACTTTTTAATTTTTACTTTTTAATTTCAACAAAGGCTGAGCATCCGGCATTAAACATTTTTATCTCCCCTAAAACCCTCTCCTCACCACTTTCTCAAAATCCGACCTTATCATTAATTTCACCAGATCCTCAAACTTCGTCTTCGGCGACCAGCCCAGCTTTTCCTTGGCTTTTGTCGCATTCCCAATGAGCAATTCCACCTCTGTGGGACGGTAATAACCGGGCGATACCTCCACAACACACGTCCCGGGCTTCAAATGTTCTGTCTTTATCCTGGCACTCTGATGTTTTAACGAGGCTTCAACGTGCGAAATGTCCACTTTCTTTATCACCCCGCGCTCATTTTCTTCCTCACCCTGCCAGTCAATCTCAACCCCAAGCTCACGGAAGGCAAGATCCACAAACTCCCTTACCATATGCGTCTCACCCGTAGCAAGAACAAAATCATCGGCCTTTTCATGCTGCAGAACCCTCCACATCCCTTCACAATACTCGGGTGCAAAACCCCAGTCACGCTTTGCATTAAGATTTCCTAAAACCAGCCTGTCCTGAATCCCCAGCACTATCCTCGATACCGCACGGGTGATTTTCCTTGTAACAAACGTCTCACCCCGCCTGGGCGACTCATGATTAAACAAAATGCCGTTACATGCAAAAAGATTGTATGCTTCCCGGTAATTTACAATAATCCAGTAGCCGTATAGCTTTGCCACTCCGTATGGAGAACGGGGATAGAAGGGAGTATTTTCCGACTGCGGTACCTCCTGCACCTTCCCGAAAAGCTCGCTCGTGGACGCCTGATAAAACTTAACCTGACGGTCAATTCCAACCTCCCTTATGGCATCAAGAAACCGTAACGTCCCCAGTGCATCCACCTGGGCCGTATAATCGGGTAGCTCAAATGATACCTTTACATGACTCTGTGCGGCAAGATTATAAATTTCATTTGGACAAATTTTCTCCAGAAGCCGGTTCATATTACTCGTATCGACCAGATCGCCATAATGCAGAAATAAGGTTTTCCCGCTTATTTCGGGATCGTTATAAAGATGGTCAATTCTTCCGGTGTTAAAAGAACTGCTGCGCCTGAT
The DNA here is from genome assembly GCA_025612245.1 of Ignavibacteria bacterium. Lineage (GTDB taxonomy): Bacteria > Bacteroidota > Ignavibacteria > Ignavibacteriales > SURF-24 > JAAXKN01. Next base: position 35,672 of record JAAXKQ010000010.1, read on the forward strand.
AATGCCATGCACCTCATAACCCTTCTCAAGAAGAATTTCAGTTAGATAAGAACCATCCTGTCCCGTAATGCCCGTAATTAATGCTTTTTTCATAAATCAAATAAAAATTAAAAATTAAAAATTAAAAGTGAGGACAGAGGAAGGAGCAATTTAATTGCCTTGAGATACTTTGCTGCATATTGAGCCTAATATCCTTTTTAATTCTTCTGATTCACCCTTCAGTTTACTTAATTGTAAAGAATCTCCAATCTGAAGATTCTCCAGAATTCTCAACCAAAAATTCGATTCTCGCATTTCCCTCAATGAAATATTAACCTTACTTTTGAAATCGGCTCTGGATGAAGCTGCCTGAGCTTCTTCATAATTGGCAGGACTGGATGTTGCAGACCTGATCAATTGGTTTTTTATAATACTGGTTTCTTTAGAATATTTCAAAGTTTTTAGAAACCTAATTACATCAATTGCAAATTTAAATAATCTTTGATTTAGATCGTGATCCATGGAGGTTACAATTAAAATTAAAAAGGAAAAAACTAGAAATTAAAAAGGAAAAAACTAGAAATTAAAAAGGAAAAATTAAAAATTAAAAAGTACAAAACAATTAAGAATCATAATGTAATATATTGTATTCAAACTCTTAACTTGTAATCTGGATCAAAATCTTTTCCTTTCCTCTCTTTCCTTCCTTTCCTCCCTTTCCTCCCTTTCCTCCTTTTTACTTTTTCCTTTTTAATTTTTAATTATTCCTCTCCTTTCCCCCTTTTTCCTTGATTTCCCAAAAACCACTCATACGCCTTCCCAATTCCTTCCTTCAGTCCTGTAGTATGGTGCCATCCCATATCGTGCAGACGCGATATATCCATCAGCTTTCTCGGTGTTCCGTCCGGTTTGCTCGTATCGTACTTAATTTTCCCCTCAAATCCAACCACATCCGCAATAATTGTTACCAATTCCGCAATCGTCAGATCCTCTCCCGTACCGATATTTATCTGTGAAATTCCCTTCTCATACAGATCCGGCGCATTTACCTGCTGCATCACATAATAGCACGCATCTGCCAGGTCATCCACATACAGGAACTCACGCAGTGGTGTTCCCGTTCCCCAGACCTCAACTTCCTCCTTGTTATTTACCTTTGCTTCATGAAACTTCCTTATCAGCGCCGGCATCACATGTGAAGTCTTCAGGTCGTAATTATCAAAAGGACCGTAGAGATTCGTCGGCATTACGGAAATAAAATTGCTCCCGTACTGCCTGTAGTAGCTCTCGCAAAGCTTTATGCCTGCAATCTTGGCAATTGCGTAAGGCTCATTTGTCTCTTCAAGCGGGGAAGTTAACAGGTACTCCTCCTTCAAAGGCTGCGGTGCCAGCTTGGGATAAATGCACGAACTCCCGAGGAATAATAATTTCTCGGCTCCGTATTTATACGCGGCATGAATTATATTCGATTCAATCATCAGGTTTTCATAAAGGAACTGCGCCCGGTAGATGCTGTTTGCCAGTATTCCGCCAACCTTGGCCGCCGCAACAACAACGTATTGTGGCCTTTCCTTCTCAAAAAACTCCTCAACCTTATCCTGGCGTATCAGGTTAAGCTCTCCTGAAGTCCTTGTTACAATGTTTGTATATCCTTCCGAGGCGTACTTCCTGTGGATTGCCGAGCCCACCATTCCGCGGTGACCTGCAATATAGATTTTCTTGTCTTTCATAACGGAGCCTGTATTTTAACTGTAATTAAATGAATAACCAAACTAAAATAAACAAATTAAAAGAATCAACGCAAAACCCGCATTAATTTTTGAATCATCCTCAATTTCTTATTATAATATTAATAGAAGGGTAGGGTAGGGACGAGGGCAAATTCAGTTCTTCCGGCCTCCTTATACCGCTGCTCCTTCACATTTATTTTCCTCATTTCATTAACAATTTCCCGGGAGAGTGAACTTTGAAGAAAATCATATCCGTAGTAGGCGCAAGGCCTAATTTCATGAAAGTGGCTCCGCTTCATAAGGCATTTAGAAACTATGATGGACAAATAGAGCACCTGATCTGCCATACAGGTCAGCATTACGACGAAAAGATGTCGAAAGTATTCTTTAACGACCTTGAACTCCCCAAACCCCGCTTCTACCTTGGCGTCGGCTCCGGTAGCCACGCAGAACAGACCGCCCGCGTAATGATAGAATTCGAAAAAGTGCTCCAGGAGGAAAAACCTGACCTCGTTATTGTAGTCGGCGACGTGAATTCAACCATTGCATGCAGCCTCGTAGCTTCAAAACTGCATATCAAAGTAGCACACGTGGAGGCAGGACTCAGAAGCTTCGACCGTACGATGCCCGAGGAAATTAACCGCCTCCTTACAGATTCCATTGCGGATTATCTGTTTGTAACTGAAAAAAGCGGACTGGAGAACCTCAGGCGCGAAGGGGTACCTGAAAATAAAATCTTCTTTACCGGAAACGTAATGATAGATAGCCTTATTAACTACCTCCCTAAAGCTTCGGCCCTCGATACCCCTTCATGCTATAGCCTGGAAAAAGGGAAGTATATACTGGTTACGCTCCACCGCCCGAGCAACGTGGATTCCAGAGACTACCTGGAAAAACTCATCCATATGCTGAATACAGTCTCAGAAAAAAGAAAACTCATTTTTCCCATCCACCCAAGAACCAAAAACAACATGCAGAAATTCGGCCTTTATGACTCACTCTGCTCAAATATTATACTGACCGAACCTATCGGCTATATTGACTTCCTGTCGCTTACACAAAATGCCGAACTCATAATTACCGACTCCGGCGGCATACAGGAAGAATCCACTTACCTGGGAATTCAGTGCATTACAGTCAGAAATAATACCGAAAGACCCGTTACCGTGGAAGTAGGCACTAACCAGCTGATTGGCACCGACCTGGCAAAAGTCGAAGACGCCGCACTCAGCGTCCTCAATGGAAACTTCAAAAAGGGCAGAATCCCGGAACTATGGGACGGCCGCGCCGCCGACCGCATCGCCGAAATTCTCATAAAACAACTATAATGGGAAATGCCGAATGGAAGAAAGGAAAAACGGGGAAATTGTGAGCCCTGAATTATGAATGAAAGGGGATTGAAGCATTATTTATAATGTGAGCATATATACACGTTCCCTACCGCTAAAGCGGTAGAAATCCCAACACATTTATTACACCCGCTCACATTGCTTCCATTCATCATTCCTCTGTGCCGCTCCTGACCGGAGCTTTGTGTGTTGTGTGAAAAATCCTTTTCCCAGGGGTTCAGTCGCCCCCATCCGGGGGCTTCCTCACCCCGGGCTACTGATGTTACGCCCGCGCTGCGGGCTCATTCATTGCACAATTCTAATTTGTCTGCCTTCATGGATATTTCTTTTTTAACCTTTTCCTTAACCTCGAACCTAGAACCTTGAACTTTGAACCTCTTTTTCCTTGAACCTTGAACTTCCTCTCCCTCGAACCTCTTTCCCAACTTAAAACTTAAAACTCAAAACTTAAAACTCAAAACTCAACGCTTCTCCTCCTCCCCCCAAGCTCCGGCAGGAGCGTCATGTAGGAACCATGCATGAAGATAAAAGTAAAGGAAAAGGAAGAAAGGTTAAGCCTGAAGTTAAAAGAAGAACAAAAATGTTGAATTATAAGTGAGGAAATGGGAAAAACAGGGAAACTTGAGGCAACTATAAAGAATTATTTTAATTTTATTTTTCTTTTGGCTTTTTCAGTTTAAGTTTTTAGTTTTACCGCTGATAAAATAATTTTTTATGTAAAAGATTTTATCCTCTGGAAACAATGGAACAACTAAAGAAAAAATCCCCCTCCCCCGAATTGAATCTTGCCGTTAAAGGAAGGATTGAGCAGGCGTATACTATGGCCGAGCTTACTTTTGAACTCGTTAAAGAGTATACAAACATGGAGCTCGATTTTGCCGGGCAGAACGACCTGACTCCCGCTGAATTTAAGCTGTTATGTTATTTCAGAAATACCGAGTCTGTCAGTATAAAGGATCTGGTAAAAGAAATGAAACTCACTCCGGGGCGTATTACACATATCATTACTTCCCTGGAAGAAAAAAAACTGATTACTAGAAATATTAACCCTGCCGACAGGCGTGGAATTAATGTTTTCCTGACGGGTAAAAGTCTGCCTTTAATCAAGGACCTGAATGACAAGTGCATCGATTTGCAACAATGCGTACTTGAAAAATATAAACCCGATGAAGCACGTAACGCAATTTGCTTAATCAAGGACCTTGTGAAAAGTATGAAGGAAAGATAGTCCGGCATGCACTGACTGGAAAAGCAATAGCTGGAAATGATTAAACTGCAGCCTGTTTTTCACATTGATACCCTCTACCCGTTTGCCTGAGGCGAAGCTCGCCCCAGGACTGTGATATCTATGTGCTGTACGTTTCTTAAAAAACAAACGTCATTTAATCATTTTCTTCAAACGCTCGATCTCGTCGCGGATGGCTGCGGCACGCTCAAATTCCAGGTCCTTTGCGGCCTCAAGCATCTGAGTCGTCAGCTGCTCCACCAAGTCCTGCTTCTGATCTTCTGTCATGTATTTTATGACCGGCTCGGCTACCTTGCTGAATGATGCGTCGTTCTTTTCCTGATCCTTCTTCCTCACGTCGGCAATTGAGGTGGAGTTCATAATTTCTTCCACACTCTTGAATATCGTCTTCGGCGTAATGTTATGCTCTTTATTGTACGCCATCTGAATCTTGCGGCGGCGATTGGTCTCGTTGATCGTTTTGCGCATGGACTCGGTTATCACGTCGGCATACATTATTACTTTCCCGTTCACATTACGCGCCGTACGTCCCGCTGTCTGCATCAGCGATCGCTCACTCCTCAGGAAACCTTCTTTATCGGCATCTATTATGGCAACTAGCGAGACTTCGGGAAGATCCAAGCCTTCCCTCAATAGGTTAACTCCTACTAGTACGTCGAAATCACCCAGACGCAGATCGCGCACAATCTCAACCCTTTCCAGAGCATCTATGTCGCTATGTATGTAACGGACCAGTATCCCGATCCTGTCCAGATAATCCGTCAGATCCTCAGCCATCTTCTTGGTAAGCGTTGTAACCAGAACCCTTTCCTTTTTCTCAACGCGTATGCGTATCTCACCTATCAAATCGTCAATCTGGTTCTTAACGGGACGCACCTGAATTTCAGGATCCAATAAGCCTGTAGGACGTATGATCTGCTCTACAAATGAACCGCCGGTCCTTTCAAGCTCATAATCGGCCGGTGTTGCACTGACGTAAATTACCTGGTTGGTTAAGTTCAGAAACTCGTCGAATTTGAGGGGACGGTTATCCAGAGCCGATGGAAGACGGAAACCGTATTCAACCAGTACCTCCTTGCGTGCGCGGTCGCCGTTATACATGCCCCTGACCTGCGGAACCGTTACGTGCGATTCATCTATTACAAGCAGAAAATCCTTCGGAAAATAATCGAACAAACAGTACGGGCGCGATCCTGCCGGCCGACCGTCCATGTGACGCGAATAGTTCTCAATGCCCGAGCAGTAACCAATCTCTTTGATCATTTCTATATCGAAACGCGTGCGCTGCTCCAGCCTCTGGGCTTCCAGGTACTTTTCCTGCGAATTAAAATACTGCAGACGCTCCCTGAGCTCTTCTTCTATTGTCTGAACACCCCTGGCAACCTGCTCCTTTGTGGAAACAAAATGCTTCGCCGGGTATACGGCAATTGACTCAACCTCCCGTATAACGTCCCCTGTAATGGAATCTATAATAGATATCTTCTCTATATCGTCACCCCAGTATTCAACACGTATGGCCTCTTCGGTCTGATAAGCCGGAATGATCTCCACAACGTCACCCCGGGCGCGGAATGTCCCGCGTGTAAACTCGGCGTCGTTGCGGTTATAATAAATATCTATCAGCTGCCGCATGAGCTTCTTGCGCGGCAGTTCTCTATCTTTATTTATAAAGATCATCTGGCTGGCATAATCCTGCGGCGCGCCTATGCCGTAAATGCAGCTTACACTGGCTACAATAATAACATCCTTGCGGCCTTCTATCAGGGCGGTCGTAGCCTTGAGACGCAGACGGTCAATTTCCTCGTTTATGGAAAAATCCTTTTCTATATATAAATCGTTCTTTACAACGTAGGCCTCCGGCTGGTAATAATCATAATAGCTGATAAAGAACTCAACGGCATTATTGGGAAAAAATGCCTTGAATTCCGAATAAAGCTGTGCCGCCAGAGTCTTATTGTGCGAAATAATGAGCGTAGGCCTGTTTATTTCCTTAATCACGTTGGAAATAGTATATGTCTTCCCGCTGCCCGTAACACCCAGAAGTATCTGGTCCTTTTCGCCTCGATGTATGCCTTCAACGAGCTGACGTATAGCCTCCGGCTGATCGCCTGAAGGCTGATAACTGGAAACAAGTTCAAACTTTTTCATAATAAAACTTCAAAAAAATAAGAAAAATCAGCTTATCAGCTGAAAAATATCTTTTTAAGATAAGAAAGTGAGTGCTAAATATAAAGGCAGAAAGGGAGGAGGGGAAAAGAAGTTTTCAGTTATAAGCCTTAAAGGAACCGCCTTTAATCCCGCAAAATATCCGCGCCCTTACCACAAACTACCTGTCCTTCTTCCTGAATTTTTCCTTTACCTTATTCAATATGCGGCGGGCCCATACAAACTCCGTCGCCAGTATCGCTATCCCCGCCGGTATCACTATAAAGGCGGGACCCGGTAACACCAGCAATGCAATGCCTATTAAAAGCACCGTAAAACCCACAACGGCCACAACTATGCGCTTTAATTGTCTCATCAGAAAAATCTATTAAATATTCGCAAAAAAAACAATTTCATTCCCAAACCCGGCCCATACAAAGACAAACTTGCCCCCATCCCCCTCAGCCTTCCCTTCTTCTTCTGCTTTTCCCCCCTTTTTTTCTGCTTTTTAAATATTTTTTCATTAATTTTCATAAAATTTTCCGAAAACGCACTCCGTCACCATATTATATAATGGGGAAAAAAATTTTATTGCCACCTTCTGCCTGATCCGGCAATAAAATATCATTCCGTTCTTTAAAATCGTTCTGTTATTAACCAAATCATTATAAATTTTGAGGGGAACTAATGAATGAGGTAATTAATGGAGTGGATAAGAAGGAATCTGAAATACTGCACTACTACAACTTCAGGAGCACTTCTGTGAAACTTATCCATGAGGACGATCGGTACGTTGTTGTGTTAAAAAAGTACATTTTGCACATGTTCAAAAAAGTTAAACGCTACGAATTCTCAAATTTGTACGAAGCTGAGGACATGTACCTGGAACAGAAGTCATTTCTTCAGTACCAGGGTAGGGCATACTAACCTGCCTGAAAGGGAAGAGCAGCTCAATCCCATAAAATTGGATTACTCTTCTCCTTTCCTTTCCCCCTCCACCTTTCCCTTTTCCTATTCCTCCTTAACCTCGAACCTCGAACCTTCCCCCCCAACTTAAAACTTAAAACTTAAAACTTAACCCTTTCCCATCCCTTTACAAAAAAAAAATTTTTATTTTTTTTAATATTTTTTTCCGAAAACGCTCCCCGTCACCATATTATATATATGAAAGAAAAAATTATTGTGCAGTTGAGGGGCTGCATGATGTGATCTGCCAGTCACATTTTCCGCTAAAAAGCCTCCGATTGCTTTATTTTGAGACATTTTTTTGTTACCATTACAAGTCAAAATTGGGAGTACTAAGGCAATTACCTTTCGTCTCCCTGAAGTCGTTAATTAAAAAGAATATAATGTGTCCTGTTAAACGCCATGTTGTGACTCACGTGGCGGAGCTGTACCTGGAAATACGTAAAGGCAAAGGTTTTGGCGGAGAAATGCTGAATGCTATATGAAAAACGGGAAATTATTTTATATTTAATTCTAACCGTCTATTAAAGCATTAAACACTAAAAATTGAGCATTCATCATCTATGAACCCCTACTTCAAACACGAGTCCGCCTACATCGACGAGCCCTGCGATATCGGCGAAAATACCAAAATCTGGCACTTCTGCCATATCCAGAAAAATGCCAGAATCGGTAAAAATTGCATCCTGGGCCAAAACGTCAACGTCGCCAATAACGTCACTATCGGCGATAACTGCAAAATCCAAAATAACGTCTCCATTTACGAAGGCGTTACTCTGGAAGATTTCGTCTTCTGCGGACCCTCGATGGTCTTCACTAACGTTATCGACCCTAAATGCAAATACCCCCAGGTGGGTGCCCGGTTCTATAAACCAACCCTCGTCAAAGTGGGCGCCTCTATCGGCGCTAACGCTACTATTGTATGCGGACATACGATCGGCCGCCACTCCATGATCGGCGCCGGCGCCGTCGTTACTAAAGACGTCCCCGACTACGCTCTCGTCGTCGGTAACCCCGCTCGACTAATAGGATGGGTCAGCGAAGCTGGTAAAAAACTTGTATTCGATAAAAACGGCCTCGCCCGCTGCGAAAAATCCGGCAAAACCTATAAGTTCGAAAACGGCAAAGTAACAGAAGTGTAAAATCGAACCCCTTGTGTCGAACCTTTTCCCCATAAGTTTAGTGCATAATTCAATACACTGCGTATGAAAAATTTCTTCATTTATTTCAAAAACAAAATTCCCTATCCTTGCCATGGCTAATTTGAGTCATGGTGCGCTTTTCCCCCCTGTGACCCACGGGGCGGAGCTGCAACCGGGGAAATTTGAAGGAATTAAGTAAACACAGTAGGGAGCAGGGAAGTAGGTAGTAAAAAAGTAAGAAGTAGGTAGTAAGAAGGTAAGCAGTAGGTAGAAAGAAAGTAAGTAGCAGATAGTAAGAAAATAAGCTGCGGATAGTAAAAAAGTAAACGGTTAATAGTAAGGAGCAAAAAGAAAACAATAGCGTAGAAGCATATTCAAAAATTCAAAAATTCTGGGGAAAAATTATCCCCCCGCACCTCGCCTTTAAGCAATGCGGAATGGGTTTGACGTTTACCTCCCGTCTGTTATCTTATCAGGATAACCGTCTTTTCCCAATATCAAACTTTGAATATGAAAAATTTTGCAATCACCGGCGTCGCTGGCTATATCGCCCCTCGCCACCTCCAGGCTATTAAGGATACCGGCAACCACCTCCTCGCTGCTGTCGACCCGCACGACTCGGTCGGCATACTCGACCGGTACTTCCCAAACGCTAGCTTCTTTACAGAATTTGAACGCTTCGACCGCCATATTGAAAAACTTAGACGCAAAAACGGGGGCAATGCTATAGATTTCGTCTCTATCTGCTCCCCTAATAACCTCCACGATGCGCATATGCGCTTCGCCCTGCGCGTCGGCGCTGATGCTATCTGCGAAAAACCCCTGGTCCTGAACCCCTGGAACCTGGACGCCCTCCAGGAACTCGAACAGGAATCCGGCAAACGTATCTTTAATATATTGCAGCTCCGCGTCCACCCGGCTCTCATTGCCGTGCGGGAACAGGTCCAAAAACCAATGCCCGATGTTCGATCCTTGCAAAATAATTTCGCCTCCCCCGCAGACGCAAACCTCGAACCTCGTCCCTTGAAACTTGGACATAAAAAACACGACGTGACCCTTACTTATATCACCTCCCGTGGTCCCTGGTACGACTATTCCTGGAAAGGTGATATTTCTAAATCCGGCGGCGTGGCTATGAATATCGGTGTCCACTTCTTCGACCTCCTTATGTGGCTCTTCGGTAACGTCCAATTTAGCGAAGTCCACCTGGCCGAACCTCATAAAATGAGCGGATTCCTGGAACTCAAAAACGCTTATATTAGATGGTACCTGTCAATCGACCGGAATGACCTTCCCAAAAACGCCCTCGAACAGGGCCGCACAACGCATAGGTCAATTAGTGTCGACGGAAATGAAATTGAATTTACTGAGGGTTTCACCGACCTTCATACACGAGTTTACGAAAATATATTTAACGGCAAAGGCTTCGGAATAGACGACGCCCGGGCCTCAATAGAAACAGTTTACGCAATAAGGATGGCTAAGCTTACGGAAAACCCCGATTGCCCCCATCCTTTCCTCCCGGCGGGGAAAATCAATAGCCAGTTTTAAGTTGTAAGTTTTAAGTTTTGAATGAAGAAAAGGGGAGAGATAAGTTTTGAAATTAAGTTAATGCAGAATTGCTTTTAACTAGCACATTAACTACCTTAAATTATAAGGCTCTTAATTCAAAACTCTATATTATTCTTTTGTCTTTAACTTAAAACTTAAAACTCAAAATTTGCTCAAATGTCAAGTTTGGTTGCTGCCAAGACGTTCACTTTCTCTCTGCATATAATCGACTTGTACAAGGTTCTTAAAAGCAAGGGAGAATTTGTTCTTTCCCGTCAATTATTAAGAAGCGGGACGAGCATTGGGGCAAATGTAGAAGAAGCGACTGCTGCTCAGACGAGAAAAGATTTTCTGGCAAAAATATGTATTGCTTCAAAAGAAGCATACGAAACAAGATACTGGTTAAAACTACTCAATCAAAGTCAGTTAATTAAAGGCGATTACAATTGTTTTCTGAAAGAAATTGAAGAAATAACGAAAATTCTTACGGCAATAGTAAAAACGACTCAAAACGCAAAACCTAAAACTTAACACTTTCCTATTGCCTTTAACTTAAAACTCAAAACTTAAAACTTTCAGAATAAACTTAAAACTTAAAACTTAAAACTCCTTCACCCTTATGGATCTCCTACAAAAAATATCTGCCTCTTCTGCCGTTGTCGGTATAATCGGACTCGGCTATGTAGGTCTTCCTTTGGGACTTGAGTTCGCCCTCAAGGGTTTTAAGGTAATCGGCTTCGACCTCGACCCCCGTAAGCCCGAATTTCTCTCCCGCAAAAAGACTTACATTAAGCACATAAGCGAAGAGAAAATAGCAAAGGCAGTCGATAGCGGAAAATTTACCGCAACAACCGATTTCTCCCGGCTTCCTGAAGTAGATGCAATTATAATCTGTGTGCCCACTCCATTGGATGAGCACCGCGAACCCGATATGACGTACATCGTCAACTCGGCAAAAACAATTCAGCAGTATTTAAGAAAAGGACAGTTTATTTCCCTGGAATCCACTACCTATCCCGGCACAACCGACGAAATCCTTCTCCCGATGTTCGAACAGGCCCCGATAGTCCAGGCAAATACAGCAATAGATGCTTCCAACTTAAAACTTAAAACTGAAAACTTAAAACTTTCAGAAGAGACTCAGAACTTAAAACTTAAAACTCAAAACTTAAAACTTCCCGCTCCTTTTGTTGTCGGTGAAGATTTCTACCTGGCCTTCAGCCCCGAGCGCGAAGACCCCAACAACCCGGATTATTCCACCGCCACCATCCCTAAGGTAGTCGGCGGAACAACCCCTCAATGCCTGGCAATAGCAGAGGCTCTCTACGGAAATGTAATTGTTAAAGTGGTCCCCGTTAGCTCAACCCGTGCCGCTGAAGCAACTAAAATATTGGAAAACGTCTACCGCGCCGTAAATATCGCCCTGGTAAACGAACTCAAAATGGTGTTCGATAGAATGGATATCGACGTCTGGGAAGTAATTGAAGCCGCAAAAACCAAACCCTTCGGCTTTAACGCTTTCTACCCGGGACCCGGTCTCGGCGGCCACTGCATCCCAATCGACCCGTTCTACCTTACCTGGAAAGTACGCGAATTCGACATTAATACCCGCTTCATTGAACTGGCGGGCGAAATAAATACTTACCAGCCCTACTACGTCGTTGAAAAAACCCGCGAGGCGCTGGATTGCAGCCTTAAAGCCCTTACCGGCTCTAAAGTGCTCATACTTGGGGCTGCTTATAAAAAAGATATAGACGACATGAGGGAATCCCCCTCTCTTAAACTTATTGAAATTTTCAGGGATAAAGGCGCTCTGGTCGATTATAGCGACCCCTATGTGCTAAAACTCCCTAAAACCCGAAAGTATAACTTCGGAATGGAATCTGTAGCTCTTACTAAAGATTCCCTGGCACTGTACGACGCCGTGGTCCTAAGTACCGACCATACCGCGTTCGATTACAAATTCATTGCTCAAAATTCCCGCCTGGTTATAGATACCCGTAACGCCTTCGCTAGGCATGGTATCAATTCAGGCAATATTTATAAAGCATAACTTGGAAGGTTAGTTATAAGGTTATTGTTCAGTTAAGTGTAAGTACCCTGTTTTTTCCTCTTCCTTAACCTTAACCTCAACCTTAACCGCTCTTTCTCTTCCCGTCTAAACAGAATAACCATACGCATGAAAGGAATCATACTCGCCGGCGGAGCAGGCACACGCTTGCAGCCTGTTACTCAGTGCATCAACAAAAATTTGTTGCCTGTTTATAATAAGCCTATGGTCTATTATCCCTTAACTACCTTAATGCAGGCCGGTATAAGGGATATATTGGTGATATCAACCCCTCAGGACGTAAACCAGTTTCAGCACCTGCTTAAGGATGGCAGCCAGTGGGGCATTAGTATCAGCTATGCGGTCCAGCACGTACCTAAAGGCATTGCCGAGGCTTTCCTTATAGCCGAAAGTTTTATCAATGACGATGAAACTTGCCTTATCCTTGGCGATAATATCTTCTTCGGATCAAACCTCTGTCCAAAGCTTAAAACGGCTGCCGCGCTAAAGAACGGCGCCCTCGTCTTTGGCTACCCGGTCGACGATCCCGAAAGATTCGGTGTGGTTGAGTTCGATTCAAATGGACACGTAAAAAGTCTGGAAGAAAAGCCCGCACAGCCTAAATCAAACTTTGCTGTTACTGGGCTATATTTTTATGATAAAAACGTGGTATCCTTCGCAAAACAGCTTAAACCCTCCAAAAGGGGCGAGCTGGAAATAACGGACCTTAATAAAATTTACTTATCCCTGGGCTTGCTTAATGTCGAGCTGTTGGATAAGGGAATTGCATACCTCGATACCGGTACGCACGAGTCCCTCCTTCAGGCTGCCAATCTGGTGGAAAATATAGAAACTCACCAGAGAATGGTCATAGGTTCGCCTGAGGAAACTGCTCTTAATAATGGATGGATTACTTCTGAAACTATGGAGAAACTGGCCTATCCGTTAATGCAGAATGGATATGGTAAATATCTTTCATCATTAACAAATTTTAATTAAGGTTACTTTCCCTTGAGTTTATTTTTATCTTCTAATCTCACTTAACTTCAGATCGTAATAAGTTAATTCTCAAAATAAACTGAAATTTTACAGCATATGAAAAAAGCACTCATCACCGGCATTACAGGTCAGGACGGCTCATATTTAACGGAAATACTTTTGGAAAAGGGTTATGAAGTTCATGGAATTGTTAGAAGAAGCAGTTCAATTAATACTGGAAGAATAGATCATCTTTATAACAATCCCGAAATTAAAGATAAAAGATTATTTCTTCATTATGGCGATGTAGTCGATACAAGTAATCTCAATAGATTACTAGAAAAAATATGCCCTAATGAAATTTATAACCTTGCCGCACAGAGTCACGTAAAGGTTTCTTTCGAAGTCCCCGATTATACTGCCCAGGTGGATGCTCTTGGCACATTAAGATTTTTGGATGCCATCAGGGAAGTGGGCTTAGGTCGCGAAACAAAATTCTATCAGGCTTCCACAAGTGAGCTTTTCGGTAAAGTACAGGAAGTGCCGCAGAAAGAAACAACTCCTTTCTATCCTCGTTCCCCGTATGGTGTAGCTAAGTTGTATGGATATTGGATAGTTATTAATTACCGGGAAGCATATAATCTTTTTGCATGTAATGGTATTTTGTTTAATCATGAATCCCCGAGACGCGGTGAAACATTTGTAACTCACAAAATTACCATTGCAGCGTCAAAAATCGTGTTGGGCTTACAAGAAAAATTAGTATTAGGAAATCTTAATTCTAAGCGCGATTGGGGATATGCTCCCGAGTATTGTGAGGGCATGTGGCGAATACTTCAGCACGAAAAAGCCGACGATTTCGTCCTTGCTACAGGTGAAACACATACTGTACGTGAATTCACGGAACTTGCATTCAAAGAACTAGGAATTGAGCTGGAGTGGTGCGGCTCTGAAGGAAACGAAAAAGGAATAATAAAATCCTTCGATTCAACATTTTTAGAAACATCTTCACTTAAAACTCAAAACTTAAAACTTAAAACTGATCACCTTCGTCCTGGTTCCTGTATTGTTGAAGTTTCTCCTTCATATTATCGCCCGACAGAGGTTGAGTTACTTATTGGTGATGCATCTAAAGCGAAAGAAAAGTTAGACTGGCAGCCTAAGATTAGATTGGAAGAACTTGTAAGACTTATGGTCAAATGCGATTTCCAAAGATTAAAAATATTCTAGGTTATATAATTACAGATAAAAATTTAAAAAATAAATATTTCAAAAATTAAATTTGAGCAAATATGTTAAACGGGAAAACAATTCTTGTTACCGGTGGTACCGGTTCATTTGGCAAAAAGTTTATTAAAACGGTTTTTCAGAGGTATGAGCCAAAAAAAATTATCGTTTATAGTCGAGACGAATTAAAACAGTTCGAAATGCAGGAATCGGATTTTTTCAAGCCTCATAAAGAAAGGATCCGATATTTTATTGGTGATGTAAGGGATGAACAGAGATTAAGAAGAGCAATGGAGGGTGTTGATATAGTGGTTCATGCAGCAGCATTAAAACAGGTCCCTGCTGCTGAGTATAACCCTTTCGAAGCAGTAAAAACTAATGTGATCGGTGGGCAAAATGTAATAAATGCTTCCATTGATGCTGGAGTTCATAAAGTAATTGCTTTGAGTACTGATAAAGCTGCTGCTCCTATTAATTTGTATGGGGCTACAAAGTTAGCCTCAGATAAATTATTCATTGCTGCAAATAATTTCAAAGGATCCCACGACATTCGCTTTTCAGTTGTTCGCTATGGAAACGTGATGGGAAGTAGGGGATCAGTTATTCCGTTTTTTATGAAAAAAGCAAAAGAGGGGGTTTTACCTATCACGGATGATAGAATGACAAGATTTAATATAACTCTTCAAGAAGGAGTCGATTTTGTTATTAAAAACTTAAAAAGAATGTGGGGTGGGGAATTATTTGTTCCAAAGATCCCTTCATATAAAATTCTTGATGTGGCCAAAGCAGTTGCTCCAGATTGCAAGATAGAGATAGTCGGTATTCGTCCTGGTGAAAAGATTCATGAAGAAATGATAACAGAAACAGATGCGATAAATACTGTCGAGTTTGATGATTATTTCGTAATTCTTCCCTCAACGAAACTGTGGGATATAGAAAAATTTAAGAATGAGAGCAATGGTAAGGCTGGAAAATTTTGTGAGTTAGGTTTTAAATATAATAGTGGAACAAATACAGAGTGGCTTACCTGCGAACAAATAAGGGAGTTAATTCAAAATTATGTTAACTAAAAAATACTCTTATGGAAAACAATGTATCGATCAATCTGATATTGATGCAGTAGTCGAAGTTCTGAAATCCGATTGGATGACACAAGGTCCAACAGTCACAAAATTCGAAAATGAATTATGTAAAAAATTCAATACTAAATATGCAACAGTTGTAAGTAATGGAACTGCAAGCCTTCATCTCATAGCTATGGGCTTGGGATGGAAAACTGGTGATATTATAATTACTTCTCCAATTACATTTGTTGCAAGTTCAAATTGTGCCTTATATGTTGGCGCTACTCCGGACTTTGTAGACATAGATCCGGTTTCTTATACAATAGATATAAATCTCTTGGAAGATAAGATCCAAAAGTATAGAAAAAATGGCAAAAATATAAAAGCAGTTGTAGGCGTGGATTTTGCGGGACATCCATGTGAATGGGAATCCCTTAGATATTTGGCTGATAAATATGATTTCCAATTAGTTAACGACAATTGTCACGCATTAGGTGCTGAATATGATGGGAACTTTGACTATGCTGCAAAGTATGCTGATGCAGTCAATTTTAGCTTTCATCCTGTAAAGCATATTACGACTGGAGAGGGTGGTGCGGTTTTGACTAATAATCTAGAACTTAATGATAAAGTAAAATTATTAAGAACTCATGGTATTACAAAAGATAAAAGTCTTTTGGAGAAAAATGATGGTCCATGGTACTATGAGATGCATAATTTGGGCTATAATTACAGAATAACGGATTTTCAGTGTGCTCTTGGTATTACTCAGCTTAAAAAATTAGATTACTTTGTTAAAAAAAGACGCGATATTGCAAAATATTATAATGAGCGTTTTGAAAACGTCAAACAATTTATTACTCCCAAAGTATCTAAGTATGCCAGGCATGCATATCATATATATCCTTTGCAGGTCCATTTTGAAATGATTTCTTTGAACCGGAATGAATATTTCAGTAAGCTGAAAGAAAATGGAATAAATTGTCAGGTGCATTATATTCCAGTTCATTTACAGCCATACTATAAGAAAAACTATGGTTTCAAAGTTGGGGACTATCCTAATGCTGAAAGTTTTTATAGCAAAGAAGTTTCTATTCCAATATATCCTTCATTAGAGGAAGAGGATCTAGAATCTATAACGGATTTATTAATAAAATCATTATTCTAATTGATGAATGTAATTATTTTAACTGAAGGTTTTAACAATACTGGTTTTGGGCATCTGACTAGGTGTACAGCTATTTATCAGGCTTTTGAGGCAAATGGAATTATACCAAAATTGATAGTTAATGGTGATAAGAATGCAGAATCAATACTTGGTAATTTAAATTTTGCCATATTAAATTGGTTACACAATACTTCGCTATTATTCGATCATCTAAATAAACAAAGTATTGTAGTTATTGATTCTTATCTTGCTGATTTGAAATTGTATAATGAATTAACCTTGAAAGTTAAAAATTGTGTCTTTATTGACGATAATTTAAGGCTTCCATATCCTAGTGGAATATTATTGAACGGGACTGTAGGATCAGAGAGTTTCGAATATCCTGAAAGAGATAAAAGAGAATATTTACTCGGAAGTAAGTATATCCCTTTACGAACGGATTTCTGGCATGTCCCTGAAAAAACAATTAATAATAATGTTGCTCAGATTCTAATAACTGCAGGTGGACAAGATATCAGAAATATTACACCGGAAATTCAGAAAGTGGTAAATGAAAAATATCCAAATGTAGTTAAAAATGTTGTTGTTGGTACCGCTTTTTCTAATAAAGATGAAATTGTAAAATCCAAAGATGAAAATACATCTTTATATTTTCAACCAGATTCAGAACAAATGAAATCTTTAATGTTGAAAAGCGATATCGCTATTTCAGCTGCAGGCCAAACCTTATATGAACTTGCGCGGACTGGTACACCTACCATTGCAATTGGTGTTATAGAAAATCAATTGAATAATATTAAAGGTTGGGAAAAGGCAGGATTTATCAATTATGCGGGATGGTGGAATAGTGCTGAGTTAAGTGAAAATATTTTAAAAGAAATGGAAAAGCTAGAACAACATGAGGTGAGAAATTCCAAATCCCAAATCGGAATATCATTAGTAGATGGGAAAGGCGCTTTTCGCTTAGTTGAATACTTAAAGGAAAAATTAGAACATGAAAATACTATTTCTAACCAATAATGAAAATAGCTTAATTCTTGCCGATTGGTTGAGAAATTCCGCAAAAGAGGAAGTCCATGTCGTAAGCGATAGGATAAATAAAGAGAAAATATTTGAAAAAAAGTATGATTTCCTTATCAGTTATAATTATAAATATATAATAAAAAAGGAAATATTAGATTATTTTCCCCGTCGCGCCATAAATTTGCATATATCCTATTTACCATGGAATAAAGGGTCCAATCCAAATTTCTGGAGTTTTGTGGAAAATTCCATTAAGGGTGTAACAATTCATCTGTTAAATGAAGGGCTTGATACCGGTGATATTCTATTGCAAGAGGAGGTCAAATTTAATGAGAATAATGAAACGTTAAAGTCAAGTTATGAGAAATTACAAAGCTTAATACAAGAATTATTTTGCATGTATTGGGAAGACATTAAGAATATTAGAATTATTCCAATGCCTCAAAAAGTAATGGGATCATATCATACCTTAAAAGAATTTGAGAAATATAAATCCTTTTTGGGTGAAGATATATGGTCGATGAAAATTTCTTATCTTAAAATAAAGCTTAAAGAAATTGGAGCTTAGATAATGGCTAAAATCAAAGTTGGCAATAAAGAGATATCTTCAAATAGTCCTGAAGTTTTTATTATAGCGGAATTATCAGCAAATCATAATCAAGATTATCGGATAGCTGAAGAATCTATTTATGCTATTAAAGAATGTGGCGCCGATGCAGTTAAATTACAGACATACACTCCAGATACGCTTACATTAAATTGTAACAATGAATATTTTCAAATTAAACAGAATACTTTGTGGGATGGTAGAACCTTATATGATTTGTATGGTGAGGCTTATACCCCATGGGAGTGGCAGCCAAAGTTGAAAGAGTTGGCAGAATCTTTGGGCCTAGAATGTTTCTCTTCCCCATTTGATAAATCAGCAGTTGATTTTCTTGAAGATTTAAATGTCCCTGCATATAAGATTGCTTCTTTTGAAATCCAGGATATTCCACTGATTGAATATGTTGCTTCGAAAAACAAACCAGTTATTATTTCAACGGGAATAGCAAAACTATCGGATATTGAGGAAGCAATCAATGCATGTAAAAGAGTCGGTAATGAACAAATTGCAATATTAAAATGTACTTCTGCTTATCCAGCTCCATATGGAGAAATAAATCTAAGAACAATCCCTGATATGGTTGATAAGTTTAATACAATTGTTGGATTGTCCGACCATACTATGGGTGTATCAGTACCAATTGCTGCTGTAGCTTTGGAAGCAAAGATAATTGAAAAGCATTTTATATTGGATAGAAAAATCGGAGGCCCAGATTCTAAGTTCTCCTTAGAACCACAGGAATTCTCAGAAATGATTAAATTCATAAGAGAAATCCAACTGGCATTGGGCAAAGTTGATTATAGCATAAGCGAGCTAATAAAAAATAATAAAATATTTGCTAGATCCTTATTTATTGTGCAAGATATTAAAAAAGGTGAATTATTCAATGAAGAGAACCTCCGGTCAATTAGACCGGGATATGGGTTACATCCTAAATATTATTACTCTATAATTGGTAAAAAGGCAAATAATGACATCAAAAGAGGAACACCCTTAGATTGGAGCTTAATAGAAAATGCATAGAACTCTAGCAATTATCCCTGCGCGTGGTGGTAGTAAAAGAATACCCCGAAAAAATATAAGGGAATTCTTAGGGAAACCTATAATATCATATTCCATTGAGGCAGCAATAAAATCAAATATATTTACGGAAGTAATGGTCTCTACGGATGATTTAGAAATATCTAATATATCGAAAGCTTATGGTGCTCAAGTGCCATTTATTAGATCAAAAGAAAACTCCGGAGATTATGCCACTACTGCAAGTGTTATTTTAGAGGTATTAAAAGCGTACCAAAAATTAGGTGAAAATTTTGATCAGTTTTGCTGCATATATCCTGCAGCCCCTTTTGTTTCTGCGGAAATAATAAAGGAGTCTTATCATGCTCTATTAATGAATAGCGCCGATTCACTTGTCCCAATTGGTAAATTTTGTTATCCAATATATAGAGCATTGATAGTGCAAAATGCAAAACTAAAATTTCTTTGGCCTGAAAATGCAGATGCTCGTTCTCAAGATTTGATAGTAGCTTATCATGATGCAGGGCAATTTTATTGGTGTGACACAAACTCGTTTTTATTACAACGAAAGCTGATTATGGAAAAAACTATCCCTCTTTTAATGGATGAAATGGACTTTCAAGATATTGATAACATAAATGACTGGGAATTAGCTGAATTGAAATACAAACTAAGAGAAAGTAATGCTAATAAAAGATATTAATGTATTAATGAGTATAAAATGGTTGTTGTTTTAAAAATAAAGTCATTTACGATTTTTGAATCTGCCAATACTAAAGTTATTATTTGACAATATTCCCATTCAGATAGTGAAGTTATTTACAAGTTTCACTAATTCTCATCTTTTGACTCCAGGATTGTTTAATATAAATATAGTAACTGATATTATTGCAAGATATGTAGGTTATTTACTTCTTGGGATACAAAATGTTATTGCTTTTGCATATGTCTCATTTTATAAAATTTACGTAAATGCATTATTGGATATCTTAGTACACAAACTGTGCTTTATTTATTGTTCTAACAATGAAGACAAAGTATCTTTGCGAAAAACAATTTATCAATATATGGTACCATTTGTTTATATATTTTCAGTTTTAGCTTTTATATTTATTTCTTTTTCCCAATTGCAATTAAAATATTCTACCATCATCCTATTTGTGTGTCATTAATGATTTTCCTAATCTCATTATTGCTGCATTAAGTTCTGACTTCTATGTGGCAATTGGTCATTGCTAGACTATCTTAAAGAAGGATATTGACTTAGTTTAGGAAATAAAAAAATGAGAGAAAACAAATGCAATTGGACTTCAATCATTGCTTAAATATTATCTTTCATGAAAGGCTTAAATTGGATGAATGAGTCAATTCTAAATAACTTATATTAAATTCTGGACAGATTCAGGATATTAAATGAAGATAAATAAAGCAGTATCATTTACTGGTGCTAGATATTTAACATATGGTCTACAATTTCTAAGAGGAATATTATTTGCGAAAATGTTGGGACCTACCTTATTTGGTTTGTGGGGCGTCATTACTTTAGTTCAACAATATTTAACATATAGCAATTTTGGAATTAACTATTCTGTAAATGTTGAGTTATCTCTCAATGAAAATAATGAAAAGAATCAAAGTGAAATAGTTTCAAGTGGAATATTTTTAACTATGTTATTTTCCGCGGCAATACTTTTAATATTATTTCTACCGTTGGATTATAAAAAATACTTGTTCGACGGATATAATATTGAATATTTATTGATCCCTATTTTATTGTCCTCTGTATTATCAAATTTTACAATCTTGTTTTCAAATATTTTCAGATGTTATGAGAAATTATTCATCATAGTATTTGATGAATTTATTTCGATATTATTCCCGTTTATTCTAATCTTTTTCTTTACCGATTATGCATTAATTAAATATGCTATTTGGAGTCTATTTTTTGCAAAATTGATTTCTCTATCTGCTTATCTCTATTATAACCCTGTAAAAATTATCTTTAAAATCGGGCTCAATCGTATATTATTTATTATAAAGAGTGGTATTTCGTTATTATTATATAACGCTAGCTTTTATTTTATAATGATTAGTGGAAGAACAATTGTTGGGGTATTTTATTCTTCAAAAGAAATGGGCTTATATACTCTTGCATATAATTTAGCTACGGCTACCTTTCTTGGTTTAAGTGCAACTACCTACGTTTATTATCCAAAAATATTAAAAGCTTTAGAGCCCTCTAAGCCGTTAGAGGAAAGAATAAACAATTTCTGTTTAATTGAAAAAATTAATAATACTTTTGTTTACTCAATAATATTTCTTGCTTCGTGCATTTTGCCCTTTATATTTATAATTATTCCAGATTATACAGAAATATTGAATACCCTAAATTATTTATTATTATCTCAAGCAATTCTAGCTAGTTGTTTAACTGCAAATTCTTTACTAGTAGCTTCTCATAAACAAAATTATGTCGCTATCGGCGGAATATTAGCTGTGTCTATAAGCGTAATATTCGGTGTAATTATTTCTCAAAACCATTTATCATTTAATATCATTTCTCTTGTGATATTTATTAGTTGTGTAATTTATTTTCTCTATGTACAAAAAATGGCCTTTAGTTTATTGAAATTACATACCTTTTCATTATTCGATGCAAAAATAATAATCCCAGTCATATTGTTTTTAATATTAAATATGATTAATTATGAAAAAATTGCAGGTTTATTAGCGCTAACAACTTATTTAATAATTAATTATCGCTCATTAAATGATACTTACTTGTCAATAAAACGTGTATTATTTCAAAATATTTGAAATAAATAAACAATCGTTATAACCAGCACATTAATCTATTGTTTATAGAATCCATAATACATTGAATGCATATCAATTATTTTACTAAAATAATAGTAATATAATTGACTACATTTTCTACAAAATATAATCTTAAAATTAGAGTTAATTCAAGTTGGACCTACCTTGTAATTAATTGTGTTAAATCAGAGTCAAAATGCAATTTATCATTATATTGTTGTCTATATTTTTAATATCGAATTTATTCTCTATTGAAAATCCATATAAAGCAATACCAATTTCAGTATTAATTCAACTTATATTTGTGATTGGTTATATAGTTAAAATTAAAAAGGCGAAAATTATAAAATCATTTTTAACTCCCTTCTCAATGTTTTATTTTGTCTTCTTTTTATATTCGATTATCGGACAGTTGGTATGGCTATATAGAGATATATATTGGTTTAATGAGGTAGGTGACCCTATACCAGTTATAAAGATATATATGATAGCAGCAGTTCTTCTTTATGTAGCTAGTTTAATACATTATACTTCTATAGCACCGAAAGTATCTCGCATAAATATATCAGATAAAATTATTCATTTGGATAATTCATTAAATAAAATTTCAAATGTAAAGTTGTTGTTTATTTTCTTTTTAGGACTAGTTGGTACATATATCTTTACAAGTGGTTTTAAATATATCCCTATATTTTCTAGTGATATGTCTCAGACTAGACTAGACCTGCAAGAATCTAATATCGGTGGTAAAGGATTTGGTTTTATTTTTATGCTTGGGCTCCTTCATGGCGTTGTATTTATCTACGATAGACTTAAAAAATCCATAAAAATAGGAAATAAAATAATTTACGGATTCTTATTAATATTATTCTATTTCCCTCTTACCTTATATAGTGGTAGGTTATTATTATTAATTCCAATAGTATTAATAATAATTAAAAGACTAATCGAAAAAGAAAAAATACGATATATACAAATAATATTATTAATGTCAATTTCAATAATCCTTTATTATGTGGTTATGTATTTTGGAGCAGTAAGATTTTTTGGAAAAGGTGTAAGTGATGAGTTAGTTGTTAGATATCTATGGGGGGATATATTCCCAGAATTTAGAATGTTTGTTTATTTCAATCATATAAGTGAAACAAATTTAATGAACGTTGTATATGGTACCTTTTTTAGTGGATTAATACCAGGATTTTTGTTTGATCTGGTGGGAATAGATAAGTCTGAGTTTTACATCACAATAGGTAAATATGTTCAAAGTCACATGGGACATCTAGGAATTAATCTTGGAATAAGGATGTCATTGATTGGTGAACTTTATATGGCAGGTGGTATACTATCATTATTGATCTCATTTAGTATTATCTTAGTTGTACTTCACTTTATTGATAAAAACTTTTTATTACAAAAGTCATTTACTGATGTAAAATATATTACTTTGCTTATAGGTATATTTTTAGCCCTCTGTATCCCATATGGGACACTTTTTCTATCTAGTACAATTCAATTTGCTGTTTTCACTATTTTAATAAAATATGTCAGAATCTAAAATAGATTTATTAAAAAAAACTGAACATTTCATCTTGCATGATGAATTATTGAAGAAGTATCAATATTTATTTCTTTCGAATATAAATGATTTTGTAAATGGCTTGCAGTTAAGATATAATGGGCAAAATAATCATATAAATATGCTATATCTGAAAATTGTAATGTCTTACAATTTCATTGCTGATCTATTGTTAAAAGGAATTCTAATAAAAAAAAATAATAAAAGTCACAGCCCGGTTGATTATGCATTTATTTATGATACATCCTCGCATTATCAAATACTTGAAAATATTTATAATCACTTCAGTGAAAATAGCTCTACTTTACTAATATCTCCAATAACTGGTAAAAACCGATTAATTGAATCCATATTCATACGCAGGGATATGTATGTAGATTCTTATATCAGTTGGAAAGGTATAATAAAAAGCATAAAGCTATTTGTATCCTTAATTAAGGATTTTAATAATATTTTTTTTAAACTCTTTAATTTCTTTAGTAATAGTTTCTATCCCGATTTCCGAAACTATAAGGATTTATTTATTAAAGTAAGTTTTTCGATAAGATATAGTTTTGCAGTTCGGAATTTTTTAGAAGAGTTTAAACCAAAATTCATTTTTCAGGCAAGTGATGCATGTTTTCGAAGTTCTTTGATTGTATTTTATTCGAAAAATCCCAAAATATTGGTTCAACATGGTTTAGTAGCAAATCCAATTCAATACTATACCAAATCAAATTATTTTTTCTATTGGTCGAAATATGAATTACAAAAATTATATAAAAATAAAAACACAACATATAATCTAATAGGCTATCCAAAACGTGAGGAAT
Source organism: Ignavibacteria bacterium (assembly GCA_025612245.1). Lineage (GTDB taxonomy): Bacteria > Bacteroidota > Ignavibacteria > Ignavibacteriales > SURF-24 > JAAXKN01. The sequence continues at coordinate 60,122 of JAAXKQ010000010.1, forward strand.
TATTCAATAATATTAAATATAATAAAGAATCAAAAAATGCTCTTTTTATTTTAACAGGTACAAAAGACAAAGAATACTATGATAAAGTATTTTATGTAAAAGAAGAATTAGAGCACAATGATATCACAGTTTTCATAAAGCCCCACCCTCTATATTGCGAAAAAAAGTTAATGGAAGTTTCTCATCTATATGATGATAATAATAATTATCGAATAGTAATATCTTTTAACTCCAGCCTTGGAATAGAACTCGCCATAAGAGGATATCCAGTGCTGTTTGTGAGTTGTTCATCTGAGAAAAACATTATTCCAGAATTGCATTATGATCAAATAGAAAATGTATTAACAAATAATTTATTATTGACTGATTACTTAGCTGAATGTTCTAGTAAATTAGAAGAGATATTTCCAATAAAATTCCAAGAAAGTATAAAAGTAATTGAAGAAATAATTAATAACATAAGGTAAGAATTATGAAAAATATATGTTATATAATGTCTCTAAAAAGAGGATTGCCTGCATTTGTCTACCGTGAGATTGAAAATTTAATTGAAAACAAATTTAATGTATTTATATATTCAACAAAATATGGAAAAGGGATTTACAATCCACCAGCAGATTATAAGATAGAAAAATTAAGTAAGCTCAAAATATTTACTAGCCTGATTTATCATTTAGTATCTCACCCATTAGTAATTATATCGTTATTTTATTCATCAGTAAAAACCAAGACACTAGTAGATTTTGTGATTGCTCTGCAATACTCCCGTCAATTAAAAAAGGACAAAATAGATGTTATTCATGCAGTTGAAGGTTTACATTCATTTTCAATTGCTTATTATTGTCAGCGCATATATCCTATAAAGAATATTGTAACAATATATGGAGATGCCTTATATATTCATCCAAACAAACAATTTTTAAAGAAATCTCTGGATTCTGCTGATTTGATATTTACAGTTGCTGATTATAATAAACAGATCATTCAAAAAGAATTTGCCCAAGATGAAAATAAGGTATTTGTAAGACGCCTTCCGTTTGATTATAAGAAATATACAGCAAAGAATAAAATAAGTATTCTAATAACTGGGCAATTTGCACAACGGAAAGGACACGAAATATTATTTAAAGCAGTCAAATTGCTTAATAATAAAAATATTGAAATATGGGTTGTAGGTATAGAAAGTTGGGGCGATACAGATGGTGTAAACATTCGGCAAATGATAAATGATTTAGAAATAACAGATCAAGTTGTTTTATGGGGTGCGTTAGAAGAACAAAAATTGAGAATATTATATGAAAAAGCAGATATATTTTGCCTTCCATCAAGATTTTATAGGATCGCGGAAGGCTTGCCAACAGTTATTATCGAGGCTATGTCTTATGAAAAACCTGTGATATCTACTAAACATGCTGGTATTCCTGAGGTTCTTTCAGAAATACTAGTAGATGAAAATGATATAAATGGTTTAGCTAAAGCAATAGAAACAATGATAAAAAGAAAAGATGATTGGAAAACCATGGGTAGTAAGAATAGAGAAATTGTAAAAGAGCTCTATTGTAAAGAAAATATCAACAAATTTGAACGAAAAATTGAACAATTAATAGATGGTAAATAAAATGAAGAAAAACATTCTAATTTCAGGGGTGAATGGTTTTATTGGTTCTCATATTGCGCACGCATTAAGATCTAATTACAATATTATTGGGACAGATACCAATTCTATTTGTTTCAAAAATAATGTAGATTATTACTACCAATTTATCTTACCTGATGAAAATATCAATAAGATATTTGAGCAATTCTCCATAGATTGGTGCATACATTGTGCAGGATCAGCATCAGTTCTTTTTTCGATTGAGAATCCTGTTACTGATTATAATAGTGGTCCAAATGTGGTTATTAATCTATTAGAAGCAATTAGAAATTCAAAAAATAAAACTAAAATAATGTTTTTCTCAAGTGCTGCTGTATATGGAAATCCAGAGTCTCTTCCTATAAGGGAAAGTGATAGAAAGAAACCAATATCTCCATATGGGTACCATAAATTAATTTCGGAGAATATACTTGAAGAATATAGGCAAATATATGGAATTTCATCTGTCATCTTTAGGTTATTTTCTGCATATGGCAATGATCTACGAAAACAAATAGTATGGGATGCTTGTAATAAATTGTCCATGCCTGAACCAGTATTTTGGGGTACAGGAAATGAAACAAGAGACTTTATTCATATAAATGATATTTGCAAAATAATTGAAATATTTATCAAGAAGAACATTGAAAAAGGAATATATAATATTGCTAATGGTCTAGAAATTAAGATAAGAGATTTAGTAAATATACTCGCAGACAATTTCGATATCCCAAATGAAAAAATTATTTTTAATGGAGTAAATAAATCAGGAAATCCAGAGAGATGGATTGCCAATATAGCTCCAATTACTGATATCGGATATGTTCCCTCCACTGATATTTGTTGGGGGTTAAAACAATATGTCGAATGGTTCAAACTTAATAAAATGATTCTTCAAAAAAGCAGGGAAGATAAATGGATTTGACAGTAATTTCAACATACAGATGCAATTCTAAATGTCAGATGTGCTATGTCTGGGAAAACCCAACAGATCCTAAAGAGGAGGTATCTTTAGAGACTCTGGAAAAGCTTCCCGGCGGTTTCGATAATGTTAATGTATCTGGGGGTGAGCCTACTTTAAGGCAGGATCTTGCGGAAATTATAGACGTGTTGTACCCTAAGGGCAGAATAATGGAAATTAGCTCCAATGGTCTTAATGCCGAAAAGATTTTGCCGATAATAAAAAAATATCCCAATGTTAAAGTTCGTTTTAGTCTTGAGGGTAACGAGATTACAAACAATACTATTCGTGGAGAGAAGGAAGGTTATAAAAAGAAAATTGACGGTTTGCTGAAACTGAAGGAGGCTGGAGGCACTGACTTGGGGTTTGCTTTTGTAATTCAGGATGAAAACTCAGAACAACTGGTTAAAGTTTATGAAATGACTCAAAAACTTGGGGTGGAACTGGCTACCTCAACTCTGCACAATGCATGGCAGTTCCATAAGAGCGATAATTACTTTTACGAAAGAAAGAAAGTTGCTAAGAATGTCGAAGGGCTTATTACGGGTATGCTTAAAACTAATTCTGTTAAAAATTGGTTCAGGGCATATCTTAACCTCGGTTTAATTCAGAAAATTCTTGGACACGATAGATTGATTAAATGTACAGCAGGAACCGACTTTGCTTTTATCGATCCATGGTCCGATGTTTATGCTTGTAATGTGCGGCCTGATCTTATGATAGGTAATCTCGAACGTCAAAGCTGGGAAGAAATAATCAGCAGCGATCTTGCCAAAAGTAAATTGCACGATATATCTGCATGCAGCCAAAATTGCTGGATGGTCACAACAGCTAGAACGGCAATGCGTTCCAAAATTGTTCCGTCTTTTCCCAAAATGCAGCCTTTAATGTGGGTGTTAAAAAACAAGCTCAAAGTAAGTACGGGTAAAGATATTTGCTTTGCAGACTATATCGATTATAATAACGTAAAATCTAACCCTATGGTGCAAAGGCACTCCTTCCTGAACGATCAGGTTAAAAAGAACCTTCAGAAAAAAGAGGAAGTCCATTATACTCAGGGAGAATTCATAAATCAGTAATTATTTAAATCTTCGTCCATTCAAAAATTGATATGAAAATTGTAGTTCTCGGTACGCGCGGTTTCCCTGATGTCCAGGGGGGTATAGAAAAGCATTGCGAGGAATTGTTTACCAGGATTGTCGCTTTGGGGCACGATGTAACGGTTATTACCAGAACACCATATATACCTAAAAATAATAGAAAAAATTCATACAAAGGTGTAAAGTTCTTACACCTCTGGTGTCCGCGTAAAAAGAGTTTTGAAGCAATAATTCATAGTTTTCTAGGGGTAATCGTTGCAAGATTTAAGTCTCCTGACGTGCTCCATATTCATGGTGTCGGTCCTTCACTTTTAGTCCCTTTTGCAAAATTGCTAGGCTTAAAAGTAGTTATGACACACCATGGCCCCGATTATGAAAGACAAAAATGGGGTAAACTTGCAAAATATATTCTGAGAAAAGGAGAATCCTTTGGGGTACGCTTTGCGGATAAAGTAATTGTAATTTCTAATATCATCCGCAATTCTGTCGAAAAATTATATTCTGTAAAAAATACTGCGGTCCTTTATAACGGTATTACTACCCCATCAATAATTACTCCCGATGGTACACTTTCAAGGTATAACCTCAAGCAGTATAAGTATATTTTTACCGCCTGTCGCTTTGTGCCTGAAAAGGGGCTGCATGACCTGATTAATGCTTATGCTGAAATTCCAAATCCTGATTTCAAATTAGTAATTGCCGGGGATGCCGATCATGAGTCGGATTATAGCCGTTCATTAAAACAATTGGCCAAGGAAAAAGGAGTCATCCTAACAGGTTATACGTTTGGTAAGGAGCTCGGCGAACTATTCTCAAATGCCGGATTATTTGTGCTTCCCTCATATTATGAAGGTTTGCCTATTGCTTTATTGGAAGCAATGAGTTATAATATACCGGTCCTTATTAGCGATATCCCTCAACATAAGGAGGTTAATCTCGATAATAAGAGGTACTTCAGGTTGGGTGATATAGAGGACTTGAAAGCTAAGATTGTACAGCTCATTAGTGAGGGAATTTCAGAGAAAGAGAAATCGGAATTTAATCACTTGATACGTGAAAAATATAATTGGGATACAATTGCCCTCGATACCATTAAGTTATATAAAGAAATAATATAAAATATTATGCAGCTTCAGCGCAGAGCTTTACAAGGTTTTCGTGTTTATGTCGACCTGGGAATCATTATCGCTTCCTTCATGTCGGCTTTTTATCTGAGGCGTGGTCACCTGCACCTCGAACCGGGGCATAGCTTCCTCCTTTTTTCCCTTTTGGCTATATTCCTTTTCTCTTCCCGCGCTTCGGATCTTTACGATGAATTCCGCTCACGTAACTTCAGCTTCGAGCTCATTTCCTTAATTAAGAATGTCCTTATACAGGCGCTTACTTCCGTATTCGTGCTGTTCTTCATTAAGGAAGTGACGCTCTCCAGGCAGTTCGTTTTGTATTATTCATCTGTCCTCCTTTTAACCATGGGCCTGGAAAAGTATCTTTTCCGCAAAAGCCTCGATTTTCTAAGGAGTAAGGGCCGCAATACCCGCAGTATTCTTATTGTGGGCGCCGGAAAGGTGGGGGAGGAGTTCTATAATTCTATTAAAAATAACCCCCATTTTGGGTATAAACTCATCGGCTTTCTCGACGATGAAGAAAAATCTATCCCTAACGGAAAATATCTCGGTGCAATCGACGAGCTGGAAAGGGTGCTTACGGAAACCCACGTCGATGACGTCATTATCGCTCTGCCTAACCAGGCGGTGGATACTATCGATTGGGTGGTGAAAATTTGCGATATGTTCCCCACCAGAATCAAGATCATCCCCGATTATTTCCGCTTCGTTTCCCAGAAGTACGACGTCTCTATGTTCGGCCGCTTCCCGGTCGTATCCGTTAGGGAAGATCCCCTTAACCAGGTCCAGTGGCGCATCGTAAAACGCGCCTTCGACCTCTTTGTTACCGTATCTGTCTTTGTACTTATCTTTAGCTGGCTCTGGCCAATTATTTTTGTTCTGCAGAAAATCTTCAACCCGGGACCCATATTCTATAAGGCTCCCCGGTGGGGCCGTAATGGCGAGGAGTTTATGTGCTACAAATTCCGCTCCATGGTGCCCGAATCTAAAAACGTCAATACCGATGGCAAACACCGCCATACTACCAAAACCGATAAACGCATTAACGGCTTTGGACGCCTCCTGCGTAAAACAAATTTCGATGAATTGCCCCAGCTCATTAACGTCCTTAAAGGAGAAATGTCTATCGTCGGACCCCGCCCGCACGACGTTAAAGAGAATATGGAAATTAAAAATAAAATTAAATCTTATATGTGGCGCCATATCAGTAAACCGGGACTCACAGGCTGGGCTCAGGTTAACGGCTACCGCGGCGGTACCGATGATATTAACCTCATGCGCAAAAGAACCGAATACGATATCTGGTACATCGAACACTGGTCCATCTGGCTCGATCTCCAAATTGTTTTCCTTACCGCCTGGCGCATGATCAAAGGCGACCCGAATGCATATTAGGGAGAAGTAGGGTGTAAGTAGTTTAAAGCAGGAGGGGAGGATGGAGTATCAGGGCTTTAGAGACTTGATAGTTTATCAGAAAGCTTATACGGCTTCTTTGGAAATATTTAAAATTACTGCTAAATTTCCTCCCGAAGAAAAATTCTCGCTCGTCGACCAGATCAGACGCTCATCACGTTCCGTGGCTGCCAACATTGCCGAGGCATGGAGCAAAAGAGCATATCCTAAATTATTTGTCAGTAAATTAATTGAAGTCTCGGGCGAAGCTTCGGAAACAACGGTATGGCTGGATATGTCAAAGGATTTGCATTATATTCCATCTGTTTTATACGATTCATTGATCGGCCAATACGATGAAATAAGCAAAATGTTAACTTCCATGATCCACCATCCCGAAAAATTCTGTCACTAACCTTCCTCCTTCCTCCTTCCTCCTTCCTCCTTCCTCCTTCCTCCTCCTTCCTCCTCCTTCCTTCCTCCTCCTTCCTCCCTCCTTCCTACTCCTTACTCCTTACTTCCTCCTCCTTACTTCCTCCTTCCTACTTCTCCATAGTTTTTTACTAATTTGAACAAACAGCAACAACAATGAGACCCATAATCCCAATAACAATATTCCTTTTCCTAATAACAGTTTCCCTTCACGCCCAGACTGTCCCGGAACCTTTGTATAATGACGTTTATACGTTCCTCAGCAGACTAAGCCAGAAGGGAGTAGTTGAATTTAACGACCAGATCCGTCCGGTTCCCAGAAAGTATGTCGCCCAAAAACTCCTTGAAGCTACAACTAAACTGAACGATCTTACTACTCTGGAAAAAGAAGAACTTGCTTTCTATAAGAAAGATTACGCCCTGGAATTCCGGAATTCAGCTTCCGATTCTTCTAACTTAAAACTTAAAACTCAAAACTTAACACTACTCACAAAGGATGAAGTTGGTAGGTATAGATTATTTTCCTATTCTAATGAGGTCGTTAAACTGAATGTTAGCCCCATCATCGGCTACGAGACCGGAACAAATGACGGTAAATCTTACTCGCATAAATGGACGGGCGCTTATTTCTATGGCTACCTTACAGACCATATCGGCTTCAGCTTCGACTATCGCGATAATACCGAAAAAGGGGATAATGCCGATCGCAGAAAACTCTTTACCCCCGCAACCGGCGTAATCCGCTCCTATGGCGAGGGTAATTCTTTCGACTATAGCGAGGCAAGAACTTCATTGTCTGCCGACTGGTCCTGGGGCAGCTTTACCATTGCTAAGGATTTCCTCGAATGGGGCTACGGCCAAAGCGGTCTCCTGGTCCTTTCTCAAAAATCACCGTCTTTTCCTTTTATCCGACTCGATCTCAACCTTGCCGACTGGCTTAAATTTAACTATGTCCATGCATGGCTCGCTTCCGACGTGCTCGATTCCGGTGCAACTTATTCTACTTACAGGTCAAATGCCGAAAGGGATATTTTCAGGCAGAAGTTCCTCGCTTCCCATAGCTTTAATATTACCCCTTTCCATGGACTCGATCTTACTCTCGGCGAATCTGTTATCTATAGCGACCGGCTGGAAATTTCTTACCTGATGCCTTTAATGTTCTTCCGCCTGGCCGACCATTACTTAAGTCAGGGCAGCAACGATGCAGGCGCCAATGCTCAGTTCTTTGCTTCCGTCAGCTCCCGCAACCATATTAAAAATACACACCTCTATGGCTCCGTATTAATTGACGAACTCACCCTTTCGGGACTCATGGATCCCAAACGGCAGCGAACACAAATGGGCTTTACTCTGGGCGGTTCCGTAACCGATCCTCCTTTACTTAACCTAAACCTCAATCTTACCCTTACACTTGAGTATACCAAAATATATCCGTTCGTCTACAAACATTATATACCCACGCTTACATATGCAAGCTCAGGCTATACAATGGGCCACTGGATGGGCGATAATGCCGATCTGATCTATGGAGCTCTTAATTATAGATTCTTAAGGGGATTGCAGGCCACCTTATGGGCCGAACACGTCAGAAAAGGGGAGTACGGACTCGAAGAAGGCGCCGAACTGCAATACGTACGCCCTCAGCCCCCGTTTTTATTTGGCAAAAGAAGCAGCTATACATGGGGCGGCATCGATGCAAAATACGAAATTACGCACGAACTCTTCGCCCGCACACGTTTCATATACAACTCCATAACCCAAACCAATTCGCAGACAAAAAAATCCAACGAATTCTACCTCTCCCTCTACTACGGCCTTTAACCCCCAACCCCGTTAGCGGCCGCATATTTGTAGAAGAAATATTGAATCGAATAAATTAAGGAGGAAGCAACCTCCGCAATCTGCGCATACATACCCGTGCACTACCGCTTTGAGCGGCAGCATGATTGTAGAACTGGTTCCAAAAATATTTTCCCTACCGCTTTGAGCGGCAGCATGTTTGTAGGAAACGTTTCAAAAGATAATCCCCCAACCGCGTAGCGGTTGCATATTTGTAGCACATTTGTACAAAATGCACCCCCCAACTCCTCCGGAACCATAGGAATATATAGGAGGGAACCCGCCCCCTCCATGCTACCAACAACCCGCCCTTCCAGGGCTCTATTGGTGGGAGGATTTAACCTTCCTTTCTACAAACAACCCGCTCCTCCGGAGCTAATTCATTGTAAAACTCCAATTTCTCCCCCCTACAAATTCTTTCTCCTTTGTCTTAACCTCGAACCTAGAACCTAGAACCTTGAACTTCTTCCCCAACTCAAAACTTAAAACTCAAAACTCAAAACTTAAACCTTTCTCCTCTTCCTTCCCTCCGAACCCTTTCCCCCAACTTAAAACTTAAAACTTAAAACTTAAACCTTCTCTTCCTTCCCCCCAAACCTAGAACCTTGAACTTTGAACCTTTCTCCCAACTTAAACCTTAACATCCCTCTCCTGTATATTCATAGAGTCCCGGAGGGACGATTTGTTTGTAGAAAAAAACGAATAAAAAAATGATCAGAGCTCCGGAAGGAGCGACTTGTAAGGAATGTCTTAATAGTGTCTGCCCATCTTGGACAAGTCGCCCTTCCAGGGCTCTATTGATGGGATGAGGGAGAGTTCTCCTTCTTTGCTACAAACAAAACGCCCCTCTGGGGCTAAACCCAACCCCAATTTCTCACCCCTCCATATTCCTTCCCTTCGAACCTTTTCCCCAACTCAAAACTTAAAACTCAAAACTTAACACTTAAACCTTCTCTTCCTTAACCCCGAACCTAGAACTTTGAACCTTGAACTTCTTCCCCAACTCAAAACTTAAAACTTAAAACTATTGTGATCCAGCTAACAACATTTCCCCCAAAAAATCCCTATCTTACCCATAGTCAAAATTCATTCCCTAGCTCTTTCCCAATTCATATTCCTTAACCCTGTCCCGTTCCTTTGCCTTTACCTTAACCTTGTTCCGTTCCTTTGCCTTTACCTTAACCTTGTTCCTTTGCCTTTGCCCTTTCCTTAACCTCGAACCTTGAACCTTGAACTTTTTTCCCTTGAACTTTGAACCTCTTTCCAAACTTAAAACTTAACACTTAAAACTTAAAACTAAACACAATGACCGGCACCATCACACTACCAAGAGATTTCGCCCGCAAATACCTCTATACTTATGAGGGATTCGACCGCACTCACGCGTTCATCGACCTCCTGCTGCACGCTTCCCAAAAGGAAAGAAACATTTCAATCGGCAATTCCGTCATTCACCTCGACCCCGGCGAACACATCGTCTCGCTCCGTAGCCTCTCCCTTAGATGGCATAGAAGCAAGACTTATGTCCTTAGACTCCTCAGGGAATTCTCATATAACGACCTCATTCAAATTATTCCCGCCGGAAATTTTAAGATTATTCATATCGTCGACTTTCGCCGCTTCCAGTCGAATACCACTAAAACAGACGCCCCTCCGAAATGCGATCCGGACCCCGCTGCCTCCAAACCCCGGGCGCAGGGCCCTCTTGCCGCCATCCATAACGAGATGAAATCCGGAACCCTTAAATCCCTTGTGGATGGCCCTCTTTCTACTCCAAAAACTAAACCCGGCTCTAAACTCGATCCCAAAGTTTTCCTCGGCGAACCTCCCATCAACCGCGAGGCCGCTAAACTCGCTTTCCTCCTGTTTACTGAAATCAGATCCAACCAGCCCGACTTTCTCATGCCCCAGGGCTCCCGATGGGACCTCGATATGGATTATATTTTCCTTTCCGACGGCGTGCCTCCCGGACAATTACAGCAAATCATCCAATTCTCACAACGCAGCCCTAAATGGAAATCCCGCATCAACTCTCCATTTAAACTCAAGGACAATTTCCCCGAACTCCTCCTCGATCTCCAACAGGATTCCGCCCCCTCCACCCCCATTCCCATTCCCAACATTCCCAACATTTCTGCCATTCCCAACATTTCCGCCACCATCCCCAATATCCCCATCCCCACAACAACAACGCCCCCACCCCCCTCATAACCCCCTAAAATTCCCTAACCCATCTTCCTCCTCCCCAACTTAAAACTTAAAACTCAAAACTTAAAACTTTTTCCCCCGAACCTAGAACCTTGAACTTTGAACCTTTTCTCCAACTTAAAACTTCTGTGACCCAGCTAACACCCTTTTTCAAAAAGATTCCTTTTATTTTATCTGTATTCTACAATTATAGGAACCCTGTCATATACCTCCTTTTTACAAATCTATAAAATAACGGTTCACCTTCTGCCTGAGGTTTATCTCAACCATAACCTCACGCTCACACTTTTATACAATAACATAAGGAGCCTGAAAATGGAAAACTCTGAGGGCGCTATCATCTCCGAAGAAGAAAACCCACTGCCCGAATTCATGGACGCCGCTACTTTCCGTAAACTCCAGCATCACCGACTCATAGATGAAGTCGGCCTCCGTAACTACTGCATTACCAGAAAATACCACTGCCTCAAACTCCGCGGGCTTTCTATGTTCGACTGCCTCGAAAACCTCTCCCGCGAGTACGGACTCTCAATTGAATATTTAAGAAAGATGGTTGGAATCAAAGTCATTTACTTCAAAAAGAAAAGATAGATCCCTCACTCCGCTCCTCCGAAACATTTGCGAATGGGGGAGAAGCCGCCCCCCCATGCTACACCCACCCCGTTCCCCCCATGCTACACCCGCCCCGTCCCCTCATGCCTAAACCCACCCCCAATTCCAATCACACCCTTCCAAATTTCCCCTCCTTTCCCTTAACCTAGAACCTCGAACCTTGAACCTCCTCCCCCCCGAACCTCGAACTTTAAACACAAGTCGCCCTTCCAGGGCTCTATTGTTTGGGGGAGTTAACCTTTTTTCTACAAACAAAACGCTCCCCCGGAGCTAAACCCAATCCCAATCCCTCCACCATCATCTTCCTTCCTCCATTAAACTTTGAACCTCGAACCTTGAACCTTGAACTTCTTTCCAAACTCAAAACTTAAACCTTCTCCTCCCCCGGAGCTAAACCCAATCCCTCCACCATCATCTTCCTTCCTCCATTAAACTTTGAACCTCGAACCTTGAACCTTGAACCTCCTCCCTCCCGAACCTCTTCCCCAACTTAAAACTTAAAACTCAAAACTTAAAACTTTTCCCTCCCCCTCCTCCCTCCCTTCCCCCTTGTTTTTTTCTTCCTTTACCTGTACTTTTGCCTTTGCCTTATTGTTTTCACTCAACTTTGGAGTTCGTTTTGTCTAAAATTAAATTTGGTATCGTCGGCTGCGGCAGAATCGCCGAAAGACACGCCGAACATATCTCTAACTACGCTCAGCTTTCTGCCGTCTGCGATCTTAAAACCCTTAGGGCCGAATCCTTCGCCGACAAATATAACTGCAATTGCTATACCGACCTCTCCTCTATGCTCAGTAACGAGAAGGATATAGAGGTCGTCTCGGTCTGTACCCCTAACGGCCTGCACGCTCAGCACGCTATACAGATCCTTAAATCCGGTAAACACGCCCTCGTCGAAAAACCTATGGCCCTTACCGTGCGCGATTGCGAGAAGATGATCAAAACCTCCGAGGACGTTAACAGACGCCTCTTCGTCGTTAAACAAAATAGGTTTAATCCTCCCGTCCAGGCCCTCAAAAGCCTCCTCGACGAGAATAGACTCGGCAAAATCCTCAGCGTCCAGCTTAACTGCTACTGGAACCGCAACCAGGATTATTATATGTCCTCCGACTGGAAAGGGACTAAAAAGCTCGACGGCGGTACCCTCTATACTCAGTTCAGCCACTTCATCGACCTCCTTTACTGGCTCTTCGGCGATATTAAGGCCGTCGATGCCTTCCTGGCTAACTCTAACCACCAGGGAATTATTGAGTTCGAAGATTCCGGCGTCGTTATACTTAAGTTCGAAAACGGTGCCCTCGGCTCTATTCATTATACCGTCAATAGCTTTAAAAAGAATATGGAGGGATCTCTTACCGTCTTCGGCCAGAATGGATCTGTCAAAATTGGCGGTCAGTACCTTAACGTTCTCGAATACCAGGAGATTAAGGACTTTAAGATCGAAAACCTCCCGGCTTCCGGCCCGGCTAATAACTACGGCGCTTACCAGGGATCTATGTCTAACCACGATAAGGTATACCGCAATGTCGTAGACGTCCTGACAAAGAACGCTACCGTAATGACTAACTCAATAGACGGACTTAAGACCGTACAGATTATCCAGGAAATTTACAGGAAAGCTTCGGGCGATAATTCCTGATACCGGTTCCTTCCTCCCATCGGGGAATTACCGGAGGCCGGTTATTTGCCGGCACTTAACCTTTTTTTTCATTTAACGCGGAACCTGAACTAATGGGCATCTTTCACGATTTATCCGGACTCGCTCTTCGTAAGGCTAAAAGAGCACTCAGATCCAAATACAGAATTGGGAAGTATTTCATTAAAATTACCCCTGGCTTCCCCTTGCCCGATTACCAGTCACTTAATAAACTCTACGACCATTTCCTCCCCGTGCTGGCTAAATACCTGGATTCCCAAAAACTCATCATCGACGTCGGCGCCAATATAGGCGATACCGCTATCGCCCTCGTCCAATCCTGCAGTAACCCTTTGCTCTGCATCGAGGCTTCCGATGAGTTCTTCCCTTACCTCCGGGATAACCTTAAACTCCTGCCCAACAACGACTTTGTACGCGTCAGAACTGTCAAAAAACTGGCGGGAACAGGAGCTATTTCCGGCGCGCTGGATTATAAAATGAGAGGTACCGCGGGACTTAAACAGGATGCATTGGGCGCCTCTGTTACTCATACGCCCCTCGATGAGCTCGTTACAGATCCATCCGGCGTCATTCTCATTAAGGTCGATACCGATGGCTTCGACTTCGACGTCCTCAGGTCCGCTGCTAAGATCCTTCAACATTCCGAACCAGTCCTCTTCTGGGAAAATGTCGTCGATGAGGATTTTCAGCTCAGCGGCTTTAATAACCTCTACCCGTTCCTCCAAAGTATGGGGTATAATTCCGTTTATATTTTCGATAATTATGGTAACTTGATTATTGAGGAAACGGGCTTCTCTGCTGCGGAAAATATTAACCGGTACATCCATAGCATGAAAAACTATAACTGCACCAGGACTATCCATTATACCGATATCCTTGCCTCTACCGAAAAGAACCGCTCACTGGTCGAAAAGGCTGTCCTGGAATATAAAACAGAGTGGATCATGAAACCGGATCCTAAAGGTTTGTAAAAAATAACTACGGAAAGTTCTAAGTGGTAACTATCTTAAAAAGCGGAATTAGAGACGTTAAGTTCGGCCATGACGTAAAGGTCGTTGAACCCGTTAACGTCTATGAATGCGAAATCGGCAATAACGTTTTTATTGGCCCCTTCGTCGAAATCCAGAAAGGCGTCATTATCGGCGACAATACCAGAATCCAGTCGCACGCCTTTATATGCGAGCTCGTTACTATCGGCCGCGATTGCTTCATCTCGCACGGTGCCATGTTCATTAACGATACCTTCCGCAAGGGAGGTCCAGCCCGCGGCAACAGGTCCCTCTGGAAGTCCACCTCCATCGGAAATAATGTCTCCATAGGCACAAACGCAACCATCATGCCCGTCACTATTACCGATAACGTTGTAATCGGTGCCGGATCGGTGGTTACTAAAGATATTTTGGAACCCGGCATATACGCCGGCAACCCCGCAAGAAAAATTAGCTGAGGTAAAAAAAGTGAAAATCCCTTTTGTAGATCTTAAAGCACAGTACCATTCCCTTAAAACAGAAATGGATGCTGCTATCTTCAACGTAATTGAAAACACCGCCTTTATTAAAGGTAAACAGGTCAGCACCTTCGAAGAAGCCTTCGCACATAAGTACGGAGTTAAAAACTGCATCGGACTTGCAAACGGTACCGACGCGCTTTATATATCAATGAAAATGCTCGGCATCGGCCCCGGCGATGAGGTTATTACCACTGCATGGAGCTGGATCTCCACTTCCGAAACAGTTACACAAACCGGCGCCCGCCCCGTTTTCGTGGACGTCGACGCGTTTTACACAATCGACGCATCCAAAATTGAAGACAAGATAACTTCAAGAACAAAAGCCATTATCCCCGTTCACCTATATGGCCAGGCGGCTCAAATGGATGTCATTACAGATATCGCCAAAAGGCATAACCTGATACTCATAGAAGACTGCGCACAGTCGCACTTTACGGAATTCAAAGGACAAAAAGCCGGAACATTTGGCAGTGCGGGTACATTCAGCTTCTATCCGGGCAAAAACCTGGGCGCTTATGGCGATGCCGGCGCTATCCTTACCAACGACGATGAAATGGCTGCAAAATTCAGGATGTATGCAAGCCACGGCGCATTGAAAAAACACCACCATGAAATCGAGGGCATCAACAGCCGCCTCGATGGGCTCCAGGCTGCCGTCTTAAATGTAAAGCTGCCCCACATCGACGAATGGAACAGCCGCCGAATTGAAAACGCCGCAATGTACACTGAGCACTTAAAAGACGTTCCCGAAGTAAAAATCCCAATGGTAAGAAAGGACACTAAGCACACGTTCCATATATACTGCATTCAGGCGGAGAACAGGGAAGCCTTAAGGGAGCACTTACTTGAAAATGGAATTGAAACACAGATCCATTATCCCACAATGCTGCCGTTCATGCCGGCATACAAGTATATGAAACACAAGCCGGAGGATTTCCCAAATGCCTATGCTGCACAGGATAAAATTCTGAGCCTCCCCATGTACGCCGAACTTACCCCCGAAAACATAGAATACGTTTCAGACACGGTAAAGAAATTCTATAAAAGGTAGAAAAAATTGTAAGTGGGGTAAAAGGAAGATCTTGAATAACCGAAAGGGCAGGGGAATAATCCCTGCCCACCTTCGGTAAAAATATTTCTGCAATCGCCATAACTATAAATGCCTGCAGTACACATTCATAGATCTGCTCACATATTGAACCTGCCTTTACTTCTTAATATCATCTCCAACTGCCGGGCGGCCTATGGAGTAATAAGTAAATCCCATTGCCGCAAGTCTTTCAGGCGAATATATATTGCGGCCGTCAAATATTACGGGATTTTTTAATGCATCTTTAATTCCGTTAAATTCCGGGCTGCGGAACTCGGCCCATTCGGTTAATACCAGTAATGCGTCCGCCCCTTTCAATACTTCCTCTTTAGTCTGTCCATATCGTATTGCGCCATCGAAGTGGCGGCATGCAACTTCCATAGCAGCCGGGTCGTATGCCGAAACCACGGCTCCTGCTTTCTGAAGCTCTCTTATTATATAAATTGACGGTGCCTCGCGCATGTCATCTGTATTAGGCTTAAATGCAAGTCCCCACACAGCAAAGTTTCTGCCCTTAACGTCGCCGTTAAAATGTTCCATTACTTTTTTAACGAGGACGAACTTCTGTTCCCTGTTAACCTTATCCACAATTTCAAGGATGTTCATTGGCGAGCCGTGTTCGCACGCGGTTTTAATGAGAGCGTTCACGTCTTTCGGGAAGCAGCTACCGCCATAGCCTATTCCGGCAAAAAGAAATCTTTTCCCGATGCGGCTGTCCGTTCCCATTCCGTGTCGCACCATATCCACGTTAGCGCCCACCCTCTCGCAGAAATTAGCGAGTTCGTTCATGTAAGTAATGCGCATAGCAAGGTAAGAGTTGGAGGCATATTTAGTAACCTCTGCGCTTGCAGTATCCATTTCGAGGATAGGGTTGCCCTGGTTGACAAAGGGTTCATAAAGTTCGCGTATCATTTCAATTGCCCTGCGGCTTTCGGAGCCGATAACAATGCGGTCGGGTTTACGGAAATCCTCCACTGCAAAGCCTTCGCGCAGGAATTCGGGGTTCGATACGACGTCGAAATTTTCCACGCCTTCAGCCTTTAATATATCCCTAACCTTAAAAGCCGTACCCACGGGGACGGTGCTTTTGTTGACGATAATCTTATAATCCGTGCAGGCGTTTTTTGTTAAAACCTGGCCAATATTTTTAGCGCAACCCATAACGTAGCTAAGGTCGGCCGATCCATCCTCGTCCTGCGGTGTAGGCAGGCAGAGAAAGATTATGTCCGAGTTAAGTACGGCATACTCCAGGCTGCCCGTAAAGATGAGGCGTTTCTGCTGTATATTGCGGTGGAAGAGGATCTCGAGTCCCGGTTCATAAATAGGGACATCTGAGTTCTGAAGTTTCCTCAATTTTTCGGGGTTATTATCCACGCAAATAACGCGGTTGCCGCGGTCTGCAAAGCAGGTTCCGGAAACGAGTCCCACATAGCCTGTACCGATAACGGATATGTTCATAAGCTTTAAGGGTTAAGTTAATAAAATAAGGTAAAGGCAAAGGTAAAGTTTAAGTGATAAAAAAACAAGGGGAAAGGGGAGGGGAAGGGTTCGGGGTTCGAGGGAGAGAAGGTTCAAAGTTTAGGAAAAGGCAAAGGGGGAATAATTTTAAGTTTTAAGTTTTAAGTGGGGAAAAAAGTTCAAAGTTCAAAGTTCTAGGTTCGAGGTTCAAGGAAGGAAGGTTAAGGTGGAGGTGGAAAGGAAACAACCATGAAGGCTGGGAGTTTGGAATTGTGCAATGAATGAGCCCGCAGCGCGGGCGTAATATTAGTAGCCCGGGGTGAGGAAGCCCCCGGATGGGGGCGACTGAACCCCTGGGAAATGGATTTTGCCCCAATATACAAAGCTCCGGTCAGGAGCGGCACAGAAGAATTATGAATGGAAGCAATGTGGGCGGGTGTTAATGTGTTGGGATTTCTACCGCTTTAGTTGTTTTGATGGGATGGTTTTTATGTGTGTGTTCGTGGTTTAATGATGTGTTTATCCAATAGGAAGTAAGAAACAAGTCGCTCCATCCGGAGCTCTGGAATTTAGGGGGGATACCGGTGTTTGCTACAGACAAAGCGCTCCTTCCGGAGCTTGGGGGGATGTGTAATGATATTGGTTCAGATTGCATGGGGAGGGGGAAGAGAAGTTTTAAGGTTTGAGTTTTAAGTATTAAGTGGGGAGAAAGGTTTAAGGGAGAGAGGTTCAAGGTTCGAGGTTTAGGAAAAGGCAAAGGTAGGGGAGGAAGAATTAGGAAGGGGGAGGAATTGAAATTGGGCATGGATTCAGCACCGGGGGGCGTTTTGTTTGTAGATGGAGGCGCGGCCCCCTCCCATATATCCCCTAGCTCCGGAGGAGCCGGGGGTGTTTTGCATTTTCTACAAATATGCTACCGCTAAAAGCAGTAGTGAACGTGTATAATTTCTCAGATTGCGGAGGATGTTTACAGACTGATTTATTTCCATTTATAATTCGTACATGAGGATCCTCCGGAGCTTTGGGGGGGATGTGGGGGGAATCCGTTTCCCGGGGCTAAAGACATGGTGTCCATCCGGGATTGGGAAATGTGTGATTTTATTGGTTCTGATTGCGCGTGGGGAGGGGTTGTGGGGGATTGTTCCACCGGGGGTTCCCGCATCCCTTCGGGATTTGGTTGCCCCCGGCTACTGATGTTTCGCCCGCGCTGCGGGCTTTGTTAGTGTGTAATTCCAATTTCTCGGCCTTTATCGGGATTTCTTTTCTTCCATTTTTCTCAACCTTTCCTCCATTAGACATGATTCCCATTCATGATTCGAATTTTCTTAGTTATATCTTTATATGTCATAGCTACCGGACTGGCCATTTTCTGTTATCCCGATTTCTTCCAAGTCGTGCGGGGCGGGACCGTTGACTACTTTGCCAAAGCAGGTGAATCTTGAGCCGTGGCATGGGCAGTCAAATGTTTTCTCTTCACCGTTCCACTCCAGTATGCATTTCAAGTGGGGACAAACGGCACTGTATGCAAAAAGCTTTCCTTCGTCATCTTTGTAGACTGCCGCCTTGGTTAACCCGCTTCTTATAATGGCTCCTTGACCAGGTCCCAGATCTTTTACGGAATCCACGTCCCCGGGGGTCAGATATTCCTTAAACTGTTTTGCAACGTTTAGGTTTTCTTTTATAAAATCGCCAGCCGTTTTCATTGTCTTGCGCGACGGGTCGTAAAGCTCTTCCCAGGGGTTATGCCTTCCAATTATCAGGTCTGTAATCAGTATTCCTGCAATGGTGCCGTGCGTCATTCCGTTTCCGGAATCACCCGTAGCAATAAACACGTTATCGCTGTCCATGGGATTCTTCCCTATAAAAGCCATTGCGTCCACCGGTTCCATTACCTGACCGGACCACTTGTATTCAATTG
The DNA here is from genome assembly GCA_025612245.1 of Ignavibacteria bacterium. Taxonomy (GTDB): domain Bacteria; phylum Bacteroidota; class Ignavibacteria; order Ignavibacteriales; family SURF-24; genus JAAXKN01. Next base: position 79,059 of record JAAXKQ010000010.1, read on the forward strand.
ATTCCACCGGGAAGCGCTCGTAAGTCCACTTAATCAGGTTATTATATCTATCCTCTTCCTGAAGCCCTTCTTCGTTCGGCTGTCCTGTTTTATGGTCCTCGCCTCCAGCGATAAGAAGTTCATACTCGTCGTTATAATTCTGGAGCCTCACGTAATGATAAGGATCGTTTGTCCAGATGGAGTTCTGATCGCCCGTATCCCACCAGAGGGCATGGGGCAGGGTGCCCTTCTTTATGAGTCCCGCTATAACATAAGTCCTGTACGGAGCCTGTTTTGTATGGATGGCAAATTTGTCGTTAACAGGGCTGTTTGTTGCAACAACTATAAAGTCTGCCTTAATTGAGAAGCCGTTTTCGCTCAGAATTCCGGAGTCGTCAATCTTTGAGGCGCGAGTATTTGTAAAGATTTTCCCCTCGTTTCTTACAATTGCCGCAGCAAGTCCATCGAGGTATTTTATGGGGTTAAACGTAGCCTGGTCGGGGAACATAAGGCAAGGTCCTGTTTCCATTGGGATACCCGGCACGCCTTCAATCATTTCGGTTCTTATTGACAGCTGTTGTGTAGCATTAAGTTCGTCATCAAGAGTTTTCTTGTTATCGGAAGGGTGGAGGAAAAGGTATCCCTTCAGGCGTTCAAAGTCGCAGTCGATGTTTTCGCGCTGGACTATATCCTCAATAATATGGATTGCCTGGGAGTGGCTTTCTGCGGCCATGCGGGCCTTATCCATTCCGAGAATTTCCGTTATATAGGAATATCTGTCATCCAGGGCGTTGGAAATGTGTGCGGTTGTTCGTCCCGATTCGCCGCTTCCGATATTGCCATCCTCAACGACGGCAACATTTTTACCTTCCCTCGAAAGCAAGTAAGCCGTTGTAAGTCCCGAAATTCCGGCTCCAACGATTACGACATCCACCTTCAGGTTACGGTCGAGTTTCCCGAAGGGGGCCGGTTTAACGGAATCCACCCAATAAGAGAGAGTCCTGCCCGAGGTTTTCCGGCTGCTGGGTGCTTCAGTTTCCTTTGTAAGCGGGCTTTCGATATTCTGCCCTTTTATTTTCTTAGCCATCCATTCCTCCTCAGTGTTAATTTCCCAAAATCTGATTGTAAGTCATCTAATCCGAGCCTTAAATGGTCCAAATAAAAAAATAACCCGGCACAACCAAAACACCTGGTAAAAGGTGAACAGATAGGGTTATGCCGGGCAGCATGGGTAAAATGAAAAATTCTCTTAGCTTCCCGAAACAACCGGGTATAAACCCCGGCAAGTAAAAATCGGCCTTAACATTCAAAAGTGTCGATAACGGACCGCACATAAATAATAAATAAATATAGCTTTAAATATGCAAGGCATTTTTTTGCCAAATGGCTTTTAGCTTCAATTTTGGTGAAAAATCAGGACAAATAGGCCCTGGGTGCCGGAAATTTTTCAAAATTCCCTATTTTTTCTTATCATTATTAGTCAACATTTACGAAAAAGTGACATTATTTTCAGAAAAACAAATTTCCAAACAGAAAAAAAATCATGAAGCTAACAATTGAAGATAAAGCAAAGCTGAACAATGGCGTGGAAATCCCATATTTAGGCCTGGGGGTATATAAGTCGGCACCGGGCAGTGAGACCTACAATGCGGTTCGCTGGGCACTTGAAGCCGGATACAGGCACATCGATACGGCAGCCTTTTATAAGAATGAAAAAGACGTGGGAAGGGCAGTTAAGGACAGCGGTATTCCAAGGGAAGAGATATTTGTAACTACAAAGCTCTGGAATGATGACCATGGATACGAAAAAACCCTCAGAGGCTTTGAGGTAAGCCTTAAGAACCTGGGATTTGACTATATGGATTTGTACCTATTGCACTGGCCTGTTTCCGGGTTAAGGAACGATTCTTACAGGGCGCTTGAGACGATATTAAAGGAAAGCAAGGCCAGAGCCATAGGCGTAAGCAATTACACCACCTCTCACCTGACGGAGCTTCTTAGTTCATGCCGTACAGTTCCGGCGGTAAACCAGGTGGAATTCAGTCCGTTTCTTTACCAGAAGCGTGTCCTCGAATTCTGCAGGCAGAATGAGATTCAGCTTGAAGCCTACAGTCCTCTTGCCCGTGCAAGCAAGTTAAGTGATGAACGTTTAAGGGAAGTAGCAGGCCATTACGGGAAGACGGCGGCGCAAATGATGGTACGCTGGGCACTGGAGCATAAGATTGTGATAATACCCAAATCCACTCACAAAGAAAGAATCTTTGAAAATGCGGATGTTTTCAACTTTGAGATTTCAGAAGGGGACATGGAAATTCTGGATTCTCTTGATGAAAACTACAGGGTAGCCTGGGATCCGAGCAGAATTCCCTGAAAAATTCAGGTTTTATTTGCGGGTAAGAGTCAGCTTTTGTAAAAGAGTCTGCTCTTACTCAATTATTACATCTGGAGCCGTAAATTAGCTGGGGGGTGGGTTAATTTTCGCCGATTCTACCGACTTTCAACTCCGGGTTTTCACTGGTCAGGAAGCCTAAGAAGCGGTTACTCATGTCTGCCAGGCTCATTCCGTAGACTTGGTCGAACACATCCAGGGAGTTTCCCTGCTGGTAAAGCCTGATATACTTTGCGATGCCGTAGTTTGAGATCATATACTTTGCAAAGGCGCCGGCCATAGGGTAGGAGTTTTTTAAGACATTTCCGGTTTCGTCGTTGCGGACTATTTCATAAGGTGTTGAGATATTTCCCTCGGTCAGTTTCAGCCTGGCAAATTCAAAAAGGTCCATTCCGTCCCAGTTATCCTCCATCCATACGGCAAGTCCCTCGGAGATAATCCACTTATAAGGTCCTCTGGCGCCCAGGCCGAAGAACTTATCGACAATAAAATGGGTGAGTTCATGTTTACCAAAAATATTCGACAAAGAATAGCCGTCCACGGCATAAATTGCGTCAAAGATCCCGATTTCGTGTCCGTTGCCGAACTGTCCGGCGTCGGTTATGTCGTCGTACTCTTGAAAGCTGCTGAAAATGAAGAAAATTGCCCTGAAGTTATGGTCATTCAGGTACATGCGGTTCAGCACCTCGAGGTAATTATTTTCCTGTCTATTGGCAATCATTTTTATTGTAGAATCGCTTTTTGAACCGGGGCGGTAGTAAAAGTCGAAATGTTTCGTATAGTAAGGGCGCCAGGCTCCGTCCTGGAGTATCTTTTCAGGTCTGTTCCTCTCAATAAATCCGGGTCTGCAACCCGAAAGCAGGCCGGTGGTGAGGGCAATAAAAAGGACAATTAAAAATTTCCCTTTCATATTCAGGATCTCAATTAGCCGTTAAACTTTTGAAAAATCAATTTTCAGCCCAGAGGTACATTCTTCCTTTTAAGATAAATTTCCTGAATTCCGGCAGGAGATTCAAAGTATTTGTTTTTACCCCCCGCGGTTTCCGGTTTTGTGCCGCATGATAGTTCCAGTTACACGGAGATATAAGTCATAGTCCGGGAGGAATGCCATCTACTTACAAATAACCAACTGTTCAATAATAACCAAAAATGGTCACCTTTTTTTACCCTAATTCGTGGGAAATGAGTATAAATACAAAGGTTTAGGCGGCAGCCTGGGAAGTGGCATATCTATTGAATGAGTAAAGTTACATTATGGCATAAACAAATAAAAAATGGAAGAAAAAGAACTGGATCCTTCAACAATACCCAACGCCAAGAAAGGCGGTCTGAACCTGAAAGTATTAATAATAGGGCTTCCTGTATTTATCATACAGCTCGTAGTCGTGTATTTTGTCACAGCAAATATACTCCTGAGTAAAAAGGATACCAGCTCTTCGGAAGCGAACAAGGAAAAGCCTGAATTGACAAAGGTCAGTTCCATTCAGACTGGTCCGATAGCAACAATTGAAGACATGATTGTAAATCCCGCCGGGACAAGCGGTCAGAGGCTGCTACTCACTTCAGTTGGTTTCGGGCTTGTAGCCGAAGAAAAGGAAGCCGAGGAAGCAAAAAAGAAGTTTGAAGAAAAAAAAGTAATCATTCAGGATATAGTCAATACTACGTTAGCAAGCAAGACAGTTCCGCAGTTGAGCAGCATTACATACAGGGACACAGTAAAGACAGAAATCTTAAATACACTGAAGTCGCGTGTTCCTGATATCAGGATAAGCAACATATTTTTCAGCAAGTTTATCATTCAATAAAATAAGTAATTCAGAGCCATGGCAGAAGTTTTATCACAGCAGGAAATAGATCAACTTCTCAACAAGATGAAGACCGGGGGCGAGCAGGCCCCTGCATCCGTACCGGAGAAAGAGGCAATTCCCTTTGATTTCAGGCTTCCGAACAGGATTTCGAAGAACCAGCTGAGGACTATACGCAACATTCATGAAAACTTTTCAGAAAGTTTCAGCTCATTTCTCCTGTCTAAGCTTCAGGCCATTGTAAACATCAACGTTATTTCCGTTGATCAGATTTACTATTCAGAGTACGTGCTTTCGGTTTCAAATCCCGCGTGTCTTTTTACATTTGAAATTAAGGACACGGATATAAAAGGGATACTAGAATTAAGCCCCGAACTGGCTCTTGCACTTGTCGACCGTCTGCTTGGCGGTAACGGCACGGGTTCCAAGCAGTCCAAGATCATCACGCCGATTGAGCAGAAAGTGCTCTTTATGATAGTTGAAAAGATCATGGTGGATCTCAAGAAGGCCTGGCAGATAATAGGGGAATATGAGTTTGTAGTTGAGCGCTTCGAGCCCGACATAGACTTTGCACAAATCACTTCACAGAGTGAAAGCGTACTGCTTATTTCCTTTGAGATATTTATTGGGGAGCAGTCCTATCTAATGAATATCTGTTTTGCCACGTTTGCTTTCGACACAATCCTGTCGAAGATGTCGAATCAGAAGCTATCTTCAATACGGCCCGTAAAATACAACGGTACCACGGCCAGGAACATACTTAATGCGCATTTGCAGAAAACGACACTCAAGCTTACCGTAGAATTCGGCAAAACTACAATTTCTGTAGATGACCTGATGCACCTGGAAACGGGGGATATATTGAGGATTAACAAGAAGATCGGGGATGAATTAAAGGTAAAGGTTGCCGACAGGGTAGTTTTTGAGGGGCTGCCGGGAACTGTAAACGGCCACAAGGCCGTAAAGATTAGCCGCAAGATTGAGAACAAAGAAAACTGACGGTTTATTGAAAAAAGCCTTTCCGCGGAGAAACCAGCCCGTTTCGTCAATAAAAATCCGGAAGAGCTTAAACTGATTTATCAAGAATATAAAAAGAGAACATAAACGGAGAAGAAAATGTCTGCTGATGACATACTAGGCGATTTTGAACAGATTTCAGGGGATCAGATAACAGGTGGTGTAGCAGATTTCCCTGAATTCGACGAATCCAATAACCGCAGCCCTGTACAGAATGACAAGCTTGAGTTTCTCAAGGACCTCCAGCTGAGTGTTTATATAGAGCTCGGGCGCACACAGATGCTGATCAAAGACATACTGGAGCTGGAAAGGGGCTACGTAATTGAGCTGGATAAGCTAGCCAGTGAACCCGTTGACATATTTGTAAATAACAAGAAGATTGCCGAGGGTGAAGTTGTAGTTATAGACAAGCACTTCGGCATTCGAATCACAAACCTAGTCGATTCAAACGACAGGTTAAAAGGACTGTCTTAATGGAATTCTGGAATATATTAAAAGTAATTTTTCTGCTCATTTTTATACTGGGGCTGATGTACGGGACATTATATCTGGCCAGAAAATATTTTTTTACATTCGATAAAAACAGCAAAAAGCTCGTAAAAATTAAGGTGCTAAGCACACAGATGCTCATGCCTAAAAAGTTTATTCAGGTTGTTCAGGTGCACGATAAGATACTGGTTCTTGGTGTAAGCGATCACTCGATTAATCTTTTGCAGGAGATCAACGGTTCAGTTGCGGCCCGCATGGTTGAAGAAGAAACGGTTAGAGAAGATTTGAGGAATAATTTAAAGGACAACTTTAAGGACAATTTCGTAGAGATATTGAAAAAAAATTTAGGTTTGAGATGAAAGTTTTTACTGCCGTAATTCTCCTCTTCATTATGTTTTCTTCATTTAATGACGTTAGTTATGCCCAGGCCAAGACAATTCCTCTTCCCAAGATTGGAATTGACATTGGAACGGCCGACAGTCCGAAAGACGTATCGGTTACAATGCAGATGCTGATACTACTGACCGTGCTTTCGCTTGCGCCTTCGATACTGATTATGACGACCTCGTATCTGAGGCTGATAGTGGTGTTTCATTTTTTAAAGACGGCACTTGGCACGCAGCAGATGCCGCCTTCGCAGATGCTGGCAGGGGTGGCGCTTTTTATAACGTTTTTTATTATGGCGCCAACGTGGACCAAAGTAAACGACCAGGCAATTAAGCCGTATATGGATGGGAAAATGACCATGGACGCTGCCTACGACAAGGGCATTGAGCCCATAAGGGAGTTCATGTTCAGGAACGTGCGCGATGCGGATCTGGAGTTATTCTTAGGGTTATCGAACATGCCGCGTCCGAGAACCAGGCAGGATTTGCCGACATACGTACTGGTACCTGCATTTGCAATCAGTGAGCTGAGGGCGGGATTTATTATAGGATTTTTCCTGTTTATTCCATTTCTGATGGTGGACATGATTGTCTCAAGCGTCCTGATGTCCATGGGCATGATGATGCTTCCGCCAATGCTGGTATCTCTGCCATTTAAGATACTGCTGTTCATACTGGTGGACGGCTGGAATTTAATTATCGGATCTGTAGTAAGGAGTTTCGGGTAATGACAGAAGAACTGATAGTAGAAGTACTGACTGACGTATTTTACACTACATTTATAATATTGCTGCCGATTCTGGGCATTTCGCTCTTAGTGGGTATATTTATTTCTATTTTTCAGGCAGCCACCTCAATTCAGGAGGCGACGCTGACGTTTGTTCCAAAGATACTCATTACGGCTATTGCGATAATATTACTGCTTCCGTGGATGATGGACAAAATGATAGCAATTACGCTCAGGCTGGTCAACATGTTCAGTACAGTGGTAAAATGACGAATATACTGGTAAATGACTTTGTAATCACTTTTTTAATTTTTCTCAGGGTAATTGCGGTCCTTGGGACGGCCCCAATTTTCGGGCATCAGTCGGTTCCGGCCATAGCAAAAGTTTTTCTGGCAGGGATAATTGCGTATATAACGTTTTTGACGTTAAACACGGCAAAAATACAGGTAGAGCCCGATTTCTTTTCCATGGCTTTCTATGGGCTTAAGGAAATAATAACGGGACTCATAATAGGCTTCAGCTTAAACCTGATTTTCTACGGGTTTTCCTTTGCCGGAATGCTTATAGGAAACGACATGGGTCTTAACATGGCCAGCGCGCTTAATCCACTTCAGGAGACCGAAAGTGACGTCATTGGCCAGGTAATAAACGTATTTGCAATTCTTATTTTCTTTTTAATTGACGGGCATCATTACATCATAAGGGCCGTAGTTTCCTCCTTCAGGGTTATTCCCCTCGGGAAATACACGCTCACGCAGCCGGCCTTTGACATTTTCATCAGGTATACCGGGGCCGTTTTTGTAATTGCAGTTAAGATTGCGTCACCCGTTATGGTTTCGTTTTTTCTTGTTCATCTGGCAGAAGGCATCATAGCCAGGGTAATACCGCAGATGCCTATTTTCTTTGTTACACAGCCATTGAAACTTGGTCTTGGTTTTCTGCTGCTGGTCTTCATTCTGCCCATTTACATGTATTTTTTCAAGGGAATGCTGGCAAGCTATGAGAACAGCCTATATGACCTGATAAAAGCAATGGGAAGCTAAGAGAGAGAGTAAAGGGGAAGAATGGCTGAAGCAGACGGACAGGAAAAAACCGAGCAAGCGACCAGTAAGAAGCTCAGTGATACAAGAGCCAAAGGGCAGGTTGCAAGAAGCATTGAAATCAATTCCTTTGCCGTATTTACCGCGGGATTTCTGCTCGTGTACTTAACGCAGAAGTATCTTGGTGAAAATATCAGGCACATGACAGTAAGCGTATTCAGCGACCTGGACAAGCTGACGCTTGAGAAAGACCAGATAGCCGATTACGCCTACAGAGGGATCAGCTTTTTTATCCTTACTTTAGGGCCTATCTTAGGGGGGCTGGTTTTAGTATCGATAATTGCGAGCTACGGGCAGACGGGTTTCAGGTTCAGTGCTAAGGCCCTGGCGCCGAAGTTTTCCAAGTTTAATCCCTTGTCTAACATTAAGGGGATATTTTTTTCCTCAAGGTCACTGGTTGAAGTAGGAAAGTCGATACTGAAGCTGGTTATAATAGGAGCATTTACATACTGGGTTCTTCAGGATTTTATACTGACTGCCATAGGGCTGGTAAATTACCAGATTGACGATCTGGTAACGTTCATGGTTGAAGCGGCATATACGCTTCTGTGGAAAATATCGCTCTGTTTTGCAATTATTGCGGCAGCGGACTTTGCATTCCAGAAGTACAAGTTCAGGCAGGATTTAATGATGACCAAGCAGGAAGTAAAGGAAGAAATGCGTGAGAGCGACGGCAACCCGGAGATCAAGAGCAAGATACGGTCGATACAGATGAAGCAAGCCAGGGCAAGGATGATGAAAGAGCTGCCAAAGGCAGACGTAGTTATTACGAACCCTACGCACTTTGCCGTTGCGCTAAAGTACGATCTGGGTAAAGATTCGGCTCCAAAGGTTATTGCAAAAGGCATGGATGAGCTAGCGCAGAGGATAAAGAAAGTTGCCACCGAGAACGGTGTACCGCTGCATGAGAACGTTGCACTTGCAAGAGCACTCTATAAAAGCTGCGAGGTTGGCGATGAGATACCCGCTGAATTGTTTAAGGCTGTAGCGCAGATACTGGCGTACATTTTCAAGGTTAAAAACGAAAAGAAAAAGAAGAGCATCGTCTGATAGATGAACCGTTTTGGAAAAAATAGCGACATAATGCTGGCCTTCGGCCTGATCATGATACTTGGGCTCATGATCGTTCCTCTGCCTGCATTTATACTGGACTTCCTTCTGGCAGTAAGTATTACTTTTGCGGTGCTCATACTTATTGTTTCGCTATACATACAGTCGCCAACCGATATATCCGTATTTCCGGGGCTTTTACTTGTACTGACGCTTTTCCGGTTGTCGCTGAATATCAGTTCGACGCGTCTGGTTCTACTTGAAGGATATGCAGGCAAGGTAATTGAATCTTTCGGAACCTTTGTTGTTGGCGGGAACTATGTAGTCGGCTTTATAATATTCATCATTCTTGTGATCATTCAGTTTGTTGTAATTGTCAAAGGTTCCGGCAGAATCTCTGAAGTTGCGGCCCGTTTTACTTTGGACGCCATGCCGGGAAAGCAGATGGCAATTGATGCCGACTTAAATACCGGGCTTATTACGGAGGCGGAGGCAAGGGCAAGGCGCGAAGGCATTTCGCGTGAAGCGGAATTTTACGGAGCAATGGACGGTGCCAGCAAATTTGTAAAAGGAGACGCCGTAGCAGGGCTCGTCATTAACGGCATTAACATTGTGGGCGGTTTTATCATTGGTGTTGCCCAAAGGGGTCTTTCACTTACCGACGCACTGCAGTCGTATACAATACTAACCATAGGTGACGGTCTGGTCTCCCAGATTCCGGCACTCCTGGTTTCGACGGCTGCCGGTCTGGTGGTTACAAAGAGTGCTGCCGGGACATCTCTGGACACGCAGATGAAGACGCAGTTATTTGCAAATCCAAGGGTACTAGGAACGGTTTCAGGCGCTGTTTTTCTGTTTGCAATAGTGCCGGGCATGCCGACCATTCCTTTTCTTTTAATTGGCTCCGGTCTTGCGGCAGGAGCATACTTTACAAAGAAGAGTCAGGCCAGCAAGGCTCTGCTTCCGACAGAAGCTCCGGAAGAGATTGTTGCCGAGCCGGCAGAGGACAAAGTTGAGCAGTACCTCCAAGTGGATCCTATTGAAGTTGAAATAGGTTACGGGCTCATTTCACTTGTTGATGAGAACCAGGGAGGCAACCTGTTCCAGAAGATATCTTCCACAAGGAAATACATTGCGCTTGAATACGGCGTTTTAATTCCGCCTGTAAGGGTAAGGGACAATCTGCAGCTTAACCCGAACGAATACATAATAAAAATCAAAGGCAACGTAGTATCGGCATACGAGATATATACGGACCACTTCCTGGCTATGAATCCCGGCAACGTAACGGAAGGCTTAAGCGGAATACCGACGCAGGATCCAGCATTCAACCTGGACGGGTTCTGGATCTCGAAGCAGGAAAAAGACAAAGCCGAGCTGCTGGGCTACACGGTTGTTGACAGCATTTCCGTTCTTTCGACGCATCTTCAGGAGACACTGAAGAAGAACTTCGACAAGATACTCACGCGTCAGGCGGTTAAGACGCTGCTTGAGAACCTAAAGAAAGATTATCCCGCGGTTATTGAGGACATAAATCCGGATCTATTGCCTTTGGGCACGATACAGAAAGTGCTGCAGAATCTCTTAAAGGAACTAATTCCGATAAAAGACCTTGTACAGATTCTGGAATCTCTTATTGATTACTGCAAGGTGACAAAAAATATTGACGTGCTTACCGAATATGTGCGTCATTCACTGGGGTACACAATCTCAAACATGTATAAAGATCCCAACGGCATAATACACGCACTGGCCCTGGGCAATCAGCTTGAAAGCTTTATTACGAAAGCCCTTCAGAACCAGAAGGAAGCCGTTCAAACGCTGGGGCTTTCCTCAAAGATGCTGAATGATGTGAGTGAATCGTTAAAAGGGCACATGCAGAATTTCAGGATGCTTGGATACGCGCCTGTAATAATTACATCGGCAACAATCAGACCTTATTTCTACAGACTAATAAATTCAAGTTTCCCGGACATTGCAATTCTTTCCTATACGGAGCTACCTTCGGATACGGAAGTTGAATTCATTGGGAAATTAGAGGTTGAATATGCAAATTAAAAAGTACATTGCGCTAACGCTTAAAGAAGCTTCTCAGCAGATGAAAAGCGAGCTGGGCAGTAACGCCATAGTCCTCAGCACAAGGATAATTGAAGATGACCCGAGATACGGACGCAAAAGAGTTTTTGAACTGACGGCGGGTGTGGAAGACGACTACGACAAGTCGAGGGCTGAGAGTTCCAGGGCTGCCGGCGAACGCTCTCCAATGAAGAGCCAGAAGGCAGTTCCTAGTGTACCCTTAAAGCCGCAGCCCAAGCAGAGGACATTTGCAGATGAGCTAAAGGAGCTTTCGGAGAAAGTATACATGCCCCCGGAAAAAGAAGACATGCCCTTTGAGTTAAAGGCTCAGTTACTTAGCGCAAAGATGCCAGTACAAAAGCCTGCGGGGGTAAAGAAAAAGAAGGACACACTGGAGCGTGAGCTAAAGGAAATTTCGGACACGCTGATTGCAAGGGAAGTGCAAAAAAGCATAGTGGACGTAATAATTGACCAGCTTGGCAAGTATACTGAATTTCTTCAGCCATCGAATATTGACAGCTATGTAATTTCAACGATCAGTTCCATGATACCGACTTCAGCATTTGAAGTGCAGAAGAAGCAGAAGACAAAGGTAATTGCTCTTGTGGGTCCAACGGGAGTGGGGAAGACGACGTGCATAGCCAAGCTTGCGGTTATTTCCAAGATACTGCACAACCTTAACATAGGGCTAATTTCGCTCGACACATTCCGTCTGGGTGCAATAGACCAGCTGAAGATATTTTCCGAGATCAGCAACATTGAAATGAGGGTAGCCTACGAGCCCTCGGAAATACCGGGACTGATAGCAGAATTCAGGAAAAAGGACATTGTATTTATAGACACCGCGGGCAGGAGCCAGAACAATGCCAGCCTGCTCAAGGAAACAAACAGATTTTTGTCCAACACAAAGGTGGATGAGATCTACCTTGTGCTGAGCACTACAAGCACAACGAAGAACATTCTTGACGTTGCGCAGAAGTTCAAGGTGTTGAACTATAACGGAGTTGTATTCACAAAGCTCGACGAAGCGGTTTCATTCGGCAACATACTGAACGTAACGGCTAACTTTAACGTACCGGTAAAGTACCTTACAAACGGGCAGATAATTCCGGACGATATAATTGCAGCAGACCCGCAGTTCATAGCAAACATGATCTATACAGGGAAGATCAGCAAATGATCGGACAGACAGAAAGATTACTTGAGCTCAACCGGCTGAAGGCGCAGGAGAAGAAGCCCGAAGGGAGGGGAAGGATTATTTCCTTCAGCTCCGGCAAAGGGGGGACGGGTAAGACCTTTATTTCGCTTAATACGGCCTATGCGCTTTCAAGAATGGGGAATAAGGTTCTTCTGATAGACCTGGATTCCAATCTTTCGAACATAAACATTATGCTGAATATGAGGCCTCAGAAGACAATACTGGATTTTCTCCTTCAGAAGAGCGCCTTAAGGGATCTTATTACGCATTATGAGCCAAGCCTGCATTTTATATTCGGGGAATCGGGCAAGGCAGACTATCCGCTGCAAAGTGACCACCTGCTGGATTATCTTGCAGAAGAGATTAAGGAGCTGTGCCGCGATTATGATTATATAATTTTAGACATTGGTGCCGGCGCGGGTGACGAGATAATACACATACTCGGGCAGGTTCACGCAAACATTATTGTGCTGAACGCAGAGCCAACGGCAATTATGGATGCTTATGTAATTGTTAAGCTCATGCATATGAGCGGTTCCGCAACGCCGAACTTTGCGGTTATAAACAAATGCTTTTCCGAAGAGGAAGCCACAACGGCTTACACCAACCTCAGCAAGGCGGCTGAGCACTTTCTGAAGGAAGAAGTTTTTTCGCTTGGTTTTATAGGGCACGACCAGATGGTGACAAAAGCCATAATGGCGCAGGAACTTTACATAAGAAAAAATCCCCGTTCCAAGACTTCGCTTCAGATAATAAAACTTGCGCAGGGAATCGTTCAGAAATTCAGGCAGGGACAAGTAAAAGCATCGGGCATATAGTCTGGAGCTTTTCAGCTTATCCCTTCCGAACTATTATTTTTTCGCAAAATCCCACGTATCGGACCCATCGGACATTCCCCATTGCACTGCAAGGTTTCCAACAGTTCTTCCGTTTTCGAGTCCCATATCGCTATCGAACCTATAATGGATTCCGCCATAGAGCCTGGAGACTGCGGCCTCTTCTGCCATTGCATTAAACTCAGAAGCCCTTTCGGGGAAGAGATAACCAAGGACAGTACTGGCAGCTCCTGAAAAGCTGGAATGCCCGGAAGTATAGGATGGGAAGTTGGGCAGTCCCACGGGCGTAGTAATAGTAGTATCGACCTGAGAGGGTCTAATGTACCAGAATTTATACTTTGCGTCCCAGCAGCAGATACCGGCATCCATGATTGCCATGTTCATGAGAGTCAGGGCCCTAGCGGTTCTTAGTTCGCTCATATTGAGGGTTTTGATGTAGTTGCCGGCAATTTCATTCCAGTGTCCCGGGGGTGTAGCCGTTCCGGCGCCGTCGGACCAGAAGTTTGCAATTCTAAGTTGTTCGGCAGTCCTGTTATCGGAGATATTTTTCACTTCGGCAAGAGCCGTCTTAAAAGCCTGAGAGCCGAAGACAGGCGGGGGTGTCATAGGCGGAAGTGATGTCATAAGCCAGGGTCTAACCTTGCCCCACATTGGAAGCAAGGGATTTTGCGGAGGGTTCATACTGCTGAACCAGCAGCCGTCAAAATGAGGAACAGTGCCCGTCCATACGGCGTCGTGTCCGTCGGTCATAGCGTATTTAATAAAGACGTCTGCAATTATAGCTCCAAGTGTATCTCCTGCCGAAATGTCGCTTGGGAAATATTTGTCGGTATAGAGTTGAGAACTTAATTCCTGTCCTGCCCAGTAGTTAATGCTGTCGGCGTCTTTAGGGAAGAGGTAAGACAAGACGCGTCTGGATACAGAAGCAATTACGGCCTGTTCGCAGGGGTAGCAGGGTTCGGAAGAGGATCCAGAGGGGGATTCCCTAAGATATATATTCTTATTGTACCATGCGGCAATCAGGGCGTCGTACTGGGAGACGCTTAAAAGGGCGTAAGCACGGGAAGCCAAGGGCGGGTTAGTGCTGTTTTTGATTACCAGGTGGCGTGCGATTTCATTCCAGCGGATTATGGCCAGTCCATCCCAGTATTTAATGGTATTTATCACATTCAGAGATTTCCTCAGCTGAAGGGAGCGCAGCAGATTAAGCTCCTTCATGGCCTGCAATGAATTCTTCTGCGGCGGGGGAGGCAGCAAGTAAGCAGAGCCTGAAGGGATAAGGACAGTTTTCCAGGTGCCGCCGTGCAATTGGCTGCCAGTTTTAGGATTAGCGGTCTCAAGCGGAGAATTGGGTTTATCGCTGCAGCCCACTGCAAAGATAACAAGAGCCGATAAGAACAGAACAAGAATGAGGCCGTGTAAAGCTAAAATGTTAAAAGTTTTTTCATGCGTTTTCATTCCTTTCTCACGATTATTGAACAAATTAACTTTCTTTACAGTCTTGGGGAATAATACGTTTCCCGGAAGCTGTTTCCACGTTTAATTTATGAAGTCCCGGGGATAATAATAAGGATGAAATCGGGTGCAGGGGGTACGGAAAATAATGCATAATCCGGAAGGAACTTTAAAGGGGAGGGGAAGAGAAGTTTTAAGTTTTGAGTTTTAAGTTTTAAGTGGGGAAAAGGTTTAAGGGAGAGAGGTTCAAAGTTCAAGGTTCTAGGTTCGAGGTTAAGGCAAAGGAGGAAGAATTTGGAGGGGTGTGAGCTTGGGGAGGCATGATTATATTGGTTCAGATATCTTAGAGATGGTTGTGGGATTATTCGCCCACGGAGCTTGGGGGAGGCGTTGTTCTGCTGGTTTAGATTTTATGGGTGTGGGGATTTCATGGTCCCCGGGGGTTTCCGCATCCCTATCGGGATTTGGTTGCCCCGGGCTATAGGCATGTCGCCCCTCATCGGGGCTCTTGTGGTGGATAGGGGGTTTTGTTTTCCGGGGGTTCCCGCATCCCTTCGGGATTTGTTCACCTCCGGCTACTGATGTTTCGCCCGCGCTGCGGGCTTAGTTAGTGCGTGATTATAATTTCTCTGCCTTCATGGACATCTCTTCCTTAACCTAAACCCTTCTTTCTCTATCTTTGCCTTGCTCTCATTAAACCTTGAACCTTTTTCTCCATTCATAGTTCAATATTTATCCTTTTTATTCCTTGGCCTGACATTTGTGCTTCCTTAGAATAAGTTTCACCACAATGGGGAGTTTTCCTTGGGTCAGCAGCAAATGTTACTTATTGTCTTTGGCATTATAATAGTAGGACTGGCTGTCATTATGGGCATCAGTCTTTTCCACAGCAATTCCATGGATGCAAAGAGGAATAACGTAATTAACGAATCGGTTAACCTTTCGAGCATGGCGCAGCGTTATTATGTACGTCCCGTGGAGACGGGGGGAGGCGGAAAAAGCTTTATTGGGTGGCAAATTCCGCCTGAACTACTTTTTACGGAGAACGGGCATTATTCGGCCACGGTTTCCAGTTCGCAGGTTGTCATTCTGGGTACGGGCAACGAGGTGGTAACAGGTGCCGACTCGGTGAGAATTAAGACTACTGTGTATCCAAAGGATTACAAGATAGAGCCGCTGAATTAGTCGGCCCATGCGCGGAGTGTTTATAAATTACACGGGCAATACCGGCCATAAATAACAGGTAATAGTTACATAATTACAGGTAAATATTACCGGGGCACTGTTTCTTTCTTACTGTTCCAGTTCTTTATAAGCCGAGTTTCCGGCTAATTTCATTCTGGCACGATAAGTGAATGATAGGGTTAAAAGGCAATCTTAAACAAACAAAAATACTTTACATAATTTAGGAGTTATCAATGGGTCAGCAACAATTACTTCTTATCGTTCTTGGCGTTATCATAGTTGGAATCGCCGTTGTAGTAGGTATTAACCTTTTTAATTCAAGTTCAAAAGATGCAGGCCGTGACCAGGTTGTATCTAACCTGACAAACCTTGCTGCAAAGGCACAGCAGTTTTACAAGAAGCCTACCTCACTTGGCGGCGGGAATAATAACTTCCAGGGATTCTTCCTGGCTAAGACAGATACCGGCAGCTCAGTTGGAAGTTTCTCCGTTTCAGATGCAGCTCCTTCAGGCGTAGCTTATGTTGCAGGCAGCACGGATTCTGTAGGCACTTCCACACAGACTATCTATATTGTAGGCTGCGGTAAGGATAACGGAAACGACGGTACAAATCCTGTAAAGGCTTTCACTACTGTTACTCCAACTACAATTACCACTACAGTTCTGAACTAATAGATTTGCAAATGTTTTTTTTAAGACTGCCTTAAAATTACGGTTTTAAGGCAGTTTTTTATTTAAGTACTTGTTATTTCGGGCGATAATTAATCTAAAAAAAATCCTGGGGCTTTTCTCTTTTCCTCTGTGATAACCTTCAGGCTCAATTTAATAAAACCGGCATATGATAGAACTAAGATTCAGCGCAATAAAAACAAACGGCCAGGTACTCAGCGGCACTCTTTCGGCACTTACCTTTAAGGAAGGTAAGACCAAGATTCAGCTGCTCGCAAAGAAAAACCAGCTTAAAGTAAAGTCTATCGAACGCAAGTCGGCTTTCCTATATAAGGCCAGGAAGGCAGGCGAGAAGAAAACTATTAACGGCGAACAGAAGGCATTTACCAAAGAGGAAGTTATAACGGCGTTGGGAAAACTTGGCTACCAGGTAATTTCCATTAACCGCAAGCTGATTGACATAAACATGAAGCCTCCGCAGCCAGCCGTGGTTTCTTTTGTTAAGATCAGTGCTGAGCTTCTGGAGCAGAAGCTTCCTTTTAACGAGGTGCTCAATCTTCTTATAAACGACATTGAAAACAAGAGTCTCCGCGAATCCCTGAAAGAAATTAACAATGAATTAAAAAAAGGCGCCGACAGCGAAGTTACCTTTCAGCGCTACCAAGGTGTATTCGGGAAATTTACGGCATACATGCTTGGTCTGGCTTCAAAGAGCGGCAACATGACGGAGATATACCGTGCCACGGCCAAGTTTCTTGAGCGCAGGATGGAATTTAAGAAGAACCTGAAAAGTGCGCTTATTACGCCAATAGTAACGGTGTTTGTGCTGATGCTTGCGGTGCTTTTTTACGTAGGATACATTTTTCCTGAAACCGCAAAGCTGTTTGTGAAATTCAAGATGAAGCTGCCCCCGATGACGGCCTTTACGATGCATTTGAGTGATTTTCTTATGACCAACAAGCTGTTGGTAACGGCGTGCGTTGTTGTTCCGCCATTAATTCTACTTCAGCTTGCCTCTACACAGAAAGGGAAGCTAGTTGCACACAGGCTTATGCTCAGGATTCCCGTACTGGGATCGCTCATTCACAAGACGATGGTTGAAGTATTCTGCCGCGTGTTTTACACGATGTACAGCGGATCGGCCGAGAGCATAGAGCCTATACGCATTGCGGCTGAGGCCACGGGCAACAAATATTTTGAGAACCAGGTTAAGAATGTTTCGATACCACTGATGATAAAAAAAGGCGTAGGTATTACGGATGCGTTTGAGGCAAGCGGAGTATTTACTGAAACGGCTTTATCGCGCTTTCACTCGGGTGAGGAAACAGGCACAATAAAAAACACCGCGCTTCAGCTTGCGAATTATTATGAAAGTGAGACCACCTATAAGCTCAAGAATTTCATTGAGCTAGTACAGGTATTTATTGCAATGTTCATTATGGTTGTTATGATTCTCCTGACGCTTGTATCGGCTGAGACGGCAACAATATCGCCGACGAACCCGATGACAACAACGGGCTTTATAACAATATTTACGGGAAGTATCGGCTTATGATGGATTCCAGCCTCGAAATGACGGACAAGATTGGATACCTGCTGCTGAAGAAAGGTATCATAAATGTGGACGTCCTGGAGAAGGCTCTCCGTGTTAAGCAGAGTGACGAGGGGAAGGTAAAGCGTAACCTTGCGCAGATACTTGTTCAGGATTTCAATTTTGACCACGATACAATTTTCCGTCAGGTTGCAATACTATATGCATTCAGGGAGCTGAACGTTAAGGTTGAGGAAATTCCCGAAGGCCGTATAGAGGAAATGAAAAAGATGATTAACAGCGTACCCGAGGATCTGAAAAAGCAGATGCTTGAGCACTGTGTAATACCTTTTCATTACGATGAGAAAATAAGGGACAAAATGATTCTGGCCGCAATTGATCCAACGGACAGGAGCATTACAAGAATAGCATACGCGCTTAACGCAAAAAAATATGAAGTAAGCTACATAAGAAAAAAGGAGTACCTGAGGCTCATACAGATTCTCGTACCGCCTGAAAATGAGTATCTGAAGGCGATGGAGGACGCGCCCGAGGAAATTAACGTTGAGGTGCAGGAAGAGCTGATAGATGAAGACGCGCTTGAAGCAGAAATTAACAAGAGCGCGCTTATAAATCTTGTAGAAGGCGCGCTGATTGAAGGTGTACACCGCGGGGCAAGCGACATTCACTTTGTGCCAAAAGCAGGGAACAGGACGGAGGTTCTCTTTAGAATTGACGGCGACCTGAAGCTCTGGTTTCAGCAGGATAATACATGGCCCGAGGCGGTAATTGCGGTGGTAAAGGACCGTGCAAAAGGGCTGGACCGTTTTGAACGCGAGAAGGCGCAGGATGGATTTATACAAAGGGAAATTGACGGGCACACGATTCGCTTCCGCGTGTCTGTGCTTCCAATGGTAGGAACCGAGCTTAAAAATAAATTTGAATCCGTAGTAATAAGAATTCTTGATGACAGGAAGGTTATAAAGGATTTAGGCAAGCTGGGCTTAACGGGTTATGCCAACGATGCATTTGTTAAGGCCATAAAAAAACCGCAGGGAATGGTTATACTTACGGGTCCTACAGGAAGCGGCAAGAGCACGACGCTGGTTGCAGCGCTTTACCAGGTAATAGACCCGACGGTAAACGTGCTTACGGTTGAAGACCCGGTTGAATACGTTATTGAAGGCGCGCGGCAGCTTAAGATTGGTCACAGGATGAATTTTGAACAAGCAATAAGAGCCATACTGCGGCACGACCCGGATATTGTGTTAGTTGGTGAGATGCGCGATAAGGAGACAGCCGACGTTGCAATTAAGCTTGCAAACACGGGTCACCTTACTTTTTCGACGCTTCACACCAATGACGCACCGAGTGCGGTTTCGAGGCTTTATAAAATGGGTATTGAGCCCTTCCTTATTGCCTATGCAATTAACATAATTGTTGCACAGAGACTTATAAGAAGGCTGTGTCCCGACTGCAAAAGGCGTGTTACGGAATTTGACGAAGGCCTAATGCACATGGCGGGGCTGGATATAGAGGAATGGCGCAATTACGAGATATATGAAGCCGCAGGCTGTCCAAGGTGCGGCAACACCGGTTACAAAGGCAGGCTTGCAATTCATGAGGCGCTTTATTTTACAAAGGAGATAAGGCGCTTGATTGTGCAGGCGGGTGAAGAGGTGGATGAAGAGAGAATTCGCGTACAGGCAAAGCAGGATGGAACGATGAGCCTGCGCGATGCGGGATTTGAAAAGGTAAAGCTGGGGCTTACTTCAATTGAAGAAGTATTGTCTTCAACGACGGACGATTAAAAAATATTTCACAATTTATTTAACTCTCAATGGTAAACGAAACAAAAAAGATACTATCGGGATTTGCTGGAAAAATTCCAGGCACGTATTTCGGTCCCGACCGCATCAGCTGGATAGCAGAGCACCTGCCGATGCTGCAGGAAGAGGAGCGGAGGATACTTCTGTGCATGGTTAATTACCTTCTAACGGAGATGATTGAAAAGAGTGCGTCCGATATTGAGCTAGGGGGTAACGGCACCGGGGGCTTTGTGTGGTTCAGGGTATTCGGCAAAAAGGAACCGGCAAGGAACCTTCCCACCTTTAGTGCCGATGAAGCGGCCGTGCTGATATTAAGCCTGTTAAACCAGAGCCAGAGGAATTCACTTTTGGCGCACAGGAACCTGGATTTTTCCTACACGTTTTACCACGAGAAGAAAAAAGATAATGTACGTTTCAGAGCCGACGCATACTATGACCTGGATTGCCTTGCCCTCAATATGAGGGCAATATCCAGCACTCTGCGATCCATACAGTCGATAGGTTTTCAGCCTGGTGTTCTGAAGGTTATGAGTCACGCATACGTAAAGCAGGGTCTGACGCTAATTACGGGCATTACGGGTTCCGGTAAATCAACAACGCTGGATGCGATTGTGGACTGGCATAACCAGTCGGACCCGGCGCACGTAGTAATAATAGCGGCACCTATAGAATTTGTTCACAAGTCAAACGCCTGTATCATTCGTCACCGAGAAGTGGGGCGTGACGTTCCGACATTCAAAGAAGGTGTAATACAGTCATTGCGTCAGGACCCGGATATAATAGTAATCGGAGAAATGAGGGATCCGGATACAATTATGGCAGCTCTTGAAGTTACAGATACGGGTCACAAGGTATTTTCGACGCTACACACCTCAAGTGCAGTTGAATCGATAGACAGAATTATTGCCGAGGTACACCCTTCGGAGCAGGAAAGGGTCAGGAACCGGCTTGCTGACGTTCTGGTTTCCATAGTCTCGCAGAAGCTGGTACCCAGTCTGGATGGCAAGCGTGTTCTTGCCAAAGAGGTTCTGGTAGTAAATGCGAGTGTAAGGGCCGCGATCAAGAACAACAACACGAGCGAGATTTACATGATGATAAACCAGGGCGGGCAGTACGGCATGAATACTATGGAACAGGATTTGAAGAGTCTTTATATAGCCAGGAAGATCTCTCTGGAGAATGCAATGGCTTATGCGAATAATAAACAGAGGATGCAGCAAATACTTGCGGCGGTGTAAAATTTATGAAAACATTAGTATGTATATACTGTGAAGGTAACGATACAAAGCTTGCGGTAGTTACCAAAGAAAAAAAGCAGTACAGGCTCATAAGAGTCAGCGACTTAGACCTTGTTTCGGCGCGGCAGGCCACGGTAGAATCTTTTTCGGCCATAAGTCTGGAAGGCATGTCGGGCGATATTTCTCTTGGGGACATAAGCGGCACCGAGCCCGCAGTGGGCAGCGCAGCTTCGGGCGAAGGGTTACTGACTTCCGCCTTGAACGGCCTGAACCTGAATGACTGCGAGTTTATTCCGGCAATTACAGAGCCCGCGGTACATTACCACGTTTTTGAAGGCGCGAAGGAATTGAAGGATAATAAGAGCGCCAAGCTCGTTCAGGCAATGGTTGATGAGATCCAGAAATCCAAAAACATTGCGGTTCCCAAAAGCAACCTTGGTTACAAAGAACTTGCCGGCGGGCAGCACATTGCGGTTTTTGCCGACGGTGAGATCCACTGCATAGAAAACATAAACTCGCTTGCACGCGCGAACGGCAGAAGATATTACCGGATTCCATCGGTAAAATGTGCCGATCTTTCACTTGCGTACTACGCCGCCGCGAAGAAAAAATTCTTTCCCGATGACTACTCACTAGTTGTTTACATAGGTAAGGAATACAGCAAGCTGATATTTTTGCAGGGAAAAGAGCTCAAGCACATTGGGGCTACACTGGACATAGGGACATTAAACCTTCATACATACGACGTTTACTTTTCGAAGATTCTTCTTGAAATGGAGAACGGCGGCATTCCGCGCATAGACAACGTTGTCATTTGCGGCGAGGATGAATCGGAGAACCTGGTGCTCTCGTTTTACGGCACCTTCCCGGAGGCAAACGTAAGCAAGCTTGATTTCAAGGATTTAGACATAAGTCAGCTTGATGACGAGTTAAAAGAAAAGGTATCGAGCTTCAGCGTTCCGATTGCAGTGGCATACGAATACTTTTCGGAGCTTGAAGGCAGGTACAAGGGAATTAATCTTCTTCCGCAGTACGTAAGGGAGGACCAGAAGTTTTTTCAGTTTGCCTGGTACAGTCTGCTCATTCTGCCATTGCTGTTTTTCCTTACGTTCTTTTTTACAAAGACGGCGCTGGTTAACAACAAGGAAATTAACAGGCTGGACAAGAGCATTAACGAGCTGACGCTTGTGCAGCAGAGGAACCAGAAGATCATTGACGAGATAAAACACCAGCAGAGCAGGATAGACAATTTCGGTTCCACGCAGGCCATACTCGATTCGGCGTCGAAGGGTGCCGAAGTGTGGGGGAATGTTTCCCAAAAGATGGCGGATTTTATAATGGGGCGCAAGGGGATGTGGATTACCGGAATACAATCGGACCAGAAGAACCAGGTTACGGTTAACGGATATTCCCTTACTCGCGGAGTAATAACGGCTTTTTCCGACTACAATGAGGCGATTTTAAGAAGCATAACCTATGAGCCGCTGCGCGAGAAAAACGCTTATAAATTTACCATGAATTTTAACATGTTACAAAATACCGGGAAAGTAAAATGAACCGGAAGACAAAAAACACACTGATACTGCTGGCTATTTTAATTTTCATAAGTGCAGCCGGGGGTTCCTACAGCTTCATTTACCAGAAGAAACAGCTTCAGAAGAAAACCAAAAGGGAACAGGAGCTTAAGGCCAGCGCGGTAAGCACCAGTGAGCTTGAAGAGCAGCTGAAGGCAGTAAAGATCAAGGCGATGGCTCTGGATTCAATTCTTTCTAAAAGGAAGTACAATATACCCAAAAGGCTGCACCAGACGGATTTTTACAACTTTGTTAACAGGGCGTCTTACGACTTTTCCCCTTACACGCACATAGACATTGAATATGCCGACACAAAGGTTGAGAAGCCGTTTAATGCCTTTACGTATAAAGTATCGGGCGCAGGGGAGTTTAACGACGTTTATCACCTGATTTATGCCATTGAGCAGAGCAAGGAATTGAAGAAGATAAAGAACATGAATCTTTCCGCCTCTATAACGCCGGACAAGAACGAGGTATCGCACTACCTGGTGTCGTTTAACTTCAACGTGCACGTTTACTTTGCGAACGACGACCGTTTTACGACTTCGAGCTTTGTGGAAAACTCACTTGAGCCCGGGAGGATTTACGATATGTTCTACCCGCTCATCCGTACGCAGCTGCCGCCGAACGTGGATGACCTGGCCGAGGTTGAAAGCGCAAAGCTTCTTGCACTGGTACCGGACGGGGCATACATAGCCGATGCCAAGGGAAATACGTTTATGCTTATGGAAGGCGACCCGGTATACCTTGGTTACCTTACGAAAATAGATTATGAAACCAATCAGGTTACATTCATTCTCAATAAAGGCGGAATAGTTGAAAAAGTATTCCTGAAACTTGACAAAGAAGACAATAGGAAGAAAAAATAAGATGAAACGAATAATTATCTGTCTGCTAGTGCTTGCTTTTGCAATGCCCTTATATTCACAGAAGGAGCTGGAAAAAGAGCTCAGCGGGTACAACAATCCAGATGAGCTGGTAACTCTTTCAGAAGATGTTCCTTTCAGTAAAGCCGTTGAGATCTTAAGCAAGGTCAGTGTTAAGACAACGGGCAAAAACATTGTTTCAACGGCAAGCCTTAACAACCCGATTGGGGTGGAAATAGTAAAGATGCCATATAAAAAGGCGCTTACGATAATTGTACAGTATGCCAATCTGACGTACGAGGAAAGTGCCGATGCGATTATAATAAGGGCAAAGAGCCAGGAGAAAAAAGAAGAAGAAAAGCCGGATAATATTTATGCCGCCGTGGATTCGAGGGAGGTAAAGATATCGGCTGTGTTCTTTGAGGCGGACGTATCGGAGATGAGGACGCGGGGAATTAACTGGCAGTTTCTGCTTTCGCAGAAGAATCTGACGCTTGGAGCGCAGAGCACGACGATGTCGCAGTCGGCTTCCACGAGCAGTTCGGATAACAGCAGCAGCAGCAGTACGGCGACAACGACCTCGCCGGACTTTAATTTAAACGGTGCGGCATCGAATTTCAACATCGGGAACTTTACGGGAGCCGCGACGGCATTATTCCGTTTTTTTGAGACAGAGAACCTGGGTGAGATAATAGCATCGCCATCTGTAAGTGTAAGGAGCGGGCAGAAGGGGAGGATACAGATAGGGAGTGATTTTTCGATAAAGACGAGAGATTTTTCGGGAAATATTATAGATAAATTTTATCCGACAGGTACAATTATAGAAGTAACTCCTTATATTTACAGGGAAGATAATCTGGATTATGTGCTTCTGCAGCTTAATGTTGAGAGGAGCAGCGCTATACCTTCCGAAGTATCGACGGAAATCAGGAAGACCTCGGCCAACACGCAGGTTTTAATGTTAAACGGCGAAGAGACCGTGATTGGCGGGCTTTTTATAAATGATGAGACGATTGACAGAACAGGAATTCCCATACTGAAGGATCTGCCGTGGTGGGTTCTTGGAATAAGGTATCTTACCGGCAGTGACCAGAAGATAGTCCGCAAAAAAGAAGTTGTTATTTTAATAAAGACGGAACTGATGCCGAGCCTGAAAGAGAGGCTAGCGATGCCCAAGGGCGGGAATAAAATTCAGCAGGAAGTTCAAAGGAATACCGAACAAATTAAATTCTATCAGTTTAACCAAAATCAACAGGAAGAAAAGTAGGAAAGTATCATGGAATCAATTTTAATAGTAGACGATGATATAAATCTGTGCTCGCTGCTCAAAGAAGAGCTGAATGAGATCGGATACGATGCTTATTCGGTAAACAGTGCAGACGAAACATTTGCCTTTCTTGATTCCGGACACTTGGTGGATTTAATACTTCTGGACTTAAAGATGCCAGAAAAGGACGGGTTTTATGTGCTTGAGACGCTGAAGTCCAGAAAGGCGGACGTCAGGGTTATTGTACTCACAGCATATGCCGACGTAAAGAGTGCGATAGATTCGGCAAAGCTTGGGGCAAGTGATTTCATCAGTAAACCGTACGATTTTGATGAACTGCTCATTACGATAAGAAAAGTATTGCAAAAAGAAAAAGAACATGAAGATTAGCTACAGGATACTGATATTTGTATTATTAGTTGTAGCTTTTGTTTTTGCCAGTTCCATTCTTACTTTCTACTCAGTTACGGGGAAAATAGTTTTAGGTCTTGCCGGCGCTGCCCTGTCGCTGGTTCTTGTTCTTTTATTGCTCGATAAAAACGCGCGGGCAAAAATTGAACACTCCGGGTTTTTAGCCCTGATAAATCAGAACCTGTCGTTAAGGGAAATGTCGGATGCCGTACTGGCAAATATCATAAGTGCAACCAGGCTTACGGTGGGGAGGCTATTTATAGTTGACAACGGCCAGCCAAGAATACTTTCTTCATTTGGACTTTTGAATGAAACCTCGCTTACGGGAAATAAGATTGACCTTTACCAGCGTGTAATTGAAAAAGGCGAAGAAGCCGAGTTTCATTTTACGGAAAACTTTCCCGTGGTGCATTCGGGCATAGTAGCCCTTTCAATAAGGTATCTTTTGATTTATCCGGTTGTTTATAACCAGAAAGTTATTGCCGTGCTGGAAATGGCCTCGGTAAGCCAGCCGCGAAAAGGTGTAAAGGAATATCTTGCCAACATAAAGGATCAGCTTGCGGCAGGCCTCAGCAAGGCATATGCCATGAGTCAGCTTGAAAACCTTGTGCGGGAGCTGAAGGTAAATAACGAAAAAGCTCCGCAGCAGGAAGAAGGTGTGCAGGCGCCTACCGGAGAGAACACTCCAAAGATCGATTCAGCCGTAAAAACGGAAGAAGAAAAAGCCACTCCAAAAGCCGAGGCAATGAAAGCCATATTTACTGAAGATGAGTCCGGCGTTATAAAGGACGGGGAGACGGCTCTTTCAGCAAGAAAGACTTCGGAAGAGCTTCAGAGGGAAATTGAAAAAAGGGCTTCGCATTCAATACTAATAGCAGACAGTAATTCCGACAACAGAAAGATTATTGCGCGTTATCTTACGGCAAAGCACTATAACGTTCTGCAGTCGGCAGGCGTTATGGAAAGTCTGAAGGAAATAGAGGAGAAAAAGCCCTTTGCGGTTACGCTTTCGCTCAACGCGCAGGATCAGGCGCCGTGGGAGGTTCTGAAAAAGATCAAGGAAGGCGACCAGACGCGCAGCTTACCGGTAATAATGTACAACACGGTGGACCCGCTGAACTTTGGCTACGGGCTTCAGGTTTATGAATATCTTTTCAGGCCTCTAGGTGCGGATGAGATAAGTCTGTTTGCCGAAAGGCTTTCGGCACTTTCAAAAAGGGAAGTTAAGAACATTATATGTGCGGGGTTTGAGGAAGGCGAAATTCAGCGGTTAAAAGGTGAGCTGAAAGAAAATTCTGTTAAGATTACTTATGTAAAAGAGCCTACCGCCGCATTCAGGATGATACTGAAGCTACAGCCGGAGCTGGTGTTAATAGATGCCTTTATGGATAAAGGCGGGAGCATTTCGCTTCTGGACAGGCTTAAGACGTCTTTTGAGACGCGGGAGATACCCGTTGTAATGTGTCTCAGGCCCGAGCCGGGCAAGGAAGACCTGGCGCTTCTTGACAGTTCAATTGAGAAGGTTACAATCAGGGCAAAAGGCCACAGGATAGACATACTGAAGGCAATAAGGGACAGGATATTACTTGAGGAGGGCTTTACCGAGGAGGACACATCCTCTATACTGATTGAAGGGAAGACGGGTGAAGATGAAACGCCTGAGGGGACAGCGGGTCAGGGGGCAAAAAGAATTCCCTCTAATAAAGTTTTAATAGTTGACGATGATGCTAATACGCTTTCCGCAATCTGTGAAGTAGTAAACAAAGCCGGCTGCGAGAGTGTGCTGGCAAAAAGCGGCATGGAGTGCATATCGATGCTGCAGAAGTTCAAGCCGGACCTGATATTGCTGGATATAATGATGCCGCAGATGGACGGTTTTGAGACAATAAAAAGAATTAAGGCAGAGAGAAACCTAAAGGATATTCCGGTCTTTGCCCTTACGGCGCACGAAATGATTGAAGAGAAGGAGATTTTAATCAGGAATGGTTTCGACGACTTTGTATCAAAACCCGTGAATTCCGGATCTCTGTCCTTTAAGATTGAAAAGGTTCTAAATAATATAACAGAGTTTGAGAAATGAAAAAGATACTGGTAATTGACGATCATCCGGACAGTGTATTCTTACTGCAGGACCGACTGCAAAGGGAAGGTTTTGAGGTAATTACAGCCTATGACGGGCAGAGCGGGCTGGAGAAAGCGATAAACGAGCAGCCCGATCTTGTGTTGCTGGATGTAATGATGCCGGGTTTGAATGGCATGGACGTATGCCGAACGCTGGTAAATACCCCGGTAACGAAGGACATTCCGGTAATACTTGTTACTGCAAAGACAGAAGCCGAAGGGACGAAAGAGGGCCTGCAGGCGGGAGCATTCGATTACATAAGGAAGCCGGTTAATAAAATTGAGTTACTGGCAAGAATTCACTCGGCCTTAAAGCTGAGGGATACGCAGAA
This sequence comes from Ignavibacteria bacterium, assembly GCA_025612245.1. Taxonomy (GTDB): domain Bacteria; phylum Bacteroidota; class Ignavibacteria; order Ignavibacteriales; family SURF-24; genus JAAXKN01. The sequence continues at coordinate 106,588 of JAAXKQ010000010.1, forward strand.
GCTCCTGCTGGAGCTGGAGAAAATCAATACATTTACGGCGACTGTAGTAACAGCCAATCACGAGATCAAGCAGCCATTGACGCTGATCAATCTTTCGGCGGCGGCAATAAAAAGGGAAGTGAGCAAGAAGGAAATTTCGCCCGAGGCAATATTGAAGAAGGTTGAGTTTATTGAAGGCGCAATAAGGGAGATTAATAATGTTCTGGAGAAATTTAAGTCGATAAAGAGCCCGAATTTTTCGCCGTATGTAAATAATATAAAGATGGTGGATCTGGAAGGGAAGGGGTGAGTTTTAAGTCTTAAGTTTTGAGTTTTAAGTTTTGAGTTGGGAAAGAGGTTCAAAGTTCAAGGTTCGAGGTTCGGGGGAAAGAAGGTTCAAAGTTCGAGGTTCGAGGGGAAGAAAGGTTCAAAGTTCGAGGTTCGAGGTTCAAAGTTCAAGGTTCGAGGTTCAAGGTTAAGGAAATGGAAAAGTTTGAGGAGGAAGAATTAGGAAGGGTGGGGGATTGGAATTGGGCTTGGATTTAGCACCGGGGGCGGGGTGCATTTTCTACAAACATGCAAACATTAGTGGTTTTGTGCACGTGTACAATGAATATTGGGCTTCTGCATTTTCCCTTGACCTGAAGGTCGTATAGCTAGATGAGTTTTTTGACTTCGGACAGCATACGGTCGAATTCGTAGGGTTTGGCAAGGACGGAATCGATTTTGAGTTTTCCAAAATCCTCGTCGGTTTTTGTGGATGTACTTCCCGTGGAAAGAATAACGGGGACGTTGATGCCGAGCTCCTGGATTTTCTTAATGCAGGAGAGTCCGTCCATTTCAGGCATTTTGTAATCTATTATGAGCAGGTCGACTTTAATTTCTTCAGTCAGGACTTTAATTACTTCCTTACCGTTATTAACCCCAATTACCTGGTAGTTATAGGATTCCAACAGTTCGGCAAGAATATCTCTCAGCATAATTTCGTCATCGGCAAGTAGGATAATTTTTTCGGTTTTAATTGAAGCCGGATCTGAGCTTTCATCGAAAGCGGGGATATAAACATTAAATTCGGTTCCCCTGCCGGGTTTACTTTTGACGTCTATGTATCCGTTATGGGCCTTAACGATGCCGTAGGTTACGTAGAGCCCGAGTCCCGAGCCCGTTTCCTTTTCCTTAGTAGAGAAGTAAGGGTCGAAGATCCTGTTGAGGTTTTCCTCGCTAATGCCTTCGCCGGTATCCTTAACGCTAAAGCAGACATAATCGCCTTCTTTAAGCAGTGGAAAGTCGAGTGAGCCTTTTCCGAGTATTTTTACATTTCTAGCTTCAATGGAGACCCTGCCGTTGCCGTGAATAGCTTCGCGGGCATTAACGCACAAGTTAAGGAGCACCTGGTAGATTTCGGTGGCATTACCCAGGAAGTCGTTCAATCCCGGTTCCGTAAAGTCCTCAATTTCAATAGATTCCGGGAAGGTCTGGCCGATTACGAGCATGAGTTCCTTCATGAGGTGAGCCGGCCGGATGAGGGTTTTTCTTTTAGGGGTAGGTTTGCCGTAGGAAAGGAGCCCCTTTGTAAGGTCGGCAGCGCGTGCAGAGCAGTTCTCGATATTTTCTAGGAGGTAGAAGACGTCGTCCCTATCGGAGAGTTTTCTTTTAAGCAAGTTAATGCTGCCGAAGATGCTTGAAAGGAGGTTATTAAAGTCGTGTGCCATACCGCTGGCCAGTTTGCCGATTGTTTCGAGTTTTTGTGACTGCAGCAGTTTATTTTCGAGTGTAGCGTTAAGTTTTCGTGTAAGGAGGTTTGTGACAGAAAAAGCCAAGACCGAGGCAAACTGTTCAATGTTATGCAAATCGTTCCGCGTGTAAGAATTTTCTTCCTGCTTGCCGAGGATAGAAAGCGAGAGGACGGAATCGTTCATGAATGAAGGTGCAATTACAAGGCTGTTAACCTGGAACAAGTTAATGAGCGGTTGTGCAATATTATTTTCATTGCTAAGTGTTACCGAAAGCGGGCGTTTATTGACCTTAAACCATTCCAGCAAAAAGCTCAGGTTTGATTTAATTTCATTGAGTATGGCATTTTTTTCGGGGAGAAGGTATTTGCGGCCGCACAGTATAAAATCGGATTGCGAGCTGACCTCTTCATCGACAAAGAGGAGGGCGCCGAAGCAGCTACCGGTAATATTGACGCATCTGGCAAGGATCTCTTCAGCCAGGGTGCCCGGAGAGTTTTCCCTCAGGAGCAAAGTAAGGATACTTTCCCAATCTTTTCTGAAGGTCATATCGTCTCTAATTTCGGGGTTCATCTGCTTTTTTTACACATTATTAAATAATTATTCCTGCTGGCGGAGCTGGTACTTCAAAATTTTAGAATAAAGAGTTTTCTGGCTGATACCGAGTCCCTTTGCCGTATTTTCCCTATTCCAGTCGAAAAATTCGAGTGCTTTTTTAATATGAATTCTTTCGACTTCCTCGAGGGGAAGGATATCCTCTGAGTCGGGTTCAAAGAAATTCTGAACCTGGCTGTTGTTCTGGAAAGCCTTAGGGAGGTTCAGGTCGTCGGGGCGGATAATATTGCCCTCGGCAAAAATGACAGCGCGTTCGATTGTATGCTGGAGTTCTCTGACGTTGCCGGGGAAAGAATATCCAGAAAGTGCCTTTTTAGCCTCGGGAGAAAGAGATTTCGGGTCCCTGACTGGTGACTTCAACTGAAGGAAGAAGTCGGCCAGGAGCAGAGTATCCTCCTGGCGGTCGCGCAGAGGAGGTATAGTAATAGTAATAACGTTAAGTCGGAAGAGGAGGTCGCGTCTGAATACTTTTTTTTCGGATTCCTCGATGAGGTTTTTATTAGTAGCGCCGATAACCCTGACGTTAGATTTAAGGTTAGCGACGCCGCCGACCCTTCGATATTCGCCGTTTTCGAGGAATCTGAGGAGTTTAGGCTGAAGTGTGAGGCTCATTTCGCCGATTTCGTCCAGGAAGAGGGTACCGCCGTCAGCAATTTCGACGAGACCGGGTTTAGGGGCCTTAGCGTCTGTAAATGCGCCTTTTTCGTGTCCGAAGAGTTCGCTTTCGATTAGCTGGTCGGGCAGGGAAGCGCAGTTAACGATAACGAAAGGCTTATCGTTTCTTTCGGAGTTTTGGTGAATAAATTCAGCCATAAGTTCCTTGCCTGTACCGGTTTCGCCCTCGATGAGGACGTTAGAATCGGAGCGGGCCGCTCTGAGAGCGAGGCTGATAGTATGCTGAATTTGTTTACTATTGCCGATAATTTTAGAAGAAGACTTCTGGCTGACCTTGGAAGAAAGTACAGTATTTTTCAGCACGAGGTCCTTATGTTCCAGGGCGCGGTCAATAGTAAGGAGGAGGTGGTCGAAGTCGTAAGGTTTAGAAATAAAGTCATAGGCGCCGTTTTTGATGCAATTAATAGCAGTTCTCAGTTCAGTTTCAGCCGAAAGAATAATGACCTGGAGGTTAGGGGCGTGTTCCTTAACGAAGTCGAGTACCTCCTCGCCGTGTATCTCCTGCATTTGGAGGTCGAGCAAGAGGAGGTCGTAGTTTTTATTTTTAATTCTGTCAATAGCGTACTTGCCGTCGAAAACGACCTCAGCGGAGTATCCCTCGTTAAGCAATTCCTCTTTGAGCAGGTAGCACAAAGTTTCGTCGTCGTCGGTAATGAGTATTTTAGCATTTCTTTTCATAATCGGGCCGTAATCGGAGTTTTGGCAAATATACAAAAAATACAATTAAACATATATTATAGTCGAAAGAGAGGGGGAGTAAATTTAGGCAAAAAAGAAGATATTCAATATTTTTTTTGGAAGGCACTTGGCAAATAGTTAAATTATAGGTATATTTGTTATCTCAATTCAAGGGCAGAGCCTTTGGAAATGGGCGCGTAGCTCAGGGGTAGAGCATCTGCCTTTTAAGCAGAGGGTCGATGGTTCGAAACCATCCGCGCTCACAAAAGAAAGCCTTAAAAACATTGTGTTTTAGGGCTTTTTTGTTTTTAAACAATTCCGGCATAATCCTGAAGAAGTGCAATTCTGCTTATTTATTATAAAAAACTACTATAGCCTGAAGTCTTTGACTTCAGGCTTAAACTCTTTGCGGAGTAACCGAGTGGGATTTTTTGTAGATAACCGAACTTAAAGTTACTTCATCACTTCATCAAATTTCATTTTACAGCGAACAGCCAGCAATTTGGAGCAGTATCTGCCCTGCTCAGTGAAATCTTTATGTAATGGAAAGGTGACATCCAATAAAGACACAAGTCCGCCGCTTCTGATTGTTCCATTCAATTCAACATTGACATTGTCTTTATAGTAGAAAATAATTTCTCCGGTTTTCAGATCGTAGCATGTATTTATTACTTTCCCAACAACTACAATTGCAGGTGCAGGCATCTGCTCAATTGAAAACCTGGCGGGGACTATCAGAATATCCATCCCCTGGAAAAAAGATTTCAGTTTTTCAAAGTTATCTTTGCCGATCTTTTTATCCAGGGTTATTTTTGATTCCAGCTCATCGTCGGAGTATTTGGTATCCAGGACAGTTTTCCACAGGCTGGCATTTTCCTTACTTGCATTGAGGCTGGATTTTATATCAAAAGTATTCAAGGTTTTGTTGTACTTTTTAAAAGCAAAATAATAGGCGGAATCGGGCTCGAAATTAAGTTCATGCTGAATAGGGAGAATGGCAACTTGGATATTACTGGCTGGTGTGCTGCTCTTATAATTTGTATTAACATATGAACTGCTGCCGCAGCCGTAAACTGACAGCATCAAGAGAAACAAAATGAACATCTTTTTCATCGGTTTATTCCATTTGTGTGTTGGTAGAATATAAGTTTAAAATTATAGATGAATACAAGTTTTTAATCCCAATCACTTAGTGGATTACTTTTATGGCATCATGGAAATATTTTAATTTATAAAGGCATTGAAGTGTGAAGTCCTTAATGTATTTTATCTGTTCGTTCTTATTTCTCAGGCAAAGGAAGCTTTCCTGCCACTTTATAGGCATAACTGTTACGATGTCTTTCCCTATGTTACAATGATATTCTGAAGGCGGGAATATTTCATTCTTGAAATCAGGTTGTGATGAAAGTCTTCTGGCCATTTCACGATGCATGCCGTGGTATTCATTCAGCCACAACATCAGTCCAAACGGATTGCCAGATTCAACCTCAACATTATAATTAATTCCTATCCATGGTTGGAAATAATGTTTTTCGTTTATCTTAAACTCAAAATAATAACCCGAGCCATCTTCAAGGAAATTTTTAAGTCCTGAGAGTTGCTTAATAGTGTAAGTGTCTTCATTATGAATTTCAAACAATGCAGCTTCAATCATCCAGTTGAGATATACGAGATTTCTAATTTCAAATGAGTCGACTCGCTGAATATCTTTCATAAAAAATACTCCTTTCAAAAATACTGCAAAACCCTTAATTAAGTCGTTATTTGTTTCCCTTATATGGTCATAAATTTCTTTCCATGTGATGTTAATCCATGCAGGATCAGGCAAAACTTTAACCTTATTTATTGTAAGAAGGGCAATATCAGCTTTTTCTATCCCACTGTAACCGGGATGATGATCTTTGTTACCTACTTTTACTTCCAAAATAAATTTCCGGTCATTTGGGAAATCAAATTTAAGATCAGGTCTTCCGCTTACTTCCTTTATATAAAATTCCCTGTCTATATTAAGACAATTATCTGAAGAGAGATACGATAGATCTCTATTCATTAATCCTGAGTTATTATAGATCCTGGCATCCAAAGTCTCTTTTACGGATTTCCGGATATTTTTAGTGAGAAAGTTCTTTTGGGATTTTTCTATATCAATAAGGGTAAATCACATTACGAATGAAAAGAACTCAATTAAAATTTTGACCGTAAAATCTCTTCTCAAATAATCCCATAAAAATATATTTATTATATCTGAAACAATTGAGGAAATTATAATGGGAAATTACTATTTTGACGGCGATTCTTCAGATTTCGAAGAATATTCAATTCAGCCCTTCGGATGGGCTGAGGCACTTGATGTGGAAGAGGACGGCTCCACTTTCGAGAGCAGGGACACTTTTGAATCTGACTACTACCTGGAGTACTGCATAACCAAAGCAATCGGCAGGTCTCCATTGGGCAGCAGGTTTAAGCTTGAAAGGGTTGAAAGCGATTACAGCGAATATGGATCAAGTGTTTATGAAAGACTCCTATACATATACAGTCCTAAAAGGAAGTTACATGCTGAATACTTGAAGAAGCTGGAAGAACTATTGAATTCAAAGCGGTGGAACAGCAAATGCCTGAAAACGTTTGAAAGTGAGTATCAGAAGTTTGTTGATTTCAAAAAGCGGTATCCTGAAGATGACTACGAATTCTCAAATTAACTAAAAACTAACCGGAAGATGTATGCAACAAATTACTACATTAAAAAGCAATTTTCTTGATATGATTCTTAAAGAAGCTGCACAGGGCAAAACCTTACGAATTATATCGCCTTTTATCGGATATTCGGTCGTGGACAGAATAGTCACTGCTCTACCGAATGTAAAGCTTCAGGTTATCACTCGTTACAACCTTCAGGATTTTTACGATAGAGTCTCAGACATTAGGGCATTAAGGCGTCTTTTGGATAATAAGGCGGAAATTAAAGGAATCAGGCGGCTTCATACGAAACTCTACTTATTTGATAATGGCAAGGTCATTCTATCCTCAGCAAATTTAACAATGGGCGGAATGTGCAAAAATCACGAGTTTGGAGTTCTTATAGATGACGCCGATGCTTTCCAGGAATGTGAATCTTATTTTAATTATCTCTGGGGTAATTCAAACAGTGCACTAACACAGGAAATGCTGAATAATTGGGAAGATGAAATATTCAAACATAAGAATAGTTCGAAATCTCGAAAACCCTCTCCATTAGGAGATATGGGGGATGAGCTTAAAATGGACGGCATAAAAAATGAGAATACCGAAATGCAGAACAGGGTGCAATATTTTGTTAAGTTTTTTGGTGTTTCCACTGACAGAGTAGAACCAGATTTTAGTGTTTATGATGAAATTTACAGATCGGAGTGCCATTATGCGGTATGTTATCCAAATGGGAAACCTAAAAAGCCAATTAGGCCCCGACAGATTCAAGATGGCGATGTAATTTTTATGGCGCGAATGGTTAATCCTAATGACTATGCTGTTTTTGGAGTTGCCAGAGCCTTAAGGCATCAAGAGGGCAGGGATGATGCTTCTCCAAAAGAAATTAATAGGCTTGACGCAAAATGTTCTTTTAAGAAGCGTTGGGGACGTTATATAAGGATCTATGACCCTATATTTATTAATGGCAAGATGAAGGATTGCCCCAGTTTTTGTGAAATGATGAAAGAATTAGAGTATAGAAGTTTAGTCCCAACATACATGAACTACTTAAAGGGAGAGGGTGATAATATAAATCCTACTAAATCAATTATGGAGAAAGCAGGTATTCAGATTACTGAACAAGGTGCAGAATGGTTGTACAAAAGATTTCAGCAAAAACTGGAAAAGTTAGGTTCAATACCTGATTCTGAGCTAATCAAATTACCGTCAAGTATAAAAATAGATGATAGGATTCCGAAATCAGATAATATTCCTTTCTATCCCCATATAAAACACCAAACTTTACGGAGAAGTTATTGAGGGACTTAAAGGGAAGGGATTTGCATAAGCTATACTGGAATAATAACTATCACGATTATTATATCAGTCCCTGTAAAGCCAAAAATATCAATAGCTTACAGCACTGGCAACTTTCCTTTTAAGCAGAGGGGCGATGGTTCGAAACCATCCGCGCTCACGAAAGAAAGCCTTAAAAACAGTGTGGTTTTAGGGCTTTTTTGTTTTAAATAATTCCGGCGTTACTTCATAAAAAAATAGTTCTACCAATTTATTACTCAAAGTTACTATTCAACTAGTTCTGTTTAAAATAGAATGAGCGAACTTTCTTAATAGAAAGATAAAGCAAATAAAGAAATTTATGGTGTTTAAGAACAGAAATATTTTTCAACTATTCAATATTATTTCCCAATGCATACAGGCTTTATTCTGAATGTTGAGAAAGGTTGACACTGCTTTAGAAATGTTATAACTTGCAAAAGGAATAATGATGGGTTGTAACGTAATGATGCTCCTTATATCTGGTGATCATCTAAAAACAAAATAAACATAATACCATAAGTTTATACTATACTCATCGACGAGCTATACAATAGCAATATAGATTTGCTGAGCGACTCATTTTAGGTGACACTGGCTTTGAAAACAGATGCTGCATATTCAAATAGTTCACATAAAGGGATATTTAGCAATGATTTACTTACTTATTCTCCTCCTGACACTTTCAGTAATCGCCGTCATTAAACTCCTACTTGATATTAAAACTTCTAAAAGAAATCTTTCCTCAGCCGAATCAAATCTTCAGGAAGCAAATAGGCATTTTGAAGATGAATCCCAAAAGTGGAAAACCCAAGAAAGCTTATACCAAAATGAGGTAAGCCGCTTATCCAAATGGACTAGTGTTGCTGACGCTGATGAAAAAGCTGCTGAGATCCTTGCATCAGCAAAATCAGTTTTCGAACAGGCACAAGCAGATGTTTTGAAAGTAATAACCGAAGCAGAAAAAAATAAGGCTGAACTACTTCATGAAGCTGAAGAAGTTTTGGCAAAAGCCACTGCAGAAGCCAGTGAAACTAAATCCCTGGGTGAAGCCGAAGCAAAGAAGATTATATCTGAGGCCAGACAGAATGCAAATACTCTTAAAAGTAAGGCACAGGCCATTCTAAACGAAGCAACTAAGCAGGCGGAAATAATTGTAGAAACGGGCAATAAAAGAGCAGAAGAAATTGCAGGCTCAGCATTTGAGGCCATGAATAATGCCGCACTTTATGAGCAGACTGTAAAGGCGATGAAGAATATAATTGAAGGCTACGGCGATCAGTACATCGTGCCTGAAAGGAGTTTCCTTGACGACCTTTCTGAAGAATTTGGCCATACAGAAGCCGGGGTGGAACTCAAGAAAGCACGTGAACGCTCCAGTCTCATGGTAAGAAACAACACTGCCGCTAAATGTGATTATGTGGAAAAATACAGGCATGATACTGCCGTAAACTTTGTAATAGATGCATTTAACGGAAGAGTTGATTCAATCCTCTCCAGAGTAAAAAACGATAACGCAGGTACACTGGAGCAGGAAATAAGGGATTCCTTTACTCTGGTCAACTATAATGGAAGGGCCTTTAGGGATGCTAAGATTACTGAAGAATACTTAAATGCAAGGCTGGAAGAACTGAAATGGGCCGCTGTAGCACAGCAGCTTAAGATGGAAGAAAGAGAAGAACAAAGGCGCATAAAAGAACAGATAAGAGAAGAAGAGAAAGCAAGAAGAGAGTTCGAACGTGCCTTAAAAGAGGCAGCCAAGGAAGAAGATATGCTGCAGAAGGCTATGGAAAAGGCTCAGCTACAGATGGAGAAGGCCTCTGCCGAACAAAAGGCCAAGTACGAACAGCACCTCCGTGAGATTGAGCAGAAACTGAAAGAGGCTGAAGATAGAAGCAAAAGAGCATTGTCGATGGCCCAGCAGACTAAGAGCGGACATGTTTACATTATCTCAAACATAGGTTCATTCGGAGAAGAGGTATATAAGATTGGCCTGACACGCAGGCTTGAACCTCTTGATCGTATAAGAGAACTCGGAGATGCAAGTGTCCCCTTTGAATTTGATGTACACGCAATGATCTTCAGTGAAGATGCCCCGGCACTTGAACGCCAGCTGCAGAACCATTTTGTCTTGAACCGTGTGAATAAGATAAATTACCGAAAAGAATTCTTCAAAGTAGATCTGGCACATATTCGGCAGGAGATTGAAAAACTCGGGATAGAAACCCACTGGACTTTAACTGCTCAGGCAAGGGAATACAGAGAAACGCTAGCAATTGAACAGAAGATAGAAAAGGATCCTATAATGAGGGAAGCCTGGATAAATAGGCAACTTAAATTAGAACCTGAAACTGCTGAGAGTGTATTAGTTGGAGGGGAGGATGAATGATACATTTAATCAATTACAATTAACATAGAATATGAATTGAATATAATTTGTTAATACTAATAATTTTTAGGAAAAATAATGTTAAAGGACTTTAAATCACTTCATCCTGCAACCAAAACAAATTTGTTCCTTGGAAACGGTTTTAGTATAGGGATTTATGACAAGTTTGCATATAGCTCGCTGCTTGATATTGCACAAGATCAAGGTTATATGACTTCCACTGAGCTGCGATTGTTTAAGAAATTGAACACTGTTAATTTTGAGCTAGTATTAAGTAAATTGTCCATTGCTTCAACAGTTAATAATATTCTTAACCTAGATTACCAAACACCTAAAGAAAAATATGACCTCATAAGGGACGCCTTAATCAAGTGTGTCAATTATGTTCATCCTCAATTTTCAGAACTTGATGATTCATGGCTAAATACTGTATCTACAGAATTTAGTAAATATCATGAAATTTATACTACTAATTATGATTTAATTCTATATTGGATTATGAGTTGTAATGAGTTTCGAAAATTCACTGATTATTTCTGGTCCCAAGATCTAACTTTTGACCAATTTAATACTGAACTCTGGAATAATCACATCCCCGTTCACTATCTTCATGGAGCTTTGTTCATTTTCGTTGATTATTTCAAAGTGAAGAAAGTTAAAAAGACTAACTTATCATCTCTGTTGGGCTCGATTGATAAACAATTACGGAAAAATGAAGTCCCTCTCTTCATATCCGAAGGAACTGCAAAACAAAAAAAGCAGACAATTTATAAAGATCCATATTTGACCTTTGTATATAACTGCTATTTAAATATGAAAAAAGGATTAACTATTTATGGATTTTCATTTTCTGATTGTGACTCACATATAATATCAGGAATAAACAATAACAAGAAACTAAAACATATTGCGGTTTCCATATATACTGCAGGCAAAACCAGAGAAGACTTAAAAGATGAAGTTGCTGAAATCAAATTTAAGTTAAAACCTTTTCGAAGTAGAGAAGATACCACCCTTGAGTTCTTTAAGTATAACACATCTCCTTTTTACTATAAAGAATAATTGTATATTATATCACATTACCAATAAAAATCCTTTAAATTAATATAGTTTCTATGGATACTACCAAGATTGGAGATAATTTTGAACAAAGAGTGTACACGCTCTTTTCTGAAGAATTAAAACAAAGACGATTGTTGTTCCTGCCAGAAAATTGTAAAATATTCCGAAAGAAAGGGTATTTTTCAAAAGACAGAGAAAAGAACATAATTGTTGATATATCAATCGAAGTATCTCTATCTGGGCGGGATAACTATTCGATGCTTATGATTATTGAATGCAAAAGCTATAATCACCCGGTCCCTGTTGATGACGTTGAAGAATTTTATGCCAAAATACAGCAAATATCAGGAGCTAATGTTAAAGGAATTGTTGTATCGTCAAATTCTTTTCAAGACGGAGCTTTTAAGTATTCTAAATCTAAAGGAATAGGGTTAATTAGAATACTAGATGATTCCAATTTCAAATGGATCTTGACTAGAGCATCGACCGGATTGGTAACCTGGGAAGAAATTGAGAAAAGTAGATCAACAATTTATTATGGAATGACTACTGAGGAGTATACAAACGAATATATTGACTTCTTTAGTTTCTATAATTCCAAAGTAACAAACTCTGCTGGATATTTTATTGAGCTAATCACACAAGATTTCATCGCCTCACTAAGCAGTGTTAATACTGAAAATCTTATTGTCAAACAAAAAGGGCCTGCAGTATTTGTACCTTATGTTTCCCGAGATATAATCGATAGTTTATGTGGAGATATAATAAAAGGGTTAAAATGTAATGGACTTGAAATTCCCATAGAGCAACTTTGTGCAAATCTTGTAGCTTCAAATGAAATATTAATCAAATTCCAGGATAATCTTGGAGTTGATGCCTTAGGATTTGAAATATTGGGGAAAATATCATTTAATCCCGTTACTATTTATATTTCTGGATCCATTAATAATCTTTTTAGGCGCAAATTTACGCTAGTTCACGAATTGGGCCACTATTTCTTAAAACACTCTCAATATATGACAAGTGAGTACTATTCTGAAGATGATTTTGAGAATAATCCTCATAAACAAATGAGCATACAAGATATAAAAAGATTAGAGTGGCAGGCCAATTCATTCGCATCCAGTTTACTTCTTCCCAAAGATAGGTTCTTGCATGAATTCCACAAATTGGCAAAACAGTATGATCTGAAAAATAGAGGACATGGACTATTTTATGTTGATAATCAGGGATGTAACTTGGATAATTTTTTCAAAATAACTAACAAGCTTAAAGAAAATTTTGGAGTTTCTAGAAAAGTTACTGAAATCCGACTAAAAGAATTAGGGGTATTGAATGACAAAAGATATTCGGGATTTTGTTGATCTACAGATGGTAATAGATTCATACTTGCCTTTGTCTGTAATTCCTCTTTTGAGTTTTAAGATAAGTAAGGATTGCAAAAAAGGAAGGCCAAATCTAAGTAACGTAATACTTGATATTCGTTTTTCTTTGTCTTATATATGAAACGTAAAAAAATAAATCTAAATTCTTTTGATATATACTTCAGATCATTTTAAATCTTAGAGATTTTTATTAATATTCCTTTAAAGTAATTAATTTTCTGATCATTAGCTGCGTCAATTAAATGGCTCAAATAATAAGCTTTTATGTAAATAACCAGCTTGAAGACATTAAACTGCCTGATCCGGAACAGAAAGTAACTGGTAACTTAAAATGGGGGAAAGCAGATATGCTTTTTACTCCGGCATACTGGGCTTCCCAAACAAAGATTCTTGAGAGTAAGTATTTAGGTAATTTCAAATTTGGAAAGACTTTGGAGGAGGAAATAGTTGCTTGTATATTAGGCGGCTATGGATTTAAGGCAGAACTAGGATTGTTGGCATTTAAGAGGTTAAAAGAAATAGGTCTGTTTTCAAAAAGCAACTATTTTAGTGCTGCGGAAATATCAGAAATATTGAAAGAACCTTTTAAAATAGGCGCAAGATCAGTAAAATATCGCTTTGTAAATCAAAAAAGTACTTATGTATATTATGCATTAAAATATATTAGACAGAACCCTCCCAAAACAAAAGACCCCATTGAATTTAGAAACTGGCTACTTAATATAAGTGGAATTGGATTAAAAACAGCGTCGTGGATTACAAGAAATTGGCTCGAGAGTGATTTGGTAGCAATTATCGATATTCACATATACAGAGCCGGTATTCTTTCAGAGATCTTTAGTAAATCAGATAAAATTAACCGTGATTATTTACTGTTAGAGAAAAAACTTATTGAGTATTCTAAAGCAATTGGTGCCAGAGTTTCAGCTTTAGATGCGACCATGTGGGGGCACATGAGATCAATGCCTCATGTTGTTTCCAGAATCTTTAATACATAAATCATAAAGTTAGTGTTATTATTGGAGGTAGCATGTCCGGAGGTAATGAATCCCCATCATGTGGCGGCGGCGGAGTAAATGTTGGCGGAACTGATTGTGCCAATATCTTACAAAAGACAGTTCTTAATTCACCAAATCCAAATGTAATCAAAAAACTAAAAAAAGGAGAAAATCTTGGGATCGAACTGATTACTCCCAAGGGACCACTGGTAGCCAAAACCGTGGCTGGAGAAATAGCGGGTTCAATAACATCTGCAATTCTTCATAAACTGATAGATTGTATAAGTAATAATTACAGTTTTATTGCAATTGTCATAGAAATCAGCGGAGGGAAGTGCACTGTTGAGGTGAGGTCAGCAAATGGAGATTAACATCGTAGGGGGGGTATATTATGAGAATTGTATTTCTCCCCAAAGTAATGAATTCTACGGATCAGGTTTAAGATCTGCTATTTCTTTGAGCAGCTCTATTGATAGAATCAAACTACATTCCTTAAAGTCTGACGCAGCTGAAGGTCAGCTTCAGTGTCTTAGTACAAGTTATAACAATGTAACTTGCAACTTAATAAAAGTACCGTCTCTTTTAAGCTTTTATTATTATCATCCATTGTCTGTTCCTGAAATCTCACCTCATCCCTTATCAATTGAAGAAAAACCCTTGATTAAAGTATCAGGGGACAATATAATTCAATTTGGGATGCTAGATGCAAATGTAAAGGCTGATGGATGTAGAGTAGTTTATGACCTCCAATCTATTTGGAACCCACGGAGCTTTATTAAACAGGGCTCTAAATGTGAAGATCTAATAATAATCGGGAATTCTACCGAAATCAAAAAACTTGGAAGTGCATCAGATATTATTGAAGCCGGTAAAAATATTTGTCAAAAAGAAAATGCTGCATATGTGATAATAAAAAGGGGAGCACTGGGTGGATATGTAGTTTCACTAGATGATTGCAGTAGTTTTGGAGCATACAAATCAAAGACAGTCTTTCCCATAGGCTCCGGCGACATATTTACTTCTGTATTTTCTTACTACTGGTTTAACGGACATTCACCCGTGGAAGCAGCACAAAAAGCATCAAAAGCTACAGCATTCTACGTCGAGAATATTTATCTACCCCTGGACTTACAACAAATTGCCATTATCCCATATGAGGAATTAAAGGCGAAGGAAGAAAAAAAACAGATATATTTGGCTGGACCATTCTTCAACTTAAATGAAAGGTGGATGATAGAAGAGTCCTATCGAAATTTGAAGTCACAGACAATAGATGTTTTTTCGCCAATACATAAGGTTGGAAGGGGAGATGCCGATAAAGTAGTAAGAAAGGATTTGGAGGGACTCAATACAAGTGATGTATTATTTGCGATAGTTGATAATTTGGATTCCGGGACTATTTTTGAAATCGGGTATGCTGTAGCAAAAGGAATTCCGGTAATAGCATTTTCTCAGAAAGAGGCGAAAGAGGATCTTAAAATGCTTTATGGTTCCAAGTGTGAAATTTATGATGACTATTCTACTGCTATTTACAAAACAATCTGGAGAGCTTTAGAAAAATGAAAACTGGGATTTTACTTTCTGGTGGTATGGATTCAATTGCTTTATGCTATATGACCAGACCAGATTATGCTATTACAGTTGACTATGGACAGAGACCTGCCGAGGCTGAGATTAGATCTGCAAGACAAATATGCGATCTATTAAATATTCCTCAAGAAGTTGTTAAGGTTGATTGTAGCTCAATAGGATCCGGAGATCTTTTCTTAAAGTCATCAATTAATATTTCCCCTGTCCCTGAATGGTATCCTTTTAGAAATCAGCTTATTTTGACCCTGGCTTCAATTAAAGCAGTTGAACTAGGAATAACGGATTTAATGATCGGCTGTGTCAAATCGGATTCAGTACATAAAGACGGGACAGAAGATTTTATTAAAGCTATTGACCACCTAATTAGTTTGCAAGAAGGTGAAATCCGGATTTCAGCTCCGGCTATACACATGGAATCGGAAGAATTAATCACCAAATCCGGCATCCCACAATCAATTTTAGGATGGGCCCATTCTTGTCACAAAGATATTTATGCATGTGGGATGTGCCGGGGTTGTTTCAAGCATCGTAGAATTATGTCAAATTTGTATAATGAAATATACTAAGCTTAAATCGCCTGTACCGAGAGACGTACCTCTTCCATATGAAACCTTCCATTTTAAGAAGATAAGCGTATCCTATTTGCCAAAACCAAAAACAACAAGATATGTCTCTTTTTATAAAGTTTTAGAAAAACGAGAATCCCGAAGGGACATAAGACAGCCATTATTAGAAACAGAAATATCAAAACTGTTATGGTCAGTTGCTAAAACAAAAACAGTAAAAGTAGATAAGTTTGGTCGAAGAATTGAGCATAGAAATACACCTTCTGCCGGAGGAATATATCCAATCGACATATTTATCATTCGTCGCTTGATTCATCCTATAAAAATAGAACTTTATAATTCTTATTCGCATTCTTTATCCGAAATTCCTCTAGAACAAAACGATTATGGGAAAACTTTTGTAGAGCAAATTAATAGGATGTTCAATATTAAAAGGGCAACTGTATTGATTTTTGCCGGACAGTTCAAAAAAACACTTTCCAAGTACAAAAATGGTGAAAGCTTAATTTGGAGGGACGTGGGCGCGTTATTAGAGAATGTGTACTTAGTTTCAGCAGCCTTAAATCTGAGTTGTTGTGCTTTGGGACCCCATTTTGATGATTTTGCTGAAGCTCTTAATTGCGCACAAGACTATATTTTTCTAGGGGGATGTATTTTAGGAAGAAAATAATAAGCTCATGACTTAATATAAATGTTTTCATCTAGCATTAGGGCAACTACTTCTATTATTACTTCCGTGGTCATGATATATGCTATGGATGATTATAAATCCTTGTCTTAAAGAATTTAAATGCTGCAAATATTTCTTGGCCGTTCTGATTTACCCCCTTATAAGCAGAGGGGCGATGGTTCGAAGCCATCCGCGATTATAAAAAAAAGCTCGGAAATAGCGCAAAATAAAAGCCCCGGACCTCCGGGGCTTTGTTGTCTTTATTTGATTATACATGAAAGGACGGGACAAAAGCCACATTTGGCCGCAAAGGCTTGACTTTTTATACAATGGAACTCTAAGGAAATTCTCATTTAATATTCCCAAATTCCATATAATTGGAGAGCATATTATATTTTTCATAGGAATAAAGCTGAATGAGGTTAACAAGCGCATTCAGCTTTTCATCTCTAAAGCACAAAGCCCCAACATGGGGGGGATATTGTGAAATCTAGATCTCCGGAAAAATCCACATTGATAAAGTGCGAGCCCTGCAAAAAGCAAAAAGTGATCTTAACCGTATCCTGCCAAAATACTAATGATCCTTGAGGGATTCTACAAGATAGGAATCCAATGGCATAATAGGAGCATTTTCAACGAATCCCATAACCTAGGGAGGGTCGTAAGAGGTAAACAGAATAATTAATTTCGCATAAGGTCTCCTTAATAATTAGTAAAATGTGCTAAACTACCATTCCGGGGAATAAGATTTTCTAAATACCCATTATTTTAATTTTTAATCTGAAGACCTCTTAACCCGTGACCTCCCACTTAATTTTAGATTTTCCTCTTTAAGAACCTCTATTTCAGCTTCCAGAAGAAAAATTTTCTTATTTAACTGTAGAACTGTACTAATTAGATCGGATTGTATATTATCCCCCTGGCTGGGGGAGGAATTGTTAATATGCGTTGGACCAATATGGGAAACTTGGCCTGTCCCGGAGGGAACGGCCATATTATCGACATTATGCTCAACCTTAGCAGCTACATCTTCGCCTTTCAGCAACCAATCAATAGTCACATTGCAGATTTCGGATATTTTTACCAGAGTATCAGAATCCGGTTCGCTTTTACTGTTTTCCCAGTTACTGACGGTTTGTTTGTTCTTAAAACCCAGAGCTACCGCTAACTGTACTTGAGTCATGTTTATGGCCTTGCGGGCTTTAGTTATCTGTTTTTCAACTATTGACATTTTTAGATGATCAAAAATTTAGAAAGAGTTTTGGGAATAAGGACATAGTCTAAAAATTATTTTCTTTTATAAGTATCCATAATGATGACAAGAATGAGAAAAATGTATGGAAAATGAGTATAATCTTCAAGAGCAGATGGCAGAATATTTAACAGTATAGCTAGATATATGTACTACTTATACAAAGGATATTTTATTCAGTGCTCATTTCGGCAACCCTTACAGGTAATTCATTAGGAATAAGAACCAAAATTCAATTTGCTTAATATTAAAATAAACTTTAAGTTGAAAGTCGTTTGTATGGATACCCCATGATTCCATGTAAATAGCTTATCTTTTGACTTCAATTACTCTGAATTGTAACTAAGGCATTCAATGTTCTCTAACAATGGTTTTAAAAGTATTCATATATAGTTCACTATTAACTCATTTTCTAATATTTGGGGAGTCAATATGAAACTGTTATCCTTAACCATTGAAAACTTTAGATGCTACAAAGAAAAGTTCAAAGTTGAGTTTAATGACTTTACCACGTTGATTGCAAAAAATGATTCGGGTAAGTCGGCCATTTTAGATGCAATGAATGTATTCTTTAACGACACCTCTTTGGACCCAGGCGACATAAGCGTTGGCTCCAGTACAGATGAAATTACTATTTCTTGCGAGTTCACTGATGTCCCACAAAAGTTAATTATAGATGCGGCATATGAGGTAGATCTAAAGAATGAGTATCTGCTAAATTCAAATAATAATCTGGAAATTATTAAAGTCTATGCGGGCGGGAAGCCCAAACCAAAGGAAATTTTCCTCAAAGCTCATCATCCAAGTGCAACAAACGCAAGTGATTTATATCAGCTAACAATTGATAAGTTAAAGAAAAGAGCTAAAGACCTTGGCGTAAGTTTAGATGATGTTAACCAGACGATAAAGGCAGAAATCCGTAACAAAATATGGAGCTCATTTATGAATCTCCATTTATTAGAGCAACGGATACAGTTGAAAGACAAAGATGAAGACCAGAAGAGAATGTGGGAAAAAATTAAAGCTGAAATGCCATTATTTGCATTATTCAAATCTGACAGGGCAAGCACAGACCAAGATGACGAGGCACAAGACCCGATGAGGGTCGCAATAAAAGAAGCTTTAGAAGCTCAACGGCCAGAACTTGAAAGAATAATTAATTATGTAAAAGAAGAAGTTGAAAAGGTAAGTAAGGCAACCGTCAATAAGTTAAAAGAAATGGACCCCAGCCTGGCCAGTGAATTGAACCCTAAAGTTCTGGATTCTGCATGGGACAAAATTTTCAAAGTAAGCTTAACTGATGAAACACAGGTTCCTATTAACAAACGTGGTAGCGGAGTAAGGAGATTAATCTTAGTTAACTTTTTTAGAGCAAAAGCAGAGCAGGCAGCAATAGAGAGAAAATCCCCTGGTATCATATATGCCATTGAAGAGCCTGAAACCTCTCAGCACCCCACAAACCAAGTGATGTTACTTGAGGCATTATTAGAATTGGCGGATATCAATAACTGCCAGGTAATAGTATCTACCCACACACCTACTTTGGTTCGTTTAATACCATCTACTTCTATTAGATACATAGAGAAATCAGCAGATGGGAAAAGAGTACTCCATAAAGATGATGATGCTACATTAAAGAGGATAATAAAAGATCTGGGTATTCTGCCAGATCACGATGTAAAATTATTTCTGGGTGTCGAGGGCTCAAATGATATTAACTTTTTGAAAGAGCTTTCGAAAATTCTTTCACAAAAAGAACCTGATATTCCAAATCTAGAATTATTGGACAATTTAGGAGAAATATTATTTGTCCCCCTGGGAGGGTCTAATTTAGCTCTTTGGACGGATAGATTAAAAGGTTTCAATCGTCCTGAAATCCATATATTTGATAGGGATACTGAGCCACCAAAAGAACCGAAATATAAGAAAATCGCTGATGCTATAAATAGCAAAGAAAATAGTGAAGCTTTTATTTTATCTAAGCTGGAGATAGAAAACTATTTGCATCCAACTGCTATACAAAGTGCACGTCCAGAAGTTGATATTACTTTTGGAGATTATGATGATGTCCCATCTATGGCAGCTCAAAAAGTACATGAAAAAAGTGGTTCTCCAAAACAATGGAAGATCTTAGATGATGAGACTAAAAAGAAAAAAGAATCTGCCAGCAAGAAGTGGCTAAATGCAATGGCAGTAAAATATATGACTCCAGAACTTCTAACTATTCAAGATCCACAAGATAACATGCGCAACATTCTAAGGAGAATAAATGAATGTGTCCAGAACCCAATGATCATTAATACTCAAAAGGCAGAAATTGGGAGTGAGAAATAAGGGCAGTGCCCTTATTTAAATATTTATCAGCTGCTATTAATTATCACCCAGGAAACGATATATATACGGGAGGATACAATGGCGTAATAGGGCATTTTAACGGGAAGAGGCTGAATTTGAATATAAGTGTATACTAGGACCAGCAGGAGTTTCACATCTATGATATTATTGTTCTCAAGGACAAGGTGTTCTGTGCAGGATAGGGAGGTACGGGTTTTATGAACAGAAATGGAGTAATCTATACCGGAACAAGGTAATCTTAGGTGAATAACTAGTCCTAAATGAACTATTCATTTCTCACAAACAAAAGGATCATCATGATCTTACTCCCGCAAAGTGCTCATTCAGTTAAGAGTATTTTCCTTTTCATAAGCTTAAATTCGTCAAGAATCTTATAGTCTAAAGTCGAATGTCTTCTTTCCATATTGTAGAAGACATCAATCAGCGTTAAAGGATTTTTAGAACTAACATCTGTCGTAAATAAAAGGAGCATTATCCCCGGGTAAATGAAATAGCCGGTATATTCTAACTCACTTAGTTTCATGGTTAATCTAAATATCAATTTAAAGATTGCGGGTTTTACAGAGCTCATGGTTTTTAACAGCCTGGGACAAAAAATAGTCACTATTCTTGCCGAAAATAATCCTTTCGGCAATATTAAGTTCTCTTTCATACAGATTACTTAAGTAGTAGAGATTTTTTCGTCCTGATGAAAAAGAGTATGCCTCTCCGCAAAGAGAAAATTTTTCGTTAAAATTAGTGCCAGGGGAAGCCTAAAGAAAGCTGCATTATTTATGAGTTAATCCGGCTATAACGGCGCACTAATTATGAGATTTTAAAGCATTGAATATGAGATTTTAAATGGCCATTTCTTTTATCAAAATACCCTTTATAAAGTATTAGCTCTTAAATACTCCTAATTGGAAATAAAATAACCGATTTAACAAATAAAAACAGGCTTTAATTGTAGCGCTAAGGATGATCAAACTCCAGACCTCTGGAACACTCTTCAATGCCGAAAAATTGAGACACTAATTGATATAGAACAAGTTGCAGGCTCATACTCGTGGCATATACTTTTATTTACTACAAGCTGGCAAATTCATAGAAGCCAGGAAATTTACTCTTTCTAAGTAATGTTTTTAAGCAACGATTCAATTATTTGAAATTTCCTGCCTCCTCTTAGAAGACTACTACCACAGCAATAGCAATTTCTTTACCAGAACCGACATTCTTTTGTTCTACTCTCAAAGTATGAGAGCCTTGAGTAAGAACTATATTATTCGGGTTATCATCAGGGTTAAGGAATGTGTTGTAAGCCGGATAATAAACATAGCTTATTGTTGCATTATACGGAGCACCAAAATTTGTCTGGTAACTATAAACCACTCCATCAACTGTAATTTTAGCCGTATCCCTGTTATCTGTACCTAAGAACCAGATACCAAAGTGCTTCCCGATCCACGTTATCTCAATATAATCCCCCTGCGCCGAGCTTCTTACAGGCTGCGGATATTCCCCTAACTCTGTCCCCCTTACCCTTCCGGCAAGCCCGGCAAGGGTGCCATTTGAGGCCATATTCTCGTCTGGAACCCATGTCCCATGTTTTGTGCTTCCTGCCTTAACTCCGAATTCATCTGAAAAGTAAGTAGTGCATCCTTCAAAGACGGCTGAATCGGCATTTATGGCGTCAGGGAGAGCGGTTACTATAAGATTATTATTATAAATACTGCCGCACAGTGCATGCTTGAACTCATCAGTAAATAGGATACGTCCTATATCCGTCGGATGAATGTATTCTGCAGTATCTCCTGCATCGTTTCCTCCAAACCAGTTCCACCAGGATACAAGTCCACGCATTGAAAGTTTACGCATTTTTTCTGCCGTATAGAGGGATGCAAGGCCGTAGTACTTTGCCAAATGCTCATTCTGCCTTATCATTTCCCGGTCTTTTGTATAAGCTGTATATCTTGATGCGTTAGCCTGGTCTAATTTTTCATAGCATGGAGTGAATACCATAATGTCTGTGTTCATGTTGGCAGTCTTCACCCTCCGAATAAGACTCTCAAGCATGGCGTACCTTGTGGAAAGGTTGCCTCCTGCGCTTGTATATTCAGTCAGTCCCGCCGAGTTGCGGTCATTAGCAAAAGATACAAAGTCGGGATTATGGGCAAGACACATTTTTCCAAGTATTGCCATTGCCTGAGGATCGCTTGATGCCTCCCCTCCATTGTTTCTTTTTGTTGGAGTTACTCCGAACTTCTGATTTATCCAAGTCACTATTCTTGAAGCGTAGGAAGTGCTCCACCCACCCTGAGAGGTATCACCTGCATATGTAATGGAATCACCGTGGAATATCACCTGTGGATTCTGTCGGCTTAATATTTTATGGGCCAGGCGCTCTAAGCCTCTGTAATTCTTAAAATTCACATAGGAATTATAAAACTTATCCTGGACGTCACCCACATTAAGCTGCGGGAGAATTATTTCAGTTGTGGTGTTATTTAGGACAAACTCAAAGCGGCAGACAAGCCCAAATATCCCCTCAAATGTAGTTTCATTCTTAACAATCGGGATAGCTTGCTTTGCAATTAAAAGTTTTTCATAGACGTTAGCCGTTGCATTAGCTGTGCCAATGGCATCACCCACAACAGCAGAATTCCTGTCAAGGAAATACATTCTTAGTCTTATTGCACCAATTGTGTCACTTTTAATGTAAGCCGAGAATGACAGAACATCATCAGGGAATATTTCGCCATCATGATTCCAGAAAAATACGGTCTGAGAAAGTTTAGTATTTGCTCCGCTTGCGCCTGTTATGCATACAATACTATCCGAAATAGTCCCATCAAGCTCTGCATTATTTATCTTTCTTTTAAGTACCCCCGTCCCTGTAACGGATTTATCCCACCAAAACCACTGAATATTTTCTACTGCATCCAGGGGGTATTCAATCCTCTGCTCAAATAAAGGGTCATAAAGAAGATTCTTTATAGTTCTGGCCTTATTGACAAATGTTTTTACAGCTTTTTGTGTCGGAATTTTTATATCAGAATTTGACACAAGCGTGCTGTCCGTATCAGCCGTAAAATTAGTGATAGGATCGAGCAGGCAGTTCGGTCTAATGGTATATTTATTGTACCTTGTGCCGTCATCTGTGTTTATTATATTATAATTGCCGGTCGCCGGGAAAGCCGAATAATCAACACTTATATTTATTTTTGCGTTTGGATAGGTGCCGTCTGTGTCAGCGGCTTCAATGTATGTGTCCCCGTTGGCATTCCAGGTGACAGCTATATTCCCGGTATTGAATACCTGTATTGATGTATTAGCCCCTGTTACCTTGTGAATAATAATTCTAAATGTCGTGGGCGAGACAATCAGACTTGTAATGGTATATCTCAATGATTTATCAAATCCATACAACTGAATGCTTTTGATTGCGATATGAAGCTGTAAAATGCTTCTTGCATCTACACCAAAAGTCCCACCATTATAAATGGAAGTATATTCATCGGCGTTGGAATAAACGTCGAAATTCTTTTTGACCGGCACCGCATCCTGAGTTTTCTTATCCGCTGCACCCATGGCTCCTTTGGTTGTAGGTGTTGCCTCAGGCAAACCCTTTCGGATGGACTCGATGTCAAATTTCTTGGTCTTGCCTGTGCTCTTTTCATCTGCACTTGCATAATCTTCAGGCTGCAGGGTGTCTATCTTTTCTAAAAGGTCTTTTTGCCTTATGTTTTCCATCTATTAAACTCCGTTTTGTGTGGATTTAATTGCTTTTTAATTAGTAGCTGGATGACGTGTAATTCTCATCCACCTGGGGGATCAGGACCGTGCCGGCGTTGTAGTCATACCCCTCTATCGAGACTATTTCCATGTCAATTGTGTTGGCGGCCAGGTCGAAGCTGAGCCTTGTTGCAAAGAATCGCATGCCGTTGTACTTAAAGGTATTAAGCAGCTCCCAGCCGAGCATGTCCCAGGTAATGTTGTTTATACTAATTGAATAAGCTACGTGCCTTTTACCGTAAAAGTTAAAGTACTCCGTGGCCTTAAGCTCAGCGTAACGGTTAAGGATGTCCTCCTGCGTCCCATCAGGAAGCTCCGGATCTGAAAGGGTGCCGTCCTTGTTTACCGTTATCCCATACTTCTTCAGGGAAATAAGGTCAATTACAAGGTCTTTATTTATGCTATTCCTGGGCTTCGTATTGCTCTTCTTCTTTACTGCAAACTTTCCTTTTATGTATTCACCGGCAACATTGTCATATATCCAGCTGTCAACATTTATTTCACATGCATCACACAGCTTGTCCCAGAATAGGCGCTTTGAGCGTTTGCTTACCACTACCGGCAGCTCTATATCGAGCGAGGGATCCGTGAAGTTAAAGCCGTCCTTGTTCCGGATTAAAAGGTTTCCCGCGCTGTCAAAAACCACGTAGCTAAGTAGCGTGTTTGAAAGAAATACAAGCGCATCGGCGGGCTCCTTGTCGAAGGGAAGAGGACCTATTAACTTTTCAAAATTGTAGAGAGGAATAGGATAGTTCTGAAGCACGGTGCCCCCGGTGGACATAATCTTATTTACTAAGTCTACATCTCCCCATACGCTTTTAACAAACAGGTATAAAATACTTATCGCATTGAAATTTGTAAGCGTATCAACTCCACCAATGTTCTCTATTATTCCTATTTCCCCGCCATAATAGGTCCTGTCGTAATAAACAAATTGTGTATGCGAATAATTTTTTGGAACTATTGCACTTCCCTCTGACGTATTGTAAATAAAATTATTAAAGTCAGTGTCAAAGGTAAATATCTTAAACTTATTGTAAGTAACATCCCGAAATGTTACGGATGGTCCTAACGGATCTGCTGTAAAGTGAAATATTAGGGAAGCAGTCGTAACCAGGTAGCTTTCCGTAACTAGAGCAATTCTCTGGTCTTCAAGTTCCTTGTCTACATCATCGGGATGTATTATAATGTCACCAATCTTGTAAAGTGTTTCTGTGAGATTACTGTGCTGCGAATAGTCGCTCTTAGAAAAAAACACTCCAAATTCCTTTATATATGCAGGTGTAGCGTCATCCATAAGCATCCAGCCAACTATTTTATCCTTATAGGGAAGTGCAATTACCCTTGAAAGCGTGCTCGTTAGTTCTCTTTGCTTACTTGTAGAATCCAAAAGACTCATGGCGCTGAATTTGTCCAGTGCATCAAAGGTGACTCTTTTTATTATTTCTCCAGACTTATATCTTACCTCCGGGAACTCTATAGACTCAAAATCAATCATCCCCTCAAACCGTGTATATGCCTGATCGGCCTTGAAGTTGACAGAAATATAGTTCCCCAGATTATCAACGAGGAGCTTGTAGTCATGAGTAATAATCGGAATCGGATTGGCAAAAAAGTCCTTTTTTACCGCCTGAAACCTCAAGACACAGCGTCTTTTGCTGTCAATGTCCGTTTCAAGCGCTGCATAAACCGGGTTAAGGACCTCCACGCCATTTACCATAATTGAAGGGACATAATAAAATTCGAAAGATACACTGTCAAAGGTTATAACGGACGCCTCGGCGGGCTTATCGCTTTCTGCCTCTTCCTCTAGCTGGTTAAAACTTATAAGCCAGGGTGTCCAGTCCTGGAAGAATTTCTTTTTCTCAAATGTGGAAGAAAGGGCGCGGTCGAGGGTAAGGGAGGTATCAGACTCGACCGAGAGGACTTTACCGATAAATCCCGGCCCGTCCACTTCAAGAAGTGTCCCGGCCGGGATCTTTGTGAACTCCGTTCCTTCGCCTGTAAGCGTGGCCAGGCCGATCGTGCCGCTAACCACATTGCTGAGGCCGTCATATTCCCTGTATAGTGTCTTAACTCTCATTTTCCGGTGCTCTTAAAAGTGTTTTTTCTGCCTGCGGCCTGCCGCCATGTTGGCAATGTCCGATGCCTTATTCTTGTCAATTACGGCAATGACCGGCCGGCCGGCCAGGAGCATAATATTCTCATTGAATTTTTTCATCTCACCGTAGAGTTCGGCATCTCTACCGTAGCCCTGGCCTAAAGAAATCTCCTGCATGCTGGACTGAACTGCATTAATGGTCCTTATTACCAAGTCTGCCTGTCCGGAAGCATAATCTTGCATTGGAGCAATAACCTCAGGACCCTTTTCTCCAACAACAATTCCGCCCTTTGCATAACCCGGTAACTTCTGATCTGCAATTATGGCCACATTGGCCAGACCGGCTACTACAGTAGCCGCTGCAAGAGGAATACCCCAAATTGGACCTAAGCCATCAGGGGCAGGTTTCAAGGCAGCTGTTGCAGCATTATATGTGCTCATAATAGTGCTTGCTATGTTCGCGGCCTGCTGAAGGCGGAACCATACAAGAAGTTTTTCCTTTGCCTTGGAATTTGCCTCATCATCAAGTTTATCTTTTTTATTTTGATAATCCTGGTCGATGCGCTCGCGATCTTTCTGTGTCTTGGCATGCTTAAGAAGAGTTTTATGCTCCTCTTCAAGTTTTTTCTCTTCCTTGTCCTTCCATGACTTAATGTCATAGCTGGCTGACTGTTCTGCAAACTGGTAAATCGAGCTAAAGGCATTTGCCCAGCCGGAGGCAATTATTTGATTACGTTCTTCCTCTTTTTTCTTGCGTAGTTTATCTAAATCATCCAGCTTGTTTTCAAATATTAACCTTATTAAAAGCTGTGCCTCAAGACTGTTTTTGTAAAGTTCTGTTTCCGTCTGTTTGGCATACCATGCCCTAATTTCAGCTTCCTGCCGGTCCAGCTCATCACGCTTTGCGTCAACAGCAATATCCCTAACTTCCTGTGCCCGCTCAATTTTCTTATTCGTAATCTCAATATCAATCAGCTCAAGATCATGCATTATCTCCTTTTCCTTTTCAGGATCAGGCTCTAAAAGATAGAGTTTTTCAAAATACTCTCTTTTCTTTTCAAGTTTTTGAACGTCCGAAGCCTTCTGAAGCTCAAGCTTTTTCTGCTCAAAATCATAATCCTTAGAAAGAAGGTTTTTATAATGTTCGTCAGTAAGCTTTGTTACCGTATTTTGATAATTTGCATCCTCAACTTTTTTTTGGGTGTTTAAATTGTCTATTTTCTGCCTTGTCGAAGCATCAATAATATCCTTTTTTTTAAGCGCCTCTATCTCGGCATCAATACCCTTGATCTTAGTATCATGATTGATTTTGAGGACCTGTGTATCTTTTTCATATTGGCTGATAGATTTATTTCGCTCAACTCCAAGTTCCTTCAGTTTTCCTTTCAGCTCCTCGGCTTCTTTTTTCTCAGATGCAAGCTGATCACTGGACGAACTCTGCGGAGTATATTTCTTATTCAGGTCTTCAATCGCCTTTTTGAGCTTTTCAGCATTGCCTTTGGCTATGTCATATTTCTCGCTTCCTACGGTCAAGTATCCGTTTACGGCATCAATTGATCCCTGCAGGGCAGAGAGTTCATTGGGAGTAAAATCTTTTATAGTTTTCTTAAGGTCAGAAAGGCTGATCTTACCATCTGCCAGCGCAACCTTAAATTTAATCAGTCTGTCAGTTGAGACCTCAATAGATTTATTATAAAGCTTCTTATCCTCAACAAGCTTATTCAGCTCGGACTGAAGATATTTAACGTTCAGCGCTGCATCCTTGTATTCCCTGGATTCTGTATTAGAAACTGTATTTGCTTCCCCCTTGGTAATTACAGTTTTAAACTTCAGGTTCTCCTGCTCTACTTTTGCAAGTCTAAGCTCTTCTTTCTTATTCTCTATTGCTTTATCGGACTCTTTATTATAATCCTTAAGTGTATCTCTTGCTTCCTCAATTGAGCTGAACTTAAACTGTGCTATCTTATCAGCCAGGTTCATAAATTTCTTAGCCGCTTCTTCTGCAGCATTACCTGTTTTCTTTATTTCTTCGGTGGAGTCTTCAAATAACTTTGGGAGAAGCTGCATAAGGAACATTACGCCGTTAACTGCAAGCAAAAGCCCACCCGGTCCTTTAAGGCTCTCAACCAGACTCTGGCCGATGGTCTTGCTCATTTTCTCGGCTTCCTTCTGAGCATACTGGAAGTACTGTATGATCATCGGAATATTATTGGCGATACTTTGAAGACCAGACCTGAAGCTCATGAGAAACATCGACGAATCCCCAAGAGCATAGCCTAACTGTCCGATTGCCATATTCATACTATTGGCACTCTGTACAATTTTATTCTGGCTTCCCGGCAATTCATCCTGTTTTCCAATAACATTCTTGTATGCTCCCTGAAGGGCATCAATGGCGACCGTGTGGCTTTTATATTCACTGGAGGTTAAGGCAAGCGCTTTAGCTTCTTCCTGAAGCTTTTGAATAACCTGAGAGATTTGATTCTGGCTTAAATCGTTATACTTAATAAAATCTACTATGGATCCAATAGTCTCTTCATCAGCGGCAGAAATGCCTAAAAGATGTGTCTTAAACTGGTCTAAAACAGGGTTTATGTTCTTAAAGGTTTCACCCGTTATTTTGAGGGTTTCTTTAAGTTTTTCGAACTGCCGGTCTGTAAGCTGAACTTCCTGAATAGCTTCCTGGCCGTCAACAACGATTTTTATCATTACCTGTCTTAATTCTTCTGCCACTTAGATTTTCCCTTTATTTTTTCTTAAGTCCTTTAAGCCGCTCTATCTCGTACAGAAGGCCGTTTAACATCTCCACTCTTTTTAAGTAATAGTATTTCCGGATTTCCCAATAATTTGTTTGTCCCAGGAGTTTAAGTTTGGAAGGGTCGCCTTCTGAAAGCAGATAAAGCCTTGTCTCGTCCTTGTTTAGATGAACCTTTTCTATAAACTTTGGAGCATCAACATTCTTTAAAGTTTCATATTCCTCAAGAGTTTGTTCTGTTGCATAATTGACCTCCTCGTCCTTGAGATCGAATTCTGCGCGTGTTCTATTACTGATAAAAAAAAATCGGTTATCACTTCGCTCGATATACTTGAACGGAAAGAGCCCCATGAAAATCCCTCGGGAAGTTTTACCTGAGGTACAAGTATTATTTCAAGGAGCCTGTTTTGCTCCTCCTGGGTCTGCCTTAACATGATAGTATTACCATCAACAGCCATAAGGCTGCTAAGAAGATTATTCGCTTCAACGGCCTCATCGTTCGTGAGGTCAACGTTAAGGACGAACTTGAGTCCGTCCTTATTTTCATAGATTTTCTTTTTCATAAAGCCTATTTCAATTAATTGTTAACCTATAATCATTGTGCCGCCGAGCTTCCCGGTGTCCTCGGCTGCTCCGCCCTTGTCGGCCCCGAACTGAAAATCAACGTCATGAATGGGCACGTCACCTTCAAAGATAACCTTGCGGTACCTGTTCGAGTCGCCGATCTTAAATTCATTCTTCTGCGTTAAGATGCCGCTTGCAAACTGGAACTTGTCGTAATTGGCGCCTGAGTTTTTCTCAGTGAATATTAGCGTGTCTGTCATATTCTTTCCCATCTGGGATACAATCTTCGCTATGGAAGAATCCTTGCCCGAGATCGCGAGGGAAAAGGTTAGCCAGGATACCCCGGATATGTTATAATCCGATGGTTCGCCCTTGGTCTTGATTGAAAGGCTGCGCTCAATTATATCGAACTTGCTTGGGAATATAGGCGCGCCCGTGGGGTACTCGAAAGCGCCATAGCGGGGCGATCTGTAAGCCGTAGCGTCAATACCTTCACCGGTACCGAGGTTTGCCTCTTCGGCTTCATTCGCCAGGGCAAGAAAAGCCTCTGTGTCCTCGTATTCCATGGCGCGCTGTAGCGTAAGCTTGGTTGAACGCTTCTTGCTTCCTATGAAGTGCTCGAAGTCCAGGCCCATAATGTTATCGCCCGTGAACTGGAATACGTCCTTGTCTCCTGCAGCGTTCTGCTTGTTGGAAACCATCTGCACGTCACAGTTGCCGCTTACCCAGCCGAGCAAAAGCTTCAGGAATGCCATTGTACCCTGCATGGTCTCGCACTCAGCCTTTAGGTTCATCATATTTCTTAAGGAACGGTTACGGTAGTCATTGATCGGATTATATTCCGTTATGTCCAGGTCAACCGGAGTCCTGAAGCCCATAAGTACCGGGTTAACGGGTGCCGTAGTTAAAGTATTTAAGTTACAAAGGCCGATTCTTGCTATTCCAATGGGGTTCATATTATACCTTCAAAATGATTTATAAAAATATTAGTTTGCTTCTCTATACTGCTTTTCAACAAATACCACGGGAACGTTAAACGTTATTCCGTACCACCACTCATAATTCTGTTCCTTGAGCCATTCATCTTCCTCAGCCGTAATGAACCTGTCGGGCCGGTCCACATCCAGCTCCGTTCCGCTTAAGGCATCTGTAGCCCATTCGACATATGCCTCCGGAGTGAGGTTATCGGTTGTTTTCCTGATAACGGCAATAACCCCTATCTTTATATCCCTGTTCTGGAGGACTCCGTTCTCAGCCTTGCTCGGGCTAAACTTGCCTCCCTTGTAAACAATCAAAATTTCACCCTTGGAGTGGTTTAATTTGTAGTCATCAATACTCCTGGGGAAACTTATGGGGAGGCGGCTTTCACCGTTTAAGTCAGCCATGGAGGCTTCAAGTTTGGTTTTTACAAGTTCTTTTACGCTTTCAATTGTATAGTAAATCATCTTATTATTCCCATAAAGGCAGGTTTAATTCACATTTAAGAAGCGGTTTTACACCTGTTAAAGACTGCTTTAAGCCGTTATAAATCCCGCCTTCAAGGTTTATGTAAAAGAACATAAATCGCTGATTGTAGGAGATTGTAAGGTATTTTCCAGCCTCACTTCCCTGCGTAACCCTGTAATCTGCTCCAAGCTTCAGCTGCCACTTGGGTATTATTTTTTCAGTTTTGGCTGTGAGTGTCTCGCTGGACAAAGCCGAATGATGTTCTTCTATAGTTTCTTTCTCCGACTCGGTCTTAAGTGTATCCGTGCGCGAAATCTTAACTGCCGGAACATTAAAAAGGTTATCCCAGAGGTTTTTTGTTATGTTGTAGCGGACAAGAGCAAAGAAGCCTGTCTTGGTGTCCAGTGTGTCCCAGGAAGCGACCTGGTCAGGCTGCAAAATTTTATTTTTAAGCGAGTCGCCTGCAGTACTGCTAAGCCTGCCCGGGGCTTTAGAAGAGATCACTTTCATTGTTTTAGTGGTATCCTCTTTCCCTTTTTTTATGGTTTCGGTATACTTTATTACCTGGCTTTTAGCCGTGCTGTCATGAGATGTAACTTTTTGAGAGCTCTTAACATTGTTCTCCCCGATGTGGGAGAAAAGAAGGATTAAAATTGCACATACTGCAAAGCCGCATAAAAAGCCC
The DNA here is from genome assembly GCA_025612245.1 of Ignavibacteria bacterium. Taxonomy (GTDB): domain Bacteria; phylum Bacteroidota; class Ignavibacteria; order Ignavibacteriales; family SURF-24; genus JAAXKN01. The sequence continues at coordinate 137,856 of JAAXKQ010000010.1, forward strand.
GCAATAAAAGTGCTTATCAGTTTCTTTTTCTCTTCAGACATTTTTACTCCCTAAATTCAGATTTTATTTTCAAATGAAAGATCAATGTTTTTAGCCATCATAACCTCAGTCTTCAGCTCTGAGGGAATAGCCTGCAGCGGCATGGGATTTATGTTCAGGTCAACGACTACAGGGGCTTTCTCTGCAATGGCCTTGTCTATTAAAGCAGCCTCTTTTTTTCTTCTATCCTCAAGACTCTTCATAGCGTGGGTTGTTCCGGCAATGGCATCGGCAAGCCCTGTAAAATTCTTATCTGCAATAAAATCCTTTGCCTCCCTTACGGCCCTGTTGTAACCCCTGTTATATGAATAGCTTAAAAGCGCTGTATGGACGGCTGAGGCTACCACCAAGGGCTTAATTGTAAGAAGGCCCGGCATGGCATCCACAAGAGGCATCCAGTAAAGAGGAGCGGTAAACTTATCCATAATATAAAGCGACACATCACTGGGGATTAGCATCTTCCCCTTAAAGAACTGTTCGTTCAGCCTTATCCATTCAATTGCATTATACCTGGTAAGCCCTATGCTTTTATTTAGCAGCTGAGCCTGAGTGTCCGACACAAGGTTCAGGCCTCTGTAATATTCAATTACCTCGCGGGCCACCGCGGCCTCGCAGTTTCCCAGGTCGAGCCCCGGGTCAATTGTAATGCCTGACTGGCTTTTAGGCCTTTGCCTGGAGTCCGGATAATAGGCGCTGGAGTTGTAGTATTTTGCGCCTGAGCCTTCCTCGGAATGCACCCAGGCAAGGTTTCCTTTAAAGCCTAATTTTTCCATGTTCGTCATATTTTAAAACCTGCTTAATACGTCTTTTGAAAAAATCCTGTCTTCCTGTGTCTTGTTAACCCTTATCTCCACACCCTGCCCCGGAGTATCCGAAATCTTGTCTATCTCAAGCTGTATAAAACCTTTCTGGATGCTCAGGAGGTCCTTTACCGTAAGTTTATAATCCGTAACCAGGCTTTCCGGCATCTCCAGAATGTGGCGCCTTTTGTAAAGGTTATAGACTGCAATAGACCGGCTGAACTTTTTTACCCTGTTTGGGACACTCGTTAAAGGAAGAGTATACCGGCTTCTTAAATAGCTGTCAATTTCATCATCAGCGTCTTTTACCGCGTTATTAACGCGTTTTATTATTGGGTCCTCCGGATCACTTAGGCTTATCTCCTCCATTGTCCTGTTCTCATCGTTGGTCAGCTGGATCAGGAGGTCCTGGTCTATGTCCTGCTTTATTTCGTCAAAACTCGAATACATTTTTACCTTTTTTTTATTTCTATAACCGGATGGGAAGAAGATCCGGATTAGTTCTCCTCCTCCCATCCTTTTGCAGCCGTCCGGCCTGTTTAAGCTATTTTGTCTGGAGGAATTTTCTTATTCTTAAGCCTGCAGTATCCGGGTTTATCCCGGGGGCGGCCGCTTAAGAAGTTATTTGCCTGGTTAAAATGCCTTCCTTTCAGGCTCGTATAAAAATATTTTCTTTTGGGTATTTCACTCCTCAGGCATTCATGCCTGCCTAAGAAGCTTGTTTTAGCAGGAATTTGGATGTCTTTTTTCTTAAGCCTTAATAATGGCGCCTGTTGTTCCTTCAGGACGAACGTTTCAGTTTGGCTAAAGGTTAAAAAGGAAATACTTAATGCATCCTGCTCAATTAAGATGGCCCGTCCAGGCGGGGATCCGTTAAGATCCGGCGCGGCCTGGACATTCAGTGTTACGGCCATAATCGTTGCGAAGACAAATGCGAGATAAAAAGCCAGTCGTTTCATAATCTTCCTGTTTTAATTTTTAACTGTTAATTAGAACTGATCACTAAAAAAGACGATAAAGACACTTAAAACTATACCAGAAGAACCCTTACAAGCTTATCGGCGCCTGTTGCGGCATCAAGTGCGTAGCCATTAATTACTTCAGGCGGAAGTGATCCGGCAATTGTCATGACCGGCTGAGCGCCACTGCTTACTACGGGAACGGCCCCGGCCGGCGTCGTAGCGGAAAGATCTGTTGCCGGTATTGCCTTGCCCGAGGCGTCGCTTACCAGGGCGTCACCTGCAGTAATTGCTGCACCCGAGGTAACGAGGGCAATTTTACTTACAATTACGGTTGCCATTTCACCTTCGGCCGCATCCAGCTCGCTTACACCCAGTGCTTTCTTTCCGGCCCCGCAGACGTCGCCATCAAGACCAACAAAAAGCTGCTTTGCAATGTCAGCCGCGGCCTCAATCGACGCCCTGCCTAAAATTAAATTCGTATTCATGTTTACCTTTTTGATTATTATAAATTGACTTAAAAAACTACTCTTTAATGATTAAAGAACCAGGGACACGATCAGGGTTTTTTCGGAGCCTGAGCCGCGGAGGCCTTATCTGCTGCAGACTGCTTTGTAGTACCTGCAGCTTCCGGCTCAAGTATCCTTTTTTTTACAAGATCCTGAACGGTTTCACTTTTTTCGTCGAACTCGAAAGTGCCCCCTTCAGGATAATGCCTGTTATCCAGGTTAAGATCTGTTTTTGCTACTTTGAATTTTTTCAATTTGTCACCATTCTTTTATTTTTAATTATTTGGGGCAGCCTATTGGTAAGACTGCCCCCGGTGGACACGGGAAAGGAAATTTTAAGCGTTCGTGTCCTCGATCAGGTAACCGGCATCGCTTCCCACTATCTTTACGATGTAGTTATCCGTTGAGCGCACGTTTAAGACCTTGCCGCCGTCTTCTTCGTACTTATCGGCCTCAGGCATACCTTTCTTTCTTAAGGTATAACCGAATGAAGGCTCGTAAATGCTTCTGTCGACGTCTGTCTTGGCCTCGGGAACATAGGCTATTACGAAACTGTCGGGCCAGATGTCGTGCGACACGCCGGCGTCGTCAACGTATACGGCATCGCCCACGTAAAGCTCCTTCAGGTTGAAAAGAGATTTAAGAAGCTCAACGGTTACAAGGCCGGTCTGTGTGTACTTGATCCTGTCAAGGATCTTAGGATGGGTCTGAAGAGCCTTGAAGGTCGAAGCACCCATAATACCCACGTTCGGGCGTTTTGCAATCTTTGCTCTTACAGCTTCAACTGCAGTAGCAACTATGGCAAGCGGGTCGCTGTCGGGGTGTGTGAACTGGGTGGCCCCGGCGAGCGTAACCTTGTTGCCAACGGGGAAATTTGCAGCGGTTGTTGCAAGATCGGCACAGGACTTTTCATGCTTGATCAGAATTGCGTTCTGTGCTATATATGCGCCGTTCTGCTCTGTGTTGATGATGTCTTCCTGCATTTCCCTGTAGTCGATCGGGTAAGAAGCATCATGTTCCGTAGTTGCAAAGTCAAGGGAGCTCCTGGCTTCCACGGGAAGCTTGTTAGAGCTTGCTCTCATCGCCCTGGACGTGTTATAGATCCTGAAGGCTTCCTTGCCGAAAGACGGTATTTTACCGGCTTCCTTTTCAACACTAACAACGGGGAAAATGTGAATTCCGACGAACTCGGCGTTGGAATATCCCCTGATCAAATTGGTCAATACAGGATCGACCACTCTTAACTGACTGCCTCTACCTGCCATAACTTTTAACTCCGTTTTTGAATAAATAGTAAGTGACTTAAAGCTTTTAAGAAAAAATTTTATTTTTTCGTTACCTTTTTAAGCGCCGCGGCATACGGAAGGCCGTCTTTCTTCATACAGGCCAATACCTTCTTGTGCAGCTCCAGGCGGTCTGGGTCCACATTCGCCTCGGCAAATTCCGTTATGTCCTCTTCAACGCCATCCAGACCCTCGGCATTATTCCTGTTGGCCACCTCGCTGAGCTCGACCATCTTGGGCATGGTTTTAATAAACTCGACAAGAACGTCTCTTGGGTTTGCCATTGTATGATCCGAAAACTCAAACACAAGTGCGCCACCGTTATCCTTAAGCTCAACCGCGTCCAGGGCGTCACAGATTTTCATGCACATTTCCATCTGTGCCGGCGTCAGCATGCCGTAGGCCATCTGTCCCTGCAGGAACTGTTCAAACTCCATCGTCCTTAGTTTCAGGTTCAGTTCCTTCAGCCTGTCCTCGGCGTCGTTTTTCATCTGTGTAAGTTCAGCCGACTGTTCTGCAAATTCCTGAACCTTCCCTCTTAAGCTCTCAGCTTCAGCTGCCTTTGACTCAAGGTCCTTTACCTGATCCTCCAGCACCTTTACCTGCACTTTAAGGCTCTCAGCTGTATCCGTGGAAGTTTCCTCAAATTCAAAAACCGTCTCTTCCTCGCTTTCCTTGAACTCGACATCGGCCAATCCCTTTACTGCAGGGGGCTGCGCGCCCAAAAATGCCACGTGTCTTAAGGTGCCATCGGCGTAAAAACTGGCAGACCTTTTTTTGAACATCCCTTTTTCTACCATTTCCTCGAACTCAGCTATAAGCTCTTTCGGCATGGCTATAAGCCTGTCGCCCACTTTTTCAAGTTTCTCAATCCAGCCCCAGGCAGGTTTATTGTCCTTTGGATGTCCGATGCAGATCGGGGCTTCGTGCTTTTCCGAGTTATACTTGCTTGCCCTTTCCTCCAGATCAGCTTCGGTAAATTCATGATTCCGTCCTTTGCTGTCTGTAAACTTTCCCGTTCTTAAAATTTCAAAAGGCTTCATCTACATCTCCCTGTTTTTTGACTTTTAAGTTTTTTTTTGTACGTTTGAGAACTTCATTTGCTTCATGTGCAAACGTAACTATCACACAGGCCCCTCTCAAACAAAGCCTTTATTAAACCGTTTGATAACACTTGTAGCCCTTGGTTTGTAATTTCCACACACACTTTTTTCATTTTACAATTACAAGCTAAAGGGGCTAATATGTCTTTCCCATTTTCATTTCTTTTCATTTTACCTTCTTTTATCCTTCAGGCTGAATCGATAACTCCTGACTGGTTGCCGGTTATTGCAAACGGCGGAATCGGCATCATAATGTTCGTCGTCTGGTATTTTACCTTTAAGGGGATGATGGGCCAGCTGCAGAGCTTCATTCAAAGTCTGCTGGAACTTGTTAAGCAGGATGCAGAATACAAAAGCCTCCTCTCAGGAATACTCACACGACTGGAGTCGAAGGTGGACACGATCAATCAGAAAGTGGACAATCAGACCCAGTTAAACGCACTTAAAAACGCTTCTAAAACCGCAGCCAAGGAGGTAAACTAACCTATGAGCGAGATACTATTACTCAAAGCAAAGCTTGCCGCAAAGAAGCAGGAGCTTGAAGAGCTTAAGCTTAAGGTTGAAAACCACGTCATAACTATCCGTGAGCTATTGGACCCATACCTGGATGACTTTCTGGATATTGAGATCGACCAGGCATCGGTTGCCTTTCAGGACCTTACGCGCCTGATCTCGGAGGGACTGCAGCTGAAGAAGACCATTCATAAAATGGAGCACGACTTAAATGGCTAAGGATGCAATTTATCACGAGGAAGCCCAGAGGCTCTTTGTAATCGAGGGCTACAGTCTGGACGCCATAGTCGTAATGTTGAAAGAAGAGGTCAGCCGAAAAACCCTCTTTAACTGGAAAACCAAGTACAAGTGGGATGAGAAAAGGAAAAACTATCTTAATTCCACAAAGTCCCTCCAGGAGGATCTGCTTGAAATAGCCAAGACAGCAATCAAGGAAGCAAAGGTAAATCCCACGCCTCATAATATCTATGCCGTTACAAAGGCTATCGGCGCCTTAAAGCTCCTCCAGGGGGCAGGACTTCCAGACGGGCAGGATGAGGCCGAGGAAAAAGACAAGAAGCCAAAGTCTATTTCCCAGGAGACGATTAGCTTTATCGAAAAGGAAATTCTGGGCATAAAGTAGGGTATAAATTCATGCATGGGCAAAAATGCCTCTATTTCTTCCATACGTGCCCCAGGTTGGATTCAGGGGTATAAACCTACTTGCGCGGGATTTTATTTAAAATTAAACGGAGTTAAACGGCAATTTTATGAAGATAGTGCCCTGGCTCACAGTCCGGAAGGCAATTCCGGGAAATTTGGGGTATATGAAGGCGGTTTTTACAATCTAAGGACAAAACCATATGGCTCAGGAGAATAAATATTTTTTGAAGTACCAGATAGACTGGCTTCAGGATAACTCGAAGATAAAGATCTGGGAAAAGTCACGGCGCATCGGCGCCACCTATGTTCAAAGCTACGAGGACGTGCGCGACTGTGTATCTCTCAAAGTGCCGGCAGTATGGTTTTCATCGGCCGACGAGAGCGCAGCAAAGGAATATATCCTGTACTGCGCCAAATGGGCCAAGCTCTTCGACGTCTCGGCGCGTGAACTGGGTGAAATTGTAATTGACAAGGAGAAAGACATTAAGGCCCTTGTCATACAGTTCTCCAACGGGACCAGGATTAATGCCCTTACTTCCAACCCCAGAGCATTCCGTAGCAAAGGCGGCAAGGTCGTACTTGATGAATTTGCCCACCATGAAGACCAGGTGGAGATGTGGAAGGCAGCCAAGCCTTCGGCCACGTGGGGCTTTCCGATCAGGATCCTCAGCACACACAACGGCAAAGGACAGTTCTTTAAGTTTATTGAAGGTGTAAAGAAAAAGAAGCTTAACTGGAGCCTGCACACGGTTGACATTTACAGGGCAGTTGAAGACGGCCTTGTGGACAAGATAATGGGACGCCAAACCACAAAAGGAGAAAGGTGGGAGTGGCTAAACAATGAGAGACGAGATTGCTTCGATGAGATCACCTGGCAGGAAGAGTACTGCTGCAACGCCCAGGACGAGGGTTCATCTTTCCTTGACTATGAGCTGATCGGAAAGTGCGAGGAGAGTGACATTCTATGGAACGGCTCAGTTATTGAAAACCCATGGAATGGAAAGGGCATTCTGGAGCCAACTCACTTTTCAAGCAAATGGGTTTACGAGCATTTGGAGAAGTTTCAGGCCTGGATGCGCTCGCAGACCATAAACGGCAGCCTTTATCTAGGGGTCGACGTCGGGCGCAGAAAAGACCTTACCGTCATGGTCATCCTGGAGAAGCTGTACAACATCAACATTAGCCGCGGCTATTTCGTTATGGAAAACATGAAGTTCTGGGTTCAGCAGAAGTTTCTTCACGCAATCCTCTCGCACCCGCGCCTGGTAAGGGCCTGCATTGATGAGACCGGCCTCGGCATGCAGCTGGCCGAGACGGCCCAGGATTCATTCGGTGAGTCCCGGGTAGAAAAAATAAACTTCGCCTCAGGAAGTATCAGAAGCGATATGGCCTTCGGCCTCAGGCGCGAGCTGGAAGCCCGCACGCTCCTCATTCCGGCACTTGATGAGGTAAAAGACGATTTCCACTCGATTAAAAAAATCGTAACATCGGCCAACAACGTCCGCCTTGAGGCCGATAAGTCGGACAGTGAGGTCTCAGGACACGCCGACAGGTTCTGGGGCTGGGCTTTGGCCAACCATGCGGCAAAATCTTATACTGGTGAGACCTTTGTGGCCACCCGGGGCAGAAGAAAAATACATAAACTTCTGGAGGGTTATGAATAAGCAGTTTGATCCCGTTAAATATGGCTTTATTTGGCACGATATGGAGTCTTTATGGGTGCTGTATAAAAATAATAGTGACGCGGGCTATACTCTGAGGTATGACAACGACATCCTGAAGGGAAGGATTTATACTATTGTCAGGGTTTCACTTCCCGGCTGGGAGCAGGTACCCATTTACAAAGGGTCCATACCTGAGGATAAATTTGCAGAAGAGCTTTTTAATAATCTGGGGATAACGAAAAATGAATAACGGAATCTGGATCGACCCAAATACATTTGTAAAGTTTTCAGACGTGGTAAAGGATCCTCTTACAACCGACGTTGCAACAAGGCGTAACAGCCTTGAATTCTTCTCCTCTTTCTTAGGCTACCTCCCTGATCCGGACCCGGTCCTGAGGAAACAGGGGAAAGATATTAAGGTCTATCACGACATTGTTACCGATCCCCATATATCTTCCGTTGTGGAGCAGAGGAAAGGGGGCGTCCTCAGTCTTGAATGGGACATCGACCGCGGCAAGGCCAAAAGCCGGGAAGTCAGGATAATAAAGGACATTTTTGACGACTTGGACATCCATAACATCATAAATGAGATTCTGGATGCTATATTCTACGGCTTCCAGGTGCTTGAAGTTACTTTCGGCAAGGTCGGCAATATGCTAGTTCCCGTATCCGTCCAGGGGAAGCCTCAGGAATGGTTCGGCTTCGACGAGTTCAACCGCCTGCGCTTTAAGACAAAGCAGCACCCGCTGGAAGGAGTGCCGGTTCAGGAAATCTATCCCCGAAAATTTATCCTGGCTCAGAACAAGCCCACGTATGCCAACCCTTACGGCGACAGGGTTTTAAGCAAATGCTTCTGGCCCGCCACGTTCAAGAAAGGGGGCATGAAGTTCTGGGTTACTTTCACTGAAAAATACGGCATGCCCTCCATAATCGGCAAGCAGCCGAGGGGCCTTGGCAAGGCGGCCGCCGATGAGCTCCTGGATATGCTTGAGAACATGATTCAGGATGCCGTGGCGGTAATCCCGGATGACTCAAGTGTGGAGCTGAAGGAATCGGCTTCCAAAGGAGCCTCAAGCGACGTTTACCTTGGCCTCTGCAACTTCATGAACTCCGAGATCAGCAAGGCGGTCCTTACAGCCACACTAACTACAGAGATACAGAACAAGGGATCTTTTGCTGCAAGCGAGACGCACGCCGATGCTGTGGCCCGCCTGAGCCAGGGAGACAGGAAACTGCCAGTCAAGGCGCTTAATACCCTGATTAAATGGATTTACGAGTTTAATTTCCCGTCCAGTTCCACAAGAGCCGAGTTCATGATCTTTGACGAGGAGGACGTAAATAAGGACGTGGCTGAGCGCGATAAGACACTCGCCGAGACGGGCGTCAAGTTTACAAAGGCCTATTTCAAGAAGACCTACTCATTCGCTGATGAGGATTTTGAGGTTGAAGGGCCGGATTTGCCTCAAGAAAAAACCGATACTTCAAAAAAGCCTGCTCCCGCGGAATTTGCTGAAAAGAGCGGAGATCCCGAAGCCGGGGATAAAAAAGGCGTTAAAGTGCTTGAAAAGGTGCTTACGGATAAAAAGCTCCAGAAGGAGGCGGAAAAACTCCTTAAGCCTGTTTTCGATCTGCTTAAGGAAAGTGAAAGCCTGGAAGATTTTGTGCCATTGATTGCGGACCTCTTTCCTGAGCTCGATACAGAAGAGCTTGAAGAAACCCTCCGTAGGCTGATCTTTATCTCTGAGGTATTCGGGAGGCTTGAAGAAGATGGAAAAGAGTGATGCGCTTCTTTTATTTGCCTTTAGTCTTCCGCCAGAAAAGGCGATTGAGTTCCTGAGGAAGAAGGGCTATAAAATATCCTGGGACTGGACAGATCTCTGGCAGGAGGCACACGCCAAAGCCTTTACGGTAGCCAAGGTCATGAAGCTTGACCTTCTGCAGGATATAAAATCTGAAGTGGATAAGGCAATTCAAAACGGTATGACTCTGGAAGAGTTCAGAAGCGCAGTTGAGCCCATAATGAGGCTTAAAGGGTGGTGGGGAAAGGTTAGGGCAAGTGAAGTTCCGGGTTTTGAAGCCGCCCCGGGCCGTGATCCCAATAAAGAAGTCCTTCTTGGCAGCCCCAGGCGGATAAAAACAATCTACAGGGTAAACATGCAGACATCCTACAGCACTGGGCGATACAAGGGGCTCCTGGATCTTGTTCCATACCGCCCTTACTGGCAGTACCTGCAGATACAGAGAAAAACAAAGCGCCACGACCACAGCCTTCTGCATGAAAAGATTTTCATGTGGGATGACCCTATATGGAGTAAAGTTTACCCTCCGAACGGATTTTTCTGCGGCTGCAGGGTGGTAAGCCTGACTGAGGCTGAGCTGAAGGAAAGGGGCCTTAAGGTGACAAAAGGAAGCGAAGTCGATTTTACTCCGGACGAGGGGTGGAACTACAACCCCGGGGAGGCCTCTTTTACAATCGACGAGTCTAAGTATTACAAGGATTTGCTCGAAAAATATAAAAGCGCTGCGTGAAGGTACATATGGCCGATTCACTTATAATTGCAAATACAGACTCATTAAACCTCCTTTTTAAGCAGCTTAATAACCGTTTAACAGAGACAAAACCGCTCATGACCGAGATTGCCGGCATAATGTATTACGGCGTCTCTGAGAACTTCCGCACTGAGGGTTCCAGGCTCCCGGGAGGAGGATGGAAGCAGATGCAGCATAACTCCAGGAAGGGGCAGATCCTGCAGGACTCAGGTGTCCTTTTAAGCTCGATCAGCTGGACGGCAACGGCAACTGAGTCCGTTGTAGGAACAAATTATAAAACTGCAGCGCTTCATAACTTCGGCGGCGTAATTAAGGCAAAGAAGATCGTAGGCTCGGTTAAAAGGAAAAAAGACGTGTTTGCAATGGAGCAGTTTTTTTGGATGAAGTGGTATGAGTCAGGTAAAAAGGATAACTATTACAAGGCGCTTGCCTTTCACGTCCATAAGACGGGCCAGATTACTGTTCCGGCCCGCCCGTTTATGATGCTTAACAACGATGATTATTTGAAAATTGAAGATGCAGTGGTGAGATTTCTGAAAGTATAAAAAAATAAGCGGCATTTCACCGCTTATTTTACTTTTAACGAATCCGTCTTTTCCTTATATACTCTTGATGGTTGCCTCTAATTTTTCGTTTAGGATTCTTTCGTTTACTGATATTTTTGCCTGAATAAATATCAAACCAGCGGGTCAGCCTGAATATGGCCATAGTAGCGGCAATTGCTGTAAAAAGAGCATAGATAAACAAAAAGAAACCTAAAAACCATCCTATTGTTCTTAAGATGCTAGCAAATCCCCAGATAAAAGTTTCAGAAATTCCTAAGGATGTAAAGATATTTAATATCCACTCAGGGAAAGGAATATAAAGTGACTTTGCTGCAATTGCCGAAAGAAGAGCAAGCATCTGCACCAAAATAAAGTGCACAAAGGATGCGCTTAAATTAATGAACGGTGAGCTTTTCCCATTCTCATTACTTCCTCTGATTATAGACAGAAACTGATTGTCGCCAAAAGCTAAAAAGATGGCAAAACCGCCCAGTGAAAAACCCATCAGATTTGGAATTACTCCAAGAACAAGGCTCCACCAGTCAGGATTAAACCAGATATTAAAGGATAGCCCAGTTATAATAATTGCCATCCAAAAATAGAGGGATTGGAGCAGTTCTTTAGTTCTCCCATAAGTAGTCCAATAAATTGAAAATATTTTGACTACTCCATTAAATTTTTTTAATATTTTCATAAAAACAGATTTAATATTTCTCTTGCTTTAACTATGAAGGTATCTATAAAACTCTCGGTATTCTGGTTATATCTGTAGGAATCTGTAAATGGATGATCCTCAGTTGACTCATTTACGCTTTCAAGGTTTTCTTTTTTCCCGCTTGCTTTTACATATCCATTTGAAATTGCCACCCGTGCATATTGGTTAGTCTCCCTGTCCGGGATAATTGACTGGCCTTTTAATGATTTATTTTGGATATACAATGTCCCCACATTCTGGGCTTCCATACGCCGCATAACTTCCTCTTCATCTTCCTGTCCATCATCCGCATTGGGACGAGTAATATAAATTTCAAGGGATGACAAAATAGGCAATTTGAATATTTCATTCAGTTTTTGCCTTGACTGCTCAATTATTACCTCTATTTCAGGAAATTTTTCTTGCAACTCCTCGGAATTCAATAATTCCTTGAAGAAAAGCTGAACCGTATTCGGACTTATTGATTTTAAAAGGTGGTATGCTTCAACGACCAACCTGTGCCCTTTTGGGAAAAATACGAAATGAAATTTACTTAAATTGTATTTAAGGTGATCCGGAATCCTGATCATATTTATGTCTTCGGATGTGGCATTTTGGTCTTTTAAAGTATTATACCAGTCACCTTGAGGGTCCACAAACGTGTATTTCGAAAAAGTACCATAAATCCCTTCCAATGGTTTTTGCGGATTAATGTGGTTAATAGTATTAAGAACCGCGACCTTATCACTCCTGAGTTTTACTATCTTTTTTAATGTTAATGCCTCGATGAAAAGGTCATAGTAAGCTTCTCTTGAATGAGGATGCATTTTAATGTTTAGCACATTTAACAAAACCGATGTAGAGCGGGCCATTGAAGTACCTCCAAAAAAATAATAAAAGAATGTATATATTGATTTTTGAGAAACATCTTTTTGGCCAAGGCAAAATACAACAGTTTATTGGAAAAAAGAAGGAAAGGAAGTGAAAAGTTGGATTTGGAATTTGTCTTAAAATGAAACAGCTTCGATTAGTATATTATTATAATAATCATAAAGTCTTACAACAAATCCATATTTACTAGGAATTCTTTCGTAGGTAAAAGCCTCATCTGCAGCAAGGTTTTTGAGGGTTTCCAGGGTGCACGTGTCACCAGGATAATATTTTAGGTTATTTACGCGGGGATTTTTGATTTTTACTGCAGTTATGATATAAAGGTCAGACATTTAATTTTGTCCTGTTTTAATAAAATAAATTATGCAGCCCTGGCAGGATTCGAACCTGCATGAAAGAAGTGCCCGTTTGCTCACCTTAATTGCTTTCCTCTACACTTGGAGCGCTATGCTGTACGTTGTATGGTATCACGGTTAAAATTAAGATGCTCTTTCTTAAGCCTTAGCGTCTGCTCTATTCCGCCACAGGGCTTAGACCTTATATTTGAATTGAGTCCTCTTCTGCCGGCGTTAGGTCATACAGAGAAGAAAGGCAGAGTTTTATCTTCTTTCGCCATTCGATACCGTAATCGCTGATTACTTTGCTGAAGTCCTGGATGTCATGCTGCCGGATCTTAAATAGCCAGTCTCCCGTTTTATCGTTTTGCAGCACAAGTATGTGCCTCAGCTCATGTTCAAGCAGGATCTTTCTGCTCTCCTTGTCCAGGGCGGTCCATATTTCATCTGAGACCTCGATTACATAATCCAGGTTGGAAAAGAACTTTAACTCCTTGCTTGTCCTGAGACACTTGGCAGGAATGGTTTTTGAGATATTCGGACTTACCAGCACGTAGCCGATTTTAGCAGGGTAAACATCAATTCTTTTCTCCCCTATAATCTCAGCTCCAAGGGCCATAATTTCATCGGAAAGAACGAATTCCTTCTTTGAGGTCTTTGCCGGTTTCGAACTCTGGTAATTTTCCAAAAATGAGTCGGTGTTGTTTTGCGTGTTCATTTTACCTTCTGGCATAATTGTTCCTTTTTGTTTTAGTTTTTCTCAAACAGATTAAGAGTGTCTTCTTTTAGCTTTATTTCCTGAAGGCAGTTATAGACGAACATCTCCGAGACTTCAAGCTTGCGGGCAAGCTCCTTTACACTTTTATCCTTATTGTGGATAATATACTTCCGCCTTAAGGCATCCAGCGGGCGCTCGGAGAAATAAATATTCGTCTTCCCGAAGTTCTCCCAAAGGGTAAGAAGTGTGTTTATTCCGCAAAGTTTTGCTATTTCCTTTAAGTCGCCTGAGAGTGATTCCTCCCAGTCTATTTCTTTTATCCAGTCAAGGCCGGTCATTATCTAATCCCTTTAATGTTTTCTGTAAATGCCTGTTAATTAAGAGGTTTAACCCTCTATGTTCTTATCATCCTGCATGATCTCGTTCCAGCGCCTTATGAGGGCCGCCTTGGAGGGGAATTTCTCAAAAGTTTTCCACGCCCCGGGGGTGGTCGCTATCTTGATCCTGAGGTTTTCAAAGTCCTGGCGGTAAAGCTTAAAACCCGCCTTAAAGAGTTTTATCGTCTTATTCGAACTGTTAAGAGAATTTAGGTCTGCCATTTTATGATCCTTTTATAGTGATTGAATTGCTTTTTTCAGCTTCTTGACGTCGTTTAGTAGAAGCCATGTAATGTCGTCTTTACCCGTAATGCGTTTCATAAACCTCTGCAGTGCACTATCCGACTTCTCCCGGCTTTTCGTCCTCCATAAGGCCTCAAGCATCCTCAGCTGAGAGGGCGTGGGGTAATCCTCCCCGCGCTCTCCCAGGCAGTTATATTTTTCCTTACCCCATCCGAATGAACTTATTTTCCTCTTTGCCGATTCCTTTACCTTCCTCACGTAGCCCAGAGATTCAAACTGATGAATTAGTTTTATGGCCTCCAAGGGGGTAAGCTCCAGACTGGAGGACTTGCCGAAGCTCTCCAGGCAGGCCCTGTAATCCTCATCCGACATGTTTATCTGGCTTTTAGCAATGTGGATCTCTTTGATCTGCGACTTATAAGCTTTTGGTTCATTCATATTATTCATCTCCGTTTGTAATTGTGCTTTGTATATTCAGCCGGTTCTCTATTTCCACGAGGTCCTGAATCCAGCGCCTGCAGTTTACAAGCTGCCTCTTGTTTTTCTTCTCAAGCTTGATTATTGTATGCCTCGCCTGTGCTGCCCTGCGGGCAATATTCTCTGCCTTATCCCTGTGAAATCTTGCCTGACGCCTTAAGGACTCGCTCATGTATTTTATCTTTTTTACGTAGTCGCTTGAGAGCTCTGTTATGAGCATATCCTTCTCAAGCTCAAGAACAGCTTCATATTCCAGAATTAAATCGTCTTCCATTGACTTTTCATGCTCCCCATTTAATTATTTATAAATCAAGCACTTCTTTAAGCCTCTGGTAGTTAAGCTTCCATACACAGTTAGGGCTGCCGTAGGGGCCAAGCTTCCTCTTAAAGGCGAATTCGATAATGCCGAGCATCTGAAGGGCCTTTCTGCGGCCGGTCACCTGGTTGATCTCCCAGCCGAGATAGTCCTTTATGTCGTGGTCGCTTCCGGTCTGGAGGGAGAGGAGGGCCTCAATGACTTTATTCTGGTTCGGCTGCAGCTTTTCTTCCATGGCTCTGTAAACCTCACCTTTCAGATCCGTACCGTTAAATATCCACGAGGGCATGACTGAATGTTTATGGTCGCTTTTCTGATCGAATAACGGGAGATCCACCGTCTGGCCAAACCTTTCGATACGCTCCTGTTTTTCCTGATTTTCTTTCCAGCTCATAAAAACTCCGGTTAAATGTTCTTATAATTTTGCAAAGGATTTAATGCCTTTTCTTTCCGTCAGCTCGGTGTAAGAAGGCACGTAAATCCCTTTCTTAGGGGTTATAAAGCGCTTTCTGTAGGCCCTCAGTGTAAGGTTAAGCCTTATGATATAAAGCCCTACGACCCAGATTATAATAAAGTAAAGCGATTCCATCTTAAGCCTCTTCCTTCTGTATCTCTTCCCACTTGGCCTGCAGGAAAAATCTTTCGCCCTTCTGAAT
Source organism: Ignavibacteria bacterium (assembly GCA_025612245.1). Lineage (GTDB taxonomy): Bacteria > Bacteroidota > Ignavibacteria > Ignavibacteriales > SURF-24 > JAAXKN01. The sequence goes on from JAAXKQ010000010.1 coordinate 153,170, forward strand.
CTTAATACCGCACTGGATTAGCTTTTCGGGATCGAGGGGGCGCCTTTTTCTCTGCACGGCTTCAAGTATTTTTTCCTTGTTCAGCTCCAGAATTACACGGATGTATTTTTTACCGAACGCCTCACGCATGAGCTTTACGGTGATGTCCCAGTTGAATTTTTTGCTTAAGAGCATCACCTTGCCCGGGAGGCTGCGGAACCCTACTTCCCCGTAAGAGAATGATTTTGACTTCACAGTCTTAAAATCATCCTTGTTCTTCATGCAGAAAACCTTTATGGCATCGGTATGAAGCTGGATGTTGTTCCTTGATTTTTCTGTCACGGTCTGCATGTTTTCTGTTAAAAGCTGTATCCTTTTATTCAGCTCGGCTTCCTTCTTTGCTATGAAGGCCTCCTCGCGCCCTATTTGAAGCAAAGAGCGGTCGACGTCACTCCAGCATAAAACCCTGATTTTCTCCTTAGGTTCGCTGAGGTGGGAAGAAGGGATCATGGTATCAGCTGCTGTACTGTTTTTTAGATCTAAACCAACGGTCATTTTGTCATCCGACATAAGTCTATTCCTTTTATAGATAATTTGAAAAATCGTTTATAATCGAGAGATCAGGCATTATCATAATGGTATCATTCATGCACCGGCCCCTGCGGTTTATTCTTATGCTGAAATCCTTTATCTCAGGCTCAGCCATAAGAAGGCATTCATTGAAGCGGTCCTGGGATCTCTGGTCCTCATTTATGGTGAGGCCCGCAAAGCCGGCGTCCTTAAGCATGTAGGGGAGTTCATAGAAATACTTGTCCGCCATTACTGCCGCGTAGACTGTGGCCCCATTCAGCACTTTGTAGCGCTCCGGATTGTCGTGGATTGAAAACGTAATGGCGCGGAACATCTTAAAGCAGACTGAGTAATAAAGCGCCATCTCGTTCTGTGTAGTAAGGAAGACCCTGTTAAAATTTTTCCCGGCCAGGTCCGCTATATCGCAGAAGTGATCGGCAAGAAGCGGCTCGCCTCCTGTGAGCATTATATCGGGGTGCAGGTTGCTAATGCTTCTGTAAAGGACTTCCACCCTGCTTAAATCGGTTTCCTGCTCTTCATGTACGTTCCTTGTAATGCAGTAGCTGCACTTCCTTGTGCACTTATTAGTTAATATGTGTTTCAGCACCTTGGCCTCCTTCAGGACGATTTTGGGCAAATAAGGGGAACACACTGTCTAAATAATGTTCATCCAGCGCCTTCAGGAAGGACAATACGGAATCGAGAGTCTTCTGCTTTTCACGCCTGAGTTTTTTCAGGCCCGCGGCCTTTTCCTTTTTAGCCTGGTATTCCTGCACCGTGGGCTTAAGCTTTTCGGCTTCATACTCAAGGTTCTTAATGTCGCTATCCAGATCCATCAGTTCCTGACGCTTCAGCTCCAGGGCCTCATCTATATTTTTTGCCATAAGTCAGTTTCTCCCTATGCCGAATAATGAAAAAGAGTTAAAGAGGCTGACAGGGGATTTGAAGGCTTTAGCCATCTGTTCTACTTCCTTTTGGAAGAGTACGGCGCGAAGTTCCGTCGCCCTCATGATCTTACGCTCCAGGAGGACGTTGTTTTTCTCTAACCAGAGCTTTTCGTAGCAGTGGCTTATAAGGCTGTCGAGAGCCTCTAAATCGTTGCCTTTAGGATTTATTTCCCTTGCCTCACTTAAGAGATCCGTGAGCTGGAAGCCTTCATAGGCCCTGCTCAATTTTATTTTTTTACTCATATTTCTCCTCGTTTTCAGTTCCCAAATGAAATCCGTTTTCATCCTCGTAGCCCATAGGAGCTCTTAAAAGTTCAAGTATGACCCAGTACAGAAAAATTACAAAACCGACAATGGATAAAAGATAAATCACTGTAACTATGCTTAAAATCAGATCTGTCATTTTCTGCTCCTTTTTGTGAATTTTATATTATGAGCATTTCAGCCGTTTTTTTGACTATCTCTTTTGTAACGTCGCACTCGTTGATCTGCGCAAGCCTGCGGCTTCTTAAAAGCATCTTGCAGAGGATCCTTGTATTTCCGCCTGAGTATTCGTGGAATTCCTTCCAGATGCCGTTTGAAGAAGGGAGAACGGATTTTACGATTGCCTCGGTATCCTGATGCTTCAGGCTGTCGAGCCTGGTGGCAATCCCGACGCGTGAATAGAGCTGTGCGTATTCGCCCTTTTTACCGCGGAGGTTGCTGATGAGGCGCGGCATGCCGGCAAGAAGGACTCCCACGTGGGCCTTGTCGTAAACGCGTCTTAAGAGCTCAAGTGCCCTGTAGGGGAGGTGTTCGGCCTCGTCAATTATAATGAGGCGGCCAGAGTTCTTAAGTCTTGCCGTTACGTCCTCGAACATGTCATGTATGCAGCCCAGGCCGTCCATGCCGAGCTCCCGGTGCAGCTTGCGGAAGAGGATCTTGGTTGTAAAGCCCAGGTCGGCCTCAATAAGGATTACGTTGTTGTAGTGCCTTGCGTACTCCTTAAGAAGCGTTGTTTTGCCGCAGCCGGCTTCCCCGTAAAGGACGCCGATCTCACCATCTAGATGGCAGATCTTAGCCGTTTCAAAGCCCTTTTTTACGTTGCTTGTGTTGATAAACTGAACTTCCCCCTTGGGGCTTGAAAGCCTTTCCTTCTGCAGCTCAAGAAAGGTCTTTACCTTATCGTCAATTTTGGCTACATTGCCTGCATAGATATTATTAATCCACTGGCTTATTGTTGTGCTGGATACGCCGATCGAGCGGGCAATTTCACTCTGTGAGAGCTCTTCGTGCTCTTTCATATACAGTTTTAATTCGTCTTTAAGGTCCATTTTTATACTCCTGTATTAAGTTATAGGGTAAATCAGAGGCCTTCAGCAGATGGTACCTGCTGGAGGCTTTTTGTTTCTTCTGCCTTCAAGTATTCTGAGTTCATTCTTTCTATGCAGTCATCGAGCACCTTATTGCATACACCTTTAATCACCGTGTCATTTGCGTATTTGCTTAGTTTTATAAGTATTCTGGTGCCTATTATCATGGTCCTGTTTATCCCACCCTTGATTTCTTTTTTCCTGGGACGTGTGGTGCCGGCCATCTTGAGCTCTTTCTTCAACAGGTACTGATACCATTCAAGAGCCTTATAAATTGTGTAAAGCTGCCTTTCATCCCCGAATGCAGTCTTTACCCTGGCATTTGATTTTTTCTTTTTAGCCATTTAATGAAGCTCCACTAATTGATATTATTGGTTTCTTTTCAATAAATTGTTCTATATCAGGATCAGCAACTTCTGTCATAAACTGTGCATGGCTATCCCATTTCTTTCCTATTTCTTTCGAGCGTTTAAGTATCTTCTCATCTTCAGCATGGTTGATTAAATGCTGTATAATTTCAGCCTGAAGAAAAGAGAGTTTTCTTATGTTGCCCAAAATTATCCTGTTAACATCATGCCCCTGGTCTCTTCCAAGTGACTCATTCAAACGCCTCGATTGTCCTTCTGCAGCAAGGTATGTAATCCATAGCTGCTCTTCCTCTTCGATAATGAACGGAAACATCATTTTGAATCTCCTTTTGAATAAAAGTTATTGTAATTTTCAAGCTGCTTTTGCTTTAACTGCAGGTCCATCATAAGCCTTTCGCAGTCCTCGATTTCGTCTTTAAGTTCAAAAGACGTATGTATAATTTTGGTAATGTCTTTTTTGTTGATGCGCTCTAGCTTCACCTCTTTAGCTTCAAGTTCCAGGATCTTTTTAAGCCGGTCCTTTGCTGTATGCTTATTTTTGCCCATAAGCAGTTCATGAATTTCATTTCTTACTTTTATGAGTTCGCTAAATGGCTTGCCGTTAATTACGTCATCCAGTTTTGCCTTTTTTGCATTCAGCTCTTTAATTATTCTCTCCAGTATGGCAATTGAATGTTTCATTAGTTACCACCCTCGTATTCATCTTTCTCGAACTGAAACGTGTGTATGATTCTGGACTCAGCCTCTTCATTAATGAGCTGTGAAAGATCCACGTCGTCGGTACCCGTCTTTTTAACTGACAGAGACTTTTTATTTTTTATCGTTTTATTTTCAATAAGCGGCGCCACATCTTCAGCTGCAGGCGCACTGTCGCCACCGCTGCTTTTTAGCATAAGCTGCCTCATATTCACGTAATCGTTGTTATAAAGCTCTTTGGCGGTACTTATAGTAAGCTTTTTAAGTCTTCCCTGAAGGCTCAGCTTATCTTCCAGCTGCTTTATTTCTTCTTCGCTGCCGAACATGCGTGCTGCAGGATTTACCATATCGCCGCGAATGGCGGTACAAATGAAGTTTCCTTTTGTATCGTAAACCAGTATCTCGGAGTCATCAAAAAAGTCATATTTAATAATGGCCTTGTGGTGGCGCCCGTAAAGCTCTTCGCTCCAGTACGGTTTGCTGAAAAGCTCAATGCCGTTTTTCCTTATGTCGCGCACCTGCTCTTCGAGCATGAGGTATCTTAATTCATCTTTGACGATCTGCCTGGATGCAAAGTCGGGGAGCGCTTTTACGCGTTCCAGGGATTCACTAAATATCTCATTCGGAGTACGGCCTTTATAAAATCCGTCCTGGTGTTCGCGGTCGCCGTAGACCGTGAACCAGTACATTAGTGTCTCGTATACCTGTCTGACTGTAGGAAGGGTGCCTTCTGTCACGCGGTCATAAAGCGTTCTGTGGAAGATCTCATTACGCCCGAAACGGGCCGGCTTGTCTATGGGGTTCATGCCCGAGTAGCTGGGCATTAAGCGCTCATACTCGCTCATTGTGCGGTGAAAACGCTCCTGGCTCTTACTCTGTCCGTGGTATTTCTTGGCGAAAATGGTCTTAATCTCAAGGCGTTCAAATAGCCCCTTTATTCCTGTGGTCTCAAAGTCCGATACGCCCTGAAAATATTTACTCCTGAATGCCTTACCATTATCTATATAGACAACCTTTGGCCTGAAGCCTAAAAGTAAAATTGTGCGCCTCAGGGCGCTTGCGATCGTCATTACGTTCTCCGAGGGCATGATGTCGAAGCCCAGAGGCATGCTTGATTTCATGTCGAAGAATAGTATCAGTGTCATTCTCTTCGGCTTGCCTGTTAAGGGGTTCATCATGAAGAAGTCAAGCGTCTTACCGTCCGCAAAGACTATGTCTCCAACCTCTATCTTGTCCAGATCGCGGACTATTGAAAATATTACGTTATCATTCAGCCCCTTTTCACCGCTCCTGGCCAGGGCGTAAAGGTCGTAATTCTTTTCCACCCAGTCATTTAGAAATCTCTCATATGTGCATTCGCTTAAAGTGTCTTCAATCCCTTTTATTCTCATGATATTTTTAGCAATTCTTATAGCTTCACGCTTGGGCGGACTGTTCGGGTTAAGGAATTCCCTTATAAGTATTTCAGCCTGTTCTTTGGTCACGCTGCGCGGTTTTACATATGTGTATCCGGGGGCGAGGCTTATGGGATCGAAGCTGTTTTCCTTCAGGGTCTTCTTCCATCGTTCAACTGTCTTATAGCTTGTTTCACTGAGGATTTTCATTAGGTCAGGAAGGGCTCCGTGGTTATAGGCTTCGATGAAATCCTGTTTTGCCTTTACCTTGTTATCAGCTTTTTCCGAGCTCTCGATGTATAGCTTTATAAGGTCGAACCTGGCCAGGGCTACTTCCCACTGCTTCTCCGTTAGTTCCCTCGATGCTTTGGCGATTGGTTCAGGCTCTCTTTTTATAAGTCCTGTTTCTTGGTAATACTTCATCTGCACATCGACCGGCAGGGAAGAAAGGAGAATGCTATATTGTTGGCCACCATTACCTTTTATAGATCTAGCTGTAATTTTTTTGTTCTGGCATGACATTCGGATTGTTCTAGTAGAAACATTTAGCAGAGAACTAGTCTGTTCAACAGACAGCCAGATTTCCCCATTTGATGTAATGTTATTTTTTGCTGATATTTCCATTTTTAACATCTTTTTAATTGAGTTAATTACAGTTCCAGTTCGAACTGTCCCTCGAAATTCTTTTTGCAGTACTTCTGAGCGCTTGCGCTCCTTTCCATCACTTCCTGAAGGGCCTGATCCACTGCCAGGTATTTGTCCTTATCCGGGCTGTTAAAAAACTCTTTTAAGGCCCTCAAAGCCTTGGTGGTGGATTCCTGATAATTGTCCACAATATCTATTGTGGTGCCCTTGGAAGGCTTGACCTTGGGTACCCGGACCAGGAGGAAGCCGCAGATCTTTGAAATATGCTCAAGCAGCGAGTAGTCATTGGTGCTTTTCATTAGAGGAATAAGCTTTTCTACCGGGAATTTCACGCCTGACTGATCGACCGGCAGGCCCGCCCTGTAGAGATAGCTTGAGCTGATTCCGGTCTCATCGGCTATCTGGGCCACAGGCTTTTTGTTCCTGTGGATGGTCTGGTAAAGAATTGTTTTAATATCTGTTATAGCCTGCATTAAAAACATTCCTTAAAATTTTAATGGATTTCTGAAAATTGCCTTATTAATTTGTTCCTGTGGTATATGAGCGTTTCTGAACCTTACCCATTTTATAAACCAGAAGGAGTAGAGATATGATACCGGATAATTACCTATCAAATATTCGCGGCTTTGAAACGGAAATACAAATGAGCCTTTCAGCCGACGAGAAAAAGAAAGTGAAATTCTTCGCAAACGACGGTAGAGGGGATCTGTTGCGGTTCTTAAGTATACACAGAGAAGAAATATTAAAATATGCAGGCTCCACTCCGCAAGCCCGAGCAAAAGTAAAGAAATGGAACGAAGATAAGGAATATTCCTTGCTGCTGAAGCTTTCTGCATTAATAATTTTTCAATTAGCTTCCTACTTCGCCTGTAGAATAGAGGCGGATGGGGTAGGAGCAGGAAACAAATACCGTGACTTTGCGGCGAGTATAGGAACCATAATTCTGGATACAGCACGGCAGGATTATCCCTCAATGGACAAGACATCTCAGGAATTTCCCTGGGAGGATTATAGTGGCCGTCGTTATTAAGGATTTTGTATCTCATATCATTCACCGAATTGTTTATTAACTATTGGATTTAGAAAAAATTGTTTATTATCTTGATGCTTTACAAATTGTCAAACATTATTTTCAGGCTGCTTTTGTCCCGGTCAGCTCCTGGATCTTCTTTAGCAGCTCAAGTGCTTTTGGCCCTTTTCGCTTTCCGCGGAGCACTAAGGATATATAGGACTGATCAACTCTCAATACCCTGGCAATCGCAGACTGGTTATATAATTGCATTTTGTTGTTTAATGAGGTCATAGCCTGGTCTCATTTTTTAATTATAAATACTGTCATTATTTAATGACAAAGTTAATATTTCCGCTAACTTTTGTCAAGCGAAAAGTTAGCGATAAGAATACTTTTTTATGAATTCACTCGGGGAAAGGATAAAATACTGCCGCACTGTGGTCTTAAATGAGAAACAGGAGGCATTTGCAAGGACTTTGGGGTTTGATTCTAAGGTCGTTGTAAGCAATTGGGAAAATAATAACCGCATACCCGAAGTTAGCACTTTGATAACTATTGCGCAGCTTACTTCCTGTACTTTGGATTGGCTTTTACTGGGGATAGGAGCACCTCCTTTACCAAAAGTAGTTGATCCAAAATTTAAAGAGTCTGAATATGGTAAGGCCTTCAGAAAGGCAGCGAAGGAAATATTAAAAAACAATCCAGGGGATGAACAAAAGGTCAGCCGTGTTTATGATAAATTGAAAACAATTATCAATATTCCTTCTGTTACTGAAGAAAAATTCACCTATCCCGGCCTGAATAACGATGAGATTAACATAATTCGTAAAATGAAAGAAATACCGGAAGCAGTCCCTATAATATCAAAGATTCTAGACAACTTGATTGACGTCCAGGAAGGAATTAGGCAGTTGACGAACTTATCACCGACACAGGATAAAGATAAAAGACGGCAGGATAAATCTGGGGATTTAGGCTAATAATTGAAAAAGAATAGACTTCTTTATTTGATTTAGATATTAATAATTACTTTTACAATAATATTGGAGCTGCAATGCGTAAAAGCTATTTATTCCTTTTATTATCATTATATTTTATAGGATGTGTCCCTACAAGTGTTCTAACGGACAAGGAAAAAGAATTTGTTTTCTCTCACGAGGTAAATTTGAAAAAAAATGAGATTAAGATGAGGTTGCTGCAATATGCAAATGAAAATTTCGTTAGTGGGAAAGCTGTTATTCAAACCAATGAAGATGGGATGTTAAGTGGGAATGGAGAAACTACCGTAAAGGAATACAAAGGTCTTTTGGGAGAAACACAAAGCATTATAAACATGGAGTTCACTTTTATTGTAAAATATGAGGATAACAAATATAAAATAAAGTGGATAGTTAAAGATATGAGCACAAGTAAGGGTTCATTTTCTACTGACTATTGGGGCTTTTATAAGGATGAAATTGATACTTCAATAACAAAATATGACCAAAATTTGTATGATTATATGAAGAACAAGGACCTTAATTTTTAACTAGCAGAATGGCTTATGATGCTGCTTTAATTAGTATTTAAAAGATAGAAAAATGGGTTTTAAATTCGTTTTTATTGGAAGTATCAAGATTTCCGTGTAATTGATTAAATGTTGAAACTATAAAATTAT
>JAAXKQ010000030.1 GCA_025612245.1 Ignavibacteria bacterium
TGAACAGCTTGATGAGTTTACTGTTACTTCCTATAAACGCGCCATCAGGGCTCAGAAGGAAGGACGCTTCAACGATGAAATTACAGAAGTTAAGCTAAAGTCAAAAACGGGTGAAACCCTCGTTTCTAAAGACGAGGAACCTGAAAAAGTAAAATTCGACAAGATCCCGGGCTTGAAACCGGTATTTGATAAAAATGGTGTTGTAACTGCGGCCAACGCTTCCAGCCTTAATGACGGCGCTTCAGCACTCCTCGTAATGTCGGAGGAAAAAGCTCTTGAACTGGGTCTTTCCCCTATGGCTGAAATTGTGGCACAGTCTTCTGCTGCCAAGGCCCCGGTAGAGTTTACTACAGCCCCGGCTGACGCCATACAGAAAGTGCTTAACAGAGCCTGCCTGAAGCTGTCGGATATCGACCTTTTTGAAATCAATGAGGCTTTTGCCGTAGTCTCCCTTGCAGTAGCAAAACTGCTCGGGCTTGACGCTGAAAAGGTAAACGTAAACGGCGGCGCCGTAGCACTCGGCCACCCAATAGGCGCAAGCGGCGCCCGAATACTTACTACACTCCTTTATGAAATGAAAAAGCGGAATTCCACTTACGGACTTGCTTCACTCTGCATAGGCGGCGGCGAGGCCTCTGCTTTAATTGTAAAGCAGTACGGTAAATAAAAGATTTAGATTATCATAAACTTCTGAAATTCCCGGCTTGGGCTCAATCCCATGCCGGGAATTGATATCCGGAAGAGCCCGGCTGTGTCTGAAATGTATGGCGCGAAGTTCGGGACTAAAACCACACGGATCTTTGTTTTACACCATTTGCATACTTATACATCAATTCTTCTTTTTCTTCCAGAGAAAATTCCTAAAAATGAAGTTCTATACTCTATAATTCAGAAAAACTTCCGATAATGTTCTATCAGTTTCACTTTTTCCCGGGGGAGAGTCTCTTTAATGAAGCAGGTCCGTTACCGTATTATATTTTTTATCGCTTTAATCTATGTGTTATTTCTTGCCGGATTGATACTCATCCAGAACGCTGAACTTCGTAAGGTATCTTCACTTATAGAACAGACCAGACAGGAGCGTAACGTCCTGCTCGGGAAAGTTATCGGCCTGCAGGGTAAGGGACTTGAATCTTACGTCTACGATTATTCCTACTGGGACGACATGCTGAGGTTTGTAAACAAAGTGGACCGCCCGTGGGCCGTTATAAATATTGACAACGTTATGCCTACCTTCAACGTCCAGTGTGTCTGGCTTTTTAATACCAATCTGGACCTGACGTATTCGGCTAACCTGCTGCCGGACAAAAAGCTGAATAAGTTTCCGCTTAGCCGTGAAGTCCTTAACGAAATTTTCAGTAAAAAGTGGTTTAATCACTTTTATATCAATACTTCAGCCGGCGTCCTGGAAATTAGAACTGCTCCTCTTCAGTCGGGCTCTGATGTGAAAAGGGAATCTCAGCCCGGAGGTTTTCTTGTCGCTGCAAGGCAGTGGGCGCCTGATTATATGAAGGACCTCTCGGAGCTGATGGCAGGGGATGTAGTATTTATTAATCCTAAAGATGAATCCCTGGAACTGAACCGCCAGGCAGAAAACCAGTTTACCGTTGTAACTACAACGAAACTGATGGGCTGGAATAATAAACCGGTTTCAGCACTAAAATACAGCTCGGAATCCGAAGTTCTGCGTAAGCTCCTGGATGCCTCAAATACACAGTTTACGCTTAATATTGTATTCGGTTTGATCATTCTTGGTGCAACAACGTTCTTCCTCATATACTTTATCGGAATTCCGCTTAAGCTTATTGTTGGAAGCCTTAAGCTCTCCAATCCTTTTGTCCTTAAGAACTTAAAGAATAAACAGAATGAGTTCGGAACGCTTGCCTCACTGATCATCAACTCTTTCGAGCAGGAAAAAAGACTTAAAAAAGCCAAGGAGGCAGCCGAGAGTGCCGACAGGGCAAAAAGCCTGTTCCTTGCAAATATGAGTCATGAGATCAGAACCCCTATGAATATTATAATGGGGTTTTCGGAGCTCCTTAAACAGGAGGTAAATGACAGGAAACTGCATGAATATATTTCAGGTATATTAGTAAGCAGCAAAAACCTTCTTATGCTCATTAACGATATACTCGATCTGTCGAAAATTGATGCCAACAGAATTGAAATAACTCATGAGCCCGTAAGCCTTCACCTGCTCCTAAATGAAATATCGCAGATATTTACTTCGACGCTCAGGCAGAAGGGGGTAGGCTTTAATATGAACATTGCCCCTGGGGTTCCGGGAAGATTACTGCTCGACGAGGTCCGCGTGCGCCAGATACTCTTCAACCTTATCGGAAATGCAGTGAAGTTTACAGACTCCGGAATGGTTTCTGTCAACGTCAGGGCTGAAGCTGAAAGTGAGAACAGAGGTAGAGTGGACCTCTATTTTGAAGTTTGTGATACCGGCCTTGGAATTCCGGAGGATCAGTTTGAACTCATCTTCGAGGTCTTCCGTCAGCGAGAGGGGCAGAGTACTAAAAAATACGGTGGAACGGGTCTGGGCCTTACAATTACAAAGAGACTGGTTGAAATGATGAACGGCCGCATCTCCGTTGAAAGTAAAGTGGGCTCGGGAAGCACATTCAGGTTTAACCTGCCTGATGTAGAAGTTATTTCCGGGGGTGAAGATTATTCTGCACTGGTTACCGGAGAAGAGGTTCCTGAAACCGTGGCAGAACCCCTGAAGGTGAGCGGAAATGCCGGCAGATACCTGTCCAATGAGCTGATGAGCCGGTGGCAGTCGGTTAAAGACGGAATGATGATCGATGAAATTACAGCCTTTGCCTCAGAAGTAAAAAAGCTTGGAGAGGAAAACTCCTCCGATATTCTTATCAGCTACGGGGATGATCTCTTTGAATCAGCTGATACGTTCAGGGTTGAAAAAATAAATGAACTCCTGGAGGATTTTCCTGAACTTGTGGAAAAACTTGTCTAAAAAATCATATATTTACGAAGTTGTTTCCGGGGTGTTGTCTTAGCGCCCGGAATAATGGGAATTATAAAAAGATCAGAAAAAATTATGGATATTTCAGAAGCACAACTGTCTCAAATTAAAAGAAAAAAGATTCTTATTGTAGATGACCTGCCTCAGAACCTGCAGGTTCTGGGAAATACCCTGAGGAATTGCGGATTTCAGATCGCCTTTGCCACCAGCGGCAAGCAGGCCCTCAGCATAGCTGCATTAAAGATGCCCAATTTGATTCTGCTCGATATGTCTATGCCTGAAATGGACGGGCTTGCTGTATGCAAAAAACTAAAGGAAGATATAAAGACCAAGAACATTCCGGTTGTTTTTCTGACGGCGAAAACAGAGTCTGAAAGCATAATGAAAGCTATGAAAGCCGGGGGTAACGATTACGTCGTAAAGCCGTTTAATACCGATGACCTCCTGGGAAGGATCTTATTCCACCTTGGCCTCGATAAAACCGGCCTGGCAGAGAGTTCTCCCAATAATTCCATAGCTTTAATGGCAGCACTTACGGGTGAATACCTGGAGAAGTGGAAAAATGTGAAAGCCGGACTTTTTATAAATGACGTCATTGACTTTGCAAAAGGCGTTCAGGACCTGGCAAAAGGGCATAATGTGAAAGCTCTTCTGGACTATGGTGAAGAGCTTTTCGAAAATGCCGACCAGCTGAATATTGCAAAAATGACAGAACTTATTGACCAGTATCCTGTGCTCGTAAAAAAGCTTTACAAGCAGTAATCTGCTACTTTATAAACCTGATGCTTATTGGATAACGGTATCTGACGCCGTTATTGGCCTGAAGAGCGCCGATTATTGTTGCAACAAGGTAGTAGATGCCGAGTGCAATAACAAGAAGCCCGATAATAATGATCGATGCCAGATGCGGCTCGCCATGCTCCGAGGAAATTATGGACAGAACAAAAGACACCAGAAGCACCAGGAAATAAATCAGCACTGAAATCTGGAAATTAAGTACTTCCTTGCACTGGTCGACTGTAAAATGGAATTCACGCTTTGATGTCCAGATTACAATAGGGAGGATCAGATTCCCGAACGGTATAATGAACCCCGAAAACACGCTGAGATGAGCCAGTGTAGCCCACTTCTTGTCCTCAAAGAGAATTGTTTCTTCCATTACAGCACCCCTTTTTATATTTTTAGACGCTCCTGAGAGGATAAAAGTTCTGTATACCAGTTTGTCCGGATTGTTTCTTTTTCAGAAGTCGTCGCCGTATTCCTCTGTATCCCTTACTTCCTCAATCCTGTCATTTGCCTTGCTCTGGAAAAAGTAAGAAATACTGAGCGTGAAAATGCGAGTTGTTTCTTTTGTGCTGCTTACAGAGTAAAACCCCGTGCCGTATATGTTCCGGTTCTGCCTCAGGGTGTTGAACAGGTCCTGAACCCTTAATGTAAGCGAAAGCTGTTTTTCAAAAAGAAGTAATTTTACAGCCGCATTTGAAGAAAATGTAGGCTTTGAACTCGATTGTGCATCTGTTACCGAAGAATTGTAATTAAAATCCAGCATCAGCTTAAGAAAATTAAAAGATGCTTCCGAACGTGTACTGGAGCTCCAGGAAAATCTGCTCTGATTGTTGCTAAAGCCTTTGTAGTTTCTGTTGTTACAGCTTAATGACTGATCAATGTTGAGCCAGCTTAAAAGTGAACCGCCGGCGTTCAAATATGCATAGTAGGCGTTGGCGCTTGCCAGGTTCTTGTAGGTTGCTATAGCTGTGTGAAGGTTTTCCTGAATTGAGATCTTTTCTATTATGTCCTTTGATCTTTCGTAGCCTATACTGGCCGAAAGGGAAAGATCACTGATATTTCCCCGGTAGGAAATACCGTATTGGTCCCTGTAGTAAGGCTTCAGATTGAGATTCCCCATTGTTATTTCAGTTGAATCAGAGTTGTCTATGTGAGGATTTAACTCTTTGTTCAGTGGGTAGCTGTTCCAGCGCCCATAGGAAATGCCTATGGAGTGCCCGTTTTGATACCTTTTACTTATGCTGAGCCCTGGTGTCAGAACATAGTAGCTTTTCTTAAAGGAATTGCCCGTTATTACTTCTTTATTTTTAACGTTATCGGCATCTGCTGAAAGCGATGCTAAATAATTAATACCCCATAAATCGCCTCCCAAAGTACCATAGAGCGAATTTTTCCAGTCTGAATATCTTGTATTTATGTTTCCCCGAGGCAGCCCGGAATACCTTTGTTCTCCTTCAGTATACCGGTCTTCCATGGATAGAGTCTGAGCCTTCGTATAATAGCCCAGATTTATCCTAATAAGCTTTCCCAGCCGGCTGTTGAAAGTGACTGATCCCTGGAATGAATTGTTTTTATTTCCGGATGTGTTATTTTGACTCAAAGGAGATTCTGAGAGTGATAAGGCGCTTTTATCCAGACTGTTGTCCATATCCATTGTATTATGAATGTATGCAAATGATGTACTGATCTTTCCGCCTTTTTCCTTAAACAGCTTTGTATAACCTACCGAGTAGCTTGAAAACTGCTGCTTCGTGTTGGTGCTGCTGCTGCTTTGTGAAAGGCCGGAAAGACCCGCTCCATTATTATTCAGCTGATTTAACACAGATTTCTCAACACCGGTATTGTTTCCCCTGAAGGCAGTCGAAGCATACAGGTTGTTCAAATTGTCAGGGTTATATCCAAAAGTAAAGTTCAGGAAATCACCTGCAGATTTATTACTGGAATTGGATGATTGCAGCAGCAAGCCCGAAATATCATTAAGTGTTATGGTTTTACTAAGATCGCTGCTGCTATTGAACTTGGAATAGTTTCTTGAATAGCCGCCTCTGATGAAATATGTGTTGGAAATGTGGCTCGAACCGAGGTTGAATGAAATATTGTTTCTTGTAGAGGCCGAAATCCCAGAGTTTGCGCTGTACTTGGACTCAGCTTTCTTCTTTGTAACAATATTGATTACTCCGCCTTCTGACCTTTCACTGTACTCGAAGCCGGGCTCCATTACAATTTCTATTTTCTCAATATCACTTACCGATATAAGTCTGAAATCTTCTGCGGTTTCAAAACCTAAATTCTTTGCAGGAACGCCGTCAATGTAAACTACAGGTGCCGCGGGCCTGCCCTGAATGCTTATTTTTCCTTCAATATCCACTCTTACCATGGGCGTATTTTCCAGCACTTCGGAAGCAGTGCTTCCCATTGTCCTGTTTACATTTACTACAATCTTCTCGTCTTCATACTTAACCTTTTCCCTTTCCGCCGTTACCTGTACGACTGCCGTTGAAATGCTCCTCTGTGAAAGCCTGATTGTATCCAGCGCTATTAAGGAATTCTCTTTGTCTAATGAAATTTTGTTTTTTCTGCGCGATTTATAGCCTAGAACTGAAACCTTTGCGTAATATGTACCTTCAGGAATATTTGATAGTGTGAATCTGCCAAGTGAGTCCGATATGGCACCGTTAACAAGCGAGGAATCTCTTAAGCGGCATAGTATGAAATTTCCATAAGCTATGGGCTTGCCGTTCAGGCTGTCAATAAGTACACCGGATATGGTTCCATTTACTCTGCCGGAGGATTTAGTGGTTTGTAAGTTTTGGGCGGCTGAAAATTCGGATAAAAAGAAAAAAAGAATTGCAGACAGAAGACAGCTTTTTGAAAATTGCATGAGGATAAAGCCCTTATTTTAGAAAAAGAGGAACTGCCAGGGTTTTCTAATCCATAGATCAATGAACGGTCAGTACATCATAATCCGGTACATAATAATACAGGCAAAATTATCTTAAAGTGAAATGAAAATATGTATATTCTTTTTTAATGTCAATCAGGTTACCAGTTTTTCCTTGGCCCATACCTTCGTATTGCATGTTGAATATTATAGTTCAAAATTCTGCGGTTATCCCGATGGATGGAAGTATCCCAATTGAGCGTTCGCTTTCTATTGCGCCTTTCCTTTCGTCCCAGCGCGGAATGCCCCTCTTTTTCCTGTTGTAAACGTTCTGCACGTCTAAAAATGTTACAAGCGACCAGTCCTCAAAATTCCAGCGCCTGTCCACCCTCACGTCAAGCGAGTGCACAACCGGCAGGCGCTCCGAGTTGTAAAGGCTTACCTTCTGCGATCCGTCCGGGTTAAATGGCGTGTAAGGGTTTCCCGTCGAAAGACGGAATTTCATGGAGGCTTCCCACTGGTTGCTGAAAATATAGCCCGCACTTATGTTCATAATAAAACGCTGATCGTAGCTCCCGGGGCGCCTTACTCCGTCAAGAGCTGTAAAATAAGCCTGGCTGTATGTGAGGCTAAAGATTCCGTAAAGGGGAATGTCTGATGACTTTTTCTGCACCTGCACTTCGAGGCCTTTTACATCGCCAAAGCCCTCGCTTACCAATGCCTCAAGTGCAAAGGCTGAAAAGTTATCCTCAGAGCCCCCGAACCCTGCCCCCGTATTGGAAAGAACAAGATACGTCCTCAAAGTGCTTGCGGGATAATTGCTGTACGACTTGTAAAACGCCTCAACTCTTAATTTTGTATCTTCCCTCAGGCGCCTTTCAACGCCTGCAATATACTGCACGCTTTTTATACTTTTTAGATTCCTGTTTTCATCACTTCCCGCAAGCCATATGTATGATGGGCTCTGAAAGTAAACGCCTGCACTAAGGTTTATTTCTGTTTTCTCACCGGCATAAATGGAAAGGGAGCCTCTAGGACTAAATGTTAAGGGATCATTAATGCCGTTAAAGTAATCCATGCGCAGCCCGGCATTAATTCCAAGCCACGCTATCTGCCTGTTGTGATAATTTGTGTAGAGTGAATATTTGCTGAATGTGGTCTTTTTATTAAGAGAGTTAACATTTAGAACGTCTCCAAATGTGGTCCTGAAGTAGGGAAGTATGACGTCCGTACTAAATTTTATCATTTTAAGCGAGGCGCCCGAACTCACTTCAGTGTTCTCGGAAATCTTTAATACAACGTCAGCCTGGAAATTATTTTCCTGCTCCCTTGAATTATTCAGGAAAATTGGGTTCTGTAGCGTATCCCTCTGCTGAAAGCGGTAATCAGTAAAATTCCTGCTTGCACTCAGGTTATAGAAACCGCTTCTAAACAGGTGCCTGAATGAAATAGCGCTTACATACTGCGTCTGGTCGTTACCCATGGTTCTGGAATTGCTGTAGCGCTGGTCTGCGGTATTATTAAAGAATCTGACGTTATCAAAAGCACCGATAAAAAGAAAAGAAAGAGAGTTCCGGCTGTTTACGTCATACTTGACCTTTGAAAGCACATCATAGTATTCCGGCACGAAACCGAACCCCGCGGCTTTGAATATAAAGTCAAGATAGCTCCTCCTGGCGGAAAAAAGAAAATTGAGATCCTTTGAAACCGGCCCTTCGGCATTCAGTCCGAACTGTGTGGCTGAAATGGTTGCCTTTCCGCCAATCCTGTCGCGCCTTCCTTCGCTGAGGCCGATGCTTAAGACCGAGGATGTCTTATCCCCGTACATGACTGGAAAGCCGCCGGTTGAAAACGTTACGTCTTTTACAAAGTTAAGGTCTATATAGCTCAAGGGGCCGCCGGTCGAACCCTGGCCTCCAAAATGATTAATGTTGGCTACAGGAATGCCGTCAACAATGTAAAGGTTTTCAGAAGGGGCTCCTCCCCGCACAACCAGGTCATTACGCCCGGCATCAGCCTGAGCTATGCCGGGTAGTGTGGAAAGGGCGCGTACAACGTCTTCAAGTCCCCCGGGAGCGCGCCTTATCTCTTCAAAGCTGAAAGCTGTTACGCTCACAGCTGAAGAGGGATCTTTCTGAAAATAATCTGCCCTGATCAAAACTGTCTGGAGTTCAAGCTCAGCCTCCTGGAGCTCAAAATCCACAACAGCCGGACGTGTGCTGTTTATAATAATGTCCGGTTTTATAATAGTCTTATAGCCCACAATTGACGCTCTTAAAGTGATCCGCCCTGCGGCAATATTCGTGATCTCGTAATTCCCATCGGCATCTGCCGCAGTCCCCACTGAGGTGCCTTCCAGAGAAATATTTACTCCCGGCAGCGCCTGACGTGTAACAACATCAACAACTTTCCCCTTAACTTTCCCTTTACCTGAAAATTCTGTCTCTGAATCTTCCTCTGAGGCCTGAGGCCATAGTTTTGAAGTTAGAATAGCCAGTAACGCGGCAAGAAGCAGTATCCTTGCCGTAATATTCAGTAAAAGTAAGTTCATTTGCCGGTCCCCTAAAAGTTTCTACTATACCCTTTATTATGTATAACTTTTGTCTAAATAAAATAGTTCCTTGTATAATAAAAGTTTATTATATTTTAGACACAGGTAAATAACAGGATTAAGAATATGGAAAACGCTGCAAAATATTCCATTAAAACCGCCTCCAGGTTAAGCGGCCTGAGTCCTTACGTCATAAGAGCATGGGAAAAGAGATATCACATTCTGATGCCTCAAAGGACCGAAACCAATCGCAGGATGTATTCGGAGGCTGAGGTTGAAAAGCTAAGGCTCCTTGGCGAGGCTGTAAAAAAAGGGAGTACAATAAGCAATGTTGCTCACTTGTCAGCTGAGGAGCTGAAACACCTTAACACACGGCAGGAAAAGGCGCTTTGGGGTATGGAATCTCAGACGGATTTTTCACTTAAATTTAGATCATATCTGGATGCAAGTCTTAATGCAGTAAACAGGTATGACCACACTCTCCTGGAAAGTATACTTGAGAAGGCGGCAGTTGATTTGGGGCTTGAGGATCTGCTTCTTGGACTCATAATTCCGCTAATAAACAAAATAGGGGAAGACTGGTACCAGGGAGAAATGAGAATAGCGCAGGAGCACATGGCAAGTTCTGTGCTTGCGGCTTTCCTGAAAAACCTGATATCGAGGTATAAGATTTCACCATATGCACAGTCTGTCATTACATGCACGCCAAAAGGACAGATGCATGAGCTGGGCTTGCTTTTAGCTGCACTTGTTGCCTCCTCAGAAGGGTGGAATGTAATTGAACTGGGCCCCAACCTTCCGGCTGAGGAGATTGCCGGGGCCGCCGGATCTTCAAATGCAAAGGCAGTGTGCCTTAGCATCGTTTATCCCGACGTGGAAGTGCTCCCCGGTGAATTAAAAACGCTCGGGAAAATATTGAAGGGAAAACCGATAATATTAGGCGGCAGGGCGGTGCATTACTACAAAGAAATTATTGATGAAGAAGGCTTTATGCTTATTGAAGACTTCAAGGGTTTCAGGAAAGTGCTTTCTGAAATTGCAAAATAACGTGTGTAGTAGTATGATAGGGCAGGAAGGAGTTTCCTGCCCCGGTATGGCCTCACTTATTTAAGATTTTTTATCTACAATCTTCCCGCTCATCTCCTTAACCTCTTCAGGTATTTTCGTCCCTTTGGTTCGCCTTAACGAAAGCACAATGGACGCCGTAAGAATAAGAGCAATTACGCCAAGGGATATTCCTATAGGTATGTGGAACACGTCTGTCAAAAGCATTTTTAAGCCCACAAACATTAGTATAAGGGCAAGGCCGTAAGAAAGGTAAACGAATTTCTCAATTATACCCGCCAGTGCGAAATAAAGCGATCTCAAGCCCAGTATTGCAAATACGTTTGAAGTAAAAACTATAAACGGGTCAGAAGAAATTGCAAGAATAGCCGGAATTGAATCCACGGCAAAGATCAGGTCTGTGGTTTCAATAAAAAGAAGCACTATGAATAGAGGTGTGGCGTACGTGAGACTGTTCCTTTTGACGAAGAATTTGTCTTCCTCAAACGATGGCAGTACACGTATATATTTCTGTGCAAGCTTTAAGACGGGATTTTTCTCAGGATGAATCTCCTTGTCTTTTTCTGAAATCATCCTGATTCCCGTATAAATCAGGAACACCCCGAAGACATATATAATCCAATGGAACTGCTCAATTAAGGCAACCCCGGCAAAGATGAAAATGACTCTCATTACAAGTGCCCCGAATATTCCCCAGAAAAGAACCTTGTGCTGATATAAAGGCGGCACTTTGAAAAAAGAGAATACGAGCACAAAGATAAATATGTTGTCCACGCTGAGCGACTTTTCTATTAAGTAGCCTGTAAAAAACTCCAGCGCTTTCTGCTCACCTTTCCAAAAATAAATCCCCAAATTAAACAGAAGTGCCAGGCCGATCCAGACGGCACTCCATATCAGGGCTTCCTTAACTTTCACCACATGCGAGGTTTTGTGAAAGACGCCAAGATCCAGAAAAAGCATAATTAAAACAAAAACAAGAAAAAGAATCCATTCCATTGAAAACTCCATTTATGTCCCCATGAATAAAATTTAATACAGTTATCCTCATAAAAAAGGCAATAGATACCTCAATTATTCACGATAATATATAGACAGTTAAAAAATAAAGAATGTGGAGTTCAGCCCCTGGGAGGGCGTGGATTTACCTCGACTGCCAGTGAAGCAGCCTTATAGCCGGGTGAATATAAAATGGCAAGTGAATCTATAAAGTGAAGACGGGGAAGTACTAAGATCAGCTCATTTTCATCTTCATTCAAATCCTGAACCTGTAATG
>JAAXKQ010000001.1 GCA_025612245.1 Ignavibacteria bacterium
ACAACACGGACCTCTTCGATAAAGAGACTATTGAAAGGATGTTCAGGCACTATGAAAGGATATTAGAGGCGGTAGTATCCAATGTAGAAGTCAGGATCGAAGACATCGGGCTCTTAAGTCCGGAAGAAGAAAGGGCGGTCATTGGGGCTCTGGGAAAAAGGGGCGCTCTTACAAAGGAGAACAAAGTCACTTCCTTGCTCTTAAGTCGTGATGCAACCGAAGAGGTCCTGAAGATGTGGAACAGGCGTGAGGAAAAAGAACAGGACGGTCAGGTGAAGTTTTTCCACGGCATCTTTGAAGAACAGGTACTTAAGAGCCCCCATAGGGTGGCAGTAGTTTCAGACCAGGAAAGCCTCTCATTTAGTGAGATCAACCGAAGGGCCAACCTCATTGCCCATTATCTGAAGAAAAAGGGGGTAGACAAAGAAGACGTAGTAGGTGTCCTTATAGGAAGGAAGACGGGTTTGATTACTTCAATTCTTGCCGTCATGAAGTCAGGTGCAGGATACCTCCCCTTAGACCCGGTCTACCCGAAAGGGAGAATTGAATACATACTTAAGGATGCTGGTGTTAGATTCCTCATAACTGAGGAGCCTTTGAGAGAGTGGTTCCGTGACTTTACCTTTGAGGTGATATGCATTGACAGCCTGTGGGATGAGATATCAAAGGGAAGTGACAGAAACCCTGAGGTTGAAGTATTACCCGAAAACACTGCATATGTGATCTATACCTCGGGCTCCACGGGTAAACCGAAGGGCTCAGTAATACAGCATTCAAGCCTTTCTAATTACTGCAGGATAATCGGCAATACATACTCCTCTTACTTCAGACCAACTTCCCAAAGAGTAGTTATGAATACGACCATAATGTTTGATGCATCCATAGCGCAGATGATTTTTATGCTCTATGGAAACACACTCTATATTCCTGACGAGGATATAAAACACGACAGCATTGCTTTAATGGAATACATTGTAAAAAATGGAATAAACATTCTGGATTGTGTACCCACACAGCTGAAAGCATTCATTTCAGGCGGGCTTTTTAACAGAAGTGATTTTAAGCCCTCACTTGTAATTGCAGGCGGTGAGGCACTGGATGAGGCACTTTGGAAAGAACTATGTATGGTAGATAAATGCGATTTCTTCAACTGCTATGGTCCTACCGAATGCACTGTAGATTCAGCAATCTGCCGCGTAGAGGATTATCCCGAAGGGCCGACAATTGGAAGACCTCCTATGAATGTGAAAATTTACATACTGGACAAACGCTTAAATCTCATACCCGTTGGAGCCGTGGGGGAATTGTGCATCGGAGGAGCACCCGTAGCAAGGGGATACCTGAACAGACCGGAACTGACGGCAGAGAAGTTCATCCCAGATGCATTCAGCGCTGGTGAGGGCTCAGCTGGTGAGGGCTCAAGGCTCTACAGGACGGGAGACCTGGCAAGGTATAAGCCTGACGGGACAATAGAGTTCATGGGAAGAAGTGACAACCAGGTAAAGCTAAGAGGCTTCAGGATTGAGCTCGGGGAGATCGAAGAGGTCTTAATGCAGCATGAAATGGTAAATAGTGCAGCCGTTATACTGAAGGAAAGAAAAGGCAGGAAGTACATTGCATCGTATGTTACATTAAGAGACACATCAACAGGCAGCTTGGATAAAGCACATTCAGATGAGATTCGTGAGTTCCTGAAAAAACAGCTTCCGGAGTACATGATCCCGACCTCAATTATAATACTGAAGGAAATGCCTCTTCAGCCAAGCGGCAAGATTGACCGCAGGGCTCTTCCGGAGGAGGTGAAGGGAAGCACCCCCGAAGAGGAACTGGTGCCAAAGAGCGTCAAAGAGAAAATACTCCTTGAAGTCTGGAAAGAGGTACTTGGAGTAGAAAAAATATCTCTTAACGATAACTTCTTTGAAATTGGCGGAGACTCAATTCTGGCAATTCAGGTCGTGGCCAGGGCAAACCTGAAAGGATTGAAAATCCTGACAAAGCAGCTGTTTCAGTATCCCACAATTTATCAGCTGAGCCGTACGGCACAGGAAAATACGGCTGCGGGAAAAGAAGTGATTAAGGGAAAATATTTCCCGCTGACACCAATTCAAAGGTGGTTCTTTGAGCAGGATTTCCCAGAACAGAACCACTATAATCAGTCCATACTTCTGGAAATAAATGGAAAAATAAAAATAAATGAGCTGAATGAGGCTTTCAGTTTCTTGATCGGTCATCATGACGCCTTCGGCCTCAGATTCAGCACACCGGGCAATGGGGATCCGGGCATGGCGCAGTATTACTCGGAAACCCCGGCTCAGGCAGAAGTGCAGGTTTTCAGCTTGAAGGAACTTGAAACTTCCAGGATTCCACCTGCAATCAGTGAAATTTCCACGAGCATCCAGTCGGAACTGAATATCAGAAAAGGCCCTCTAATTAGAATTGGATATTTTGACCTGGGAGAAAAAAGAAGTGCCAGGCTGCTCATCGCGGTACACCATTTAGTAATTGACGGCGTCTCATGGCGCATTTTACTCAGGGATTTGGAAACGCTGCTTTTGCAGTTAAGATCCGGTCAGGAATTAAAGCTTCCCGAAAAAATGGCTTCATACCAGGAATGGAGTACGAGGCTTCAGGAATATGCCGGAAATCCCGAGACACTGAAGGATTATGACTACTGGAAAGCCACCAGGAGAAAGCAGCCCCATGAGCTGCCAAATGATTTTCAGGGAAATGAAAATCCGGAAGGCGATTGTGAGGCTCTGACCTCTTTTTACGACAGACAAAGAACCTGGCAGCTATTGAATGAAATTAATTCGAAGTATCATACAAAAACCAGTGAGATCCTGCTTTCGGCACTGTTACTTGCATTTAAAGACTGGACCGGGAAAAACAGCATGCTACTTGACTTGGAGGGGCACGGGAGGGAAGACATAGGTAATGGCCTGGACGCCTCTGCCACTGTGGGCTGGTTTACCAGCGTTTATCCCGTTTACCTGGAAACCGGGAAAGCCGGCGACATAGGGCAGACAATTTGCATGGTAAAAGAGCAGCTAAGGAATGTTCCCCATAACGGCTTTACGTATCAGCTATTGAAAAATTCCATTGAAGCGGAAATATCCCCTGAAAAGAACAGAGTACTCAAGCCCGGGGTAATATTTAACTACCTGGGGCAGTTTGACCAGTTAAAAAGCGTGAGCAGCATTTTTGAAATTGCGCCTGAAGACAAAGGAATTGAAAGGGGGCTAAAAAATGAGCGCTCTCATCTTCTTGAAATATCCGCCCTCATTGTAAACGGATGCCTGAATGTGCAGTGGAATTACTCCAGGCGTTTCCATAAAAAAGAAACTATCCGGAGGCTTTCTGAAACCTTTCTTTTCTCAATTACGAAAATAATCGAGCACTGCATGTCAAGGGACAGCGTTACATATACGCCTTCGGACTTTCAGGACGTCAAGCTAAGGCCTGATGAGCTTAAAGACATATTATCGGAAATAAATGGAATTGGCGATGAATAGAAGTAACCAACAAAAAGAAATTGAGGCCATTTATCCCCTTACCTATCTTCAGGAGGGAATGCTGTACCACTGCATCTTTAATTCCGACCCTGAATTATATTTTGAACAGACGACATGCCGCCTTGAGGGACCTTTTAACGTCGATGCATTCAGGGCCGCCTGGCAGGAGGTAATAAGGCGCCATGCAATATTAAGAACATCTTTTCTCTGGAAAAATACCGAGCAGATGATGCAGGTAGCGTTTAAGAATGTTACGCTGCCTTTCAGGCTCCTGGACTGGGTTTCATTTTCACAGGAGGAGCAGCAAGCAAAACTAAAAGAACTTCTTGAGGAGGATAGAAAAAATGGGTTCAGGCTCGATTCCGCGCCCTTACTGAACATTACCGTAATTAAACTCTCTGAAACGGACTTTCAGTTCATCTTTAATCATCATCACCTGATTATCGATGCATGGTCGCAGTCAATTCTCCTCAAAGAGCTGTTCCAGTTATATGAGGGATTCTGCCGCTCGGAAAATATACGATTAGAAATTCCAAGACCCTTCCGCGATTTCGTCATGTATCTCAGAAATAGAAAAGACCTGGAGAGTAAGGAATACTGGAGTAAATACCTGAAGGGTTTTCAGCATCCGGCATCTCTTCCATTTGAACGGAAAAATCCTTCTGGTGAGGGCACGTATAATCATGAATTTACATTTCTGTCCGCGGAATTTACCGGCAGGCTGAATGAATTTGCGCGCAGCCAGTCTGTGACAGTAAGTACTGTAATTCAGTGTGCCTGGGCCCTGCTTTTGAGCCGTTACAATGAGGATGATGACATTGTCTTTGGCATGACTACAGCAGGAAGGCCGCCTGAATTTGAAAAAGTTGAGTCAATAATAGGACTGTTTATAAATACAATTCCTGTCAGGGTCCGGATTAGGAACACCGAAACACTTCTGGATCTTCTGCAAAGGCTCAATTCAGAACTACTGGAATCCAGGGAGCATGAGCATTCGTCCCTGGTTCAGATCCATGCATCAAGTGAATTGCCGGGTGAGGTGCCGTTGTTCAGGAGCATTTTTGTCTTTGAAAATGTTCCGATCGAAAAAAAAATCACCGAGCAAATCGGCTCATTGAGAATAATGGATATCGGCACGAGCTCAAAGACAAATTATCCTCTGGTGCTGGTTGCAGTGCCGGGTGATAAAATTTCCGTTGGTTTTGCCTATGATGCAAATTTATTCAGCGCCGGGAATGTAAAGACGGTTTTAGTGCATCTTACAAATATACTCACCTCAATTATGCTGGCGCCTGAACAGAAGGTAAGGAATCTTTCCATCCTCAGTGAAAAAGAACAGCTGGCACTAATAGAAGGCTTGAACCCGGGTCCTCACTCTGCCTATAGAGTTAACCTCCTGCACGAAATGTTCGAGCGTCAGGCTGCAATTTGTCCGGCTAATCCTGCCGTGAGGTTTGAAGGTGTAAGCCTTAGCTACAAGGAACTTAACGAAAGCTCCAACAGGCTGGCAAATTACCTGCTTGCAGAGGGCGTGCAGGAGGAAGATTATATCGCGTTATATACCGACAGATCCCCGGAGATGATAACAGGCATTTTGGGAATACTTAAATCCGGGGCTGCTTATGTCCCTGTTGATCCCGGTTACCCGGCAGAAAGGATAAGTTACATACTGAGGGATGCCGGGATAAGATTTGTGGTTACAAAAGAAGAACTGCTGAAGAAAATGGCGGAAGTCCCTGAAAACGCTATTTGTCTCGACAGAGATAAAGACTTGATTTCTGTTTTCAGCTCACTGAATCCGGGCAAAGATATCTCCTCAGAAAATGCGGCATACATAATTTATACTTCCGGGTCAACAGGAATGCCAAAAGGAGTAGTGGTTACGCACTTTGGAACCCGTAACATGCTTGAGAGCATGAAGCATGGCTGGGGGATTAGTTCCGGGAGCAGAATAATGCAGTTTGCTTCCATAGGTTTCGATGCCTCAGTGCCTGAAATATTCCTTGCTCTTACAAGCGGGGCAGAGCTCTATATTGCTCCCAAGGAAACGGTTTCTTCCATAGAAAAAATTGCGGAATTTATTACTTCCAGCGGCATAAGCTTCGCTACAATGCCGCCATCCTTATTGTCTATCCTGCCGTGTGAAAGTATTCCTCATGATGTAACCATAGTTTCAGCCGGGGAGGCGTGCACATGGGATATAGCCCAAAAGTGGTCTGAAAGGATTAGGTTTATAAATGCGTACGGACCAACGGAGGTCACTGTATGCTGCTGCTATAATGAGTATAAAAATTCCGCAGCTAGGGATTCATCTTTAACTTTCCCCATTGGCAGGCCCTTTGAGAACATTAAATTGTATATACTGGACCGCTTCCAAAAGGCAGTTCCTCAGGGAATCCCCGGAGACCTGTACGTGTCCAGTCCCGGTCTGGCAAGAGGATATTTGAACAGGCCTGAATGGACGGCAGAAAGGTTTATCCCGGACCCCTTCTCCCGTGAGGCCGGCAGGCGGCTTTATAAAACTGGGGATATTGCAAAGTATCTTCCTGACGGGAACATTGAGTTCCTGGGAAGGATCGACGGCCAGGTTAAGATCAGGGGCTTCAGGATTGAGCTGCCGGAAATAGAGGCTGCCTTAATGAGCTGTAACAAAATCCGGAATGCTGTTGTACTGGTAAAAGAAAGGAAATCCGCCGAGAAATACCTCGCGGCTTATCTGACTGCCTCAAGCGAGAATTCTATGAGCCTCATGGAAATCAGGCGTTGTCTTTCAGAAAAGCTTCCGGATTATATGATACCATCAGAATATATTTTTGTGGATGCATTTCCCATTACATCAAATGGAAAGATAGATAAAGACAAGCTTCTAAAAATCAGCCCTGAAGAAAAGCCTCATGAAGATAATGGGAGTGCACTTACTCATCTGGAAGAGCTGCTTTGCATAATCTGGGCGGAAGTGCTTGAACTGCCGCACGTGGATATTAACGCCAACTTTTTCGACCTCGGGGGGCATTCACTTAAGGCTGCAAGAGTCATTTCACGCATAAGAAAGGCTTTGGGCGTAAACGTTTCATTAAAAGAACTCTTTAATAATCCAACCGTACACTTGCTTGCCGGGATAATCCAAAAAGGCACGTCTTTAGCTGAAGAGGATAATTCAGGAGGGCAAATAAGGAAATCTGAAAAGAGGGATAACGGGAATAAACAGTTCAGTCTGTCATTTTCTCAGCAAAGGCTTTGGTTCCTGGAGCAGATGTCACCGGAGGAAGGCGTTTTCAACCTTCCTCTGGCACTGCGCCTGAAAGGAAAGATAGACCATGAGGCCTTAAGGGCAAGCCTGTCTAAGATTATGGAACGACAGGAATCATTAAGAACTGTTTTCATAGCGGATAAGGGGCAGCCCTTTCAGATAATTAAGGAGGCGCGGGAGATAGATCTAAAGTATATGGATTTTTCGGGCATGGGAAAATCTGAAGCCGAAGAGGAGCTAAAGAAGATGGCTTCAGCAGAGCTCAGCATTAGGTTTAATCTCTCGGGTGATCTCTTAAGCAGGTTTACCCTCGTTAAAATAACGAATGATGAGCACGTTTTACTCGTAATAATGCACCATATTATAACAGACGGATGGTCGATGAGCATTTTTATCCGGGAACTGATCCATTTTTACGGGTCATTTAACGGCGGTCAGGCCATGCCATTAACCGAACTTCCTGTTCAGTATGCCGATTATGCCGAGTGGCAAAGGGGATGGTTTAGCGGACATGTGGCTGAAGAACAGTTTGAGTACTGGAAAAATGAGCTCTCAGGAATAAAACCCCTCCTGGAACTGCCGCTGGATTTCCCAAGGCCGCAGGTCCAGACTTTTAACGGCGGAGCTGAGAAGTTTTTTATCGGGAGGAGTTTAGAGGACAGGCTGCGTGAATTCTGCAGGAAAGAATCTGTTACGCCGTACATTGCGCTACTTTCGGCCTTCCAGATACTTCTAGCTCGCCTGTGTGACACCGAAGACGTTCTTGTGGGCTCTCCCGTAGCCAACAGGACGAGGCATGAGACAGAAAAGATTATCGGCTTCTTTGTCAATACGCTCGTCATGAGGGCAAATCTTAGCGGCAGCCCGGGCTTTCAGGACGTAACCAGGGCCAACAGAAAAAAGGTGCTGGCTGCCTTTGCGCACCAGGATCTGCCGTTTGAGCAGCTGGTGGAAAAACTTCAGCCCGAACGAAACCTGAGCTACTCACCCATATTCCAGGCGGCCTTCGTCTTCCAGAATTTTGCTTCCGCCATTTATGAGCTGCCGGGCCTAAAGGCGGATTTGATGGAGCTTGAGAGTAATAGGACAGAATATGACATAACACTCACAATCTCGGAAGATTATAGCGGTGGACTTACTGCCTACCTGGAATACAACAGGGACCTCTTTAAGAAAAGTACCGCGCTTAGAATGATAGGGCAGTTTAATACTCTTCTGGAAAACCTGCTGGAAAGCCCGGATAAGAGCATCTGGGAAGCCCGGATCATGAATCCCGAAGATTTTAGCCTCCTCATGAATAGCTCGATTTCTGAGAAGTACGCCATTCCGGAAGACTGCTGCGTAAACCATGTTTTTGAAAATGTTGCCCGGAAGCATTCCAGCCAGACTGCAGTTATATATTCCGGGATTCATTATTCGAAGGTTATTTCGCACGAAATAACCTATAACGAGCTGAACATAAGGGCGAACCGCCTGGCAAATTACCTGAAGAGAAAGGGCCTTCGGCCTGAAGGCAATGTTGCCGTCTCACTACCAAGATCCATTGACATGATTGTTGCCGTTATGGCGGTCTTAAAGTCGGGCGGAGTCTTCCTTCCACTGGATCCGGCCTATCCAAAGGAGAGGCTATATTTCATGCTGAAGGACTCGGGCACCGGATTTCTGGTTACAACAGGACAGATTGCAGAAGAGCAGTATCCGGAGTTTAATGGAACTCTAATTAAAACGGATAAAGAAGATATCCTGATCCAGCAGGAGGATTCCGAAAATCCGGGAAGCGAAATATCCCCGGACAACCTGGCCTATATCATCTATACTTCCGGATCTACCGGAAGACCCAAAGGGGCAATGCTTTCTCACAAGGGGATGTGCAATCTTTCGAAGTTTCAGCGTGTATTTGAAATTGAAGAGAGTTCCAGAGTCCTGCAGTTCGCTTCATCAAGTTTTGATGCCTTTATATGGGAGCTCATTATGGCCCTTTTAGGAGGGGCAAAGCTGTGCATAATTCCGCAGGAGGTGGCTTCTTCCGTAGATGACATCGCAAAAATGATTCATGAGACAGGAATTACCGCCGTTACATTGCCCCCTTCAATACTATCCAGGCTGCCGGAGAAAAATGAATTGGGAGAAGACTTATTCTCCAGCCTCAGGACAATCATCGTTGCGGGAGAAAAAATTCCGGTTGAACTGGCAAATTACTGGTCCAGGCGTATTAAGTTCTTCAATGCATACGGGCCTACGGAGGCAACCGTATGCGCCTCAGTGCATCACTGCTTAGAAAAATATGAACATATAGTCCCGATCGGGCGCGCGGTGCAAAACTATGAGCTCTACGTCCTGGACAAGCATATGAATCCCGTTTCAGTTGGAACTCCCGGGGAATTGTTCATAGGCGGAGCAGGTTTAAGCCGGGGTTATATAAATAATCCTGCACTTACGGCTGAAAGATTTCTGCCGAATCCATTCAGTCCCATAAAAGGGGAACGCCTCTATAGGAGCGGGGATCAGGTAAGATATAATGAAAATGGAGTCCTGGAATTCATTGGAAGAATTGATTGTCAGGTTAAGATTCATGGCCTCAGGATTGAAACGGGTGAAATCGAGGCTGTCATGCTTGAGCACCCGGGAATTCTGCAGGCTGCTGTAACAGTTTATGACGACAGTTCAACAGACGGCAGGCTTGTCGGTTACCTGGTTCCAAGGAACGGGGAGGACGTGTCAACTGACACCTTAAGAAAGTTCCTGAGGAAAAAGCTGCCTGAATATATGGTGCCGTCTATGATGATTCCCCTGGCTGAATTCCCCCTTACAAGGAGCGGGAAGATAGATTACAAGGCACTGCCTTCAGCAGGTCTGGAAAGTGCGGGACGTAAGGCCAGATACGTTGAGCCCGGAAACGACATTGAAAGAAAGCTGGCTGAAATTGCCGGACAGCTTCTTAAGGTTGATAAGATCGGGATCTACGACAATTTCTTTGAAATGGGCGGGCATTCACTCCTCATTACACGCCTGATTTCCAGGATCAGGGATGAATTTGAGGTGGATATTCCGCTGCGTGCGATTTTCGAATATCCCGCAATTTCCGAAATTGCCCGGCTCATCTCCGGGCTGAAAGCAGAACGGACAAGTGGACGAGAAAAGGTGGAAAAAGCTTCCAGGGGAGAAGGAACAATTCTGGACCTCATAAGGGAAATTGAAAATTTGCCTGAAAGTGAGGCTCGGAATCTATTGGGCGAAAGTGAGTAGAGTTCAGTCCCGGCAGAAAGAAGTACCACATTATCAGTTTAATGAACGTGAATGGAGAAAAGCTCTATGGCAGACATTCTGAATATCTTAAACTCTCTTTCAACCGAGAAGAGGGTTTTACTGGAAAAGAGGCTCAGGGAAAACGGCAGCCAGTACAACATTTTCCCACTGTCTTTTGCACAGCAGCGAATGTGGTTCATAAATCAGATGAACCCGGAAAGTACAGCCTATAATATTCCTGCCGCAGTTGAGCTTACGGGTGCACTGAATCTGGAGGCGCTGGAAAGAAGCATAAATGAGATTATAAACAGGCATGAAATTCTCAGAACCGTTTTCCGTGTCTTTGACAGCCTCCCGATGCAGATAATTCTGCCTTTTACGCCGAAAAAGCTGAAAGTAACGGATTTAAGCGGCATCAGTTATTCTGAAGGGAAAAATGCCGCGCTAAGACTAATTGAAAATGAAAAAGAGCACGCGTTCGACCTGGTTGCGGGACCTTTGTTTTTAAGCCATCTTTATAAAATTGCCGACGGGAAATATATCCTCTTCCTTTTAATGCATCACATTATCACAGACGGATGGTCGATTGACATTTTTATCCGTGAACTTGGAATACTTTATGAAGCCTTCATTAACAATTTACCTGCTGATCTGCCCCCATTGCCCGTACAGTATGCCGATTTTGCGGTCTGGCAGAAAAAATGGATGGAGGGTGAGGTTAAACATAAGCAATTGGATTACTGGAAGAAAAAGCTCTCTGAACTTCCGGCTCCCCTAAGGCTTCCGGGAGAAACGGCTCTAGGAAAAAGTCACAGAGAGGAATGTACCGAGAGGTCTCTTTTTCTGCCTGAAAGGTATTTGGCTGAAATAAAGAAACTAAGCGCCCTTGGGGGAACGACAAACTACATGGTGTTTCTGGCTATCCTGCAGGTGCTCCTTTTCAGGCACACAAGGCAGAACGATTTCTGCATCGGCACCCCGGTTGCAAACAGGAACAGAAGTGAAATTGAAGGCCTGATAGGTTTTTTTGTAAACACGCTTGTGCTCAGATCAGTAATAGACGAGGAACAGACGTTTCAGGAATACCTCAGGGAAGTCAGGAAAACCTCAGTTGAGGCTTATGCAAACCAGGACCTACCGTTTGAAAAGCTCGTTGAGGAATTATATCCCGGGCGGGACAAGAACAATTCACCGTTTTTTAAGATCATGTACGTTCATGGAAGCAATCTGCACTCAGGACTTGAATTGTCGGGAGTTAAGATATCCCCACTGGAGATCAAAAGCGAAAAGACAAAGTATGACCTCACTTTTACAGTAGCAGAAGACCATGGTAATGGTCTTACCGTAACTTTTACTTATATGAGCGATCTTGTTCCCGATCAGTCAATTGACTATCTGCTGAGGCACTTCCACGTTCTGCTGGACGAGGTCATCAGTAATCCGTCAAAAAAGATCCGTGACTTATCCATAATGACAGAAGAGGAATTAAATAAAATTATTTTCTCGTGGAATGACCGTTATTATGGCATAAAATCTGACAAAGAACCATTTCCTCGCACATTTGAACGTCAGGCCCGTCTAGTGCCGGAGAACCTTGCGGTTTCAGCAAACGGAAGGCACCTTACATACGCAGAGCTTAATTCAAGGAGCAACAGGCTCGCACGCTTTCTTATAAAAAAAGGTGTGGCTCCGGAATCGATGGTAGGAATATGTACTGCCAGGTCAGTCGATATGATTGTTGCAATCATTGCCGTAATGAAAGCAGGAGGGGCTTATCTGCCCTTGGACCCATTCTATCCTAAAGACAGGTTTTCCTACATTCTTGAAGATGCAGGTGCACGGATACTGATAACGGAGGAATCATTGTTAAAGGAACTGCCCGAAAGTAGCTGCAAGCTGATCTGCATCGACAGTGACTGGGTGGAGATCTCGAAAGAAAGCGATCTTAATCCTGAGGTTATGGTAGACATGCAGAATGCAGCCTATGTAATTTATACTTCCGGATCTACTGGCAAGCCAAAGGGTTCCATAATACAGTACGGCTCGCTCTGCAATCTGCACAACATACTTGAACACTGCTTTTTATCAGGATACACGCGTGAAAAATTCAGGGTCAGCCTGAATACGACAATAATGTTCGATGCCTCTGTAGTTCAGCTGCTTTTTCTCCTTTCGGGCCACAGCCTGTACATTGTTCCCGAAGAGATTAGAAAAGACATACACGAACTTGCAAATTTCGTGAGGGAGAATAAACTTGACGTCCTGGATAGTGTCACCGGAATTCTCAGGATCCTGATCGAAGAAAAACTATTTGAGGGTGAAGGGAAACCACGCATGGTGCTCACCGGGGGAGAAGCTTTTGATGAGGTAACCTGGCGCAAACTTGGCAGGATACAGGGAACGGAGTTCTGCAACATGTACGGACCCACGGAATGTACCGTTGAGGCTGCAATGTGCAGGGTCAGCCTTCATCCGGAAAGCCCTTCGATCGGGCGCTCCCTTCCAAATGCACCGGTCTATATACTTGACAGGAATTTTCATCCCGTTCCGGTCGGAACACCGGGTGAACTTTTCATTGGCGGCATTGCTGTTGGAAGGGGATACCTGAAAAGACCCGAGATGACGGCGGAAAAGTTTATCCCGGATCCTTTTGCATCCGGGGGCAGGCTTTACAGGACGGGGGATTTGGTCAGGTATAATTTTGACGGGACTATTGATTACCTGGGGAGGCTGGACCACCAGGTGAAAATGAGGGGCTTCAGGATAGAGCTTGGTGAGATTGAATCGGTTATAAGGAAGTTCCCGGCAGTAAAGGAAGCCGTGGTGGCATTGAGGGAAAATGGAAACGGGAAATATCTCTGCGGATACCTTGTCCCAAAGAATGGCTCAGGGTTGAACATGGCTGAAATAAGGGAGTTTTTGAAAAAAGAGCTCCCGGAATATATGCTCCCTTCTGCCTTTATGACAATGAATACGATACCCTTGACCCCGAACGGGAAAATTGACAGGAAATCCTTGCCGGAACCCCGGGCTGAGGACCCCGAAAGCAAGATACGCTTACTTGCGCCCCAGACTGCGACAGAAGAAATGGTGTGCGGAGTAATGGCAGGCGTTCTGAACAGAAAGGAAGTGGGTGTAAATGAAAGCTTCTTTGACATCGGGGGGCATTCATTGCTGGCGGCACAGGTAATCTACAGGCTCCGTGAAATATTCCGGATAAAGCTGCAGCTAAAGGAGATATTCGACTTCCCGAGTGCCCGTGCTCTTGCAGAGAGGATAGAAAAGGCCAGGAAATCAAGTGCAGGCATTTTTCAGGAACCCATCAGCCGCGCCTCAAGAGAGGAAAATCTGGCATTGTCCTTTGCACAGGAAAGGCTCTGGTTCTTGAGCCAGCTGAGCCCGGAGAGTACGGCTTATAACGTTCCGGAAGCTCTCAGGATTTCAGGCAAAATTAGTCCTGAAATGCTCCAAGAAAGCTTTAATATAATTGCAAGGCGGCATGAAATCCTGAGAACGGTTTTTATAACTCTTGAAGGCAAACCTTTTCAGAAAATTATGCCGGAGTTTAAGGTACCTCTGCCCGTAATTGAAGCCTTAGGCTTAAGTCCGGAAGAACAGGAGAGGTTTATTGAAGAATTCATTTCAAAAGAGGTCGATAAACCGTTCCTGCTGGATACGCTGCCCTTATTCCGCGCCATATTGATCAGACT
Organism: Ignavibacteria bacterium; assembly: GCA_025612245.1. GTDB lineage: Bacteria > Bacteroidota > Ignavibacteria > Ignavibacteriales > SURF-24 > JAAXKN01. Next base: position 13,719 of record JAAXKQ010000001.1, read on the forward strand.
GTCCGAGGAGGAAAGTGTCCTTATACTGACATTCCACCATATCATAACAGACGGATGGTCGTCCCGGAAATTGTTCAACGAGTTGATGAATAACTACAGTTATCTTGAAAGGGGGGAAAAGCCCGCCTTCTGCGAGCTCCCGGTTCAATATGCAGACTATGCCTCATGGCAGAGGCAGAATTTTACGGGTGAAAACCTGAAAAGGCATATAGAATACTGGAGGGGAAAACTAAAAGACAGTCCGCAGTTTCTTGAGCTTCCAGTAGACAGGCCGCGTCCTCACGTTCAGAGCTACAACGGAAGCTTTATCAGCTTTTTGCTGTCCAAAGAAGTGAGCGATTCCGTAAAAAAGATAGATAGAAATTACGGCGTTACCTTATTTATGTCCTTGCTCTCGGTTTTCCAGGTGCTGCTCTTCAGGTATTCCAGACAGAATGATATTTTAATCGGGACACCGATTGCAAACAGGAACAGGGGGGATATCGAGGATTTGATAGGCTTTTTCGTAAATATCCTCGTCCTGAGAGTCCATGTTACGGACGGAATGAAATTTTCCGACCTTCTAAGGCAGACGAAGGAAACTGCACTGGAAGCTTATACTTATCAGGACCTTCCCTTTGAAATGCTCTTAGACGCCCTGCAACTGGAACGCTCAATGAGCTATACGCCTTTGTTCCAGGTGATGTTTTCAGCGGAGAATATGCAGACAGATGAAAATATTGAGGATAACAGCATAGTCGTGCAGCAGCTTGAAATACCTGCAAATACGTCGAAGTACGACATCTCTCTTTCTGCTGTGGAAGAAAAGGATGGCCTGAGGCTGGCATTTGAGTACAATACGGATCTCTTTGATAAAGAGACCATGGAAAGGATGTTCAGGCACTATGAAAGGATTCTGGAGAGCATAATAGACAATCCGGAGCTGAGGATCAGGGATATAGGTCTGCTCAGTAAAGAAGAGGAAAAAAATGCAATAGAGGCGCTTACGGGTAACTTGAAGTGCAATTCCCTTGCCTCAGACAGGCTTAGCCCCTTACTCTTAAAAGAGCATTCAACAAAAGAAATCTTCAGGAGGTGGAATTCCATGGAATCTGAAGAAAGCTCTCCAAAGCTTTTTTCGGAAATATTTGAAGAACAGGCAGCAAAGTCCCCGGATGAAATAGCCGTAGTAACTGAAGCCGGAAGCCTTACTTATTCAGAGCTAAATAAAAGGGCCAACAAGCTTGCCCGTTACCTGAGGAGGAAGGGCGCTGGTCCTGATGCAATTACAGGAATACTCCTTGGCCGGAATCCCAACCTGATTACTTCAATTCTTGGCATTATGAAGTCCGGGGGAGGCTACCTCCCCCTAGACCCGGTCTACCCGAAAGGGAGAATTGAATACATACTTAAGGATGCGGGTGTTAGAACACTTATCACTGAAGAAGCCTTGATAAAAGAGCTCCCGGCGCTCAGCTGTGAAATAATACTAATTGACCGCGATTGGGATTTGATTAAACTTGAAGAGGATGATAACCTTGAGGCGGATATTTCGCCTGAAAACATTGCATACGTGATCTATACCTCGGGCTCCACGGGTAAACCCAAAGGATCAGTAATACAGCACAGGAGTCTTTATAATTATTACCGCATAACCGGGGGCTTATACTCCAAATATATCCGTTCGGGACCGGTAAAGGTGGCAATGAACACAACTATTATGTTTGACGGCTCCATACTGCAGCTGATGTTTTTACTATTTGGACACACGCTTTATCTTCCGCCCGAGAATATAAGACGCGACGGGCTTTCTTTGGCTGAATATATTTATAATAACAGAATTGACATACTGGACTGTGTGCCTGCACTCCTTAGAGCCTTCATGTCAGGCGGATTATTCAATAAAAGCTCATGGAAGCCCAAACTGGTAATTACTGGCGGTGAGGCACTGGATGAGGCGCTGTGGAAAGAGCTGTGCTCTGTTGAAAAGACTGACTTCTTTAATGCATACGGCCCCACCGAGTGCACGGTTGACGCTGCAATATGCAGGTTGAAGGACTATCCTGAAAAAGTAACCATTGGAAAACCCCCTCTGAATGTAAGAATATTTATACTGGACGGTGCGCTGAACCTTCTCCCAATTGGAGCCATTGGAGAGCTCTTTATAGGCGGAATATCGGTTGGAAGGGGATACCTGAACAGGCCGGAACTGACGGCAGAGAAGTTCATCCCCGATGCATTCAGCGATATAGAGGGCTCAAGGCTCTACAGGACGGGAGACCTGGCAAGGTATAAGCCCGACGGGACAATAGAGTTCATGGGAAGAAGTGACAACCAGGTAAAGCTAAGAGGCTTCAGGATTGAGCTCGGGGAGATCGAAGAGGTCTTAATGCAGCATGAAATGGTAAATAGTGCAGCCGTTATACTGAAGGAAAGAAAAGGCAGGAAGTACATTGCATCGTATGTTACATTAAGAGACACATCAACAGGCAGCTTGGATAAAGCACATTCAGATGAGATTCGTGAGTTCCTGAAAAAACAGCTTCCGGAGTACATGATCCCGACCTCAATTATAATACTGAAGGAAATGCCTCTTCAGCCAAGCGGCAAGATTGACCGCAGGGCTCTTCCGGAGGAGGTGAAGGGAAGCACCCCCGAAGAGGAACTGGTGCCAAAGAGCGTCAAAGAGAAAATACTCCTTGAAGTCTGGAAAGAGGTACTTGGAGTAGAAAAAATATCTCTTAACGATAACTTCTTTGAAATTGGCGGAGACTCCATTCTGGCAATTCAGGTCGTGGCCAGGGCAAGGGAGAAGGGAATTAAGATTCAGCCGCTGAATTTATTCCAGCACCAGACTATCCCGGAACTGGCGCTTCAGGTTTCAGATTCGTCTGAAGAAAACCCAAATGAAGAGGATTATTCAGATGCCGGTATAGAATTGACACCCGTTCAGCAGTCATTCTTTGAGCAGGATCCGGAGCAAAGAAACCACTGGAACCAGTCGGTTTTCTTTGAGACAAGCGACAGGGTCGATTTACAGGCACTCAAAGAAATAATTAAATCCGTCATTCGTCATCATGACATTCTGCGCTCGGTCTTTATAAGCGAAGGCGGCAGGTGGAAGATGCGTGTTAAGGCTATGGAAGAAGATCTGCCTTTGGATTACTTTGACCTGACCGAATTAAGTCCGGAGCAAGTGAAGCCTGAAACCGAATCAAAGATTTTGGACGCTCAAGGCAGCCTCAACATTGAAAATGGCCCTGTAATAAAATTCGCTTACTTTAAGCTCAGTGAGCCGGGGAAAGATAAACTTTTGATAGCAGCCCATCACCTGGTAATTGACGTCGTATCGTGGCGCATACTACTGGAAGACATACTGACTGCTTACAGCCAGGTAAGGCAAAATGAACCCGTTTTACTGCCGCCAAAGACTACGTCTTATAAAAAATGGAGTGAATTTCTGGGAAAATATTCAAGGTCAGTGGAATCCGGAAAAGAGGCGGAATACTGGCTGAAACAAGCTTATTACAAGTGGACGCCAATATTAAGGGACTATCCGGACGAAAAAGGCCGGGAGAAGGATTCCCTGGAGGTTACTGCATCATTGAACAATGCCGATACGCTCTTTCTTACACATGAAGCCCCGAAGATGCTTCATGCCAATTTGCCTGAAGTCCTGCTTACCGCACTGGTAAGAGCATATTCATTCTGGTCGGAAAAAAGGACTCTTATGGTTGACATGGAAGGGCATGGCAGGGAAGTCCTATTTGAAAACTGCGACCTTTCCAGAACGGTCGGATGGTTTACAAGCATTTATCCCGTGCTGCTGGATCTGAAGACTTCAGTCTATCCTTTGGAAGCCTTAACCGAGGTCAAAGAGCAACTCCGGGGTGTCCCGCATCACGGGATAGGATTCGGAATATTAAAATATTTATCAGATGACGGCCAGGTAAGGGAAAAATTAAATTCACTGCCTCAAAGTGAAATTTCTTTTAATTACCTGGGACTTCTGAATCAGTTCGTGGAGGAAGAAAATCAGGTCTTCAGACCCGTGGACAATAATAAAGTGCATGACAGGGGGCCGCTTAATTCTTTGAGGTATCTGATCGACATTATATGTTTTGTCTCCGGCGAACGCTTTCAGATGCAGATGAGGTATAGCCGGAAGGTTTTCAGGAGCGACAGGATACAAAGGCTTTCGGAGCTCTTTATAGAAGAGCTGAAGCTTATCCTTGAAAGCTGTAAAAACGGAAATGTTGAAATTACCGGTTCCGACTTCCCGCTGGCGCAGTTAAACCGTGAAAAATTTGACAAGGTGCTGAACCGATTAAACAAGAAAACATCAAGGGCTTAAAATGAACAATATCGAAGACATCTATCCTCTTTCACCAATGCAGAAGGGTATGCTTTTTCACAGCCTGCTGTCTTCCGAAAAAGGAGTTTATATTGAGCAGACGAGCTGTACTTTCCAGGGGAAAATGGACATAAGTGCCTTTAAGTATGCGTGGGAAAAAGTTGTCGAACGGCATTCCATCCTGAGAAGTGCCTATGTATGGGAAGATGTGGATGAGCCCTTGCAGATAGTGTTTAAGTCAGTTGAACTGCCTTTTAAGGTTTTTGACTGGCAGAACATTGCAGATAAGAAAGTGAGGCTGGAAGAGACGCTGAGGCAGGAGGTGGAAGAAGGATTTGACCTGGAAACTGCTCCGCTAATGAAACTGGTTATGATTAAGGCGGACGCCGAGACGCATTACTTCGTTTGGACTCAGCACCACGTACTCTTCGACGGCTGGAGCGCACAGATAATCATTAAAGAGGTATTTGAAATCTATAATGCCCTGATAAATAAAAGCAGCATTCAACTTAACGCCGCCCGTCCTTTCAGGGACTATATTTCCTGGCTTCAAAGACAGGATATCCATAAGGCTGAAGAATACTGGAGGAATTTGCTTCGGGGCCTGAGCGGCACTACTTCATTAAGACCTCATGCCTCTCAAAAAAAGGACGGAGCTTACTTTAGAAAACGCGTGGATATAGATAAGGAGATTTCAGTAGCTGCCCTTGCTTTCTGCAGGAACAACAGGCTTACTGTAAACACACTTTTTCAGGGGCTCTGGGCCTTTATACAGGGGGTATATACGGGGCAGGATGACATACTCTTCGGTTCTACCGTTTCCGGAAGACCCGCAGAGCTGCCGGACATAAATTCCACGGTGGGGCTTTTTATCAATACACTGCCGGTAAGAATTAAGATTGATCATGAAATGAACGTTGCCGACTGGTTAAGAGATATCCAGATTCAGCAGGCCGAGCAGAGGAAATATGAGTATTGCTCTTTAACAGATATACATGGCTGGAGCCAGATACCGCGGGAGGTGCCACTTTTTGAAAGCATTATTGTATTTGAAAACTATCCCGTTTCCGCGGCTTTAAGTGCTCAGAAAGGGAGTATTGAGATTAAAGACGTAAAGTCTCATACGAGGACCAATTATCCCCTGACAATTGCCATTGGAGCAGCAGGAGAGGAAATTTCAATTGAGATGGCTTTTGATGAATCTTATTTTGACCATGATGACATTGAAGCACTCTTTTTACGCTTTAAGGTTCTGCTCTCTGAAATTTCCACAATTGCCGAAAAGAAGCTGAAGGAAATAAGCGTCCTCTCGGACGTGGAAGAAAACAGGATTTTAAGAGAATTCAGCCAGGGGAAGCAGCTTAGCCTTGAGTATAGCTCTATACCCGAATGCTTTGAAGCCGTTGCTGCCATGTATGGGGATTTGACGGCCTGCTATAAAGACGGCGTTGAACTCAGCTACAAGGAGCTCAACAGTAAGGCAGACCTGCTTGCAAGGCTTCTGCGTTCAAAAGGTATAGTCAGAGAGGAAGTAATAGGAGTAATGGCGGAGAGGTCGATAGAGATGGTGACGGGGATCATGGGGTGTCTGAAGTCCTCTGGGGCATTTCTGCCGATTGACCCATACTATCCTGAGGAAAGGATAAGCTACATGCTGGAGGATTCAAAGGCAGGGCTGATACTTACACAGAGCCGTCTTTTGGATAAGGTTCCCGCTTCCTGGTTGGATAAGGTGGTCTTACTGGACAGTGAGGAAGCTTATTCCCATGAAGAAAGCAACGGGGAAGTAAAACCATGTCCTGAATTAAAGTCATATCCTGAAGTAATAATATATCCTGAAAGCCTGGCCTACTTAATCTACACGTCGGGATCAACCGGGAAGCCCAAGGGCACCATGCTCAGCCACCGGGGAGTCGTTAACCTCTCGCAAGTGCAGAGGGAGGCTTTCAGGCTATTCCCGGGAGAAAGGATACTCCAGTTCTCCTCCCTCAGCTTTGATGCTTCGGTATGGGAGATATTCATGGCGCTCTTAAACGGGGCCACATTATACCTGTGCAGCAGGGATACGGTAGTCTCGGGAGAAAAGCTGAGGGATTACCTGAAGAGTAACAGAATAAACATCCTTACAGTCCCGCCATCGGTGCTGTCGTATCTGCCGGATGAGCTGTCACTGCCGGATCTTGAGGTACTGGTAACGGCAGGTGAGGCCACATCGTGGAGCCTCTTTGAGAAGTGGGGTCATGGAAGGAGGTATTTCAACGCTTATGGTCCAACGGAGGCCACGGTCTGCACAACGCTTCAGGAGTGCAGGACTGAGCAGAAGAGTGGGAATTCACAGACTCCTCCGATCGGAAGGGCAATTTCAAACGTGAGGACATACGTACTGGACGACCGGATGCAGCCGGTCCCGGTTGGTGTAGCCGGTGAGCTATATATAGCAGGAAGTGGGCTTGCAAGGGGCTACCTTGGCAAGCCGGACCTGACGTCAGAAAAGTTCTTACCCGACCCGTTCTCATCAGAGAAAGGGAGCAGGCTCTACAGGACGGGAGACTGGGTGAGATACCTGAAGGACGGGGAGATTGAATTCCTGGGAAGAATGGACAGGCAGGTAAAGCTAAGGGGCTTCAGGATAGAGCTCCAGGAAATAGAGTCACAGATCATGGCATTTCCCGGCATCAGCCAGGCAGCCGTCCTTCTTAAGGAGGATAAGACTCACGAGAGGAGTTTCCTGGTAGCTTACCTGGAGACAAAGGATGAGGAGTTTGACTCATCCAGATTGCAGCAGTTCCTGAAATGGAAGCTCCCCGAGTACATGCTTCCTTCTTCCTTTACGAGGCTTGAAGTTATGCCCCTTACCACTAGTGGCAAAATTGACAGGAAGAGCCTTCCTTTTCCCGTCATAAATCAGGAGGCCGTTCAGGAAAAAAGGCGGAAAAGCGTGACCGAAGAAATACTGGCGAACATTTGGGCCGATATACTGAAGCTGGAAAATGTAAATCCCGGTGATAACTTTTTTGAGCTCGGGGGGCATTCACTCCTGGCAACGCAGCTTATTTCAAGGATCCGTGACGCCTTTGGAGTTGAAATTCCTTTCAGCATACTTTTTGAAGAAAAGAAGCTTTCGGAGATGGCCGGAAGAATTGATCGCATAGTCAGGCAAGATAAGGAAATTCCGGATAAACCGGTTAAATGTGAAGTAACAGGTAGCATACCCCTTTCGTTCCCGCAGCAGAGACTATGGTTTTTAGATAAGCTTCAGCCCGGTATGACGTCCTACAATATTCCATCTGCAATAAAACTCCGGGGGGAAATAAACGCAGGGCTTCTTTGCGAGGCCGTAGATATTGTTTCAATGCGCCACCAGGTGCTCAGGACCGTCTTCAGGGAAATTGACGGGCAGCCTGTGCAGGCAATTAAGGACAATTACAGGACGGATATAAAAATTGTAAATATAAAGGGAGAAACAGAAGAAAATAAATCAGAAGAAGTAAACGGCATTATGGATGCTGAAATTTCAAGGCCCTTTGACTTAAAGGAGGGACCTCTCTTCAGGATTCATATCTTAATTCTTTCCAAAGATGAATGCATTGTGCTGTTTGTCATTCACCACATCATTGCCGACGGATGGTCAATAGCCATACTAATACATGAAATTGCTGCTGCCTATGAAGCGCTAATAAAGAAAAAAAATCTTTCTCTACCGGAATTAAACCTGCAGTACTCGGATTACTCTATATGGCAGAAAAAAATGTATGAACAGGGAAAATTCGGGGCGCAGCTTAATTACTGGAAAGAGAAGCTGAGCAATGTCCCGCAGGTAATCGGGCTTCAGACAGACTACCCGAGAAAACCCATACTTTCGACCAGCGGAAATACCATTACAGATATTTTAGAAGAACCTCTTCTTAAGGAATTGCTGGCTTTAAGCCGGAAGGAAGGTGCGACACTGTTTATGACACTGTTAGCCGCCTTTAACGTGCTTTTGCACAAATATTCGGGGCAAAATATCATTTCCGTCGGAGCTCCCGTTGCAGGCAGGGTCAGAACAGAAATCGAAAACCTGATCGGATTTTTTGTCAATAATATCGTACTGATAACTGAATTTGAACGCGGCATGACCTTTAAGGACCTCTTAAAAAAGGTAAGGACAGTTTCCCTGGAAGCATACGCAAACCAGGACGTGCCTTTTGAAAAGGTGGTTGAGGCAATTGCACCGGTAAGGGACTTAAGCCGCTCTCCGTTGTTTCAGGTCATGTTTGTTTTCCAGAACTTCCAGGCAAGGGAGTCTGCCCCGGAGGATTTGAAGATTTCTTATTACCCCCTTAGGAGCCAGGCTTCCAATTTCGACCTTTCAATGGTATTAAACGAATCCGAAGAGGGCTTATTGATGGCGGCGGAATACAATTCGGATCTTTTTAAGGCTGAGACAATTGAAGGAATGATCTCCCATTATAAAAATATTATTAGCTCGGTTCTTGCAGATCCTGAAATAAATATCGATGACCTCAAGGTGCTGAGCCCTGCGGAAGAGGATAAAATCCTTAATAGATGGAACCATACGGCCAAACAGTACTCATCTTCCAATTTAATTACCGGAAGGTTCGATGAAATAGTTAAGGAAAATCCGGATGCCGATTCGGTTATTATGGCAACTTCCCAGGGTGAAATCACAGGAAAATTAACCTATTCGGACTTAAATTTTCGTGCAGATCGACTGGCTTTATTTCTGCGTTCAAAAGGTATAGTCAGAGAGGAAGTAATAGGAGTAATGGCGGAGAGGTCGATAGAGATGGTGACGGGGATCATGGGGTGTCTGAAGTCCTCTGGGGCATTTCTGCCGATTGACCCATACTATCCTGAGGAAAGGATAAGCTACATGCTGGAGGATTCAAAGGCAGGGCTGATACTTACACAGAGCCGTCTTTTGGATAAGGTTCCCGCTTCCTGGTTGGATAAGGTGGTCTTACTGGACAGTGAGGAAGCTTATTCCCATGAAGAAAGCAACGGGGAAGTAAAACCATGTCCTGAATTAAAGTCATATCCTGAAGTAATAATATATCCTGAAAGCCTGGCCTACTTAATCTACACGTCGGGATCAACCGGGAAGCCCAAGGGCACCATGCTCAGCCACCGGGGAGTCGTTAACCTCTCGCAAGTGCAGAGGGAGGCTTTCAGGCTATTCCCGGGAGAAAGGATACTCCAGTTCTCCTCCCTCAGCTTTGATGCTTCGGTATGGGAGATATTCATGGCGCTCTTAAACGGGGCCACATTATACCTGTGCAGCAGGGATACGGTAGTCTCGGGAGAAAAGCTGAGGGATTACCTGAAGAGTAACAGAATAAACATCCTTACAGTCCCGCCATCGGTGCTGTCGTATCTGCCGGATGAGCTGTCACTGCCGGATCTTGAGGTACTGGTAACGGCAGGTGAGGCCACATCGTGGAGCCTCTTTGAGAAGTGGGGTCATGGAAGGAGGTATTTCAACGCTTATGGTCCAACGGAGGCCACGGTCTGCACAACGCTTCAGGAGTGCAGGACTGAGCAGAAGAGTGGGAATTCACAGACTCCTCCGATCGGAAGGGCAATTTCAAACGTGAGGACATACGTACTGGACGACCGGATGCAGCCGGTCCCGGTTGGTGTAGCCGGTGAGCTATATATAGCAGGAAGTGGGCTTGCAAGGGGCTACCTTGGCAAGCCGGACCTGACGTCAGAAAAGTTCTTACCCGACCCGTTCTCATCAGAGAAAGGGAGCAGGCTCTACAGGACGGGAGACTGGGTGAGATACCTGAAGGACGGGGAGATTGAATTCCTGGGAAGAATGGACAGGCAGGTAAAGCTAAGGGGCTTCAGGATAGAGCTCCAGGAAATAGAGTCACAGATCATGGCATTTCCCGGCATCAGCCAGGCAGCCGTCCTTCTTAAGGAGGATAAGACTCACGAGAGGAGTTTCCTGGTAGCTTACCTGGAGACAAAGGATGAGGAGTTTGACTCATCCAGATTGCAGCAGTTCCTGAAATGGAAGCTCCCCGAGTACATGCTTCCTTCTTCCTTTACGAGGCTTGAAGTTATGCCCCTTACCACTAGTGGCAAAATTGACAGGAAGGCGCTTGACGGAATGGATATGGCAGTTAAAGCTAATAACTCCGAATACGTGGAACCAAGAACAAAAGTTGAAAAAGAGGTCGCGGAAATCACTAAAGAGCTCTTAAAAGCCGACAGAGTTGGAATGTGTGACAATTTCTTTGAGCTCGGGGGCCATTCACTTCTGGCCTCACAGTTTGTAAGCCGCATAAGGGAGGCAGCGGGAATTGAAGTTCCTTTGCGCCTGGTTTTTGAAAAACCCATTTTGGCCGACTTATCCCTGGAAATAGAGCTGCTTGGAAAAGGAAATGGAGGTAAGAAGGATGAAGCGATTAAAAGCGTGTCAAGGGATTCCTATCGCATAATGAAATCGGATTTAATGAAATAAAAGAAAGAGAATAGTTTGGGGTTTAGTTAAAGGATATTAAAATGGTTGCTGCCTGGAAAATAAAGCAATAGGAGACTGCCTGATGAATAGGAATGATACCGGTATGCAGAAAGAAGAAAATATTGAAAGTAATGAAGAAGTTTATGTTTTTCCTGCCTCATATGCACAGCAGAGGCTGTGGTTTTTGGACCAGTTTGAGCCGGGCAGCCCTTACTATAACATCCCTTCAGCAATGAGGATAAAGGGAAAATTCAATATTGCGGCATTTAAGAGCGCAATTGAGGAAATTGCCAGGCGCCACGAATCTCTAAGGACTAATTTCTCTACCGTGGAGGGGAAACCTGTACAGGTAATTTCCAAAGGCGTTAAGGTCCCCTTTGACATTATTGACCTTAAAAGCCTGGCAGAGGCGGAAAAAGGGCCTGAAGTAAGCCGCCTTCTGACAGAAAAAGCCAAGCATTCATTTAATCTTTCCAGCGAACCATTGATTAGAATTACGGTGCTTGAGATTGCCCCTGAAGACCATGTGGTAATGGTGGTAATGCACCACATAATTTCCGATGGCTGGTCGATGGGCGTTCTTGTGCAGGAAATGTCGGCCCTTTATAACGCTTATTCTTTCGGCCGCCCCTCGCCTTTAGACGAACTGACGCTCCAGTATGCGGATTACTCACTCTGGCAGAAGGAATTCCTGCAGGGTGAAAGGCTGGAAAGGCAGCTTGACTACTGGAAAGAAAAGCTCGGGGATGCATCACAGTACCTTGACCTGCCTTTTGACCGGCCGAGGCCCGCGGTATGGACAAATAACGGCTCGACTCTGTCCAGGACAATTCCGCAGGCGACCTTTGACGCCTTAATGGAATTCAGCCGGTCGGAAAGAGTTACCTTATTTATGACCTTAATGGCGGCCTTCCAGGTGCTGCTCCACAAGTACTCCTCTCAGGAGGATATCAGCGTCGGGACTCCGGTTGCAAACCGCACACGCAGGGAAGTGGAAGGCATTATAGGGCTATTTATCAATACAATTGTAATTAGAACCGGAGTATCCGGAAGAGATACATTCCGAAGCTACCTTCAGAAAGTAAGGTCAGCTACGCTTGAAGGCTATGAAAATCAGGACCTGCCATTTGAGTTCCTGGTTGAAAAGCTGCAACCGGGCAGGGATATGAGCTATCAGCCCTTTTTCCAGGTTATGTTCATTCTGCAAAACCTTCCCTTGAACTCGCAGCCCTTTAACGGCCTGGAGCTTTCAACGGCCGAGGTTAGTATGGGCACCTCTACTTTTGACATTACGCTTACTGTAGCCGAAACTTTTGAAGGGCTGGATTTGACCATGGAATATAATACAGATCTTTTTGACGGAAGTACCATAAGCCGGATGCTGAAGCACTATGAAAACCTGCTTGATAACATTTTACTGCACCCTGAGGCACTGATAAGTAACCTGGGACTGATGGACGAGGAAGAAAAAAACAGGGTCCTTTATGAATGGAATAATTCAGAAAGGGAGTTTGAAAAGTGCAACTCCATTCACAGTCTTTTTGAACGGCAGGCAAAAATTAACCCGGGCAAAATTGCAGCTGTTTACGAGGAAGAGGCGATATCATACGGGGAGTTAAATGAAAAATCGAACCGGCTTGCACGCAAATTAAGAAAGCTGGGCTTGGGACCGGAAGGCATTGCCGGAATATGTATCGATAGGTCGCTCGAAATGATAATTGCCGTTCTGGGAGTGCTGAAAGCAGGCGCAGCTTACCTCCCCCTGGATGCCTCTTACCCTGAGGACCGCCTGAAGTTTATGCTTACGAACGCGGATGTCGGCCTGCTGATTACACAAAGCCACCTGGAAGAAGCCATACCATTTCATGAAGGGCCGGTCGTCTATATTGACAAAGACTGGGAAGAAATTTCCCGTGAAAATAGCCTTAATCCAGCAATTGCGCTGGATGAAAGCAACCTGGCTTATGTCATCTATACTTCCGGTTCTACGGGAAAGCCAAAAGGCACGATGGTTTCACACGCGAGCCTTATAAATGCATATATGGCCTGGGAAGAGTCGTATGAACTTACAACACGCGCCACAACTCACCTACAGATGGCAAGCTTTTCCTTTGATGTTTTTGCGGGCGACTGGACGCGAGCCCTGTGCTCGGGAGGAAAACTTGTAATTGCTCCAAGGGAAATACTGCTCGAAGGCGAAAAGCTCTACAGCCTGATGAGGAAAGAAGGGGTAAATATAGCAGAATTTGTTCCGGCTGTCCTCAGGAATTTGATCGATTACCTCGAAGAAAGCAGGAAGAGCCTCGAGTTCTTCAACCTCTTAATTGCAGGCTCTGACGTCTGGTACTCGGGTGAATACAAGAAATTTCAAAAATTTTGCGGCAGGAATACGCGCCTGATTAATTCCTTCGGCCTGACAGAAGCCACCATTGACAGCTCATTTTTTGAAAGCACAAACCTTGAGCTCCCGGATGAGCGCCTTGTTCCTATAGGGAGGGCGTTTTCAAATGTGACTTTATATATACTGGACAAGAATTTCCGGCCCCTGCCCCCCGGCCTCAAAGGTGAGCTTTATGTCGGCGGCAAAGGGCTCTCAAGAGGATATCTGAAGCTGCAGGAGGTAACGGCCGAAAAATTTATTCCTGACCCTTTTTCTGGAATTCCGGGCATGAGGCTTTACAGGACGGGTGACCTGGCGTGCTATCTGCCCGACGGGAATATCGAATTTTTGGGAAGAATGGATAACCAGATTAAGTTAAGAGGGCTCAGAGTTGAGCTGGGTGAAATTGAAACTGCCATCCTGGAATTTGAAAACATAAAGAGCGCGGCCGTAATTGCAAGGGAAGACATACCGGGGGATAAGAGGATAGTGGCCTATTACGTGACACGGGACGGAAAAGCTATTCTGACTTCCGCGCTGAAGCAATTTCTGTCCGAAAGGCTTCCTGAATTCATGCTCCCCTCGGCATTTGTCATGCTCTCCGGGTTGCCGATTACGCCGAATGGGAAAGTTGACCGGAGATTTTTACCCGCGCCCGACAAAAATGAACTTCTGAAAGAACTTGAGTCCAACTATGTCGCCCCGCGTTCAGTCGTAGAAGGCGTCCTTGCCGCAATATGGTCCGATATACTGAAAATTCAGAAAGTCGGCGTAAATGACAACTTCTTTGAGCTCGGAGGCCATTCGCTCCTGGCTACACAGGTGATCTCAAGAATTAGAAATGCCTTTAAGCTGGAGATCCCTTTACGCAGCATTTTTGAAAACCCGACCGTAGCCAGGCTGGGCTATGTGGTTGAAAATGAAAAACTAAAGGAAACCGGGCTTATGAATAAGGCCGTCCTGCCTGCATCCCGCGGGGACAGCATTCCTTTATCCTTCGCACAGGAAAGGCTCTGGTTTTTGGACCAGCTTGAACCCGGTAATTCATTCTATAACATACCTGAAATTTACAGAATTAAGGGGAAGCTCGATAAGGACATTCTTGAAGAAAGCTTAAATGAAATTCTAAAGCGCCATGAGATTTTGAGAACTTCCTTTTTCTCCTTGAACGGCAAGGCTAGGGCAGCAATAGCTCCGGAATTAAAAATTAAGATTAGTTTTACGGACCTGTCAATCTATTCTCTGGAAGAACAGGAAAAAATTATTGAGGCCAGGTCAACCGATGAGGCACAGGAGTACATCCCCCTTGCAAAAGCTCCATTATTCAGGACTTCGCTTCTTAAGGTTTCTGAAGAAGAATATGTTGTTATTATGGTAATGCACCACATTATTACGGATGAATGGTCATCTGCCATAATGTTAAAGGAAATAGCCCTTACTTATAATGCGCTGTCTTTAAGCACTAAGCCTTTACTTCCAGAGCTAAAGATCCAGTACGCGGATTATGCCATCTGGCAGAGGGAATATCTTCAAGGAGAGAACCTGGAGCATCAGATGGAATACTGGAAAAGAAAGCTCACAGGAATACCCACTAGACTCGAACTTCCCTATGACCACCCGAGACCACTGGTTCAGAGCTACAGGGGTGATTACATGAGCCGGGAACTGGATCAAAGAATGGTAAAACTCATAAGGGAGTCTGCGAGGCAATATGGAGTGACACTCTTCATGATGATGCTCTCGGTCTATGAAGTGCTCCTCTACAGGATGAGTAACCAGAATGACCTTGTAATAGGGACACCCGTAGCCAACAGGAACAAAGAGGAACTGGAGCCACTGATAGGGTTCTTTGTCAACACGCTAGTAATAAGGAGTAACCTCGACGGCAGCATGAGGTTCCGTGAGCTCCTTCAAGAGACCATGCAGACCTCGCTTGAGGCATATACATTTCAGGACCTTCCCTTTGAGATGCTGGTCGATGCCTTGGAACCCGAGAGGACTCTCAGCCATTCACCCATTTTCCAGGTCATGTTTGCGCTGCAGAACGCTCCTGAAGAAGAATACGAGTTTACTGCGGACCTGAGGCTTACCCCATATGAAGTGCACTCAATGACCTCAAAATTCGACCTTACCATGTTGATCTCGGACAAGTCGGAAGAGAGTATTTCAATGGCATTTGAATACAACACGGACCTCTTCGATAAAGAGACTATTGAAAGGATGTTCAGGCACTATGAGTTAATATTGGAATGCGTGCTAAAAAATCCTGACTCGATTCTTTCCGGCATCTCTCTTTTAAGCCGTGAAGAGGAAAGGGCGATACTGGAGAAAATGTCCGGCATAAATGCCTCACCATTCAGCCCCGGCGAAATGGTACACGTGGCATTTGAAAACACCGCCTCACTCATGGCCGGCAATACTGCACTGATATTTATGGGCAGTAAAATGACCTTCGGCGAACTGAACAGCCGAAGTAACAGGCTTGCGCATTACCTGGTGAAAAGAGGAATAGGTCCGGAAACTGTTGTTGGCGTTGCGCTCAGGAGATCACCCGAGCTTATAATCAGCCTTCTGGGGGTACTAAAAGCCGGGGGCTGCTACCTTCCACTGGATACAAATTATCCTGAAGACAGGCTGCACTATATTATTGCGGATTCAAACTTAAAACTGCTGATAACTGAAAAAGACTTGAGCTCAAAATTTGGCGCAGGCATGGCAGAAACCGTTCTTGTTGACCTTCAATGGAAGGAAATTGAACAAGAAAGCAGCCTGAACCCGGAGATACAAGGGCCCTTCCCTGATAACCTGGCATACATAATTTATACGTCAGGCTCTACAGGCAATCCCAAGGGAACGATGATCACGCACAAAAATCTCACAAACTACCTTTCCTGGTGCCAAAATGCCTATCCTCTGAGTGAAGAAACCGGGTCGGTATTCCACCTAAGCATTTCCTTTGATGCTGCCATTACCTCCATATATCCTGCCTTACTTTCAGGCACCCCTGTTAGAATAATACCAGAAGGTAAGGATATTTACCTGCTGGGTAAAGAGCTTATGGAAAGCGGAGCAACCGGCACACTTAAGATAACACCTGCTCACCTGGACATACTGGCCGAAAACCTCAGGAATGAAGCCTCAGATGGAAGACCAGCTGATGAAAAAATTAAGGTCGGGGCACTGGTAGTAGGAGGGGAGAACCTTACGGGTAAACAGATTGCCTTCTACCAGGATAATTATCCCGGGACATTAATATTTAATGAGTACGGGCCTACTGAGGCCACCGTGGGCTGCATTGTCCATGAAGCCTCCAGACATAAAACCGTGGGATCAGTCCCGATCGGTAGGGTGATACCGGGCGTATATGCCTGCATACTGGATGATAACATGAGCCTCGTTGGGGAGAATACTCCGGGTGAACTCTACATCGGTGGGCTTGGCATATCGAGGGGCTATCTTGCCAAACCGGAGCTTACGGCTGAAAAGTTCATCCCCGATCCTTTCAGCGGCGTTCCGGGGATGAGGATCTATAGGACAGGTGACAAGGCAAAGCTCCTAAAAGACGGCAATATTGAATTCCTGGGCAGGCTTGACGGGCAAGTAAAACTGCACGGATATAGAATTGAGCCGGGTGAAATTGAGGCAGTTCTGAAGCAACACCCTGAGGTTAAAGAAGCACTCGTCTTGAAGCATGATTTGGAAGAAAAACTTGTGGCATATTGCATCCCTAAAAATGAACACGATCCTGAGATTAAGGAATTAAGAGAATTTCTGGAGAAGAAGGTTCCGGGCTACATGGTGCCTTCAATATTCGTGTTCATTGAACAGTTTCCCATTACCGTAAACGGGAAAATTGACAGGAAAAAGCTTCCTGAAGCGAGGCTTGAGCGAAGCGGACTGATAAAAGGCTATGTCGCTCCTGCCTCGGAAGCCGAACTTATTATGACGGGTATATGGCAGAGCGTATTGAATATTGACAACATCGGTATAACGGACAACTTTTTTGAGCTTGGAGGGGATTCAATTATTTCAATTCAGCTGGTTGCAAGGGCAAACCAGGCGGGCTTCCGCCTGACACCCAAAGACATCTTCCAGAATCCCACCATTAAAAGCCTGGTCAGGGCCGCAAATAGCGAACGGATCATAAATGCCGGTCAGGGCATTGTCACCGGTGAAATCCCGCTTTCTCCGGTACAGCACTGGTTCTTTGATCAAAAGTTGTTTAATATCCATCACAACAACCAGTCCGTTCTCTTTGAAGTTGATGAGTCTCTGAATCCGGAGCTGCTGGGACAAGTGTTAAAGGAAATATTGCTTCACCACGACGCTTTAAGAATAAGCTTCCAAAAAAATAAAGAAGGCTGGCAACAGTTTAACCGGGGAACCGGTCTGAACATCCCTCTTGAAGGCCTGGACGTGTCAGCTTTTTCGGATGAAGAGCTTCCGGGGAGGATTCGAAAGCTCTCAACTGAATTGCAGGGAAGCCTTAATATTAGCAATGAGCTTTTCAAAGTGGCTTACTTTGATACGGGGAAAAACAGGAAGCATTATTTGCTCATAGTAATTCATCATTTAATAATAGATGCCGTTTCATGGAGAATATTGCTGGATGACTTCCAGACCGCATACGAGCAGGCATCCAGGGAAAGACAGATCAGGCTGCCTCTAAAGACGAGCTCATTTATGGAATGGTCCAAAAGGTTAAACGAATATGCGCAGTCGCCTGAAGTTATCGCTGAGTTTAATTTCTGGCAGAAGCTTGAAAACTGCCAGGCCCGAACGGTTCCTTCCGATTACCTGCCGGGTGAAGAATATTTCCGGGATAGGAACCTGGAAAGTTCGGTCAGGACTGTTCACACTTCACTTGAAACCGAGGAGACCGCAGCCATGCTCAAAGAGGTTCCGGCGGTGCTGAACGCGGAAATTATGCACTCTCTTTTGGCGGCGCTGGTAAGAGCTTTCGGCAGAAAAACCGGTATGGCGGGACTTCTTTTTGAGCTTGAGAACCACGGGAGGGTGGACATATTTCCTGAACTGGATCTTTCGCGTACAATCGGCTGGTTTACGAGTATCTATCCTGTTTATCTTGATCTGGAGGGCTCCTCCGATCTGAAGGGCTCAGTTGAAAAGGTAAAAGAGCAGCTAAGCCTCATCCCGAATCATGGCATCGGTTTCGGGGTTCTGAAATACCTCTCAAAAGACGAAAGCCTAAGATCCGGAATGCGGCTTCTGCCAAGTCCGGAAATAGCCTTTAATTACCTGGGGCAATTTGAGGAAAATCCCTCTTTGTCCGGCTCTTCAACAATGCCTGTAGAGTTATCTAAAGGACCGGAGAGGGATCCCGGCAATAAGCGCTTATATCTCATAGAGATAACTGCGGCCATAGTAAGCGGCAGGCTTGAGGTAGACTGGTCGTACAGCAGCAACATATATAAGGAAAGTACAATCCTTGAACTTGCCGGGGCCTACCTGGAAGAGATCAGGGCAATAGTAAATCTCGTGAAATCGCAAAAGATAGATCTTAGAGCAAAGGATTTTTCGGAATTTGGCTGGAACCAGCAGGAAGTAAATGATATACTCTCGGTAATAAACGGCTTAAAGGAATAAATGATGAACAGCAAAGAAGTAGAAGATATTTATCCGCTTTCGCCAATGCAGCAGGGAATGATGTTCCATAGCCTCCTTTCCCCTGAATCCGGAATGTACGTGGAACAGTTTAGCTGTGTTATTAGCGGAAAATTTGACGTGGTGGCTTTCAGGCTGGCCTGGCAGCAGCTGGTGGACGAGGATGCCGTACTGAGGACTTCATTTCAGAGTAAAGGCCTAAAGGAACCCCTGCAGGTTGTTTACAGGAAAGTCGAAATGCCTTTCGGAATCCTTGACTGGCAGTCTTTGACTGACTATGAAAGAGAAATTGAATTTGAAAACTACTGCCTCACTGAGCAGATGAAGGGATTCGACCTGGCTAAACCCCCGCTGCTCAGATTTACTATAGCCCGTGCCGGCAAGGAGTCTTACTACTTTATATGGACCTTTCACCACATTCTTTTGGATGGATGGTCCATGCCCTTGCTTTTCCGCGAGGTTCTGCTCAGGTATGAGGCTCTTGCAAACGGAAGGCAGTACTCATTCAGACCCGTCAAGACATACAGGGACTATATTGTCTGGCTGAAAAAACAAAATCTAAAGGAAGCCGAAGTATTCTGGAGAAATGCGCTAAAGGGACTGGAAGCACCTACACTCCTTGGCAACAAAGGCGGCAGCGGAAAAGAGGAATCATGTTCTGACATAAAGTACAGCTTGCCGGAAGAAATTATGAAGGGCGTTCAGGCATTTGCCGTTAAAAACCAGCTCACAATGAACACGATTGTCCAGGGGGCATGGACAATGCTCCTGGGGGCATACACGGGGCAGAATGACGTTGTCTATGGAACAACCGTATCCGGCAGGCCTGTGGATCTGCCGGGATCCGAAAACATAATCGGCTTATTAATTAATACTCTTCCTGTCAGATCCTGCATTTTGCCAGAAGAACCGCTTTGCGAATGGCTTGGGAATTTGCAGGCGAAGCTGCTTGAAATGAGGCAGTATGAATATACTCCTTTAAGCGAGATTCAAAAGTATTCCGGAATCCACACTTCACAGCCTTTGTTCGACAGCCTGCTCGTTTTTGAAAACTATCCCGAGGACGCGCTTAAAGATTCTGAAATAAAAGGGCTTCAAATTGAGAAACTGAAAACGGCTGAAAGAACAAATTTCCCGCTCGTACTGGTTGTTGTGATGAGTAAGAGCCTGGAGTTCCGCCTGATTTATGAGGCGGGAAAAATTGAACCTTCGGCTGCCGGAAATATGATGCAAAACCTGAAGGCACTTATTACATCTTTCATAAAGACTGAAACAAGGACCCTCAGCGATGTGGAATTTATAAGTGAGGCTGAAAAGCAGGAGATTCTGAAAAAATCGGGCCACATTACGGGGGAAAAGAAACATTGCCTTCATGAGCTTTTTGAGCTCCAGGTAGAGAAAACGCCTTACAATACGGCCGTCATTTTCAAAGGGCAGAAACTTTCGTATCTGGAGCTGAATAAAAAGTCCAACCAGCTGTCTCATTACCTAATCCGGAAGGGGATTAAAAAAGAAGCACTTGTAGGGGTCATTGTTGAAAAGTCCATTGAAATGATAATTGCAATCCTGGGCATCCTGAAGGCCGGGGCGGCTTATGTGCCCATTGATCCTTCCTTACCCGCTAAAAGGGTAAGTTTCATCTGCGAGGATGCGAAGATCAGGGAGATTATAACACAAAGCAATTTCTTGGATAGGCTGCCGGGAGTAAGTGCGCGGAAAACGTGCATTGATAAGTTTATGGAAGAACTAATCTATGAGGACGCCAATAACCCCGAAACAGGCTGCTTGCCTGAAAATCTTGCCTACGTGATCTATACTTCGGGCTCGACCGGTAAGCCCAAAGGGGTCCTGGTTATGCATTCAGGAGCATGCAATTTTGTACGCGCTCTTTCAGGATCAGTAAATGCCGAGCCATGGGAAAGGTGGCTGCAATTTTTCTCGCTGAGTTTTGACGGTTCAGTCGGAGACATCTTTCCGCCACTTATCAGCGGGGCAGCGCTGATAATTCCGGAACGAATGGACCTCTTTGACCTTAAGAACCTGGATAAATTCATCAGGGATCATGCAATCAGCACGATATTTATGACGCCAACGGCGTTGTCGATGATGGCTGAAAATGGAGTACCATGCCTGAAGAAGATCATCTCAGGGGGTGAGGTATGCAACAAGGATCTGGCTTTGGCACTCTGCCGGGAAAGAGAGTTTTTTAATGCTTACGGTCCCACCGAAGCCTCGGTTGCTGTTTCTTTATTCAAAGTGAATTCTTCCCGGGAGAATTACGACTCGCTCCCGATTGGAAGGCCCTTATTAAACTCCAAAATGTTTGTATTGGATCAATTCCTTAGAATTGTGCCTGAGGGCTGCATTGGCGAACTATACGTGGGCGGATACGGCATAGTACGGGGTTACTTAAACAACCCGGAGCTGACGGCAGAAAAATTTGTTCCCAACCCTTATCAGACATCCCCGGGTGAGAGGCTATATAAAACGGGCGATCTGGTGCGCCTTTTGCCGGACGGCAATTTCGAGTTCATAAAGAGAATTGACGAACAGGTTAAAATCCGGGGCTACCGCATTGAACTCGGAGAAATTGAGTCGGCGATCCGGAAGTGTGATGGGGTGCGTGATGCCATAGTAAAAGTGACAAACGGCAGGGGTGGTGAAAGTAAGATATCGGCTTATATAGTTGCTGATGAGGCAGAGCAGTTTATTGTAGAAAAAGTAAAAAAAGAGCTTGCAAGAAACCTCCCCGGGTACATGGTCCCATCCAGAGTCATAGTGTTAAAGGAATTTCCGCTTAACAGCAGCGGCAAAATAGACAAAAAGGCCTTGCCGGAACCCGAGGAGGAAAAGCTTGATAACCGCCAGATCTATATAGCCCCAAAGGATACCTGGGAATGCAGCCTTGTCCTGCTTTTCGAGGAAATTCTTCAGGTGCACCCCGTTGGCGTAAAAGACAATTTCTTTGACCTCGGGGGGCATTCTCTCCTGGCAATCAGGCTAATGGACCTCGTACAGGAAAGGCTTAACCGTGCGATCCCCCTGGTTACAATTTATCAAAATCCGACCATAGAGGGACTGGCTCCATTTCTGAAAGACAATGGTGAAAATAAAAAGTCTTCGCTTTTAATGGAGCTGAAAAAAAGCGGGGATAGTGAACCCCTGTTTTTCATGCACCCTTCCGGAGGAAGCGTGCACTGGTATTCTGAGCTGGCAAAGCTTGTTGACCCCGGGACGCCTTTCTTTGCCATGCAGGCCCTGGGTATAGACGGCAAGGAAAAACTGGACGATTCCATTGATGTTATGGCCTCAAGATATGTCGGCGGCATTCTACAGAAGCAGCCCCGGGGCCCATATTACATAGGCGGGTGGTCGTTTGGCGTAATTCCGGCCTTTGAGGTTGCCCGGCAGCTGATGGCACTAGGGGCTGAGGTAAACATGCTGGCTTTGCTGGATTGCGGCCCATTTGTACCTTTTGAGGAGCCAAAGGACAGCGCTGAGCTTCTGTCGGACATGTTCAAGAAAAACTTCCCGATCGATGCTGAATTCTTGCGTCAGATGGGGGAGCAGGAGCGTTTTACTTATGCCTTTAAGATGGCCAAGAAAAATGGAATGATCCCGTTTTACGTCAGGTTGTCGGAATTCTCCTTCTATATTCACATTCTAAAAACCATGCAGCAGGCATGGCGCAAATATAAGATAAAAACATATCCCGGGCAGATTACCCTCTTCCGTTCCGAGGAAAGCAAAGCCGATCCCGCTCTGGCTGCGGATATGTGCTGGGGGCAGTTTACCTCAAAGCCCGTCAATGTTATTGACGTTCCGGGCAACCATATCAGCATGATGCAGCCGCCGGATGTAAAAGTGCTGGCCGGAAAACTGAACTCCCTAATCAGAAACTTCAGGGAGAACCCGGATAAAATAAGTGTGAAATAGAAGATGACCTTAGAACCGCTTGAAATTTTTAGGAGTAAGAAGTAATGCCGAAAAAACTTTTAAACAGGAATTTCATTTTGCTCATGCAGGGGCAGTCGATAAGCCTTCTTGGTAACCAGGTTTTTTCAATTGCCGCAATCTTCTGGATCAAGCATCTTACAGATTCAGCCAGCCTGATTGGCCTGATCGGGATGATTTCCAGTATTCCGGCCATTCTGCTTTCTTCTGTAGGAGGTGCAGTTGCCGACAGGTATTCAAGAAGAAAAATATTGATTTACTGTGACGCCTTAAATGGAATTGCGGTGCTTGTCCTGGCAAGTGTCCTTTATCTGAGTCCGGGGAAAACGGATCTCGTGCTGGCTTCATTTTTTGCAATTTCTCTGTTGATGTCTGTTGTTAATTCATTCTTTCAGCCTGCCATCAGCGCTGCTGTTCCGGACCTTGTCCCGCGTGAAAAGATTACGGGGGCCAATTCACTGGACCAGGCTTCCGAGCAGGTAATGACCTTTTTGGGGCAGGGTATAGGAGGGGTTCTCTTCAGGATGCTCGGGGCCCCGATGCTGATCTTCTTTAACGGGGTTTCATTTCTCTTTGCCGCCATCTGCGAGGTCTTTATTGAAATTCCGCAGAAAATTCCGGAAAAAGGGAAGGACTGGAAGGACCAGATGGCGCATTTTAAGAAGGATGTAATTGAAGGTTTCAGGTACGTATGGAACAACCAGGGGCTGAAGAAAATGACGCTTCTTTTTACGTTTATCAACTTTATGACTGTGCCTGTAATAGTGCTGCTTCCCTTTTACGTGGAGGATTTCTTGAAGGCCACGGCCGACTGGTACGGATTTCTGCTTGCGATGTATGGTATAGGTTCCATGTTAGGCTATATCCTTGCCGGTTTGCTAAAGCTGAAGGGAAGACTAAGGGCCTTTACGGTACTAACATTCTTTTTAGCCGAATCCTCCGGCTTTGGATTCCTGGGGCTCATAAGTTCAACTGCAACTGCACTCGTGCTGGCGGTTATAGCAGGAACACTGAACGGGTTTGTAGGGGTTTATATAATTACAGCATTGCAGGTGACCACTCCAAGCCCTATGAGGGGAAGGGTATTCGGATTCATTTCTTCTTTGAGCGGGGCAATGGTTCCGCTTAGCATGGGGCTTGCGGGATTTATATTTGATGCAACGGGTAAGAACATACAGCTCATCTATATGAGCTGCGGCCTAATAATGTTCCTTATAGCCCTTGTTTCCCTGTTTAGCGGGGATATCAGGAATTTCCTTTCCAATGATAATGATTCAGATGAGGTTAAAATAGGCAGCGAAGTAGAAAGCGCGGTGAAATAGACAATAAAAGTAAGAGTACTCAACGGTCATTTTACGTTACAATTAACACTATTAAAGTTATTAATCACAAAACAGTGAGGGCAAAATGAGAGAGGATGAAAAAGAAGATACCACAATCTATAAGGTGGTTGTAAATCATGAGGAACAGTATTCCATCTGGCCTGCGGACAGGGAAAACCCCCTGGGCTGGAAAGACGCCGGGAAAGTGGGACTGAAGCCTGAATGCCTGTCATACATTAAAGAAGTGTGGACTGATATGCGTCCTTTAAGCCTGAGAAAAAAAATGGAAGAAGCACAGGCAAAAAAAGGTGAGAGCTGAGGCGGAGAAGAGTTAAAGCCGGATGTAATGACCTAAACTGGCGGCCATTCCCTTAGAAAAAATGAGGATGCGCCGCCTTTTGAAGCCCGGTTATTTCTCCCATTTGGAAAGAACAAGGATTAAGTTTTAACGAAAGCGGAAAATGCAAGAAGAAAAATATCTGTTAAAGGAAGATGAGGTTCACGTTTGGCATGTTGATGCCGGTTTAGTCTCTTCCTCGGAGTTTTGGAATGTCCTGAACGGCGAGGAGACAGAAAGAGCCCGGAGGTACCATTTCTCCAAAGATAGGGAGAATTTCCTGGTTTCAAGAGGGGTGCTCAGAAGCCTTATTGCCCATTACACAAATAATTCTCCTGAAAATGTGGAGTTTCACTATAACAAGTATGGTAAACCTTTTCTAAAAGGGGAAGAGAGCCTGAAATTTAATGTGTCTCATTCAGGCAGAATTTTGCTTTTTGCATTTGCCCGGAATAAAGAGCTTGGAATTGACGTCGAACAGATCCGACATGACTTTGCAGAGCTTGAGATCGCAGGCAGCTTTTTTTCCAGCAGTGAGGTCCTTCAGCTTTCTGTTTTGCCTGAAGAAATAAGAAAGCTTGCTTTCTTCAAGTGCTGGACGCTCAAGGAGGCATATATAAAGGCAAAGGGAAAGGGGCTATCCGTCCCCCTCGATTCATTTGACGTTTCAGTCTGCCCCGAGGCTGCATCTGAAGTCAAGGAACTTCTCAGAGTGCCTGATGACCCGGAGGAAAGCAGGAAATGGAAAATCTTCAGCCTTAGTGTTGCCCTGGGCTATTGTGCCGCACTTGCAGTTGAGGGGGAGCCCCTGGAAATAAGGCACTTTTCCTGGACTGATGAAGTTACCAGCGGTCCATCTTTTTTAGGCCGGCAGAAATTCGGTTGCAATAAACCGGTAAATTCCATTAAATAATCATATAGATGTTTAGTGATAAAATAAAATGGATAGGAGGTTCATTATGCCGTCCTGGAGCAGTAAAGATGAAAGAAAATTTCAGCACATAAAGGATAGTCAGGAAAAGCGCGGAACAAAGGAAAAAAGGGCTGAAGAAATTGCAGCAAGTACGGTTAATAAGTCAAGGCGTCTTGAAGGCCGGACTCCGAACAAAAAAACTGAAGGAACGGGCAACCCGCGTCTCGACCTGCACAGCCGCACTAGAGATGAGCTGTATAACCGCGCAAAAAAGATGAATATCCGCGGCCGCAGCAAAATGTCAAAAGATGAACTGATTAAAGCAATAAGGAGTAAATAAGACTGCAAAAAGAAAGCCGGCGTAAAACCGGCTTCCTTTGCTTCCAAAAATAAAACCAGTTCCAGCCCCGGAATGAGTGAAGAATAAGAATTGAAAAATGTACCAAATTAAATTTGACAATGCCTTTTTATGTGACTACAATATAACACACTGCTTTATAGTGAATTTGGATTGCGTCCTTATGCGGCTTGATTTTGACCCGATTTGTAACAATAAATATGTGAGGATGCGTTATGAAAGGAAACCTGCTAAGTTTGGTGCTCTTCTTAAGCCTGGTTGCTTATTCGGCAACTTATTCACAGATAACAATTACCAAAGATGACCTCGCCCGGTATTATGCAAAGGGACACGTAATAACAAGTTACATGCACACTACGGCCGTGGATGTCAACATTGGCAAGGAAGGAGGAGGAAACCTCTGGGACTTTTCATTCCTTGAGCCAAAGCTCGTCAGTTCAACCATGACAGTCCAGGAGCCTTCTTCGACGCCATTTTTGAAGGATTTCCCCGGGGCAAACCTGGCGTTCTATGTCACTTCTTTCGGGGAGGAAAATGATTCCGAGTTCTTTTATCCCGACGTCTGGCTTTACAACGCTCTGGGTGATAACCTTGTCACACTGGGAAACGGCGGCAGGGGTAATGTGATGGGAATGGACGTAGTCAGCCTGACTTACAACAAGCCATCTTATATCTTTATGAAACTTCCTGCCGCATACGGTCAGTCCTGGACTCAGAAGTATACCGACAGCACGGTAAGCAAAATGGGCGGAATTACTTCGTATACTACCGGGAGTTCAACGGTTAATACTTCCGTAGACGCCTACGGGACGATGAAGATGCCAGGAGGCTACAGCGTAGAGGCCATAAGAATTAAAAGAGATATTGAAGGCTACCTGAAATCGCAGTACGGACAGGACTCGAGAAGAATTGTAAAGGAATACGTCTTCCAGGGAAAGAACGGGGATATGGTCAACGTTTCTGCCTCTGACCTGACGCCTCCGCCCGGAGGGATTCTAAGAACAGGGGATATTGTCTGGACACAAAGCAAGGCAACCGATGTAGATGAAAAGATTCCGTTAGCAAATGAATTTTCTTTGAGTAGGAACTACCCTAACCCTTTCAATCCGGAAACAATACTGGAATACTCGCTTCCCGAGGAGGCTTTTGTGGATATAAAGGTGTATGATGCCCTGGGAAAGGAGGTCTCGCGGCTTGTCAGCAAAACTGAAAAGCCTGGTTTTTATAAAGTCAGCTTCAATGGGAGTGCTCTGTCCAGTGGAGTTTATATACTGCTGATGAAAGCCGGAGACTTCAGCGCCATCCGCAAAATGACACTCATCAAATAAAATATTTAATTAAATGCGCTGCAATGGGTGCGCCCCGGGCAGCGCATATTTTTCCCCCTTCATGCCGCCACGACTGCAATAATCCTTAAGGAGCTTGGTCTATTCTGTAAGGCATTATTGTGACACCGGTCAAAGTATTTTTTCTAAAGGAGCCAAGTGACAAAACGGCTTTGTTTTGGACCTTGTTTTGTTTAAATCATATTATGTGTCTGCAAAAATGTAAATGCCGATAAAAATTGCCGAGCTTATCCAGGCCTTACTTACATTTTTTGCTGTAAGGCTCTACCCCCTCGGGGTAGTAAAGTTTTTTGAAATGCAAGTGGCTACCGGAGAAGTTTCCAGTCCTTTCTTTTTGAAATAACTCATTGTTTTGAAATATATTTCATAAAATTTGGAAGGCCTATGAAAAAAGCATTGGTACAATTTGCTATTATAACAGGGTTGCTGCTTAATCTTTTATCCGTAGCTATTTATGCAAAAAGCACACTTACTTTAGCTCATCCTTCCGCCGGGGGATTTTTCCCCGGTGAAAACCCGGCTATGAGTGACAGAGTGACTGTAATTAAAAGTTCAGTTCAGGAGGAAAGTTCCGCCGGAACTCTCCTGTCCGGAGGAGCCCTCTTTCCGGATACAGATTCGCGCGCTGACACGTTGCTTAGCGCGGATACTTCTGAAGCCGATCCCCCGATCCGGAAAAGCGGGAGTCAGGCATCTCTTTTTGCCAGCAATACCTGGATTGAGGTTTCTGCTGTGTCAGGACCTTATACCGGAACAGTAAATTTGTCGGCTACTCTTAGAAAGCTGATCCCCCCGACCTCCACAATAAGCGGCAGGCTGATAAGCTTCACGCTGGATGGCCGGGCAGTCGGCAGTGCAACAACTGATAAAAATGGTGTTGCCAGGATTTCTGATGTCCGTTTGCCGGAGGATCTTAACATCGGACTCCACCTGGGCGCCATACAGGCCGATTTTGCCGGAGATGCCGATTATAAGAAAAGTTCAGGCTCCGGACTTTTGACGATAACCTATGCGCCTACGACACTTACTGTAGATGATGTAAATGCTCCCTATGGAAGTACAGTACCCATCAGAGCCAGGCTTATATCTTCATTAAACGGTGCGGGGCTTGCGGACAGGGTGGTTACTGTCCTGGTTAATAATTTAATCAGGGGCATGGCTGTAACGGATGCAAACGGAATAGCAAGCCTGGATGTCGACCTGGGCAAAATGGAGATGGGAACCTACCCGATTTTAGTGACTTTCCTTCAGGTGGTGGGGAATTATTCTCCCAATACGGCGTCTGCCACGCTGAAGGTTCTGGAAATTCCGACAAGCCTGGTCCTAAGCAGTTCAAAGGGTACTTACGGCGACTCCGCCAGGCTTGAGGCTACCCTTACTTCCTCTGGCCTCCCGCTGAAAGACAAGACGATCAATTTTACTGTAAACGGAAACCCTGCCGGATCGGTAAAGACGTCTTCCGACGGCAGTGCCTCTCTTAAGTTCAGCCTTTCCGGATTAAATGCAGGCTTATATACTGGCGCTATAAAGGCGGAGTTTACTGCGGCAGGGAACTATGGGGCAAGTTCTGCTACAGGCGACCTTACGGTTGATCCGGCACCGACTTCAATAATTGTGTCTGATGCAGCGGGAACATACGCTGGCAAAGTCAGCCTCAGTGCTGCAATTACTACATCGCCGGGCATTCCATTGGAAGGAGTGGCAATTTATTTTAAGCTTAATGGCGAGGAAAAAGGCAGCGCCATTACCGGTGTTAACGGAGTGGCGGTTTTACCCGAAGTCAGTTTAGCAGGTATTTCCGTAGGGAAATATGACTCCGGTATAGAGGCTTACTTTTCTCCCTCGGGCGGCAATTATGCCCCTTCTTCCGGAAAAGGCCGCCTCGAAGTCAGCCTGGTGCCAACGAGTATTTCGATAAAGAAAATTACAGCAACCTTTGGCAGCAAAGCGGATCTGGAAGCAACCCTTACCTGCTATGGCGTTCCACTTGGTGGCAAGCCCGTGGAATTTATGGTTAACGGCATCGCTGTTGGAAGCGCGGTAACGGATGCCAATGGCCTGGCAGTCAAGAGCTGTATCGATCTGACCGGAATCAGTGCAGGCCTTCATACCGATTGCATAAGCGCAAGTTTCCTGGAGGCTGAGCCTTATAAAGGCTGCAGCTGCAAGGCAGACCTCGAAATAACCAAAGCATCTACTTCAATTTCACTCCTGCACTCACAGGTGCAATATTCCGATGAGGCTTCGCTTATTGCCACTGTTACTTCCGGGGCACAGGAAAACCTTAACAAATCCGGCGGCAGCGTGGAATTTAAGTATCAGCTTGGTAACGGACCAGTGCATAAGCTGGAAACTGTTTGTGCTTCAGGCGTTGTTAATGGCAAGCTGACTTTCAGCTATAAATTCCTCTGCAACCTTGATCCCGACAGCTATAAAATATTTGCCTTCTTCAGGCCCAATGACCAGGAAAATTTCACCGGCTCGTGCAATCCTGCCCCATATGGGCCCCTGATGGTGGAGCCCGAGGATGCCATTGCTGAATTTTCAGGAGAACAGTACTTTTCCGCATCCTCTTCCGGCAGCGCTTCTGTTATCATGTCTTCTGCAATAATGGATACTGCAGATTCATTCCGCGGAGACATTACAAAGGCAAGGGTTGAATTTCGGGAGGCAGCATTGGGGTCCTTATACAATGACTGGATCATTCAGGCTACAAATCTTCCCGTAAATTTAATTAATGCGTCTGACATGACAAATGGAAACTCAACCTCGCAACCCTACTGCAGGGATCTGAGCCAGTCCGAGATGAGCACCTCCGGCGTCAGTTTTGATGTTTATACAAAAGTCAGGGGCTATTACACGAAGTTGAGCGGTCCGTTGCTTGTTACCATAGGCATGCCCGGTGATGATGTTGTCTCGGGCGGAGGCTTTATTGTCCCGAAATCACCAGCAGGGAAGTACCGCGCTAAGTCGGGCGCCAGGACGGATTTCGGCTTCACGATGAGGTATGACCAGTCGTGTAAAAATGCCCCGGGACAGGCTAGCATAATAATCAGAAGCGAGGATGGCAGGATATACCAGGCTAATAGCAGAACAATCAGTTCGCTTTCTGCCTATACGATAGATAATATGCCCGGAAAAGCTGCCGGCTTTACTGCCGTGGCAGACCTGATTGACGTTACGGATCCTTTTAATCAGTTTACTTTGTCTAGCGGGCTTTCCCTTGCAATTGAAATGTATGACGACGCTAAAGATCATCAGACGGATGCTATTGCAATTACACTTAAAGGGTCCGGTGATACAGAGCTGCTATATTCAAATAACTGGGACGGCTCCAAGACAGCCCTGCAAACCTTCGACAAACAAAAAGGCCTTGGGACCATTAAGGTATTGGGCTCATCGGTAATTTCAGCTGTGGAGAAGGATAAGCTTATTCCCAAGGAGTATGCTCTTTTCCAGAATTATCCTAACCCGTTTAACCCGAGTACTACAATACAGTATGATTTACCCGAGAACAGCCGTGTCAAAATTGCGGTTTATGACGTGCTGGGTAAGGAAATCTCTCAGATTGTCAACGGTGAAGTTCCGGCCGGAAGGCACCAGGCCGTATGGAATTCACAGGAGCATGGTTCTTTTGCCTCCGGGATCTACATCATACGCATAGCTGCCGAATCCCTGAGCAGTAAAAGAAGCTTGATTTCTGCAAAGAAAATGCTGTTGATAAAGTAAAATTAGATGGCTTGGTCTGATTAATAGGTGAGGCAAGGAAATCTGCTAAAAAATGAAAACCTGCCTCACCTAAAACTTCCGGAAGAAATGCTATTGAACCATTCTTAAGTATGCTTATCTTGTTTTTAACTGTGCCATTTCGCCACGCCCCGAGAAGGAACTTTTAATAATTTAGCACAGTTCTCAGATGAATGACCATGTAAAAGGAGCTAAGGAGAAATTGACCCTATTCCCTTTTTGCCCGATAATGCTTTGGTCTAAAATTGCCTCTGGAAAAATAAGACAAAATATCTAAATTACTAGGAGATTAAGCAGGAATGCGCAGAATGGATAAGCTAACAATAAATACGTTTATTGCCGCAATTGACGACCTGGAATCGGGCCAGTACAAGGTGCTCAGTGTGCTCAAAGGCTACAAAGATCAGCTGCGCCAGCACAAGATTTACCCGGTTTTAACAGATCTTGTTGAGCTGATGAACCTCCTGGAGGAGCTATCCAACAAGAAGAACCGTTTCCAGAGCATATTTCCGAAGAAAATTGAAAAGATCGACCTGAAAAACAAGAAGATAATCTACAGCAACGAGGAAATTTCCGATGCCGAAGTGGAAAAGCTTTTTGAGTTTATTTACTGGGCTCATCCGGAAATTACCGAGGCGTTAAATGAAGCGAGGGCGATTCTGGATTTTGTAAAGCAAAACCTCAGGGTTGAGGAAATAGGGATTGTGCCAATTTATAGAAACGAAGGCTACTTTTTTGTTCCTGATAACAGGCAGGAGCAGGAGCAGGTCTACAGGTTTGAAATGTCGTTTCTTCCTACGGGTAACGTATCCTTTAACGTAATGAAGACTAACCTCGTTGAAACGCTGCGTAATTCTGAGCGTTCGGAAAAGGAATTTGCCGAGTTTAAGCTGGATTTGATAAAAAGGCATCCTGAAATGCCGAACCCGGCTACCTTCAGGTGCCAGACGGATCTGGATTTCCCGTTTGCCGAGACGATCTTCCCGGTTGCAAAAAGCATTCTGGCTTCCAAACTGGCTGCCTGAAAAAAAATCTTCATCGATTTAGGTGGAAAATGCTTTTAATAAAATGGCTACTTGGCTATCCAGCCGTATCCATTTTTGTATCCAACCAGGTAATATTCGTTAAATTCACCGTACAAAGGCAGGTCAGTATCTTTGGAAAGTGAGGCAATTCTAAGGGCCTTAACTTCCGGCAGGTCCACAATTTCCTGCTCTTTCCTGAAGTTTTTCCTTAAAATTGGCTTTTCAATTTTCTCCACTACGGCATTCGAAACAAAGCCGGTCCTTCCGTCCGGAAGCTCTACCCTGTAGGAGTTTTTGCTCGCGGCATAAACCGTCAGAACAGAGTTTCGCTCGAGCGGCATAATAATTTTGCCTCCTTTTTCCATGGAATGCCTGAGGACGGCTTTCTTCGACTGTAACCTGACAAATTCTCCCACCACCGCAGAGGTGCTCATTTCCGGGTCTGCAGGTGCTTTCTGAAGGTTAAAGATAAAAGGGTAAGGGTCGATTGCGCCGTGTCCCGAGGCATAAATTCCAAAATGCAGGTGTGAAGGGGTAAAACGGGCATTGCCCGTATTTCCGACCAGTCCAATTACGTCACCTTCTTTTACGTATGTTCCTACGTTTACAAGCTGTGAATCCAGGTGTGCATAGTAAAAGCTCAGGTCCTTAAGGTTGCTGATGAGTACAATTTTTCCACCCAGGCGGTCTTCTCCTGTTCTTATGACGAGCCCGCTGGAGGCAGAAAGGACGGGTGTATCCCGGCGTGCAAAAATATCTACTCCTTCGTGTCTTCGTTTTCCGCCGTCTCTTCCGTCGCCGAAAACGCTTCCAATGGCGCTGGCGTTTTTCCCTTTGACCGGGAAGTGGAGCGAAGGAGCAGTGGTAACAACAAGCCTGTAGTACCCGCCTTTTAGGAGTTCGGGCTGAAGCCTGAGTAAGAAGGTTTGGTCCTTTTCAATTGAATGCTCAAAATGTATGAAGTTTCCCTCATCGGCAAAATCCACCCGTTCCGTCCTGCCCCCGTCAATGCTGAAGAGCTCGGCAAAGATGGAAAACCTTGCAAGAGTGTCTTTTTCCACGCTGACAACGAGTTTTTCGCCTCTTTTGGCCTTAAAGCGGTAGCTTGCGGCCTGGGCCCTGTCTGAAAAAAAGTAGCCTTCTTCCTTGTAAGGGAGTAAAATTACAAGTGAATCCTTCAGAGCCCTGGCGCCGGCTTCAACCCAGGCGCGGCCCATTGCGGTTTCAAGGAGTCCTGCCTGCTTTATTTTTTGTTCATACTGGTCCCTCGGGCTTAAGCCCTTAAAGACCCTAGTAACTGTGCTGCATCCGGCAACAAGGGATAGGAGTAAGAAAAGATAGCTTAACTTTTTCATTTTACTTACGATCATAACATAGATAAGGTGAGATAAATATTAAAACCTTGATTTCAAAGAATAATTATGCAAATATAAATTCAGTGTCCTTACAAAAATTCCGGAAATAAAGTTCCGGAACTATAATTCCGGAAAATGAATTTGTTCTTATATCAGGCAGCAAAATGGTAAAATCCATTGTCAATCTCAAGGATGTACTTTTTTGTCATTGCAAAATGAAACTAATTAGAGTCCAAAATTGTATTATTAATATCGAATAAATCTCTGAAAACCGGGAACAAAGCCGTAAATGAGTTGTTTTATGGCTGAAAAGGTTGATTTTTGCCGGAAAAAGTGTTATTTAGTGAATTTGATATTTTGGATTATGAAGATTTATTGTATTTAGAATGGAAATAATATCAGGAGTTAAGGTCTATTGAAGATAACAAAGCAATTTACTAACAGGGAAAGTCAGTCTCTCGATAAGTATTTACAGGAAATTGGGAAAGTAGAACTTTTAACCGCGGATCAGGAAATTGAGTTAGCCCGAAGGATCAGGAATGGAGATCAGGTCGCTCTTGAGACTTTAACAAAAGCCAACCTCAGGTTTGTTGTCAGTGTGGCAAAACAGTATCAGAACCAGGGTTTGTCTTTGGGAGATTTAATTAACGAAGGCAATCTGGGTCTAATCAAAGCCGCAAAGAGGTTTGATGAGACGAAAGGTTTTAAGTTTATTTCTTATGCAGTATGGTGGATCAGGCAGTCAATCCTTCAGGCAATTGGCGAGCATTCGCGTATAGTGCGCTTGCCGCTTAACAGGGTGGGCGTTCTTAATAAAATTGGTAAAGCATATAATTCACTGGAGCAGGAATATGAAAGACAGCCCAGTGCAGATGAATTGGCAAAAGAACTGGATATGGATGTAAGTGAAGTTACCTATGCTTTGGAAATAGCCGGGCGTCACGTTTCTATGGATGCTCCTTTTTCACAGGGAGAAGATAACAGCAACAATCTCCTTGATGTTATACCTAACGAACAGGAGGCTGCACCGGATACCAGTTTAATGAGCGAGTCACTGAAAAGCGAAATTGAAAGTGCACTTTCCACGCTGACTGAAAGAGAGGCTATAGTAATCAGGTATTACTTCGGTCTTGATACTGAAAACTCACTTACTCTCGAAGAGCTGGGCGAAAAGCTGAACCTGACCAGGGAAAGAGTTCGCCAGATCAAGGAAAAAGCACTTCGCAGACTGAGACATGCTTCCCGCAGCAAAAATCTTATGGTCTATTTAGGCTAAAGAAAAGATTTCTGCTTTAACATAATATTCGCGATAAACCGTCTTTTTCACCAAAAAGACGGTTTTTTTGTAAAAGTGTACCTCAATTATCATTTTTATACAGACAGAATGCTTATTCATATTTCAGGTTACGTGCCGGATTGGCTGTAGCTGCCTTTAGTGCCTGGAAGCCTACAATGAGAAATGTTAATGCGAAGACTGACAGTATGGAAAAGGGTATTAGCCAGAATGGAAAGCGAATCCTGAAGGAGAACTGCTCAAGCCAGTCCTGCATAAAATAGTAGGCCGGAGGTATTGCCAGAAGGCTGGAAATGGCTATCAGCTTCATGAAATCACCCGAAAGCAGCACAATTATCTGAAAAACCGAAGAGCCCAGGACTTTCCGGATTCCGACCTCTTTGGTCCTTTTTTCGGCTCCGAATGAAGCAAGCGCAAAAAGTCCCATACAGGCAATGAGTACCGAAAGAAGCGAAAACAGGTCAAAAATGTTTTTCATCCTGTTATCGGCCTCGTACTGCTTTTCCAAGACGTCATGCGGAAACATGAAGTCAAAAGGGTAGCCTGGAACCAACTGCGCCCATTTCTCCTTAAGACGGCTGATGGTTCCCTGAACGTCTTCCGGGGCAAGCTTTATCTCCACATTATTCCTGAAATTCCTGGTAATGTATAATACAAGAGGTTCAACGGGATAGTAAAGCGGCCTGAAATTGAAATCATTTACAACACCTATTATCCGCAGCCCTCTCCGGGCATAAGGATCATCGAAGTATGAACCGAATTCCTTATCGAACAAATGCATGGCTTTTAGTTTCCTGGCAGCCGTTTCGTTTACAATAATAGCATTCACTGAATCCGAGGAGTATTTTTCCGAGAAATCACGCCCTGAAATAATGTTTAACCCCATTGTCCCGATAAAGTTATAATCTATACCCATGAACTTTATATCCAGAACGGATTTATCCTGAAGGTCAAGCGTTGACATAAAGTTCATGTTTACAGGGTTAACCGAGGAAGCTGTCACATCCCTGACTCCCTTAATCTTTAAGAGTTCGTCCCTTAAAAGAGTGAATTTTTTCGTCAGGTAATCGTGCCTTAAGGGAATAATGATAGTTTTTTCAATATTGATTCCCAGATCCTTGTTTTGAATAAAACGAAACTGCTCGTTTACTATTAGTGTGCATATAATAAGCGCAATGGTAATTGTAAACTGTAGAACCATAAGGCCTTTTCTGATTCCGTTCCCGCCTTTACCCGGCAGTTTTGCCTTCCCGAAAATCTGAGCTGGCTGAAATGATGATAGGAAAAATGCCGGATAAGCTATTGAAAAAAGCGAACACAGTAACCCTGTCAGCATTGCCGGAAAAAGGTTGCTGAAGCTTAAGGCGATAAGTTTCCCGGTAAGAATGTTAAAAGATGGCTGCAATACTCCCACCATAACAATAGACATCAGCAGTGCAGTTAAAAGCAGTATTGTATTTTCAAACATAAACTGTAAAACAATATCTTTCCCTCCGGCTCCAAGTGTCTTTCTGATTCCTATTTCTCCGGTTCTTTCCGTATACCTCGCATTTGAAAGAGAAATAAAGTTGATCAGTGCCACAAAAAGCAGCAGGAATCCTACAGATGTGAAAATATAAATACTTGTTATGCTCCCGTTCGGATCGATATCAAAGATGTAATGCGACTTCAGGTGAATATCCTTAAGCCTTATGGCCTTAAGTGTCCATGAGCCGTTTGATTTTGGCACAGATTCCTTTATAAGCTTGGATAACCTCGCATAAAAGTCGTTTACCCGTGCATTGGGTGATAAAAGCACGTAAGTATATACCTGAACGGACCCCCATTCAGAGCTGTAGCCGGGGTTTTGGGCTTCAATAGTTGAAAATGAGGCGAGGAAGTTTGCGTGGAAATGTGAATTCCCGGGCATGTCTTTCATTACACCTGTAACGGTATAGTTGTTCTCCGCTCCGTAAAGTTTTATGTTCAATACCTTGCCCATGGGGTTCTGGTTTTCGAAATATTTAGCCGCCATCGATTCGGATAAGACAATTGAGTAAGGATTTATTAAAGCCTCATTGGGGTTTCCGTTTACAAGGGGTAAAGTGAAAACCTGAAATACTGAGGCGTCTGCACTGTAAAAATCATTCTCATTGAAAAGATTGTTCCCGTACTTAACTACAACATTTTTCCCCGGCCCGTTCAGCCTCACGGCGTTTTCCACACCGGGGAGGTTTTTTAATGCCCCGGCCGCGGCAGGAGCCGTCATTACCATCTCCATGTCCGCCGGATCCTGCTTTATATAACTGTGTATCCTGTAGATCCTGTCCGCTTTTTCATTGAATGCATCATAGCTCTTTTCATTTTCCACCCATAGCATAATGAAAGTAAATGCGGTAAGCGCCATTGAAAGGCCCAGTACGCTTATGAATGAGTATGACCATCTTTTTTTAAGATTTCTTGAGGCAATAATCAGGTAGTGCTTCAGCATTTCCAACCGGTTTAATTTTGAATAATTAAATTCTCCGCAATTAATATACCAGATACAAAACCTCCCATAATAAGAAAATAATGGCAGAATTCCATGGGGCATCCGGCTCTTGAGTGTGCGCAAGAGGACAGTTTTGTACGGAATCGGACATTACCGGGGGGCGTTTTCCCCCCTGCAGGGTCTGGAGATCCCCTTTTAGGAGACTTAATCCAAAAACAAAACAGAGATGCCACATGGGGCACAGGCTTTTCTTTTGGCTTAAAAGCACGATTTTTATTATTTTGGTTCATGAATGATTCTCTTAAAAAAAGAAAGGGATCACTGTGAAATCGGTTTTACTTACAGGAACAAAAAAGCTTGAACTAAGGGAAGTTCCAAAGCCCGAAATTCTGCACGGTAAAGATGTGCTCCTCAGGCCTGCCTCTGTGGGCGTCTGCGGCTCCGACATACATTACTTTAACGAAGGGAGGATTGGCGACCAGGTAATTACTTTTCCATTCAGCATTGGGCATGAGTGCTCGGCTGTTGTAGAAAAGACGGGCCCTGAAGTGAAAAACCTGAAACCCGGCGACAGGGTTGCCGTGGAGCCCGCAATCTCCTGCGGTAAGTGCGACCAGTGCCTTTCCGGCAGGCGCCATACATGCCGCAGTCTGCGCTTCATGGGCGCTCCCGGCCAGTACGATGGCTGCCTTTCCGAGTACGTCATCATGCCTGAAGAAAACTGTTTTTTACTTCATGGTGACATGCCGCTTCTTACAGGAGCCCTCGTTGAACCGCTGTCGATCGGCGCTTATGCAGTTAAGCTTGCAGGAAGTGAGAAATATAAGAACGTTGCCATACTTGGTTCAGGTCCAATTGGCCTGAGCGTACTGCTTGCGCTTGGAAAGAGTCCTGAAAGAAAAATATTTGTTACAGACAAGCTAAATTACCGTCTGGAGGCTGCCCGCAGCCTGGGGGCCTACTGGACAGGCAACCCTGATGAAAAGGACATAATAAAAGAAGTCGGCCGGGTTGAACCGCTTCAGATGGACCTGGTTTTTGAATGCTGCGGAAAGCAGGAAGCGCTTGATCAGGCGCTCGACCTGCTTAAGCCTGGAGCAAAGCTCATGATTGTAGGCATTCCCGAGACTGACATAATACACTTCGACGTAAGTAAGCTAAGGCGCAAGGAAATTACAATTCAGAACGTAAGAAGACAGAATAATTCGATTCCCGATGCCATAAGGATTGCCGGGGAGAATCCCCGGGCGGCAGAAATGATGATTACGCACGTTTTCAATCTGGAAGAAGCACAGAAGGCTTTTGAAACCGTAGCAGGCTATAAAGACGGCGTGATAAAAGCCATGATTAAACTTGATCGCTGAGTTTTCTCAAGGTGGTTAAAATGAAAAAGTATTCGTTGGGACTGGATTTCGGCACCAATTCCTGCCGGGCACTTATTGTGGATCTTTCCGGCGGAAACGAAGTAGCTTCTAGCGTTTTTAAGTACCCTTCAGGCAATGACGGGGTTTTAACAAGCACCATGGACCCATTAATTGCAAGACAGATGCCGCAGGATTATGTTGATGGCTTGGAGCACGTCATAAAGCAGTCGCTGGAAATTGCCTCGGGCAAAGGCGGCTTTAATCCCAGTGAGGTTGTCAGCATAGGCGTTGATGCCACCTCAAGCAGCATAATGCCGGTTTCTGAGGCAATGACTCCTCTTTGCCTGCTGCCGGAGTTCAAGAATAACCTTAACGCCATGGTCTGGCTCTGGAAGGATCATTCAAGTACCGAGGAATCGGAAAAAATAACGGCTCTGGCAAAGGAGTACAGGCCAGAATACCTGCAGAAAACCGGGGGAGCTTATTCGGCCGAATGGTTCTGGAGCAAGATACTGCACTGCTTAAATGTAGATCCGGAAGTCTTCAGGCATGCATTCAGCTTTATTGAAATAGCAGACTACCTGCCGGCGGTTTTAACGGGTGTAAATGATGTTAGAAAAGTAAAACGCTGCATTTCTGCTGCGGGCCACAAGGCAATATATAACAGGCAGTGGGGAGGGCTTCCGGATGAGAAATTTCTGGATTTGATTCATCCGGATCTTGCATTGCTGCGCCAGAGGCTTTATGAGAAGGCGTATATGTCTGTAGAGCCTGCAGGCTTCCTGTCGGAACACTGGGCCTTGAGGCTGGGGCTTCCGAAGGATGTCGTGGTATCCGTAGGCTCAGTTGATGCCCACGCAGGGGCAATTGGTGCCGGGATTGAACCCGGAAGGCTGGTTAAAATCATTGGAACCAGCACCTGCGACATGATGATCTGGCCGGGAGACAAAGAAGTAAATTACCTGCCCGGAATTAGCGGCGTGGTGCCCGACTCCATTGTGCCGGGCTATTATGGAATTGAAGCAGGACAGGCGGCTGTAGGTGACATCTTGCTCTGGTTCGTTAAAGAGCTGACTCCTTTGAGTTATGGAAAAAGCATACAGGATAAATTTAATAACCTGACTGCCGAGGCCTCGCAACTGCAGCCCGGGGAGACGGGACTGCTGGCGCTGGACTGGAATAACGGCAACCGTTCGGTCCTGATGGACCCTATGCTGGGCGGGCTGCTTATAGGGCAGAGCCTTTATAGCCGTGCCCACGAAGTCTACCGCGCCCTTATTGAGGCTACCGCATTCGGGGCACAAATAATTATCAACAGATTAAAGGAAAACGGACTGGAGTTCCAGGAGATCATTGCCTGCGGGGGCCTGGCGATAAATAACCCGCTGCTTATGCAAATTTATGCGGACGTAACCGGGAAAACAATTCACCTGGCAAAAAGCGAGCAGACGGGCGCCCTTGGCGCGGCAATACTGGGCGCGGTTGCTGCCGGTAAAGAAAGAGGGGGATTCAGGGACATTAGTGAAGCGCAAAAAAAACTGACCGGAATAGAGAGATCGTACGCCCCGATAGCTGATAACAGCCTGACATACAACCAGCTTTATTTACTTTACAGGCAACTGCACGATTCGTTCGGAGATGCAAAATGGCAGGGGAGCCTGTCTGAAGTAATGAAAGCGCTCATCCGGATACGCGAAGATAAAAGAAAAAATTAAATTACACCAACTTATTATGGATATAAAATTGATCAACAGGGAAAATTCACCAAAACCCAGGAGGTCTGTTCTTTCGGTTCCCGGTCACATTGAGAAGATGCACCTTAAGGCAAGCAAGTCTAATGCCGATGTAATAATGCTTGACCTGGAAGACAGCGTACCAGTGGAATCAAAGGAAGAGGCCAGAAAAAGGGTTATAACTTCACTTAAGGAGATAGACTGGGAAAATAAAACACTTTCTGTAAGGATAAACGGGACTGACACGCCTTTTGCGTACAATGACGTAATTGAAATTACGGAAGAGGCAGGCAGCATGATTGATTCAATTGTAATCCCGAAGGTAAATGACGCAAAAGACAGCCATTTTGTCAGCTTGCTTCTCGACGGTATTGAAATGAATAAGGGGCTTAAAAATAAAATTGGTATAGAGCTCAGCATTGAGACAGCCCCGGGTATGGAAAAGGTGAGTGAAATTGCCCACTCGAGCGCCAGAGCAGTATCACTTGTTTTTGGAATAGCCGATTATTCGGCCTCCATAGGGGCCCGCTTGAAGTCAATCTCGGGTCATGGTGAAAAGGAAGAAGAAATCTATCCCGGGCACAGGTGGCATTATGCCTTAAGCCGCCTGGTGATGGCGGGAAAAGCCAGCGGCCTCGCGGTTATTGATGCCCCTTACGGCAACTTCAGCGATCCCGAAGGCTTAATGAAATCAGCCGGGCTCTCAGCGGCCCTGGGATGTGACGGCAAGTGGGCAATCCACCCCTCACAGATCGATACAATTAACGAGGTTTTTTCACCTTCGGAAGAGGACGTTGAAAGGGCCCGGAAAATAGTTGAAGCCCACGCGGAGGCTCAGGAGAATGGTCTAGGCGCAGTCTCGCTTGAAGGCCGGATGGTTGACCGTGCGACAATCAGGATGGCAGAGGACCTACTCTTTAAGGCAAAATACCTGAAGTTGATATAGTTTTGCCGGTGAGATAAATAGTGGATGCAAAAAAGGCTGCCAGTGCGTCAGAGAGGCAGCCTTTTGTTTGAAATAGAAAGACCTTAGCTTCTGTTGTAGTACTTCATTGCTTCTGGGATTTCATCTTTAATTTTATTTATTCTCGTCTGGTCCGAGGGGTGATCACTCAGGAATTCCGGAGGTGCACCCTTGCTTTGTGCAGCCATTCTCTGCCAGAAATCAAGCGCCCTGTTGGGATCGTAGCCGGCCATTGACATGAAAATCAGTCCAAGGTGGTCCGCCTCACTTTCCTGGGTACGGCTGAAGGGAAGCAGCACGCCAACCTGTGCCCCAAGGCCGAAGGCTGCCATAAATATCTGCTGCGTCTGCTGAGGCTTTGTCTGCAGAGCCGTCTGCAGTGCAATTCCTCCCAGCTGCGTAAGCAGTCCCTGGCTCATCCTTTCGTCGCCATGTTTTGCTACGGCATGCGAAATTTCGTGTCCCAGAACGACTGCCAGACCCGACTCATCCTGTGTAAGAGGGAGAATACCCGTATAAACAACCACTTTTCCTCCCGGCATGCACCAGGCGTTGACTTCCTTGCTGTCAACAAGATTAAACTCCCATT
This sequence comes from Ignavibacteria bacterium, assembly GCA_025612245.1. Taxonomy (GTDB): domain Bacteria; phylum Bacteroidota; class Ignavibacteria; order Ignavibacteriales; family SURF-24; genus JAAXKN01. The sequence continues at coordinate 55,300 of JAAXKQ010000001.1, forward strand.
GGTAGCCTTTTAACTGGTCGGAGAGGTTGTTATCGGCAAAATATTTTTCTACTGCATGCTGAATTTTTTGTCCGACGCGTTTTACCATTGCCGTCTGTGTGGCGTCGGTGCTCAATTTATTTTGTTTAAGAAAATCCTGGTACTGCTGAAAGCTCATCGTCAGCATTTGCGAAGCCGGAACCAGGTCCAGCTGCTTTCTTCCTGTCAGCGGAACGGTACTGCATTCCAGCGAAAACAGAGCAAGCAAAATGAACAATAAGTAATAAATTTTGAATCGATTCATATCTCTTCCTCTTAAAAGAAAATGCTAAATTGAAATAATGTCCTATATATTTAAGGTAAAAAGGAAATAGCCTAATTTCAAACCAGCCGGAATTCACACACACGGACCACCAAAAGTTAAAATTTAAAATATTAAGATCAAAACTTTTCCATCTCCTTTGAATTATTCAGAAATTACTTGTTAAGTTTAGCGGAATATTCTATTTTTCCCACACTAAAGAGTCTAATTTCCACAACTCCATTGCCGGAACTAAATGAACCTTATAATTTTACTGGTGGTTCTCATTTTTTCATGCGGCCAATGCATTGAGGCCGGGCCGATGCACTTTGGTAAACCCGAGGAGTCTCTTTCCAGCATAAACCCATACCCGCAGGCCACGGAAATTAAAATCGATAGCTCTTATTTTGTAAAGAATAACGGCAAAATAGAGATTTCCTTCAGCCTTTCCAGCCCCCTAAGTCCCGGGGAGGAAATTACACCCGGAAGCCTTCAGATCCTCATGTACGGCCGGGATGGGAAAACAGACCTCTGTAATTCAAACTTATCCATAGAAAAATCTATGAACGGCAGCAGCCGGGTATATAAATATCATTTTACCGCCCCTGAAGAGCAGCAGCCCCTTGCATTCATTGTAGATCCCGATAAAAAAACCAGCTTCAGGTATGCTTTATTCTTTTTTGACGGCTTTATCACGGATTCCAGGTACGAAGATATCATGAACAACAGGATTGCCCGAAAGAGCTTAAAGATTTCAAGCCCCGGACCGGTAATTCCCCGGCCAGAGGAAATGATTTTTAGCGATGAATCCACGGCCTGGATTATTTCTGGAGGGGATCTCCTTAAAAGTACGGACCAGGGGAGAAGCTGGAATAAAAATTTACTCATGGATTCACAAGGGCGCAGGCTTGCTGACCCGGACAGCGTTCCTGACATCAGACTAAATAGAATATTCTTCCTTGACAGGAATAACGGCTGGATTGCCGCTTATCTGAATCGTACGCCCGGCATTATGCACGCGGGAGGCACACCATACCCTAAAGGAACTGGCCGCTTTGGTCTTTTCAGTACACGTGATGGAGGAGAAACGTGGCAGTGGTTCCCCATGGACTTTGATGATCCATTAAGAAACAGTGATCCTGTTTTTGCCAAAATCGATAATTTGTTCTTTTCTGACCAATACCATGGGTGGTTTTACTATACGAATAGCTACAGACTCGACTGGGAAAGCACTGACAGCTGGACTTTTGGCCGGACAAATGACGGGGGAAAAAGCTGGTCTTACCAGAGCGGGAGCAGGTCCAGCAATTTTGATGTGGATTCCTATAATAATGATGCAACCAGTAAATCACCTGGCGATCCCAGTTTTGTCACCCTTCAGAAAGGGTGGAATATCTTCCATTTCAGTAATAATGCAGGGCTGGACAGTACGGTTATTTCCCGCACAATTGACGGCGGAAAGAACTGGATAGATGTAAATTCTTCAGGAATCCCAAAGTCTGTCAGGCCTTTTAGTATTCACTTCCAGGATGAGAAAAATGAATTGCTACTGTGTGACAGTAATAAAGACTATGCTTACTTCGGGCATATATTAATATTCAGGTCCGGTGACGGCGGCAATAGCTGGGAAGAAATAAATTCCCCGCTGCTTAAGGATTCTCTGCGGGACTGTCACATGTCGGGCTATTCATTTGCAAAAGACAACTCTCTTTCAATCCTTTTCAAAAGTCCAACGGAAAAGGGCTATCCGGCATTTATTTTAAGAACAGATGATGGCGGGAGGAACTGGTTTTTAAGCAGGCTTCCCCGTAGCCGTACGTTTAGCAGAATATGTTTTCTGAACAGCAAGGTTGGCCTTATAGCTGACGAGGCAACCATTTACCGGACGGCAGATGGAGGCAGAAGATGGGAGATGACTAACGGATTCATAGATGAGGATTTAATTTCTGTAAGTGCACTTGACAAACTGAATGCCGTTGCAGTTGGGAAAAGCGGCCTTATAATTGAAACAGATGACGGCGAAAACTGGAAAAATAAACCCTCAAAGTACTGATGTTCAGTTAAATGAGGTGATTTGTACGAAAGATAAAAATTACTGGATAGCAGGGGATAACGGCACACTTTTCTTCAGGGAAGGGAACGAAGGGGAGTTTAAGAAGGTGGATCTAAAGACAAAAGAGAACATCTTAAAGGTAAAATTCCTGAATGAGGATTTGGGTTATGTGGTTGCCGACAGCTCGCTTTTTAAGACGCTTAACGGCGGTAAGGACTGGGTGAAAATAAACAGCTTTGGCCTTAATTACTCAATTATGCTTAAAGACGTCTGCATAATAGATGAAAACCGTATCAGTATACTTTGGCATCCAAAGGAAGGCAGATTTTCAGACTGCTTATATTTATTGAACTCCTCTGATCAGGGACTAACCTGGCAGACGGCATGGTTTGATAAACTGGTTTTTGTTCCTCTTCACGGCGCAAATGATCTTCCAAGCCTTAACCCGCACGGCTTTACAGATTTCAGGATAAACAAAAGCGGCTTCGGTTATGCAATTGCAGGCGGGATATTCTATCAGATCAGCAATAACGCCAGAAACTGGAAGGAAGCTCAAATCCAAACACGAGAGGGAAAGGAGTTTTCAGACATCGTCACAATCTCAGGATACAAAGTGCTGCTTCTCAGTGTAAATGGAATATTATGCGCCTCAAATGATCTTATTCACTGGGCCAAAATTAAATTCCCCGGTTTATACAACCTGCCAGTTGCAATGAGTTTCTATAACGAGAACGAGGGCTGGATTGTAGGCCGCCATGGACTTATTTCCAAAGTCAAACTTGACTGGGATGAAATTAACATTGCCAAAAGAATCCCGGGTTTCTGAAGGCAAATTGCACTAAATTATTCTTTATTTAATAAGCATGGACGGAGTTTTGATATGTACAGTTTTCCAGGAAGGGAAAAAACTGGAATCAATAATGAGGGATCAATGATTTGGATTTGATTTATCTGCCTATTGCTTATTTTATTATTTGCTGGTTGTAGTAGAAATGCTGAATACGTTAATAATAATGGACTATTAGCAGGACTTAGGGCAAAAAGTATAGATACGAAGTATATTAAAAGTTGCATGTTTGCTGTTGAATTAAAGAATACAAAACGGGACACCTTAGGAGCTGTTTTTATAGGGAAATTTAGAAGGAGTTTCGATACAACGGCAATCGGACGTTCAATTCATGATTGTATTCTTGAAGTTAAGCAAAATGGAATATTGCGAAGAAGTACAGATTTGAAAGAAATAGAAGCACCATATCTTGGCCATGAAATGCCTGTTTTACATAAGTTTATAAAAGACAGTTCTACATTTGTTATTATTCGGTATGTGGGTGATATGAGGAAATATTTTCACTTAAACAGTTCAAGCTATTCTGTGAGAGTATTATTAATACCTGAGGAGTTAAATGTTAAGCTTTATAAAAAGCTCTATAAAGAACAATACATCCAAGACTTCCAAAACGTGAAACTGATAACAGATACTGTAAAGACTCCTTTTGTAAGTATAGATTAAAAATAGGAAGTAGATTTCTTAAGAAAAGTTCTGACCCGGAAAGGATTGTGCCTATTCATTAATCCGTCTTATATGGAGATTGCATTCTGCTTTTCTTAATACTCTGGCTTCTTTGACTATAAAAATAGAGGGAAAACTACCACATTGCGATACGTAATTGGAACAATATTTATATTCTTTGTCTTAAACATCTTAAAATTGATTTTATGGAGTCACTGAATATTATTGTGGCACTTTCCGCAAAACAATAGCCGTTTGTTTCTGGACTTCAGCTTAACAACATAAGCATTAGATTTTCACGAAAATAAAGATAAAATGAAAAAAATATTTTTAATCACTTTACTTTGGACTCTTTCACTGCATGCTATTCCACAGGATAGCCTGAATTATAAATTAAATGAATTATTATCAGCATACGAAAAGGTAAATCTTTTTAATGGAACCGCACTGATTGCGAAAGGTGGAAAAATTCTTTTAACGAAGGGTTATGGATTTAGTAGAAAAAAAGACAACATTATAAACACATCTAATACAAAGTTCCTGTGCTATTCAATTACAAAATCAATTACTGCAACCCTGATTCTGAAACTTGTTGAGGAAAACAAACTTTCATTGAGCGATAATCTTTCAAAATTCTATCCGGACTTTCCTAAAGGAGATAGTATAACGATAGAACATCTTTTAACCCATACATCAGGAATTTATGCTTACAATAATGATTTCAGCATGCCAGTTGATAATGAAACATCAATGATCAATTACTTGAGAAAAAAACCACTGGATTTCTTACCCGGTAACGATTGGAACTACTGCAATACCGGATATTATTTATTGGGTTTCATCATTCAAAAAGTGACAGGTTTAAGTTATAAAGAAGCGGTTGAAAAATTCATATTTGAACCATTGAAAATGAAACAAAGCGGATTCAATTATAAAAACCTCAAAGATATCAACAAAAGCACGGGTTATCAATATATCTACAATGATACCTATAAGGAAGCTCCGCTTTATGACGAGGAAGAACTGTTCTCTGCTGGTGGAATGTATTCAACAGTTGATGATTTATAAAGTTTCACCGCGGGATGCAGACTAATAAAATTATTAGTAAGAATATTGCGGAAAAAGCGTATACTCCATTTAAAAAGAATTATGGTTATGGATGGTTTATTGACAGTACTTATGGATACAGAATAATCAGCCACAGTGGCGGTGCATCGGGCTTTCGAAGCTATTTGATCAGAAATGTTGAAAACGATATCTGTATTGTTCTACTCTGTAATAGTGAATATTCAGATGTGGCGGCAATAAAAAATAAAATACTCGCTATTGTTTTTGGAAAACCTTATCATCTTCCAAAACAAGTAGAAATATCCGCCAGCCAGTTTGTCGGATATGAAGGAGCTTACAGCATAAATTCTAATTTTACCATTTACATTAACTACAAAAATGGGAAATTGATAGCAACTCCATCCAGGCAATCATCAGCAGTATTACTTCCACAATCTGAAAGCAGGTTTTATATAGACGAGATCGATGCGTTTATTGAATTTAGAAAATCCCAATCTAACACTTATGACACTTTAGTGCTTTTCCAGGATGGGGTCCAATATAATGCAGGAAGGATTAATGCAGCATGGGGTGTCACCGGTAGTTCAATACCCAATGGATGGAATGGAACAGATATTCCACTCAAAATCCATCCGTCTAATAAATATATTTGGACCTTTCAAAATCTTCATTTAACCGATGGGGAAATAAAATTCAGATTTAATAATGACTGGACCATTAATTTAGGTGCGGACATTGATGGTGATGTTTTAATAGAAAATGGACAAAATATTAAAGTGAAGGAGGGCAATTATGATATTGAGCTGGACTTTTCTAATCCAGATAATCCGAAGTATTTGATTAAGCCTCATCAATGAGCTGGCAATAGATTGGTAAAGAGAAATTGAAGAACTGCGCAGGTTATTAAAAGTACTGTGGCAGGTTATTGCTGCAATTATTCTGTCTGAAATATCAGGCATGATAATGGGATTTTTACTCAAGCCATACAAAATGATATTCTTTAATTTATGGTATGGCGCAGCTTATGCAACCCCGGTAGGATACTTACTTGGTCTTATTTGGCTTAGAATAGCTGAGCCGGGAAGGATAACGCAGGAGAAAATCCCATTGATAATCCTTGGGTTTTTCATATTATTTACAGCAATTAACGGCTATTTCTTTAGCCTTTCAATTCCAAATTTTCAGAGGTTATAAATTGTTTACTAAACTTAGGATCACATGGGGAGCATAAGGCAGATACTCAGGAGAGTTGTTTAGTGATCCATTGTCTACTGCCATATCTTGAGAACGGAACTTCAATAATAAAGAGTAAAATATGCCCTTAGGTTTCATAATTATACTTATAGGAATGTTTGGGCTGGCTATATTTATGTATAAACGTGACCTGTTTATCAACCCGAAAGCATTCCGGGTTATATTCATAATAAGCCTGATAATGCTTGCGCTGGCTTATATACTGCCGCAATTTGATACTTTCAAAAACACCCCCGTAAATATTTGGAAGCTGCCCATTATTAGTTTATTGCTTTATAGGATTCTAAGGTGCCCCTTTAAGAAGGCATTTAACCGGGAACCAAAAAATACTTTTTGGATGATGCATTTGGAAAAAGATATCTGGCAAAATACAGTTTTCAATCTGCTATTTTCTTTATTTGGGCAGGCTTTTTAGTACTTCTAATAACTGAAACAATTTGATAGAAAGTCCTATATGGAAGCAAAGTTTTCAAGGTATCTTGCCTCAATAAAATTTCCTTTCTTTATGACCGCCTTTTTTGTAATTTTTAAACGCAAAAATATCAGATCGCTGATTTCCTTATAAATAACTCAGAATCATTCGAAAATGGCAGAAGATCCTACATACGGCCAGTATAAACCAGAACAGGAAGAGGAAACGCTCGTTGGCCTCCCTTTTAAGGTTATCCTTTTTAATGACGACTGGCATACATTCGATGAGGTTATAGCCCAGCTCGTTAAGGCGGTTAAATGCTCATTTGAAACCGCACGCGATTTTGCATTTGAAGTGCACGTAAAAGGGCAGGCCGTTGTTTTTGACGGCATGCTTCAGGAATGCCTCAAAGTCACCTCAGTACTCGAGGAAATTGCGCTCAATACGCAGATAGTTTCTTGAGCTTTATTCCCCGGATTATCCCATCCCTTTGCTTTCCGGTATGCATTTAACCGTAAAAATCGTATATTTATATGATAAATTCTTAAGGCTGATGCCGTCCGGTTTCCCGGGACGGTTTTTAATTGAATAAAAAGCGGGCATTAAATAAGGAATATAAATGCAAATAGGCTTAGTTGGCTTACAATACTCCGGAAAAACAACACTATTTAACACTTTAACAAAAACACAGCAATCCGAAGCAGGCACCCAGGCTGATAAGGCAAATCTTGCCGTGGTGAAGGTGCCGGACGAAAGGCTGGACAAGTCGGCCGCGGTTTTCAACCCTCCAAAGAAAGTATATGCTACAATTGAGGTATATGACATCCCGGGCTTAAGGGTATCCGAGGACGGAAAGGTAAAGATTACATCAGAATTTCTGAACAACGTAAAGAACAATGACTCACTTTTTTATGTGGTAAGGCAGTTTAACAACGATGCCGTTCCTCACCCTGAAGGAAGCGTTAACCCTTTACGCGACTTAGAGTTCCTGGAGACGGAGTTTTTACTGGCCGATATGGCGCTGCTTGAAACACGAAAGGAAAGGCTGACAAAGGAACTTCAGAAATCGAAGAATGAACAGGCAAAAAGGGAACTTCCTTTAATTGAAAAATGTCTTGAACATATAGAGAAGGAACTTCCTTTGAGGCTTCTGGCTTTTGATGAAACGGAAAAAAAGCTTTTGGCTGCATATCAGTTCTTGACTTTAAAGCCCCTGGTTGTAGCAGTAAATTTTGACGAGGATTCAATTGACAAGGTTGAAAGCGTTGTCTCTGAAATCGAAAAGGCATTCGACAAATATACACTGACTGTAATTCCTTTCTTCGCTAAATTTGAATATGAGCTTTCGCAGATGAGTGATGAGGAAGCGGAAGCCTTTATGCAGGAATTCGGTATCTCGGAATCGGCTCTAAACAAGATACTGAAGACTTCTTACCAGGTACTGGGGCTTCAGTCGTTTCTTACGGTGGGTGAGGACGAATGCCGCGCATGGACGATAAAGAAGAATACAACTGCACAGGAAGCAGCCGGTGTTATTCATACGGATTTTTATAATAAATTTATCAGAGCCGAAGTTGTCCACTACGATGATTTCATGCACTACGGTTCTTTTCAGAAATGTAAGGAAGCCGGCGTATGGAGGCTCGAAGGGAAAGATTATATAGTTAAGGATGGAGACATTTTATCCATCCGGCATAGTTAATTTTGTAAAGTAATTAAAGGAAAATTGTGAAGGATATTAAAGATAGTATTAGAAATATTGCTATAGTTGCACACGTTGATCATGGAAAGACCACGCTGGTCGATTATATGCTCAGGCAAACGGGAGTTTTCAGGGCAAATCAGAATGTTGAAAAGCGCGTAATGGATTCCAACCCGCTTGAAAAAGAGCGCGGCATTACCATACTTGCCAAAAATACAAGCATCAGATACAATGGGATTAAGATAAACATCGTTGATACTCCGGGCCACGCCGACTTTGGCGGCGAGGTCGAAAGAACTCTTAAGATGGTTGACGGTGTGCTGCTTCTGGTCGATGCGGCAGAAGGACCTCTTCCGCAGACAAAATTCGTACTTAAAAAATCACTCGACCTGGGACTGAAACCCATTGTTGTAATCAACAAAATCGACAGGAAAGACGCACGTGCCGATGAAGTCCTTGATGAAGTCTTTGAACTATTCCTTTCACTTGGCGCCAGCGACGAGCAGCTGGATTTTCCATTCGTCTATGCGATTGCAAAACAGGGAATTGCAAAACTAAGGCTCGAGGATGAGTCGACAGACCTTCTCCCCCTGTTTGACCTTATAATAAACAAGGTGCCGGCTCCAAGGGTAACACCTGAAGAACCGTTCCGCATGCTCATCAGCGCAATTGACTATAACGATTATCTCGGAAGAATCGGCATCGGCCTTGTAAGCAGCGGCTCGCTGAGAGTTGGCGACAACGTCGTTCTGATTGAAAAAGATAACAAGCAGGAAAACGGCAAGATCTCAAAGCTTTATACCTTCGATAACCTTAAAAGAACTGAGGCCGAAGAGGTCTTTGCAGGCGATATTGCGTGCATTGCAGGTTTTGAGGACGTTAACATAGGCGCAACCATTGCGAGTCCTTTAAGGCCTGAGGCGCTTCCTTTTGTTGACATCGACGAACCCACAATTACAATGAATTTCATGGTCAACAATTCTCCTTTCGCCGGACAGGAAGGCAAGTACATAACGACAAGAAATATCAGCGACCGCCTGAGCCGTGAGCTGAGGTCCAACGTAAGCTTACGCGTGGAGATGACCGAGTACCCGGATATATTCAAAGTAAGTGGACGCGGTGAGCTTCACCTTGGAATACTCATTGAAAATATGCGCCGCGAGGACTATGAGCTTCAGGTCAGCCGCCCGCAGGTAATATTAAAGAAAATTGATGACGTCATTGCCGAACCGGTTGAACAGGTGGTAATTGACGTTCCGGAAGAACACGTAGGCGTTGTTATTGAAAAGCTCGGAAAAAGAAAAGCAGAACTTAAAAATATGATCCCGTCGGGCTCTAATACAAGGCTTGAGTTCCATATCCCTACTCGCGGACTTATCGGTTACAGGACCGAATTCATGACCGACACGAAGGGAACGGGCATTCTGCATTCAAATTTCTACAAGTACGAGCCCTTTAAGGGAGAGATCGTTCAAAGGCAGAGAGGTGCACTTATATCACTGGATGAGGGCGTCTCATCGGGCTATGCAATGTTCAAGCTTCAGGAACGTGCCGTATTCTTTATTGACCCGGGGACAAAGGTTTATGAGGGCATGGTCGTTGGCGAGAACTCAAGAAACATGGATATGCGCGTTAACGTTACAAAAACAAAGCAGCTTACGAACATGAGAGCTTCAGGCGCTGATGAGGCCATTAGGCTCGAACCGGCAAGAATACTGACTCTTGAGCAGGCAATTGAATGGATTACAGACGACGAGTATGTTGAAATTACCCCAAAGAACATCAGGATCAGGAAAAAATTCCTGACTGAAATGGATAAAAAACATGCCCGCCTGGCTCAGAAAAAAAGTGAATCGGAGGCTTTGTAATTTTACGGCTCTCGTGCTGTAATTTTAGATGCCCGGTATTTAGTAAATTTTCATCCCCTTCTTTGGGAGGGGACATATCAAATAATATAGCTTAATTATGGAGGAGATATGTCAAAAGAAGCAGTTGAAGGGCTGAAACCGGAAACCCTTTGGCAGAGGTTTTATGAAATTACTCAGGTCCCTCGCCCCTCAAAAAGCGAAGGCAAGATCAGGGAATACTTAAAGGATTTCGCAAAAAAGAACAACCTTCAGGTTAAAGAAGATGAAGTGGGCAATATTGTCATATCTGCGCCTGCAGCACCGGGTTATGAAAAGGCAGGGACTGTTGTTCTTCAGGGTCACGTGGACATGGTTTGCGAAAAGAACAAGGGAACACAGCATGACTTTGATAACGAAGGCCTGAAACTGGAAAAAGACGGCGAATGGATAAAAGCCCGCGGAACAACGCTTGGCGCCGATAACGGCATTGGAGTTGCCGCAGCGCTTGCAGTGTTGACCGACAAGGAAATCAAGCGCGGACCGGTTGAATGTCTTTTTACAATTGACGAGGAAACCGGCCTTACAGGCGCAAACAACATACAGCCTGGCTTTATAACTGGAAAGGCACTGCTCAACCTGGATTCCGAGGAAGACGGCGCTTTTTATGTCGGCTGTGCCGGAGGCCTGGATACACAGGGAATCTTTTCAGCTGATTACATTGATAAAACACAGGGCTATTCGGCCTACAATCTTCTGGTCTCGGGACTTAAGGGCGGGCATTCAGGTATGGAAATAAATACCGGAAGGGCAAACGCAATAAAAGTTATGGGACGCGTTCTGAAGGCTCTGAATTCCACTGGTCTTCTCCTTGTACGCCTCGAGGGCGGGAGCAAAAGAAACGCAATTCCAAGGGAAGCTGAGGCAGTTGTATTGTTGCAGCCAGCCCAGGAAAAAGCCGCACTTGAAATTATCCGCCAGATGGAAGAACAGCTTAAAAATGAGTTTAAGGTTACGGATAACGGACTTAAAATTGACTTAACTGCTGCAGACGGGGAGTATAAGAAAGCATTCAGCACAGAATTCCAGAAAAGGCTTGTTAATGCCATTCTGGGACTTCCGCACGGAGTCCTTTCCATGAGTGCCGACATTCCGGGACTCGTTGAAACCTCGACAAACCTGGCAACAATTTCCATGGAAGGCGATAAGCTGGTAATTGGTACAAGTCAGAGAAGTTCAATTGAAAGCGCAAAATGGTATGCAGCCCACATAGTGGAATCTGTGCTTGAACTTGCGGGGGCAGAAATCAGGCAGGGCGATGGTTACCCGGGCTGGAAGCCGGATATGAATTCTGAAGCCTTGCGCGTTTCAAAGAAAATATTTGAGGCCCTCTTTAACGGTGAGCCAGAAGTAAAAGCAATTCATGCAGGGCTTGAATGCGGAATACTTGGCGACAAGTACCCGGGGCTCGACATGATATCCTTCGGCCCAACGATCATTGGCGCACATTCGCCGGACGAAAGGGTGAACATCCCGACTGTAGAACGTTTCTACAGGCTCCTTTCCGGTATTCTGAATGAATACGCCTCCATAAAAGTGAACTAAATTGGTCTTTTTCATCTCAGCCGCATATTTTTTATGCGGCTTTTTTATTTCTTTATTAAAAGAATTATATTTACGGGTATTTTTCTGTAAATAATCAAAATAAAATATGAAAAAAGAACTTAAACTCTACAATGTACCGCACATTGATTCAATTCAGGAAATGATCCTTCAGAGCGCCAGGAAGTACGAGAATAAACTGGCCGTTGAGGATATAAGCAACACGCCGATTTCAAGGTTAAACTACGGAGAATTGCTCGAAAAGATACTGAAGTTCGGCGCCGCACTGAAAAAAATGGGCATTAAGGAACGCACCCACATTGCTGTGATCTCTGAGAACCGCGTCCAGTGGGGAATTACATACCTTACGGCTGCATGCTTTAACTATATAATTGTGCCCATAGACAGGAATCTAAAGACAAACGAAGTCCTGAACATCATTCACGAGTCGGATACAGAAGTCATAGTTTTTTCAGACAGCTTTTCTCAAATGCTTGCCGAAAAAAAATCCATGCTGAAAAAGCTCAGGACCTTTATTTCCATGGATTCAGCTTCTGAGGAAAACGGGTTTTTGTTCATGAAGGATCTGATAGAAAAGGAAAGTCCTGCAAAGCTTCAGGAGCTGCCCAAAATCAATTCGGAAGAACTCTTTGAAATTATTTTCACTTCAGGCTCCTTAGGACGTGCAAAGGGCGTTATGCTGAGCCAGAGGAATCTGGCGGCAAACCTGATCGATATGGTAAGCATGCTTTTCATGTATCCCGAGGACCGCTTCCTTTCTGTACTTCCCATGCATCACACCTATGAATGCACATGCGGCTTTTTATGCCCCCTCTACAGCGGATCTTCCGTGCACTATGCAAGGAGCCTAAAGACCATACTGGACGACGTTCAGAAAGTCCAGGCTACAATGTTCCTTGGCGTTCCGCTGCTTTTCGACAAAATTTTTAAGAAGATCTATAAATCGATAAATGAAAAGAAGCTTACTTCGGTAATAATAAAGCCGATGATACTGGCTTCGGACATACTGACAAAAGTAGGCTGGAAGAATTCCAAGAAAAAAATATTTGCAGAGATCCACGGGAAATTTGGCGGCAGGATCAGGTTTTTTATTGCCGGAGGAGCAGCCCCGGATCCCGAGGTCGCAAAGGGCTTGAGAGAATTCGGATTTGGCTTCCTTCAGGGTTACGGTCTTACGGAGACTTCACCTATTGTTGCACTGAACCAGGAGCATAGTTTTAAGGATGATGCTGCGGGACTGATACTTCCAAATATTGAGGCCAGAATATGTGATCCAGATGCTGAGGGTAACGGCGAGATCTGGGTTAAGGGTCCTAACGTCATGCTGGGTTATTATAACAACGAGAAGGCCACAAACGACACGTTTGAGGACGGGTGGTTTAAGACGGGTGACATAGGGCGTTTTGATGAAGACGGCTTTCTTCATATCAGCGGGCGGAAGAAGAACGTAATAATTTCCAAGAGCGGCAAAAATGTTTTTCCCGAAGAAATTGAAGACATATTAAACCGCAGCCCGTTTGTTTCGGAATGCTTTGTTTATGGCGAGGATGACCTCAAGCAGACCGAAATTATTGCGGCACAGATTGTAGTTGATGCCGAAGCTTTCATTGAACTTTCTGAATCGAAGAACGTAAAAATTACAAGCGAAATGATGAACGAAGTAATGTCACAGGAAATTGAAAAGGTCAATAAGCAGCTTCCTTCATTCAAGCAGATAAAGAAGTTTTACATCAGGGAGCAGGAATTTGAAAAGACCACGACGCAGAAGATTAAAAGATATCTTGTAAACAGCAAAGACTAGAAATTTAATTTGAGAATGTGAGAAAAGAGGGGCTGCATCTTCTTCAGGAGCAGCCCCTAAATTACTATAAAGCGCTTTTCCTTTTACTGCACACATTGCAGTTGCACTCCTGGTAGATCTCCTCGTAACCGTAATCAATTGTCAGCTCTTCACCCTTTCGTATCGGCTTAATTGCAACTAGCTTAAGCGAGAAAACGTCTCCGTCCATGACTTCACAGTTCGGTTCACATGAGTGGTTAATGTACTTTATTTTGTCCGTCTTGATTGTGTCTATGAAAGAATCCCCGTTATAAAAAATATAGACATTCTGTTCTTCCACCTCGCGCCTCAGGGCTTCTGACTCGTCAATAATTTCGCCCCTTATGATAAAAAGCAGTTCCTCCGGTTCAATGTTTTCAACGGCAAAAAGGCCATTGCCGTGTATCCCGGAATTTTGCACTTCAATTAAATGCGACTTCTCAGTTTTTTTCAATAATTGATTCCTTGAGATATTTTACTGTTCCTTTATAAATTGCCTCTGCCTCAGAGCCGGGTAATATCGGGTAATTATACCTTGCTCCCTGTTTCTTCAGCTCATCAGCATAGTTGAACTCCCTGATTACACGGTTACTACTGCCATAGTATATAACCTTCAGTATGCTGTACTTATTGAGCTCCGGGTTGATGAGATAGTAGGTCTTTATTTTGTAAATATCCTCTCTAATCCCTTCGATTTTAAGCGGCTGCCTCACGGACTGAAGACCCCAGACGTAAATATCAGACTTTTCTTTTACTTTCACCGTGCTGAAGTCTGCCTGAATGATGTTGTCACCTGTGTTTTTAACAATTACCCATGTTGCTGTCTTCTCTTGCGAAGATAATATTCCGGGTAAGGTTTCAAGAATAAAAAGCACGCAGAAGAGGTATTTCATGACATCTCATTTTTATTGCTAAAAATAGCTAATAATTGCATAAAGTAAAAACGCAGCATAATGCTCTTTTACGAAAATTCACTCAATTTCTGAAAGTAAAATCCGATAATAATAAAAAATCTGCTTTTTTGAGAAAAGAGGTAACTGTACCAGATCCTGAACATGAAGACGCCAATGGAATTTGAAATAGAAAATGGGCTGAAAAACGGCCTTTTCAGGACATACTATACAAGCGGAGCCGTCCGTACTGAAAAATATTATGTCGGCGGCAAACTTGAAGGCGACGTAAAGCTCTTTAACGAGAGCGGGGCGCTTCAGGAGCTGATCCCATATAAGAACGGGAAAAAAAACGGCCTGGCAAGGATGTTTTATGAAAACGGCCTCCCGAAAATTGAAATTGAGTTTAAGGATGACCTGCAGCACGGCACTACAAGCTATTACTATGAGGATGGGCAGCTGAAGTCAGAGATCAGCTATAAAAACGGAGTCAGAGAAGGTTCAACAAAGGTCTATTTCCATTCCGGCTCAATTAAAAGAGACGAAAACCTCATTGGCGGGAAAAAGGAAGGCCTGAGCAGGACTTTTTATAAAAGCGGAGCCTTGAAGGGTGAGTGGAACTACAGGAACGGAGTTACTGACGGCACTTCCAGGTTTTACTATGAAAACGGGGCACTGCTTGCCGTAAAGAACTTTTCTGATGGAAGAGATGACGGCCTGACGCAGATTTATTACGAGGATGGAAAATTAAAAGAAGAGATTAATTTCAGAGACGGAATTAAAGACGGTACGAACCTGATTTTTAACAGGGACGGATCTCTAAAAGAAAAGGTTTACTACGACAACGGTACGCGCGTTAACCCGAACGGGAATTCTGAGATCGTGCTGCCGTCCTGCCTGGAGCCTGAGCCCGCAGTGCGGGAGCTGAACGCCGGAAGTGATAAAGAAACCCTGAAAAAAAACAAAGGTCTTCCGGCTAAAGAAAGAAAGGTCAGTACGCCTGCCGTAATAGGAATTGTTGCCTTAACATTTGCCCTTATTTTTGGCATATACGTGCTTTTAATAAGTGTATTCAGGATCTGACCACGCGGCAAAGGCGAGCCTGTAACAGGAAAAATAAGAATTCAGGCTAAAAAACACCCATTTATTGCATTTTTTTAGTATATTAAAGCCTGATGGCGCTTTTTGCGCCTTTATAATGGACTGAAATTTGGTTAAATTTAGGCACTAAAAATTAAATAATGATGAAAATTGGCTTAGTACAATACGATCCTGTCTGGGAAAACAAGCAGGAGAACATGATAAAGCTGGACAACCTGATCGGAAAAATCCAGGAAAACTATTCTCTTTTGATATTTCCTGAGATGACGCTGACGGCTTTTACAATGAATTCAGGGGAATTTGCCGAGGAAGAAGGTGGTCCGTCATGCCAGTATTTTGCAGGTATTGCAAGAAAACTGAATACTGAAGTTATCGCGGGGTTCATTGAAAAATCCGGCTCAAAGATTTTTAACAGCCTGGTCCATTTTGACACGGGCGGAACTATAAAAAGCAAGTACAGGAAGATCCATCCTTTTTCCTTTTCGGGTGAAAATGTGCACTATGAGAGGGGAGAAAAAACCATAATCTCTTCCTCAGGCGAGTGGAAGATCGGCCTGGCGATATGCTACGACCTGCGTTTTCCGGAACTCTTCCGTACATATGCAAAAGAGCGTGCCGAATTGATGGTTGTAATTGCAAACTGGCCCGTAAAGAGGATCGAGCACTGGAAAGCTCTCATTAAGGCAAGGGCAATTGAAAACCAGTGCTATATTGCCGCGGTTAACCGCGTGGGAAACGATCCAGGCAATGAATACAACGGCTTTAGCAGCATAATTTCCCCGCTTGGAGAGGAACTGGTAAGGCTGGTGGACAGTGAGGTTATTTCAGGAACGGAAATAAGTTTTGATGGACTTTTGGAAGTAAGGAAAAGGATGCCTTTTCTTAACGATATGCATTTGTTTTAAGCAAAGTTTCACGTGCGGCTTGTCCGGGTGATTTATTTTTTAAAGTTATTTTTTCAACACAACAGGCTGATATTTTATTTAGTGTGGTTTATCAGCTGTTAAATAAAAGTATCAGGGAATGGAAATGTCTTCAAAGAATTCAGCTTATGAGGGGTGGTCAATAAAAAAAGGGGATTACGTAAGAAAAGATCTTTCAAAACAGGATATGCTTTACAGAAGCAGGATGAGTAAGCTTACAAAGATAATTATCTCAGGGCTTGTACTCCTGGCAATCGTTCTTAGTATAGTTCTCAAAGAAAAAATGTCTCACTTCTAGAGAAAATAAACATTTCTTAAGTTTACGTCTGGTTGATTGACTCAATCAACCAGCGTAATAATCTTTTTTATCAGGCTTTCAAATGTGTGTTTTACCCTGTTTGCTGTTTCGGTTACCTCGGCATGCGAAAGTTTTACGGGTGAAATTCCTGCCGCATAGTTGGTAATGCAGGTAATTGCAGCTACCTCCATGCCCAAATAAGATGCGTAGAGTGCTTCATGAACCGTTGACATTCCGACAGCATCGCCGCCGAACCTGCCTATCATTTTGATTTCCGAAGGCGTTTCATAGCTGGGCCCTTTGACATACCAGTAGACACCTTCCCTGAGGCAGATGCCTTCGGACATGGCCGCCCTGCGGATCTTATCATTCAGTCCCGGCGAGGGGAATGAAAGGATTCTGTCCTTGGATTCGCGGGAAATTATTCCTATCAGGTGGCTTAGCTCCTTTTTAATGTTGTATGCATTAAAAGATGCATTAAGCATCAGGTCGCCCGGGACAAATACCGGGTTAATTCCTCCCGCGGCATTTGTAAGGATAACTTTTCTGCAATTCGTCTTGTGAGCCAGGAAAACCGGAAGAACGCACTGGCTTAGTTTGTAGCCTTCGTAAAAGTGAATCCTCCCCTGAAAGAGCATGAGGTTTTTACCGGCATAATGAGCAAAATGAATTTTCCCCTCGTGGCCCTGCACCGTAGAAGGGGGATAGCCCGGCAGGGAAACAGTGCTGATTGTCTTTAATGTGTCGACACTGCCTGCAAATTCTCCCAGTCCGCTTCCCAGTATCAAAGCCACGTCAGGCGTAAATGGAGCCTGGTCTTTTAGAGCGGCAACAAGGTCGTGATATTTGTTGTTTAGGTTTATCATACTAAAAAAATAATTATTGAAAGAATACACCGCCTAAGGTAGCCGTCATAAGTGTAGCAAGAGCTCCCCCGATAACGGCTTTTATTCCAAGCCTTGCAATGTCGCTTCTCCTGTTTGGAGCCAGCGGGCTGATGCCGCCGATCTGAATTGCAATTGAGCTGAAGTTTGCAAAACCGCAGAGTGCATATGTTGCCATTAAAATTGCTTTTGGATCTGTCAGCTGCCCTAATTCAATCATTTTTGTCATATCGAGGTAAGCTACAAACTCGTTAAGTACAAGCTTAGTACCTATTAGGCTTCCGAACTGCAGGGCGGAATTATACGGAACGCCAATTGCCATTGCCAGATACTGCAGCGCTAGTCCAAGTATAAGCTGCAGATTCAGGGGCTGGTGGAAGTTTGCCATGAGTATCTTGTTAAGCCCTGTTACATCTCCCAGGGCCTGGAAGAGGTAGTTGACAAGCGCAATTAAAGCTATAAAAGCGATCAGCATGCCTCCGACGTTCAATGCAAGCATTAGGCCGTCGGAGGCACCTGCGGCAGCGGCCTCAACGAAATTTGACGCATTTTTTTCAACCGGGACTTTAACCGACCCTTTGGTTTCAGATTCCTCTGTCTCGGGATAGATTATTTTTGACAAGAGCAAGCCCGCCGGGGCAGCCATGGTGCTTGCGCCCAGAAGGTGTGTTGCAAAAAGGATCTGTGCCTGCTGCAGCGGTACGTGCATAACCTGCGAATAGGTCTGACCCAGAATCTGCACGTACGCAGCCATTACACCGCCAGCAATTGTTGCCATGCCTCCCACCATTATTGTCAGGAGTTCGCTTTGAGTCATTCCCTTTATGTAAGGCTTTATCATGAGAGGCGCTTCGGTTTGGCCCACAAAAATGTTGGCCGTATTGGAAAGGGATTCAGCTCCGCTGGTTCCCATTACCTTTGCCATGACCCAGGCCATTACCTGTACGATTTTCTGCATTACCCCAAGGTAGTAAAGAAGCGACATCAGGCTCGCAAAAAATATGATTGTCGGCAGCACCTGAAAAGCAAATACCATTCCTATGCTTCCCTGGTTGCCGGGGCTCAAGGCCAAAGGACCGAAAACGAATTTTGCACCTTCGGAGGTAAAACCCAGTATCAGTACAAAGCCGTAGCCTACACCTTCCAGGAATCTTTTGGGCCAGGCAAACGGGGCAAAATAGCTTCCCAACAGGTCCCCTTTGAGCACAAAGATTGCAAACAGTATCTGAAGTATTAAGCCGCTGATTACAAGCCGCCAGTTTATTTTGCGCTTGTTATTCGAAAAAAGAAATGCTATTCCAATTATTGCTAAAAGGCCAAGTATTCCTTGAAGTATTGAAACTATAAACATCTTATACCTGCTTAATGATCAATCGGGAATATAATGACATTTTCGGCAGCGGGCCTCGTATGAGTCTGCAGCCCCAACTATAACTCTCTCATCTGAATGGATTGTTCGCTGTGTCCTGTCGGCAGGATTACCGCAGACAACGCAGATGGCGAGGGTTTTTGTTATATATTCAGCTATTGCCAGGAGCTGGGGCATAGGTTCGAACGGTTTACTCCTGTAATCCAGATCCAGTCCTGCCACAACTACACGTTTACCCTGGTCGGCCAGTGTATTGCATACGTCCACAAGATCATTTGAGAAAAACTGGGCTTCGTCTATTCCAATTACCTGTGCGTCTTCTGAGAGCTTCAGTATTTCCTGCGGATTATCGATCAGCAAGGATGGAAGCGACTGCTCGCTGTGCGAAACAATATCGGTTTCTGAATATCTTGTATCTATACGTGGTTTGAATATCTTTACATTTTGTTTTGCTATTTTAGCTCTTCTCAGGCGCCTTATGAGTTCCTCGGTTTTCCCGCTGAACATGCAGCCCGCAATAACTTCAATCCAGCCCGTTCCTTTGGGTGTAGAATGCGGAGTAAATTCCATCATGTATTTAACAGCCTCTGACTTTTTTAGAATTTTTACTTATTTGCGCTTGAAAGGTCATCATCCTTAAAAGCATACGGAAGAAGTTCATCCAGCTTTTTTACGTCAATTTCATTCTTATGGTTAATCATAATAACGTCTATATTTCCGCAAAGGTCTGAAAGCACCTGCCTGCATGCGCCGCATGGAGGGCAGAAGCCAGGGGCATCGCTTGCAATTGCAATGGCCTTAAAGGACCTTTCACCTTCAGAGATTGCCTTAAAGACTGCCGTCCTCTCGGCACAGATGGTCAGCCCATATGAAGAGGTTTCAATGTTTCCGCCCAGGTAGACATTGCCATTTTCGCAAAGCAAAGCTGCTCCTACGTGGAACTTTGAATAAGTGGGCAGAGCCCTGCTTTTTGCCTCTACCGCTTTTTCTGCTAATAATTTAGGATCCATTAACTTCTCTAATTATTTATCCAAAAATAAGGCATTATTATAATAAATCCACGCGTTAACTGCAAAATCAGTATAAAATAATTTCATCTGGTTTTATCGCTGAAAAATGCCCGTCGGGGGGAAATCGGCTTCTCCAGGGGGCATTTTTCACTGAAGTGCAAATTCTGAGGAGAAAAAGGTATTACCTTACGAGGTTCATTTTTCTTGTCTGCCTGTATTGCCCCGCGTTCAGTTCATAAATATAAATTCCGCTCGGCAGGTTCTGGGCATCAAAGTTTACTTCAAAGCTGCCGGCAGGTTTTTCTTCATTTACCAACGAGGCAATCCTGCGGCCTAAAATGTCGTATACATTTAGCTTTACAAACGATCTTTCTGCCAGGCTGAACTTTATTTTTGTGGCCGGATTGAAAGGATTTGGATAGTTTTGCTCCAGGTGAAATTTTATACTTTTCTCATTTTGGTCTGCAACATCTGTTCCAAGGCTTAGGTTGTCGGCTGTAATTTTGTAAGAGCTGTCGGGATAAGCCTTCAGCTGCACAAAGAGCCTGCTGCCTGTAGCGTCGAAAAAGAAGCCTTCAGTGCTGCTGCTGCGCAAATCAGCGAGCGATTTATTACTCTGAAGTGCTCTTGCGTTAAGATGGACAGATTCTGGTCCCGAGGAAACCAGGTGTATTTCAGCTATAAAAGTCCTGAACGGGGGCTTACCGGAATAGGTGCCTGAAGAGGGGCCGATTGAAACCTCAATGTTGTTGGCTTCATGATTTGAGTAAGCCTTCTGTGAGAAAACCGTTTCAGAGAACTCACCTTTCTGGTATTTAAGCGTCTTTCCGTCATCTTCATAGAGCCTGAACTCACCCCCGGTTAATGAAGGGTATACGTTAAAGAACAAAGTATCGCCGGGGGCGAATTCCGTATTCCTGCGCAGGGGCTGCATTGGAATTATGCTTCCGCTTTTTACAAATACTGGCATTTTCTCCAGTGGCGTTGCTATTATGACTTCCTGATTTCCCGTATAGACACGATCGTCCCAGAAATCGACCCAGGATCCCTCGGGAAGATAGACCTTTTGGGATGCCATTCCTGAAACTGTCACGGGGGAGACCAGTATGGAACTTCCGAACATGTAAGATGAAACCAGGTTATACAGCCTTGGGTCGTTGGGATAATCCAGTAAAAGCGGGCGAGCAATGGGCATGCCGGTTTTGAAGTTTTCATGCGCCATGGTATAGATATAAGGGATGAGGCGGAACCTGATCTGAATGAATTTTCTGCTGATTGATTCGGTTTCTGCTCCAAAGACCCAGGGCTCAGTGTCCTGTCCGGTTCCGTGCGCCCTGCAGACGGGGGAGAATGCTCCAAACTGCATCCACCTGGCATAAAGTTCAGGCGTCGTAAAGCCCGCCGTAAAGCCTCCGATATCGGAGTTGTGGTAGCCAAAGCCCGAAAGTCCCATGTTGAGCATCAAGGGAATCTGCACCTGAAGGCCACCGAAGCTTCTGCCCACGTCACCCGACCATGTGATGACCGAATACCTTTGAATTCCGGCGTAACCCGAGCGTGTCAGGTTTACCAGGCGTTCACCGGGGCGGAAGCTGCTGAAGCCCTCGAAGATTGTCTTTGCCCAGAGGAGGTTATAAATATTATGCACCTTGTTCGCACCGCCAAGGTAATACTGCATTGCCGTGTTATCCCTTTCGGGCTCTCCAAGGTCCGTCCAGATTCCTGCCATCTGGCTTCCCATGAACGGGGGATGCAGGTTCCACCACCACTTCTGAACCTGAGGGCTGGTAAGGTCGAGCAGGGCAGCATTGCAGCCGCAAGACCACCAACCGGAGAAAACGTAAGGGGCTCCCTGGCTGTTTTTGGCAAAGTACCCTTGCGATGCGGCAACACTGAAATTCGGAGAGCTTTCGGTAACGTATGGCTCAGTAATTACAATGGTCTTGACGCCCTGCGAAAGAAAATCGCTCATCATACCGAAGGGATCCTTCCACTGCGATAAGTTCCAGCTGAGGTCTCCCATGTTCTTAAACCAGTAAAGATCTAGCACTATGGCCTCCAGCGGCAGATTTTTCTGCTGCATGGTTTGTACCATAGCCCGGGCTTCATCTTCGTTCCTGTAGCCAAATTTCGACTGTATGAAGCCAAATGCCCACCTGGGAGGAAGGGGCTGGCGCCCTGTAAGCCAGGTGTATTCCTCCAGGTGCCCTGCAATTCCCTCATTGGAAATGATGTAATAGGAGAGTTCGCCGTCTGAAGCCCTGTAGGAAAGCGTCCTGGAATTATTCTGCCCGAAATTCCAGTATCCCGGGTAGGTGTTTTCAAAGTATATTGAGTAGCCGCTGGATGAAATTACATAGGGCACGTTGATCATCATCTGGTCAACTGCTGAATTATAGCCTCCAACCTGCGTATTAAAGCTTGAAAATGCCTGCCCCTGCTTATCCAGACTTGAACCTCTTTCTCCCGTGCCGTAGAAATGCTCGTCCTGCTGCATCTGAAATTCGACGCTTCTCTGGCTGCCCGCTGCAGAAAAGCCGCCTCTATCCTTGAGGATTAGTTTACCCTGAGCGTTGTAGTAAGAGAGCCTTAAGGGATATTTTGAGCAGACGACCTTTAGCCGGGCCGATGAAATTTCCAGAGAGGAGTCGGTTTCTTTTACATTTAGCGGTACAGTTTCCGACGTATCCTGCACAACGGTCAAAGAAGAATCGAATTTTGTGCCGTAAGACGGAATGAAATCTACTTTTACTATTTCCGGACGGAAGAATGTAAGACGGATCGAGGTTACTCCGGCATTAAGGACTATTGCCTTTCCGTTTATTGAATAAGAGGTGAAATTCCCGGTATACACCTGTGCGCAGAGCACAATCGGGAAGAACATTACGGCAAGGGAAATTCTTTTTAGTATTTTCATAATGAAAATAAAATAAAAAAAGATTAAAGAGCAATCGACTAAAAGAAATCCCTTATCTGTAATTCGGGACCTCTAAGCTAAGTTCAAATGCAGGAGAAAGATTTCATTCTCCCATGAGAGGAATGCCCGGAGGGCCTGAAGGAGGGGCAAATGGCGTGGAAAAAGATTCTGACGGGCCCTTTGTGGCCCCGGGTATATTTGACGATGATTTTTAATCCCTGACAGAAAGAAGAACAAAGAACGCTGAATTAAGCGGGACCCTTGGAAGCCCCCAAAAAAAGCTTCCAGGTGGTTCCGCTTTTTCAGTTTAATTATTATTTGCCGTACTTGTCTTTCAGTACTTCTTTAACCATTTTTATTAAAGAGCCGTCCTGAAGGTATTTATAAAGGTCCTTTCCCGGGCAGAGCGTTTCAGCGTAATCCTTGTGGCCTTTGATGGTCTCGGGTGAAATCTGATATTTGTTGCAGCAGTATGCAAGCAGGTTTACAAGCGAGTTTAACTGTTCTTTTGTTACTTTCTGTTCCTCAAAGTTGCCCAGCAGAGTAACCAGCAGGTGTCCAGTAGGGTCGTAAGTAGTATTTGTTTCTCCTGCAGTAAAGACGTTGCGCCCTTCGAAAATTACGCCGTGAGCATCAATCATGAAGTGGTACGGTATATCGGCCCAGTTCCTGTCTTTTCCCATTCCCCAGACCTGAGTTTTCTTTATCTTTTCAGCGCTGTTGCTGTCTGGGCTGAAGAATTCTCCTTCGTGGTGAATAGTAATCCTTTGAGGAACCTGCGGCTTAAATGGTTTAGGGTCAAGTGCTTTCCAGGAAGAGCGGGGGAGTATTGTCACATCCTCTCCGGCCGATTTTGCCGAAGAAGCACATCCGGCGATAAAAACGAAAAATAAAGGCAGTAATAAAAGTAATTTTTTCATGAGGATAAGTCCATTTGTTATCTGTTTTTTCAAGGCCCTAACATATAAAAAAAACGAATCAGTTCAAAGGCCGCCAGGACGGTGTTGTTGAGGATTTCTTCGAGGCTTCCCGGTATTTCACTATCCATCTATCACCTGTGTTTACCCATCAGGCTTTGAACATTAAAACCCTTAACGGGCATCCTGAGGCTTAGGACCGGGCAGGGCGCTTTCCTTACCACCTTTTCTGCCGTACTGCCAAAGAGTATCTGCTCGACGCCCGAATGTCCGTGAGAAGCAATTATTATCAGGTCGGCGTCAATTTCAGAGGCCGTTTCGTTGATCTCGACAAAAGGTTTGCCGGTTTTGATTATGGTTTCAAAGCCGAGTCCTTCCGGGATCTCTTTTCTTGCCAGGTTCTCCAGCTCTTCTTTTGCCTTTGAATTGACCTCAAGCTCAACGGATGGAAGGGCCACCTGTCCCATACTGAAATCTGCCGGATAGATAACGGGTTCAATTACATAAATCAGGTACAGTTTTCCGGCATAACTTTGCCGGGCGAATTGAACTGCGTAGTGAAGTGCATTTTTGGAGAATTCCGAGAAATCAACGGGTACAAGAATCTTATCGATCAGTGTTCCCATAACGGCGCCTCCTCTTTCTCTTCTTTTGTTGGTAGAATCCTTCTATTTTTCCAGGAAAAAGCTGATATAATCCCGGTTTAGCTGCCTGAAGCGGTGAGCAAAAATCTGGGATATACCTCTTAAGACTTTTACGCCTTTTTTAGGGTACTTGTCAATGTACTCATCCAGGTCGGGCTTAAAGATCACGATCAATTTGGAATCTTTTACGGCAATTGCAGAAGCAAAGCGTCTTTCATTTTCAAGCATTGCAAGCTCGCCAAAAAAATCGCCCTTTTTGTAGTGCCCGAGCTGCAGCTTCTTTTCTTCCTTGAAGCTCATCTCAAGTGAAACCTCTCCTTCCTGTATGAAATAAAAGGCTGTGCCGGGGTCGTCCTGGAAGAAAATATACTCATTTGCCGCGTATATCCTGTTATGCATAATCGGCATCAATAGGTCCACGTCCTTGGCCGTAAAGCTTCTGAAAGGGGGGGTGGATTTCAGGAGCTCCAGTATCTCATTTTTTTCAGCCGGAGTCTTAAACAGGTTTGAGAAAAAGCTGCTCTGCCGGTTTAGTTTATTTTCGGGCATTGTTAAAACCTCATGTAAAAATACCAAATTCAGCCACACGCCACAGCCTCTGGCATGGAAAATTGTTTTCGTAGAGCGCTCGCCCAACAATTACCGAGTCAATGCCGCAGGCGATATGATCCTGGATTTTCATCAGGTCGTCCTTGTCCCTCACTCCTCCGGAGAGAGTGACTTTCTTGCCCGTTGCCTCGGCAATGCTTTCTGAAAGTTCAATGTTCGGACCTAAGAGCATGCCGTTTCTTTTAACGTCTGTAACGATAAAGCGTTCGACGCCGTATTCATTCAGCTTTTTTGCAAAATCCAGAGGGGCAACCTCAGTTTTAACCCTGCGTCCTTTAATTACAACCTCGTTATCCACCGAATCAATTGCGGCGGCAACGTGTTTGGGCCCGAATGTATCCATTATTTTTTTGAATTCAACGGGGTTTTCCATTGCCAGGCTGCCAATTGCCAGTCGGTAGACTCCGGCATCCATAGCTCTTTTCGCGGCCTCCAGGCTTCTGATGCCGCCTCCAAGCTGAACCGGAATTACAACTGCAGAGCATATTTTTTCTATTACGCTCAGATTCTGTGCCGAATTATCCCAGGCGGCGTTAAAATCGACTACATGAATGCACTTTGCATTCTCTGCCCGCCAGATGAGGGCCATCTCTACGGGATCGCTGCCGTATTCGGGGCAGTCCAGCTCAGGTATACCCTGAACAACCCTGACGGTTTTACCGTCCTTAATGTCGATAGAAGGAATTACCAGTAGCTTTGGTGTCACAATCGCAAGACCTCTTTATTTATTACGGTTCTATATATAATTTCAAATTCTTTATTACAAAAGTCACTTTTCAATCCTTTAGCCCGCCATGCCAAACCTGAAAACCTGTACCTCATGGAAACTTCTCGGCATACATGGCAAAAAAATAAGTATTTTCGGCTGAAAAGCCAACAGTCATTCTCTTAAATAAAATATACAATTTCTTTTTAGAATGATTAACAGATCTGTAATATTTATCACGGGGGACACAAACAAGACAGAATCAAAGGCTAAAGGTGCTAAACTTCCGGGTCCTTTTTCCCGGGGAAAACCAAAGAAAGAATTACCGAAACGGCAAGACAAAATACAATAAACAGCAATGAAGCCTCAGTTGGAATGGCATAAAGATCCGAAAGAACCATTTTTACTCCAACAAAGAAGAGTATAAAAGCCACTCCGTACTTCAGGTATGCAAACAAGTTAACGATGCCGGCAAGGGCGAAGTAGAGTGCCCTTAATCCCAGTATCGCAAAAATATTTGACGTAATTATTACAAAGACATCCTTTGTGATTGCAATTACGGCCGGAATTGAATCAACTGCAAATATCAGGTCGGCCGATTCAATCAGCAGTAATGTAAGAAACAGGGGAGTAACGTATGTTTTCCCATTTTGCCTGAGGAAGAATTTCTTCCCCTGGTACTTTGCTATTAAATTAAACCTCTGGGACGCAAACCTGAAAACCGGATTATGTTCCAGATTGATCTGTTCATTCCCATGAAAGGCCAGCTTGTATGAGGCATAAAAAAGCAGTATGCCAAATATGTAAATAACAGGGTGGAATAAACTTACCAGTGCCACGCCGGCAAGAATGAAAAGTATGCGCATTACGACGGCACTCAGGATTCCCCATTTAAGAACGTGCGGCTGATCGGCCTCATGAATTCCCATGAAGTTGAATATCATGATGAAAACAAAAAGGTTGTCAACCGAAAGGGATTTTTCTATAATGTAGCCCGCCAGAAACTCGATTGCCTTGGCATGGCCGTTTTCCATAAAAAGATAAACTGAAAGATCAAAGAGCAAAGCGGCACCAATCCAGATGCCGCTCCACAAAAGGCTTGTTTTTATGCCCACTTTGCCTTTTCTGTGTTCTGTTGCCAACAGATCCACATAAAACATTACAGAAACAACAACAGCAAAAACCACCCAGAAAGTAAAGTGATTTTCCATCTATAAATTTATATAAATTATTTCTATGGAAGCAGAACTGCTGCGGCAATAACCGTGGTCCAAAGACCGGTTTTTTCGCCTTCGGCAGACTGAGTAACATTAAAAGTACGAACTATTTTACCAGACATCTTAAAAACCTGCTCTCTTTCATTCCAGTCCGAATCAATATTAAAATCAACCCCAAGCGTCGTTGCAAGCATCTGAGCAGCCAGGTCTTCGGCGTAATCGCCTGCATTCTTTTCGGTCTCGCCATAAGGATGGTGCTCAGAAAGATATCCGTACTGTGAAGCGTCTGCCGGCAGGGCAACGCCCAGCGAGGCAGCAACCAGACGGTTAGGTTCATTTGTGGAGTTCCTGGCCATGACACAGAAAGTGATCTGCCCAGGATTAATTTCCTTGAGCCCCTCTTCTTTCGAAATGCGTTTGCATCCAACAGGATAAATGCTGCTTACGGTAACCAGATTGCACTTTTCAATTCCCGCGCTTCTGAGAGCCATTTCAAATGAATGCAGATATTCCTTGTGCCTGCCTACCCCTTTGGTAAAAAATATTTTTGATGGTACATACAAATTATCATCTCCTTTTTAACTGATTATTTTAATAAATTTTCTTTTTCCTACTTTAAGTATCTTTTCTTTGTCTAATTTAATCACTGAAGAAATATCATCCACTCTCTCTCCGTCAATCGTAACTCCTCCCTGTAAAACGAGTCTTCTGGCTTCCTGTTTAGAGGGAGCAAATTTAACGCTGAGAATCAAATCGAGAATCCCGATTTCCTTTACCTCGCCGTCAAACTTAAATTCTTCCAGTACATCAGGCAGCCCTTTGTCTACAAAAATCCTGTCAAATTCCTTTTCTGCATTTTCGGCCTCCTCCTGGCTGTGATACATCCTGACGAAGGTCTTGGCCAGTTTACGCTTTGCATCGCGCGGATTGTTGCCCGGGGTTTCGAGGAATTTCTCCAAATCCTGCAGCTCTTTTTTGGGAACGTCCGTTGCAAGTTCATAATAAGTGTATATGAGGCTGTCGGGGATGGAAAGTGTCTTTCCAAATATATCCTTAGCAGGCTCACTGATTCCGATGTAGTTGTCGTAGGACTTGCTCATCTTCTCGACGCCGTCGGTTCCCACCAGAAGGGGCATCGTAAGGATTACCTGCGGCTCCATGCCGAATTCCCTCTGTATGTCGCGCCCGACGAGGAGGTTAAACTTCTGGTCCGTTCCTCCAAGCTCCACGTCGCTTTCAATTGCAACCGAGTCCATGGCCTGAGCCAGGGGGTAGAGGAGTTCGTGAAGGCTGATAGGTTCGGAAGCCTTCATCCTTTTCGTGAAGTCGTCTCTTTCGAGCATTCTTGCAACAGTGTATTTAGACGCCAGTTTTATGACATCCTCAAAAGTCATTTTTCCAAGCCACTGCGAATTGTATACAATTTTGGTCTTCTCTCTGTTGAGTATCCTGGAGGCCTGCTCCAGATACGACTGCCCGTTCGACCTGGACTGGTCGAGCGTAAGAGGGGGCCGCGTGGTATTTCGCCCCGTAGGATCGCCGATCATGCCGGTAAAATCCCCGATTATCAGTATTGCCTGATGGCCCAGTGACTGGAACTGGGCTAACTTTCTTAAGACAACCGAATGGCCAAGATGCAGGTCCGGTCTGGTTGGATCACAGCCGAGCTTTATGTTCAGAGGCTTATTTTTCTTAAATGAATTCTCTAGTTTTTTTACTAACTCATCTTCTGGAATGATTTCAGTGGCACCTCTTTTTATAAGGTCCATCTGCTCATTGATGGGGGGGAAATTTGTTTTTTCTATCATCTCTTATGATAATTTATTGCCTTTCAAAATTGAAAATTACATTCAAATGAATGGTTACTATTAAACTTCAAAATTCTGTTCTAAATTCCTAATCAAAAATGTGTCAGGCAGGAATAACTCAGGAAACTCTAAAATATATATTTGTGTAAGAAGCTCTCAATATTTAACTCTTCTTTCCATATCTCTCTGGAAATCGCGCTTTGCAATGTCTTCGCGCTTATCGTAGACTTTTTTCCCTTTCGCCAGCGCCAGCTCAAGTTTTACTTTCCCGTTCTTCAGGTAAAGCCTCAAGGGCACGAGTGTCAGGCCCTTTTCCTTTACTTTCCCGATCAGCTTGCGGATCTCACTTTTATTTAGCAGCAGCTTCCTTTGTCTTAAGGGGTCGTGATTGTTGATGCTGCCCTGATCGTAGGCGCTTATATGGGAATTGACCAGCCACAGTTCACCGTCTTTTAAAACCGCATAACTGTCGAGCAGGTTTGCCTTTCCCTGCCTGATGGATTTAACTTCCGTTCCCTGCAGAACAATGCCTGCCTCGTAAGTCTGCAGAATTGCATACTCATGCCGGGCTTTTCTGTTAACAGCTACGTCTTTTTCCTGTGGAGTGCCTGTCATCCTAAAATAAACCTACAAAATTATTTTTATTGATAAATAAATGCAAGAAAATAATCTCTTGCAAAAGACTAGTATTTTAAAATAATAAATGTAAAAAATATTCACGAATAAATGAAGGATTTTATACCTGCATCTTTAATTTAATTGTGGTTTTCAATAGGGGGTAAATTAATCCTTAAAGGCTTTTAATTGTAGAATTTAACTTTGAATAATTAAATTCATTCTCTATCTTACAATCCATAATTTTGCAGACTTTGGAAGCCCTGTGGGGCAGAGTCCCCGGGAGATATGTGTTTTCGGATTAAACAGCACGTTAAACAAGGAATACAATATGTTAGGGATTCAAAAACGCTTTACAAATTCTTTCTACGCAATCCTCAGCCTTCCGGCTACGGCTATGGGATTTGCGCTCTCAATTCAGATATCCGCTCTTAGCTGGATATTATCCACAAAATACAACCTCAGGATTGACGAGGTGGGTTTCGTATGGGCAGCAGGACCTCTGGCAGGCATACTGGGACAGGTAATAATTGGCATTATAAGCGACAAGGTATGGCTCTGGGGCGGAAGGCGCAGGCCATTTATTTTAATCGGGGGACTTCTTGCCTCCGTAATGCTCCTGGCTTTGCCGAACATCCACATCATAGGTGCCATGCTTGGGGCAAAAAGCCTCCTTCTGATTGCAACGGTTGTAGCCCTGACGCTTGATCTGGCAATTAACATAAGCTTTAACCCGACGCGTTCTGTAATTGCAGACGTCACTCCCGAAGGAAATGCAAGAACAAAAGGCTACACCTGGATGCAGACAATCTCCGGCTTCTTCGGCGTTCTTGCGTATGTAGTGGGTGCAATATTCGGAAATTATGCACTGATTTATGCCGGTATCGGCGTTGTTCTTCTTTTCTCGATACTTCCGATACTTTTTATAACAGAACCAAAGAACGTGGCCGAAGAAAAGAAAACCGAAGAAACTGCAAAAGCTGAAACTTCTTCAAAGCCTGCAGCCGGTACAGGACAGCTCTTTAAGATTTACTTTGCGCACGGCTTTACGTGGCTCGGCGTGCAGACAATGTTTATTTATATTATCGCCTACATACAGCAGAAGCTGGCTCCTGCAAGCGAGAATGAAACAGGGCAGATCATTGCCATTTCTTTTGCAATTCTTAATACAGTAGGCTTCATTCTGCCGGCTTTTGTGCTTGAGCCGTTATCTGAGAAGATGGGGCGCATAAGGACTCACATTTCGTGCGTCGCCATCATGGCTCTTGGCTATTTCGGCATTGTTGCCTTCGGAAAAAGCGTCGTAATGCTCTATGTCCTCATGGCAATTCTCGGCATTGGATGGTCTGCGGTTGTAAGCCTGCCTTTTGCAATTTATTCCGAAAAGGTGAACAAGAACAGGATGGGATTTTACATGGGAATATTCAACCTTTCGGTTGTAATTCCACAGCTCTTTGCAAGCTACGGCTCGGGTTATGTAATACAGAATTCACCCGATAAAAACGTAATATTTATCATCAGCGGCGTCTCTCTGACCGTTTCGGCACTCCTCTGGTTCTTCGTAAAGGAAGAGGAAAAATCCGAGAAAAAGGCAGAGGAATTAGCAGCTGAAAGCAGGTAAATTTAGGGCCATTGCACTTACATTCAACAGAACCCTTCCCGTCAGTAACAGACAGGGGAGGGTTCAATGATCACTCCACTTCTTTTTGGGCTTATCAATAAAAGTAACGCTAAGAACGCCTTTTTTCAGGGCGATTATCGCTTTTGTCCGGGGTTTGGCAGTCTCCATGTATATTAAATAAACTTGACATCAGGTATTAAAATCATAAATTAAGAATAGATATTAACGATTAATGGGACAGGCAAGCATAAGCATGAAAATCATAAAAATATCAAGTTCGGATGGCAGTTACTGCAGTACAAGTTTCAGTTCGGTTTCAAAGGAATTACAGAAAAAAATTCAGCAAAGCATAAAGAACAGGACAAAAGAAAAGTTCATTATTGAAGTATTTGACATGAATGACGGCAGCTTAAGTCCTGGCTCCGGATCTGCCGGAAGGTAGCAAAATGAAAATTCCCCTTTAAGGTAGAAGAAAATTAACCTTTAGCATTACAGAAAGCCGCTTTTTTGAACAAAGAAAAAGCAGCGGGATAGCTTTTTTTAATTTTGCCCAACCCGCTGCCCGAAATATATAAAAGTTACTACATACTTAAGACTTACTTCTCGTCCACATCCTTAACAAACAATACCAGAATTCCGGCCAGTATCATTGAGGCTCCGCCAAGCAGAAGAGCGTAGATGGCTTCGTTCTGCAGGAAAGTCTTCATAAAATAACCCAGTATGGCTGAGGCTATGATCTGTGGAATAACGATAAAGAAGTTGAAAATGCCCATATAAACGCCCATTTTGTTTGCCGGGAGTGAGCCGGCAAGTATTGCATAAGGCATTGAAAGAATGCTTGCCCAGGCAAGGCCGATTCCGAGCATTGAGACCAGGAGAATTGTGGGGTCGCCGATGACATAAAATGATGCAAGGCCAAGTCCCCCGATTACAAGGCTGATCATGTGAACAACCTTGCGGCTGGTTTTCTTTGCAATTACGGGGAGCAGGAAAGCGCACAAGGCGGCAAATCCGTTATAAGCTGCAAAGAGTATGCCTACCCAGTTTGCCCCTTCGTTATAAGCGGCACTTGCCGTGTCAACAGTGTGATAAATGTGTTTAGTTACGGCGGGAGTCGTATAGATCCACATTGCAAACAGGGAAAACCAGGTAAAGAACTGTACTACGGCAAGCTGTGCCATAGTCTTGGGTATATGCACAAAACTCTTAAAAATGTCTTTAGCCCCGGCCAAGAGGCCCGCGCTTTCGTTTTTCTGCTTCTGAAAGGCCTCTATGTCTGCAGGAGGGTACTCTTTTGTTTTTGCAACCGTCCAGATGACGGCGCTAATAAATGCAACTGCCCCGGCATAGAAAGAAAACCTTACAGAGGCGGGAATTTCGCCTTCTGCGGCAACATTGCTGACGTGAAACCAGTGGTCGAAGATGTACGGCAGTGCGGAGGCCACAACGGCGCCAATGCCGATAAAAAAGCTCTGAATTGCAAAGCCCATCGTGCGCTGTTCCGAAGGCAGGAGGTCTGCCACGAGAGCCCTGAAAGGTTCCATAGAAACATTAATGGATGCATCCATAATCCACAGCATGCCTGCAGCCACCCAGAGGTAGGGGGAATTAGGCATAAGAAGGAGGGCCAGTGAGGCCAGAATGGCTCCGGTCAAAAAGTAAGGCTTTCTTCTTCCCAGGCGTCCCCAGGTGCGGTCGCTCATATAGCCTATGATCGGCTGGATGATCAGGCCCGTAGTCGGAGCGGCAATCCACAGTATGGGAATATTGTCTACGCTGGCGCCCAGAGTCTGAAAAATCCTGCTCGTATTTGCATTCTGAAGCGCAAAGCCGAACTGTATTCCCAGAAAGCCGAAACTCATATTCCAAATCTGCCAGAAATTTAGTCGTTTTTTTTCCATTTTTTATCGGTCCTTATTGTGAGAGTTGAACCCTTAAGAACATGTTTATTAGTGGCAGAAAATTTAGCGGATTTAAATGTGCAAATCAAATGCTCTTTTGTGGTTTTCTTAAAAAAAAAGTTCCTCTTATTGGGAGACACTAAAGTTACAGGGGAAAGCCCCGGTACTTAAAACACAAAAAAATCACGGTAAATAAGGATTTTATCGGATAATTTTTATATTTTCCAATCAATTAAATTATTACTAACAATATTATTGCAAGATGGATAATGCTTCTTCGGGGAATACCCCAAAAAGGAAAAAAGAGCACCTGGAACTCTGCCTTACGGAGAAAGTTGCCTTTAAGAATAAAAGTAACGGACTGGAAAGGTATGAGTTTATCCATAATGCAATTACCGCGCTTGATCCGGAAAAAATTGACCTGAGCCGGGAGTTTTTCGGCCACAGGATCAGCTACCCGTTTCTGATTTCCTGCATGACGGGTGGAACATCGGAAGCTGAGAACATAAATCAACAGCTTGCCGTTGCAGCAAATGAGTTAAATATTCCGCTTGGTGTCGGCAGCCAGCGCCAGGCGCTTGAAAACAGCCATTTTGCCGAATCCTACAGGGTTGTAAGGAAAAATGCACCCGGTATACCCATACTGGGAAATATCGGAGCAGCACAGCTCGTTCAGATGAGCTCGCTCAGGGAAATTGAGTACCTGGTTGAACTCATAGAAGCGCAGGCAATGGTAATCCACCTTAATCCGCTCCAGGAACTCTTGCAGAAAGGCGGAGATACGAATTTCAGCGGGCTCCTGGAAAAAATCGAATGGCTGTCGAAAAATATATCTGTACCTGTGGTTGCAAAAGAAGTCGGTGCAGGCATCAGCAAGGCTGCAGCCAAAAGCCTTCTTGAGGCCGGGGTAAGGGCAATTGACGTAGCCGGGGCCGGCGGAACCAGCTGGGCCGGCGTGGAAATTCTCAGGAACAAGGAAGATGAGAATTCCGAATTCTGGGATTGGGGGCTTCCAACCTCATACTGCATAAGAGAAGTAAGACCATTAAAGGATGAATATGACTTCCTTCTTATAGCCTCAGGCGGAATAAGCTCAGGAATGGAAATTGCAAAAGCAATTGCCCTGGGAGCAGACATGGCAGCTTCGGCCAGAATAGTGCTTCAGAAGCTGCACCATGAAGGGATTACAGGCGTAAAAGAACTTATCGTTGGATGGTTTGACGTCGTAAAAAAAGTCATGTACCTGACCGGATCCGCGCGCCTTGAGGAGTTGCAGGAACAAAAACTGATTAAAAAAGAGGAGTTATATTGAAAGTACTTCAGAATGAATTTGCCGTATTGTATGAAAAACAGAGACTAAAAATTGAAGATAAAATTTCCAGGGTTCTTATAAACAGGAAACCGGAGTCGCTTTATGAGCCATGCTCTTATATTATGCAAAGCGGCGGCAAAAGACTGCGCCCGCTTCTGGTGCTTTTTTCAGCCAGGGCCTGCGGCGGGGAATTTAAGAATGCCTACAATGCCGCTGCTGCCGTGGAGCTGTTGCATAATTTTACGCTCGTGCACGACGACATAATGGATAACGCAGATAAAAGGCGCGGAAGGGTTACGACTCATAAAAAATACGACCTCAGTACGGCAATCCTGACCGGGGATAACCTGCTTGCCGTGGCATACCTTACTTTACTGAAGGACTGCAGGGAAAACGACAAGTCCGTTCTTGCAACCTTTACGCAGGGCGTGATTGAGGTATGCGAGGGGCAGAGCCTGGATAAGGATTTTGAGGTGAGAAAAAACGTGTCTCTTGCTGAATACCTGGAGATGATAAATAAAAAGACAGCAGCGCTTCTTGAAGTCTGCTGTTCCGTGGGAGCACAGATAGGCGGGGGAAGCAAGGATAAGATTAAAGCCCTTTCGCTTTTCGGGCGCAACCTTGGAATTGCATTCCAGCTTCAGGACGACCTCCTGGATATAACCGCCAAAGAGGCCGAGTTTGGAAAAATCATCGGGGGCGACCTGGTGGAAGGGAAAAAGACATTTTTATTCATCAGGGCGCTCGAGAAGGCCCGGGGTAAGGATAAGACAAAACTCCTTGAGGTAATTAAAAACAAGGGAATTCAAAAATCCCAGGTTGGTGAATACAGGGATATATACCATAGACTTGGGGTTCTCGAAGAAACTGAAGGCGAAATTGCCCGTTATACGCGCCTGGCGCTAAAGAGCCTGAAGGCCGTTGAGGATGAAAAGGCCCGCGGCGCGCTTGAATGGCTGGCAAACTCGCTTATAAACAGAAATAAATAAATTGATAGTTTGTGCGTATTGACTGAAATTATAGTGAACAGGATAATTCTTTTTAGAAATTAATAAAAATTAAAGGTTTCATTAGAAAAATGCTTGAAAGGAAAGTTGTAATTGTAAACAATGCAGGGCTGCATACACGTCCTGCTGCTACTATTGTTAAACTGGCGGCAAAGTACAAATCTGAATTTTTTATCAATAAGGACGGCTTGAACATAAACGGGAAGAGCATTATCGGTGTCATGACGCTGGCTGCCGAAAAGGGTTCTGAGCTGATGCTGGTCTTTGACGGTGAGGATGAAAATGAGGCTGCCGAGGAAATAACGAACTACTTTAACAGGGGCTTTGACGAATTGTGAAAAAGTTAAATGTTGCGGATTCTAACATACTAAACGGAATAGCTGCGGCTCCGGGAATTGCAATTGCTCATGCATATCTTTATGAGAAAGAAAAGCTTGAAATTAAGGATGGTGCAGTAACGGATACGAAAGAGGCGGTTGAGAACCTTAAAGAGGCAATTGAAAGGTCGAAATACGAGCTCAGGAAGGTATTTACCATTGCTACGGAAAAGATGGGGAAAAACAGGGCCGCCATTTTTGAGGCACAGCTGATGATTTTAGACGACCCCGTTTTAATTGAACAGATTATCAGGAGAATTGAAACAGAGAAGAGGCTCCCCGAATTCATCGTAAACGACGAGATCACACGCTACCAGGAACTGATGAACGCCTCGGATGAACTTTACATGAAGGAAAGATCGCAGGACATAGAGGACATTAAAAACAGGATCATCAGAAACCTCCAGAAAAAAAGACTGCAGTCGAAAATCACCAGCCAGGTCATTGTCGTAACTTCCTCACTGACTCCTGCAGACACGATACTTTTTTCAAAAAGCAACGTTAAAGGCTATATAACGGATTTTGGCGGACTGACCTCGCATGCGGCCATCGTTTCGAGGTCGCTGAAGATCCCGGCTGTTGTAGGAACACACGACGCAACCTCAAGGATAGAGAATGGTGACCTGGTAATTATGGACGGCTTTCACGGTATCGTGATCTTAAAGCCGGATGAAACACAGCTTAGTTTTTACAGGAATAAGATTGAAAAACTCACACAGTTCGATAAAGAGCTTGCAGAGCTGAAGGATAAGCCCGCCGTTACGCTTGACGGCAAGGAAATCGTCATCCGCGGGAACATTGACATTACCGACGAGGTGGACTTTCTCGTTCAGAACGGTGCAAAGGGGATCGGTCTGCTTAGAACCGAACAGGTCTTCGGCGGCCTTGATACATTCCCGGGCGAGGATGAGCAGTTTGTGGCCTACCACGAGCTCGCGGAGAAAATTTACCCCGAATACGTCATCATCAGGGCCTTTGACGTCGGGGGCGACAAGTTTTTGCCGCATGACGTCAAGGAACCTAACCCGTTTTTAGGCTGGCGCGGAATAAGGTTCCTCCTCGATAACCCGGAAATATTCAAGACGCAGATTAGGGCCATATTAAGGGCAAGCATTCATAAGAATATTAAACTCATGCTCCCGATGGTGGTTTCACTGGAAGAGGTAAAAAGGTCGAAAGCCCTTCTTAAGGAGTGCAAGGATGAATTAAGAAAAGAGAAAATAAAGTTCGACCAGCACCTTAACCTTGGAATCATGATCGAAGTGCCTTCGGCTGCCGTGCTGGCAAAGGAATTCGCAAATGAAGTGGACTTCTTAAGCATCGGGACCAACGACCTGATACAGTTTTTGCTGGCTGTAGACAGGGGCAATGAAATTGTCTCTATGCTTTACCAGGAATTCCACCCGGCTGTAATTAGGACGATAAACCAAATCATAAAGAACGGTCAAAGAGGGCATGCATTTGTCAGCATGTGCGGCGAAATGGCCGGAGACACCATTGCCATTCCTTTACTGGTGGGAATGGGTCTGGATTCACTTAGCGTCTCGCCTTCTTCAATTCCGTACATTAAAAGAATTATCAGAAATCTGCATTTTTCCAAGGCGCAGGAACTTGCCGGTGAATGCCTGGGCATGAGCTCTCTACAGGAAGTAACCGAGAGGATAGAAAAGTTCTTTTCTGAAAATTTAATTCAGCAGACAAATAACTTTATGTAGGCATATTGCAAAGTCTGCAGGAAATAAAGCAGGAATGTTCTCCAAAAAGTCCTTCAACATGATATAAAAATTCATTATACTGTATTGAAGGACCTTTTTAATGCCGGCATTTGCAAAAGAAAATTATGCCTCAAATTAGACGCAGGGGTGGGAAACATTTTTGGATAAGCAGTTCAACTTAAAACTGATTAATATTATAGATAAGGACCATCTGCCTGGCAAAAGAAAAAAAAAATCCATTTGCTTCGAAACCGGATACAAAAATGCGCCTCCAAGGGGACCGGGTTAATTGGCTCAGGGAATATATATAAAGATAGAGTACAGGTTATTTCGGCACTGCTGACCCGATCAGCTGTTGGCTTTCCATCTTAAAGGAAGCAACAATCCATCATCGGTAAGTAATATTAATATTGTGAAAGAATAACTTGCTTATAAGTAGAATTAAATATCTGTTATTTTTTCTGCTGCTCTTAAATAGCGCAGTAGCTGCTCAGTTTTATTTCTTTGGAAGAAATAAAGTACAGTATGATAATTTTAACTGGAAAGTACTTAAAACCGAGCACTTCGATATTTATTTTTATGACGACTTTGAGGAAATGGCCGAAATCGGGGCTTCATTTGCAGAAGAAGCCTTTTCCGACCTCAAGGTCAAGTTCAATAACGTCGTTACGGGTAGAATTCCCCTAATTTTCTATAACACGCACATTCACTTCCAGCAGACAAACACCACGCCGGGCTTTATACCAGAAGGCGTCGGGGGCTTCTTTGAGTTCCTGAAAGGGAGGGTTGTAATTCCATACCTCGGGTCCATAGACGGCTTCAGGCACGTCATCAGGCACGAACTGGTGCACGTCTTTATGACAAACAAGATTTACCGGGTCCTTACGGACCACAGGGTAACAACCGAAAGGTATCCGCCACTGTGGTTTACAGAAGGCCTTGCCGAATTCTGGTCCACCACGTGGGATGAACAGGCGGAAATGGTAATGAGGGATGCCGTAATAAACGACCAGTTTGTTGGGCTAAAGGATATCTATGCCATATTCGGCACATTCCAGATGTACAAGGAAGGGCAGAACCTGCTGGAGTTTATTTCTGAAAAATACGGCAAGGAGAAGATAGGACTTTTGCTGGAAAACTTCTGGCAGTTTGAAAGCTTCAACGACCTCATGGAATATGTGATCGGAAAGTCCATTGATGAGATTGACAAGGACTGGAACTTCTACCTGAAACAGAGGTACTTCCCGCTGATGAAGACAAAAATCCCTCCTGATAACGGCGCACAGAAGCTTACGGACTTCGGTTTTAATTTTTCGCCCTCATTCTACAGGAAAGATAACGAGCCCTACGTGTACTTCGTTGCCAACAGGGACGGATATTCCTCGATCTATGAACTGCCGTTAAATAATTTTGAGAAAGAAAAAGACCGCCCGAAGCCTGAGATTCTCGTGCGCGGCGAAAAAGAAGAGGTCTTTGAGGCGTTCCACCTTCTGGATGCATCCCTGAGCGTCTCAAAAGACGGCATAATTGCCTTTATTACAAAGACCGGGGGAACAGACGCACTTCACTTCTATTCAATCCGTGAAGGGAAAGTCCTGAAGGATTACCAGAACAATGAACTGATCAGTATGTCGTCTCCAAGATGGTCCTCGGACGCAAAAAAAGTCGTCTTCCAGTCAATAGACAGAAGGGGCTATTCCGACGTTTTTGTCTATAATTATACAGATGGAAGCCTCT
The DNA here is from genome assembly GCA_025612245.1 of Ignavibacteria bacterium. GTDB lineage: Bacteria > Bacteroidota > Ignavibacteria > Ignavibacteriales > SURF-24 > JAAXKN01. The sequence goes on from JAAXKQ010000001.1 coordinate 94,443, forward strand.
TAAGAATTACAAACGACTACTACAGCGACATTAATCCGGTTTTTGGGAAAAACGACACGACGGTGGTATTTGCCTCCGACAGGACTGAAGGGCTCTACAAGAAAAAGTACAACCTTTTTGAGTTCAGCCTGAATGACCATTCGATGCGCTACCTGACCTATTCAGACGCGAACAATAAAAGCCCTGAATTCAGCCCCGACTATTCCTCGCTTTACTTTACCTCAGATTACGACGGGATACAGAATATCTGGAAGCTGGAAGAAAGCCAGGGCAAGCCTTCCGGAATGACGCAAATGACGAATTTCATTACGAGTGTCTTCGACTACACATTTACAAATAATAACGAAATTGTGGCCTCGGCATTTGAAAAATTTTCATTTCAGCTCTACAGGATAAAGCTAAGGGAGCCCGCCGACTCGCTCTACAGGTACGTGCCCTTTGATTTTACGCTTACCGACGGCAAATGGGTGGCCGCGAAATTAAAAGGCACTTCAATAAAGGAAAAGCTGAAATACGAGAACAAATATACGCTCGATTATGCGCAAAGTCAGGTGACGACAGACCCCGTCTATGGCACACAGGGAGGGGCACTTTTTTCGTTAAGCGACCTTTTGAGCAACGACAACTACTATTTCCTCATCTATAATACTGCTGAGGTTCAAAGCGATATACTGAAAAGCTTTAACGTGGCAATCTCCAGGATAAACGTGGGCAACAGGGCTAACTACGCTTACGGGCTTTTCCACTATAGCGGTAGGCGCTATGACATAATGGATTCGGATGAGTACTATTTTGAAAGGAGCTTTGGAGGTTATTTTACGCTTTTCTACCCGTTTTCCAAGTTCTCAAGGATTGAAACCAGCGTCTCCCTGGCCAACTCCGACAAAGAGGTAATTGAAAACGTTGTTGAAAGGAAAGCCCTGCTTGCTACAAATTCCATTTCCTACGTGCTGGATAATTCGCTCTGGGGACCGACAGGGCCGCTCGACGGGACGCGTTTCAGGGTGCTTTTGAGCTTTACAAATGACGTTAAATACAGCAACGTCAACTACTATACTTTTATATTTGACTTCAGGAACTACTTCCGCCTGGGCTATAAAAGCGCCTTAGCCCTCAGGACGACACTTTTATACAACGACGGAAGGGAAGCCAGGCGCTACTTTATGGGCGGAAGCTGGGATTTGCGCGGCTGGCCACGCTGGTCCATCAGAGGACAGAAGCTTTGGATATCTTCGATGGAACTGAGATTTCCCCTGATTGATCTTTTTGCAGTCAGGTTTCCTTTTATTGATATCGTCTTCCCGAACATCAGGGGCGCTCTTTTCTTCGACAGCGGCGGTGCCTGGGATAAAAACTACGAGGAAACTCTGGGAAGCGTGGGCGGCGGAATCAGGATCAACCTCTTTGACATAATTACGCTGCGCTACGACATTGGCAAAAAAATTCAAAATAACTTTAAGGAATTTCAGCCTAACCTGTTTTACCAGTTTTTTATCGGATGGGACTTCTAATGAAAAAAGCAGACTGGAAGATAAATAAATTATACCTGAACACGATTTTAATGGCTTTTGTATCCATTATTCTATGGGGCTGCTCCAGTACAATTCACATTCCGGAGGCAAAGCCCGGGGCAGAGACATACGCCATGTTCGGTTCGGGGCCTGAACGTGCTTTTTTTGTCCCGGTTAACATCGGCGATACACTGAAGCTCAGGTGGGAAGGGGATATAAACGGAGGGTTTGCTCCTACTTCTATTACTGCATACGGAAATTATGTTTTTGTGCCCGACCTCTCGGGAAGAATTTACGCATTTGACGCCATAAAAGGAAAGGAATTAGGTTTTATTAAGTTTAAGGGATCCATTATTCCGGCTCCTATTGTAGAGCAGTTTGTGCTCACATTCCCGCTTACGGGATACAAGGAAGACAATTCGGTGATCTATAATTACAACTTTCATTCCGGGCAGGAGACAGCCAAATTTGAGGTCCAGGGGAAGGTGGAAACTGAGCCGGTCAGGATGCAAGACGGCATTGTTTTTCTTACAGAGCAGGGAAAGGCTATAAAATACAGTTCTTCAAATGAAAAACTATGGGAATTCGACTCCAAGGGTTTTATACACTCTTCCGCCGCTTCCTCGGGAGATAACATAGTCTTTGGAAACGACAAGGGAATAATTTTTAACATCGACGCAAAGACCGGTTCCTTAAAATACCAGAAAAACATTGGAAATGGCTTTGAAGGCGGTTTTGCAATCTCAGGGGATACGGTCTTTACTGCCGACAACTCCGGCACCGTCTATTGCTTCAGGCTTTCTTCGGGGGATGTGTTGTGGAAATATGCAACGGGGTATAAGATAAACGTATTTCCGGTTTCTGACGGTAAGTACGTCTACATTGGCAACCTGAGAGGGGATATATATAAACTTCAGAAGAATTCGGGCAAGCTTCTGTGGAAAGTTTCCACGGATGGAGTCATTAATACTACTCCCCTGCTTTTCAAGGATTACCTGGTGCAGCCGGATCTGAACAAGAAACTTCACCTCATAAATGTAGATACCGGACATATAAAGAGAACAATGAACTTTGAGGGGAGGAACAGGCTTTCACCGGTTTATTACGGAGGAACTCTTTTTCTGGGTATAGACAATGGAAAGGTTATGGCTTATGAAAGCGCCAGGTAATAAAATGTTAATAAGGGCAATGCTGACTATTTTTCTTGCTGTGCCTTTTTTTACGCTGCAAGCCCAGGATTGCACCTCGCTGCTGAATATTTCAACAGGGGATTCCTCATCCGTAATATATCTGAATGACTCCTATCTTGGCAGCGGACGGATTTCAAGGGAGGTAAAGAAGGGCAAATATAAGATACTGATTAAAGATGAAGCCAGGAAGTGGGGAGCTCAGGAGATAGTGGATTCCATAAGCATAAATGAATGCGGAAAAACAGAAAACCTGGAATACAGCTTTAAGAAAACCGTTTACTTAAGGACAATACCGGACAACGCGGAGGTTTACTTCAGGGATTCTCTTCTGGGCAGTACGCCCCTGTCCATTTATAGAACAGTCCCGCAGGTGGAAATCAGGAAGACAAATTACAAGCCCGTATTCCTGACGGCAGAGGATCTGGCCCAAAACCCCTTAATTGACCTGGATTTTATGGGAAAAAGAGCCCCCGAAAGCTTCTTTAAGACAAACCTTTTCAAAATTCTTGTTGGCTCAGCCATTGCACTTGGAACTACCGCGGTTTATTACAAGCTGAAGGCAAACAAAACCTACGACCAGTACAATGAAACCAAGGAAAGTACGCTTATGGACAAGACTAACAGGTATGACCTATACAGCGGCATAGCCTTTGGAGCACTGCAGGTCAATTTTGGTGCCCTGATATACTTCTTTTTTGTAAATGAATAGCTTTTAATGACTTACGAGCATTGAGCCTTCTTTTTTTACCCCTTTATATTTTCTAAAAGCAAAAAGAATTTTGTTGCTATAGACATTGAGAATGGTTATTTTTTTGTGCCCAAAAATATACCATTAATGAATAGCTTAATGAAAACAAAATTTTTACTATTCCTATCAATATTATTCTTTTCTGCCTTCTCGGTCTATGCCCAGGATGGACAAAAAAGAATTAATAAAATAACTGATGACGATAATTCAAAGTATACCAACATCGGAAATATAGGCCTTACGCTTACAAATTTCGGCATGTATGGAAACGGATTCAGCGGAACCTGGCCAAAGCAGCCCTCGTGCGAATACCCTCTGGGAAGCGGCATTGAACACATATTTGCCGGGGGACTCTGGGTCGGAGGCTATATTAGCAAAGATCCCTCAATTAACGGCAGCAAGACCGGACCTTTTGTAACAACAGGGGCAGTTGACAAATCCTCAGTCTCCTCCCGCGGCGGCGGTTTTGAGTACACGAACCTTCCCGGCAGCCGTATTGTTGAAAGATCCAGCCTCCTTACTTCCAAGAATTTTAACCCGCAGGCCGTATCGCATCAGGATTTCGTCATGGATTTCGTGGACACAAACCGTGTCCTGGTCGGTTCAAGCAACGAACCAATTCCCGACCATACGCCCCTTGGCATTGCAGTTCACCAGGAAGCTTATGCCTGGAACTATACCTTCGCCAATTTCTTCGTCATAATGAACTACTGGATCAAAAACGTCACCGATAAGTATCTCGACAGCGTTTTTGTAGGCCTCTGGACGGACACGGTAATCAGAAACACGATAGTTTCACCTCCCGGAACGAGCAACTTTTTTACGCATGGCGGGAACGGCTATTCCGATTCCTTGAGGATCGGCTACGAATTCGACTCCAACGGAGACGTCGGCTTTACGGACAGCTACGTCGGTGTACAGTACCTGGGCTCAACACCAGAGAAAAACGGAGCAAATTTTGTCAGCTGGACGCACTCAAACACAAGTGATGTAATTTATTTTACGCCAATGGACGACATGCAGAGATATGCCAAGATGAACGGCTTTTTTGCCGATGGCATCAGGCTTCAGAACATTAATCCCGCAAACCTGCAGGCTCCAAGCAACCGCTCAATTTTAATGACCGCAGGGCCGTTTTCTCAGATTGCCCCGGGAGACTCCATAAATGTTTCATTTGCCATTGTATGCGCAAAGAAGTACGGCACTGACCTGGCTTCACTCGATACAAAAGAAGAGAAGAAAAACCTCTTCTCAAATGCCGGCTGGGCACTCAGGGCTTATAACGGCGAGGACAGAAACGGCAACGGCGTTCTGGATCCGGGTGAGGACCTGGACGGGGACGGCAAAATTAAAAGGTTTATCCTGCCTGCGCCGCCTGCTTCTCCGGAGATCAAGGTGGTTCCCGAGGACAGGAAAGTTGCAATTTACTGGGATAAGCATGCCGAGGAATCTATTGACCCCATCTCTTCAAAAAAGGATTTCGAAGGCTACAGGCTTTACAGGACAAATGCCGGTTATGACCTTACTGCAACGCAGGACGTACTGGGATCTTTAGTCCTTCTCTCGGAATTTGACAGCCTTAATAATTCGGTTGGCTACAACACCGGTTTTTCAAAGGTAAGGCTGAATGAGCCCGTGACGTTCCCGGGAGATACGAACAAGTACTACTATAAATTTGAAATTGACAACCTCTTAAACGGCTGGCAATATACATACTCTGTAACAGCTTTTGACAAAGGGGACCCGGGCAATGACCTCGAAAGCCTTGAATCAAGCGTGCTTGCTTCCTCAAGGCGCGTAATACCGGGAACACCTGCAACCTCAGATAAAAACGTTCAGATAGGAGTATATCCGAACCCATATTACGGGAGCGCATACTGGGATGGCTCTTCTGAAAGGTTGAGGAAAATATATTTTTATAATCTTCCGGCAAAATGTGAAATTACGATTTACACACTTGCCGGCGACATTGTAAAAAGAATACAACACGATTCCAATAGCAATGGAAGCGATTTAAGATGGTTTGAAACTTATGCTAAGGATGGTAAGCAGATAATGTCGGGCGGCGAACACGCCTGGGATATAATCAGCGATAATGATCAGGCCATTGCAAGCGGGTTGTACTTGTTTACTGTAAAGGATTCCAATACCGGCGAAATTAAAACCGGCAAATTCCTGATCATTAAATAAAAAGCCCGGTTCTCTTTAAGCCTTGTTTAATTGCAGGGTACTCCGGATTTATTTTGTTATTAACATATTATGAGGTAATTATGAAACTAAAATATTTACTGATTTTTTCACTGCTTTTGAGCGCTTCCTCCTTTGCTCAGAGGGTTTATCCCTTAAAGACCATCAGGGAGATTCAGTTCCATTCTGATGAGGATCTTTTGGCAGGTAAACAGGCAGCAGCTATAACCGATACGGTGAGGATCCGTGCAATTGCAATGCACAGCACACTGAGGGATCCGAATAGCTCAACCTCGCAGCCTTTTATTTTCCCTACCAGTACTTCAGGCCTGGTGTTGTACGTCCAGGATTCAACAAAGGAATGGGGGGGAATGCAGGTATATCAGGGCGGCCAGTCAATCTCTACTTCACTCTGGACAGCAGATTCCGCACAGTATATCGAGTTTACTGGCTATGCCAAGGAATATAATGCTGTAACAGAGTTTATGCTGGTTACCACTCCTGTTCCAATTCCGATCAACACACTCGACCAGGCAAAAAACAGGCCTGCTCCGGTTGAACTGAAGCTGAGTGATTTAGTGGAAAACGGACAGATGAACCCACTTGCTGAAAAATATGAGAACATGTATGTCATCCTAAGAAATGTCACCGTTATCAACAGGAATACGGCAGACGGTTCCTTCATGATACAGGATGAGAAGGGTAATTCAATGTATATGTACGCCCAGTCGGGATACAATGCAATAAAGAAATATCCTTTTACCGGCTACACCGGTTACGTCCTGCCGCAGAACGGCGCAAAACTCGACTATATAAAGGGTATAATTACGGACAGGTGGACCGAATCTTCAACATCACACAAAGGGTACTACATCTCACCATTGTATCCTGAAGATATTAAGATCGGGGCACAGCCGCCTATTATTTCCAACATCAAGAGAAATACGGATTTAGTTACCCCAAATCAGGCAGTTGACGTTACCGCTTCCATTATGCCCCAGGCAGGCGGCAGCATCAGTGAAGCCAAGGTTTTCTACAGGGTAAACGGCAGCGCATACAGTTCGCTTGCAATGACAAAGACTGCAGATACAACAGTCTTCAAAGCAACAATTCCTGCCGGAGCAAAAGATTCGGCTCTGGTTGACTTTTATGTATGGGCAAAAGACAACATTAACCAGGAAGCTTCCAACCCGGCTGTTTTAGATACAGGAAAAAGCAACTACCTTTACATGGTTCTAAACAGGCCTCTTACTATAAAGGACGTTCAGTACAGTCCCTTTGGCGGCGGCTACGGTCCTTATTCAGGTTACAAGGTTACACTTACCGGTGTAGTTACTGCCGATACATCAGACATACCGGGTAACGGCGGAACATACCTTGAACAGCAGAGAATATTTATGCAGGATGGCTCGACCCCGTGGAGCGGAATATGGGTCAAAGGAGCAAAAGTCCTTGGCGTAAAAAGAGGCGACAAGATTACTGTAAGCGGAATGGTTATTGAAGACTACAATCTTACCAAGCTCGATTCCATTACGGCATTTACAACGGTCTCGTCAAATAACCCGCTTCCAGCACCGGTTGAGCTTTCAACGAGTGACATTGCAACAAAGACAAACGGTACGGTTGATGCAGAAAAGTACGAAGGCATGCTCGTAAAATACAATAATGTTACAATTGACAAGCAAAATGCCGATGACAATACAAAGTATAACGACGGCGAAATTCTGGTATCTGACCAGTCCGGAACCGGTACAAGAATTGAACTTAATGACGGAGCTGCTACCTACCATAACAGCTGGGATACACTGATTGTCAAGAACACCAACTGGACGGCATTGTACAAAGGCAACAAGTTCAGCAGCATAACCGGCGTTCTTATCTTCAGCGACAGCAATTACAAGCTCGTCCCAAGGAAAAACGACGACTTCCAGGGCTATGTAAGCGGAGTTGAATCCGTAAATGTTACCCCTGCAGCATACGGCCTGAGCCAGAATTACCCGAATCCGTTTAACCCTTCAACTGTAATTGAATATACAATTCCAAGGGGTTCAATGGTTTCATTGAAGGTCTTTAACCTGCTTGGGCAGGAAGTAAAGACACTGGTAAACCAGTTCCAGAACGGCGGAACCTACAAGGCAACTTTTGATGCAAGCAGACTGCCTTCAGGAATTTATTTCTACCAGCTGAATGCAGGCAGCTTTAACTCTGTAAAGAAAATGCTTCTTGTGAAGTAATTTTTGGGCAATAGAGTTTTAGTGTGCTCTTATTTTTAGGCTTTGTTTTCTCCCGCTTCCTCTAGAAAAAAAAGGAAGCGGGAGAATGTTTTTGATCATCATTTCGTCTTTTGTGTTATCGCAAGCTCTATTAGTTTAGAAATAATTGAAGTTGTATCTAAAGGATAATTTCTCAATACCATTTAACTTAATAAAATGAAGAAGCTTTTACGTTTTGTACCTTTTATACTTCTGGCTCTTTTTATTTCGGCGTGCAACGAAGGTATTACGGATCTACTCTCGCCGAATGAAGCCCCGCATACTTACATGTCCCTGATGCCAGATGGCGACATATCAAAGCAGCCCAGCAAGCTGAAGGTCAGCTGGTGGGGTGACGACCCGGACGGCCTGGTTGTAGGATATTATTTTACCTGGGACGACGTGCACTGGTCGTTTACGACAAGAAACGACAGCACATTTGCCTTAAAGATCGGAGCCTCAGATGTAAATTATAATTTCAAAGTTGCTGCCGTAGATAACGGCGGAAACGGCGTCTACGACAACTCGGTTGTCCAGAATGGTATTGATTTCGGGCCTGAGCCCTTTATTGACCAGAACGGGGACGGCAAGTATAACCCCGGTGAAAAGTTTTTTGATATAGGTCTTATAGATCCCAAGCCAGCAAGCCAGAGGTACCCAATAAAAAATTCGGCCCCGAGCCTGCAGTTTAACAAGCTGACTGAACTGCCCGCAGTTTCTTATCCCGTAATGACTTTAGGCTGGGACGCAGGGGATATTGACGGGGATGAGACAATTGTAAAGATTAACATTGCCCTTAACGATACGACAAATTTTGTAAGTCTGCCCGGCAACACAAGGCTCGTCATGCTGCGCATGAGGGACTTCAATACACCGGGAGCACAGACAGAGATATTGCTCAACGCTTCGGAAGGAAGCGTATTTCCACAGAAGCTAAGCGGCCTGAAGCTGAATGACTACAACAGGGTTTACATTCAGGCTGAGGACGTTTCGGGCGCAAAAAGCAGCTTTACGGCACTGCCGTCGGCTACAAAGAAGTGGTACGTCAAGAAACCCGTAAGCAATCTGCTTATCATTGACGATAATAAGAGTGATGATGCTGCAACGGATTTCTACAAGACTGCCTTTAACGGCATGCGCGGCGGAGCTCTATCGGGTAAATATGAACTCTGGGATATAATCAATAACAAAGTCCCATATGAAAACCTGACTTTTTATGAAACGCTTAAATTCTTTAAGTACATATTCTGGTTCTCGGATGACGCGCCGAACCTTTCGCTTGCAAGCATATCATCCAGGAAGTTTGTTGATAATGGCGGGAAGATAACATTCTCTATGTCCTTGCCTGCAAAGCTGGACAACAATGCCACGCAGACTGAAAACAACGTGATGCTGAATAATTTATTGAGGTCTTTCCTCCCGGTTGATTCCGTAGGCGGCACGTTTAAGAAAGATTTCATTACTACACTGTTTACCAGCAATGGTAATATTTCCAGTCCTAATTCGGAGTATCCGGCTTTGAAGTCAATTTCATCGCTTTACTCCGTAAGAACTGTATATCCTAAAGAATCGTATGCTTATCCAATTTATAACCTTGAGACCTCGCTCATATCCGGCAACAAGACAATTGGCATAAGGGATTCCGGGAAGAAATTGTTTTTTATTGCACTGCCTCTTTCTAAAGTTGACGGCAACCAGGGGAATGTGAAACTGTTACTGGAAAAGATCTTTTTTGAGGACTTTGGTTTAACATTATGAAAAAAATTATACTAATTACTTTCTTTTCAATTTTGATGTCTGTTCAGCTATTTTCCCAGGAAAAGGGGAGAATTGAGGGAAAGATTTCCGATGCCAAATCAAAGGAAACGCTTCCCGGGGTAAATGTTGTCGTTAAGGGAACTTACTACGGGGCGCAGTCGGATGCCTCGGGTAAATTTGTCATAAACAACGTTTCAACCGGAACCTATACAATTGAAGTCTCCTTCATCGGTTATAAAACCGTTCAGTTTACCGGCATCAAAATAGAAGCCAATAAAACAAAATCTCTCGACGTAAAGCTTGAGGAGTCGGCTCTCACACTTGATAAAGACGTGGTCATAATCGGTGAAAAGCCGCTGGTTGACGTGGAGGAAACACAGAGCAAAAAGACGCTCTCAAGAGACGACATTGAAATGGCCTCGGTTGAAAATGTGAGCGACCTGGTAACGCAGCAGGCGGGCGTAATCAAGACAGATAATGAAATACATATCCGCGGCGGGCGCTCTTATGAAAATGCACTTCTTTTAGACGGCGTTTCCGTGCAGGATCCGCTTTCGGGCACCGGCTTCGGCCTGCAGCTTTCTTCGAACGCACTCGAGGAAGTGGAGGTTATAACGGGAGGCTATAATGCCGAATTCGGGCAGGCTACCTCGGGTGTTGTTAACGTTAAGACCAGAGAAGGCGGCGACAAGTTCCACGGGTATCTTTCATACAAGAAAGACAACTTTGGAGACAAAACCTCGCCGCATGTATTTAATATAGATATAATGGAAGCCAACCTGAGCGGTCCCGAACCGGTGACGCAGTTCCTGCTCCCGGCACTTGGACTGAAAATTCCCGGGGAAGTATCTTTCTTTGGAAGCGCCTATGTGGGGCTCAGCGATGGAATTACTCAGGGATATAAAAAGACAAATTCCGGGAGGCTTAATTCTTCCATTTTCTACGGAACGAGGTTTTCTCCAAGGCAGGAAAACAGCCTTTCGGTTCTAGGCAAACTGACCTACAAGATTACCCCTACAATGAAGCTGGTTTATTCATATAACCACTCTGTAGACATTAACCAGAATTCACAGTCGCTGCAGTCGAACCTGGAATATGTGGAACCGAGCCCCGGCTACCAGTATGAATTCCAGAATATACTCGAGAACGCAAACGTCTATACGCATGACAATATATACAATACAGTTACGTGGACGCATACATTAAATTCAAAAACATTTTATGAACTGAAGCTGAGCAATTACTTTACGCACCTGCGCTCGGATGCAAACGGACTGAACTGGAAGGATTACACTGAACCAAAAGACATTACAAACTTTCCTTTTCAGTATTATAACACCGGGCGCGATACGATCGGCGTGATTCCGGGCGACGGCTTCTGGGACCTGGGTAACCCTTACACGTGGCACGACCACTACTTTGAAGAGTATTCCATTAAAGGCGACCTTACGAGCTTTTTTGACGAAAAGAATAAGTTTAAGGCCGGCTTTAACTTATCATTGACCGAAATGCAGCTGTTGGATATTTACATGCCGTGGATCGGGACAATGGGCCTTAATAACGATTACTACAAGGTTTATCCTGCAACAGGTGCATTCTATGCTCAGGATAACATTAACTTCTCCGGTATGATCCTTAATTTCGGTTTGCGTATGGATTACTGGTTCCCGGGTAAATACGTGGATGACGCCGTTGCAAACCCGGATGTAGTTACGATACCGGATCAGATAAGAAAAGAATATTACGACGATACGTACAAGTTTTTCGGCAACAGGCGTTTCAAGGCACGCCTGAGCCCGAGGCTCGGTATTTCGCACCCGATTTCGGATAATCAGACTTTGTTCTTCTCATACGGACACTTCAGCAAATGGCCAAAGCCGCAGTTTGTTTATGCAAAGCTGAGCCCGTTGGGTGCGAAGTCCTCTTTCCAGAAATTCGGCAACCCGAACCTGAATCCCGAGACCACGGTAGCATACGAGCTTGGCCTCAAGACGCAGTTTTCGGAAAACGACGTAATGACGGTTACGGCATACTATAAGGATATTTTCGACTACATATCGACACGGTCTGCCGTAATTACATCGGCAAGGTTTGCCTCGCAGAGCTTTATTACGTATACAAACCAGGATTATGCGCGCTCCAGGGGTCTTGAGTTTGAGTACAAGAAAAGGATCGGCCGCTCCTTCAATGCCGAGGCCTCACTGGCTTATGCAATTGTTACCGGTAAAAGCTCTTCTGCAGATGAAGGCGCACTGGTTGTAAGAGGAAATCTCAACGAGTCGATTAAGGAGATTTACACAGGCTGGGACAGGCCTTTTACGGGCTCCCTGGTTATGAATTACACGGTGTTAAAAGATGAGCCTCTCTTCGGGTTTGCTCCCGGAATCCTGGACGACTATAATGTCTATCTCAAATTTTTCTATGAGTCGGGAAAAAGATATACTGCCGAAGTCTTCACGGGCAACTATGCAACCGACGGAAAGCCGGAGTACAGGACAGATATTGATAACCGTTACGGAATGATTGCAAAGGACTGGTACTGGGTTGACCTGAACGTTGAAAAGTATTTCAAATTAGCCGGACTTAGAATGTCCGTCTTTATGGAAATTAACAACCTCCTGGATACAAAGAATTCGGCTATAATTGACCCTGTAACCGGGCGCGCCTACGAATACGGCGATCCGGTGCCGAACTCATGGAACGATCCCAAATACCCGGACCTTCAGGCTCCGATTAATCCTTACCCGGACAATCCGGCAAGATATCTAACTAGACGAAACATTAAATTTGGTTTAAGCGTAAAATTCTGATATGAAGAAATTATTAATAATATTTTTTGTTTGCATTCTGAGCTTTGAGGCAAAAGCTCAGCTCTTTCCGACCCTGGGCGGACAGAGGGCTGGTATTTCGGCGCTTCAGTTCCTTAAGGTTGGTGTGGGCGGAAGAGCCGCTTCAATGGGCGACGCCTTTGTGGCTGTGGCAAATGACGTTTCCGCACTATACTGGAACCCCGCGGGACTGATTCAGGCACCTTCGGACCAGGTGATGTTTTCACATAATGAATGGCTCGTGGACATAAAGCACGACTTTGTTGGAGGGCTTTACCACCTGAACTCAAACGATGCCGTGGGCTTCGCACTTACGTCACTTCACATGAAAGACATGCCTGTTACAACCGAAACTCAGCCTTTCGGAACGGGTGAGTACTTTACATTCGGCGACGTTGCCTTTGCTGTTTCATATTCAAGAAAGATGACTGAGCAGTTCAGCTTCGGCGGCAGCATCAGGTACGTCGAGGAAACGATGGACAAGCTAAAGATGCGCGGCGTGATGATAGACCTGGGAACATACTACTGGACCGGGCTGGGTACCTCGAGGTTTGCCGTTACGGTAAGCAACTTCGGCAACAATATGGCCCCCGATGGCGACGTCGTTTTGTTTGGCGGCAGAAAACAGTCGCAGTGGCAGTCTTTTTCACCCCCTACAATATTCAGGATCGGCTTTGCTTTTGAACCTTACCAGTCGGAAGACCAGATGGTAACTACTTCAATTCAGCTGAACCATCCTAACGACAACAGCGAAAATGTTTCAACTGGTGTTGAATATAAGTGGAAGAATATTTTTTTCATACGCGGCGGCTATAAGTTTAATGTTGAAGAACAGAACTATTCGCTTGGTGCAGGTGTAAGAATGCCGCTTCGCGTGGCCGACGTAACTTTTGACTATGCCTTCTCGAACTTTACACGTCTCGGGTCGGCTCACAGATTATCATTAATCCTGGGTTTTTAAATGAACTATAGAAAAATAATAATGCCATTATTCCTGGCAATATTTGCATTTATTGCGCTTGACTGCGACAAGAATAAACTTGATTTAGAGGGAATCATTGCCTCGCAATCCGGTTCGGATGCCGGGAAAATCGGCGATACGGTGTATGTAAAGATGAAAGATGACTGGACCGGCTTTGACCATCCCATGGACATAATAGTAGGGACGGAAGATAACACCATTTATGTTGCAGATACCTACAATGACAGGATTGTAATGATGAATGTTGCAGGTCAGATTGAAAGCATAAGGAGTGTTAAACATCCGACCGCTCTTGGCATTGATCACCTGCAAAACCTGATTGTCTGCGCTCAGATGGAGACTATAATCCAGGGCAAGACCGAGACTGTAAGTGCAGTGTACAAATTTGACATCAGGGCAGCCGGAGGCCAAATTGCCAACGCCCCGATGTCCAGGATACTGCCCACAAATAACGACCTCAGGTTTATTGATGAAGTAAGGCGCCGTGAATATACGGGAGTCTGTGTCTTTGCAGACAATTCATTTTATATCAGCAGAAAGGGCTCGGTTAACCAGGGAACATATGACCCTGACAATTCAATACTCATTTTTCAGAAAACCGTGTCAAAAGAAGATACGCTTATCGGTCCCGTGCCAAATATAACTGCCGATGGAACGGGTTTACTTTCTGCCAACAATATCAGCTCGCTTACCTCCTTCAAGGGGCAGGGCATGGATATTCTGGTGACGCTCATCGGGCAGAACAGCTTTAAGACACAGTGGCTGCAGTTTGTCTCCACGAACACATACACAGGCTACATCAATAAGCTTGAGCCCTCAAATGCCCGCATGATGGCGGTCAACCGCTTTCAGCAGCCCGAGGACGCTGCAGTTGATGAGAGCGGGAATATATTCATTGCCGATGCGGCAAAAGACAGCATTTTCAAGTTCAGCCGTTATGGCGAGGAGTTGGAATCCTTTGGCGGAAGCTCCGTCTTCAAGCATCCTTACGCAGTTGCCGTTTATAATAAGGTCGTCTACGTGGCCGATACGGACAATAACCGCATCTTAAGGTTCCAGCTTTCAACTGACGCCGAGTCGAAGTAATAAAATATTTCTCCCTGTGAAAAGGCAGCAGTGAATTTTCACGGGCAGGGGAGAAGAGTTCTTTAGCTAAAAATCTCTTTTACCGGGTTCAGCTGCAATAACTCCTGTGAACTGATTTTCTGCATGTTATGTTTAGGAATAAATCGGGAAATTACTTCAATTCGAATTAATTTTACTGCTTTATTGAAAAGAAATGGATATTTAGTTAATTTAAATTTTATTTATTGAACTTTAAGGGAGAAAAATGGGCAATATCGAAGGCAAAATTGTTCAAGTAATCGGCCCTGTTGTTGACATTGATTTCGAGGATGGATATTTACCACAGATTTTTAATGCAATAAAAATTCCGCGTACGAACGTTGAAGGTAAGCAGGACACCTTAATTGTTGAAGTACAGCAGCATTTAGGTGAAAACAGGGTTAGAACTGTTGCCATGGATACGACTGACGGACTTGTCAGGGGCATGGCAGCAATTGATACAGGAGCCCCAATTACGGTGCCTGTAGGTCCGGAAACTCTGGGTCGTCTGATAAACGTAATCGGAGAAGGAATTGACGGACTTGGCGAGATAAAAACCGCAAAATCGTATGCTATACACCGTCCTGCTCCTAAATTCAAAAACCTGACCACCAGTCAGGAACTTTTCGAGACCGGTATCAAAGTTATAGACCTTCTTGAACCGTATTCAAAAGGCGGTAAGACAGGCCTCTTCGGCGGTGCAGGCGTTGGCAAGACAGTCGTTATCATGGAGCTTATACACAACGTTGCGTCCCAGCACGGCGGATATTCAGTATTTGCCGGGGTTGGTGAAAGAACCAGGGAAGGAAACGACCTTTGGCTCGATATGAAAGAATCAGGAGTTTTAAGTAAAACCTGTCTGGTGTTCGGACAGATGAACGAGCCCCCGGGAGCAAGGCTTAGAGTAGGACTTACGGGTCTTACCATGGCCGAGTATTTCCGCGATGAGGAAGGTAAAGACGTATTGCTCTTTGTGGACAACATTTTCCGTTTTACACAGGCCGGAAGCGAAGTAAGTGCTCTTTTAGGAAGAATGCCATCGGCAGTAGGCTACCAGCCGAACCTGGCAACTGAAATGGGTGCGCTTCAGGAAAGAATTACTTCAACTGATAAGGGTTCGGTTACATCTGTTCAGGCAATTTACGTACCTGCAGATGACCTTACAGATCCTGCTCCTGCAGCAGCTTTTGCTCACCTGGATGCAACAACCGTATTAAGCCGTCAGATTTCCGACATCGGTATCTATCCGGCAGTTGATCCTCTTGAATCCACATCCCGCATACTTGAACCGGGTATTGTAGGAGAAGAGCACTATCAGGTTGCAAGACAGGTAAAAGAGATACTTCAGAAGTACAAGGATCTTCAGGATATCATCAATATCCTCGGTATGGATGAACTTTCAGAAGAAGATAAAATTACTGTCAGACGCGCAAGGAGAATTCAGCGCTTTTTCAGCCAGCCTTTCCACGTAGCCGAGCAGTTTACGGGCTATCAGGGCAGGTATGTTAAACTTGAAGACACAATAAAAGGCTTCAAGGGGCTCATCAATGGTGACTATGATGACCTTCCCGAGGCAGCTTTCATGTTTGTTGGTACAATTGAAGAAGCAGTAGAAAAAGCTAAAAAGATGCAGTAAAATATGAAAGAATTATTCTTAGAAGTCGTAACACCTTCAAAGGTTGCTTATGCCGGTAATATTAAATCTGTAACTATTCCGGGTACAATGGGGAGCTTTCAGGTTTTATACAACCATGCTCCTCTTATCAGCTCCATTGAAATAGGCCCCGTTAAGATTGTCGAGGAAAACGGATCGGTCCGTTTCTTTGCAATCAGCGGAGGGACGGTGGAAGTAAAGGACAATAAAATCCTCGTCCTGGCCGAAAGCATTGAAGAAGCTCCTGAAATAGACGTTGAAAGGGCAAAAAAAGCGGTGGAAAGGGCAAAAGAAAGGCTGAAAGAAGGAAGCCTGAATTTTGACGTCGACCGTGCCCAGGCCTCGTTATCAAGGGCTATGAACAGAATTAGTATTTCCACTAAATACAGGCCGGTTTCTTATTAGAAACTTCCCGGGGTAAATTATTTAAGGATTGGGACCACAACAGCTCTGGAAGTCCCAATCCTTTTTTTTATGAATGCAAGTAGCCAGAAAGAATAAAAAAGGGCAGGAAAGACGAACCTCCCTGCCCTTTATAATAAATGAAGGCGGGACTTACTCAGCGCTCATTATCCATGCGTCTTCCCATGCTTTCGCGCTTCGGGAGGGTTTCATCCTCATATTCAGCCGTAAGCTGGTCTTTTACCTCAACTGAAGATGGCCTTGTTTCGCCCCGGGGTGGGGCAGTTTCTTCGGTTTCTTTTTCATAGCTTTTATAGGCCTCAACGGCAGCAGCAAGAGCATTTCTGAGTTTTGTAATTTCATTTTCAATTGTATCT
The DNA here is from genome assembly GCA_025612245.1 of Ignavibacteria bacterium. Taxonomy (GTDB): domain Bacteria; phylum Bacteroidota; class Ignavibacteria; order Ignavibacteriales; family SURF-24; genus JAAXKN01. Next base: position 111,436 of record JAAXKQ010000001.1, read on the forward strand.
CTGGGGACGTCAATTCTACCCGAGGCATATTTTTTTGCCTGTGTAAAGACGTCCTGAGCCCGGTCGATCCAGCTTGAGGTAACGGTTTTGGTATCGTCAATGATCCTCTGGCTCTGAGATTTGGCCTTATTTATGTAGGTTTTCATGCCTCTTTTAATTTCTCTGCGGACTCTTCTACCCGAGACGGGGGTTAATATCTGAGCCAGAACACCACCGGCAATGCTTCCTAAAATCACTCCCACAATCAGACTTTCCTTATTCCTTTTCATATCGGCTTCTCCTTTTCTAATTTTATTATTTAAGCGGTGCCCAGAGAGGCTAGGGTAACTATAATTAGGATATAAAATATAATTGATAAGTGCAAGGTTCGAGGTGTAGGGTGCAAAGTTACGGGTTTCATAACCTCCAATCTTGCATCCCGACTCCCGAACCTTGGACTAATTTCCTCCCCCCAATAATCCATCCACTGATGAAATAGATGAGCGTTTTTCGTAAATTTACAGATTACATATCTTTTATTCCGGAATGGGTTGGTATACAGGATTTTCATTATTATATTTTATGAAGACACCTGAATAAAAGGGCATCCGATCCGATGTAATTCTTGAAAATTATAATGAATGGAGGGAAAGTGAGCTACGAATTTACACTGATTCCGGGCGACGGGATCGGTCCGGATATTACCGAGGCCGCAGTAAAGGTAATTGAGCATGCGGGCATTAAGATTTACTGGGACGTGCAGTCTGCCGGGCTGTCGGCAATTGAAAAATACAAGGATCCCCTGCCGGAAAGTACACTCGATTCAATTGCTAAGAACAAAATTGCACTGAAAGGCCCGCTGACCACACCCGTCGGCAAGGGGTTCAGGAGCGTAAATGTAGCTTTGCGCAAGGAATTTGACCTTTATGTCAATGAACGCCCAGCTAAGACATATAAGGGAATAAAGACTCTTTACGATCACATTGATATGGTTATCTTCAGGGAAAACCTCGAAGAATTCTACAGCGGAATTGAACATTATATCGACAGTTCGCGTTCTGCTGCTGAGACAATTGGAATTGTTACAAAGCGCGGGTGCGAGAGAATACTGAGATATGCTTTTGATTATGCAAAAAAACACGACAGGAAGAAAGTTACCGCGGTCCACAAGGCCAATATCCTAAAATATACGAGCGGGCTTTTTCTTGATACCGCAAGGGAAATTGCAAAAGAGTACCCCGACGTTCAGTTTAACGACAAGATTATAGACAATATGGCCATGCAGATGGTATTAAACCCGTACCAGTTCGACGTAATTGTAACTACAAACCTTTTTGGCGACATACTCTCTGACCTTGCAAGCGGGCTTGTTGGCGGTCTCGGCATGGCGCCCGGGGCAAACCGGGGCCCGGAGATATCGCTTTTTGAGGCAGTTCACGGATCTGCACCCGACATAGCAGGGATGAACCTTGCCAACCCGTGCGCAATTATACTTGCAGCTGTGATGATGCTGGATTCTATTGGGGAGACCGATGCCGCGGTGCGAATTGAAAAAGCCGTGGCCGCGGTAATTGCCGAAGGGAAAAACGTGACACGGGACATTAATCCCGATAATTATGTGGGAACAAAAGAAATAACAAACTCAATATTAAGGGAATTGGATAAGTAATATATGAAGAAGACCTCACTTTCTGTCATTTTTATGACCGTGTTCATAGACTTGATGGGCTTTGGAATACTTATACCGATACTTCCTACTTTTGCCTCCAAGGACCTCGGAATAAGTGATTTTGGAATTGGAATTTTGTTTTCCAGCTTTTCGTTTGTACAGTTTATATTTAACCCGATTCTCGGAAGAGTTTCCGACAAGTACGGCAGGCGCCCGGTTATACTCTTGTCGCTTATGTCAACGGCGAGCTCATACATAATTTTCAGCTTTTCACATTCATTCCTGCTGCTACTTTTGTCCAGGATACTTGGAGGCCTCGGGGGCAGCAACATTGCAGTTGCACAGGCCTACATTGCCGACATAACGGCAAAGGAAGAGCGCTCCAAGGGAATGGGAATGATCGGTATGGCCTTCGGACTGGGCTTTGTATTCGGGCCCATGATTGGCGGAATACTCTCCCGTTATGGTTATGCTTTTACCGGCTTTGCAAGCGCTTCATTCTCCGCCATGGCACTTTTATTTGCTTTCCTGTTCTTAAAGGAAACAGTGGACGTAGAGAATACCAGGAGACTGAAAATTGCAAATACAAAGATACTGGACGTAAAAGGTCTCTACCAGACGCTGAAGCATCCGGATGTGGGGATACTGATATTCCTGTTTTTTATACTGACCTTCTCGGGTGCAACAATTTACGGTACATTTGCGCTTCTTGGATATAAGGTCTACCAGCTTTCCAACCAGCAGATCGGGTATCTCTTTGGAATTATGGGTGTTGTGGGTGCCATAATTCAGGGCGGATTTATAAAAATGCTTACTGAAAAGTTTACCGAAAAAACTCTCATCCTCATAGGCACGTTTCTGATGATCTTTGGGCTGGGACTTCTTCCTTACGGGGAAAATTTCCTCGGAGTGGCAGTTGTAATATCGGTCTTGTCCATTGGAACAGGCATCATTCAGCCCGTGGTTTTAAGCATGATAAGCAAGTATTCATCCGAACATGAGCAGGGGGCGATTCTGGGCATAAACCAGTCGCTTTCAGCCCTAGGAAGAGTATTAGGCCCTTTATGGGGAGGGTTTGCCTTTGAGTTTTTGGGCTATCCCTTTCCGTTTTTAACGGGTGCGGCATTTATGGTACTGACATTTTTCTTCAGCCTTAAATTCATCAGCGCGGAGAAATATGCCAGGATGGCCAAAGAAAAAGTAATTTATAATAACATTGAAAGTGGAATGTAAAGTATGTTTAAGGTTGGTAACATTGAAATAGAAAAGGCTCTTTTGCTGGCTCCAATGGAAGACGTGACGGATCTGTCGTTCAGGAATATATGCAAGGGGTTCGGTGCTGATGTGGTCTATACGGAATTTGTGAACTCAGAGGGTTTAATCCGTTCGGTTCAGAAGACTCAGAAAAAGCTTAAGATTACAGAAGAGGAAAGGCCGGTTGGAATACAGATATACGGCGAAAACATAGACTCCATGGTCTCGGCGGCAAGAATTGCCGAAAAGGAGAACCCGGATTTAATTGACATTAATGCCGGCTGCTGGGTTAAGAAGGTTGCAAACCGTGGCGCGGGGGCGGGTCTACTGAAAGATCCACCGTACATGCAGAAAATGGTAAAGGCCATTGTTGAGGCGGTAAGCCTTCCTGTTACGGTAAAGACCCGCATTGGCTGGGACAGCGACAACATACTCATACTAGACATAGCCAGGATGGTTGAAGATGTCGGCGCAAAGGCACTTACGGTTCACTGCCGCACCAGGCAGCAGGGGCATTCGGGAGATCCCGACTGGGAGTGGATAGACAGGATTAAAGAGTGTATTGACATTCCCGTCGTCCTAAACGGCGGGGTTTTTACGGCGCAGGATGTGGAATATGTCTTCAAAAATACGAAAGCCGACGGCGTTATGATTGCGCGCGGTGCAATTGCAAACCCGTGGATTTTTAAGGAAAGCAAGGAATTACTTACCCAGGGGTATGTTTCTACCGTACTGAGGCCCGAAGACAGGATTTCAACGGCGCTCCGGCATCTGAAAGATTCAATTGAGGTAAAAGAAGAAAGGCGCGCCATTCTGGAGTTCAGGAAATATTATTCATCGTATCTTAAGGGGCTCCACGGGGTCTCGGCCGTAAGGCAGGATCTGATGAAGTTGCTGGATTACGAGAGTGTGGAATTGAGGCTCGTGCAATACCTGGATTACCTGAATTCCGCCCCAGGCCTTCAGGATGAAGGAATTATAGAAAATGACCGCAATGGGATCTCGGAATTTTAAACATTACATGTTGTTGTAGGGGCGAGCCGTGTTGTATTGTAGGGGCGAGCTGCGGCTCGCCCCAACAAAAAACAACGATCAACATTTGGAGGATTCTTTACATTGACAGACAAACCCTTTTCTTACAGAACTGCAAGATTTATTTCAACATTATTTGTTCCTCCAAGCTTTACTATCATCATATTTACTTGGCTGGCCCTTAGGCTTGAATATGAGCTCTGGCAGAGGATTCTTGTTATTGGCGTGGCCCTTACCTTCGGCTTTGCTTTCCAGATTTTGATGTTTTTCCATTTTAAGAACAAGGGCATGATTGCAGATATGGATGCCTCTGTAAAGGAAGAAAGGACAGTCCCGTTTTTTGTGGCGATCCTGATATATGCCATGGGACTTTTAGTCCTGTTACTTACAAAAATGGATCCGGTTATTATTTCATTTTGGTTCTGCTATATTTCCAATACATTAATAGTAATATGGATAAACAAATACTGGAAAATCAGCGCGCACGCGCTGGGTGCTTCAGGGCCATTTGGCGTGTTGGTGTATATGGCCGGAACAGGCAGCCTTCTTTTCCTGGTAGTCATTGTTCTTATTGGCTGGGCAAGAATTAAGCTTAAGATGCACACATTTGCCCAGGTTGCAGCAGGCACAATTGCAGGCTTTGCGCTTACATACTTCCAAATAATTTTCATTGTTAAGATGCTGAAAGAGCAAGGCTGGTTTTAGTGCAGTAAATCCGTTCTTATTTTGTCAACTATACCGGGTATAATACTATGTCATTAAAGGAAAAAGTAGCTGAAACGTTTGACAGCTTTGCCGACATACTTGAGTTTAAGGGCGATAATCCCTTCAAAATAAACGCATTTAGGAATGGGGCGGCCATTATAAGGGACCTGGAAGGTGACCTTGAGGAGATGGTTGGCGAAGGCAGCATTAAAAATGTTAAAGGAATCGGCAAGGGGCTCCTTGCCGTAATCTACGACATACAGGACAAGGGTTATTCCGCAGATTATGAGAACCTCATTGCCGAAATTCCCCCGGGCATACTGGACTTCATGAACATTAACGGGCTCGGGGTAAAAAAGGTTAAGATTATCCATGACAGCCTGGGCATCAGCTCTATGGAAGAGCTGGAACTGGCCTGCAAAAGCAACCGGCTTGCCGCGGTAAAAGGCTTCGGTGAAAAGACACAGAAAGCCATCCTGGATGAAATTGAAAGAATTAAATCCGCAAAGAACTTCACGCTCCTGGACGACGCGAAGAAGAAAAACGACCTCATTTTAACCGCGCTTGAGGAGTTCAATAGCATAAAAAAAGTTCAGCCTTCAGCCGAATACAGAAGATCTTTGGAAGTGATTTCAAAGCTGGAATTTGTAATTTTTGTGACATCTATTGAGGAATTTACAAAAGAGCTTAAGAGCCACTACTTTTTTGACGATTCCCCGATTGCAGAAGACTGCCTCGTTGAAACAGGCGGCCTGAGCAAGACAATAAGCTATAAGTGCTTCATGCTGAAAGATGAGTACTATATACCGGTTTATTTTATCTGTACTGAAAGCCTGAGGGATTATGAAAACCTTTTGTTCTTTACCACCGGAAGCCCCGAATTTATAAAGATGGCTGAAGCCTCGGGAAAAGTATTCAATACGGAGCATGAAAGCGGCATATTTACGGCGCTTAATATGAGCGTGGTAATTCCCGAGATGAGGGAAAAGGAGTATTTTTCAGCGCCTGAAAACCTGAGGAAAAATTCAGAGCTCGGGATACTGGATTTCAGGGGACTTCTACATTTTCACACCGGGTACTCCGACGGCAAGAATACCTTGGGTGAAATGGCTCAGGCGGCAAAGGACGGCGTTTTTACTTACCTTGCCGTATGCGACCACAGCAAGTCGGCTTTCTATGCAAACGGGCTTAGCGAGGCAAGGGTGCTTGAACAGAAAAAGGAAATTGAAAGGGTAAGCCGTGAACTGGACATCCCCGTTTTCCACGGGGTAGAAAGCGACATACTTAAGGATGGTGAACTGGACTATGATGAAGGCTTTATGAAGAATTTTCAGTTTGTTGTTGCCTCAGTCCACAGCCGCTTTAAGCTGAGCGAAGCCGAAATGACTTCAAGAATAATTAAGGCGGTCGAAAACCCAAATACCGATCTACTGGGGCATCCAACGGGAAGGCTCCTTTTACAAAGGTCGCCTTATCATCTGGACATTAAAAAAGTAATAGACGCCTGTGCCGGGAACAGTGTGGCAATTGAGATAAACGCTAGCCCAAACAGGCTGGACCTGGACTGGCGCATGATTTACTATGCGCGTGAAAAAGGCTGCCTGTTCTCGATTAACCCGGATGCGCATTCAATCCTGGGGATTGATGAGATCAACTATGGAATTAGTGTTGCAAGAAAGGGCGGGCTCCAGCCTGAAGAGGTGATAAACTGCATGGACCTGGAAGACTTCAGGAAGTTTCTTACGAGGAAGGTGAAGCGGGAGATTTCTTATTGATTATAAAATTAATTAGCTTTATGTTTTAGGAAAACAAAAAGAACAATTAATATTCTATAAATCTTTCTTGCTATTTTAAGAGAAAAAGAAGAGGACAAAAATTGGTGACAACAGATCTATCGCAACTGATCAGAAGCATTCCCGATTTCCCGAAGAAGGGGATCGTGTTCAAAGACATAACCACACTTTGGAAAGACAAAGACGGACTAAAGGGTGCCTTTAACGAACTCTATGGATTTATTGAAGGGAAGCACATCGACAAGGTTGTAGGGGTCGAGTCGAGGGGATTTGTATTCGGAGCCATGCTTGCCGACAGGCTTAACGCAGGATTTGTGCCCGTAAGGAAGCCTGGGAAGCTGCCCGCAATGACCTTGAAGGAAAATTACGTGCTTGAGTATGGAGTTGATGCTGTTGAGATGCACGAAGACGCAATTGAGAAAGGGGACAAGGTTTTAATTCACGATGACCTTCTTGCAACCGGGGGCACCATGGAAGCCGCCTGCAAGCTAGTGGAAAAAGCCGGCGGCGAGATAGTGCAGATATCATTTCTGATAGAACTGGCATTTCTGAAAGGCCGCGACAAGCTATCCAAATATGACGTAAGATCACTTATAAGCTACGACAGTGAGTAAAAAAAGAAACCGCCTTTTGGGCGGTTTTTTTCTGACCAACCCCTAAATTAAAAAATCCTTATCCTCTCTGCTGGCAGTTCCTTAGCCACGTCCCTCCAAAATCCTTTGCAGCCAGGAAATTCTTACTCCGTGGGAAGCCGTAATAATTTTATGATAATGACCTAAACTATTGGCTTGAAGGTTAGGGCCCATTTATTTAGTAATAAATAATTATCATTATTAAGGCTTTTGTATGAAAGAGGATAAAATAACGGGAATTCATCATGTGACTGCAATTGCAAGCGATCCGCAAAAGAATTTAGATTTTTACGCCGGCATTCTCGGACTGAGGCTGGTTAAAAAAACGGTGAACTTTGATGCCCCGGACGTATATCATTTCTACTATGGAAATGAAACCGGTGAACCCGGGACAATTCTGACATTCTTTCCCTTCGGCGACATTCAAAGAGGGCGCAGTGGAAAGGGAATGATCAATACTATAGCTTTTTCTGTTCCTATTTCCTCAATGGATTACTGGGAAGAAAGGCTCAGGAAGTTCAGCGTGGATTACCATCCCGCGCAAGAGCGCTTCGGCAGTGAGGCTGTAATATCATTCAAAGACACGGATGGATTAGCGCTGGAACTGGTTTTTACGGATAAGGATGCAAGAAACGGGTTTACATACGGTCATATCCCGCAGGAGCATTCAATAAAAGGCTTTTACAACATAGAGATCTGGGAAGAAGGCTATGAAAGGACCGCAGGATTACTGACCGGACATCTTGGGCACGAGCTCATTATGGAGAAAGGCAACCGTTTCCGTTTTGCGGCAGACGATTCGCCGGGAAACTATGTCGACATACTGTGTTCGCCCGACAGCCTGAGGGGAATTGGCGGGAACGGCACGGTTCACCATATGGCTTTCTGCACGCCGGACAAAGAATCGCAGCTGGAACTAAGAAACCTGCTGATTGAAAGGATGCTGAATCCCACGCCCGTAATCGACAGGCAGTATTTTGAATCCGTATATTTCAGGGAGCCGGGGGGAGTTCTTTTTGAAATTGCAACTAGGCCTCCGGGCTTTACGGTTGACGAGAGCAAAGAGCATCTGGGTGAGGGCTTCATGCTTCCGGGGCAGTATGAGCCGCGCCGAAGGGAAATTGAAAAGATAACAAAACCCGTTAGGCTGAACCTTGAAAAATTCCGCAGGGTATTTGCATAACATAGGTTTTTTAAGGCAATGCATTCAAAAAGGATATACTCAGCCGGTAAATTGCCCGCCGAGGCAGAAAGGGTGCTCCTGATGCTTCACGGGCGGGGTGCCGGGGCAAGGGACATTCTTTCATTTTCAGAATATCTGGACGTGAAGGACTTTGCGCTCATTGCGCCTCAGGCGGAGAACAACAGCTGGTATCCGCATTCCTTTCTTGCTCCTCAGGAGCAAAATGAGCCCTGGCTTACTTCAGCATTAAAGCTGGTTAAAGAGGTTATTCAGGACCTGAATGAGCAGGGAATTAAAAGCGAGTCGGTTTATATGCTGGGATTTTCGCAGGGTGCATGTCTTACGCTTGAATTTGCGGCGCGTAATGCAAAAAGATACGGCGGAATCATTGCTTTTACAGGCGGTCTGATTGGGGAGAGGATACAAGGGGAAAATTACAGCGGCGATTTTAACGGTACTCCTGTATTCATTGGCAGCAGCGACCCTGATCCGCACGTACCGGTTGAAAGGGTTAACGCCACGGCAGAGCTATTCCGCAGGATGAATGCAAGTGTAGAGCTTAAGATTTATAAAAACCTTGGACACACAATTTCGCAGGATGAGATCAGCAAGGCAAATGCCCTGATACTCTCCGGGCATAAAGAGCAAAGTTAAAAAGCAAAACTCTTTGAACTACATACCTCCAAACATTCGCTATACCACCACAAAAAAAATAATAATTTTCCGAAAACGCCTCACGTCACCATATTATATATATATGAAACATAAAGTCTTGCATTGAACCCGGTTATTAAGATGTAAACTATAATAACTAACATGGAATTTTTCCCCAATACAGGAAAAATAAATAATCCATAATAAAACTGGAGGTAAAAAACATTAAACTGTTCTAACTAACGAATTTATAATTAATTCTTATTAAAGGAGAAAAGATGTTCCAAAAAAGTATACTGATAATATTTATTGTCTTTAGTTTGGCATTGCCGCTTTTTAGCCAAAGCGGAGTCGGATATAAGTATGACCCAGATACCAATCCGAATAATATTCAGTCCCCACTACTTAAGCCTAATACAAATGAAACTGAATGGTCCGTTGCAAATTCAATACTAACTGATAGATATTGGTATAGCTCTAATGAATATTACAAAAGCTATTATGACTCGATTGCGTTAGGACCATATTCGAATACTGAATATTTGAAAATTCAAAATGATTCATTTATTGAAATTTATTCGGGAAAGCGATTGACCGTAATTACACATGGTTTTATATATTTAATTGATTTCACAACCAGTTATATGTTGGTGAATGTTGTACAAAAAAAGAATGGAAACTGCGAAGAACTAGCTGGTAACATCAGCATCAATGGGGATAGAAGCTTATATTCTTTTAAAATCTACCTAAATAATTTTGAATATGACAAGGTTCACATTAAAGAATTCAATGGCGAATCTTCCGGCAGGGTCATGCTGGCGAAGACGGATGATTCAGAATTCAGGTTTATAATTACTGCTGATGACATAATTATGATGAAAATAAATAGGGCGATCACTAATATTGTAAGTGACCTAAAATTTCATCCGGGTTATTTTGGCAAGAGTAAACCTATTAGCAATACCAAAAGTGGATATAGCGCATTAATGCTCGACAATTATGGCGGCTATGGAGTTTACATCTTTCCTGATATTTCGTCTATTACAACAATTTCTGACAGTAGCACTCTTCGAACATCAGACAGAAATTTACCTACATTAAGCATTACTAATGTTCAATCGAAGGATATAATTTGGCTTGCCTCATGCCCACCAAAAAAATATAATTGGGACAATCTAAGTAAGAAAGCAGTTTGCCATATCGGGTGTTTTGAAATTGATTCCGATCGCCCGGCAGAAAGATGTGTATATCCTGTGAAGAAAATTCCACCTGTTGGTACTGCAACGGAGCCTACGTATAAAATAGATCCTACATATATGAACTATCTGAAAAACTATGATATCGTTATTAATGGACATCATATGAGTACTTATAAGAATTGGCATTTTGGGTATACCCCAAGAAACATTCCATATGATTCATTAAATAAAGTGTTAGAAGCGCTGCAAAAAGAAAGTGCGAATAGGGTTCTTTTGTATACAAGTCCTGGTATGTATTTCAAGAACTCAAGGTTTAGTAATGAGGATTCGACTATTAAGAATCCTAAGAGCCCAATATATGGTCATCAATATTATCTTGATAAACCGCTCATTAATTATATGGATGCTAACGGTGCTCTTATAGATACTTTCCCTTTGTTTACGACATATTGGGATTTCAACAATAATTGGTTTTGGAAAGCAAGGGAGAGGGTGCCTATTGATAATCCCGGGAATCCTTTGGGGACTAATTATGATTCTTATATGTTGGAAATTGACACATTGCTATATAAAATGAATAATCTTACAGGAATATACATGGATTGGTATTATTACCTTAATATTCCACGTATGTACATGCTTGCTAAAGAGCTTAGATATATGGTAAATATCTGGCATCCTAAGCAGAACTTTTTGTATGCTCATAGCCATAATCTTCCCGGAGGAGATGCATATCTGCCTCAGATTGACATGTATTTTGATGCAATCTTAAGAGGTGAATCGGGAACAGCAAACTATAAAGATTATCTATATTATAGGTATTATTGTTCAGGATACAACATAAGTAACACTCAGGCTTATTTTATTGAGGATAAAGATGCTAGTAATACTGAATGGGTATTGCGGGATCAATTCCCGACTTCATATTTTAAGTATTCAAATTTAGGATATAGATATCAAGCGCCCCAAATGATGAATGAAAGTCTTTATAATCAGGGGGAAATAAGGACTAATTATAGTGATAAAAGATTTGGAGATGTTAATAGCCTATATGATTATTATTCATCTACAAATCAAGCTATACTCAAGAAAAATCTCCAAAACTGGTATGCTGAAGAACAAGATAAATATAGAGCCCAAGACTCTTCTTTGGCACCTCGATATCTTAATGTAAATGATAAGTTTTTTACAGGCGACTTTAACGGAGATGGAGTCGGAGACATATTAAGGATTGATGAGGCGGGCAATATTTTTGTTAGGGCTAAATATCCTAATCCGAATATATATTTGTTAAATCGTGAGGTTAATTGGGGGAGCATACCGGGATATAGCATAAATGATAAAATTGTATTGGGTGATTTTGACGGTGATAAAATATCAGAATTCCTGCATCTAAAATATTGTGACTCTAAGAATAGCTCTTCTGCAGTTTGGAGCCTTTACAAAGCTGAGCATAAAGTTATTTCGGATGGTCTAACATCAATAGAAATGGTGTTTAACTACAAGGGGAACTGGCTCAAATTCCCTGGGGGTGGAATATACAGCTGGTGGCAACCTAACGATCTTATTTCCCCAGTCAAAAGAAATGCCGATAAAAATGATGTTGTTAAAGTATCCCCGGCTGCAGGAACTATAGAAGTAATTGGTAATGATGTATCGGGAAACACCAGTTATAAAGTCATTCAAAATTTCAATTATGAAAAAGGTTATCAAGGCGGAGCCAAGGATGTTTTTTTATGTGGAGATCTAAATAGAGATGGATATACTGATGTTCTTGTACTTGCAGCAATTGCAGATAATGGAATTCTCGACAGGTATGTTCCATATGCATTTATTTATGATAAAGTGAATAAATTTGGAAAAGGTCCTAATACTGCTACGGATAATATGTATTCACCAAACAATGATCGTACTCCAGACTATATATACGCAAATTCAAGAAATGGAATAAAATTTGGTTTTGCAAAAGTACAGAGAACAAGCAACGACAACCTGATTTATATAAGTAAGTCAACAAATAATTCAAGTCTTTATTATGCATACACATATGATGGTTACTATTTCAATGAAGTTAAGGCCAAAAGTCATGAATTTGGTTCAGCCGGAGGTGCCACGCCAACGGATATCGTAGTTGCTGACAACAATACTATCTTGTTTTCAGATACTGATAAAGACTCTCTTGATGATATTTTTATAATGCAGCCTCAGGAAAACAGAGTTATTTTTGCACAAAGCCAATATGATAGTGGAAATTGGCTGTACGGCCTTTGCACAGATTTAAATTTTAGAGATCATCAAAGAATGCAGAAGGAGTTGAGCGGTATGACAGAGCAAGTCCCAAGAGATTATAATTTATCTCAAAATTATCCTAATCCATTCAATCCCGTGACTCGCATAAATTATGAGATTCCTTCAAGGTGCAAAGTGGAATTAAAAATTTATGACATTATGGGCAGAGAAGTTAAAATCCTGGAAAATGATATTAAGGAACCTGGAAGGTATAGTATAACATTTGATGCAAGTAACCTGCCAAGCGGAATTTATATATATCATCTGAATGCTGGGAGCTATTCTACAACAAGCAAGATGGTATTACTTAAGTAAGAATGGATTATTAGTGTTAAATATCGACATTTATCGCCTCAGAATCCGGGAACTAAGGAATACTGAGGTGAAAGCTGAAAATGAAAAAGTATCTGATCAGTAGACAGATAAAAATTACTTAGGGGAGACTCACTTGAATTTCCAAGTTCATTTGAGCTCTCCTATAAGTTAATGGAGCTTTATATTTTTTAATGGACTGAATTTATTTTATCTCATAATATTGAGAAAATAGAAGTAATGTCGATTAAAAGTATATGTGGCAGAGTATCGGTAGGTTCATAAGTGCATTATGAAATTTCTTTCGTATGTTGTTCAGGCGCAGAATCCCTGCATGTTCACCAGCCTATTTTACTTTCTATGCTATTATCTTTGTGATTATTATCACATGTATTGCAATCATCTACTTTTGGCAAGTCATCTTTCAGTTTATTTTTCAATTGAGCAGAAAGGATTGAAGTGGAATTTTAAATTTTAATGAAATTAGTATATTTTACAAGGCGAGAAAAATGTCTTATGAATAAAGAGCATGGAGTAAGTGCATAAAATCAATGGAAAACAAGCTTAGCATGACTAGGCAGTGTTTTCCTGCTTCCCAGAAATAAAGAATCCGATAATAATAAAGTTACTGATGAAAACAGAAATTAGAATTGATTCCAGTTCCGATGCCATGAGGCATAGAATGAGCAAATATACTGTCATCAATAAAACTTTTTTGGCTGCAGCCATGGTGATTCTTATCGTAATTTTCTGCGGCTCAGCTACCGGAATTCAATTTCAAAAAAAGAATCTACAGTCTCCCGTCATCGCTTTCATCAGCGATACACAGGAGCCGATGAGTATCGAAAAGCTGTGGCTCAAAAGTGACAACAACGAACTGGCAACAAATGCCATTTTCTATGCCCTGAGAAAAGAACGGAATATCTCTGCAGTATTTCACCTTGGGGATATTACAGCAATCGGCTTTTGCCCGGGTGAATGGGATAATATTTCGGGCAAATTTTCGATGCTCAAAAAATCCGGCATTCCGGTTTATCCCACAATGGGTAACCACGAATACCTCCTCTGGCCTTCGGGCGGAAAGGAACAGTTCTTAAAGCATTTCCCGCAGGTAAAATCGTGGTGGTACGTTAAACAGGTGGGCGCAGTTGCCGTAATACTTCTTAATTCGAATTTCCCGGACCTCTCTTCACAGGAAATATCGGCACAGCAGAAGTGGTATTTGTCCCAGCTTAAGAACTTCGAGCAGAACGCGTCCATAAAGTATGTCATTGTAGGAACACATTATTCCCCGTATACGAACAGCAAGATAGTTGGGCCCTCTTACGACGTTCAGAAGTATTTTGTGCCGGCATTTCTGAAAAACAGGAAATGCAAATTGTTCATCAGCGGGCACGCGCATACCTTTGAGCATTTTAAGAAGGGCGGAAAGGATTTTATTGTAACCGGGGGCGGGGGAGGACTCCTGCACCCGCTTCTTACCGGCAGGGAAGCACGCTATAAGGATCTGTATTCAAAACGAACCAGGACATTTAACTATGTCACGTGCGAGGAGAACGGGAACTCGCTTCTTGTGAAGGTTAAGATGCTGAATAAGGATTACCGGAGTTTTAGCGAAGTTTATAATATCGGAATTGAAAGATAGAGATTTTAGGGGCGGAAAAGAAAAGCCCGCTTGAGGGCGGGCTTTCAATAACAACTTTGAACCTTGAACTGTTTTAGTCAAGCAATGAATCCGGGTTCAGATGCGCGGCTTCAATGTCCTTGAAATAGTTTACCGTTCCTACTTTAAGTTCTGCCGTTGAAGCGTCGTCGCATACTATCATCCCTTTCGGATGAACCTGAAGGGCGCTTACAGTCCACATGTGATTAACACCTTCTTCAACCACCTTTGCCAGGGCTCTTGCCTTGTTGTGGCCGTTGATGATTATCATCACCTCGTGGGCGTCCAGCACTGTCTTTACACCAACCGTAAGAGCCGTCTTGGGCACTTTGTTGATGTCGTTGTCAAAGAACCTTGAATTGGCAATCATTGTGTCCATTGTAAGAGTCTTTATACGTGTAAGCGATCCGAGTGAAGAGCCCGGCTCGTTAAACGCAATGTGACCGTCAGGGCCAATACCGCCTACAAAAAGGTTAATGCCGCCATATGACTTAATTTTCTTTTCGTAATTTTCACATTCCTGCTCCAGATCCTCAGCGTTTCCATTCAGAATGTTCACATTTTCTTTCTTTACATCGATGTGCTTGAAAAAATTATTCCACATAAACGAATGATAGCTTTCGGGATGGTCTTCCGGAATTCCGACGTACTCATCCATGTTGAAAGTTACCACATTCTTGAAAGATACAACCCCTTTTTTGTAAAGCGAGATTAACTCCTTGTACATGCCTAAGGGTGATGAGCCTGTAGGAAGGCCAAGTACAAAAGGTCTGTCTTCAGTAGGCTTAAAATCTTTAATAGTTTTGGATACATAATTAGCAGCCCATTGCGATACCTTATCATAATCCGGCTGAATAATGAGTCTCATGTTTACTCCCGCTTAAAATAATTGATGCACTAAATTACTTAAGTTGAAAAAAAATATAAAGCAAAAAAAATCTTAATATTTAATCTTTTCTTTCATGCAGTCACAAATTCACAGTCGGAAGGGACCTCAGGCGGAACCAGAAGCACGTCTTCTTTCAAAAGGGCTACTTTACCGGGTTCCATGCCTTTCCTTTTTGTAACATATTTTTTCAGCGTGTAGGATACCGGTGCAAGCTTCGAGGTCTTTGCCTTGCTGTGAAACGCCGCCAGAGAGGCGGCTTTTTTTAGTACTGGCTTTGGTATTGCCTCTTTAGAGCTTTCCACCCTCAGAACCACGTGGGAGCCCGGTACCCCGCGGGCGTGAAACCAGTAGTCGTTCTGCTTTGCAAACTTTACGGTCAGTAAATCGTTATTTGCACTGTCTTTACCAACATAGACGTGGTACTTGTTTTCAATGATATAATGCTTAAATTTAATGCCTTCATCCGGCCTGGTGCCGCCGGACTGGTCCTCCTTTATATTAAGGTCCTTCATAATTTTTCTATACTCACTTATTTCTTTTGCGTTTTCAAATGTTTTTTTGTTTTCAATTAAAGCCGAATAATGCTTCTCAAGATTCCCGAAGAGTTCCCTTAAGGAAATCCTCAGCTGTTTTTCATCCCTGGCTTTTTCAAAATACCTCTCAGCGTTACCCCTGGGATCCTTTGTCTCGTCCAGTTTTATCGAAATCGTATTGCCGCCTTCATAAAAGTCGTCTATTTCAACACTTTTCATCCCTTTATGGAGGATGTGCATGTTGGAAAAAAGAAGGTTGCCGTATTTCCTGTATAACTCCTCTTTTGAGGGCAGGTCGACTTTTGCCCTGATCTCGTTTAATTTGTTTGCCGTCCTGGCT
The DNA here is from genome assembly GCA_025612245.1 of Ignavibacteria bacterium. Taxonomy (GTDB): domain Bacteria; phylum Bacteroidota; class Ignavibacteria; order Ignavibacteriales; family SURF-24; genus JAAXKN01. The sequence goes on from JAAXKQ010000001.1 coordinate 127,562, forward strand.
ATCTGGTGTTCAAGATATCTGGAGATGACGCCTTTCAGGTCCTGCTGCTTTCCGATCTGGTACTTTCTGGCAAGAAAGTTATCTATTGCTTCAATGTATGAGGCAAAAATTATTTTATCGGACTGGTCAAAAATCCGGAAGCTTTCGGGCGCCAGAACAACTCTCCCTAAAGAAGGGGAGAAGAAGACTGCAACGTCACCCGTTTCAACCTCGCTAATTGCCTCGTCCAGGCATCTCCTGAACTCCTCCAGGCTTCCGGTTTTCATCCTAAAGGAAGCCTCGGAAATAATTTCCTTTCCAACAGAAGGGAAAATGTGCTTAACCTGGCTTATGAAGTTAACCGGGTCGGTAACTGCCTCCGTGTCCGGTCTGTGGAAATAGGGGGAGAACATCTTCTTATCTGTCACTTCCTCAAGGAAATTTTCCTTCTGGAGATCTTCCATCTTCTTGAAAGACTCAATTTCAGGTGTCTCGTCGATAAGTATAATGTTCGTATTTTTTCCTCTAATGGCAAAATAAAGCCTCATTTTGTCGAAATTAAGCCTGATTATCCTGTCGTCGGTTGCAATTTCAACCGACTGAAGTATTGCCGTCAGATAGCTGTTAAAGAAATCCACCGTATTTTTCTTTGCCCGGTGGTACTCATTCCTGAGGTGTATATAGGGTTCATTCTGTGAGGCGGAAACAATCAGGTAGCATTCTTCACCATCTTTCCTGAATCCCAGTATCAGCCTGTCTTTTTCCTGCGAGAAAGATTCAAAGAGCTCCCAGCCGCTTATTGCCCGGTTTAATTCAATTACCAGCCTGTTCAGATAAAAATAATTCTTGTACATACTTTCTTAATTTATTTACTTCATTATACTATTTAGCCCATAATGATGCAAATAGTAAGTAAAATACTTCAAAACCCGTGTTTTCTTGTGATTCATTTTTTCATTTGATATATTTGCACGTTACCTGCCTGTTTCCTCAGACCGTAACAGCTATATAAGTTTTAAGAACGGATAATTTCAAAAGGACTTATACATAAATTAACCAAAGAGGAGCCGCCTTGAGTATCTCTGAAAATATTAAGACAATAAAGTCCGGGTTTTTGCCTTCTTTCTGGGTAGCCAATATCATGGAACTCTTCGAGAGGATTGCTTACTATGGGCAGACAGCCATTCTGAGCATATTTCTGCGCGATCACCTGAAGTTCAGTGAAATTGATACGGGCAGGCTTGCTTCAATTTTTAACGGCTTAATTTACTTCCTCCCGATATTTGCCGGTGCGCTTGCCGACAAGTTCGGTTTCAAGAAAGCTTTTTCTTTTGCTTTCCTGGTGCTCTCGATCGGCTATTTCATGATAGGGGCGACGGGTATGGCGGCTTTTTCGTCCTTGTTCCCGCGCCAGGAACTGTTCCTTTTGCTGACAATAATACTGGTTTTTACGGCAATCGGCGGGTCCTTTATAAAGCCGAGTGTGCTTGGTACGGTGGCTTTAACCTCTTCTCCCCAGACGAAATCCATCGGCTACGCACTTTATTACACGCTTGTTAACATCGGGGGAGCCGTTGGTCCTTTTCTTGCGTTCCTGGTGCGCGATTTTGTAGGCATCCAGTTCGTTTATGTGGTTTCTGCCCTCAGCTGCGCTTTAATGCTAATAAGTACAATTGTATTCTATAAAGAGCCGCCATCGGCAAAAGAGAGCAATGTAAGTCTTAAGGTTGTTGTAAAAAATCTGTTCCTGGTGCTGAAAAACTTCAGGTTTATCGTATTTTTGCTCATATTTTCGCTTTACTGGCTGATGTACTGGCAGATTTACATAATTATTCCTTTTTACATTACGGATTTTATTTCAAAAGACGCCCCATTTGAAATCATCACATCGGTGGGTGCATGGGGAATTATTTTCCTGCAGCTTATTGTAAACTGGCTTACGAAGAGGATGCCTCCCATTACGGCCATTATTACGGGCTTCGGCATAGCAGCAGTCTGCTGGCTGATAATAATGCTGAACCCGAGCATTCCGGTTATTATTGCAGGTTTAATTGTATTTTCCATCGGTGAAATGACTCAAGCCCCCAGGTATTACGAATATATCGCCGATCTGGCTCCTAAAGGGCAGGCGGCTTTGTTTCAGGGGTATGCGTTTCTGCCTATTGCAATAGGCTGGTTTTTTGGCGGCAACATTGGAGGATGGCTTTATAAAGCGTTTGCAAAAGATACAAATTCCCCGCAGACCATTTTCCTGGTGCTCTTTGGAATAGGTGTTGCTGCCGCGGTGTTGATGTTTATTTATAATTCAGTCATAAAATCCAGGACAAAAACGGCTTAATTTTCACTTGAACTGCCCGTGTACTGGATTCGTTATATTGTTAAAAACTTAAGCTTTTCATATTTTTATTGTAATGAAAAATATTTTTGAAAATAGACTCGCAAAATGGATTCTTATTGGTCTTGGCAGCCTTTCCGTGCTGATCATCATTCTTAACCTGATTGTTATGCCCTGGTATGTTTCGGGACGGGAAGTTGTTATTCCAAAAGTTGTTGGCCTGAATGAAAAACAGGCCGAAAGTTTGCTCTCAGATTCAGATCTTGAAACCGTTATAGGCGGAGAAAGATACAACGAAAAATACCCCAAGGGAACCGTTATTTTCCAGAAACCGGAGCCCGGCGCAACGGTCAAGGAAGGAAGAAGAGTTTTCCTTTTTGTCAGCAGCGGAATACCGCTGGTTAAAGTCCCTTCATTAAAAGGCAAGTACATCAGGGATGCAAGGCTTTCACTGGAAAGAGTGGGGCTCGATTTAGGTGATACCACAATGGTACAGTCGCAGTCTCCGAGGGGCGTCATAATAGACCAACAGTACTATGAAGGCACTGAGGTTCAGAAAGGCTCAAAAATTAATATTACACTGAGCGCCGGACAGCGTACGGGAGTGCAGGTCCCCGACCTGCTTGGCAAGTCCCTGACCGAAGCTGAAGACATATTGCAAGAAGCCAAACTTACACCGGGTAAAATTAACTATCAGCCTTCTTTCTCGCTGCTGCCTAATACGGTAATTGACCAGTACCCGAGCAAGGACAGCAACGTGCCGGAAGGTTCAACCGTGGATCTGTTTGTGACAAAGAACGTTTCGACCCCCGATGAAGTGGAAGGTGAAAAATGAAACTGATCTCTCCGTCAATTCTTAATGCCGATTTTGCACGCCTTTCAGACGAGATCATCTCGGCTGAAAAGGGCGGGGCCGATTGGGTGCATTGCGACATAATGGACGGGCATTTCGTGCCGAATATTTCCTTCGGGCCATTTATCGTAAAGACGGCAAAAAAGATCACAAAACTGCCACTGGATGTTCACCTGATGATAGAAAATCCTGACCTTTACATCGAAGATTTCATAAAAAGCGGGGCCGGTATTCTTACGGTTCATCAGGAGGCGGTCGTGCACCTGAACCGTACAATAATGCGCATAAAAGATCTGGGTGCTAAGGCTGGGGTGTCGCTAAATCCATCTACGCCGGTAGGCACATTGAGGGAAATTGCGGAATTTGTGGACTTGGTGCTCATCATGACCGTTAACCCGGGCTTTGGCGGGCAGCATTTTATTGAATCTTCCCTGAGAAAGATCAGGGAAACAGTGAAGCTTAGAGAGGAGATGAAAGCCAGCTTCCTCATTGAGGTCGATGGCGGCATATCTTCTGAAAATATAAAGAGAGTATCGGATGCCGGCGCGGACGTGTTTGTGGTTGGCTCCGCGATATTCAAAAGCGGTGATATTCCGGCTAAGACAGCCGAACTTAAAAATATTGTAAATTCAAGTTATGTTTAATTTAATTATTGTGGTTTTAAAATGAGCTTAGTATTAGTTGGCGGTAAAGTTGTTACTCCTTTCAGGATTATTGAGAAAGGCGCCGTTGTAATTGACGGCAATAAAATATATGAACTCGGCAAAATGAATGACGTTCATATTCCAGATGACAGTGAAGTAATTGATATCAGCGGAAAAACCGTTTCACCGGGATTTGTTGACCTACTGGTTCACGGCGGCCTGGGACACGGATTTACAGACGGCTCTTTTGAAGATTTCAGCATTATCAGCGATTATTTCCTGAGAAACGGTTCCACTACAATGATGGCTTCTTTATATGCAAAGCCTGAAGAGGAACTTCTGAATAACATCAGGAACCTGGCAGATTATATCTTCAGCCACCCTGAATCAAATATTAAAGGCATTCACATGGAAGGCCCTTACCTTAATAAGGAATTCAAGGGCGCTATGAATGAAGAATACCTCTGGACCCCGACCGTGGAGTCGTGGAAAAAGATGTGGGGCGCTTCAAGGGGCTTAATAAAGCTTATGACTATTGCTCCAGAGCTTCCAGGTGCAATTGACGTAATGAGGGCTGCGGCAAATGACGGCGTTGTGCTTTCAATAGGCCACTCAATGGCTAACTACAGCGAAATTGAGCTGGCAATTGACAACGGGGCTGCTCACGTTACTCACATGTTCAACGCAATGAAACAGCTTCATCACAGGCAGCCGGGCGTTGCTCTTGGAGCTCTTTTAAGGGATGAGCTGAAAATTGAGCTGATTGCAGATACCTACCACGTGCATCCGGCAGTGATGGAATTCCTGCTCAAGGTTAAAAAGGCCAGCGGCATAATACTTATTACAGATTCCATTAAGCCCGGCGGCATGCATGAGGGCGAGGAATTCGAGTTTGCAGACCAGAAAGTACGCATCAGCGGCGGAAAGGCCATGCTCGATAACGGCACAATTGCAGGAAGCAGCCTTACACTGAACAAGGCAGTTAAAAACATGATTCAGCACGCAGGAGCCAAGGTTACCGAGGCCATAAGAATGGCATCGTTAAACGGCGCAAAGGTGCTTAACGTGGAAAACCAGAAAGGCATTCTTGCCGCGGGTAAAGATGCCGACCTTGTGGTTCTCAACGACGACTATGAAGTTGAGATGACGATAATGCAGGGCAGAATAAGATACCAGAAAACTGAAGAAAAAGTAAAATAAAACATAAATAAAAAAGAAGTGACCATGTGTCACTTCTTTTTTAATCTTTTCATTTAGAGAGCGTGAAAAAGTTTGAATACTCAGCTTATAAATATTTCATTTCCCGATATTTTTAAGAGGTACAGCTTAAAGTATAATATCTACAGGGAACTCTATGAGCAGGGACAGCTGGGACTGGAACTGCGTGAGGTGAATTCCGGACTTCTGGACAGGATGCAGAAGATGATCTTTGAAAGAAATGAAATTTGCTATAAGAAACTCTCTGAAACCGGGGAGACCGGGGATCTGCTCTTTACGGGCTCAATTGCAACCTTCAGGGAAATTGCGCGCGACACGATCTCTTTTGGCAATGAGGACCTGGGTCACAGGATCACTTCGCTGATCAGGAATTACCTGGCTTACGATAACACAGGCTTCAGTCTCTGCGGCAGGAATGTGCCTCCGGGCGAAAGCCTTGTAATGGGAATACTGAACATTACCCCTGATTCATTCTCCGACGGCGGGCGTTACTTTGAGCCTGAAAGCGCCATTGAGCACGCGCGGCAGATGATTAGTGACGGTGTGGATATTATAGACATCGGCGGCGAATCTACGCGCCCGGGCTCCGAGAGCGTAAGTGAAAGTGAAGAAACAAGAAGGGTGATCCCGGTAATCGAAAAAATCCTGGAATTTGCCCCGGACACGCTAATATCAGTAGATACGACGAAAAAAAATGTCGCCCATGAGGCGCTTAAAACAGGGGCAAAGATCATAAATGACATCAGCGGCCTGACATTTGAACCTGAAATTGCCCATGTTGTAAAGGAATTCGATGCGGCACTAGTTGTAATGCATATTAAGGGTACTCCCAGGGATATGCAGCTTAACCCTTACTATGACGACGTAACAGGTGAGGTGTACGACTTTCTCTCACAGAGGGTCACTTATGCCAGAAAAGCCGGCGTAAGGAATATCATCATAGATCCCGGAATAGGCTTCGGCAAAAGGTTAAGCGATAACTACGAGATCTTAAAAAGGCTGGATGAATTTAAGGGAATGGGCTACCCTATACTCATTGGGCTTTCAAGAAAGGCTTTCCTGGGTAAAACACTGGACGGCCTTGAGGTTTCCAAGCGCGATACGGCAAGCGTTATTGCCGAGGCCCTCTCAATTAGAAACGGAGCCAGGATAATCAGGACTCACAACGTGAAAAATGCCGTTCAGGCAAAAAAAATCTTAAAATGCTTATCAAACCCGGAAGACATAAAACTGAATGTTTGATCTTTTTAAAATAGGATTTGTACCTGTTACGCTGCTGGACGTAGTGGATATTCTGATAGTATCTTTTATTATCTACAGGGTTTATAACATAATTAAAGGTACAATTGCAGCACAGATCTTTATCGGCCTTATAATTGTGCTGCTGCTCTCCATTACAGCTCAGGCGGCAAACCTTAAGGCTCTGGGCTACCTTTTGAAGCTTGTTTCGGATACCTGGGTAATTGCCTTTATAATCTTGTTCCAGCCGGAAATAAGGAGGCTCCTTCTTTTAATCGGCCGCAACCCGTTTATAAAAATATTTATCAAGAGCGACGAGAAAACCATTGCCCACATACTTACCGATGCCGTCTTTGAACTCTCGCAGCTTCAGCACGGAGCGCTTATTGTGGTAATAAAATCCACCGGTATAAAGACTTTTGTAGAAGCAGGCGAAATTCTGAATGCAAAGGTGAATAAAAACCTCATCAAATCGATCTTTTATCCCCGGTCACCCTTGCACGACGGCGCCATAATCATTAAGAACGACATTATTGAAGCCGCCAGATGCACGCTGCCCCTTTCAAGCGTGACCAGCATAGACGGGCATTCGCTCGGCATGCGCCACAGGGCCGGACTTGGAATTACCGAACAGGCCGACGTTTTAAGTATAATTGTTTCTGAAGAAACCGGAAGCATTTCACTTGCCGAGGATGGAAAGTTAAAACGGGGGCTATCGAAAGAGGCTTTGAGAGAAAAGCTTTCCTTTGCACTCAAAGGGCATAAGGCAAAGGGAGTAAACAGGACGGGGTTCCTGAAGCACTGATCCGGCATATTTTACTTTCATTTATTTTCACCTTTATATGACGTGTGCCGTAATACCATTTTACAATGAAAAAGACACCATCCGTGAGATTATTGAACGGACGCTGCCTTTTGCAGATAAGCTCATTCTTGTCGATGACGGCTCAACCGACGGCTCGGCTGCGCTCGTTAGTGAAAGCCAAAGGGTCATTCTTCTTAGAAACGATGTAAATTCCGGGAAAGGCTTTGCCCTTAACATGGGTTTCCTTAAAAGCATTGAACTAAAAAGCAGCCTTACCGTAACCTTGGATGCCGACCTGCAGCACGACCCGAAGTGTATTCCCGGACTAATCTCTGAGGCGGGCAAATACGACATCGTAATCGGTAACCGCTTGGGCGACTTGTCGGAGATGCCAAAGCACAGGATAATGAGTAACCTCATGACCTCGTTTTTCTTAAGCCGGAAAACCGGGCTTAAAATTCCGGACAGCCAGAGCGGCTTCAGGGCTTACAGGACCGAGATCCTGCAGAAGATAATGCCCGGCTATAAGGGCTTTGAGGCCGAAAGTGAGATACTTGTAAGGGCCTCAAGGGAAGGATTGACCGTAGGCTTTGTAAGGATTCCCACTATTTATGCAGGCGAGAAGAGTAAAATGAGGGCACTGCAGGCTATAGCGGGATTTATAAAAGTGCTTTTTATGTGACAGATTTCTTTTAATTTGTTCAATAAAGGGGTTGAGGCTTTCAGAAATGTCTAAAACAGTCCTAAAACAGCTTGGGCGTAAAATGCCTCTTGCAGAATCGGCAGCCATAATCCTCAGTTTCAGGTATGGCGATTCAAGAAAAAAGGCGAAAAGATTTCTTAAGGAGAGTTCAGTGGAGAACCTTCATTCCTTAAGGATTGCCATAAGGCGCCTTAGGTACTCACTGGAAAATTTTGAAGCCTGTTTTAGCCGGAGTTCCTTTAAGAGTAATATTGAGTACCTGAAGAAACTCCAGGACGTAATAGGAGTCGGGCGGGATCTGGATGTCATGAAAGAAAAGGTCGCACATTTGGAATCTGAGTGCAGGACCATCATTCCACGCCCTTTTTACGAATGCCTTTCCGGGAAGAAAGATGAAAGCCTGCAGGAAATTAAACTTGAACTGCTGAAATTTCTTCAAAACAAAAAAACGAGGAGCTTTTTTACAGGCAAAAAGGAGGACTGAAAATGAAGTTGAGATATTTTTCGCATTCAGCTTTCCAGATAACAACCCATAGCGGAAAGACGATACTTATTGATCCTTTCCTGGATGAAAATCCGACTTCTCCGGTTAAGTCATCGGATCTCAGGCCCGATTACATCATACTTTCGCATGCCCACGGCGATCATCTGGGTGACGCGATGAAAATTGCAAAAAAGAGCGATCCGCTCTTCATCTGTGTCTTTGAGCTTGCAAACTATCTTGCCGACAAGGGCTTTAAGACTCACGGCATGCATATTGGAGGCGGATATAATTATGATTTCGGCAGGGTAAAGTTTACGATTGCCCACCATGGCTCCGGGGCCCCGGATGGGACATACTGCGGCGAGGCCGCTGGTATTCTGCTTACGCTGGAAGGGAAAATCATCTACTACACGGGCGATACGGGGCTTTTCTACGACATGAAGCTCATAGGCGAGATGAACAAAATTGACGTCATGCTCCTCCCGATTGGGGACAATTTTACCATGGGCCTAACAGATGCCGTTAAGGCCGTGGAGCTGACAAATCCGCATATGGCTATACCGATTCACTACAATACATTTCCTGTCATTGAGGCCGATCCATATGCATTCAAGCGCAGGCTTGAGGAGCAGGGCAGGGAATGCCGGGTACTGGATTTCGGACAGGAAATTGACCTATGAAAAAAGGATTTCCGGGGTGAATTTGAAACTATGGTAAATACCGCTATGTTTTGAGTTCACTGGCACTTAAGGGGATTTTGCCGGGCAGGCGAAATATAATTACACATAAAAGGATTTCCTTATTTTGATAAATATGTGTAACTTAGGGGCATTATTTATCAAAACTGGGCTGTATTCATTTTAATTCTTGCGAATTTGAATTCAATTAAAGATTAATGGCAAAAGTAATATCAATAGCGAATCAGAAGGGCGGCGTAGGTAAAACTACCACTGCAATCAATTTATCTGCCTCAATTGCTGCGGCTGAAAATAAGACCTTATTAATAGACATTGATCCGCAGGCAAATTCCACCTCAGGCCTGGGTTACGATGGAAATAATAAATCGGTTTATGATGTGCTCGTCGGCCAGGATGACATCAGCAACTGCATTACAAATACTTATATGCCTTTTCTGGACCTCCTGCCTTCGACAATTAACCTTGTAGGAGCCGAAGTTGAGCTCATTAATGTTGATGTAAGGGAATCCATACTGAAAAAAGCGATTGCAACGATAGAGGAGAGGTACGATTACGTTTTTATAGACTGTCCTCCATCATTGAGCATACTGACTTTGAATTCATTGACCGCTTCAAATTCAGTTTTAATTCCGGTTCAGTGTGAATATTTCGCCCTGGAGGGTTTAGGGCAGCTGTTAAATACTATCAACATCGTAAAGAAGCACTTTAATCCTAATCTGATGATTGAAGGAGTACTTCTGACCATGTTTGATACGCGCCTAAGGCTTTCTCATCAGGTTGCCGAAGAAGTAAAAAAATACTTTGGGAATAAGGTATTTGATACTGTAATTCAAAGAAATGTCAGAATTTCTGAAGCTCCAAGTCATGCCAAGCCGGTTATACTCTACGATGCAGTTTCGGCAGGCGCCCAAAATTACATTGGCTTAGCTTCAGAACTGATGAAAAGAAACTTAGTAGAAAATTCACAACAAGATAAAGTAAATGAGTAATAATAAGTTCAGACCAGGCCTCGGCAGAGGTTTAGATGCTTTAATATCACCAAATTTACAGAACAACAACAACAATAATCTAACAGTCCCGGCAAGCGACATAAAGCCAGACGACGGGCAGGGTGTGGATGTACTGGCAAAGCTTCCTTTAAGCTCAATTTCGCCTAACCCTTACCAGCCAAGAATTGAATTTGACCCGGCGGCGCTGGAAGAATTAAAGAAATCCATTCTTGCAAACGGCCTCATACAGCCTGTTACTGTAAGGAGAACCGGGCCTCAGAAGTACGAACTGATTTCAGGTGAAAGAAGGTTCAGGGCCTGCGGTGAGATAGGCTACAAGGAAATTCCCGCATACATCATCAAGGTTGATACAAAAGAAGCAATGCTTGCCCTGGCTCTCATTGAGAATATTCAAAGAGAAAAGCTTAATGCAATTGAAGTTGCACAGGCTTACAAGCGCCTTATGGATGAATGCAGTTTAACACAGGAAGAAATTTCGGAGCAGGTGGGAAAAGACCGCTCCACAATTACAAACTCGATCAGGCTTCTTAAGCTGCCGAAGGAAATTCAGGACAGCCTAATAAAAGAGGAAATAAGTCCGGGTCATGCCCGTGCATTAATCAATCTGCCCAATGAAGCATTCCAGCTCGAGCTGTTAAAAAAGATTATAAAGGAAAACCTTACAGTACGCAAGGTTGAGGAACTGGTTAAGCAGTTAGCCTTAGGCGGGCAGGCTGCAAAGAAGCCAAAGGCAGGAAGCCAGGGCGTGGTGCAGTCAGTTTCGCAGAGGGATTTTGAGGACCGCCTAAGAAGAATTTTCGGCACAAAAGTTTCCTGCAAACAAAAACAGGATGGAACTGGTGAGATAGTCATCGATTTCTATTCAAAGGATGAACTTGAACGTTTATATGAGATGTTTGAGATAATTGGCAAAATGTATAATTAAAATATTCCTGTTCCTCCTTCTCGTGTCTACTTCGGCATACAGCCAGACAGATACATCTAAGGCCGCAAATACGGCGCAGAAAGATACGCTCGTCTACAGGATGAGCAAATCTCCTCTTCAGGCCGTCTTAAGGAGCGCAGTCTTGCCGGGCCTTGGGCAGATCTATAACGAGTCCTACTGGAAGGTGCCCGTAGTCTGGGGCTTTTTAGGCTACTACGGCTATGAGTGGATCAGGCAGAACAACAAGTATCACGATTATTCCACGCAGTACAGGGAAGTCCTTGCCGGACAAAGGCAGGGGACGGCAGAAAACTATAAGCGGGTAAGGGATTTTTACCGCGATCAGAGGGACCTGTTTGCAATTTATATGGGCATAACCTACGCGCTCAACCTTCTGGATGCATACGTGGATGCCCAGTTGTTTGACTTCAGCGTGGATGAGGACCCGGTTTCAAGAGTATCCAGGCTGAATTTGAGGATTAACTTTTAAGTGCGGCGAAGGATATCCGTCTTTGTGAAAAAAATATGCTCTGGACAGATATTTGGAAGCCAAAACCTTTCATGCCTCTTGCGCGTCTAAATCAGTAACAGGGATAAAACTATACCCGGGGATGGCTCATATTTTAGAGGGAAGACATGAAAAACGTAATTACCTGCAAGAACTGCAACGATGAAAACCCGTACTACAGCCTTATATGTACAAACTGCAGGGCATACCTTAGGGAACGGGTTGTCAATATAGATTTGTGGAAAACCGTGGGAAGGCTTATCGAGTCGCCCGTACGTGCATTCTCAGACATCATTCACGCCGAACACAAGAATTTCATTTTCTTTATCTCATTCCTTGTCGGTATAAAGTTTTTCATCAATGCTTTAATACTGTCGGAGCCGGTTTTCAGGGGGACAAAAATATTTTCAAATTCCGTCCCCGTATTCTTTTCCTCGATAGCCGCAGTCTTGATAGTATCAGCCTTATTTTCGTTTATTTTTACGTGGTTTACCAAAGCCTTCAGGGTAAAGACAAGATACAAGGATAATTTTGCGTTTTTTATCTACAGCCAGATCCCTCACGTTTTTGCGCTTGTATTCTTATTTCCAGTGGAAATGGTCCTTTTCGGCGGATTTCTTTTTACAACCAATCCTTCGCCCTTCCTTTTGAAGCCAACTCCGGCCTATACGATGGCTGTTATGGAGGGAATACTGTTCCTGTGGACACTGGTACTGGGATTCTGTGCCGTATATGCATCCACTCGTTCGAAGGTCTTTTCGATTGTAGCGACGCTGACATATAACCTCGTTTTGCTGGTTTCAGTTCTGGCTGTAACCCTTATATTCAGCTGACGTTTTACTTCATGTATTTTTGAATGTCCTCAATATAAAGCTAAACCTGTTTCCTCAATGCACTTTTGCGCCTGCTGAAGCACCTCTTAGTTCTTAATTCCGCCATGGACGGGTTGACGTTTCCTGTCATTATAAGTATTTTAATGGGCATTACAATTTTTTCTTTAATTGTTTGAATAACCATTCACAATTTGCAGAAACAACATGAAAACTTTACTGGAAAAAGAAAAAGAATTATTTCTTCCTACCTACAGCCGTATTCCAATTGAGGTAGAGCGTGGGGAAGGTGTGTATTTAATTGACACAAAAGGTGAGAGGTATCTGGATTTCTTTTCAGGACTGGCTGTAAACGCGCTGGGCTATGCCCATCCTAAAATTGTTGAAGCAGTATGCCGCCAGATAGGAAGGTTTGGACACCTGTCCAACAATTTCATTACAGATGTTCAGGTTGAATTTACGGAAAAGCTACTGAAGTATTCCAAAATGAGCAGGGCTTTTCTGGCAAACAGCGGTACAGAGGCAATTGAAGGAACAATTAAGCTTATAAGGCTGAAAATGGGCCCTGAGAAAAAAATCTATTCGCTTACAAATTCCTTTCACGGCAGGACTTACGGCGCAATGACGCTTACTGCAAGGGAGAAGTACCAGAAGGGCTTTGAGCCGCTTGTGCCGAATGTGGGCCACATCGAATTTAACAGTCTGAAGGACCTGGAAAAGAAGGCAGGCAAAGATACTGCGGCCATTATTTTTGAGTTCATTCAGGGCGAAGGCGGCATAAACGAGGTTTCTGAAGAGTTCATACGCAAGGTCGTTGAGCTGAGGGATAGATACGGCTTCATATTTGTGGCAGATGCGATACAGGATGGAATTGGAAGAAGCGGCAAGGCGTTCGTGCACGAATATTACGGCGTTGAGCCCGACATCATTGTTACTGCCAAGGCCATTGGCGGAGGGCTTCCCCTGGGAGCATTCCTAACTACAAACAGTCTTAAGGACGTATTTACTGCCGGCAAGCACGGCACCACCTTCGGAGGCAACCCTGTAAGCTGTGCCGCAGGAAAAGTTGTACTGGAAGAAGTTTTTGAGAACGGGCTCCTGGAAAAGGTACTTGAAAACGGAATTTATTTTAGGCAGGAGCTACTGAAATTAAAAGAAGAGTTTCCCGAAGCCATCAAGGATGTCCGCGGGAAGGGCTATATGCTTGGCGTTGAGCTCAATTTTGAGGCCTCAGGCATAGTAAAAGCCATGAGGGACAGAAGAGTATTATCAAATGCAACCAACATAAACGTAATAAGGATACTTCCTCCGCTTATTGCAACAAGAGCTGATATTGATTTATACTTGAGCGTCCTGAAAGATGCATTGAAAAACAAATAAAAGAAGAATTCTAAAAATGGAAATTAATACTGACGTACTGATAATTGGAAGCGGAATTGCAGGACTTTATGCGGCGCTTAAGGTTGACGAAAATTTCCGTGTTATACTGGTTACTAAAAAAAACAGCGCTGAATCCAATACAAACCTGGCACAGGGTGGAATTGCCTCGGTTATTGATCCGAAGGACTCATACGAAAGGCATATTGAGGATACCTTAATTGCAGGTGCGGGACTCTGTAAGAAAGAGGCCGTGGAAATACTGGTTACAGAAGGACCGGAAAGGATCCGGGACCTGATGAAAATTGGCGCTCACTTTACATTTAAGGATGGCAAGCTCGATCTTGCCAAGGAAGGCGGCCATTCGGCACACAGGATAGTGCATGCGGCCGATCTGACGGGGCGCGAGGTTGAAAGGGCCCTGCTTGAAGCTATCAGCTCAAGGAAAAACATTGAAATGATGGAAAACCACATTGCAATAGACCTCATTACAGAGCACAACGTATTCCACCTGAAAGAGCAGGAAATTAAGAACCGCCACTGCTGGGGCGCTTACGTGCTGGATGCCAAGAGCGGCGTGGTTAAAACGATTAAAGCCCAGAAGACGCTCCTTGCAACGGGAGGACTGGGGCAGGTTTACCTGCACACAACAAATCCCCTTATTGCAACCGGCGACGGATTTGCAATGGCTTACCGTGCTGGCGCAAAAATCGGGAACATGGAGTTCATTCAGTTCCACCCGACTTCATTTTATTCGTCTTCCGACTACTCAAACGTCACAAAACCTTCCTTCCTGATCTCTGAGGCCGTAAGGGGGTTCGGAGGGATACTAAGGACAAAGGACGGGCAGGAGTTCATGCACAAATACGACTCAAGGAAAGAGCTTGCTCCGAGGGACATCGTTGCCCGTGCAATTGATAACGAGCTAAAAAAACGCGGCGACGAATTCGTTTATCTGGATATTACACACAAGGATAAAGAGCAGATAAAGGAGCACTTCCCGCACATATTCAAGAACTGTCTTGAAGCCGGAATTGACATAACCAAGGAGTACATTCCTGTTGTTCCTGCGGCTCACTATGCCTGCGGCGGCATTGTTGTGGATACATGCGGACGGGCCTCACTAAAGAACCTTTATGCGTGCGGCGAGGTTACAATGACCGGCGTTCACGGCGCTAACCGCCTTGCAAGTAACTCTCTGCTTGAAGCGCTTGTATATTCCTTCAGGGCCGCAAGCGACATGAACTCACTGATCGGAAAAGAAGCCCGTGAAATGCCGCAGATCCCTTCCTGGGATGACTCGGGAACTCTGACGGCTGATGAAAAGATAATGATTACACACAGTGTAAAAGAGGTAAAACAGGTAATGTGGGATTATGTGGGTATTGTAAGGTCCGACCTCAGGCTCGACAGGGCTTTTCACCGCATACACAACCTGTACCTTGAAATCGAGAATATGTACAAGAAGACAAAGGTATTCGAGTCGATTCTGGAATTAAGGAACCTGATTACCTGTTCGCACATGATCATAAAATCGGCCAAGATGAGGAAAGAAAGCCGCGGACTTCATTATACGCTCGACTACCTGAAGCCTTCAGAAGAGATTCACGACACGATAATTCAAAACAGGATCCTTTAAGGATCCTGTTTCTTCAGAAGGTTCTAAAGCTTTTCAAGAAAATCTATTACTGCTCCGTATCTGATGCCCCGTCCGCTAACGATGAGGCTTTTGGATGGGAGCAGTTTCATTAAATTCTTAAGTATCAGCGTTCCTGAAAAGATTACGTCCTCACGCCCTTTCATTATCTCCGGGTAGAGCCTTAGAATTTCAGAGGCTTTAAGCTTTGAAAACTCAGCCGCCATCCGTGTAACGTCTTCGAGAGTGAGTATGGAATTTTCAACCAGGCTCTCGTCATAGTGCCGAAGGCCTTGTTTTACGCAGGAAAGGGAAGTTGGTGTTCCGGCTACGGCAACTATAGAAAAACCGGGAGGGAATTTGTCTTTAAGCTCAAAGAACTTTTCTTCAATTGCCTTATCGAGCTCCTCAATTTCAGCATCAAGAGGAGGATCGTGCCTGATGAATTTTTCCGTAAAGCTGACCACGCCGCCAAGGAAACTCTTGCTGAAGGAAATGTTTTTCCTGTCGCCGTAGATCACCTCGGTGCTTCCGCCCCCGATGTCTATTACGACGTACTTTTCGGAATCAACGCCCGAGACCGCGCCAAGGAATGAAAGCCTGGCTTCTTCTTCTCCGCTAATTACCCTGATATCGATGCCGAATTTTTCTTTGACTAAAGAGATAATATAGCTGCTGTTTGAGGCAAGGCGCATTGCACTCGTTGCCCTGGCAATTACGTGGCTGCATTTGCCGGATTTTATGATGGAGGAATATTCCTCCATAACATCAAGCATTGCCTTTACACTGTTTTCCGAGATCGGTCCTCCCGGCTGGAGGCCCCTGCCGATTCTTGGCATTCTGTATTCATTTACGAGGGGTTTAATTTTACCATCTGTTCTGCTTATATTTGCTATCAGCAATAAAATGGTATTTGTACCTATATCAATAGAAGCAATATTCATATATTTTTCATATTTTTGCAAAAAGGATATTCAATTTATGCAAAACCTAAACAAAATTTCTAAGATTTTTTTATATGTTTGTTCTTTAAGCGGTATTTTATGGTTTGGGGGCTATCTTTCCAGGCTTCTTCTTACATACCAGCTTTTTGAGCCAAGGGATTTTATCTTAAAGAATTATGTAAACGACCAGAACTTAGGGGGAATTTTCTATACACTTAACAGTTCGGTTACATTTACGCTCATTTTATACGTGGTTTTTCTGGTTTCTTTCGTTTTATTCCTTTCAACTTCCAGAATAAAGCTCAAGGAAGAAGGGTGGCTTTTTGTCATTCTTCTCATTGTTGTAATTACTGCACCTTTCGAGCTGTATCTCATGTCCCTGGATTACCAGATAGCAAACAAGGTATTTTATTCGTCTTTTGTGCCAAAGGAGATACTGGCTATTTATATAAAAAGGATGAAGTTGCTAAGCAGTTTCCCATTGATCGAAATTTTTTCCTATTGTGCGATATTATTTCTTATAATATTTAAACCGCTCAGAATGAAAAAGATTAAATGAAATTAAAAGAAAAAGAATTTGAAGAGATTCTGCAGGACTTAAAGGCGTTGGCGGCGGAACTGGGTGCCACGGTCCGTTTTGAAAAGGGTGATTTTAAGGGAGGCTACTGCCTCCTTAAGGAATCCAAGGTTATAGTGATCAACAGAATGGCAAATCAGCAGCGCAAGGTAATGATACTTTCAGCAGCACTAAAGGAGCTGGGAATTGACCAGATATACCTGACGCCCAAGCTGCGCGAGATTATTGACGAAATGAACGAGGAAAAATGAAACTACTAATACTGAACGGACCCAACCTGAATATGCTTGGAATGAGGGATAAGGACCATTACGGGACTTTAACGCTCGAGGAGATAGAAAGGATCGTAAGGTTTAAATACCCGGATGAGGTGTTCGAGTTTTTCCAATCCAACCACGAGGGTGAGCTGATAGACAAAATCCAGGGTGCCGCCTCTTCATCTTTTGACGCTTTGATCATAAATCCAGGAGGGTATGCGCACACTTCCGTTGCAATTAAGGACGCGTTAACCGAGTGCAAAATCCCCAAGGTGGAAGTCCATCTTTCAAACCTCTCGGGCAGGGATGACTATAGGCAGGTACTGCTAACTGCATCCTCATGCACGGGGTACGTCTCGGGCTTCAAGGAAAAGGGCTACCTGGCCGCAGTGTATCTGATCAGGGAGATATTAGGGAAGTAGTAGGTAGTAGGTAGTAGGTAGCAGGGAGAAAAGGTAACAGAGGAAGTAAGAAGTAAACATAGAATTGAATAAAGACAGGAATAGATAGAAATGATAAAGGCAGTAATTTTCGATTTGGATAATACGCTCGTGGACTTTATGAAAATGAAAAGAAGAGCAATTGAAGCAGCCATTCCTGCTATGATTGATGCGGGTCTGGATATGACAATTGACGAGGCCACGAAGAAAATCAATGAGATTTATCTTGAACAGGGCATTGAATACCAGCATGTATTTGACTTGTTCCTGCAGCAGACAATTAACCGTGTGGATAACAAGATACTTGCTTCGGGCATTGTTGCCTACAGGAAGGCCAGAGAAGCCGAGCTTACCCCGTATCCTCACGTTTACTCTACCTTGATTCAGCTTTCAAAAATGGGCTTGAAGCTTGGAATTGTCTCCGATGCCCCGGTAAAAGAAGCCTGGTTGAGGCTTGCCTCGCTTAATTTCCATAATTTCTTTGATGCGGTTGTTACCTTTGATGAAACCGGCGAAAGAAAACCGAGTCCGGTTCCCTTTAAGGCTGTTTTATTTAAGCTCGATACTGCTCCCGAAGAGGCAATTATGGTGGGCGACTGGGTTGAGCGCGACATCGTAGGAGCTTCAAAGCTCGGCATGAAAACGGCATTTGCAAAATACGGCGACACTTTTAATACGCAGGCTCACATAGCAGATTTTGAGCTTAATGACATAAGTGACCTTATTCCAATAATAAATGACTTAAATAGCGTCCAGGTGTAAAATAATAGCACAAAGAGTTCATAAATAAGTTTATTGTAATGCGTTTATCTTGATAGTTTATAATGAATTAGTTATTTTGGAATTTGTTTTTTGCAGGGTCTAAATTGAAAGAACTCGGAATAAAGAAGCTTTATTATTCAATAAGTGAAGTAAGTAAAATTACGGGCTTGGAGCAGTACGTCTTAAGGTATTGGGAGAATGAATTTGAGGATTTAAAACCCTCGAAAAACAGGGCTGGAAACAGGATTTACACCAATAAGGATATTCAGGTAATCCTCAAGATCAAAAAGCTCCTCAAAGAAGAGAAATATACCATTGAGGGAGCCAAGAAGAACCTCAAGGAGCCGGAACCGGTTCAGGAAGCTGTTCAGGAAAAGCCCGAGGAAGCAAATACAGAAATAAAAGACAAAAAAAGTGAAGAAGTTTTGCCTGCAATTAAAAGAGACCTTGAACATATAAGGAATTTTTTGATATATTTACAGAGTAAGTTATAATTATTAAAAATTAAAATAATTATAAAAATCGGAACGTGGCGCAGCCCGGTAGCGTACTTGAATGGGGTTCAAGGGGTCGCGGGTTCAAATCCCGCCGTTCCGACTAAAAAGCTCAAAAATCAAAGGTTTTTGAGCTTTTTTTATTTACCGACTGATTAGAGGTTAAAGCATTATTGCTCATTTTCACTCATTTCCCCGTCAATTCGTGTTAAAAATCGTGTTAATTTTTGCACGAAATTCGTTTTAAAAATCCTTAAAAGGAACACGAACTATATTAAACTAAAAACCTATTATCCTGCTTGCTGGTTCCATGGACGGAAACCTGTTAGCCTGGTGCGGAACTATTAATTCTTGCCAGCCCGATAAATTCACAGGATGTTTCACACACGATATTGCTGCATAACAAAATTAACTGTGAATTATTTTTGCCTCCATTCTTTTTGCGGGATTACGGTTATTGGTAATATGGAAGAAAAAGAAACTAAATTCATACTTCTGGTTGAGGATAACCCGGGCGATATATTTCTTACGCAGCAGGCATTCAGGGAAAGCAAAACCACTAACATAATCCAGGTCGTAAAAAACGGCGTCGAATGCATGGAATTCCTGCGAAAAGAAGGAAGATTTGCCGGGGTACAAATGCCCGACATGATACTGCTTGACCTGAACCTCCCGAAGAAAAACGGCAGGGAAGTCCTGGCGGAAGTAAAGCACGACGATAAGCTTAAGTTCATTCCCGTTATTGTCCTTACCAGCTCACAGAATGAGAGCGACATTATTTCCAGCTACCAGCTTAATGCAAACTGCTATATTACAAAACCTGTTGACTATGACGAATTTATTCGCATTATTAAATCTATCGAGAATTTCTGGTTTACAACCGTAAGGCTTCCGAAAAAATGCTTAAATTAAAATCAGGGAACATTTCCTTTTAGTGCCGGGTTTACCTATTTATTTACTAACATTTTATCTTTTATTTTAGTAAATTTTACGAGCTAAATTTATTTAAATAAAGCAAATACCTGCTGTATGAAAGAATCTCAGATTACAATCCTGCTTGTTGAAGATAACATGGGCGACGTGCATCTTATAAATGAGCTGATCCACGATACAGGAGCTTCAAATATCAAGGTTGAACAGGCTTTCCGCCTTTCTACGGGTATTCAGCGCCTGGATAAAGGGGGAATTGACCTCGTTCTGCTGGATCTGGGGCTTCCGGACAGCATGGGTCTCGATACGCTGAAAAGAATCCTTCCTGAAACAAAGGGTGTTCCTGTCATTGTACTGACGGGCCTTGAGGATGAAGAGATAGGCATAAAAGCCGTTCAGGCAGGCGCGCAGGACTATCTTGTGAAATACCAGCTGGATCCCGTCCTCTTCATGCGCTCTATCCGCTTTGCAATTGAAAGAAAGCGCGTAAACGAGATAAAGCAGCTTTAAGGAGTTTTAATTATGTTCCGCTGGTGGCTCCGGTGGCCGTAAAAGGAGCCATAATTGCCGCTTCCTCAGAGAAAAGAGGCTGCCATATTTCACATAGCTCATACCGGAAAAATCCATCCACTAATTTCTATACCCATTAATTTCTATTTTGTCGTTTACGAGGTTATTTCCTAAATTCACATATTCAAAAACAGGCAATTTATTATGAACTTTGTTACAGATGAGCCTGTTAAGTTAATAGAAATATTGAATTAAAAATCGTATATTTTAAGCTGATTTTTAGAATTGGATTTAAATTTGAATACAGATAAACCAAAGTCATTTTGCGGCATTTTCGGCACTTTCGGCACAGATGATGCAGCTTTCCTGACATACTACGGCCTTCATTCACTTCAGCACCGCGGCCAGGAGGCTTCCGGCATCGTAACAGCAGAAGAACTTAACGGGAAGGTAATTTTTAATATACATAAGAACCTTGGGCTTGTTTCTGAGGTCTTTCATGATCCTGATATACTAAAGCAGAACCTGAAGGGATTTTCGGCTATAGGACATAACCGTTATTCCACGACAGGTGCTTCTGAATCCTTAAAGAATATACAGCCTTTTGTGGTTAATTACCGTATGGGACACCTTGCCGTTGCTCATAACGGAAACCTGACGAATGCGCATATACTGAGGGAAAATCTTGTCAATGAAGGCGCAATATTTCAGACCACAAGCGATACTGAGGTCATTCTTCACCTTATAGCCCGCAGCAAGCTGAACAACCAGGTACAGCAGATTTTAGAGGCTTTAAGGAAAATTGAAGGCGCTTACTGTCTGGTGATACTTACTGAGGATAAACTCATTGCCGCAAGAGACCCTCATGGCTTCAGGCCTCTGTGCCTTGGGAGCGTTAACGGCAACTTTATTGTGGCTTCAGAGACCTGCGCACTGGACATCAACAGCGCAAAGTACATACGCGACATTGAGCCCGGCGAGCTGATTGTAATTGACAAGAAAGGCGCTGAAACAAAACAGGTAGAATCGTACAGGATTTATGACACGAAACCCGTGAAAAAACAGTGCGTGTTCGAATATATATATTTCTCACGTCCGGACAGCAAAATATTCGGCCACAGCGTAGATAAGATCAGGAGAAAACTTGGGAAAGTCCTGGCAAAAAAGCACCCTGTAGTCGACAAAGACGGCGAAAAAGTAATCGTAATCAGCGTTCCCGACAGCTCCAATACAGCTGCTCTGGGTTATGAAAGCCAGCTTGAGAAAGACGGCATCAGGGCAAAGTTTGAGCTCGGACTCATCAGGAGCCACTATGTCGGAAGGACGTTCATTCAGCCCGGTCAGACGAACAGGGAAATGGGTGTAAGATTTAAGTTTAATATCGTGAAGGGAGTTCTTGAGAACCGTACGGTGGTTCTCATAGATGACTCGATTGTAAGGGGAACTACTTCAAAACAGCTGATCAGCCTGATAAAAGAAGCAAACCCCAAGGCAATTCATGTGAGGATCTCTTCGCCTCCGATTGTTTATCCCTGTTATTATGGAATGGACTTTCCTTCGAAGGAAGAACTGATTGCTAACAGATTTGACGGTGATGTGGAAAAGATCAGAGAATACCTTGAAGTAGACAGCCTTGAGTACCTGACTACGGATGAACTGCTTGAGGCTATGGTGGATCAGGATCAGTCCGATTTCTGTACGGCATGTTTCTCGGGCATTTACCCTACAAGGGTAAACGAGTCCTTTAATAAAAACGTATATGAAGATTAATCCCATTTCTTAATACCGGAACTATATGATTAAACTCAGGGACGTGTATACCCGCTCGAACCTTTTAAGCCTTACCAGGCTCCTTTTGAGCGTACCGGTCTACTTCCTGCTCTTCAGGATAGAAGACTCGGCAAACTACAGGATTGAGATAATTGCCGTCCTCATTTTTGCGGCGGCAACCGATTTCCTGGACGGGTACTTAGCGCGCAAATACAATGAAATTTCGGAAGCAGGGAAGATATTAGACCCTCTTGCCGATAAGGTGCTCGTTGGCGTCGTGACAATTCAGCTATTCGTGCTGGGAGAGATTCCCCCGGTATACTTTTTCTCTGTAATCGGCAGGGACCTGATTATATTCCTGGGGGGAATTTACGTTACAAAAAGGCTGGGCAAGGTTCTGCCTTCAAACCTGTTGGGCAAGATTACCGTTACATTCATTGCGGCATATTTACTGTCAATCATTCTGGGAGTTACGGACAGTGTTCCTTTCCTGTACGACCTCTTTTATTACGTAAGCCTGATCTTAGTTTACGGCTCACTAATTGCATATATAATCAGGGCAAAAGAATCTCTAACGTGGAATAAAAATGAATCTGTTCAAGAACATCAACTTTGATAAGCTCAAAGACGGCCTTTCCAAGACCAGGGATAAGATCGTCACTAAGATAAATGAAACCATTACCGGCAAGGCAAAGCTGGATGAAGAGCTGCTTGAGGAAATTGAGGAAATTTTAATTACCAGCGACATCGGTTTCGACGTTGCTTCGAAAGTTATTGAAAATACCAGGGTAAGGCTCAGGGTTGAAAAAGACAGGAGCAAGCTGAACGTAATTGACGCAATTAAGGAAGAGCTTGAGAAACTGTTGAACTCCTACGACACGAATTCCGAGTTCAACCGTATGGACAAGTTTAAGCCTTATGTTATTCTGGTTATTGGAGTTAACGGGGCCGGTAAAACCACTACCATAGGCAAGCTGGCTCATAACTACAAGCAGGCGGGACTCAACGTCATTATAGGCTCAGCCGACACCTTCAGAGCCGCCGCAAACGAGCAGCTTGAAGTCTGGGCTAAACGCGCAGGAGTTGAAATCATACAAAGCACCACTGGAAGCGACCCTTCGGCGGTGGCATTCGACACGATGAATATAGCCAAAAAGAAAAATGCCGACGTCGTTTTGATAGATACCGCGGGGCGCCTGCACACGAAATCGAACCTCATGGAAGAGCTTAAAAAAATCAAGAAAGTCATGAGCAAGGTGGTGGATTATGCTCCCAATGAGACTTTCCTCGTGCTGGACGGCAATACGGGGCAGAATGCACTCATACAGGCCGAGAAATTCCGTGAAGTTACCGATATTACGGGACTTATAATAACAAAGCTGGATGGTACGGCAAAAGGCGGCGTAGTTTTCCAGATCTGCAGCCAGCAGAAAGTGCCTGTGAAGTACATCGGGGTTGGAGAGGGGATTGATGACCTACAGACTTTCGATGCACAGAGCTTCGTCTCGGCCCTCTTTTCTTCAGATGGGGTACAGCAGCAAGGCTGATTAAGAGAATTCCCACTTTTCCCGTTAAAATCGCAAGAGAAAACACACCTTGAAGGAAAAAACACTATTTATCATTAATCCCGAAGCGGGTAAAGGCAGAGGCAGGAAAATCCTGCCTCAAATGTTTCGTATACTCTCCGGGTATCCGCTCCGTACGGAAATAATACTAACCGAAAGACCTAATCATGCGACAGAAATTGTAAGGCAGCACAGGAACGACTTTAAGACGATCTGCGCCGCGGGAGGGGATGGGACGCTTAATGAGGTCTTAAACGGTCTGGATGGCACTTCAGGCAACACTATAGGCATAATTCCCGTGGGCTCCGGAAATGACTTTGCCAGGACTGCCGGCATAGGCAAGAATCTAAGTGAAGCATTGAAAGTTATCCTGGGTGGCGGGGCTAAAGTCAGGGAAATTGATACGGGATTCCTGAAATACAAGGAAAATAAGACAGAGAGTCCGGTGATATGCCGGCAGTTTATAAACAGCGCAGGAATTGGCTTTGATGCAATTGTTTCGGATTTGATAAAGAACAACAGCTTTTTTAAGGGGTTACCTCTATACATTTCAGCCGTTATTCAGGCCTTATTCATGTACCGCCTTATGGATGTCAGCTGCAGCTTTGACGGGAATTTTATAATCAAGGGAAAGAAGCTATTAATTGCAATAAGCAACGGGAAAACCTATGGCGGAGGCCTCAGAGTAAATCCCGAAGCCGAGATAGATGACGGATTCCTGGATGCCTGTCTGGTAGCGGACATGTCAATAGGAAAGATAATCCGGGAATTCCATAAGTTTATCCGTGGGACGCACGCGAATGTGGAAGGAATAGACATAAGGCGCTTTAAGTCTGCGAGTGTCGGAACATTTAATCCGGTCTACATTCACACCGATGGCGAGGTAATTTCCAAGTCAGCTATTGAAGTTGAGATCGGCATCAATCCAATAAGGCAGAAGTTCATATTTGCAGAGTAAGGAGAAGTAAGGAGTAAGTAGTAAGGAGGAAAGAGGTTTTGAACGAAGAAGCCTCTTTTAAGCAATATGCTCATTTAAATAGTTTTATACTAGTTTACATAATATACATTATCGGACAAAAGGAAAACTGGCCGGGGGAATTAAGCATGCTATGAAAAGCCCGATAATATTCATTTTCCGGGCTTTCTAGCCTCGAAACGGCGGGATAACCCGCGACCCCTTGAACCCCATTCAAGTACGCTACCGGGCTGCGCCACGTTCCAATTTATGAAGGTTTTTACTTTATGGATCTTAATACTTAAAGAACCCTTCTCCCGTCTTTCTTCCCAGCTTCTTTGCTGCAACCATCTTCTTTAATAATGGACAAGGACGGTACTTGCTGTCGTTAAAGCCATTGTATAAAACCTCCATTATTGCCAGACATACGTCGAGACCTATAAAGTCAGCCAGCGTCAATGGTCCCATGGGATGGTTCATGCCGAGCTTCATAACGGTGTCTATGTCTTCTTTTGAAGCCACACCTTCCATCAGCGCATACACGGCTTCATTTATCATTGGCATCAGTATCCTGTTGCTGACGAATCCCGGATAATCAAAGACCTCTACGGGCACCTTCTCAAGCCTTAGCGCTGCATCCCGGATGGTCTCAAATGTCTCACTATTCGTCGAATAGCCGCGGATTATTTCAACAAGCTTCATCACAGGCACAGGATTCATGAAGTGCATCCCTATGAACTTTTCTGGACGGCTGGCCGCTGAGAGTTCCGTAATAGAAATTGATGAGGTATTTGATGCAAAAATACATTCTGGCTTAAGGATGCTGTTTAACTTATTAAAAACAGATAATTTAGCCTCTTTATTCTCATAAACGGCTTCAACTGCAAGGTCCGAATCTCCGGGAGTGTTTTCCACGCCTACAAAGGGCTTTATACGGCTTAAGGTCAGGTCCTTTTCTTCCTTTGTAATTACCTGTTTAGATACCTGGCGTTCCAGGTTCCCCGATATTGTATCTATTCCTTTCTTTAAGAGTCCCTCTTCTACGTCAACTAAAAAGACATCAAATCCTTTTAATGCGAATACGTGAGCTATTCCGTTTCCCATTGTTCCGGAGCCGATTACAGAAACCTTACTGATTGCCATAAATTAACACTCCTGAAAAGTTGACAGAAAATATAATTTATGAGTTTCTAAGCTGACTTGCAGGTAAATAAACTGAAAGGAAGTAAAAAAAATCCCAGAAAGTCTATGCCTGCTGTTCCGGAGTTTTCTGTTCAGCGCTCTTCTGGCTTCCGTTTTCATGGTCGCTTTCAAAAGAAAGGCAACATTTAAGTTTGCCGCACGGGCCGCTTAATTTTGAGAAATTTGAAGCCAGGTTCTGTTCCGTGGCCAGTTGTGTGGTAATTTTCTTGAAGTTGCAAAGGAATGCCGAGCAGCAGAATTCCCTTCCGCAGGTTCCTATTCCGCCTACTCTTTTTGCCTCGTCCCTGACGCCAATCTGCCTGAGCTCTATCCTGGTCTTGAAATTCGCGGCCAGATCTTTGGCAAGCTCGCGGAAATCGACCCTGCCATCTGCCGTATAGAAGAAGAAAAGCTTGTTGCGGTCGAACTGGTAGTGAACGTCTATGAGTTTCATATTCAGGTTATACTTCTGAACCTTGACCTTAAAGGCTTCCACGGCTCTTATTTCTTCGGCTTTGTTTTTCTCGATCGTCAGGAGGTCGTTTTCATCTACTTTTCTAAGAATATGCGGCAGCAGTTCGCCATAAAGTCCGGCTTTCTGCCTTTTTATGCGCACAAATTCTCCTGCTTCTCTAATTGTGGCAATTTCTGTGGTGTCTTCGCAGGCAACTATAATGCGGTCATCCGGAAGGAACTCTTCAGTCATGGAATCTGGTACCATGCAGTAGAAAGTCCCCAGTAAACCGTTGCAGTGTGCTTCAACTATATTGCGTTCGTCAGTGGGGGTAAATGTAGTAACTTCAGCGCCACAGGCCATACAGCCGCTCATGCTGACGTGGCTGCCGAGCTGTTGGACTAATATGTTGTTATATAATGAATGATTGCCGCAGCCGTTTTCAGAATGGGCCGGCAACTTGTTTTCACTACCGTTTTCATTAGAGCTTATGTTATGCACTTCTGATCCCTAAATATCTTATTGAGGCCAGTTCAAATATAATATTAAGTGCTATAACATTCAAGTTAAGATTATTGTCTATTGAGTGTGCCAGGTCATTTAGCCTGAAGACCACATCGTCAATTGCCGACCTGGAAAACCTCATATTGAATTTTTCCAGAGTTTCGCTCTGGCTGGCAAAAATATAGTTTTTAAGTCCGAGCTTGTTTTTCCCCGTATCATTAAGCCACGAAATGATCAGTTCGATCAGTAAGGCCATCTGTCCGGAAGAATTTGCCGAGGTAAAGGAGGAAATGTCCTTTAATGCCGTGTGATACTTGAAGGCCAGGCAGTTTCTGAGTATGTTGATGGTTTTGTTTATCAGGAGCTCAAAATCCTGCTCAAGCAGCTTATTTGCGTGTGTAAGAGAGCCGTTGGAAAAAACGGATATCTTCTCTGCTAATGCTTTGTCTATATTGAAGTAGCCGGTTAGAATTTCCGAGAGAACTCCGCTATCCAGGGGGTCAAAATTTACTGTCCAGCACCTGGAGATGATCGTAGGCAGAAGTTCATTCTTAAACGGCGTAATCAGTAAAAAGATAATTCCTTCGGGAGGCTCCTCAAGGCTTTTTAAGAGAGCGTTCTGTGCCTCGTCATTCATCAGGTGGGCATCTGAGATGATGACGGCTCTGTACTTTGCTTCCTCGTATGTAAGCGACTGGAACTTCTTTATCTCGCGAATGGAGCTGATTTTTATGTTATTTGCACCCTGAAGGCCGATTTTGTAGTAAGGATTTTTGACCTTCTTTTCCAGCTCTTCCTTGAGCTGCTCAAGCGCCTCGGCGCTCAGCTTTTCAGTCGGAGAGTTCTCCCCCGTTTCATTTTTACCCCTTGGAAGGGGCATTACAAATTTAACAAACGGTTCAGAGAGGTTCCTGACCTTAAGGACTGTTGAGTTATTTGTGCCGTCACCTGAAGGCGTATTAAGCAGTTCCAGAAATTTCATGGCCATGAAGTGCTTGCCTACCCCGTCAGGACCAGAGAAGAGAAAAGCGTGAGGAATTTTCCCGGAGGAATAGATTTTATAGAGAAGGTCGCCCGCGGCTTTCTGCCCTTTTATGCATTGTAAGATGTTGCTGCTCATTTAACCCCTTGTTCCATAATTGAAAAAGGCGCCTTTTAGAGGCGCCTATAATCTTTACATTATATCGTCATCATCATTGTAGAAGAAATCTTCATCACTTGGATAATCAGGCCAGATATCCTCAATAGATTCATATGGCTCTTCCGAATCCTCCAGTTCCTGAAGGTTTTCTACAACTTCTAATGGAGCGCCGATTCGTTCGGCATAATCTATTAATTCTTCTTTTGTAGCTGGCCAAGGGGCATCATCTAAATAAGAAGCTAATTCTACTGTCCAAATCATATTTCTACTCCGGAATAAATTTGTTTTTTTTAATTTAATTAAATAAGTTCAAATCATCAAAGAAAAAGTCCTCTGGGTTGAGGGCCAGGCCGTTATGGTGAACTTCATAGTGAAGATGCGGGCCCGTTGATAAGCCAGTGTTCCCAGTTTTGGCTACTAATGTACCTCTGTTGATTTTCTGTCCAACCGTTACCATCGTCTCAGACAAATGACCCATCACTGTTCTATAGCCAAATCCATGATCTATTTCAATGCATAATCCGAAGCCGCCTTTTGTTCCAACAAAAGCAACCGTTCCGCTTCCGGGGGCATAAACGGGAGTACCGATATCGGCAACGATATCTATACCCTCATGCATTCTGACTACGCCAAGTATCGGATGCATGCGCATTCCGAAACCATGGGCTGTAACGACGCCGTCAGCCGGCTTAATTGCGGGAATTGCTTCAAAAAGTTTCTTATTACTCTTAAGTTTATTTGAAATCTCCAGGTAGTCTGACCTTTCGAATGAAATTTTCGTCTTTACCTGATCTACAAATTCGGAAAGCTGATCCAGATCCACGCCGGAGTGCCTTTTGGAAAAAATTTTCTCAAAAAGCCCGCCGCCGGTGCCCAGAGCTCTCTCTTCCCCGGAAATTGCAGGCAGATCTGTTGCAGTTCTAAGCTCGTTATTTGCCTGAGTAAGACTGTCGACGGACTTATCCAGCTTTTTATATAAAGAAGCCATTTCAGATAACTTACTTGAAAGTTCTTTATTTTCAGCCTTCAGTCCCGATAGTTCAGAATCAGAATTAACGAGTGAATTTATTAAAAGGAATCCCCCAAAAAGTATGCATGAAACGATGAGCACAAGAAAAATGAACAACGATAAGAATTTCTTGTGGAAATTACTTATCTCAATTAACTTCAGCTTCGTTTTCGAGAAATAGTAAAATTTGTTCATAGATGAGTGCGAAGTTATCAAAATAACTCAAATATGTCAAGAAAAAACTACTTAGGTTGCGCTTCCATTTCCTGCGCTGCAGATTACATTATAATAGATAAAGTGAATAATTAGTATGCGAGGCAACGAATGTCCTTAACTGAGTGCTTTGGGTGGTGCACCGCTATTCGAAATCGTGCTCAAAGTAATCTACAAAGCGTTTGTCATCCACGTTAAGCCTGTTTAGCCGGTCCTCAAGCCTCCGTTGCAGCACTTTGGCCGAGTCGTATCCGTAATGCTTGAGCAGATAGTTCAGGCTGATTACTTCTGAGATTACGGTAATGTTCTTTCCGGGCAGTATTGGGAGCTTAATATAGGGTATTTCTATGTCCAGGAGGCTAAAGACCTCTTCGTCCAGCCCTGTACGTGTGTAGTGTGACTTTTCGTCCCAGACTTCCAGCTCTACGATTATCTCAAGGCGTTTCTGGAAGCGTATAGCCCTGACGCCGAACATGCTCTTGACGTCAATAATTCCAATTCCCCTTACTTCCATGAAATGCTTAACCAGCTCGGTACCCGAGCCCATAAGGATGTTTTCGCCTTTTTTTGTGACAATAATTACGTCGTCTGCAACCAGTCGGTGGCCTCTTTCAACCAGGTCCAGTGCCACTTCACTTTTACCGATGCCGGATTTCCCGACGAAGAGCATTCCAACGCCATAGACGTCTACAAATGAGCCGTGCACGGAGATGCGGGGGGCAAACTGATCGTCCAGGAAGTCGCCAACGAGGTAGACCAGCTTTGTAGTCGTAAATGTTGAACCGAACATGCCTATGTGGAACTCATTGGCAAGAGAAATCATTTCCGGGAAAGGCTCATTGCCATCTGTTAAAATTATGCAGGGAATGTCGAACTGGAAGATTTTCCTCAAGGTTCTGGCTCTTTCTTCCTGAGTGAGCTGGTTCAGATACTTCATTTCCGTGTTGCCGAAGATCTGAATGCGCGTATATGAAAAGAGCTCCACGAACCCGGCCAGTGCCAGGCCGGGTCTGTGGAGATTCTGATCGTAGATATTTCTGCTGAAACCGGACTCATCTGTAAACAAAGTGAGCTTAAACCGGTCCTTTACGTTCTTATAAAAGAAATCAACCGTTATACTTTCTTTTTTGATAATTGTTTTGTCGTCCAGTTTCATTATTTTACTCTTCTTCTTCTTCCTCTTCAGGACCTGGAACCGGGGGTACCTCGGAAACGGCAGCCCTTTCGGCTCTTTCGCTCCTTTTCCCGTCCACGGTCCTTGTTTTTATTTTTCCAAGTTGTTTTTCTATTTTAAGTACTGCAGCAGAAACCGACTTCTTAAAGTCGTCCGAGTTTTCCTTTGCAGTTAATACCTTGCCTGGAATTGGCAAGATGATTTCAGCGATTTTAGTGCTATCCTTTAAGTTCTCATAGCTCAAAATAACTTCAATGTCGTTAATGTCGTCATTAAGTTTTCCTAAAGCTCCCACTTCGGCATAAATATAATCTTTCAGAGAGTCTTTAGCCTTAAACTTTCTTGAAGTGATTTGAATGTTCATAAGATGCTCCTTTTTAAGATTTAGGATGAGCTTGTTTGTATATGTTCTTCAACCGCTCAATTGAAACGTGAGTGTAGATTTGAGTGGTCGACAAACTTTCATGACCCAGTATTTCCTTTACGGCAAGCAGGTCGGCTCCGTTATCCAGCATATGGGTTGCCGCCGTATGCCTTAAGACGTGGGGGCTTTTCTTCTTAAGCTCCGTTTCCTCGCTTAGGTACCTGTTAATTATCCTATAAACGTAACGCGGGTAAATCCTTTTGCCTCTTGAAGTTACGAATATTGGATTAGTATACTCTAAAGATGCTCTTGAATCAAGATACTTCTTTACGACTTGAAGCGACTGTTTGCCAATAGGTACAATCCTTGTCTTGGAACCTTTTCCCGTCACCCTGACGGATCCCTTTTCAAAATCGATATCGCACACGTTAAGGCTGCAGAGCTCAGAGACCCTGAGTGCACAGCTGTATAAGACTTCAACAACGGCATTGTGAAGAAGTTTCTCCTCCTTTTCCAGCTTTGTGGATAATTCATCCATTATCTTTTCTGGAACTACTTCAGGAAGTTTTCTTTTTACCTGGGGGTTTGAGATGCGCTTTAAGGGATTTGCCGGGACAATATTATCCCTTGATGCGTAATTAAAGAGGCTTCTTATAGCCGAAAGTTTTCTTGAAATGCTGCTCTTTTCGTACTCGCTGTTCAGGTTTATGCTGATAATATAGCGTCTTACCAGCTTTTCATTCACCTTTAGAATATCCGTACAGTTGCAGGATTCGCAATACTCACAGAACTGGATCAAATCCTGCCTGTAGGCTTTAACCGTATTTCCGGAAAACCTGCCGATTTTTTGCAGGTTTTCCAGAAAGTCCTCTATAACCCTTATAATTTCCATAATTTACGAATTTTAGTGGAAAACTACTTGGAACTCTCTTTTAACTCTTCCACTATTTCCTCGCTGCAGACCG
The DNA here is from genome assembly GCA_025612245.1 of Ignavibacteria bacterium. Lineage (GTDB taxonomy): Bacteria > Bacteroidota > Ignavibacteria > Ignavibacteriales > SURF-24 > JAAXKN01. Next base: position 159,016 of record JAAXKQ010000001.1, read on the forward strand.
GGCACTTCAGATATTCGCCTTTCTTTGTACTGTAGCGTTTTTCCATGTATGCCGAGTCGCCGTTCGGACAGCTGACCGGGATCGGCTTATACCAGGCCACAAAATCGCACTCAGGATAGCGGCTGCATCCGTAGAAGACTTTGCCTTTTCTGGACTGTCTTTCAATTATGTCGCCTTCCTTGCATTTCGGGCACTTGACGCCTGTAACAAGGGGCTTTATGTAGTCGCATTCAGGATACCTTTCGCAGCCGATAAACCTTCCGAACTTTCCGTTCCTGTAAACGGTGTTCGCGCCGCATTTCTCGCATTTTTCTCCAGTGTACTCGGGTTCCTGCGGCTTTCCGGGATGCAGGTCCTTTAAGGACTTAATGTTCTTGCAGTCAGGATAATTGCTGCACGCGAGGAACTTGCCGAAACGGCCCATTTTAATTATCATTTCGCTGCCGCAAAGGTCGCAGTAAATCTTCTCCACGTTCTCTTCAACTTTCTTCAAAGCGTCTGAAAACGGGTAATAAAAATCATTTAATACGTTAAGGTAGCCAATTTCACCCTGAGCTATCAGGTCCAGCTCGTCTTCCATCCTGGCAGTAAAGTTGACATTAAGGACTTCAGGGAAGCTTTTAACCAGAATGTCGTTGACCTTTACACCGAGCTCTGTTGGCCTGAGCCTTTTTTCTTCAGTGTAGACGTATTTTCTGTCCTGTATGGTGCCTACAATCATGGCATATGTTGAAGGTCTTCCGATTCCCCTACTTTCCAGCTCCTTAATAAGGCTGCTTTCGCTGTAGCGTGCAGGAGGCTTCGTAAAGTGCTGTGTCTTGTGCAGGTCCTGCAGTGAAACTTTCTGCCCAGCCTCAAGCCCAAGCGGAATGAGGTCGTTTTCGCCCTCGTCTTTGCCGTTGGAGTCTTCGGACTGCTCTTCATAAACCTGCAGAAATCCGTCGAACCTGATTGCAGATCCGGATGCCTTAAAGAGGAACTCGTCGGCCCTTACTTCAATTACAGTAGTTTCAACTATTGCGGGATTCATCTGCGAGGCAACAAACCTCTTCCAAATCAGCTCATAAAGCTTGAACTGTTTGGCCTCCAGGAATGGTTTTACAAATTCGGGCGTATACCTGAGCGATGTGGGCCTGATTGCCTCGTGGGCATCCTGAACGTTAATTCCGCTTTTCTTTTCATAGACCCTGACAGATTCAGGGAGATACTTTTCGCCGTATGTATCTTTAATAAATTCCCTCAGGTCAGAGACAATTTCGGGACTTAGCCTCGTGGAATCGGTTCTCATATAGGTGATAAGACCAACGGTGCCTTCTTTTCCGAGGTCAATTCCCTCGTAGAGGTTCTGCGCAATAGCCATCGTGTGGCTCGGCTTTAAGCGCAGGCTCCTGGAGGCTTCGGCCTGCATGGAACTCGTAATAAATGGCGGAGGCGGGTTTCTTCTGCCTTCTTTTTTATTTACGTCGGAAATGACAAAATTATCCTTTTTCAGGAGCCTTTCGAGCACCTCCTGGGCTGAAGTTTCATTATTAAGGGCAAAGTTGCCCACGAGAAACTCTTCCCAGTCTTTTTCGCTCATCTGCGGCTTGGGCTGGATCCTTAAGGTCTTGCCGTCAACTTCAACGAGCTTTGCCCTGAAGACATCATTTTTTTCGGTCCTGAAGTCGGCCCATATCGACCAATATTCCGTTACGATAAAGTTTTCAATTTCTTTTTCCCTTTCGCATATGAGTCTCAGGGCTACGGACTGTACGCGTCCTGCAGAAAGGTTGAAGCTGGAAGGGTCAAGGACGGCTTTCCACAAAAAGGGGCTGATCTTATATCCAATTATCCTGTCCATTACCCTTCTGGCCCTTTGAGAGGAAACCAGGTTCGTATCGATTTCAAGGGGGGAGCCGATGGCCTTCTGGACGGCATTTTTCGTGATCTCATTGAAAAGCACCCTGTATATCTTCCCGTTGCTTACGCCTTCAATTACGTCGGCAATATCCTGTGCAATAGCTTCACCTTCGCGGTCAGGGTCAGTTGCGATATAGACTGATTTGCTTTTAGAGGCGAGGCTTTTAATTTTCTTAATTACATCTCCTTTGCCGCGAATGTTGACGAACTGAGGCTTAAAATTGTCTTCAATGTCAACGCCAAGCTTGGTCTTCGGAAGATTTTTTATGTGTCCGACCGTTGCTTCAACCAGATAGTTCTTACCCAGGTATTTATTGATGGTCTTAGCCTTTGCAGGCGATTCCACCAGTACGAGATTTTTTTCCATTTACAAAATTTCCTTTAGTTAATAGTATCCGAAGAATATAAAAGAACTCTGCTTCCAGGGGGGATACTTTCATTTAAATCAACTAAAGAAAACAAGATGAGCCAATTGATTTCTTCCTTAGAAATTTTATCACCCGGAAATAAAGTAATCTGCTCGAGGATGTTATCCAGGTCAGCGAGTTTTAGTAAACCGACATTTATTAAATGAGTAATATAGTCGTAATTTTCAACTCCCAGGATTTCTTTTTCTTCTTCGGTCAGGAACCTAAAACTTTTTATTTCTTTATTTTTAATTGAATTATTAAAATAATTATTCGTAAGCTTTTTGTCGTATATCCAGCTGAAAGCCGTGCTTACAGTTTGTTTATCAAAATTCTTATTATGGCTTAATTTTCTGTTCACTTCTTCCAAAGAAGAGTTTTTGCTGAGCGCATCAAGAATTTGAGCTATTACTTCAACTATTTTGGCTGTCATAAAGTAGTCTGTCGTTATAAACGAGATATTCAAATTTGTTTGTTAAGAAGTTTTCAAGCTTCTTCATTTTTTTCCTTTCAGCACTCTGTTTATCATCGTAACCCATCAGGTGTAAAACACCATGAATGACTAATCTCAACAACTCATTATCCAGTGAACATTCATATCTCTTTGCGTTTTCTGCCGCATCAGCAACAGAAATCAGTATTTCCCCGTCAAAATCGTCATTACTCCCCGAATAATTAAACGTAATTATGTCGGTGGAATAATCGTGCCCAAGATATTCTACATTTACCTGTCTGATCGTCTCAGGGCTTAAAAAGTTTACAGGAAGGGAGGCAATGGAAAACCCCAGCTCTTTGGCCAGAAGCCCCATCAGATTGTGTACGAGCTTCTTGTTAATCTTTAGTTTCCCTTCCCCAAATACAGTAAGATTTTTAATCAATATATCTTATTTTAAAATGTTAAGCAAATACAAATTGCATAATTATCACTTCCGGAACAGCCCTGCCCTTAGAGATTTGCTCATCCATTTAATAACAGGATTCAGGAGGCTATTTGTTCCTGCAAAGGTAAATAATTATTGATAAAAAGAAAGCAATTTAAGCAAAATTTCCACATTTTCTATAAAAAATCGGCAAAAATATTACTCTTCTGTCATGCTTTGCCTGGCATAAAGGCAGTAATTTCTGGCTGAAAGCGAAATCCCTTCAATTTCCTTTTCTTTAAGGCTGCGCACAACTTTGGCCGGGACGCCCGCAACGAGTGTTCCCGATGGCACCACAAAGCCCGGGGTTACAACTGCCCCGGCGGCAACAATGGAATTTTGGCTGATCAGGGCTCCGTCTAATACAACGCTTCCAATTCCTACAAGGCATAAGTCCTCAAGCGTGCATCCGTGAAGCTTTACGGCGTGGCCTATGGTTACACTTTTTCCTATTATGAGCGGATTATTCCGTGTGACGTGCAAGACAGAAAGGTCCTGTATGTTTGTTTTTTCGCCGATTTTAATGAAGTTTACGTCACCCCTTAAAACAGAGTTATACCAGATGCTTACGTCTTCTCCAATTTCAACCCTTCCAATTACCCTTACACCCGGAAATAAGCAGGCCGTGGAATGAACCTGTGGAAGGAATTCCTTAAAACCATATATCTTCTCATCCATAACGTTCTCTTTTTTTTAAGGCACCTTTTTGAAGCTCGGAAATAACAAAAAAGAAACAGTAAGGCACAACAAAACTTCTATTCCAGACTTAATATTTCGGGGGAGTCCAGCCCTGAATTCTCCAGGATTTAAGCTGCAGGGTTATATCTCCAATTATTACCTTCATCTTGGCTATTGTAGGAACGGCATATTTATCATTTGTAAACCAGCCTTCAAAATTTCCAGTCAAACCGAAAATGCTGATGAAATCCGTATGTCCATCCAGTCTTACGCTGGCAATATCGTAGTCTACGGCATCAACTGAAGTCTTCTCAACTTTGTCATAAAAGTTGATTTTGGTGTAAACAAACTCCTCTGTAACAAAGCACGGCACGTTAACGCTTTTTTTCTGCCCGGTGTTCATTCTGGCGTAATAGAAGAGTGAAAGCCCGTCCTGGTATAAATTATTCAATTGTGCCGTGGAGTCTGCCCAGATTTCAAACGGGTTATATTTTCCCTTTTTAACGTGAACCGTCTTTTTGTTATAGTCGAAATAATACTCTGTAAATTTAATGTAGTCCTTTTCCTTTTCAGTAGCCCTGAAAAAGTCGGAATACAGGTTTTTATCGAAATTGCTTTCGTAAATCTGGTGAAGATTGACGAAAGGGATTCCTGAATAGGAATCGATGAATGCCTTTGTCCTGTAATAAACAGCCCCGTTTTTTTCCTTCTGCTCCAGTATTTGCAGTCTCACCTCACCGAACTTGAGGAAAGAATAGCTTACCACGTAAGTTATGTCCTCACCCGGATGCATCTCTTTGGGGATCTGGGCAGTGGAAGTCCAAAGAGAGTTGCTGTTACTGAAGCCGCAGAAATAGAAAAAAACGACAAAGAAAGAAACATTTTTCAGGAGTTTCATTTATTATAGCTTTGATAGTTTTTCAGCCTCCGAAAACTCTCGCAGTGCCTTCTTAAACTGGTTATCAACCTCCAAAAGCGTCTGGTACCACCCTTCGTTTCTCCAGATATCCCTTGCAATATAGGCCTTGAGCTGTGCTCTTATGTAATCCTTATCCCTGTTAAACTCGTCCTTGACAAAAGGCACCTTTTTCTCAGAGGCAAATTTAACAAAATCCTTCAGATCCCTGTCTGAAAAATGGAATTTTTTCCTGAAAGCAGAAAAGTCCTTTGAGTATTTCCTCGTTATCTGCTGCCCGTTGTGGTCCATATACTTTAATATATATATATAGAAAAGGTTTGCTCTCCTGAGAGAAGCCGAATAAGGCTGGAGTTTCTCAGAGGCCGCAATATAGTCCGGCGTAATGCCTCCTCCTCCATAGACCAGTCTGCCGGCATTTGTCTTAAATACGGATCTTGAAGAGTCCTTTTCGGCCTTATGGTTAATGTTAAGGCCGTCATTCATAGTTTTTGAATGCACGTTCAGGAAGTAATCCTTCTTATCTTTATAGCTCCTTTGAATAAGTCGGCCCGAAGGCGTATAATAGCGCGAAATTGTGAGCCTTACGGCTGAGTTATCGGGCAGCATGAACTGCCTCTGCACGAGTCCCTTTCCAAATGTGGTTTCGCCAACTATGAGTCCGCGGTCCCAGTCCTGAATTGCCCCCGAGACGATTTCGCTGGCTGAGGCGCTGCCGGAGTTAACAAGCACGATTAAAGGGAGTTTTTCGTAAGGGTAAGCCTTCGAGGCGTGGTATTCCTCGTTAAACTCACTTCTTCTGCCTTTTGTATAAACAATCATCTTATTGCCGTCAATAAACATGTCGGCAATCTGGAATGCCTGATTGAGATATCCGCCGGGATTATTCCTCAAATCAAAGATAAGGCGCTTCATCCCCTTTTTCTTCAGTTCCTCCAGTGCTTTCAGCATCTCCTGCGTCGAGGTTTCGGAAAACCTGGAAAGGCTGATGTATCCAGTCTGATTGTCGTACATGAAATATGCGTCCACGGAATAAATAGGGATCTTGTCGCGCTTGATGACATAGTCGTTAATTCCCCTTACGCCCGGGCGGGATATGGAAACGGTTACCTTTGAGCCTGCGGTTCCCCTGAGTTTGGCTCTTACCTGCTCAGTAGTAATTCCAATGCAGTTCTGGTTGTCGATTTTAACTATCCTGTCGCCTGCCATAATGCCGAGCGCCTCACTGGGTCCGCCGGTAATTGCGCTGACGACGGTTAAGGTGTCATTTACAACCTGGAACTCAATTCCAATGCCCTCAAAGTTGCCTCTGAACTGTTCTTCCACGCCTTCCATCTGTTTGGCCGGAATATAGACCGAGTGGGGATCCAGGCTGTCGAGCATCCCTGAAATAGCATTGTCTATCAGTTTTTGTGTATCAACGTCCTCAACATAATATTTATCTGCAAACGTCAAAACTTCATTGAATTTCCTGAGGTTTTCGCGCTGGTTGTCGCTTGAGACAACTTTTTGAATCTCAATTCCCAGAATTATTCCAATCGTAAGAACAATAATTGCTACAAATGGAGTTTTGAATCTATTTAGGTCCATCCGGATTATGCTCCAAAAAAAATTAAATTCCAATGTTTATAAGAAAGTAAGCTGCCAAAAACTTCTGGCTGGGGATGTTCTTAAGTGAGTTATTCTGAAAAAGCACCCTTCCAGAAATATAATAATTTTTTACAGGTTCAAAAACACTGGAAAAAGAAATCATTCTGTAGTATTCCCTTTCCCCTTCCAGGAAATGAACCTCAGTCGGGTCCCCGAGCCTGTAGCCGTAATTGACATCACCGCCAAAGTTTCTGACGAGTCTGCCGTCGGCTCCAAACAGGTTAGCCCCGTGCCTGGAGAACCTTACTTCAGCCTTAAAGCTGAGCCTGATTCCGGGGCGGTAATTTAGGGCTAAAAGAAACATGTCGCTGTTTGGCAGAATGGGATCGGCCAGGCTGTAAGACATATTCGTAAAGTTATTATCCGTAATCCTGTGCGTAAAGACGTAAGGCTCGACTCTCAAGTACTCAAAGGCAAAGTCCAGTGGAAATAGCCCATAGAGGTTGAAAGACCTCAGATACAGGTCATATGCCGTCTGGTTGCCGTACCAGCCGGAACCGATCTTGCCGAAATCGATGTCGTCTATAAAAACCGAGCCCGCAAGCTTTAAGCCCTTGATGGAGTAGTTTGCCACGTCAAAGAAGAGCATAGAATTATCCCTGTCCTGGTTTGCGTGTTCAGTACTCTTGTAAAAATTAAACGGGTTCAGGTACGACAGGTCTATTGATCTCCTTGAATAAACTACCAGCTCTCCCAGTCCAATTGAAAAGTCCCTGGAGATATTCAGCCCCAGGCGGTGGTACCCCATATATTTTTCATCTGCCGTTGTTATCTCGCCCTGCAGGGAATCTATCGAGTGGCTCAGGCTTCCGAGGAGTTTTGCATGGAGATAGGAAAACGAAATAAACTTATAGTTAAACGCCAGCGAGAGGTAATCATACTGCGGGGCGTTATCTCCCAGGATGTTCCTTACGGGGCCGTAGCCAACCAGGTTCTGATCCCGCCCAATCTTAAACCTAACCAGCCCGAAATCAGCTGAAAGGTAGCCTTCCGAATTGTCAAAGTAATCGGAAGCCGTAACAAGATTGGGACCGGCATTAAGCTTATAATTGAACTTTAGCTCGTTTACAGACCTGGCAGCCTTTTTACTGCCAAATAGCTTGCCATTTGTTCCTTTAATATAAAAGCCGAATTTATCAAGAAAGGTTCCTCTAATTGTACCACCCCAGCGGAGGAATGTTCCCCCAAGGTTCTCACGCGGTGTAAGAAAGCTGTTCTCAGATATGGTTTCATAGTCGGCAAGAAAGTCGAAAAACACAGAAGCCTTTCCGGAATCGGCAAAGCTGTAGAGGTATTTAGGACCCTGCCAGAGGAATGTGAAGCTATGTGTGCTGTCGGCAATGAGGTTTCTTGAGTTCTTAAGCGTGCCCGAAAGCTCGTACTCAAATTCATTCTGGAAGTCTGTAAGGAGCTTGCGGTCGGAATTATCGAGCCTGTCGTTAAATGGCAGTAGCTGCCTGATGTAATCTGCAATCAGCTTTCTTGTCAGGGGACGCTCAAAGTCGTTAAAGCCCTGAATAAAATGAAGAGAGTTCATTCTCTCCAGGAAGTCGTAAGAAGGATGATTGTAAGGCACGTATTCAGCCTGTGCAAAAGCCCTTGGCGTCATGGCCAAGAAAAGAATTATAAAGGCGGCTGCTATCTTATTTGTTCCCATTCCTGAGCCAGTGATTTTTTCTTAAATATTACGTAGAAAGCATTTATAAACCATAGCTTACAGACTCTGAGATAACCCAGTTTTCTGTATCTTCTTGGTGACTCAAAGACGCATAGGTCTCTCGCATAGAGTATTTTTCCCTTTCTCCTTACGCGCTTAAAGAGGTCAAAGTCTTCACCTGCAGCCAGTGTCTCGTTATATCCCTTAAAGCTTAAGAAGACCTCCCTCCTGATTACCTGGCACTCTCCGCGCCCCATACCGACCCCGAAGACATTTAGGAGGTAGAAGTACGTATTAAGAATGCTATGGAAGAACCTGTCGCTTAGTCTTTCTTCATTCGGGAAAACCTTGACGTTGCATGTCATTGCAAGGTAACGCCCAGGTAAAAATCTGTTTGAAACAAATTCAAAAAAAGCTCTTATATCCTGGAAAACAATGTCGGCGCCGAGGAAAATCAGTATTTCTCCCTCTGCGTATTTAGCGCCGGCGTTACGCCCTTCCGAGATGTTCTGCCTTTCAGGCCTTGTGTGGCAGACAATCTTATGAGTAAAATCTCTTGCAAGGGAAACCGTAGCATCTGTGCTGGCCCCGTCGGAAATTATAAGTTCTGCCTCATAGAGCTCCAGTATTCCTGCCTGCTTAATCTGGTTGAGAATATTTGGCAGCAGTTTTTCTTCGTTTAGTGTCGGTATGATAATACTGTATTTCAAATTTCACCTTTTTCAGATACAATAATCTTCAGAAACAAAACATGAAAAAAGCACTTCCCGGGCTAAGTCTTACTCCCGGCATGGGAAAGTGAAAATAATTAAGTGTATTCTTTACAAACTGCCAGAAGGCCCCGTATAAAGGCAGTTTCTCAGCGTCCAGATCCAGTGCAACGTACATTTCCATTGGACCCTTTTTGTCAGGGAAGCCTTCCTTAAGTCCTACACCAGCTGCGACCATCAAAAATTCCGGCCAGAAGCCAGAAATCTTTTCAGGCAGGTAATTCTTGAGCCTTACGGACATCCAGTACTTTTGCCCCTGGTAATCATCGAAAAAAATGCGGCCTTTGTTTTTCAGATTTTCAGTCGGCTTGTAGCTCATTTTGGGCATAAAGTCCTTCATTTCAGGTATATAGTACTGTCCAATGTAGAATATGGTTCCAAGGACTCCGGCCGAAAAATTCGAAAGGCTGAAGCCGTTATTTGTGTGAAAACCGTTTTCTGTTTCCACGCAGGAAATATATGCAAGGGCTGAGAGCGAGCTGTACCAGGTGGAACCCAGCGCCTGCATTCCTGAAGCCTCGTAGGCTCCGGAAAATAAATGCCCAAGCAAATTTACGGAATAGAAGTGACTAAATTTATTAAAATTTGACAACTTACTAAAATAATCCCGGGAAAAATAAAATTTCGAAGGTTTCTGCCACCATTGATTTGCCATATAGCGGTCAATTGCTATTACCGAAGCCATGTATGCTGCGCCAAGGCTGCCAAGCATGGTGTAGTTTATGCCCGTCTCCAGGGGCTTGATGACCTTGACCGGGGAGCCTTTTACATAAAAAGAGTCCTGAAGGGCCAGGCTTAATGGAATCTGTCCGTGTCCGAGGGTTAAATTTGAGTGAAGTCCTTTTCCATTTAAGCTTTCTTCCAGCTTAAGTGTGGAGGAAGGCATTGTGGAAAAAGAGGAATCTGAAACAAAAGACGATGTTCCCGCAGAAAAAGCTGAATCAGCAGATGCAAAGGCATAACTGAAGGCATGAGTTAAAAGGGCTATAAAAAAAGATATTAAAATTAGTTTCATTGAGATCCGGTTTAATGCTTTAACGCAAGCTTTATTTGAATCACTGCCAGGTAAACAAAAGGGATAAGACGCACTCAAAGGCATCCTATCCCTTGGAAATATACAGAGCAAAAGGACCGTGAATTATTTCTCAGGTTTCATCTGAGGAAAGAGAATTACGTCACGTATCGAAGGCTGGTTTGTCAATAGCATAACCAGGCGGTCTATACCAATTCCAAGTCCTGCCGTCGGGGGCATACCGTATTCAAGAGCGCGCACGAAATCCTCGTCAATCTGGTGAGCTTCCTCATCGCCTGCCTCCCTCATTTTTACCTGGTCCTCGAACCTGTTCTTCTGATCAATAGGATCGTTCAGCTCGCTAAAGGCGTTGCAGATTTCCCTTCCCAGCACAAAGCCTTCAAACCTTTCGACGAGCCCTTCCTTTGTCCTGTGCTTCTTTGCAAGAGGCGACATTTCAAGAGGATAGTCAGTGAGGAATGTAGGCTGGATGAGTGTTTCCTGGACTGTGACTTCGAAAAGGTTATCAATGAGTTTGCCCTTGCTTTCTCCGCCGCCAAGCGGGGCGCCGTACTTTCTGCAGGCGCTTTTTACCTCGTCGTATGAAGCACTGAGGACGTTGATGCCAGTAGAATCCTGAATGGCCTCAACCATAGAAACCCTGTTCCAAGGCGGCTTGAAGTTAATTTTCTTTCCTTCGATTTCAAACTCAGTTGTGCCGAAGACGGTTGTTGCCACGTGTGCTACCATTTCCTCGACAAAAGACATCATCCAGTTATAGTCCTTGTATGCAACGTAGAGTTCCATCATTGTGAACTCGGGGTTATGGGTTTTGTCCATCCCCTCGTTACGGAAGTCTTTCGATATCTCGTAAACCCCGTCAAAGCCACCGACAATGAGGCGTTTCAGGTAGAGTTCATCTGCAATTCTGAGGAACAGCGGAATATCAAGGGCGTTATGGTGCGTCATAAAGGGTTTTGCTGCCGCGCCGCCATACATGGGCTGAAGAATCGGGGTCTCAACTTCCAGGTACCCGTTTTTATCGAGGAAACTTCTTAAGGCCGAGGTTATGCGGCTTCTTTTTATGAAGACATCCTTAACCTCAGGATTTACTATCAAATCCACGTAACGCTGGCGGTATCTGAGCTCCTTGTCGGCAAACTGGTCGAAGATGACCTTGTTGCCTTTTTCATCCACGACTTCCTTTGCAATAGGTATTGGCCTGATCGATTTTGAAAGAAGCTTCAGGCTTCTGGCGTGGACGGATGTCTCGCCGGTTTTGGTCTTGAAGACAAAGCCTTCAACCCCAATGATGTCTCCAATGTCCATGAGCTTAAACACGTCATACTCCTGGCCTATGTCGTCTTTTCTCAGGTAGATCTGGATTTTTCCCTGTTTATCCTGTATATGTGCAAAAGATGCCTTACCCATGCGTCTGACGGCCATAAGGCGTCCTGCTATTCTGACGTTCTGTTCGGTGCCGTCCTGAAATGTGGATTTTATGTCGTTTGAATACGCATTTACGTCGAACTCATAAGCGTAAGCCTCAGTGTTTAATTTCCGGAGCTCTTCCAGTTCTTCGAGTCGTCTTTTTACAAGTGTATTGATATCTTCGTTAAAATTGGTTTCCAAAAATCCTCCTTTTATTTTCTTGAAAAATTCGCCAGCCTTAAACAAACCAGATCCTGGAGGTTATCGGCCAGAGTAGCAGGGACAATATAATTATTAACAATAATTGAAAAGACGATAGGTTCGTTGTCTGCAGTATGAACAAAGCCGCAGAGCGACCTTACTCCCCCCAAATATCCTGTCTTTGCCCTGACGTTGTTTTCTGCCTTGGACCTGAGCATCCTCCTGGCAAGTGAACCGTCGACCCCGGCTACGGGCAGAGTCTGGTAGAATACCGGGAAAGACTCATGTTTATACATGTAATTAAGCAGGTCCACTATCTGCCTTGGCGTAACCAGATCCAGGCGCGAGAGGCCTGAGCCGTCTGCCATAATCATGTCTTCCGAATTAATGCCCATCTCTCTTAAGAGATTTTTAACGGCCTTAACGCCGTTTTCAATAGAACCGAACCCGTATTTTACGAGTCCGATTGTCTTAAGGAGCTGTTCGGCATAAAAATTCTGACTATTTTTATTAATGACCCTTACGATTTCTGAAAGCGGCACTGAATAATGAGTAAAGATCTTTTTCATCTTCGTGTAGTCGAGGCTCACGCCTTCCTCATCAATATCCGTTGCATAGCCCCTAATTATAATCCCCTTTTTCTTTAATATATCCTTAAGGACAATCAAAGAGAACTGTGTGGGATTATTAACCGTTGAATAAGTCCGGAACTCCTCAGAGTTCTCGCTTATCTTTCCGAATACAGTAATAATATTTGTGCCGCGTTCCCTGTAGACGTCTATATCGGTCGGGGTATCCTTAGGCACAGTGACGACCTTGTTTATGATGGTAACGTACCTGGTCTCAGGCTGAAGGCTAAGCGAAGCCTGTTTGCCGGCTTCGGTAGGCCTTATTATAACGTCGACGCAGTTGTCATTAAAACTTATGGCGCTCGTTGAAGCAGAATACCAGTAGGTTTCGTTATCCCATGACCATCCTTCACCCAGTCCGTTTTCGTCAAAGAGCTTGTCGTCGCCGATTATGTTTCCAGTAATTTCCTCAATTCCCCTGGAAAGAAGCGTATCTGCCCAGTCGTTAAATACCTTGTATGGGTCATCCTGGTGGAATCTGCCTGAGATGGTAGGATCCCCGGTTCCCTGGATTACAAGGTCGCCTTTCAAGACGGAGCCTTCGATGTTGCCGTTAATGTAAAGATTTGTCCTGTACCTGTAGTTTTTACCAAGAATTATCAGCCCGGCGGAGGTAGTAAAAAGTTTCAGGTTGCTTGCCGGCATCATCAGTTTATCTTCGTTTCTCTTGTAGAGGTATTCTCCCGTTTCAAGGGATTTAATTACGACTCCCCAGTTAGAGCTGTTAAAATTCGGGTCATTAAAAATATCATCAATCTGCTGCCAGAATTCCGTAATGCGCGAAGAATTATATTTATTGAAAGCAGGTGCCTGGTAATTCTGTGCGCAGAGTGTGGCCTGCAGTAAAACAAAACTTAAAAGAAATGATTTCCTATAATTTGTCATATTTTTTCTTGATGCCGTTTATTTCCGCCAGAGTCAGTTCACGCCAGCCTCCAAGAGGCAGATCCCCAAGTGTAATTCCGCCATAGTTAATTCTTGCAAGTTCATCCACATTGTAGCCAAGCGTCTGGAACATTTTCTTTACAAAATGATTCCTTCCTTCAATTGCAGTCACGTTTACAATGGTGCTTTTCCTTGTGACGATAATTTCCTCAAACCTGCCCTTTTTACCCTCCAGATAAAGTCCCTTGAGCATTTTTTCCTTGTCTTTTATTTCAAGAGGCTTGTCAATGACAGCCCGGTAGACTCTTCTTACCTTATTGTTCGGGTGCAGGAGATAATTCGTAAAATCCCCGTCGTTTGTAAGAAGAAGAACTCCCGTTGTATTATAGTCCAGCCTTCCAACTGGAAAAACCTTGACGTTGGTTTTTATCAGTTCCAGGACGGTTCTCCTGTTTTTCTCGTCACTCGTGGTAGTGACATAGCCTTTGGGTTTATTAAGAAGGTAGTAGGCTTTTGACTGCCTTTTTACCTTTTCGCCGTCAAAGGTAACAGTGTCCTTTTCAATCTCGACGTTATGGGCGAGCTCTGCGACGGTTTTCCCGTTAATTTCAATTCTGCCCTGAAGAATAAACTCTTCAACCTTGCGTCTGGAGCCCAGGCCGCATTCAGATAAATATCTATTCAGTCTCATTGTCACCATCAGATTCCTTAACGCTATTTTCCAGATTTTCCTCGATAGCGTTCATCATAATTTTTTGTTTCTGCTCAATAAAATCCTGATCCTTCATGATCTCTTCAATCTCACGCGGCTTCGGAAGGTCGCTTATGTTGTAAAGGCCGAAATACTTCAGGAATTCATCCGTAGTGCCGTATAAAAGGGGCCTTCCGATTGATTCCGAGCGGCCTGTAATTGTAATCAGGTTTTTCTCAAGCAGCATGTTTAATATATAGTCCGAATTAACGCCTCTTATGGACTCAAGTTCCGGTTTTGTGATAGGCTGCTTGTACGCTATAATTGCAAGCGTTTCCAGTGCCGCCTGGCTAAGCCTTCTTTTGCTCTTTTCGGTTGAAAGAAACCCGACGTACTTGCCGAATTCGGGCTTTGTTGCAAAAAGAAACCCATTGGCAACTTTTGTAATGTTGAACGACAGTTCCTGAGAGCCGTATTTTTCGTTCAGCTCATCGATGCACTTCTCAACATCCTCGGCTGAAAGGGAAATCTCCTCGCCATCAATTTCCTTGATAGCCTTTACTATTTCGGCAGCCGATATCGACTCGTCGGAGGCGAAGACCAGCGCTTCTATTATCGAATTATATATTTTCTCCATCAGCCAGATTATAAATTACAAAATCGTTAAAATTTGCAGATTCCTTAAGCCCTAATTTACCCATTTTAATCATTTCCAGCAAAGCAATTAATGTGACGACAATCTTGATCTTTTCTTCCATACCGCTTACCAGCACGATAAAACTGAGCTTTTTTTCCTTCTCAACTCTGCTGGAAATGTAGTTAATCTGGTCCTCAATTGTAACCGGAATCTTTTTAATCTCATGGACGACTTCCTTCGGTTTATCCATCAGTACATTCTTAAACGCCTTCAGGAGGTCGTAGAGTGTAATGTTTTTAAGCAAGGTGCCTAATTCAGGAGGAGCGACTTTGTAATCTGCATCGAAGTTTCCCCTGTAGCTGAGCTTGCGCTGGTTTGATTCGAGGAAAGAGAGCTCCTCGGTCATTTCTTTGTAGCGCTTGTATTCGAGCAAGGCTTTAATAAGATCCGCCCTCGGGTCGATTTCCTCCCCTTTCTCGTCAACTTCCTTGGGAAGGAGCATCCTGACCTTAATCTGCATGAGAGTCGTGGCCATGAGTATAAAGTCGCCCGCGACCTCAAGGTCCAGAGACTTTATTATATTCATGTACTCAAAGAAGTCCTTTGTAATCTTTGAGATTGGAATATCATAAATATCCAGTTCGTCTCTTTTAATAAAAAAGAGCAACAGATCAAGCGGACCCTCGAATTGCTGTAATTTAATCTTATACAAACTTTACCCTATCCTGCCCGGAATGCCTTAACCTAGTTTCATATTTTCGTGTACTTCCTGCATAGTACTCTGTGCAACGGCCCTGGCGCGTGTCTCCCCGTCGTGAAGAATGTCAAAGACTTCGTTGGGGTTAGACTCATAGTGCCTTCTTTTTTCGAGCACAGGAGAAAGGAACTCATTTATTCTTGCCGCAGCTCTCAGCTTGCAGTCAACGCAGCCAAGTGCGCCAGAGCGGCATCCGGTTTCAACTTCGGCCACAGCCTCAGGGGTATTAAATTTCTGGTGGTACATGTAGACGACGCATATATCGGGGCGTCCCGGGTCGCCTTTTCTTACCTTTAATGGGTCCGTTACGGCTTTTTTCATCTTTGAGGTTACCACCTCCGGCGTATCTGAGAGATAAATCGCATTGTTCAAGGATTTACTCATCTTTGAAACCCCATCCAGACCCGGAAGCCTGGCAAATTTTGTCAACAGCACATCCGGTTCGGGGAATACCTGCCCGTACTGCTGGTTAAAGCGCCTTGCAACTTCTCTGGATATCTCCACGTGAGGTATCTGGTCTTCGCCGACAGGGACGACCTGGCCTTTATAAAGGAGAATATCGGCAGCCTGGAGCACGGGATAGCCAAGGTGTCCGTAGACGAGGCTTTCTATGTTAAGGTCCCTTACCTGGTCTTTTAGCGTGGGATTTCTCTCCAGGCGGGCAGTTGTAATGAGCATTGAAAGCAATAAAAACAGTTCTGTATGTTCTTTAACCTGAGACTGCCTGAAAAAGGGGCTTTTTACAGGATCGAGGCCCGTGGCCAGCCAATCGATTACCATGTCTATGGTGTTCTGTTTTATGGAATCCGTATTAAGATCTGTAGTCAGCATGTGATAATCTGCTACCAGGTAGTAATTTTCGTATTCATCCTGTAGTTTAACCCAGTTCTCCAGCGCTCCAACGTAATTTCCAAGGTGAAGCTTGCCTGTAGGGCGCATTCCGCTTAAAATTCTCTTTTTCGCCATCATTTCCTTCATTTTAACTGTTTTTTGAGAAGTAAATAAATAAAAAATTAAACACTAAATCTATCAAGAAATTTCATCAGTTTAAAGTAATAACTCTCCGGTATTCTGCTCTGTTTCCGGCCCATCTCCTGCAAGCGGTGTGGATATGCTCTTTACTGCTTCTCAGGACTGAAACAGATAGGGTTTCCAGGATTCTTCCATTTTACTGACCGAAGCGGTCATGAACATAATGTGGTTTGGTTTATAGGGTTTTATACGCAGAACAAGATTAGCTTCTTCGGGTGTTCTGTTGCCCTTACGGTTATTGCAGACGATGCACGCAGTGATTAGATTTTCCCAGTTGTCTTCTCCACCCCTGGCTCTTGGAATTATGTGGTCTACTGTGAGGGGAAGATCGCTCCTGCCGCAATATGCACACTTATACATATCCCTTTTCAGTATATTTCTTCTGGAAAGAATTACCTTCTTGTAGGGCATCTGGACAAACCTGTTCAATCGTATCACGCTGGGCCACGGGAAAGAGTTGTAGGCGCTATTGATCAGCTTGTGGTCTTTATTTGCGACCATCTGTGCCTTGTTAAGCAGCATTAGAACAATCGCCTTTCTGACGTTGCATATCGAAAGCGGCTCGTAGCTTTGATTTAAGACCAGGACTTTTGCATTGAGCTTTCCGTTGGAACTTTTATACGGTTCGAAGACACGCCTCCCCTATTTGATTCTTTTTTCCTGATAAAAGAAAAATAATCTAAATCCTATACGTAAAATTAATAAAAATATGGCAAAATACAGTATATATCTCATGTTTTCAGGAGATACCGCCCTCAAACCTATAATTAGAAGCAAAATTGCAATTAGTGTCAGAGTGGCATAGTTTGAAATTTCTAAAATTCTTCTGCTCAAAGTGTTAAAATCCTTTTTTTATTATTCCCCCGGCAAGCACATAGCCCTGTTCGTCGTAAATTACAGCTGACTGTCCGGGCGTAATGGCGCTTTTGGTTTCATTAAATTTGAGTTCAAAACTGTCTTTACCGGCGGAGACAACCTCTGCCAGCGACCCCTTGTCTGAATACCTGATTTTGCATATGACTGTACTTCCGGGCCTTAAGCCTTCGGAAGAAACATAATTGACCTCTTCGGCAACGAGGTTCTTCTGCATCAGGTCCTCTTTTTCGCCGATTTCTATCGTATTGTTGTTATAATCAATTTTCGTCACGTAAACCGGCTTGCCAAGAGCAATGCCCAGGCCTTTTCTCTGTCCGACAGTATAAAATGGAATACCCCTGTGTTCTCCGATTTTCTTTCCGTTTAGTATTATGTCGCCCTTTCCGATGTTATTTACCACTTCAGGAGCCTTTTCCCTCAGGAATCTTTCATAATTGTTGTCTGCAACAAAGCAAATTTCCTGGCTGTCGGGTTTTGAAGCAGTCTTAAGCCGGAACTTTTCCGCAAGGCTTCTTACCTCGGACTTATTATACACCCCCAAAGGAAAAATTGTTCTTTTAAGGCTTTCCTGTGTCAATCCCCACAAAGCATACGTCTGGTCCTTGCCCCTGTCGGAGGAATTTTTCAGGCAGTAGCGCATAGTCTGGGGATTAAATTCAACGTTGGCATAATGCCCCGTGGAAACAAACTCAGCATCCAGCGCGTCGGCTTTCTTTAAGAGCTCTTCCCACTTAATTTTCCTGTTGCAGATTACGCACGGGTTGGGAGTCCTGCCGTGCAGGTACTCGTCGACAAAGTTATCAATTACGGCATCTTCAAAAGCCTTTGTAAAATCTACCGTATAATGAGGAAATCCCAATGCCGTGGCAACATTCTTTGCGTCAAAAATGGCATCCAGCGAGCAGCAGCCCGATTCGTGCTTCGGCGCCCCGCCTACTTCCATAAAGCCCCAGGTCTTCATGGTTATTCCAATTACCTCATAACCCTCATCGTGCAATAAAGCTGCCGCAACGGAAGAATCCACCCCGCCGGACATGGCTACAATTACTCTGCCTTTGGACAAGTCAAATCCCTTTCAATTCTGTTTCATTTAAATTTAACGTTAAATATAGACAAATAGTTTTGGAATTTCTATGAAAAATGGATATCCCAAATTGCTTTCTGAAGACTGACCTTTTGGGTAGTTAAACTGCTAAAGCCATGGGGCGCGGCCGCTCTTTTCAAACGGGGTTTATTATTTCTTTATTAATCCTTAAATTGCCCGTAATAAATCTACCTACCCCAAAAACATGCAACATAAAGAGGGAAAACTCTTATGAAATGCTTATTTCTTTTATTTACATTAACTATAATCTCAGGTTTTATTATGGCGCAGGAATTAAAGCCGGTGGAAGTAAGACCCGTCAGGGATGAAGTTGGTTTCTGCTGGAGCCCTGAAGAAACCGATGAACTGATAGATTATCTTTCCCGACTGGAGGAAAATGACCAGGCGTGGGATTCCGCAGGCTTAGTTGGGGGCATTTCGCCTCACGACGACTTTCTTTTTGCCGGCAACATTTACTTCCCGCTTTTTAAGGCCCTCAGGGCAAAAGAGGTAATAATTTTCGGCGTTACACATGGCACAGTAAGAAAGGAAATTGGCGATCCTAAAAATATTATTCTTCTGGATGACTACAAGTTCTGGAAAGGCCCTTACGGTAACGTTGAGGTGTCTGGTTTAAGAGAGACGATTAAGAATAATCTTAAGACTGAATATTTCAGCCTCAACGATAAAGCACACGAGCTGGAACATTCAATTGAAGCTCTGATTCCCTTTCTGCAGCATTTTAATCCCGGCGTAAAAATTACTCCCGTCATGGTTACACAGATGTCTTTTGAAACTATGGAGAACATAAGCAGCGATCTGGCGGTAGTAATTGCAGATTACATTAAGAAAAATAATCTTACACCGGGAAAGGACATAGCCTTTCTTATTTCATCTGATGCCACGCATTACGGAAAGGATTTCAATTACGCCCCGTATGGAGAAGATGAAAAGGCGCATAAGACTGCTACGGACAGGGACGTGTATGTAGCCAATGCATATTTGAACAAAAGCCTGGAAGTAAAAGATGTAAATGCGCTGAACAATGAGCTTACCACGCAGCCGTATGAGAGCCGCATGGCATCAACCTGGTGCGGAAGGTTTTCCGTGCCATTCGGACTGCTTACGACAGTAAAAGCGTTAAAGAATCTCGGCTTATCAGTTTCAGGAAAAGTGCTCAGGTATTCCGACACATGGACTGAAGGCGTCCTGCCGGTTAAGCGTAAAAACCTCGGCATTACGGCACCCTTTTCGCTCAAGCACTGGTGCGGACATCTTTCGGCGGGGATTTATTTGAAACAGTAAAAAAAAGCGCATACAGTAATTGTATGCGCTTTTTTATTGCCAAATATTTATAAGCTTTGGTTCTTTACGTTCCAGCCTTCAATGTTAAGGACGGGTTTTGCGCCTTTAAGGTCTTTTTCCTCAAAGTATCCTTTTACGACCCTTCTTTCTTTGGGAAGAAGCGGGAAGTAATTATCGTCCCAGAAGACAGGCAGAAGAGATTCACCCTTCTCCCCTTTTAGCAGGTTAAGGTTTACCTGAAAAGCAATCTTATCCGATGGGTTATAAAGTTCAACGGAAACAAGGCGCTCTTTAGCCTTGCCTTCAAACCTGTGCTTTACCGAAAGCTCAACACCGGGTAACGAGTTAAGCAAGGTAAAATCGGCATACCCTTTTAAGGGTGTAATGTACCAGTTTGTCTTTGCCGTATCCAGGTCATCTGTCATGGTTGAAAGAGTGTAGAAGTTCTGGCTGAGAGGTTTTCCTTTTGAGTCGAAGAGCCTGATATCTACAAAGTAAGCCTTTGAAAGTCCGCTAATTTCAGGAATTTGAACGGCTTTCTGCGTTGTATCGGGGGCAAGGTCAAGCTGCATTTTTTTGCTGAACTTTTCTGTCATATCCGTATTAAATACTTTTATCTCGGCATTGAGTTTTTTATAGCTTTTTACGGTCTGATTTACGACTTCAACTTCCCTTGTGCCATAATTATACTGAATGTGAACGGCTTCACAAGCCTTGCGGGCTCCATAGTAAGCTGCGTTAGGCATTAGATAGTAGTCATACAGCTGCCACCAGAGTTTAGGCCATGCGGCGTTATACATCCACTGAATTACCCCGGTGGCGTTCGGCTTATTGGAAGCAAATGCCTCAAACATTGCCCTCATTCCTTCATAGTTCATGAACTGGGCTTTTGTGCAGTATTCCTCCAGGCTGCCGGGTGTTCCCATGCGGTTATTCAATATCTCGTTATAGCGGTCAACCGTATTGAAAGCATTGCCGCCGCAGTGGAAATCCCAGACTTCGTTTTTACTTGCGGGCCACCTGCTTTCCTGAGGGAACATCTTTTTCATGCTCTCCAGCGGAGGTATCTGAGGCCCGGGGCCTGTTTCGGTGTTAAAGCCGTAGGCTCCGCCAAACTTTTTGTCGACGTACCAGTACTGAGGCGGCACATAGTCGTAAGGTCCGAGCATCTTGACTGCCGTTCTGCCGGTTACGGCACTCGTCCAGGCTTTGGCGGCGGCCAGAAAAGGTCTCGTGGGGTCGTCAGCCTTCAAGACCGACTGGTAATTTTTCTCAAGTTCCGGGCGTGGAATCTTATCGCTTCCATAGACCCATACAAAGATGGACGGGTGATTTCTGAGCCATTTGATCTGATCCTGCCAGCTCTTGGTTATAAGCTTTATATCTTCGGGCGACTTGATTCCGCCGAATTCATCAACTTCTTTTCCCAGGGATGCGGGCCATTCCCACTGGCAGCTCCATCCCACCATGATGAGTATCCCGTTTTCATCGCAGAGGTTGTACAAATCCTGGTTGTTTCCCCAGAAGCCCTCAAGCCTTATTGTATTAAGGTTCATGTGCTTTGCGTACTCGATCTGTATCTTGTAGCTTTCGTATGTATTATCGAGCAGCAGGTTATCCACCCAGCCGCCTCCGCGGATTAGGATTTCGCGGCCGTTCAGCTTATAGCCCCTGTGACCACTTTCATTTATATAATCCGAAACCTCCCTTATTCCAAAACGGGTTTCCTGTGAGTCTGATAAATAGCCATTTGTACTAAAAGACAACTTAAGATTGTAGAGTTCCGGCTTTCCAAGGTCGTTTGTCCACCAGACCCTCGGGTTTTTTATTACAAGTTCTTTGAACTCCGAAGGAAGAAATGTTACGACTCTGTTTTCACCGGCCTTCAAGGTGACTTCCTTGCTGAAATGGATTGACCCAATCTCTCCGCTCAGCTTTCCTGTAATAGTCTTCTGAGAATTGTTTTTTACCTCGGCTGAAACCGTAAGGCCTGCAGTCTTAAATGACTGAAGGTCAAGGCTGCTTTTTACAAATGGGTAGCTAATGGAGACTTCCCCGCTGGTTTTGACCTTTACTTCCCTGAATAGCCCCATGTTCCTGTCGGGCGACTTCGGGTTCCAGTCAACAAATCCCATTGTCGGCTCTCCGGGAACGGGAGGGAAAACTTCAACGGCAAGCACGTTTTTCTTTCCACCCTGAAGTGCAATTGCGGTAATATCTATTTCAAACTGCCTGAATGCGCCTTCTGTTGTATCGGCTTTTGCTATGAGCTTTCCGTTAAGCCAGATGTTGGCGCGGTAGTTTATACCTTCAAAGGCCAGTTTCGTAAACTCGCTTCCTTTTTTATTTGGAACTGAAAACTCGGTTCTATACCACCAGGAGCACTTAAACTGCTCTTCAGGGATTGACTGAAGGTTTTTCCCTTCAAAAATGTTGCTGTAGACCTTATCGTTTACGAGGTTACTAAGAATGGTTGAAGGCACCTGTGCAGCATACCATCCTATGGGGTCGAAATTTCCGGCTGAAATTGCCTCTCCTTTTGCCTGAACTTTTTCAGAGGACTGAATAAGCCAGCCTGTCTTAAGTATTAAGACGTTACCATCTTTGTTTTTTGCCATTACGGGCAGGGCGAGGAGAAATAGTAGAACTAAAGGCAGCAGAAACTTATCCCTCTTGAACTGAATTCCAATACACATATATTCCAAGTCTCCATTTGATGAATGATTGAATAGGATAAAATTAACTCTGTTTGATTATTCTCTTTTGTAAAAATATCCGACTAAAATTAAGCTATATTTGTAATTCCGTTGCTGTATGCAATTGCAAAGCAAGTGACGTAGTTTTGCGAATGACTCATCGTGAGCTTTAGCGACTTATCCGTTCCCAGGAAAGCATTCAATTCCCCGAAAAGGCGCACTGAAGGCTTGCCGCTTGCCTCATTATAGACCTCGATGTCTTTCCATTTGAAGCTCTTATCCCAGGCATCGGTAAGAGCCTTGGCCACGGCCTCCTTGGCTGCAAACCTGGCAGCAAGATGCTGGTATTTATTGGCCTTTGAAAGGCAGTAATCGAGCTCTATCTGTGTAAAAACCTTATTTAAGAATTTATCGCCAAAGCGGTCCACGCTTTCTTTAATTCTCTCAATTTCAATTATGTCTATTCCGATTCCAATTACCATTAAAAACCTGCCGCCTTTCCGTATCCACGCGGGTCGGTTGCACCGTAAATTGTTCCGTCCTTGGGGTTAATTAAAATGCCCTCGGCTCTTCCAAGAGTTCGTGTGCCGCCGAAAACGTATCCCATGTTTTTCAGATTGTCGTAAGTATCCTTTGAAATTCCGAATTTCTCGAAATACAGTTCATCAGGAAGCCACTGGTGATGGATTCTCGGTGCGTCAATTGCCTGCTGAATGTTCATGCCGAAGTCAAGCACGTTAAGGATTGTCTGCAGTACAACCGTTATGATTGTTGATCCTCCGGGTGATCCGGTAACCATAAAAGGTTTCCCATCTTTCAGTATAATGGTTGGCGTCATGCAGCTGAGCATTCTTTTTCCCGGCTGAATTGCATTGGCTTCATTTCCCGTAAGGCCGTACTGATTCGGCTCTCCTGGCTTTGCGCTGAAGTCGTCCATTTCGTTATTTAAGAGAAATCCTGCTCCATCGACTACAATCTTGCATCCGTAAGAAGAGTTCAGCGTGGTGGTTGTGCTTACGGCATTGCCATACTGGTCAACTACGCTGTAGTGCGTCGTCTGCAGGCTTTCCTCAGCCGGATTTACCCCGGGCAGAATATCCTTCGACAAGGCAGCCTTGTCTGAAATCTTCATGAATATTATTCTGGCGTATTCCTTTGACGTGAGCCATTCTTTGGGTACGTGATAAAAAGCCTCGTCGCCAAGATACTTGGACCTGTCGGCATAGACGTATCTTAAGGCTTCAACGAGCCTGTGAATATAGAGGCTGCTGTTCCAGTCGGACTTATCAAAAGAAAAGTTCTCCAGGATGTTAAGTGCTTCAATGAGTGCAATGCCTCCCGAAGAAGAAGGAGGCATGGATATAATGCCAAAGCCCCTGTATGTACCCTTAACTGGTTCTTTTTCTACGACGCTGTAGTTTTCAAGGTCCTCTTTTGTAATTATGCCGCCCATTTTTTCAGACTGCTTCTCGATCAGTTCGGCGACCGTTCCCTTGTAGAAGCCGTCTCTTCCATGTTCTTTAATAAGGCTGAGAGTCAGGGCAAGGTCCGGCTGTTTGAAGATGAAGCCTTCCTTTAAGAGTTCTCCGCCCTCAGTAAAAACTTTTGCTGAAGAGCTGTACTTTTGGAATTCCCGGAATTCAGAAGCAATGGATTCAGAAAGCCTGAAGCTCAACGGGAAACCGTCTGTAGCAAGGTCAATTGCCGGCTGAATTACGTCTTCCAGCTTCATGGTACCGTATTTTTCAAGCGCATATATGAGTCCTGCCACACTGCCCGGTACGCCGGCAGAAAGGAAACCTTCCCTGCTCCTGGAGGCGTCAAAATTTCCAAGGCTATCCAGGTACATGTTTCTTGAAGCCTTAAGAGGGGCTTTTTCCCTGTAGTCGAGTGCAACGTCTTTCCCGTTCTTCAGGTGGATTACCATGAAGCCGCCGCCGCCGATGTTTCCTGCAGCAGGGTAAGTAACGGCAAGGGCAAAGCCGGTAGCAACAGCCGCGTCAACGGCATTGCCGCCTCTTTTCAAGATAAGCATCCCAACCTGTGAAGCCAGGTCGCTTGCGGAGACAACCATCCCTTTTTTACCCCGTTCGGGATCGGGAGATGCCGCCTGCAAAAAGTCAGCTGAAAAAATAAGCAAAAGCAGCAGGGCTACTTTAGAAGATTTTAATATGCGCATCAACATTAAGTCCTTTTTCATTTAGCTGTTTTAAGAGAGTTTTTGTGAGTTCATTTACCTGCTGCATCGAGGCCTTAACGTCCTTTAAGAGCTCCTCGTCGTAGAGAAGCTTTCCGACGTTATTTTTCTTTGATGAGGTTTCATCCGAAAGCCTGTTAAGTTTACCGATCAGCTCATTTGTATTTTTCATTACCTCCTGTATCTCATTAAGAGACGTGCTGATCTTTTCCTTGTTCTCCCTGATAAAAGACGTGGTTTCCTTTGTCAGTTGTGCCCCGTTTGTAGACATCTGCTTTATGTTCGAGCGGTTTTCATCGATCATAACGTTGAGTTTTGAGCTTATTTCTGCCAGGTTCGAAATGGAAGTTTTCATCTGCTGGTTGAAATTCTTGTCGGCCAGCACTCCGTTAATTGAGGTAAGCGTAACCTCGACGTCTTTAATTATGCGCACGAGGTCGTTTTGCACGGAGCCCAGCATGGCCATAACCGCGGGTACGTCGGCATAAAATTCTCCGTGCTGCAGGCGCCTATAGTCCAGCTCAGCAGCCGAAGTGCCCGGTTTAATTTCAACTTTTTTCCCGCCCATTAAGTCAAGCATTGAAATTCCGAATGTAGCGTCCTGCTTAAGCTTCACGTCGGGTTCCAGTTCAGTGCTTACGATAGCTGAGTTGCCGGAAATGGCAATATCCGTAACGGTTCCCTTTCTGACGCCGTTTACGGTAACAATATCGCCTTTTTCAAGTCCGTTAGCCGATTCAAACTGAATGTTGACGGTCTTTATGTCCTGGTTAAACCTGTAATTTTTTGCCCATCCGAATATCCAGATAAGGAGCAATATGGCAATAAGGGCGGTTACTCCTACCTTAATTTCCGTTTTTCTCTGATCTCTCATAAGCTAATTTTTCTTTATTCAGGAATTCCGTTAATTTCCTTATGTCGGTTGAATCGATCTGCTTGCGGTGAAGAATAAACTGAATTTCATCCAGGAAGTCCTGCCCCTTTTTAAGGTCGTAACTGTCGTTATTCTTGACCAGTTTTACGTAATCTTTAATAATTGCCCTTAGCGTATCCCTGTACTGCGTATCCTTAAACTTATTCAGTTCATCGTCGGTTTTAGAGCGTATGTTATTAACAATGAAAGGCTTAACCCACAAAATAACGCGGTCTTTATGATTCTTAAAGACATAGATCGCAGATCCGATCAAGATGGTCAAAAAGATTATGGCAGTTACAAAGCATCCTTTTTTCATAAATTTTTATTCGGGATATCAATTGGGGTTAAAACTTCTATCTGGACCTTTTTAACTCGTCTATTGACGATTTCCTTGACAGTAAATTTATGATTTTTATAAGTAAAATTATACCCCTCCACAGGAATTGTTCCGGCATAATTTAGAATAAATCCGCCAATAGTGTCGTAATCGTCGTTTTCCGAATAAAGATCTATGTGCAAAAGCTCGTTTACCTGTTCTATGGAAGTTTTTCCGAGTACAAGGAATGAGTTTGCGCCAAGCGTGGTGATTTCATTTTCCTCCTTGTCGTACTCATCCCTTATGTCGCCCACGATCTCCTCCAGTATATCCTCAAGCGATATGAGTCCGGCCGTACCGCCATATTCGTCAACTACGATGCCGATGTGCATCTTTTTTTCAAGGAACTCGTGCATCAGGTCGCTTATCAGCTTGGTCTCGGGGAAAAAAAGGGCCTTGCGGGCCAGCTTGTCGAGTACGAGGCTTTTTTTCATTTCGTCGCTTTTCAGGTATGGAAGCAGATCCTTTGCGTAGATGATCCCGATAACTTCATCCAGGTTAGAATGGTAAAGGGGAATTCTGCTGTGCCCGGAATCCGAGATAACCCTCATCAGCTCGTCAAAATCCGTATCGTCTGAAATTGCAATTATATCAACCCTCGGGGTCATTACTTCGCGGGCAGTTACGGTCCTGAATGAGACCAGTCCGTGAATGAGCTCCTGCTCTTCTTCAACTATTGTCCCCTTCTCAATTCCCAGGTCCGCCAGTTCTGTAAAATCCGCGGATGCTATGGCTGTCTTTGACTTATCGACTTTAATCTTAGAGACAAGCAGTCTAATTAAGTCGGTAAGAGTCTTTGAGACCGGGTAGACCAAAACACCGATCCAGTACAAGGGGATGCTGACCATCCTGGAAAAGGTGACAGGATATTTGGAGGCCCAGATTTTGGGCGTTATCTCGCCAATGAAGAGTATGAGGAGTGTAACTGAAATGATCTGGACTGTAAGAGCAAGCTCTTCGTTAAATCCGTAAGTCTTTGCAATATCGATAGCCAATGTTACAGAGATAATGGTAAGGGCAACATTGACTACGGTGTTGCATAAAAGTATAGTTACAAGAAGTCTTCTCGGGAATTCCAGGAGGTTGAAAATGTAGCCGCCAATGAGCGGATTCCTGTTTTTGATTTCATTGACCTTGGTCTTATCCAATGAAAACAGTGCTATTTCACTTCCCGAGAAGAAAGCTGATAAAATTAATAATCCGGTTAAAAGTACAATTTTAATATACCAATCAATTTCCAAAAAGCTGGTGATTCCTATAATGTTCTACATAAAGAATTACTTTAGAATGGTAAATCGTCATTCTCATCGATTGGAAGGTCGGGAGTGTTATTATTCATCCCTGCCGGCTGTGCTGAACCGGTTTCCCTGATGTTTGTCGAGTAATCGGGAGCAACTTCTCCGGCGGCTTCCCTGGTAGCATCAATCGGGATAATCCTCTCGCAGAAAACTTCTGTGGAGTAGCGTTTAATGCCTTCTTTGTCCGTATAGTCCCTTTTTGTCAGTCTGCCTTCAACGTAAACTCTCTTGCCCTTTTTAAGGTTATCCTTGTAGTAGTCCGAGAGTCCGAAGGCCACGACGTTGTGCCACGTGGTTTCAGTCTGCCAGTTACCGTCCTTGCCCTTGAAGTTATGGTCAGTAGCAATTCCGAAAGAAGTAATAGCAAGGTTGTTTGCAGTAAACCTGGTCTCGGCGTCTTTGCCGAGTCTTCCAAGCAGCATAATTCTGTTTAATGAGAAAGCCATATTCCCTCCAGTAAAATTAGTTTTATTACAAATATAATTTACAATTTAATAGACCAGATGCAACATTAATTCCCCGGAAAAGCCGATTTTCGGGGGAAAAACGCGTTTGGTTATTCATTAGTTTTAACTATAAAAACGTCTTTAAAGTTCTTTTTTTTCAGCTCTTTAAGTGCCCTTTCCGCTTCAAATCTTGTCTTAAACCGCCCGTACTGGACAACAAAAAGTCCGTTTGCCGGGTTTAATCTGACCGAAGGCATCATTGCAAGCTTTCTTACGGGTGAAGAGAATGCGAATTTGGACGCATTTTCGTCTGAGCTGAATGCACCCAGCTGTACGGAATAATATTCGGCTTTTATCTTCTCCTTAACAAGCGGCGCATTTTCTTCCGTTTTGGGGGCTTCCACAGTCTGCTGTTCTTTTATCTGCCTGTCAAAAGGAATGCGCGACTGAATTCGCCTTAAGGCGTCTTTCCCATTGCTGGGAAGGTTTTCGTCAACGTCTGTGGAATCCACCGGCAATGGGGCCGATGTGTCTGAAGAAGCTACCGTATCCTGCTGCGTGCTTTCAGCTGTTTTCGTCAGAGTATCCTCTTTCTTCGGGGTTGAAGAGCAGCCGTAAAGAATGAAAGCGGCAAGAAATAACGATGAAATTATCCGGATATTTTTACTCATGTTAGAAGCTTCTAAAGTCTGAATGATAATTTAATTTCAAAGGCGAAAATATCGAATATTTTATCAAATTCCCATTAAAATATGAGGTATTGCGACATGTTTTAAAGAAAATAGTGGTGGAAAACATATTATAGAAAAGCCCGGAAATCATAAGATTTCGGGCTTTTTTCTTTCCAATCGGGCACTTTTGTCTTATGGCGTCTTAAAAGTCAATGGCTCTTGCCGGGCTGTTTATCTGAAATCTAAGAGAAAGCAGTCCTCAGCGGGGTCCAAATAACAGAGTAGTCCTCCAAGTCCGGAGGCTTGTTGTTTATTTCTTTTAGTACTGCTCATAATTAAATCTCACGCAAAAATAACATTGATTCCCTTACATTAGGTGATTTTCGCGTATGTAAGCCCATGTTCCATAATATTGAGGTTCCCCAGAACAGGATTCATTGCGTTACCTGTTTCAGTTTGTGACTCTTCAGCGTAAAAAACTGAGAATTTACGTAGCCGTAGCCGTTGTAGTAGTAATTTTGACCATAACCGGAATAGACCAGGCCTACACCTTTAACGAATTTGTAAATATTAAGGAGATGAATGCTACGAGGGGCGGCATTTATATGCAATGTATCTGCCGAGCCGGGGTTGCCATTGATGTTGAAATGAGCCAGAGGCATGCAATAAGAGCTGCCGGGGATGGCAATAATACTGTCTGCTACACTTATCTGAAACATTCCGGTAGAAGGATTAGTAAACGTGGTATCTCTTTTTATAGTATAAGGCGGTGTATTCAGGTTAGTGTAGGTGCATATTTTAACCCCTTGGCTGCATCGAGTCTGAATATCGTATGTATTTGTTTTAGGATGGTATGCGATTACTTCCCAATCGACGTTAAAACTTATTGTAGAATCCTTTTGGTACAAAGGATTGCTGTTGTCATAAGACTCGGATGAATATTCGTATGTCCATTTATTTCCAACTGACAAGGGGAAATAGCTGTTTCCGGGATTTACTTCTGACGGATTATTCTCCAGGGTTGCAGGTTCTGTTGAAGCATCTTTTCTGCATCCTGTAGAATTTATTGCAATTATCAACATTGCTGAGAGTAAGAATGGAATAAAAAGTTTCATTAGAATTCCTTTTTTTATTGAAAAATAATGTAAATTTATGCATTCTGGAAGAGTTTCCCCGCATCCAATTCCAATAGGGCAATTTAACATAATGCGGCTGAAAATTATTTCAAGAACATCATTTTTTTTGAACCCCTGAACTCCCCTGCCTGAATGGTATAGATGTAAATGCCTGAAGGAAGTTGAGAAGCATTGAACTGGACCGAATGGTTACCGGCCGACTTGTATTCATTAAGAAGCGTTGCAACTTCCTTACCCAGCAGGTCGTAGACTTTTAGCGTCACAACTCTACCTACGGGAATTGAGAAGTTTATGATTGTTGATGGATTGAAAGGATTAGGGTAATTCTGAGAAAGGGAGAAAGATTCCGGGATTGAAGAGTTATCTTTCTTTACATCTGTTAGAATTACTTTTTCTTCATTGAATACGGCTAACTCATATTTAGTACCGAGCCATTTATTTCCTTTCTCATCAATAACAACTGAGCGAATATATGGTTCCGTTGGACCGAAGTCGTAAACAGTCCAGTTTTGTTCATCGAATTTAGCCAGCCCGGAACTGGTTCCAATCCATTTATTCTTTTGCTGATCAATAACAATTGAAAAAACACGAATACCAGGAATTCTGGAATTAGAGGGATTGTATATAGTCCAGTTCTGTCCGTCAAATTTGGCGAGCCCGGCATCCGTTCCAATCCATTTATTTCCCAGTTGATCTATAGAAATCGAGTTAACAAAGCTATTGGGCAGTTTGGAATTGGTGGTCGTGTAAACCGTCCAGTTCTGTCCGTCAAATTTAGCTAATCCTGACCAGGTTCCGATCCATTTATTTCCCTGTTGATCTATAGAAATCGAGTATACACGAACACCAGGAATTCCGGAATTAGAGGGATTGTAAACGGTCCAGTTCTGTCCGTCAAATTTGGCCAGTCCTCCTCCATCAGTTCCAATCCAGATGTTTCCCTGTCCATCAATAGTAATTGCATCAATAAAAGGATAAGGCAGGCCGGAGTTGCCCGTATTGTAAACCGTCCAGTTCTGTCCGTCAAATTTAGCTAATCCGTTATTGGTTCCAGCCCATATGTTTCCATGCTCGTCAATATCAACTGAGCTAACTATGTTACCTGGCAGACCGGAGTTGACTGCGTTGTAATAAGTCCAGTTTCTTCCATCAAATTTGTTTAGCCCTGTATAGGACCCGATCCATTTATTTCCCTGTTGATCTATAGCAATTGAAATAATTTCAGCATTCGGCAGTTGCGAGTTGCTCGTATTGTAAAGAGTCCAGTTCTGCCCGTCAAATTTGGACAATTTCCCTTCGTCAGTTCCAATCCATTTATTTCCTTGTAGATCGATAACAATTGAGTTAACATATGGCTCTGGTAATCCGGAATTTGTATTATTGGAAAAGGTCCAGTTTTGTCCATCAAATTTCGCAAATCCTCCTCCATAGGACCCGATCCATTTATTCCCTTGCTGATCTATAGCAATTGAGGTTACTCTAGTGCTGGTCCATGCGGAATTGCCAATATCAAAAACCGTCCAGTTCTGTCCGTCAAATTTGGCAAATTTCCCTCCATAAATTGCAAGCCATTTAATTCCCTGCTGATCTATAGCAATTGAAGTAAAATCATCATTCGGAAGACCGGAATTGCTCTTATTGTAAACCGTCCAGTTCTGTCCGTCAAATTTGGCGAGCCCGGCATCCGTTCCAATCCATTTATTTCCCAGTTGATCTATAGAAATCGAGTTAACAAAGCTATTGGGCAGTTTGGAATTGGTGGTCGTGTAAACCGTCCAGTTCTGTCCGTCAAATTTAGCTAATCCTTTCCCATTAGTACCAATCCATTTATTCCCCTGTTGATCGATAGCAATGGAAGTAACCCAGGAATCAGGCATTCCGGAATTGCTGTGGTCAAAGACAGTCCAGTTTTCTCCGTCAAATTTCGCAAATACTCCTCCAGCAGTTCCGATCCATTTATTTCCTTGTTGATCGATAGCAATAGCAGAAAGACTATTACTTCCATCGGATGTAAAGTTACTAAATGCTCCTTCTATCTCTCCGGTTAGAGTATTTAATTTTGACAAATATCTTGTTGTTCCAACCCAAAGATACTGTCCCTCCAAGGCCATACATCTGGCATTTTCTGCCTCAGAAAAGAAGTGAACCCACTGTTGTGCATAGCAGGAAGAAGTTAAAATGATAATAACAGAAAGTACTTTGATAAACTTCATTGCATTGTCCTCAATAATTGGTGAATAGACTTAGAACTGACATAAAATTAATTGATCTATATAGAGTAACCCTGTTTTAAGGCTGGGACTCATTCCTTAATAATTTTAAGAACCCTGTTATGAGAATTACAATTGCCGAATCTGCAAATTTCCATACATATATATATATGGTGACGGACAGCGTTTTCGGAAAAATTCTTATAAAAAATTAAAATATTTTCTTGAAGTTAAAATAATTTAATTTTAAATGAAAGTGCAGGGTGAAGATTTTGGGGATATTAATGTATCGGGCGATACGCATGAATGCAGAAGCGCATAAATGGAAAAGGCGGGTTAAACCCGCCTTTTTGCTGACACAATGGACCCGAAGATACATGATTTACATTTGCAAATCAGAATCCGTAGCCGATGCCGAAGCTGAGACTGTTTACGTTCATGACGTTTGTAGCCGGGAGAGCAACTCCGTTTCCAAGCTGTAACATGAAGTCCCTGTCCTTTCCTGAAAGGTACTCATATCCTAAGTCGAATGTCAGGTTTGCGACTTTATAGCTGGCGCCAATTGTAAAGGCGTTATAGCTCATGCTTGGGAAAAGAATGTTGTAGGTTTCCGTGGGAGCGGGGGCGGGATCAATATAGTATCCTCCTCTTACGGTAAAACTGCTGTTAATCTGGTATTCAGTGCCGAACCTGACCTGTGTGGCGTCTTTCCAGTTTAACGTAAAAACATTCTGTCCGGCCAAGGAAAGAGCCCCCTGCCAGTTTGCGTTATCGTATTTTGCAACGAACTGGTTCTCGCTCTTTGACCACTGGCTGAACTGTGCGTCGGCTGTTATGACCCAGTTTTGAGTTGGACGAACTGCAATGCCGCCACTGATCCACATTGGCCAGGCTACGTCGCGGTTGAATTTGCTTTCAGTTGCGCCGAGGACCGCCATACCGGCGTTTTTAGCCGTACCATCCATCTTAACGGCGGTTTTTGTCCTGAAAGAAGCCCCCAGGCTGATCATTTCGTTTAATTTATAGTGAGCGCCAAGTGTTACGCCATAGCCTATGCCAGTTGAAGACTCGGAGAACTGGAAAACGTATGTCTTGCCGTCCTGCGCCTTCATTCCGGCTGGCTTTTTAAGATCGAAGGTTCCATAGAATATGTTAAATGCCGCCCCAATGGACAAATTATCGCTTACTTTATAGGCGACTGCCGGAGAAATGTCAATAACGGCAATCTTGCTCATCCATTCAACTTCAGTGCCGCCGCTTAAAGCCTTTAAGTCTTTGCCGCTCCACTCAGAGCCCAGACCTGCCGGGACGAAAACGCCCAGTGCAAATGTGAGATCCTTTAATGGAGAAAAACCCAGATATCCCATTACATTTGGAGAGATATAGTGGTTAATGAGCGATTTTGCATCAATTCCAGCATCCGGGACTTTTAACTTGCCCGAAGGAATTACGTCTGTTGAAAAAAGGCCAAGATAGTTGCCTTTAAGCTGTCCAATGCCTGCCGGATTCCAGTAAATTGCGGTATAGTCGTTTGCCAGTCCTACAAACGATCCGCCCATACCCAATGATCTTGTCCCAACGCTGTTCAGGCTGAGACCATTTGAAAAAATATAGCCGCTAAAGAACAAGAATGCGGCCAGTAATGATAGTACTCTTCTACTCACGAGACCTCCCAAGTGATTTTTTAATTAAGTAATTAGTTCTCAGTTGAAGAATAAACTTTCCTCCACTCTAGCTGATGGTAAGCAGAATGGTATCCTTTTCTACTGAGTTTCCCTCCTTTACGAAAATTTCTTTAATTACGCCCGAAGACGGGGCGTGCAGATCGTTTTCCATTTTCATGGCTTCAAGAATGACAACCGACTCGCCCATTTCAATCCTCTCACCGACGTTTTTCTTAATCTTTAAGATCATCCCCGGCATGGGAGACTTAATAAGATCGTGGTGAGTTTCCATGTTTCTGATATTCTGCAGTTCCCGGGCTTTCTCCTGCAGCTTTGTCCTAACGGTGGTTTCAAAATAATGACCGTCCACCAGAAAGCCGAACTTTTCGCTGCTTAAGGCTGTGGTGGTCATGTCGTAGACTTTGTTTCCGATCTTAAGAAGGTATGAATAGTCACTCACCTTTAAGAGTGAATACTCAAGCTCCCTGTCCTGGAAGACCACTTTGCCCGAATCAAGCATCTTAAATGCTTTCTTCTTCCCGTTTACCGTGACTACATACTCATTCATAGGGCTTAGAAGTCCAGTTGTTTGACTTTGGGACCTTATTTCCGGATGGACCCGGTTCGGACATCCTGGCTTTAAGCAGCACGGCAAGAAGCGAGACGGCATCCTCGTAATCCTGCGCCTGTTCACTTTTCCATTTGTCCGGTATTAAGGGCATAAAAACATTTTCAACAAAGTTGATGTCGAAAGAACCGTCCTTAAACTCTTCCTGTTTCAAGACCCAGCGGCATGCGGCAATATTTGTAAGGACTCCTGCTATCTTATACTCCCCGAGCGCCCTTTTCATCCTTTCGATGGCTTCAGGCCTGTTTCTTCCCCAGGCAATCACCTTCGTTAATAGGGGGTCATAAAACATGGAGACGTTTGAAAACGGGTCTATTCCCGTATCAACCCTGATACCTATACCGTCAGGCCTGCGGTGAAGCTTTATGTGTCCCGTTGAAGGGACAAAGTTATTATCCACGTCCTCGGCATAAATTCTGCATTCAAGTGCGTGCCCGTGGATGTAAATGTCCTCCTGCCTGAAGGAAAGCGGCTTTCCCTCTGCAATTGCGATCTGCTCTTTTACAAGGTCCAGCCCCGTTATCAGCTCCGTAACCGGATGCTCTACCTGTAGCCTGGTATTCATCTCCAGGAAATAAAAATTTTTATTCTTGTCCACCAGGAATTCAATTGTTCCGGCGTTATAATATCCGCATGCCTTTGCGGCATTGATTGCGGCCGAGGTAAGCTTTTGCCTCAGCTCTCCGTCGACAAAAGTTGAAGGGGCTTCCTCAATTACCTTCTGGTGCCTTCTTTGAATTGAGCAGTCGCGCTCAAAAAGATGGGCATAGTTGCCATGGTGGTCGGCAATTATCTGTACCTCAATGTGCTTTGGGTTTTCGATGTATTTTTCAATATAAACATCTGAACTGCCGAATGCCTTCAGGGCTTCGTTTTGTGCGGCCGAAAGCGAGGACTCAAATTCATCCTCAGAGGCAACTTTTCTCATTCCCTTTCCCCCACCGCCTGCCGAAGCCTTAAGCAGAATTGGATAGCCGATTTCACGCGCAGTTTTCTTCGCTTCCTCTATGGAATCTATAGGGCTCGTGGTACCGGGAACGATGGGCACCTCTGAACCGGCCATAAGCTTTCTGGCTTCTGTCTTGTCTCCCATCAGCCTGACTGATTCGGACCTGGGGCCGATGAAAATAATGCCCGATTCCTCAACAGCCTTAATAAAATCTGCGTTTTCAGACAAAAAACCGTATCCCGGGTGAATGGCCGAAGCGCCGATCTTTTTTGCGAGGTCGACAATTTTCGGGATATTCAGGTATGATTCTGATGAGGCGGAAGGGCCGATAAAGTAAGCCTCATCGGCAAGGCGCACGTGCAGGGAATCCTTATCCGCCTCGGAATACAGTGCGGCAGAAGTAATTGAGAGCTCACGGCATGCTTTGATGATCCGTACAGCTATCTCTCCCCTGTTTACAATCAGAATTTTTTTTATCAAAAAACATCCTATTTAAGTTCAACTATAGTAACGCCGTCGCCGCCCTGCTCAATTGCGGCGTGATAGAACTTGTCTACCTGGTCGTGCTTGGTAAGTATCTCCTTTACCATGCGCTTGAGCACTCCTGTACCCTTGCCGTGCAGTATCTCTACCCTTTCAAGTCCGGCTGAATTTGCATTATCCAGGAACCTGACCACTTCAAACTCAGCCTCCTCCGGCTTTTGACCCCTGATGTCTATCCTAACGTTTGCTGCCGGGGTCTGGAAGCTCGACCTGCTGTATTCCTGCCGGGGCTCGGCTTCCTTTCGTTTTGCCGGCAGCAATTCATCCAGTTTGACCTGGATTTTAATGTTCCCTACAAGTAAAATAGCCCTATTTTTTTCACTGTCAACCTCAATAACCTTCCCTGCCGTCTGTGAATTCTTGAGCTGGGCGAATTCCCCAGGGGTAAATATATGATTTTTGTCGATGGATTCAACTACAGGCTGCGGAATTAACTTTTTATTCTCATTTTTTAATTCCTCGATTTCCTTCTTTGCTTCCTTTATGGATTCACTCTTTGCATTGGACTCTTTTATCTGGCGGATTGCCTGTTCGACCTTTCTGTTTACATCCTTCAGGTAATCGTCAGCGCTGGATTTTGCCTTTAGGAGGATTTCTTTCTTTTGGGCTTCAATCCTCTCAAGGTTTGCCTGATACAGATTTGCCAGTCCTTTGAGCCTGGAGTTTTCGATTTCCGAGGTGCGCAGTTTCTGCTCAAGAGCCCTGGATCTTTTTTCTAGCTCCACCAGGAAATCCTCTACTTTCATCTTGTCCGAATCCAGATAGCCCTTTGCCATGTTTAGGAACTCCTTGCCAAGGCCTATCCTTTCGGCTACCTCAAAGGCATAGCTTGAGCCTGGAAGTCCCTGGTTAAAGCTGTATGTAGGCACGAGCCTTTCGTTATCGAATTCCATGGAAGCGTTCTCAAAGCCCGGCTGCTCGTTTGCAATTATCTTAAGGCTGCCGTGGTGCGTAGTTGCAAGCACAATAGCCCTATTTTTCTGAAGCGTTACAAGAATTGCCGTTGCCAGCGCGGCGCCTTCTGCGGGGTCGGTTCCCGTACCGATTTCATCCAGAAGGACCAGCGAATCTTCGCCGGCGCTGTCAAGAATGTGCTTGATATTTGAAAGGTGCGAGCTGAAAGTGCTCAGGTCGTCTTCAATTGACTGCTGGTCGCCAATGTCAAGCAGAATCTCGTCAAAAAAGTGGAGGTTTGAATCCGGTCCTGCCGGAATTGGAATTCCGGAGAGTGCCATTATGGCAAGAATGCCGGTAGTCTTTAAGACTACGGTTTTACCCCCGGCGTTAGGCCCTGTAATAAGAATTACGTTCTTCTCTGAGACCTCAAGGTTCAGGGGCACCGTAATAGCGCGGCCGAGTTTTTTTAGTAGCAGCGGGTGCCTTGCATCCATAAGCCTGAGGGGCTGATCTTTTTCCAGTGTAGGAAAAGACCCTATGATCTCAAGAGAGTACTTTGCCCTTGCAAAAATGCTGTCGAGGCTGGATACGGCCTCAAGCGACTCCTTAAGGCGGGGGCTGTACTGCCCGACTTTCTTTGTGAGCTCTCTAAGGATTCTTTCAATTTCCCTTTTCTCAGCGAAATTAAGCGACAGGATTTCGTTATTAAGTTCAAGCGTTTCCTCGGGTTCGATGTAAACCGTCTGCCCGCTCGAGGATTCAGCATGAATAAAGCCTTTAACGTGTCTTTTGTGTTCGCTTTTAACCGGCACCACCATGCGCCCGTCGCGCTGTGTTACGTAATCATCGCGCACGAGGTAAGAGTCGCTAAGATCCTTTAATATCCTGTTAATTACCTTGCCGAGAGTATCGGTCTTATGGCGGATTTCTTCGCGGATTTCGTTT
This sequence comes from Ignavibacteria bacterium, assembly GCA_025612245.1. GTDB lineage: Bacteria > Bacteroidota > Ignavibacteria > Ignavibacteriales > SURF-24 > JAAXKN01. Next base: position 196,025 of record JAAXKQ010000001.1, read on the forward strand.
AATTTCTGGCTGGCGTTATCCCTCAGGTCCCCGTTTTCGTCTATAATTCTGCTTATGTGGTGTTCAAATACCTTGTCTACAAAAAGGAGCTCCAGGAAGCTGGAATTTATGTTGTGTGCCCCGGTCTGCGCCTTTAGAAACTGGAAGAGCTTCCGGGAAGTCTCGGCCAGCGTAAGTATATCCAGTATGGATTTATTGGTGAGGACTGCCCCCTCGATGGCACTTCTTGAAAGGTCCTCACGCAGCTCGGGCAGGTAGCTTATGGGGGGAAAATCATTCTTTATCAGGATTTCCGTAGCTTCAGTAACGTAGCTGCCTTCGAGCTTAGCCATCTGAAGGCTCTCCAAGGGTTCCAGCCTAAAGACTTCTTTTTTCCCTCCCTCGGTATAGGCGTAGCGGGAAATAAATTGCAGTATTTTGGGAAATTCCAGTTTTTCTAATACGGATTTTGAAATCATTTATCCTGCTTTTTTAATTGTTCAACTGTCAGGGTCTAAGAAATTCATCTGTAAGTAAATTCATCTGGCGGCAATCTTAGTCGTCTGTTTTGCTTTACTCTTTTTGGGTGCAACAGTTCTTTTTGTAGTAACAGTTTTTTTTACTTTTTTGTTCTTTTCAGCCACAGATAAAGTATCTTTTGCAGGTGAAATACCTGTTCCGTCTTTTTTTAATTCCGCCTTGTCCTTGCTTTCAATGTAGTCTTTTACGAAGTTTTTTCCCCCGATCATAAAATCTATTGTCTTAGGCATAACTCCGTATACAGAGCCGTACAAGAGCGACTTATCGGCTGCTTTTTTATCGGGCACGTTGAAAATATTCAGAAAAAGGAATAAGCCGCTTATGATGAAAACAATCTGTATTGTTCCTGTTATACCTCCAAGGAGCTGATTTGTAAACTTGCTGACTTTATCGTGCGGGTGAACCATTCTTTTTACAACTGAAGCAATGACGACTACAGCAAGGAAAATAAGGAAACCGGCCGCAATTTCAGCCAGGTAGAATTCCTGATCCATTAAAGGGGCAATCAGTGTACCTGCTTTGGCAGCAAATTTAACCGCAAGAAATATTCCTAAGAATACGCCAAGCAGGCCTATGATTTTTCTAACAAGCCCGTCTTTGTATCCCAGAATAAATCCTATAAGCACCAGGCCGATGATGATAAAGTCGACGTAGTTCAATTCAATCAGCCCAGAATTTTTTCAACAATTGATTTGACCAGTTTTCCATCGGCTTTGCCTTTTAATTCCTTCATTGCCAGCGGCATAAGTTTCGGGAAATCGGCCTTTGAGGAAGCTCCTGCCTCAGTGGCAAGTTTTTTTACTATTCCGGTAACTTCTTCTTCGGTCAGCTGTTTGGGCATATATTCCATGATGATCTTCATTTCGGCTTCTTCTTTATCTGCCAGGTCATCTCTTTTGGCCGCCCTGTACTGTTCTACGGAATCCCTTCTCTTTTTTACGGCGCTGCTGAGCATCTTAAGCTCTTCCTCTTCATTCAGGGTTTTACCAGTGCCGCTTTTTTCAAATTCAAGTATGAGTGCCCTGATTGACCTGATGGTTTCAAGCCTAAGCTTATCGCCCGACTTCATGGCGCTTTTCAAGTCTTCGTTGATCTTGTCTTTTAAGCTCATTTTTCTCTGCTCCTAATCTATAGTTATGGCGCTTAAATATGGTATAATTGTACTTACAAATATACCAAAAATTAATATTTTTTCTCCATTTTAAGACGCATGAATTTTCAAATTTCCGGGCATCTCAAATACATTGCCTGAAAGCGATCGGAAATTCAGGAAAATCGTATGAACCAGGTTGCCAATTTCTTCAGGACTTACCATAATGCCCGGGTCTTTTACCCAGGTTCGGTTTCCGGGCGTATCGATAATGAAAGGAGATACGGCATTTGCGCTCAGCCCGATCTCCCTGCCCTCAAGTGCGAGCAGACTGACAAGATAGTTAAGTGCGCTTTTAGACACCGCGTAAGAGGACCTTTTTGCCTCCGGCCTGGATGCGGCCATAGATGAGGTAAAGCAGATTGAGCCCCCGGCAGAGTCTTTTACGAGGCGTGAAAACTGCCTGGCAATAAGAAATGAAGTCATAAAGTTAATCTTAAGCATTGCTTCCATCTGGCTTAAAGGGGTATCCCAGATGTTTGTGCCCGCATCAAAGCCCCCAATTGTGCTGAATAAAAAAAGGAGTTTGTCTTTTTCGGGCTTAATGCCGCTAAAGGCTTTCTCCACGTTTGCCTCATCCGAAAGGTCCCGCGTTTCAATTGCCCTTAGGCCTGGACCTTCAAAGCCGATCTTTGAGGGAGTTCTGTCAAAAAGATAGATCATCGTGTAGTCTTTCTCAAGGAAGCATTTAAGTGCCTGCCGGCCCAGGTCGCCTCCGGCGCCGAAGATGAGAAGTTCCTTTTTCATAATTCGCCTCACGTTTTTGTTGCTAGTTAAAAACACTATCAGCAATTTCGCCAACCCATTATATTAACTGAATATAGAAATATCCCGAAATAAAACATATAACCTTACTTTTCATTCCCTCCAAATGGGGCTCTCTACTTAAGGGAATATTGCTTTATTGCAGCTAATCCATCCACAAAGTTTCCTGGCTGCAGGTAGTTTCTTTTGAGTTTTCAATTCATTATTTTCCTAAAAAGCCAATTCAAGAGGGTGGAAACATGACTAGCGGTAAAAAGGATCAGGAGTTAGTCCGGGGTCTTAATCTGCTTGCAGCAGTAATGATAGTCATAGGTTCAATGATCGGTTCAGGGATCTTCCGCAAGCCCGCCACTATGGCCGGGCAGCTCCTCTCGCCTGAAATGCTTCTTTTAGTCTGGATTATAGCCGGCGTAATCAGCTTTATCGGGGCTCTTACGAACTCTGAAATCTCAGGCATGATAGATGAAACCGGGGGCCAGTACGCCTACTTTCGGATCATGTACGGGGATTTTACGGCATTTTTGTACGGCTGGGCTACACTTTCAGTAATACAGACCGGTAGCCAGGCCGCAATTGCATACGTTTTTTCCGAATACCTCGGCTACTTTTTTAAGTACCCTCACTTCCCGAAGGAAATTGAGCAGATGGGGGTTTATATGCCTTTGGTAGGAGAGATATTCCCTTTGAAGGATTTTGGGACTAAAGCCGTTGCAATGCTTACAATAGGATTTCTTACTACGGTAAACTACCTGGGTGTAGTTTTTGGAGGCGCCGTGCAGACGGTAATTACAATTGTTAAGATAGCCTCAATAATCCTGCTGTCGGTGCTCATACTGATGATTGGGAACGGAACATTTTCAAATGTTTATTCGGGCTTCAGCAGTCTACAAGGCCAGGCCGGCGGTTTGGGCATGCTTTCCATGATAGGCCTGGCTCTTTCGGGAGCCTTCTGGGCATATGACGGCTGGAATAACGTCACCTTTGTCTCAGGCGAGGTGAAAAATCCAAAGCGCAATGTTCCCCTTGCACTGCTTATAGGGACATTTGGTGTAATAGTAATTTATGTTTTAATTAACGTGGCGTTTCTTTACGTTCTGCCGGTTCGGGAAATGGCAAAGTCGCCTCTTGTTGCAGCCAGCGCCGCAGAGCTGATATTTGGCCCCATTGGTGCCAGCATAATATCTGTTGCAGTCATTGTTTCCAGTTTCGGAGCACTTAACGGAAGCATTTTGTCTACAGCAAGAATCATGTTTGCAATGGCAAGAACGAAACTATTTTTCAGGAGTCTGGGTTGGGTACATGAGAGGTATAAGACGCCGCACGTATCGCTTTTAGTCATGGGCTCCTGGTCGGCCGTACTGGTGCTTACAGGTTCTTTTGACATAATAACGGATTATGTGATGTTTGCCGCCTGGCTTTTTTATGCCCTGGGGGCTTTTGGAGTTTTCATTCTGCGAAGGAAAATGCCATCGGCACCGAGGCCATACAAGGTCTGGGGGTATCCCTTTACGCCGGCCCTGTTTGTAGCCTTCTCGCTGGTTTTTCTCCTTAATACGCTCATTTCCGACGCACAAAACGCCAGGATGGGCCTTGTGCTGGTTTTCAGCGGCGTACCACTCTATTTTTATATGAAATGGAAGGCAAGAAAAAGCAACACCGGTGTGGTAAGACTTGAAGAAAAATAATAAATTTATAATCATATTTATTTGAGATAAAATTCTGAAAATGGAAAAACAAAAAAAGAAATTTGTAATTGTTGATGCTATGGCTCTGGCATACAAGGCGTACTTTGCGTTTATGGGCAGGCCGCTTGCAACAACAAAGGGTGAACCTACCTCGGCCGTGTTCGGCTTTATAAGCCAGCTTTTGAAAATCCTTGAGTCTAATAAACCCGATTACATTGCCGTTGCATTCGATTCGAAGGAGAAAACTTTCCGCCACGAACGATACGACCAGTATAAATCGACCCGGCTTGCCATGCCTGAAGACATGATTACGCAGATGCAGAGAATAAAGGAAGTGGTTGACGCCTTTAACATTCCGATTTATATCGTTCCCGGCTACGAGGCCGATGACATTATAGGAACGGCCGTAAAAAAGGCGGAGGAAATGGGACTGGAATCCTTTGCCATTACGCCCGACAAGGACTTTAACCAGATTGTAACCCCGAACATAAAGGTAATTAAGCCCGGTAAAACAACAGAAGAAATTGTTGTAATTGACGAGGCTAAAATTAAAGAGGACTTTGGCTTTGAACCTATACAGATGATAGACTACCTCGCTCTTATTGGGGATAAGTCGGATAATATACCCGGAGTTGCAGGCATTGGTCCGGTTGGCGCTCTTCCTTTGATTCACCAGTATAAGACGGTGGAAGGAATATATGAAAACATTGAAAAGATAGATAAGCCCGCCTTAAAGCGAAAACTAATTGAAGGCAGGGATAATGCTTTCCTTTCCAAGGAACTGGCTACAATCCACACCTCGGTTCCATTTGAGTGCGACATAACAAAGGCGGAATTCAGGAAGCCCGACCTGGAAAGGCTGAAGAAGATTTTTGAGGAGCTGGAGTTCCGTAATTTCTTTGCCCGGGTTGAAAAAGTTGCCGGGGGTAACGGAAAGAAAGAAGATGTTGTTGAACTTACGGGCCAAAATGTGGAAGCGCCCGCAGAAGCCTTTCCGGAAATCCCTCAGCCCGAGGTGACTTCATTTAACCGTGAACTCATTAAATACCACCTGATGGTGGACAAAAAGGGCGCCGAGGAACTGGCTTCAAAGCTGAGCAAGACGGAAATGTTTGTCTTTGACACGGAAACCGACTCGCTTAACTGTTTCGACCTTAACCTGGCAGGTGTATCTTTCTCTACGAAGCCTAAAGAGGCTTACTTTGTTGCCGTAAACCCTTTTACCGAAAACGGGGATCTTTTCCAGAGGGAGGTTTCCAACAGGCTTAGCATAGATGAGTTTGTAAGGATCTTTAAGCCCGTCTTTGAAAACGGGAATATTAAAAAGATCTGCCAGAACGGAAAGTTTGACATAGCTACGCTCAGGAAATATGGCATTGAAGTCAGGAATTTTTATTTCGATACGATGATTGCAAGCTACGTACTGGATCCCGACCAGAAGCACGGACTGGATGACCTTTCGGTAAAGTACCTGAACTACAAGCCGATTCCACTTACAACCCTTATTGGCAATAAAAAGGATGCTGCAAGGATTTTCGAGGCGCCGATAAGCGACCTTGCTGAATATTCCTGCGAGGATTCAGACGTTACCTACAGGCTTTACAAGATACTGGACAATGAATTAAAGGAAAATAACCTTGAGGAACTTTGCCGAAGGGTTGAATTCCCCCTGGTAGAGGTGCTTGAGGACATGGAGCGTGAAGGCGTACGGATTGATACGAATATACTGAAAGTACTCAGCAACGACCTTCAGATACTGCTTGACAATTATTCGAAGAAAATATTTGACCTGGCTGGCGAAGAGTTTAACGTAAACTCCCCTCTTCAGCTTCAGAAAGTTCTATACAGCAAGCTCGGACTTGCTACGGGTAAGAAGACAAAAACGGGGTTTTCTACCGATGCACATGCGCTAGAGGCCCTGAAAGGGTCGCATGAAATAATAGACCTTATACTCGATTACCGCCAGGTATCGAAGCTGAAGTCGACGTATACCGATGCCCTTCCGGCGCTCATTCATCCCGTAACGGGCAGGATTCACACTTCTTTTAACCAGACCATAACTTCCACGGGAAGGCTTTCGAGCAATAACCCGAACCTGCAGAATATTCCGATCAGAACGGAAATGGGTAAGGAAATAAGGCGAGCATTCGTTCCCCGGAATAAGGATTATGTTCTCTTAAGCGCAGACTACAGCCAGATCGAGCTCAGGATTATGGCCAGCATCTGCAAAGATCCGGCGCTCTGTGATGCTTTCAGAAACGCAGAGGACATTCACCGTTCAACGGCTGCACTGGTCTTCAGGGTGGACCCGTCCGAAGTCACCTCAGACATGCGCAGGCGTGCCAAGGAAGTCAACTTCGGTATACTCTACGGGATCGGCTCCTTCGGGCTTAAGACAAGGCTTGGCGTAACACAGGCTCACGCAAAGAAAATTATAGATACCTACTTCAGCACATTCAGCATGGTAAACGACTTCATGGAATCTTCAGTCCGTAAGGCCCGTGAAAAAGGCTACGCCGAGACGCTCCTTGGAAGGCGGCGCTATCTGAAAAATATTAACAGCAAAAACCGGGTTGTGCGGCAGTTCGAGGAAAGGGTCGCAATAAATATGCCCATACAGGGTACGGCAGCCGATATGATCAAGCTCGCAATGATAAGAATTTACGAGGAATTGAAGAAAAGAAATACTAGGACGAAGATGGTGCTCCAGGTGCACGATGAACTTTTGTTTGACGCCCACAAGGACGAAGTAGATGAGCTCAGGCCACTGATAAAAGAGCTTATGGAGAACGCGCTCCCGATGGATGTTCCGATTATTGCCGAGACCGGGGTGGCAGAAAACTGGCTGGATGCGCACTAATGTTATAGTGTGAATATATTGGGGAGTGTTTCATAATATTTGTGTATTGGTCGTACATTTTTACTGTGACAAAGTTATTGGTATCAGTATGGTAATTTCTAAAATGGCTCAGTTCCAGGCCTGAGCTGTAGTCCTTGTCTGCACCAAGGGAGACTCGGAGTAGCGGTTAGAAGTGTTAATGTAGATAAACCCGGAGCCTGCGCGGTTCCGGGCTTTTAACATCAGGCCGCAGACTATGCCTTCACTGCCTTTTTAGAAAACGGCCTCATTTCCTCATGGGGGCTGCCACATTTATTCCGCATTAAAGTACTGCGGGAGCATATTGGCTATGCCTATAGTTGACCAGGCTCCTGTAACCTGGAACGGTACCAGTTCCTTGACGTTGCCGTTTCTATCCATGCTTATTTCCGGATACAAAAGCCTTAACCACGTGGTTTCGTGGTTATACTCTACTCTCAGGAAATTTTTGAAGTGCAGCGCGTACTCCTCTGCCTTTGTGCTGCTCTTTTTAAGCACGAGCTCCCTGCCGGTAACTCTTTCCGAGTACATACTCACATAGTTTTCAGCGGCGGGCTGTGGGTCAAGAAAAATCTTGTAACCCTTTTCATAATAATTGTCCGAAATGAGGCTTCCAAGAAAGCGTTCAATTGAAAACTCATAAGCCCTTAGCCTGTTCTGTTTCCACTTTAAGGTATCTGTAGCCTCTTGGGGCTCAAGCAATGAGAATCCCGGTTTTACGACGTAGTTTACCATTTTATTGGCTTTGTCCCACCTGAACTGCTCAAGAACGCAGTTGATCCTGTAGCCAAGCGCATTATTTACAATTATGAGTGGAACGCTGCACTTGGCGGTAAGTACGTCAAAGCTTTCCCACTTAAGGTCGATCTGCTCCTTGTTTTCAATTTCACATTCCTTAGCAAAGTCGGACTTCCCCAGGAAAAGCTCGCAGAACAACGCGTAGTTTTGTCTCCAGTCGTTTGCATTGGCTGCAGTAATATTTACGTCATTAAGGATGTAGGTCTTCTGCTTCAGCCTGAAATCTTTCTTTAAGTTTTTAATTTCATCAAATGTTACAACCTGGCTCATGCTTTCGTAGCCCATAAATGAGGCCACGGCTTCATAGGTGCCGTCGTGAATTCCCGTAATTATGTAGTAGCCGCTGTCATTTGTAACAGTTCCTAAAAGTGAATTTGAAAGGTAGACGTTAACATTGGCAATGGCCTTGCCGGAAATGTCGTCCAGTATGCGTCCGGTCAAGGTGTAGTTCGCCTGAGCTACAGCTCTTGAAGAAATAAGGCATATTATAAAAAGAATTGCAGTCTTTTTCATTTCCCCTCACGCTTTAATGTTTCCGGTAATGCTAAAAATAAGGAATCCAAAGAGAACATAGTTCAAAGGAAGGCGAAAATAAAGGGAATTCAGGATAATTTTGACAAGCGGAATAATAACCTTACGATTGGCAAAAAAAAGCCGGGATGCAGCCCGATGGGGCCTCCCGGCTTTAAGTAATTAAACAGCTGCACTTACATTTTCTGCAAGTTCCATTCCCCTTCTTAGTGCCTGTTCGTTAAGAGGCAGAAGGTTGTGGTATCTTGCAGGGAGCACTTTCTTGAGCCCCTTAAGAATATTGTCGAATGCAATGAGCGGTTTCTTCTTCAAAAAGGCGCCGAGCACGATCATATTCATGACCTTGGAATTGTTCAGCTTTGTGGCCTCATTTGCCGCTTCAATCGGCAGTATGTCTATGTCCTTCCTTGTCGGAGGATTCAGTATCATGCTGGCTTCATAGATGAGCAATCCGCCAGGCTTGACTGCAGATTCGAATTTATCCATTGAAGGTTGATTCAGTGCAATAACCGTATCGAATTTGGTAAGGATTGGGGAGCTGATCTCGGTGTCACTTATGATAGTGATGCAGTTAGCCGTGCCGCCCCTCATCTCAGGCCCGTATGAAGGCATCCAGCTGACTTCCTTATCCTCCATAACGCCGGAATAGCAAAGTATCTGTCCCATGGAAAGTACACCCTGTCCGCCGAAACCGGCAATAATGATTTCTTCAGTCATCTTATTTCTCCTTATCATTAGGTACTTTTAAGTCACCAAGCGGATAGTAAGGGAACATGTTTTCTTCCAGCCACTTGTTTGCCTGTATTGGCGTCATCTTCCAGTTAGAAGGGCAATTGGATACAACTTCAACGAAGCAGAGCCCCTTTTTGAGCTTCTGGTATTCGAAGCCCTTTGCAATTGCCTTTTTTGCCTTCCTGACGTTGCTTGGCGAGTTTACGGCAACGCGTGTTGCGTAATAAACACCCGGCAGCGAAGCAACGAGGTTCGTAATCATAAGCGGGTTTCCCATTGTCGCAACGTCGCGTCCGAAAGGAGAAGTGGTGGATTTCATTCCGGGCAGAGTGGTTGGAGCCATCTGTCCTCCGGTCATTCCGTAGATAGCGTTATTTATAAAAATGATCAGGATATTTTCTCCCCTGTTGCACGTATGAATTGTCTCGGCAGTGCCGATTGCAGCAAGGTCGCCGTCACCCTGGTAAGAGAATACGAACTTTTCGGGGAAGACTCTTTTGACTCCCGTAGCTACGGCAGAAGCCCTGCCGTGGGCTGCCTCCTGCATGTCTATGTTCAGGTAGTTATAGGCAAATACTGCGCATCCAACCGGGGCGATGCCTATGGTTTCAGACTGTATATCCATCTCGTGAATTACCTCTGCAATCAGCTTGTGTGTAACTGCGTGTCCGCATCCGGGGCAGTAGTGCATTGGCGTATCCAGGAGTGTATCAGGCTTTTCATAGACTAAATTCTCCGGGCAGCAGATTACTTCCTGTGTGTCTGCCGTTTCGGCAATGTTTTCTCCTAGCATTGTTTTCTCGTTCATACCAATTCTCCCACAAATTTTTCTTCAATTTTAGCGAGAACTTCTTCAGGACTCGGGACGATGCCGCCCATTCTGCCGTGAAATTCTACTCTGGTTTTACCGTTGACGGCGAGTCTTACGTCCTCGACCATCTGTCCGGCGTTCATTTCAACGTCCAGTATCCCTTTTAGTTTAGGGTTGGAAGCCAGTTTTTCAATTTCGGCATAAGGGAACGGGAAGAGTGTCTTGGGTCTGAATACGCCGACTTTTATCCCCTTCGCCCTTGCAAGCTGGGCTGCCTTCTGGCAGATCCTGGCTACAAGTCCGAAACCGGTCAGTATTATCTCTGCGTCTTCGCAGCCAGAGGACGCAAACCTGATTTCTTCTTTAGTGATTTCATTGTACTTTTTCTGCAGGTGGAGGTTGATGTTTTCCATCTTGTCGGGCTGAATATGAAGAGAGGTAATAAAGTTTCTTTCCCTGTCTTTAGGTTTCCCTACCGTGGCCCACGGTTCGATGTTTGTTTTTCTGGGCTGCTGTTCAAAGAGCTCGACTTTTTCCATCATCTGTCCCAGGGCTCCGTCGGCCAGTATCATGACGGGATTTCTCCACTTAAAAGCCAGGTCGAATCCCAGGCGGACAAAGTCCACCATTTCCTGGACGGTTGAAGGGGCAAGGACGATCATCCTGTAGTCGCCGTGTCCGCCGCCTTTTACGGCCTGGAAATAGTCACCCTGAGAGGGCTGAATTGTTCCGAGTCCCGGTCCGCCCCTCATAACATTGGCAATAAGGCATGGCAGTTCTGCGCAGGCGATGTAGGATATACCTTCCTGCATGAGGCTTATTCCAGGGCTGGAAGAAGACGTCATTGCCCTTTTGCCCGTTCCGGCAGCACCATAAACCATGTTTATGGAAGCCACTTCACTTTCTGCCTGAAGCACCGTCATGCCCGTCCTCTTTTCGGCTTCGAGGCTAAGATATTCCAGTACTTCCGATTGAGGTGTTATAGGATATCCGAAGTAAGCATCGCAGCCGCTGCGAATTGCAGCTTCTGCAAGTGCTTCGTTTCCTTTCATAAGTTTTAATTCTTTCATTGTTGCACCGTCACTGTTATATCGTTAGTTACGTTAGTTATGGTTGCTACCGGTTCCTTTTTGTTCAAGGTTTTTCTGTAGACTTTAATTATTCCTTCCGGGCAAACAAGAGCACAATTTGTGCAGCCCGTACAGTTATCCTCAATTTTCACGATGTAGTGATACCCCTTGCTATTGATTTTTCGTGAAAGCTCCAGAGAGCTTTGAGGACAAGCTACCTTGCAAAGTTCACATCCTTTGCACTTTTCGATATCAATGAAGATATCTCCTTTTACCTTAGCCATTATGGTACCCCGTATTTTATTTAAAACAAAAAAGGTTACCGGGAAATCAGTAACCTTTCATTCCAATTATTTCTTGAAATAGTATGATGGTGCAATTTAGGGTATTAATAGTCATTTTATTCTCTAGCGTGTTTGTCCGCATGATATGAACTTCTGACAAGCGGAGCGCTTTCAACAGCCCTGAAGCCCATCTTGAGGCCTTCATCTTTGTACATCTTGAACTCCTCGGGAGTTACGTATCTGTCTATAGGCAGATGCATCTTTGTAGGCTGAAGATACTGCCCTATTGTCAGAATGTCACACTCGTGACTTCTTAAATCCCTCATCAGGCTAAGAACCTCTTCGGGTTTCTCGCCAATTCCTACCATTATTCCGCTCTTTGTCCTTAAGCCTCTTGCCTTGAACCATTTAATCAGTTCGAGGCTCCTTTCGTATTTTGCCTGTGGTCTTACCACGCGGTAGAGCCTTTCTACGGTCTCAAGGTTATGGTTCAGAATGTCGGGCGGATTTTTCATAATTATTTCAAAAGCTTCTTCCGAGCCCTTAAAGTCAGGTATAAGAATTTCAACTGTGCAGCCGGGCATTTTCTGCCTTATGAGGCGGACGGTTTCAGAAAAAATTGATGAGCCACCGTCTTTAAGCTCATCCCTGTTAACCGATGTAATTACCGCATGACGCAGTTTTAGGGTCTCAACTGCTTCAGCTACGCGTCTTGGTTCATCCAGATCCAGTTCATTCGGGAGGCCCAGCTTTACATTACAGAATCCGCAGCTTCTAGTGCAGGTGTCTCCAAGGATCATAAACGTGGCGGTACGGTTGTTCCAGCATTCACCCATGTTAGGGCACCTGGCCTCTTCACAGACAGTGTTCAGTTTTGAGGCTCTCATTAAGTGGTGAACGTCTGAAAAATTCTGGCCGATAGGAAGTTTTACCTTCAGCCATTCAGGTTTTTTGCCAAGCTGTTCTTTATCTTTTTCTACCGACTCTTTATAATTTTTTTGATACTGATTAATTTTTTGATACTGATTTATCAAAGCTTTACAACCTTTCTTTAAAACAGTCGCAGAGCATTTTACGGGCTCTACAAAAGAAGAATTACGCTAATAAATTTAAGCAAATTATTTGAACTAAAAAATGGATAGCACGTGGGAAATTAAATTTTCCTGAAAACCCGCCTGCCGAAAATTCCGGATTAAATTGGGCTCAAAACCAGTTAAAGCTCAAAGGACTCGAAATTTTCAAGTGTATCTTTAATAAACTTGAGGAACCTGCCGCCCAGCATTCCGTCAACCAGCCTGTGGTCGTGACTTAAGGACAGGTACAGCATGTGTCTTATTGCAATGGTATCTGTACCGTCAACTTCAATTACTACCGGTTTTTTAGTAACCGTGCCTACTCCAAGAATAGCAACTTCCGGTTGATTGATAATTGGCGTACCGAAAAGCGTTCCAAAAACGCCATAGTTGGTTATGCTGAAAGTTCCTGAGGATATGTCATCCGGAGTAAGTTTTTTGGTCCTGGCCTTATTGCTCAACTCTGCAATTGCCCTGGCAAGTCCGGTTATATTCTTTTCATCAGCATTTTTTATATTAGGAACTATTAACCCGTTTGGTTCTACGGCAACGGCAAAACCGAGGTTAATGAACTTCTTTAATACAATATTAGTGCCATCAACCGTGGAATTCAGGTACGGATACTGTTTTAATGCTTTAATGCATGCATAAGCAATAAATGCCATGTAGGTCAGTTTTATATTTTCTCTCTTTAGAAAATTATCTTTATTGTTTTTGATAAAATTGTGGATTTTCGTCACGTCCACCTCCAGAACAGCTGTAACATGCACCGAGGTATCACGGCTTTTGACCATATGGGACATGACTTTCTGCCGTATGTTATCCATTGGAATAATTTCGGTGTTTTTCTCTGAAGAGGGCCTTTCTGAAGGCACTTTTGCTCCTGCGGGCTCTGTTTTTTTTACAGCCTGCCTTTCCTCAAGTGTCATGGAGTAATATGCCTGATGCGGCTCCTGCCTGACTTCACGGGGACTGAAAGCCTCTTCAGCTTTGGCCTGCCGGGGTTGATGCCGTGAGGCTATGTAATCCAGTATGTCTTTTTTCGTCACGCGGCCTTCAAGTCCGGTGCCTTTGAGGCCGTTTAATTCGTCAAAACTTACGTTTTCTTTCTGCGCAATGTTAAGTACAAGGGGCGAATAAAACCTTCCGCCGGAGGAAGATGGCAAAGTCCCGGTCGGCGGCCTCAGGCCTTCGGCGGGTCTTTCAGCAGGAGGCTCTTTGTAGTATTCAACCAGTGTTCCGGCTTCTTTTACGGTCTCCCCTATAAGCGGGCCCGGAGAAGGGATTTCCTTATTTATTCTTTCTTCCACCACGGGTTCTTCAACCCTTTCTTCTTTTCTTTTTACTCCCGTGGAAGCCGAGATCTTTGCTACAATGGTGCCCACGGTGACCGTTTCCTGTTCCTGAACAAGAATTTCAAGAAGAGTGCCGCTTTCAGGAGATGGAATTTCCGTATCTACTTTATCGGTACTAATCTCAAAAAGGGTCTCGTCTTTTTTTACGGTCTCCCCCGGCTTTTTATGCCACTTTATTATGGTTCCTTCCATGACGGATTCACCCATCTTAGGCATGGGGATGTCTATTATGTCGCCTCCAAGTTGTGTTGTAGAAGGTGTCTCTGCCTCATCAACCTTGCGCCTCCCGGGAGCCTCGGCACTCCTTTCTCCTGAAGACCCGCTAAGGGATTGCTGTGCCCCTCCTCCGGATGAAACACTGGCCTTTGAGGCTTCGGTTTCAATTACTGCCACCACTGTATCCGTCTGAACGGTTTCCTGTTCAAAGACCCTGATTTCCGAAAGTATACCGTCTGCCGGGGAGGGGATTTCGGTATCAACCTTGTCGGTGCTGATCTCAAAGATAATCTCGTCTTTTTTGACCGCATCACCCGGTTTTTTATGCCACTTTATAATTGTTCCCTCGTTGACACTCTCCCCCATTTTGGGCATAACAACGTCAATTTTCATTTCATCCCTCTTGTTAAAATGTAATCAGCAAATAAAGGACCCTCTTTTTATGAGGACTCCTGCCCTTAGAGACCTGCCAGATTCAATAAGCCAGAATTTCTTTCATCGACCTGTAAATTCTTTCTCTTGTAGGAAGCACGTAATTCTCCAGGTTCGGGTGATAAGGCACGTGCGTATCCAGTGCGGCAATCCTTTTTACGGGACCGTCCAGGTAGCGGAAGCATTCATCGGCAATTCTGGTCGCAATTTCGGCGCCGAAGCCGCCTGTAAGCATGTCCTCGTGGACAACTACGGCTTTGCCGGTTTTCCTGACGGATTCAAAAACTGCCTTTTCATCCAGCGGGTTAATTGTCCTGATGTCAATAATTTCAACCGAATAGCCCTCAGTTTCCAGCTTGGAAGCAGCAAAATTGGATTCGTGCACCATTGCCCCATAAGTAATGATGCTAATGTCTCTGCCCTCTTTGAGAGTCCTGGCCTTCCCGAAAGGCAAAAGGTAGTTTGCATCGGGTTCAGGTGAAGTTGAATAGCTCTGGCGGTAGAGTCCTTTGTGCTCAAGGAAAAGCACCGGGTCGTTGAGCCTCAATGCGGTCTTAAGAAGTCCCTTGGCATCTGCTGCGTTGGATGGATAAGCTATAAAAAGTCCCGGCATGTGAGCAAAGAAGCCTTCAATGTTCTGACTGTGGTAAAGCCCGCCATGAATAAAGCCTCCTACGGCAACCCTGGTTACAACGGGTGCTTCCCAGAAATTGTTCGATCGGTAGCGGTAAGTGACCATTTCATCCCTGAACTGCATGAATGCCGGCCAGATATAATCCCCGAACTGGATCTCAACAACGGGTTTTAAGCCTGTCAAAGCCATGCCTATTGCCACCCCAACAATGCTTGCCTCGGCAAGGGGCGAGTTAAAGACCCTTTCTGTCCCGAACTGCGTCGAAAGCCCTTTGGTTGCAGTAAAAACTCCTCCTTTTTTATCCGCAACATCCTCCCCGAAAAGATAGATTTTATCGTTCCTTTCCATTTCTTCGCGCAGTGCGTGGTTGATGGCATCCACCATAACGACGGGTTTGCCGTCGGGCTTTGTCTTTTCATACTCAAGGCGGTCTTTTTTACCGCTTTCATCGTAGACGTAAAGCCTTGCAGTCTCAGGCTTCGGGTCGGGTCGGCTCATTGCCCAGCTTGCCGCCTCCTCGATGTGGTTATTGACCTCTTTTTTCAGCTCGTTGTACGCAAGTTCCGTCAAAACGCCTCTTTTAATGAGGAACTGGGAGAAGTTTTCCACCGGGCATTTCCGGGTATCGGCTTCTATTTCTTCCATGGGCCTGTACTTTTTCTGGTCGTCGGAAGATGAGTGCGAAAGGAGCCTGACGCACTCGGCTTCAATAAGAGCGGGACCTTTGGACTGTCTTGCGTACTTAAATGCCGTTTGTGCCGCAGCGTGCATGGCCAGGAAATCTGTGCCGTTGACCTTCAGCCTGAGGAGGTTTTCATAGCCTTTCATCATCTCGGCAATTGAGGAATCCTTGCCAGCCGACTGCTGGCTTACAGGGACGCTGATTGCATAGCCGTTATTTTCAATTACAAAGACCACGGGCAGCTTTTCGCGGCTTGCCCAGTTGACGGCTTCATGGAATTCGCCCTGGCTTGTGGTGCCCTCACCGCTGCTTACATAGACTACAGCGCCGGTCCCCCTGCGTACTCCCGAAAGGGCAGTCCCTACGGCCTGAAGGAACTGTGTTCCCGTTGGGCTTGACTGCGTGGGGATGTTGAACTGCTTGTGTCCCCAGTGGCAGGGCATCTGTCTTCCGCCTGTCATCGGGTCGTCTGCCTTGGCAAGCATGGCAAGAAAAACCTCTTCGGGTTTAATCCCCACGGCAAGCGAAAATGCCAGGTCGCGGTAGTATGGGAACGCCCAGTCCACCCCTTTTTTCATCGCAAGGCCGCACGCAACCTGAACCGCCTCATGCCCGGCGGCGGCAATGTGGAAAAACGACTTTCCCTGCTTGAGTAAAGTCATCGATTTTAAGTCAATCTGGCGGGACATGTACATAAGCCTGAGCGCATTCATGAGCTCATTTTTTGTCAGGCCCCCGAACGAGTCGGTTCTCCCGGTAGGTGTTTCCGCCTTGTTTTCAGTTTCTATCGAATTATCAGCTACTATGACGTCTTTTTTAGTCATCGCTCCCTCTTTTCTCTCTTTAGCATTATTGCAAACACATGAACATATATTGCGCAAAGTTTCAAGACAAACCGTTATTCTGTGTTCCGTAAATAGTCTGTGGCTCTGCCAGTTCCGCCTCCAGTGAACAATATACAAAACACAAAAGCCCTAAGACAAACCCTCTTCCCGGAAGGGATGGTAATTAGCCTGGCTTATCCTGATAGTTTCATAGCCAAAAACCTTCTTAAAGTTTTCCAAAAGCCTCTCCTTTACCGCGCCCAAATCAACTTTCCCTCCCAGCTCCATTGAAAGCGAGGTAACGCTCTTATCGGTAATGCCGCATGGTATGATCCCCTTAAAGAGCGAAAGGTCAGTATTGACGTTAAAGGCAAAGCCGTGCATTGTAATCCAGCGGCTTACTTTTATTCCAATTGC
This sequence comes from Ignavibacteria bacterium, assembly GCA_025612245.1. Classification (GTDB taxonomy): domain Bacteria; phylum Bacteroidota; class Ignavibacteria; order Ignavibacteriales; family SURF-24; genus JAAXKN01. Next base: position 212,881 of record JAAXKQ010000001.1, read on the forward strand.
TGCAATCTTTCTTTCCTCAATCCACACGCCTGTGAGTTTTTCAATCCTGCCAGCATCAAGGCCGTAGTCCCGGCAGGTAAGAATTATGACCTGTTCAATGCTGCGAAGATAAAGGTGCGTATCCTGTTTCCATTCCGAAAGGTCGAGAATCGGGTAGCCCACAATCTGTCCCGGCCCGTGGTAGGTGATATCTCCGCCGCGGTCGATGTCGTAGACGGAAATGGCGTTTTCCCTCAGGTATTCTTCGGAGCCGATGAGGTTTTTCCTGTCGGCGACTTTCCCCAAAGTGTATGTATGCGGATGTTCCAGCATGTAGAGCGTATCCGGAATGTCCTTATTTCTTCTCAGCTCAAACGTCTTTCTTTGAAGTTCCCAGGCCTTGCTGTAATCCATAAGTCCCAGGTCGTAGTAATCAAGTTCTCTCATATATGTATAGCTCCTTCGTAGGCGCCCGCCGAGGCTTCGGCAACGGCCTCGGAGAGTGTCGGATGTGCGTGAACGGTTTTTATAATAGATTCGTACGTTGCTTCCATTGTTTTTGCAAGCGTAAATTCCGCTATGAGCTCCGTTGCCTCGGGTCCAATTATGTGTGCTCCTAAAAGCTCGCCGTACTTTGCGTCAAAGATCACTTTAACGAAGCCCTCGCGCTCCCCGATGGCAAAGGCTTTGCCGCTAGCCATAAACGGGAACTTCCCGATTTTTAACTCATAGCCATTTTCTTTTGCCTTCCTTTCCGTCAGGCCCACGCTTGCCACCTGGGGCTGGCAGTAAGTACAGCCTGGTATGGAATCGTAGTCAATTAAGGGAGGATTGAGCCCCTTTATCTTTTCTATGCAGTAAATTCCCTCGGCCGAGGCCACGTGCGCCAGCCAGGGAGGTCCTATGACGTCGCCAATTGCAAAGATCCCCTTTACACTGGTCTCGTAAGTGGATTTATCCACCTTGATATGCCTGGCGTAAAGCTCAACTCCAAGCTCTTCAAGCCCGAAGCCTTCGACGTTCCCCGTAACACCAATTGCGCTTAGGGCCAGGTCTGCCCTGAGGACCTGGACTTCATCCTGCCTGGACTTAACCTGTACTTCAACTTTCCCGTCCCTGACTTCTGCTTTTTCAACCATAGTGCTGGTAAAAAATGTAATTCCCTGCTTTTTCATCTCCTTTTGCAGCGCCTGGCTTATCTCGGTATCCTCAATGGGAAGTATGTTATCCATTACTTCCACAACCGTAACCTTTGTGCCAAGAGCATTATAAAAATATGCAAACTCAATTCCTATGGCTCCGGCCCCGATTATGATCATTTCCTTGGGCTGGCTTTTTAACGACATGGCCTCGGTGCTGGTGATGATGTATTCCCTGTCAATAGGAATCTGCGGCAATTCGCGCGGCCTTGCGCCGGTAGCAATAATGATCTTTCCGGCTTCAATTTCTTCTTCTGTTTTGCCTGCATCGGTTGCGACAATAAGCCTGTCATTGGCCGTAAGGCGGCCGAATCCCCTGAGGCGGTCTATCTTGTTTTTCTTCATCAGGTATTCCACGTTCTTTGAAATGCGGTCTGCTATGTCGCGGCTTCTTTTTATGATTTTAGCGAAGTCAACTGAATAGCCGTCAACCCTGATGCCGAAGTCTGCGGCGTGCTTTAGCTTTTCCAGCACCTCAACGTTTTTTAAGAGCGCTTTTGTCGGAATGCAGCCCCAGTTAAGGCATATGCCCCCCAGGTTATCCTTGTCGATTACCACCGTCTTAAGTCCCAATTGTGAGGCTCTTATTGCAGCCACATAGCCTCCTGGACCCCCGCCCAAGACGGCAACGTCATACTTTTTTGCCATATCGCCTTTCCTAGTTATTTATTTAATATAAATAAAACATGCTAATCTAAAAAGAGGAAGAACGGGTCAATTGAAAATAATACCCCGGGGTGGGGTATCAGCCCAAAAGAATGAGCAGAACGCCCATGAACATGATGAATGCACCCAAAAGCCTTTCTCTTACGTTAGCCTCAGCCAGAAAAAAATGCCCCATCAGGACGCTCAGCATTCCGGAAGTCCTTTTCAGGGCAATTACGTATGCTACATAAGTATACGTGATAGCCAAGAGGAAAAGAAGGCTTCCCAGCAGGTTCAACAGGCTCAGCATGAAAAGGCTCTTGCGTCCCTTGATTATCTGCTCCAGGTCAAAGCTTTTTCTCATAATTACTACAAGCGTAACGCCCAAGAAAACGTACAGGTTTAAGAAAAGCAGGTGCTGAAGCGGCGAAGAGCTGTTTACGGCAAGCTTGTCGAAGTTTGAGGTAATGCTGTACAGAAAGGATACGAAAAGCATCATCCTGGTGCCGGCATTCCGGAATAAGGCTTTTACCGGGTCAATGAAGTTTCTTTTCCTGAGGTTAATGTTCAATAGGTAGGAGCCGGTAACGACAAGTAGGATTCCAGCTATACCCCCGGGTTTTGGGAATTCGCCTACAATTACGGGTGAAGTTATTAGCATGAACAATGGTGTGAAGCTCAGCATCGGAATTACTTCTGAGATATCCCCTTTTGAAACCGCATTCATGTAAAGTATTGTGGCAAGTATGTTTATTGTCCCTGTTACGCTGAGAGCCATAAAATAAGACGCTGTAAGCTTAAAATGAATAAAACCCGAAAGGAGGATTACCAGCACAACTACAACGACGTTGTTAGCCCACGAGATGAGAACAGGCTTTACTCCCACAAGGGAAGATCTTTTATTGAAAAGGTTGCCGAAGGCGTCAACGAAAGGTATAATGGTAATCAGAAGTATCCACATGCTCATTTTCAGCATAAAATGATAAAATAATTTGCCTTAGGGCGCATAAAGAAAGATAAAAATAATTTCTATTTGGATAAAAATTTTTAATTTTGCATTTATTATTTAATATTTTATAAAATACACTTCAGCGGTATATAAAGTTATATTCAATTCTTTTTTTATCGGTACTAAGTAGTATTAAAATCAGATTCGAATAAAGGAGGAAAAATGCCTACCTTAATGGTAAGTATTTCTGGAATCAGAGGTATAATTGGAGACGGGCTTGAACCTGAGGTTCTAGTGAAGTATACTTCTGCTTATGCAGATTTTTGCGGTAATGGTAAGATAGTCGTAGGCCGTGATGCAAGAATTTCGGGTGAAATGGTAAGAAATATCGTCAACGGGACTCTTTCGGCCAAGGGCAACGATGTAATAGATATTGGAATATGTCCTACACCAACGGTGCAATATACAGTTAAAACGCTTAAAGCAGCCGGTGGAATTGCCATTTCTGCCAGCCATAACCCAAACGAATGGAACGCCCTGAAGCTCCTAAACTCCACCGGACAGTTCATGACTCCGGAAGAGAACCTTGAGCTTCAGAAAATCCTTCTCAGCGGAAAAAATGTATATCCCCGCTGGGACAAGATCGGTAAAATTACATATTATGATGAAGGACTAAAAAAGCATCTCCATGACGTCCTTAACCTAAAGCATATAGATGTTGAAGCAATAAGAAAAAGAAAGTTCAAAGTCCTGGCCGACTGTGTCAACGGGGCAGGTGTTTACGTAATTCCGCAGATGCTAAGGGACTTAGGCTGCGAGGTGATTGAGATGAACTGTGAGAAGACAGGCATCTTCCCGCGCCTGCCTGAACCACTGCCGGAGAACCTGACGGCAACCATGAAGGCCGTAAAAGATTCTGGTGCCGACCTTGGCGTTGTTGTTGACCCTGACGTGGACCGGCTGGTTTTAATTACCGATCAGGGAGAACCTTTCGGTGAGGAAAATACTATTACACAGGCAGTAAGGTTTGTGCTTTCGAAGGAAAAAGGCAACGTTGCGGTTAACCTTTCCACTACAAGGGCTGTTGACGACGTAGCTTCACAGGCCGGCTGTAAAGTATTCCGCTCCCCTGTCGGTGAGGCAAACGTGGTAAAGAAGATGAAGGAAGTAAATGCCGTTATTGGCGGCGAAGGAAGCGGCGGAGTAATTTATCCGGCTCTTCACTTTGGGCGCGATGCATTGGTAGGCGTGGCAATTACACTTCAGCACCTGCTCGAATTTCAGGGCAGCATAAGCGACCTCAAGAAAGCTTTACCCAGGTATTTTATAGCAAAAAGAAAAATTGAGCTGGGCGGCAAAGACCCTGAAGACATAATAAAAATACTCGTGGATAAATATTCCGATGAAAAGATTAATACCGAAGACGGCTTGAGAATAGATTTCCCTGACCATTGGGTGCATTTCAGAAAGTCCAACACAGAGCCCATAATAAGGTGCGTTACAGAGGCAAAAAGCCTTGAAGAAGCAGAACGATATATCGACAAGTATTTTGGCGAGATAAAAAGCTTTTTCTAAGCCCATGTTTCTTCTTAAAAATTTCCGGACGGCAGATAGAGAGATGCTTCTCTGCCGTCCTTTTTCCTTCCTAATATGAAATGTTCCATGAATAAGCAATATTTAATAATCCATTTGTAATTTAAAAACTTTTTACTAATTTCAAGACGGACTCTCTTTTATTATTTTTATCGCCCAATTAAATTTTTGACCAATTAAATTTTCACCGTGCTTTTCAACATAGATATTTGCAGAAAGTGCCCTTTTAATTAAATGTAATTGTTGAAAAAGAGGACTTGCCTTAAAAATGACGCTGAAAATTAAAAACTCCTTTTCAATTCTCGTTCTACTTCTTTTCCTGGAAGCTTCAGGAGAGCTCTTTGCCCAGGAGGCTTTTACATACTACTCGGTTTCAGGCTTTATAAAGGACCAGGCGACAGGCGAATTCCTTTCGGGCACGAGCATTCTTATCTACCGCGACAGCCTGAGCATTCAGGGGCCTCCCTTAAAGGGTATAAATTCAAACCAGTACGGTTATTTTGCCGTTCCGGAACTCCCTTCGGGCAATTTCATACTCATTGTGCGCCGGCTTGGGTATAAAACCTTGACCAGAGAGCTCAGGCTTTCGGGTAAGACCCCCTTTTTAAGGCTGGACCTTGAACTTGAATCGCAGGATATCAGGCTCCAGGAGGTTGTTGTAAAGGGGAGGAAAAGTGATGTTGGAGTCGTAAGCTCTGTTGAGGTTTCCCCGGAGCTCTTAAGCCAGCTGCCTTCACTGAGCGGTGAAGTGGACCTTTTCAGGTCGCTTCAGCTTTTGCCCGGACTTACGCAGAATAATGAGCTTTCGACGGGACTTTACGTAAGGGGGGGAAGTCCCGACCAGACGCTTACGCTTCTTGACGGCGTTATTGTATATAACCCTTCTCACCTCGGCAATTTTGCCAGCACTTTTAATTCCGATGCACTCCAGAGCGTTAAGCTCATCAAGGGCGCATTCCCTGCCGAGTACGGCGGAAGGCTTTCAAGCGTGCTGGACATCAAGCTTAGGAGCGGATCTAAGGAAAGGCACAAGGGCATTCTGGGTCTTGGACTAATAAATTCGCACATGACGCTTGAAGGACCAATGAACGAAAACTCCACATACATACTATCAGGACGGAAAATGTACTATGACGCCTTCCAGAAATTGACCGATAAAAACGGAATGGCACCCAGATACAACTTCTATGACCTGAATTCCAAGTTCTCCTTTGACGTTTCAAAAAATGACTTCGTCTCTTTCAGCGCCCTTTTAAGCAGCGACAAGATCTATAGCTCACCAGGCAATCAGGTTAGCTACGACATACAGTGGCAGAATGCAATTGCCAGCCTGAACTGGTCGCAGGTATTGTCGAATTCACGCTTTTCCAATACATCCTTGAGCTATGTCAACTATAGCTTTAAGTCCATTCTCGACGACACTACCAGCAGGGTAACTTCGTCCGACTACTATTCAGTTTCGGATCTGGTGGACCTTGTACTCAGAAAAGACGTGGAATTTTACCTGGCGGGCAATAACCCCGGGAAGCTGGGCATGGAAATTTCGCTGCATAATTACAAACTTACTTATAGTGACGTTTACAGCTTACTTATAGAAAGAAGCTATGGAAACGAAAAGGATATCACCAATTACGAGGCTGCAACTTACCTCCAGAGCGAGTTTCAGGTAACTTCGCGCCTAAAAGTAAGCCCGGGTCTGAGGCTTTATTTTTTTAACGCGCAAAAAAAACTGAACCTTGAGCCTCGGTTTTCGGCACTATACAGCCTGACGGATGAGGCCTCAATAAAAGGTGCATTCTCGGTGACTAATCAGTTTCTGCACCTTATTGTAAGAAACGACATTTCCCTTCCTACGGACCTGTGGTATCCATCGACAGACAAAATTGAGCCCTCTGCCTCAAGGCAGTATGTAATGGGACTTGATTCCTATTTCAGCGACAAAGAATACTTCTTTTCGGTTGAGGGCTACTACAAGGACATGAAAAACCTTTATGAGTTTAAGGATAACGCGCGTTATAACCCACAGACTTCGGTTGTTGACCTGCTGACAAAGGGCAGCGGCGAAGCCTATGGCCTGGAGCTTTTCCTCAATAAGCTCTCCGGGGATTTTTCCGGCTGGGTCGGATATACACTCTCCTGGTCCAGGAGGAAATTCGATGAATTAAACGCCGGACAGGTCTTCTATCCCAGGTTCGACAGAAGGCATGACATCTCTGTAATTGCAACCTATAGATTAACTGAATTTTTAAGCCTTGGGATGACCTGGACTTATGCAACCGGGCAGGGCTATACGCTTCCCATTGGCCAGTACCAGATTGGTAACATAGACCTTGATCCCAATGAAAGGGTCCAGTTCGATTACACCAAAAGGAATGCTTATAAGCTGCCGGCCTACCATAAGCTCGATTTGAACCTTACGTATAAGTTTTTCTTTAACAGCCTGCAGCTGGAGACTTATCTTAACGTTTATAACGTATATAACAGGCATAATCCCTTTGCGTACTACGCCTCTGAAGTACAGAAGCCGACGCCTGACGGGACGGTATCTTTACCCAAGTTCTATTCGCTCACAATTTTCCCTTTTATGCCGACTGTGGGAATTACGATGAAATTTTAATCAAAAGTTGCTGGAAATATCATGAAAATTAAGATCATAAAAGTCTTTGCAATTGCATTACTCTTAAGCCTGAGCGCTTTTATTTCCTGCGGATGCGAGCAGACAGAGACTCTTGAGCCCGACAGCATATTTAAGGAAAAAACCGTTGTATTTGCCTCCCTGGAAAAAGATTCTCTCTTTAACGGCGTAACGTTTACCAGGACTCTACCCTTAAATGAGCCTTACGACATCAAAAAAGCAGAACTTAAGGATGTAACGGCTTATCTTAAGATAAATGGAATACAGGTTATACCCCTTATTTACGACAAAAACGGCGTTTATAAGCCCGGCAACAAATTATATGTTGAGCCTGAGACCACATACGAGCTTTTTGCCGACTGGGAGGGAAAAAGTATTTATGCTATAACCAGGGTTCCCGGCGTGCCTGAAGTTACAGGTGCATTAATTGTAGATGGAAAATATGTCGAGGCCAAAATAAATCCCAAAGGAAACGAAACCTATGGCGCTGCCTGGTTTATTACGGGGGCCAATGAATTTAGAATTTCAGGACTTTCTGCCGACTTTTTTGAAGTCTACGGTGCGCCTTCACTGCCTCCATCATCAGTTTCCTTGAGAACTACTGATATACCGGAGGAGTACAGGACCGATCTTTACGCAAAAAGAACATACGTAAAGGTTTTTGCTTTTGACAAAAGTTTTTACGATTACTTTAAGACAAGAGCCAATAACCAGCAGGTGCATAATTCATTTACACAAGGGGGCAGCAATATAATCTGGAATGTCTACGGCAATGATGTTATCGGCCTTTTCATTGGCAACGCCGCCGGAAAACTCATTAGACCCAACTAACCTTTTGCAGGCATGAGGAATGAAAATAAAAAAAATCATCAGTATTTTGCTTACATCCATTATGCTCATCCTTCAGGGATGCCTGGAAAGCAACGTTATCCCGGAATTTAATGGTTCCATGGATAACGCCTCTCAAATGCTCACGTATTTTGAATCCCAGGGAGACTTTTTCAACTCCATGGACTGCCCTGCGCTCATTGAGGCAGATGAGGTAAATTCCAACCTTCAGAATTATCTGATCCTGGACGTAAGGGATTCAGCTTCATTCCGTTCCGGACACATCAATGGGGCCATAAGCATACTGCCCCGGGACCTTTGGGCATATTTTAAGCAGAACAATATGGATAAATATTCGAAAGTTGTACTTGTAAGCAAGACAGGTCAGTCTTCCTCTTACTATGTCACTCTTTTAAGGCTATATGGGTTAAGTAACATCTATTCCCTTAATTTCGGAATGGCCTCATGGAATGACGACTTTGCCGCAGCATGGAAAGACCACCTGAAAAATTCCGTGCTCATGAGATCCTACACGAATGAAGTGACTAATATGAATTCAATGACTTCTCTTCCTTTAGTCAGCTTCAGAACAAAGTCGAAAAACATAAAAGACAAGGTCGAAGAAAGGATTTCAGACCTGCTCCTTCAAGGCTTTAATGAGGATCTGCCCACGGTAAATTATTCAGACTCAGGCCCAGTAATTACAGAAGATCAACTGTTTAATGAAGACTATCTAAGTAATTATTACCTGATCTGTTACGGCTCTGCTAACCTTTACATGGCGCTTGGCCGCTATAACCCCTATTCCGGGCTCGGGCATCCGAAAGGAGCAGTCTTATATGATCCTCATTCCTCCCTAAAGAGCAACAATTACCTGCAGACGCTGCCCACGAACAAGAAAATTGCCATTTACTGCTATAACGGGCAATACAGCGCGTCTGCTGCCGCATACCTGAGGCTTCTGGGCTATGACGCAAAATCTATGCTCTTTGGTGCCTACGTACTTTTCTACGATCGCCTGGAGTATGATGCAATGCTGTCAAAATTTCTGTTCAGAAAGGATTTATCAAATAATTTCCCTTATGTGACCGGAAACTAGTGCCCAGGGTTTCCTTTGCTTTCTGACTGCGGGGGCGGTGGCATTAATGGATGTGGAAGTTCAGTGCAGCATTGCCCTTTTCCTGAAATAGCTGAAGAGAGCCTTGTCGAAGGGTACGGATGTATCCAGTAGGTTATATTCTATACCTGAATTCAGGCATTCTTCCTTTATTCTTTCAATATATTCACTCATTGCCTTCTGATACGCCTTCTGGATCTGGAATGGCTGAGTGATCATTTCCTCCTGGGTTTCCATATCCTTAAAGGCTGCATCACGCCCGAAAGCAAAGCTCATTTCCATGGGATCAAGCACCTGGAAGACCACTACTTCGTTTTTCTTGTACCTGAAGTGTTTTAACGCCGTTAATATTGAGTTGACGTCATCAAAGAAATCGGAAATAATTATTACCAGGCCTCTTCTTTTTACTTTTTCAGCCAGGTAGTTAAGGCAGTTTGCCGTTCTGGTCTTGCTTGAAGGCTTTACCGAGGCAAGGGCTTTAAGAAGTTCCGTAAGGTATATCCTGCTGGATTTTGGGGCCATGAATGTTTCCACCTTGTCGGAATAAAGTGCAAGTCCTGCCGCGTCCTGCTGGCGGATCATCAGGTACATAAGGCTGGCGGCAAGAATGGACCCATACTCCAGCTTTTTTATATTATTGCCGTATGCGAAATCCATTGAGCGGCTTACGTCCAGAATGATGTGGCTTACAAGGTTTGTTTCCTCTTCATACTGCTTTATGTAGTACTTTTCCGTCTTTGCGTAAGCCTTCCAGTCGACACTCTTCAGGCTGTCGCCCTGCATATAAGGTCTGTGCTCGCTGAATTCGACGCTGAAGCCATGATAAGGGCTCCTGTGCAGTCCAACCATAAAGCCTTCAACGACAAGGCGTGCCTTAAGTTCCAGTGAATTCAGTTTTGATACAACCGACGGGTGCAGGAATTTTCTAAAGTCCTGGTGAGAAGATTCAGCCACTATTTTTTTGCCTCAAGATTCTTTTTTAATATTTCATCCGGACTGAGTCCCATGTTATCCAGCTCAGCCTGGGCAGAAGAAGCCATTTCATGGCTCGGGTAGCTGGCCAAAAACTGTTTGAGAGAAGCTGTTGCGGCATTAAAGTCGTGCAGCTCATTGGCCTGAATAAAACCTGTCATAAAAAGAGAGCTTGGAGCCTCGGCACTTTTGGGATATTCCTTGAATATCCTGTGATAATACTCAACTGCTTTTTTCAGACTTTCAGTTGCGGATATATTTTTAACAGCTTTACCCTGATAAAGTTTCCCGATTTCAAATAAAACTTTTGGAGCCCTTGGGCTTTCGGGGTAATCCTTGACGAGGCTTTCATAGTTATCAATTGCTTCCGTATACTTCCCTTCCTGGAGGTTCTTTACTCCGGCGTTATAAAGCTCCTGCTCGCTTTTCTTTGAGCACCCGGTCAATAATAATCCGGATAAAACAATAGAACAGAAGATCACGAAGTATCTATTCATTTCGTTTCCGATTGGTTGTGAATAATCTAATGTAATAAAAAGACAGGATATAAATATAATAATAAATCAGATGATTTTAGACAAATCTGCCGCATGTTTCATGGAATCTCCCCTTGAAGAAGAGACTTTTCTTCCCATGGAGCTGATGACATGAAGAATTGAGGAAGCGCTGTTTAATGGATCATCCACAATGTACTGCTTATTCGGATAAATGCAGTACTTGTCACGGTATGGCTTTGGGGTGAAATTTGGCATAATGACGTTTGCTCCAACCCTGAGGGCCTTTTCCCTGCCCAGGGAATCAATTGTAGCGATGGCAGTTGTTGCCGGAATATACGTGTTTTTCATCAGTATACGGCTTACTGCAATGGTCTTAAGCGTCAGTTCCACGCTTCCGACAGGTTTATTTCTGTAGGGTGTATTGGGTGCCGGTACGAATGGGCTGAAGGATGCCATGTCGACGTCCAGCTCCCGGCAGAGCAGAAGGTCGTCTGCAATGTCTTCAACCCTCTGGCCCGGAAGGCCAATGAGGTTGCCGCTTCCAATCTGATAGCCGATTGATTTCAGGAAATTCAGGTGTTCAATCCTGTTTTGAATTTTCTGCTTCTGGTGATACAATGAATAAAGCCTTGGGTTTGCGGTTTCATGCTTTAACAGGTACCTGTCGGCTCCCGCATAGCGCCATGTTTTATACTCCTCGAAGTTTCTTTCTCCGAGGCTTAAGGTTATTGCAATGTCGCAGTTCTGCTTGATGAAGTAAATTATGTATGCAATCTTGTCGACGTCAAAAGCGTTGTCTTCACCGGACTGAAGGACAATGGTACGGATTCCCAGGTTTGAGATCAGTTTTGCCGTTTCAATTATTTCATCGGCACTCATTCTGTATCTTTCAATTTTGGCATTACTGCGCCTCAGGCCGCAGTACAAGCAGTCCTGTTCGCAGTAGTTCGAGAATTCTATAATGCCTCTTAAGTGGACCTCATCGCCGCAGTAGGTTTTTCTTACCTCATCGGCCATATCAAAAAGCCTTCGCGTGTTTCTGAAGTCTGAAAGCTCCAGGAGGTAAACAATCTCCTCTTTAGATAAATCCTTCTTATTTAATATGTGATCCAGTTTCATTTTGATGTCTTAAACGTAGACGTCCCTTTCGCCATCAGTTACTCTTTCAAGCATTTTAATAACTTCACTAAGAAAACCCGAATTTTCCGCCCCAAGCCGGGCATTGAGCAAATCTTCGCCCGCAAGCTTTGTCTTTTCAGAAGCATAATCGAGCAAATATTCCTTCAGTGAGGAAACGGAATTGGACAGGCAAAGCCTCCCGATACTGCCCGCTTTGGCAAGTTCCATGAACCTGTCGCCCGTTCTTTCGGAGCGGCAGCATGCAGTGCAGAAGCTTGGTAAAAAGCCGAGCTTAAGCAAATCCATTACCACCTCATCAAGCGACCTTTGGTCACCTTCTGCGGAAATCTGCCCTGTGTAGAGAGATGTCCGGCTGCCGGTCCCGATCTGTGAGACACCGACGTTAAGGAGTTCCCGCCTGAACTCAGCATTTTCCCTCGTGGAAAGGAGTATGCCCGTATATGGAACTGCAAGACGCAAGACAGCAACGAGCTTCTTAAATGCAGCGTCATCAACCGCGTGCGGTGAATTGAATTCAGGCTGAGCATTTAATGCCGGAAGGATCCTCGGGACAGAAATTGTGTGGGGCCCAAGCCCGTATCTTTCATCCAGGTTCAGGGCATGGCTTAAAAGCCCAAGCGCTTCAAACCTGTAATCCGTAAGACCAAAAAGCGAGCCAATGCCTACGTCCTCAATGCCGGCCTGAAGAGCCCTGTCCATGGCGTATAGCCTCCAGGCATAGTCACTTTTAGGCCCGTCCGGGTGCATCAGGCTGTAAGTATTGTAATCATATGTTTCCTGGAAGCAGTGGTAAGTTCCAATACCAAAATTTTTTAACGTCTTAAAGTTACTAACGGACATCGGGGCCGAATTTAAATCAACTCGTCTAATGTTGCCCTCATTTACTTTCACGCTATAAATTTTTTCAACGGCTTTGCCAATAAATTCCAGGGCTGCATTCTTAGGATGTTCTCCTGCAACCAGGAGCAGCCTTTTTTGTCCCTGCTGAACCATGAGACAGGTTTCTTCCTCTATCTCCTCCAGCGTAAGGCTTTTTCTCTTCAGATCCTTGTTGTCGCGTCTGAAGGTGCAATAAAGGCAGTTGTTTACGCATGAATTTGTAATATAAAGGGGAGCAAAGACCACCAGTCTTTTGCCGAAAATCTTTTCTTTTACTTCCTTTGCTGCATTAAACAGTTCTTCGAGAATATCCCTGGAGGTAACATTTAGTAATGCGGCACTATCTTTAAGAGAAAGCCCCTTAGCCTCTTTAGCCTTTCCGATAATGTCAAGCTGCAAAGAGCCATTTCTTAATGAACTATCGTTCATCAAAGAATGGATAAAAGCTTCATTAATAAATTCCACGAATTACCTCAAATTTTAACTATTATAAAATATATAACAATTAACATACCACAGTTGCCTTTTCTGCAATATGGTGCAAAAAGAAATAATTTTTGGCGCTTATTCTTAAAAAAGAGAAATAAATTCCTTTTTTTTCATTATTTAGCTCGCATGGATTTTTAGGTAAAATGATGTTAAGTTTTTGTAGCAACGGGTTTTAGGTTTCATAAAAAGGCCGTAAAAGAAATGTGCAGACGAGAGAAGTATAAAGGAAAAAACAAAAAAGCCCTGCTGAAAAAATCAACAGGGCTTTTGAAACGCTAACCTTATATAATCTTACTTAACGAGCAGCATCTTTTTTGTCTGAGAGAAGCTACCGCTTGTAAGGTTGTAGAGGTAAATACCGCTTGAAAGTTTTGAAGCGTCAAAACTAACCGAATAAGTACCAACTTCCTGCTGAGCGTTAACCAGAGTAGCTACTACCTGACCTAATGTATTATAGATCTTAAGGCTAACCAATCCGGCCCTTGGCACGCTGTAGCGGATAGTGGTGCTTGGGTTGAACGGGTTCGGATAGTTCTGGGTAAGCTGATACTCTGTCGGCTTTGTTCCCTTTACTTCCTTTACGCCAACGGTTGTATTGCCGAAAATTGAAAGGAGTTCAATTCTTCCGTTGGGGGTTTCAATAAGATTGAAAGTATGATTCTGTCCATATCCGGCTTCATTATCAAGAACTGCCGGATTATTGTTGGAGTGCTGATCTGCACCAGTATACCATGCACCAAATTTGAACGGACGTTCGCCGGAAGGTGTTCCGACCTTGTAAACCACCTCGCGTGACCAGATATTATCTCCGGCAACCTTATCGCCGAATTGGCCTTTATCGTTCAATGGCAGCATATACTTGCTTGTAGTATCAGTAACTACCCAGTTACCCTGCCAAGCTCCGATAACCGTATCTGCACCTTTAACGCCAACGAACTGAAGGGCGTTAAGAGGAATGTCGGAACCATCATACTGGTTTTTTGCACCTTCCATCTTAACCTGGAACAAAACAGTCATAGCCTTAGTAATACCAGGCTTCAAAATAATGAATTTCGGAGTCTGTAACGGCAGAGCCATGCTGTCGGCACCGGCAAAATCCTTGAAGTAAATGGCTCTGTTCCTGTTGATCTGTTCCCAGCCACCATCACCAAAGGATCCATTCGGGAATAGACGGTACTTGAATGTAACAGAATCAGCTAATGCTGTAACCTGCAGTGTGGTCTCAAACTGACCGGGGATCAGTGTTTCAGTCAGTTTTCTGGATCCAACAACTGCTGTACCTAAACCATCCCAGTCAAGTCCCTGGATTAAGAGTGAATCTTTTTCAGGATCGAAACCCTTGTTATAGATTGAACTGATATCAGCAGTAAAGGTAATTTTGAACTTTAGTCCGGCATACTGGGAAGCAGTAACAACAGAATCGTTATTATAGAACGCCGGATAAAGAACCATACTTGGAGCAGTAAGAGTAAATTCCCTGTTGCCGGATGCGTTAGGCTGGTTAGATTCCCATCCGTCAGGAGCCAGAACCAATTTATACTGATATGTAGTACCTACTTTTGCCGCAGGAAAGTTAACTGTAAGGGCATAGATGCTGTCCTTTTCAGGATCCTGGAGTTCGAATTTTGTGCCCTGCCAGTCACCTGTATCACCGGCATCTGTCTGGAAACTTCCACGTATAACCATCTTATCGGTATCGGCCTTAAACTTACCTTCCTTCATCATCACTTTCATATTAGCCTGGAAGGTAACAGGAATAGCACTGGAGATATCAAGTGAGTCCCACATTGTTGCTGACCTGATGCCATCTAAGTATACCCTGTAAGGGGCGCCACTTCCTTGACGTAAAGCAACACCGTAAAGGGCCACATCCTTATCGGAGGTGCCGTTTGTAGCTGCTATATCAGCACTGGCAGGTTCAGTTACTCCTGGATTGACGAAAAGACTAACTTTATCATCTGTACCAGCAGTATCTCCTACAACTTCATACTTTACAACAACCAGGTATGTTTTTTTATAATCAAATGCTGCTGTTGTATAAGTAGGGGTACTTGTTTTTCCCAAACCGAAAGTAAATTGACCTGCTTTATTATCCTTTACGTATAATCTGGCATCGAATGCCATAGTTGAATTTGCCCAGTAGTGGAAGAAATAATCGCCGGTCTCTGTAGCAGTATCAACTTTCACGAGGAAAGAAGTGTAAACAGTTCCTGAGGAAACTTTGTCGGTAAAGTTTTTATGAACATCTTCATAAGCAACTTTTCCCTTAATCAGCACCATATTGCTTTCTGTAGTAGTTGAATACGGATAAGATCCATAGGTCAGATTGCCTGCCTCAACCTTAATAGTATCCGTTGTGGCGTTACCCGTGTGGATCCATCCTGAAGAAATCAACTTTGTACCAGCAGGAGAATCAAATCTGTCTTTCAGTAATAACTGAGCATTGACTTGACTATAAAACGCTGATACCAGAAATAGAGTTAAAAATAAAAAAGTAACTTTTTTCAAACTGACCTCCTATTTTTGATATTAAAGGTGATATTAAACTACAAAGAAGTTTTGTTTATGTCCAATACTTTTTTTCGGGACAAGGAGAAAATTCAGTCTATTCGACGGCATTTTCAGTCACCTCAACCGTACATTTTGAAGTGTTTACTTTGTAATTCAGGCCGAAAGCCATGGTAATGTTATCTTTAATATGACCGTGTTTGAAATTATATACTATAGGCAATTCCAAGCCTCCGAAGTAATCGTCAATTACCTCGTTGAGAGAAAGCGTCTTTTTGAACTGGTCCGACTCATAGCAGTCGACAAACCTACCCAGTATGATACCGCTGATCTGTTTGAAAGCTCCGGCGAGCTTTAGCTGGCTGAACATTCTGTCTATGCGGTAGGGCGGTTCGGCAATTTCCTCAAGCATGAGTATTTTGTCCTTGAAAGAAGGAAGATAAGGCGTTCCAACGAGTGCAGAGATAAGAGAAAGATTACCTCCTATGAGCTGGTTTTCAGCGTTGCCGGGCCTTAGGACCTGGAATTTCTCGCAGTTCGGGTTCTGAATCTTCCCGTATTTTTTTCTGGAGGTAACCATAGCCCAGAACATTTCCTCTGTAAAAGGGCTCACGTCGTTCCAGAAATCCACAGCCAGCATTGGTCCGGCAAATGTAACCAGACCGGCCTTTTTCAAAAAAGCCATCTGAAGTGCCGTAATATCGCTGTAGCCGACAAATATTTTGGGATTTTTCCTAATCAGGCTGTAATTTATGCCGTCCAGAAGGCGCGGCGTACCATAGCCTCCTCTGACACAAAAGATAGCTTTTACTTCTTTTTTCTGGAACATGTAGTGCAGGTCTGCCAGCCTTGCATCGTCTTTGCCCGCCAGGTAGCCGTGATTTTGACCTACATTCTGACCGACTTCGACGTTGTAGCCTAGTTTTTCGAGATATTTAACGCCTTTTTCAACCCTGGTTAAATCATCAGGAGTTGAAGCCGGGGATATAATACCAATCAGATCCCCTTTTTTTATCTTACCGGGTTTTATTAAGTCCATGTATTCCCCTATAAAAAATAAATGTAAACCAAGGGCTAAAATAAATAATCCATTTGCTCTTTGCAATAATTCCTGAAAATTACTTTTCTATGCAGTCTTCTCTGCCCCAGGCAGTCAGTTTCTCTCTAATAAAGTCGAGCACAGCCAGGTGCTCTTTTGCGCCGGTGGATTCCACCTGTAAGGGCTTGCCGAAGCTGAAGTGCACTGTTTTTGATGGGTCAATCCTGCCTATATCCTTAATCATCCTGCCGTTACCCCAGGCATCTGTAACCAGGGCCGTCGGAACCACATAGCATCCTGCCTTTTTAGCCAGCTTTACGCCAAGCGTGTTAAAGTGTTCGGAATTAAACCTGCTGCTTCTTGTCCTCTGCGGAAAAATAATTATTGAGCGCCCGTTTTTTATGTACTTTAACCCTTCATTCATCACGTGCATGAGGTCCTCGCGGGGGTTGCTGCGCCCTACGACAATTGGATCCCTGGCCCCCAGAATGTGTCCGAAATAGGGATAATTTATCAGTTCCTGTTTTACGACGAACGTTACCTCTTTTATGGGCTGTATTATGGAAGGCAGTATCATTGTCTCAAGCGTGCTCATGTGGTTCGAGATAAAAACTGCCGGTCCCTCAAAGGAGGACAGATAGTTCATGCCGCTGACTTCTATTTTAATGCCAGAACTTTCAAGCGCATCTAAAATATCAATACTCGACTGAACCCATTCCTCTGGTCCGTACTTGCCCTGTTTTGCAAGCCTGCCGGAATTTATTACAATATTAAAAAGTCTCGGGAAGAAAGATAAGGTAGGGCTCAGTAGAACCTTTTCTTTCTTAAACTGAGGTGTCCTGTAGGTGTCATTTTCTGCCAGGATGCGCGGGTATTTCGGCTTACTCTGTTCTGTCAATTTCATGTTCACGGTTTGTTAAAAATTCTGGGCTTAAACTTAATTGGCAAAATAATAATTTTTTCTCAATAATTCCTCGTTATACTGCCCTCCTGGAGCGACAAATTAATTCCGCGAGGCCTGAGAACTTGCTTTTAGGCTTTTGAGATGTTTATCTTGCAGAAAAAAATACGGAAACTTATGGAAAATAATACGGCTGAAAAGAAGGGGGTATTCTCTTTATTTCCCCTGAACTACTGGATCGTGATAATAATGGAGTTTTTTGAGAGGGGCTCTTATTATGGCGTTATGTCTGTCCTCTCGGTCTACCTGGTTCTAAGCCCCGCAGAGGGCGGTCTGGGTTTTTCAAAGGAAAGCGTCGGTGTCATAAAAAGTACAATTACACCGCTGCTTTATCTTTTACCCATACTCTCGGGCGCAATTGCCGACCGCTTCGGCTACAGGATAACGCTCATGTTCGCATTTATTGTAATGAGCCTGGGCTATTTCTTTACAAGCATGGTTGACAGCTACGCTTTGATATTCCTGAGCCTTTTGATGATGGTTCTTGGTGCCGGGACATTTAAGCCTATAATCTCCGGGACGATTGCAAGGAGCACAAACGAGTCGAATTCCACGCTGGGTTTTGGGATCTATTACTGGTCAATTAATCTTGGGGCTTTTATATTTCCGCTCGTACTGATTCCGTACCTGAAAAGCATCTCGTGGAGCTACATATTCCTCATGGCTGCTGTTGGAACGGGCTGGCTTTTAATACTGAATATTTTTGCCTACAAGGAGCCCGAAAGGCCAAAAAGCAAAAAGTCCGTCCTGGAGGTGCTGGGAGGGATACTCCTTGTCCTGAAGGATTTCAGGTTCATACTAATGATTGTGATATACTCGGGCTTCTGGATACTTTATTTCCAGCAGTTCGATACCGTACTTTGGTATCTTAAGGAGCACGTGGATATGAGTCCGGTAAACTCCGCCGTGAACTCCTTTTTAGGAATATTTATGAATAACCCTACCTGGAAGTTTGACGCCGAACACGTTACGGTGATCAATGCAGGCACAATAATTCTTCTTCAGATACTAATTTCAAAGATAGTCCGCAATACCAAGGCACTCCCTACCATGATTACGGGCATTGCCCTTGGCACAATTGGAATGGCCATACTTTCCATATCCACTCACGCCTGGGTGTTTATTGCAGGAATGGTAATTTTCTCTTTGGGCGAAATGACTGCCCACCCGAAATATTTAAGCTACGTAGGACTCATAGCTCCGGAGGACAAGAAGGCTCTCTACCTTGGATATTCCTTTTTATACGGCGTTCTTGGCAGCGGAATTGGCGGCATACTGGGAGCAAGCCTCTACGTTCATTTTGTAGACAAAATGAATAACCCGGGACTATTATGGCTGATATTCTCTATGATCGGGGTAGTTACTATGGCTGGACTTTTACTCTACAACAGATTTCTTGCGCCGAAAAATGCTTAATGAATGATAAAAGCCTAATGTACTGGTATTAAATAAAGACCTCCATGAAAGAAAGATTTGTGGAGGTCTTTTTTTTATGCAAAAGAAGAATATATTTTTAAAACACAAAAGCCTTAAAAGCAGGGCTTTTAAGGCTTATTGTGACCTCAAGGGGATTCGAACCCCTATTACCGCCGTGAAAGGGCGAGGTCCTGACCATTAGACGATGAGGCCAAAAGAACAAATTTTATATTCGGGTGAGTGATGGGACTCGAACCCATGACCCTCAGAGCCACAATCTGATGCTCTAACCATACTGAGCTACACTCACCATTTAGAAGTACGCCCGAGTGGACTCGAACCACTAACCCTCAGCTTAGAAGGCTGATGCTCTATCCAGTTGAGCTACGGGCGCGTCCAAAGAAAGTTCCCGTTATTTGATCTCTGGAGTTGGACTTAGATGAGTTCTAAACCAAATTTTCCATACACTAAACATAAGAACAAATTAACAATCAATCAAGCACAAGTAACATCAGATTCCTATGTTTAAGTTCTGCAACTAGTTTCATCTTCATTACACATCAAACCGGGTATTGCAAGTACTATTCTTTAGTGTCGGGGCGGCAGGATTCGAACCTGCGACCTCCTGCTCCCAAAGCAGGCGCGATGAACCGGGCTACGCTACGCCCCGAAATTGTTTCAATATTTTTAGAACAACATTGTTTGCAATTGAGATTTCTAAAATATGATTTATTTTGTCATTAGTCAATTATTTTTTTCAATATTTTTGGATTTATATTTATTTATTGATAATTTTTGTTTTCGTTTAATTTAATGCGGTTCACCCAAAAACGGTCTACCAGCTGAAATAAAGTATTTCGGAATAAAGTATTCAATGTCAGTTTCTTTTTTTATAGCAAACAGGTTTACGGGTTCTAAGAAGAATTCCAGGCTTATTTCACTCATCTCCGTAATTTCCATTACTGGAATTGCAATAGGCGTGGCAACGCTGATTATTGCGCTTACAGTCATAAACGGGTTTGAAAAAGCCATCTCGGATAAAATCGTCCAGATTAACTCCCACGTGCAGATCAGCTCCTTCAGCAACAGGAACCTGCCTGACTATAATATAATTTTGCCCGTGCTGGAGCGCAGGCTCAGGCCTTATTCCAGGGGCGTCTCCCCTTTTGCTCTCAGGCTTGCAATCATCAAGCATAAGCATAATACGGAGGGTATTACGTTAAAGGGAATACTTCCCGGTTATACGAATACGGAAATCCGGAACTATATTGTTGACGGGAAGTTCGACATATCCTATGCAGATGATATGCCGCCAATTGTACTGGGAAGAAAGCTCGCAGACAAACTTTTTGCCAAAGTGGGCGACCGCGTGACAATTTTTACCTTAAAGCAGCTTTCCACCCCGTCGCCTGAAAACCCGCCAAGCATAAAGCAGTTCAGGGTTGCCGGAATATTCGAAAGCAACCTTGCCGAATATGACGACCAGTTCTGTTACATAAATATGCACATTGCGCAGGAAATCTTCGGCATGAACGACAACGTAAACGGCTACGACATTAAATTAAGCGACTTTACCAAAGCAGACAGTATAGCAAATAACCTGAACTATTATCTCGGCTACCCTTATTACGCTAGAAGCATCTTTAAGATCTACCAGAATATCTTTACCTGGATTGACCTTCAGAAAAAGCTCGTCCCGATTGCACTTGTACTCATAGTAGTTGTGGCAGCCTTCAACATTGTTGGAACACTTCTGATGATTGTGCTCGAGCGCTCAAACGCAATCGGCACGTTAAAGTCTCTTGGCGCAAGGAGCAGGCAGATCGTCTCAATTTTTGTTTACCAGGGAATTTACATTTCACTCATAGGCATCCTGGCCGGGAACATGCTGGCATATTTGCTCAGCATACTGCAGGACAGGTTCGACCTGGTGACGCTACCCGAAACGGTATACTTTATGTCCAAAGCGCCGGTCTTAATCGACTGGCATAATTATCTTATCGTTTCCGGTGCAACTTTCGTGCTCTGCTTTTTTACGACGCTCATACCGAGCTATATTGCCTCAAAAATAAATCCGATTTCGGCCCTGAGGTTTGACTAAGTATTATGAAATACGAATTATTCATAGCAAAAAGATATCTTCGCTCAAAGCACAAGCTGAATTTCATCACGATAATTTCAATTGTCTCTGTTCTTGGAATTACTCTGGGCGTTGCGGCACTCATTGTGGTGCTTTCGGTCTTTAACGGCTTCGGCAGCCTTGTAACGTCGATTTTAGTTAATTTCGACCCTCACGTAAGAATTACAGCTCTTTCAGAAGAAGCCTACGACAGGATGCCTGAGATTGCCCCGATACTTGGCAGGACGGCACACATCAAGTCGTACTCCCCTTTTGTTTCCGGAAAGGCAATTGCCCTTAAAAACCAGTTGACCAGTATAGTTGACGTAAAAGGGATCGATTACAACACTTCGCAGGGTGAAAACTGGGGCGTAGGCTCAAAGGTTGAATACGGCAGCTTTGATTACCGCCCCGTAGGCGACAAAGACGGAATTATAATAGGTTTTAACCTGGCCAATAAAATCCAGAGCCTCGTCGGAGACAGCCTTTATCTTACTTCATTTAACTCCATCAGCCAGTCGGCCTCGAGCCTGGCGGTTCCGTCCGTGAAGAAATACGTGATAAAGGGAATTTTTGAGTCAAATAACAACGATTACGACTTATACTCGGTTTTTGTTTCACTGAACTCAGCGCAGGACCTGCTTGGCACAGGTGGCAGGTTCCAGGGATATGAAATCCGCCTGGATGACATAAAAAATTCCATGCAGGTAAAAAACGAGCTCTTGAAGTCGCTCGACGGCAGGCTCTACCGCATCAATACCTGGTATGACCTGCACAAGGACCTTTATTCAATGATGCAGATTGAGCGCTGGGCTGCGTTTATAATTGTGAGCCTTATAATTACAGTTGCAACATTTAACGTCCTCGGGTCACTTTCCATGTCGGTAATCGAGAAAACCAAGGACATCGGGGTCTTAAGATCCATGGGAGCCAAAGACGCCTCAATTCTCAGGATATTCATGTTTGAAGGGATGCTGACCGGAATTATCGGCACAATTGCCGGAAGCCTCATCGGGGTCCTCATTATTTTTCTTCAGATGAAGCTTAAGTTTTATCCACTGGATCCAACAAAATATATAATTGACGCGCTGCCGGTTGAGCTCAGGCTCTGGGACCTGCTGGCTGTTGCTATAATGGCACTATTGCTTTCATTTCTGGCTTCACTGTATCCGGCAAAAAAAGCCGTAAAAATTCCGGCGCTTGAAGCAATAAAATGGGAATGAGGACTTAAGTAAGTTTTCCATAAAAATTGAGTTTTATTATTTTTACAGATAAAATATGAGCGAAATAATTCTAAAAACCGAAGACATACGTAAATCCTACGAGAGCCTCGACAAAAAAAAGTTTGAGGTCTTAAAGGGAATTTCGATCAACATTTCGAAAAACAAGATTACCGTTATCGTGGGAGCTTCAGGCGCCGGTAAAAGCACTCTCCTTCACATCATCAGCGGGCTTGACCGTCCTGACAAGGGAAGCGTTAATTTTGAAGGCGGTGACATACTCAAGTTTTCGGATGAAAAGCTGGCGGCTTTTAGAAACAGGAACATCGGATTTGTTTTTCAGTTCCATCACCTCCTGCCTGAATTTACTGCCTCGGAAAACGTGGCAATTCCTCTTATGATAAATAACACCTCATTGGGTGATGCTCTCTCGAAGGCAAAATTACTTCTCGGTCAGGTGGGACTCGAGGACAGGATGGGCCACAAGCCTGCAGAGCTCTCCGGTGGCGAGCAGCAGAGGGTGGCCGTTGCAAGAGCCCTTGCAAATGACCCGGAAATTATTTTTGCCGATGAGCCGACTGGAAACCTGGACTCTGTAAACAGCGAAGCTATAAACAAACTTTTCGTGGAGCTGAGGGACAAGTTTAAGAAAACCCTAGTAATTGTAACGCATAATCCGGACCTGATGAAACTTGCCGATGAGGTCTTTGAAATGAAGGATGGAGAAATAATTTCCTTCAAGACAAACAGCTCTATTTAAGGCAATAGGGCCCATTTGATCATATTTTTATTGGCCGGCTATTGACTTACAGCTATATTTTTACAAACTTGCTATCAATAATGCCAAGATATCATATCCAAATCTGAAATAACAGGTTGTCATTCGCCAAGATACGTATTCCTTCCCTATTCTTCTGTTAATGACTGTGATCCTTATAAATAAAGTTCACTTACCAACAAACAGAGAGGTGGAATATGAAACGCGTGTACTTCCTTTGTCTTTTTTTCTCAGCGTTATTCTCAGTTTCATTAAATGCTCAGGTAAAAAATTCTTTTTTAAGAGCTGACACAATATCTGTTCTACCCGTTTTTGAAAAGGCTGATTTCAGCAATATTGTTGCCGGAGTAGATCTTGATAAAGACGGAAAGCCTGAAATTTATGGCGTAAACGGGAACATGGATGATTTTCCCGATGAAATGATCCCAAGTCTCGTGAAATTTGAGCTTCAGGATGGGAAATGGAAGCAGGTATGGTCAACTTCACTGGACCTGACGGCTCAGAATTCATGGCCTGCAATTTGTGTCGGTGACCTCGACAAGGATGGAAGGCCGGAAATTATATGGGGTCCCACAAACTACCTCAGTGAAACAAATCCAAACCCAATTCGCATTGCCGTCTTTGAAGCAAGAGGAGATACAAGTGAAGCCCTTGGAATTGATAATTTCGGGAACTCACTTCCAAATGCCACATGGACCATTACTACTGATGCGCAGCAGCAGATTAGACCTATTAGGTGGTTCGTATCGGATCCTGATAGCGATGACCAAAACGAACTGGTTTACTGTGATTATTCTGGTACTGAAGGGCAGTCTACTGTATTTGGGGTAATATCTGTTGACAGTATTCCAAATAATGGGGGCGGCGTTGAAAAGTGGACCATGGAAGTCAGCGCAAAATCTCCCGGCATGTCTTCAATTCCGGTAAATGCAACTTATGACATAGCAGAATTGAATAATGTGCTCTATGCCATTCAGGGAAACGGAACAGTCTACCCGGTAAAATTCGAAAATAAGGCGTGGAAAACACTCCCGGCACAAACTACCGTTGGTAACTCAAAAGCCTCCTGGAAATCCGCACAGGTTGTAGATATCGATAATGACGGTAAAAAGGAAATTGTTTTCGGCAGTTGGAAAGACGGGAAAGTATATTTGTGCAGGCAGGAAGCCGATACTCTGGTTTCCACTCAGATAGGTGATTTTACACAGTTCGGTATTACACAGCTTAACGGAGGAGCAAGCGGGGACCTGGATGGCGACGGCAAAATTGACTTTGCATTTGGCACGCGTGCAGATAAATCCAAACCTGTCAATGCAGTCTGCCGCCTTCAGTACTTAGGCGGGGCTATTGATGATCCAAAGAGCTATTCGGCAACAATTATTGATTCTCTTATACATGCTACGTCAGGCCAGCTGGATGCAATGGTTATAACTGATGTTGATAACGACAAGAAAATGGAACTCGTCTACACTTCAGGTTACGGCCGTGGCCCGATTGACCTGCCAAGGATTCCTATCGTAATTCTCAAATATGACGGCACTTCATTTGTTAAACAGGAAATTGGTAATATTCCTGAAACTTTCAATCTGGAACAGAACTTCCCGAATCCGTTTAACCCTTCAACTACCATTAAATTCGGATTGCCAGGCGAGGCAAGTGTCTCATTGAAAATTTTCAATATTCTTGGTCAGGAAGTTGCTACCTTAATTAATAATGAACATATGACTGCGGGAACTTATAATGTCGGTTTTAATGCTTCCAGCCTTTCAAGCGGTACTTATATTTATCAGCTGAGTTATAATAACCAGACTGTTAATAGAAAGATGTTATTGATGAAGTAATTTTCTTATTTGCCCGAAAGCCGGGGGCTTTCTCTCCCGGCTTCTTTTACCGGCTGGTTAGTGCTTTTTCAATAACCCCGGTAATTACCTCTTCCCCGCCCGACTTTGAAGCAATTTAAAGCTAAGGTGATCATTCTTATGACTTATTGTGAAAAATGAATTAAGAATTTTGCATGAAGTGTTTTGTGTTATCTCTTTTTCAATTTTGACAATATGAGGTTTTATAATGCAGAAAAAGTTTCTGACCATGATTTTAATGCTGATGGTAACTCTATCGCAAAACCTGCTTGCCGGAATCACTGGAAAGATCGCCGGCAAAGTAACAGATCTGGAAACAGGCGAAGCCCTCGTGGGAGTGAACGTCGTCCTTGACGGAACGACTCTCGGTGCGGCTACGGATATAGAAGGTTTTTATACGATCAACAATATTCCGCCCGGGATCTATACGATTAATGCCTCTGCAGTCGGGTATCAAAAGAAACAGGTATTAAACGTAAGGGTTTCGGCGGATTTTACCACAAGGCTGGATATTCAGATATCTTCTACGACTACTACGCTTAATACAGTAGTAATTACGGCAGAAGCTCCTTTGATCAGAAAGGACCTGACCTCATCGCAGACTTCAGTTGATGCCGGGCAGATTTCAAGCCTTCCTGTTGAAAGCGTAAACCAGATACTTTCACTTCAGGCGGGATTCGTTCAGGGCTCCGGCGGAGAATTACACATACGCGGAGGACGTTCGACTGAAATTGCATATGCAGTAAACGGCGTGTCAATTTCCAATCCTTTCGACAACTCCCGTACGGTGGAGATTTCCACTAACGCCATTCAGGAGCTTTCCGTTGTAAGCGGTACATTCAATGCCGAATATGGCAATGCCCTTTCGGGCATTGTAAACACAATTACAAAAGAAGGCGGCAACAAGTACCAGGGATATCTTTCATTTTATACGGGCGACTATTTGAGCACACACAGTAACGTTTTCTATAACATTAAAGATGTCAACCCCCTTAATAGTAACGTTTCCGAAGTTACACTGAGCGGCCCCATTCCGTTTGCCGGCGATTACCTCTCTTTCTTTGCCTCGGGAAGATACAGCGACGACAAGGGCTACATATATGGCATAAGACAGCACAGGACTGAGGATTCTGTATACAGAAACCCTCAGAACCCGGATGACATAAGAATCATTTCCACTGGCGATGGAGCAGCCGTATCCATGAATCCAAGCCGGGATTTGAGTTCAACCTTTAAGCTTACTTTCAGGCCAATTTCAACCATTAAGATAAACTACGACTTGGTGTATTCAAATTCCTTTTATAAAAACTATGACCACGACTTAAAGTATGACCCGGACGGCAATTACAATAATTATGAGTGGGGACTGCTGAATTCCGTGGAAGTAAGGCATGCCGTAAGTAACAGCACGTTCTACACTTTTAAGGGCTCGTATAACCTGAATGATTTCAAGCAGTACCTCTACCCTCTTCTGGATGCCGGCGGCAGCAGCGTGGATTATTATCCCGGCATGGGGACGTCTACGCTTCATGCAGACCCCAGATACGAGAACCGCGACAGGACAATTCCAGTAATGAACTATACGTTCGCTTCCGGCGGAACATTAAATGACCACTATTATCAGAGGTCAATGAGTTTAGGCGTGAAGTTTGACTTTACGAGCCAGTTAGACAAGTACCACGAAATGAAATTCGGTATTGACTTCAAGAGCCATAAGCTGGAATTTGAGAACTTTGAGGTCATTAAGGAAGATGCAGCGCCGGAAATTCCTGAAATGTCCAGTCCAAAGCACGACTATTATACGAAAAAGCCGCTTGAGTTCTCGTCATATATACAGGACAAAATGGAATTTGAAAGCATAATTCTGAATATCGGCCTAAGATACGACTACTTTGCCTCACGCTCGCCTTATTCTGTAGATACTTTTCATCCGTCTCCTAATGACCCGAAGCTGCCTCCGCAGATCGACGCCGGGAGCCTTCTGGCCGATGCGCCTGCAAAACAGCAGCTGAGTCCCAGAATTGGTATTTCGTACCCGATTACAGACAAAGGAATAATCCATCTCTCATACGGGCATTTCTACCAGATGCCGCCTTTTCAGTATCTATACAGCAATGCTAATTTTAAGACCAGTTTCACTTCGGGGTTTCCGACATATGGTAATGCCAATTTGAATCCTGAAAGGACTGTCTCGTATGAATTTGGCTTACAGCAGCAGCTGACTGATAACCTGGCCTTTAACCTGACGGCTTTCTATAAAGACGTGCGCGACCTTCTGGCGCTCCAGCAGGTCAGGATAAGCACGCAGGAGACTTACAACAAGTATGTCAACAAGGATTATGGCAGCATTAAAGGCATTACCTTCTCCCTGTACAAAAGAAGGAATGTCGATGAATTCTTCGGCGCCTCACTTGATTACACATATCAGGTGGCGGAAGGAAATGAAACAAGTGCAGATGCATTCTTCCTGGATCTTTCCTCGGGAAGGCAGTCTGAAAAAGTGCCCGTCCTGCTCAACTGGGACCAGTCGCATACGCTGAATGCCTCACTGCTCATTGGACACGAGAGCTGGAACGTTACCTTGGTCGGCAGGCTGGGAACGGGACTGCCATATACACCACAGATAATTTCGGGGAAAATTTACCTGCCAACGAACAGCGACAGGAAGCCTTCGCAGATGAGCGTCGACCTTCTGGCAGACAAGTCGTTTAATATACTCGACTTTACATTTACGGTTTTCCTGAAGGTATATAACCTCTTTGATGCGCTGAATGAGAGATACGTCTATGATGACACCGGAAGGGCAACATATTCCATTGAGGAGCAGATGGGTTCAGCTCAGAACACAAACGAAAAGGCCGCAAAGATACCGGGTATGCATTCGGCAACAGAGTACTTCGTCAGACCTAATTACTACCTCGCCCCAAGAAATGTCAAAGTCGGAGTATCTGTAAAATTTTGACAGAATTTAACGGAGAATTTTCATAATGAAAAGAAAGATTCATATTAAATTGCTCCTGGCGGTTATTTTTACCATAACCGTTCTTAACGGAATAATTCTTCCACAGAGCAGCCGGGAAGAAAAGCGGAAGCAGGAGCATCAGGCTGTAATTGACCTGATAAACGATTACATGAGCAAGCATCCGGCAGAAAATAAAATCAGTAGTAATAAGACGGATGAAAAATATAATGTCCTGGGTCGCCTGCACAAGTCTTCAGCCTTTGGTGACCGCAAGTCATTTCTTATGAATGGAAACAAGATTAAGGTTGGGCTGACCAACTATGGAGGCATTGGTGAAGGCTATGGCGGAATTAGGGAAATAACTGAACTTGTATGGCACGGTTCGCCTTATATATTCCAGTTCACGCCACTGGTGGGAGCTTCGGTTCCGGATTCGAGAGACCCGCTTGGCAAAAAAAGAATTCACATTATTTCAGACGGGCTTAATGACTATCCGAACCTTTTTGAGGTTAATTCCAAAGGTGATACGCTCTGGCAATGGGAACCCCTTAAAGGCTATGCCGACCCGAATCAGTCTTATATGGCTTCTAATCCGTGCGACGACCTTGATCACGATGGAAAGCCCGACAGCTGGCCAAGCGATTGGTATAACTCCACACTTGGGAAATATGTATGGCCTGGCTATCTGACGCAGGGAACCAACAACGCCGACCTGGAATGCTTCTGGGCCATGGACGACAGGGATAACGCTGAATTTCCTTACTTCCCTTTTAAGAATGATCCTAAACGCCGCGGCCTTGGAGTTCAGATTGACGGCAGGGCTTTTCAGTGGAGCAATTCACTGGCTGAAAATGCGATCTTCTTTGTCTACACGATTACAAACGTCAGCGACTACGACATCGATTCTGTATTCTTCGGCGTTTATGGCGATCCTGACCTTGGCAATGCGGCAGACAATAAAGACGACATCGGATTCTTTGTCCCTCCTTATAGTACTCCCGACGTTAACGTGGATAAAATTCCCGTTTATTCAAGGAGCATGGTTTACTTCTACGATAACGATGGAGTCGGTGCACAGGGAATTAAGCTTGGCTACCTGGGCTGCAAATTCCTTGAAAGTCCGGGAAACCCTAATGACGGGATCGACAACGACGGCGACGGTATTGTAGACGAAAGGCAGGATGACCAGATTGACAATGATCACGACTGGAATATTGAGACCGATGACGTTGGCGTTGACGGAATTCCAAATACGGGAGATGAGGGTGAAAATGACGGAAAGCCTACTGCGGGGAAAAGACTCGAGGACGGCTCACCGGATCCTTTGCATCCCGGGGAGCCAAACTATGAACTGACCGATCTGGATGAGGTTGACCAGATTGGCCTTACCAGTTTTAACAGCTGGATCTGGAGTAGCGGCGGCTCCGTTAAAGACGATGAATTGATGTGGACCCGCTCAAAGCCCGGCACATTCAGTCCTATACCCAATAAAAACGACATAGTCTTTAACTACGGCTCCGGCTATATTTCTCTTAAAAAGGGCGAAACAAAGAGAATCTCAATGGCACTGCTCTTCGGTGAAAACCTGAATGACCTGCTTACTACTGCCGAGACGGTTCAGGATATATACAATAAAAACTATAACTTTTTTAAACCGCCTGACGTACCAAAGCTTACTGCAGTGCCGGGTGACAAGAAGGTGACGCTTTACTGGGACTCAAAGGCTGAAAACAGCAAGGACCCGATTACAGGAAAGGACTTTGAAGGTTATGTAATCTACAGGAGTACCGACCCTACATTCACGGATATACAAACCATTTCTGACGGCAAAGGAGCCGGATTCCTCAGCGAACCGCTAAAAGACCTCCAGGGCTACGACGCAAGGTGGGACCTGGTAAATGAATGGAAAGGCTACCACCCGGTTCCCTATCAGGGGCGCGGCGTTCACTACTTCCTGGGCGATAATACGGGACTTGTACACTGCTTTGTGGATTCAAATAATGTCATTAACGGGCAGACCTATTATTATGCCATTGTAGCCTATGACCATGGGGATTCACTCGGAATCCCTCCTTCTGAAACCACAAAGAAGATTACGCTCGATCCGGTGACCTCACAATACAGGTTTGATCCCAACACTGCACAGGTGATTCCGGGCCCGAGGGCCTCGGGTTATGTATCTCCTGAAATAAATAACGGCAGCAGTCTTCTGCATGAAAGCGGCTATGGAACCGGCAGTGTGTCCTTTTCCGTCATCAACGACCTTATTGTTAAGGATAACGAGTACAGGCTAAGTTTCAGCGACTCGATGCTCATTTCAGATAAATTTGCACAAACAAAAAACTACAGCCTCTTTAGTTCAAAATCTGTGACTGAATCATTCATTGCAGTTAACGGGAAGTTTACGGAGCTCGGCAATAATAATCTCGTTAAGGACGATATCCTGAGAGTTACAGATGAAAATGGGACGGTCTATAAAGAAGGGACGGATTACCTGATAAATTATTCGCGCGGTGCCATACAGAGGCTTGAAAACAGCACGATGAAGGATGGAGGGAAGTTCCAGATTACTTATCACTACTACCCGGTCTTTCAGAGCACGTCCTTTTCCGGAGGGGATTCAAATCCGGTTTTCGACGGAATCATGCTCAAAATTGATGATGCCCCGGGTGTGCAGATTGATACTGCAAAATCAAAGTTCAATAACAAAAGTATAAACCTCACCATCGTTACACGTCCATATGCGCCAGCAGGCAAACCGGTGAAGTATCCGGCAGACTATGAAATTACTTTTTCATCTAATGATGTCGATTCGGCCATAGTAAAGGACAAGTACAATAAGATGGTGAAAGTTCCGGTAAACTTCTCGGTTAAAAATATCACTTCAGGAGTCCCCCAGCCCATTCTTGCTTATATTGACGAACTTAATTCAAAGACAAAAAACGGCAGATGGGACCTGGGTGAGGAACTGGTATTCTTTAAGCCTGGGGCAAAAGGCACTAACAAGGATACAGTTACCTGGGGCGTAAGGCTATATGCTCCGGCAGATACTAACATTATACCTGTAATGCCACAGGACGGGGACTTTTTGAGGATATATACAAAGAGACCGTTTGATGCAAAAGATGTATATATACTTAAAACTAAGGCCGCAGCGATCAGTAATGAAAAGGCATCGGCCTCACTGGACAAAATCCGCGTTGTTCCAAACCCTTATGTAGGGTATAATGAACTTGAGCCCTTAAACAGGCTGCCGGATAAGAACAGGGGCGAAAGGAGAATTTATTTCGATAATCTTCCTCCTAAATGTACAATACGCATCTTTACTTTAAGCGGTGACCCGGTTCAGACACTTTATCATGACTCAAATCTGCAGAACGGGCGTGAATTCTGGAACCTATTGAACAGAGACGGCTTCGGTGTGGCTTTCGGGCTTTATATAGCACATATAGACGCTCCGGGTATAGGCGAAAAATTAGTCAAGTTCGCACTCATTAAGTAGTCATGCATTAAGAAGTCAAAAATCAGGAGTTTTATCATGAAATTAATAAAATTATTCCTAGTACTGCTCATAGTTTCTCCGGCTCTCTTGATGTGTCAGTCAATAACAAAGACCGGAACTACTGTAGGACAATTCCTCAAGATCGGTGTTGGCTCCAGGGCTGCTGCAATGGGCGGAGCCTTTTCGGCTTCTTCCGATGACATATCCTCAACCTACTGGAACCCTGCCGGACTTGCCCGGATTAGCTCCAATGAGGCTTCATTTAACCACGTCAAATGGTTTGCAGACATCAACCTGGAGAACGCTGCCTTTGCAACCAACATACAGGGCTTCGGTACAGTTGGCGCTTTTGTATCCGTACTAACAACCAGTGAGATGATGGTCACTACAATCGACATGCCTGAAGGCACCGGAGAATTTTTCAAATACAACAACCTTGCAGTCGGGCTTAGTTACGCCCGGAACCTGACGGATAACTTTTCAATAGGGTTTAATGCAAAGTATATTGGCGAAAATATCTGGCACATGAAGGCGCAGGGATTTGCAGTTGACCTGGGCACACTCTACAGAATACCCATTATGAACGAATTCCGCATTGCAGCCAGCATTTCGAACTTTGGGACCAAAATGAAGCTCGACGGGCGTGACGCCCTGAATATTAAGCCGGTCGGCTCCGGTGATGCAAACCTGATCAATACAGACGTCGAGATGGAAGAGTTCGACCTTCCGCTATTGTTCCGCTTCGGGGTTGCTTCGGATATAATTAAGTCGGAATCCTCAAGGCTTACGGTTGCACTCGATGCAATTCACCCGAACGACCACACGGAATACGTGAACACGGGCCTGGAATTTGCCTGGAACGAAACTTTTTATCTCAGGGGCGGATATAATTCCCTTTTTGAAAAGGATACGGAAAAGGGACTTACCTTCGGCTTCGGACTAAACTACCGCATGTTTGACTTTGCAAACGTTGTGGTGGATTATGCTTATGAGGACATGCACCGCCTGAATAGCGTGCAGTATATTTCACTTGGACTGAAGTTCTAAAAGTGTTTTATATGAATTAAGAAAAAGGCGGGGCATTTTCCCCGCCTTTTTAGTCGTATTGTGCTGAAAATCCTTAAAGCCTGGACAGGTATTCAAAAAGGAGCCTTACGCCAAAGCCTGTCATGTATTTCTGCGAGTAGTTGTTCAGGTTATTTGGCATTGCAGGGCCGGCTATGTCTATATGCGCCCACGGAATGCCGGAGGAGGTAAACTTCTCCAGAAACTTGGCCGCGGTTATCGCTCCTGCCCACTTGCCTCCTACATTCTTAACGTCGGCAACGTTGCTTTTAATGAGCTTATTGTATTCATCCCATAAAGGCAGGCGCCAGAGCCTTTCAAAGGAGTTGATTCCAGCCGTGTAAAGGCTGTCGGCCAGAGCGTCATCCTTTGTAAAGAGTCCTGCCGTATATTCCCCGAGTGCCACAACGCAGGCGCCGGTAAGAGTTGCAAGGTCAATTATTGCGTCCGGATGTTCCTCCCGGGCAAGCTCAAGTGCGTCAGCCAGTATGAGTCTCCCCTCGGCATCAGTGTTATCGACTTCAATGGATTTGCCTGAGGATGTTTTAATTATGTCGCCGGGCTTCAGGGCCTTGCCTGAAGGCATGTTCTCCACTGCCGGAATGAAGCCTATGAGTTCAACGGGCAGCTTTGCCTTAGCGGCGGAAAGGAAAGTTCCTATTACGGCAGCAGCGCCGCTCATATCGGCCTTCATTTCGCCCATACCGGCCGAAGGCTTAATGGAAATTCCACCCGAATCAAACGTTACCCCCTTGCCTACAAGGGCAATTTTCTTCTTAGCTTTTCCGGAGGGCTTATAGTTTAGAATAATAAGCCTCTGCGGGTTGTCGCTTCCCCGTCCCACGGAAAGTATTCCCCCGAGGTTTCTTCTCTGAATTTCCTTCAGGTCGTAGATTGTAGTCTTTACTTTGTAGTTTTCGAGCTCCTTTTTTGAGCGCTCGGCCAGTTCAGAAGGTGTAAGAACGGATGAAGGTTCGTTTGCCAAATCACGCGCAAAACAGACCCCATCCATAAGTGCCGAAGCATTCCTAATTGCCTCATCCAGGCTTTTTTTGTCGCCATAAAGGTAAACCGTAACCATTCCGGATGGATCTTTTTCTGAGAAATACCTGTCAAATTTATAGTTGCCAAGAACTATGCCTTCAATAAAAGTTTGGTAAAAATATGCCTCATCCGGAAAATAATTCTTAACGGGGCCATATTCAGGCATAATGATCTGAAGGCTTGAGAGGTTTTCCTCCTGAAAAGAGGAAATAAAGCCTGACAGGTAATTCCTGAAGTAATCGCTTGAAAAATCTTTTTTTGTCCTGATCTTATGAATTAGCAGTGCCGCGGGCAGACCCTCGGGGTTATAGATTTTAATTTCACTGCCCTTTTCGCCAATTAGTCTTTTTTTCTGGACCTCGGGGATCCTGATATTGTAAAGGCTTTCAAGCATGCCCAGCTGCTTTTGCGGCTTTTCATCTTCGGAAATGAACCTTAAAAGCAGAGAATCCTTCTGCACTGAGGTCTTAGTCCCTTCGTTCTTAAATTTGATGGTAAGCATTTGTCCTCTTTCTCCCTATGAATTTAGCTGAGTTAACATGACTGAAATATTATGGCTTAATCTGCCCTATCACTGCTTCTGCTCGACGGCGAGGTATTTTTCGGCGGCCTCAACAATTTGTGCGACGTGGTCATTAAGCGTTGCACCGGCAAGGCGAATTCCTGAGGCGTTAATATGCCCGCCGCCTCCGAACTCCTCGGCAAGCAGGTTAACCGGAATTTTCCCCTTGGAGCGGAAACTGACCTTGATTCCGTCTTTTAATTCAAAGAAAAGCATGCCAATTTTGACACCTCTTATCGAAAGGCAGTAGTTTACAAAGCCGTCCACCTCGGCTTCCTGTGCTCCTGAGCGTTTTAAGGCTTCGCGTGTTATGACCATATAAGCAATCTGGTTATCGGCAGCAAGCCTGATGGAGGAAAGCGATTCGCCCAGGAGCTTAATTTTGCCAAAGTGGCTCTGGTCATAAATCTGGTCGTAAACGTAGTTCGGGTCGACGCCAACTTCCAGCAGGCGTGCTACTATCATGTGAATTGCGGGCGTGGTCCTGTCGAACCTGAAAGACCCCGTATCGGTCATTATTGCCGCATAGATTGGCAGGGCAAGCTCATAATCGAGCTGAACAATTCCGGTTTCATTTATGAGGTCATAGATTATCTGTCCTGTAGACGAGGACTCTGCGTCCACGAAATAGTGGTTGACAAATGAAGCCGGGTTCTGGTGGTGGTCTATGCAAATTTTAACCTTTGAACTGTTTACGAATGCGTCCTCCACCCTAACCAGTCTTTTGGGGTTATTAAGGTCCAGTGCGGCCAGCACGTCCACGCTCTCAAAAAGTGCGGCATGCTTTTCGGCATCATATTTTTGAATTATGTTTTCACTGTCCAGGAATGCCAGGTTATAAGGCAGTGCGCTGTGGTTAATGATGTAGGCGGTTTTGCCAAGTTTCCTGAGTATACGGTAAAAAGCCACTTCCGAGCCGATCGCATCGGCATCAGGATTAACGTGTGTGGAAATTAAAAAAGTACGGTTTTCCCTGATAACTTTAGCCAGGTATGAAAAATCTATCATAAGAAGTATTTCGGGTTAATAAAAGTTCATGGATCAAAATGGAATTACTCTTTCTTGCCTAAAGGCATTCTTTATAAGATAAGCATTTTTACTTTAATGTTCTTAAAAATTCCGCTTGAAGGAATAAATGTGCCATTAGGAAAAGAAAAAGGCGGAAGCCTTAGAGAGAAATGCTTCCGCCTGAAAAAAAAAGAGTCTGGTTAAAATAAAGATTATTTGACTTCCCAGGTGTTACCACTGAAGAGGAGTTTTTCCAGGTCGCCCTCGCCGCGTTTGGCTTTAACTTCCTGGATCTGTTTTTCCATATCTTCATGATAAGTGGACTTGCTGATCTGCCTGAAAATTCCAACCGGAGTCGGGAACTCGGCATGATTGCTCATCTGTCCGAGCAGGTAAGCAAGCACAACGCTCTTGTCAAATTCGTTGTGGACCAGAAGGTCATTAACGGAGTACTTGCCTTCAGTAAGGCTTACAACCTTAGGAGTTGTTCCGTCAACGATGATTCCTTTATCCTTGTTTTTGCCAAAGATCATCGGTTTACCGTGCTCAAGGTAAAGCACGTTGTCATCCCTGGTATCCTTTTCTGAAAGCGATGAATAAGCACCGTCGTTAAAGATAACGCAGTTCTGGTATATTTCGACAAAAGCCGTCCCCTTATGCTCAGCTGCTCTTTTAATGACGTACTGAAGATGCTTTGGATCCCTGTCCAGGGCACGTGCAACGAAGCTTGCCTCAGCGCCAAGAGCCAGTGTAACAGGATTAAAAGGAAAATCGATGCTTCCGTACGGGGAGCTCTTTGTTACCTTGCCTTTTTCAGAGGTCGGTGAATATTGTCCTTTGGTTAAGCCATAAATTCTGTTGTTAAAGAGCAGAATTTTCAGGTCAATGTTTTTTCTGCACGTATGAATAAAGTGATTACCGCCAATGCTAAGGAGGTCACCGTCACCGGTTGCAACCCAGACCGACAGTTCGGGATTTGCGAGCTTAGTTCCGGTAGCAATTGCAGCAGCCCTGCCATGGATTGTATGGAAGCCGTAAGTATTCATATAATAAGGGAAACGGCTTGAACAGCCTATACCTGAAATCCATACGATCTTTTCCTTAGGCAGTCCCAGATCAGGCAATACTCTTTGAGTTTGTGCAAGAACTGAATAATCGCCGCATCCCGGGCACCATCTGACGTCCTGATCGGTTACAAAGTCCTTAGCAGTCAGTTTAACTTCATTTGAATCTATGTTATTTGCCATTATTGTTTTCCTCCAAGGAGATTCATTATCTCAGCTTCAATTTCTGAAGCCTTGAATGGTAATCCCTTCATTTTGTTAAAATTAACCACGGGTACCAGGAATTCAGCTCTTAATATTCTTGAAAGCTGTCCAAGGTTGATTTCAGGGACAAGGACTGTCTTAAACTTCTTCAGAACCTCGGCCGTATTCTTCGGGAAAGGATTCAGATACTTAAGGTGAGCCTGGGAAACCTTCAAGCCCTCCTTTCTTGCACAGAGAACAGCTTCTGTAATTGCTCCGTAGGTGCCGCCCCATCCTAGGACGAGCAGGTCGCCTTCCTGTTCAAACCTTACTTCAAGGTCAGGAATATCGTTTTCAATGTTCTTGATTTTCTGAGCTCTCATACGGACCATGAAGTCGTGGTTTTCGTGCTCGTAGCTGACGTTGCCGTAAATGTGCGACTTTTCTAGTCCGCCAATACGGTGCTCGAGACCCGGGGTTCCGGGAACAGCCCATGGTCTGGCCAGGTTTTCATCCCTTGAATAAGGATAAAACCCTTCTTTTTCCGTCCTCTGCTTAACTTTTATCTCCTGCAGTTCCTCAACGTGAGGGATTCTCCAGGGCTCGGAACCGTTAGCCAGGTAGCCATCGGTAAGAAGGATTACCGGTGTCATATATTTTGTAGCCAGTCTGCAGGCTTCAATTGCCATATAAAAGCAGTCGCTTGGCGTTGAGGCAGCAATAACCGGAAGCGGGGCTTCGCCGTTTCTTCCGTAGATTGCCTGCATGAGGTCAGCCTGTTCGGTCTTAGTCGGCAGTCCTGTACTCGGGCCGCCTCTTTGTACGTCCACTATCACCAGCGGCAATTCAGTCATTATAGCTAGGCCAACGGCCTCAGTCTTTAGTGCAAGGCCCGGACCGCTGGTTGTTGTAACGGCAAGGCTTCCAGCGTATGAGGCCCCAATTGCTGAGGTAATTCCGGCAATTTCGTCCTCTGCCTGGAAAGTCTTGATGCCAAAATTTTTAAGCTTGCTTAATTCATGCAGTATGTCGGAAGCCGGGGTAATTGGATAAGAGCCCAGGAACAAGGGCAATCCCGATTTTACGGATGCGGCAGCTAAGCCGTATGCAGTAGCCTGGTTACCGGAGATATTCCTATAGGTTCCTTTCGGAAGAGGTGCAGGCTCAACAGTATATGAAGTTGCAAAGACTTCTGTAGTTTCACCGTAGAAATAGCCTGACTTAAGGGCTTTTGCGTTTGCAGATGCAATTTCCGGTTTTTTAGAAAACTTCTGATTTATCCATGACAATGTTGCTTCAATTGGTCTGCCATAGAGCCAGTACATCATTCCGAGGGCAAAGAAATTTTTGCAACGCGTAACTTCCTTCGTTGAAAGCGGGCTGCCTTCAAGAGCAGCTGCCGTAAGTGAGGTGATTGGCACAGGAATAACATTAAAACCCTGCAGGGAATCATCTTCCAACGGGTTGGAAGCATAGCTGGCTAATTTCAGGTTTTTGGCGTCAAATGAATCGATATTTACGATGATCGTTGCAGACGGCTTAAGGTCCTTAAGATTGATTTTCAGAGCTGCCGGGTTCATAGCCACCAAAACGTCCGGGTTGTCACCGG
Source organism: Ignavibacteria bacterium (assembly GCA_025612245.1). Classification (GTDB taxonomy): domain Bacteria; phylum Bacteroidota; class Ignavibacteria; order Ignavibacteriales; family SURF-24; genus JAAXKN01. Next base: position 250,702 of record JAAXKQ010000001.1, read on the forward strand.
GGGTATATATGTCGCTGCTCGAAAAATGAAGCTGAAAACCGCTAACGCCGTAAAGCGTACCGGCAGGAGCACGGATTTCTGCAGGATAATCGGGCAGAGTGTTTAAATCATTTCCAAACAAAGCTGTTGTATCACTAAACTGCGTTCCAGTCAGCTGCATTCCATCACCGGAATCGCCGGCAAATCTAACCGTAACCTCGGAAAGACTTTTTACTTCTTTCTTTTTTGCCATATTACTCACTTTTTTTATTTTTTTGTTGTCTTTAAAAATACGAAGTCTTTTACCTATTATCAATTTCTATGCGATATTATACTGAATATCTAATACTAAAAAATGTAACGAAAGCAACGCCAAAGAAGTTTCTTTTTAGCAGTTTAATCGATGCTGCTGATCAGTTTATGAAACTCTTCGGCATTGACAAAACCAGTGATCCTTTTGACTTCCTGACCTTTGGAATTAATGATCAGTACGGTCGGCATTCCAACGATCTTAAACTTATTCCTTATGCTTTCATTTACGTCTGAAAGCTTGGTCATATCAACCTTATAGTTATGAAACCTTCTGGATTCATCAATTACCCTGGAGTTGGAAAAAGTCATTCCGTCTAATTCCTTGCACGGGATGCACCAGTCTGCAAAAAAGTCAATAATCATCGGTTTGCCGCTTTTCAGGGATGTCGTGTAGGCTTCATCGGAATAGTACTTCCATTCCGGCGCGCTCTTCTTTTCCGGCAGCAACATATATACTGCGATGGCAATAATCAAGACAGAAAATGCGGCCTTAAAAACTTTCATTCCCTTCACGTTTCCGGCAGATTTGTCAAATAATAAAAGATACAAAGATGCCAGGATCATGTATACAGGCAGAACATATTTAGCGAATGATTTCGGGAGAATCGGGTCCAGGAAATAAAGAGCCATTCCGAGCAGTATGAAGCCGAAGATGTGCTTAACTGCTTCCATCCACATTCCGGCCCTTGGAAGACTTTTGATTTTTCCAGAAAACAGGGCGAGCAGAAGATATGGGAAGCCGAGTCCAAGCGCCAGGAAGAAGAACATCATAAACCCGTAATAAGGGTCACCCTTTGTGCCAACAAAAGTTACAAGTCCGAGCACAAAAGGCCCAATGCACGGCGCGGCAACAATTCCCATGGTAAGCCCCATGAAGAAGGCTCCAAAGTAGCCCCCCTTGGCTCCCCCGGCCTTTGCAACAAGTGAATCCGGCAGCTTAAACTCATAGACGCCGAACATACTCAGAGAAAGTGTGAATAAAACCAGCACTACTACAAGTACCACAATTGGCTTCTGCATCAAGGTCCCAAAAACAGCACCGCTTAAGGCCGTAATGACGCCGATTAGTGAATAGGTTAATGCCATGCCTAAAACATAAAGAACTCCGAGTGAAAAGAGTTTTCTTGTGCTGCCTTCACTCTGACCTCCAAAGTAGCCGATTGTAATTGGCACAAGCGGGTAGACGCATGGTGTAAGATTAAGGGCCAGACCGCCCAAAAACACAATCACCAGGCTCAAAAGCAGGCCGCTTGAGGCAAGTTTATCTGAAAGCGAGCCCTCTGTGGGGGCGGCTGCAGTTCCTGATGCCTGAAGTGAAGTCTGAGCTTTGTCATCTCCGGCTTTTGCCTGAGGTGTATTGGACTTAATACTGGTAGTTGAAGCCGTATCCTGGGCAGAGGCACCCTGGCTTGCCGGTGTTACATTTACATTTAGCTCAGCTTCAGCTGTTGAAGGCGGCAGGCAGGTATTGTTGTTGCACGACTGGTAATTAAGCACCAGCTTTACCGGGTACTTCCCGGGCTTTGTATTTGACGGAATTGTTATCTCGGCCGAAACCGTCACTTCCCCTTCATAGACAGAAACGGGGGTTTCGGAAAATTCAAACTTTATATTCTTTGCCGCTGGATAATGTAGAGAAGAGATCTGCAGTTTTGCGGGATTATTTTTCTTATCCAGCCCGAGTGTAGTCGGAATCAGGTAGTCTTCATTAGGTTTATTTGAGTTAATGTGCCACGAACTTTCAATTGAAACCTTGCCCGTAAGCCTGAGCTTGCCTCCAGCGGGAACACTGTTTTCCGACAGCTTGGCACTTAGTCTGACGTGACTTTCCTCCCCTGCAAACTGAGCCTTAAGAGGTGAATAAGCCAGGAGCAAAAACACCAGGGGAAAAAATAGGAACCAGGGACTTAAGCTGCCTTTTCTACCGGAAAAAGAGCGTCCGGAAAAAGAACTAAAAGAAGTCCCAAGCTTGAACTCCTCATTTCTGATTGAACTGTTCTCAGTCATTATCTTCTCCATTTTTGGACAATTGGGAATCTTCTGCCGTAGCCAAAAGCTTTTGTTGAAACCCTTAGAGCGGGGGCAGCCTGTTTTCTCTTGAACTCGTTAAAGTCTACCAGGTTCAGCACTTTTTTGACTATATCCGGATAACCTATCTCTTTAACAATCTGATGGAGTTCTTTGTTCTCTTCGAGATACATTTTAAGTATCCTGTCCAGCAGGTCGTATGGAGGAAGCGAATCCTGGTCCGTCTGGTTGTGCCTTAACTCAGCCGAAGGGGCCTTATTTATTATTTCACAGGGAATTATCTCTTCATTCCGGTTAATGTAGTTTGCTATTCTGTAGACGTCGGTCTTATAGACGTCTGCAATAACGCCCAAAGCGCCGCACATGTCGCCATAAAGCGTAGCGTATCCGACTGCAACTTCAGACTTATTTCCCGTCGTAAGGAGCAGATATCCGAACTTATTCGACATGGCCATCAGGTACATTCCCCTGATCCTGGGCTGTATGTTTTCTTCAGTCACATCTTCTGGCAACCCTTTGAAGTGGGGCTCCAGGACCTCTTTTATTTTCTCAAAAACGGGCTGAATTGACAGTACGTCTGATGAGATGCCCAGTGTATCGATTAGTTTCTCTGAATCCTTCAGGCTTCCCTGGCTTGAATATTCAGAAGGCATCATGACTACGTGAACGTTTTCCTTACCCACGGCCTTCACGGCAATATAGGCTACAAGAGCCGAATCAATTCCGCCGCTCAAGCCTACAATTATTTTCTTGAAGCCGGTTTTCCGGCAGTATTCCTTAACGCCAAAGATGAGGGCTTCGAGGACCTCTTCCTCATAGCTCCTTTCGGCCTGGATTATGGGGCTGTAATCCTGTTCTGTGTCAAAAATAAAGTAATCTTCCTGGAAAGCCTTACCCAGTCTTACCAGTTCCCCATGTGTGTTAAAACACATGCTGCCCCCGTCAAAAATCAGGTCCGTCTGCGCCCCGGCACAACAGACGTAAGCCAGTGGTATATTGTCACTTTTTGAGACCGTAGAGAGCATCTTTCTTCTTTGTTCCCTTTTGCCGTAGGCATAAGGGGAAGCCGATATATTAAGCAGTACAGTTGCTCCCATGCGCACAAGAGCATTCACAGGATCGGTCTGGTATCTTCTTTTTTTCCAGAAGTCCACGTCATTCCAAATGTCTTCACATATGGAAAGGCCAAGTTTTTCACCCTTAAACTCGTGTATAAGGCAGGCTTTTGCCGGCTCAAAGTACCTTACTTCGTCAAATACGTCATAATTAGGTATAAGGCTTTTATTCTGCACTGCCTGAATTTTGCCTTCGTAGCAGAGTATGGCCGAGTTAAAGACCCCGGTTCCCACGTCTTCTGTTTCTTCTGTTATTGATCCGAATAGCAGTGCCGTTTCCCCGGTCTGCGAGGCGATAAACTTTGCGGTTTCTTCAACTTTTTTCCTGAACTCCTCTTTTTCCACAAAGTCCAGGGGCGGATAACCGCAAAGTGAGAGTTCCGGGCAGATTACAATGTCTGCATTGTCCCTAATCCCTTGAGCATAACTCTGGAGAATTTTATTTTTATTTCCTTCAATATCCCCTATTATAGAATTTATCTGGCAAAGCGCAATTTTCATAATATCCTGCTTTTTTCTAACAAAAATAAAAAAGATATGAGGCTTTAACAATACTTCTCATTGCAGTATTGGAGCAGGAAGTAATAAATTGAGCGTCAAAAGAAGGAATTGCTGTATAAATAGTATAGCTTTCGTTATATTTGGCGCTAAAATTACTGCTTTTTGACAATTATCGGAATTATTTTAAGAAAATGGATCCAATCTTCATATATCCTGTCTTGTTTCTAGCTGGTATTGTAGCGGGACTAATTGACGCAATTGCCGGAGGCGGGGGCCTCATTACACTGCCCGTGCTGCTTGGAGTGGGACTGCCGCCTCATATGGCGCTTGGTACGAATAAGTTCCAGGCCTGCTTCGGAAGCTTTACGACTTCATATTATTACATAAAAAAAGGCGGGGTTTCGCTTAAAAGCACCCTGCCCGGAATATTATTCACCCTGATCGGCTCGGCCATTGGAACCTGGAGCGTTCAGCAGGTAAACAGTAACGTCCTTAAAGACATAATCCCTTTTCTCATGGCTGCAATCATTATCTATTCTTTTCTGACGCCAAAGCTGGGAGAGGTGGACAGGCTCCCTCGTATAAAACCTTTTATTTTCTACACTGCTTTCGGCCTGTTACTCGGCTTCTATGACGGCTTTTTTGGACCCGGCGTGGGCTCCTTCTGGGCAATTTCATTTGTCCTGATGATGGGCTTTAACCTGACCAAGGCAACAGGCTATACTAAGGTAATGAACTTTACGAGCAATATCATTTCATTCGCTATTTTTATTGCCGGAGGATTTGTCATGTTTGCCGCAGGACTTGCAATGGCGGCAGGACAGATTTTAGGATCCAAGATCGGGGCGGGACTTGTAATAAAGCGCGGTACAAAATTCATTCGCCCGATCTTTATTACAATGGTAATCCTTACGACATTAAAGCTACTCTATAGCAGGTATTTCTGAGCTTTGCTTTAAGAGAGTTAATTATTATTTTAAGCTGACATATTGTAAAATCATTTGAGGGGCAAGTGGTAAAAAAACTGTTAATCCTACTTCCTGTTATTATCACTGTGTTATCAGGGTGTCTGAAGAAAGAAGCTACGCTTATGGATGAACTTGCAATTCAGGTAAAAGATACCACACGTGCATTTTCGTATACAAACAAAAAATTCGGCCAGTATTACGGGGAAACAAACTCATATTTTAAGGACGGCTGGCAGGGCTGGACGTTAAAAGAACAGAGGGTCTTTAACGACTATGCCTTTGAGAAAGACGGTATTTTGCTCCAGCGAAGTGCTGCTACGGCTACGGTTTATCCGCACGTTCTTAAAAGAGAATATAGTGACGGTACCGCAGAGCGGTTTTTCTTTGCCGACAGCATGGATCTGATTATGATTGAATATAACTCCAGGACCTCGGGCGAAATTTCTTTCAGGCTCGACGGGCTCTTAGGCGGTGAGGACTTTTTGCTGGAGAATAACGTCATAAAGCACAGCATCAATAGTTTTATTCCAAACGGCTTCATTTATATTACCTCCGACAGAAAAATTAAAGACGTCAAAAGACAAGACGGTGTCTTCAGGCTAAGGATTCCCGGAGAAAAATCAGCCAAAATATTTATTGCCGTTTCCTCTGCCACTCCTGACTTTAAGTCCATAATGGATAACTCTGAAAGCCTTGTTGAGAAAAAAGAAAAAAGAATTGAGAAGCTTCTTTCTTCAAGCTACGTGAAGACAAACAACAAAGAATTTGACAAGGCTCTCATGTGGGCCAAGATTTCTCTCGACGCCCTTATTACAGAACAGGATACAAAAGGGATATTTGCAGGGCTCCCCTGGTTTAACAACTACTGGGGACGCGATACTTTTATCTCGCTTCCGGGGGCGACTTTTGTAACCGGCAACTTTAAGGACGCAAGAGATATTCTGCTGTCGTTTGCAAAGTACCAGGACAAAAATCCCTCAAGCCCGAATTACGGCAGAATCCCGAACAGGATCACCCTCAAGGAAACCATATACAACACGGTTGACGGAACTCCGTGGTTCGTAATACAATCTTACAACTACTTCATGAGCTCAAATGATATTTCTTTCTTAAAGGAAATCTACCCTTCCGTAAAACTTGCCTTTGAGGCTTCCGTGAAAAACCACGTTGACGATAAGGGCTTCCTTACGCACAAGGATGCCGAGACGTGGATGGATGCCGTTGGTCCTGAAGGCCCATGGTCGCCAAGGGGAAACCGCGCAGATGACATCCAGGCGCTCTGGTACAAGCAGCTTTCCTGTACTTCGGAAATGGCTTCGATTATGAAAGACACGGCACTGGAGCAGGCTGCCCTGGCGTTATCTGAAAAACTAAGCCTGAATTTTCGGAAATATTTTATCAATGAGGAAAAAGGAATCGTCTACGACAGGCTTACACCCGATGGAGCGCCCGACAGCACTATGCGGCCTAACTTGTTTTTTGCTCTAAATGAGCCTGCATTTTTTCCTGATGCCCTTTCAAGACTGAGGATACTTTCCAGGGCCGTAGGAAGCCTGGTCTATCCTTACGGCGTCCTTTCACTGGCACAGACCGATTCGAACTTTCATCCCTTCCATCAGTATCCGCCGTATTATGTAAAAGACGCAGCCTATCATAACGGCGTAATGTGGCAGTGGAACGTTGGACCTGTAGTTCAGACGCTCTGCAGCTTCGGAAAACAGGATATGGCCTGGAGCCTTACAAAAGAACTTACGCACGAGATACTCGAAAGAGGCGCTGTTGGAACGCTTGCCGAGCTGATGGATGCAATGCCGAGGCAGGGAGAAAAAGACCCGCGCTTAAGCGGAACATTCAGCCAGGCCTGGAGCCTTGCAGAGTATATAAGAAACTTTTACCAGGATTATCTTGGCGTCAAGCCGGATGCCCCGCACAAGGCTTTGTATCTGCTGCCAACTCTTCCAGGCGGACTTAACCAGGTGGAGTTTGACCAGAAAGTAGGCGACGACGTACTTAAGATTAAATATGAATTTAATAATGAATACTACAGGGTTTTTCTCGACGCCTCTAAAATAAAGGACAGCCTGGACATCGGGATCGGTCTTTTTAACCGTGCCGATGCAAATTTCCAGATGAAGACCTCGATAAAAAAGAACGACAAGATGGTTTTTGAAGTCCCCGCAAATTCCAATAACCTCAAGGATCTCTTAGCCGTAAGAAACGACAAGAGGATAAGAGTATCTTCGCAGATATATAATGAGCCACCTGCAAATGCCGGGCTTTTTAACGGCATCAGGTTTGCCGTTCCGAGCCTCGATAAAAACCTTAAGGCGCTTAAAGGTCCGGGCTACAGCCTTTTAGGCAACAAAGAGGTTAAGCAGGAGAATGCCTCGGCACGCGTTATTTTTGACAGGAGATCGGCTGAAAAAGACGAAAAGTATGAATATCCGACTAACCCTAACTTCAGGGAGGGCATACTGGACATAACGAGGTTCATTTTGCAGGAAGACGATAAAAATTATTATTTCACGCTTAACTTCAGAAACCTGTCAAACCCGGGCTGGCACAATGAATACGGATATCAGCTTACCTTTACAAGCATCTGCATACAAAATGAAGAAATAAAAGAAAGAAGCCGTAAGGTAAACCTGAACTCCGGATACACGCTGAGTGAGGATAGAGCATTCTCGAGGCAGGTTAACGTAGGCGGCGGCTTAGAAATTAAGGATGCCATGGGGAAAATTCTTGCTGCCTACCTCCCGCTTCCCGAAGACATAAGAAATCCCTTAGGAAGCGTGCAGAAGAAAACAATTAGGTTTTCAGTTCCCAAAAGTCTCCTGGGAAAGATTTCACAGTCTTCTAAAATTACGCTTCTTGCGGGCGCGCAGGATGACCATGGTGGAGCCGGCGTGGGCGAGTTCAGGAATGTTGGACTCAAGGTTTCAGAATGGGAAGGCGGCGGAAAGAAATCCCCTTCTGAAAGTAACGTGTTTGATTATCTTCTTGTAAATTAAAATAAGGATTACTACCAAGGATGAAAAAAATAATTCTAATACTTTTGCTCATTTCCATGAAGCAGGTTTTTTCGCAGGACCTGTTAATAAAGGATTCCCCAAATATTCCGCACGCGGACACTTCATTAGTATTCTTGCCCGGTGGCTACGATGAGGCTAAAAGCTATCCCCTTTTAATTATGCTTCACGGCTGGAGCGGAAACTACAAACAGTGGGATGAAGTTACAGGAGGCCTCAAGAAATACGCCGACAAATACCAGTTCATAATCGTCTGCCCCGATGGTTTCTATGATTCCTGGTACGTCGACAGCCCGGTAAAGCTTAAGAGTCAGTTTGAGACTTTCTTTACAAAAGAACTTCTGCCTGAGGTTGAAAGCAAATACCGTGTTGACAGGTCCAATATTTTTATTACGGGCCTCAGCATGGGGGGCCACGGAGCCATGATGATGCTCCTGAAGCACCCGGACACTTTTAAGAGCGCCGGAAGCACGAGCGGAATACTGGATATAACAGAGTTCCCGGACAGGTGGAGCATGTTAAATGCACTTGGCAGGTTCACCGAAAAGCCTGAAAACTGGAAAAAGAATTCGGACATCTTTCTACTGGACAAGATAAAAGGCTTGAATAAGGAGGTCATCTTTGACTGCGGAACCGAGGATTTCGCCTATAATGTGAATAAAAGGTTTAATGAAAAGTGCCTTTCATTAAAAATAAAGGCTACCTTCATTTCACAGCCCGGGAACCACAGTAAGCAATACTGGAATAAATCAATTGAAAACCACTTCAGGTTTTTTAAGGCGCTTTCAGAAAATAAACCTCTTCAGGGCGCGGACAAGCGATAAAAACTTTTCCGTGCGTTAAAATATTTTGCGTCAATAGAACTTTTGGGACCGCGGCATAGTCTAAACTGGTAGAAACAACCTAAAAAGGAGTAGACCTATGCGTGAAAGATTATATCGCTCTTATAAAGATAAGATGGTTGCCGGCGTCTGCGGCGGCCTAGCCGAATATTTTGACGTAGACCCTGTAATCATTAGAATTGCTTTTGTTGCGGCTACAATACTCTCCGGGATTGGTATTGTAGCCTACATATTGCTTTGGATTATTGTCCCCTACAAAGAACAGGTTGCCACCGCCGCCACAGCTGCGTCGTCGTCGGGTGCTTCCTCATCCTATGCTGGCTCTGAAAGCGATCAGAAGACTGCGTCTGATGCGGATGCCGCCTCACAGGCTGGGACTTCACGGTCTGTTTACAGGGACAGGAGATCAAGCCGGCAGGTTTTCGGCTATATACTTGTCGGTCTCGGACTTATATTTTTTGCCGACCATTTTTTCCCTGAAATTGAATTTCACCACTTCTGGCCGATCGTTTTAATAGCCATTGGAATCGGTTTATTACTTAGATCATCAAAAAAACAGCCAGGAGAATAAAATGCGTACTAATCACTTGTTCTGGGGTATCCTTTTTATAACAATAGGCGCTCTTGTATTACTGAACAATTTTATGGCCCTGAATTTCAACTGGGATTTCATGTGGAGCCTGTGGCCGCTGGTACTGGTAATGACGGGCGTTTACTTCATCTTCCGGGAGGCAAAATTTAGGTGGATGATAGTCCTCTTCATTGCCTTCCTTTTGGGGATTGTGCTTTTTGCAGGGGTTAAGAATTTCTCTTTGTTCTTTGACGACGGCTATGACAACTTTGACCTTGACGTAAATGTACAGGAGTTTACACTTCCATACGACAGCGGAATTAAAAAAGCCAAGCTGAACCTGGATGCTGCGGCAGGAAAATTTAATCTTGACGGCACTACGGATAGTCTTTTATACGCCAGAACAAGAGGCGGCTTCAGCGATTATTCACTCAATAACGATACAAGCGACGGTTCGGCAGATATCTCCTTTGAGATGACGGACCATCACCCGAAGGTGATCAGGGGCCTTGGGAAAAACCGCATGGAAATGAAATTAAATTCCAACCCGGTCTGGGATATGGATCTGAATGTCGGGGCGGCCTCGGTTAACCTGGATCTGGAACCCTTCAAGACGGAAAATATCTACTTTAAGTCCGGGGCCTCTTCACTGAAACTTAAGCTCGGGGATAAAAACCCGCTGACTAAAGTCAGGTTCGAATCAGGTGTATCAAGCCTTGAGGTAATGATTCCAAGGTCGAGCGGCTGTGAAATAAATTCCGACACGAAATTTTCGAGCAAAGACTTCCGGGAATTTGAAAAGGTGGATGACCACGTCTACCGCACGCCGGACTTTGCAAGCCGCGGAAAGAAAATTTACCTGGACATTGCAGCCGGGGTCTCATCTGTAAAGGTCGAAAGGTATTAGAAATAACCGGGAAAAAGAAAACGGCTAAATGCCCGTTTTCTTTTTCCCGGTTTTATTTAATTCTGGCTTCCAGAAGAATTTCTCCATTATTACACACCCGTCTTCGTCAAATTCGACGCCTTCACTTCTTAGCAGGTCTTCCATTATCTCAGGACTCCCGAAGTAAACCTTTCCCGTAAGCGCGCCAAATCGGTTTACCACCCTGTGGCACGGCAGCCCGGAATCCTTGGCGCCATTTAAGGCCCAGCCGACAGTTCTGGCTGAGGACTTTACGCCGCAGAATTCCGCTATCGCGCCGTAAGTGGTCACTTTTCCGTAGGGTATTAAGGCTACTACTTCATATACCCTGTCGAAAAAGTCCTTGTTCTTTGAAGGTTCTTTTTCTTTTACCATAATTTCACCCCAAAAGGCAATTAAATGGTTATTCCCCCATCACTTTAATTATGAGCCTTTTACGGCGCTGCCCGTCAAATTCAGCGTAGTAGACCTGCTGCCAGGGTCCGAAATCCAGTTTCCCGTTTGTAACAGGAATTACTACCTCGTGATGAACCAGGAGGCTTTTAAGGTGCGAATCGCCGTTGGTCTCCCCGGTACGGTGATGCCTGTAGCCGGGATCAAAGGGAGCCATCTTCTCAAGCCACTCGTCAATGTCCTGTATCAGGCCCGATTCGGCGTCATTGACGTAGACTCCGGCAGTAATATGCATTGCGGAAACTAAAACCATTCCTTCCATAATTCCGCTTTTAGAGAGGACTTCCTCAACATCGCGCGTAATATTGACGTATTCGCGGTGTTTTTTAGTGTTAAACCAGAGATATTCTGTATATGTTTTCATCAGACCTTGTTGTTTTGTGAGAACATGAGTAGAAAAGCTTTTATGAATTTATTCAGATCGCCATCCATTACGCCCTGCACGTCTGAGGTTTCGACGTTTGTCCTGTGATCCTTTACCATGTTGTAGGGGTGGAAAACATAGGATCGGATCTGGCTTCCCCACTCGATTTTCATTTTGCCTTTTTCGATTTCATCCAGCTCTGCAATCTGCTTTTCCCTTTCGATCTGATAAAGTCTCGATTTAAGGAGCCTCATGGCGTTATTCCTGTTCTGCAGCTGGCTTCTTTCAGTCTGGCATGCGGCAACGACGCCTGTCGGGACATGCGTAATTCTTACGGCAGTTTCAACTTTATTGACGTTCTGCCCTCCTTTTCCGCCCGAACGGTAGGTATCGACCCTGAGGTCGGCCGGATTGATTTCAATTTCAATTGAGTCATCCACCTCTGGTATTACAAAAACCGAGGCAAAAGAGGTATGACGCCTTTTATTTGCGTCAAACGGGGAGATTCTCACCAGGCGGTGCACTCCGTTTTCAGCCTTCAGGTACCCGTAGGCAAATTCACCTGTGACTTCAATTGTGGCGCTTTTGATTCCAGCGCCGTCACCTTCAAGCATATCAAGGACAGTCATCTGAAAGCCGTTTTGTTCGCCGTACCTTAAATACATCCTCATTAGCATCTCGGCCCAGTCCTGTGCCTCGGTTCCGCCGGCACCGGAGTGGATTGTAAGTATGCAGTTCTTGTCGTCATCCTTACCGCTTAGCATGTTCTTAAACTCGAGATCCTCCAGCGTCTCTCTAAGCGACTCAAGTTCAGCCTGGATATCCGAAGAGAATGAGTCGTCATTTTCAGAACGTGCCATCTCAATTATGTCGTGTATGTTATCGCTTCTTTTTTTGACGTCCTCGTACAGGTCGACCCATTGCTGCAGGGATTTAATCTGCTGCAATACTTTCTGCGCCTCCTGCTGCTCGTTCCAAAAAGAGGGGTCCTCGGTCTTAAGCTTTAAGCCCCTGATCTTCTCCTGCCTGGCATCCAAGTCAAAGATAGCTCCGTAGATTATTAATTCTCGCCTGATAGTCCGACAATTTTCTTACTTCTTCATCGTACATTAAAGTTCCTGTATTTATTGACTGAAAAAACCATTAAATCCGGTAATTAAAAAAGCCCTGTCCGGTTTTCAGGGCGGGGCCGGAAAATCTGTCAATTTTCCACCCAAAAGATCTTAAAAAAGCGCTTAAATATCCAATTCCATTCTAAGCAAAGCGGCAGCCAGTGTTTTCCCTTGTGCGTCATGTTTTAATGAAACGGTTCCACCGCCCCCTAAAGTTTCATGGAGCAGGAAATTCAATGCCCTGAGGTTCGGCAGTTCATATCTTTCAACTTTTCCCTGGCAGATTCCCTTAAAGTACTCCTTGACCCTTTCTGCTGTCAAATATTTCCCGATTAACTCGTAACCTTTTTCGTCGTAGGCAATAATGCCTATATTGGCCGCGTCCCCTTTGTCGCCGCTTCTGCCGTGAGCGATTTCCAGTAGTTTGATTTTCATCAGTTCATCTCCATTATTTTTACTTCAGGAACGACCAGATCCTTAGGAATCAGGGCGGGCCAGTATGCAACAACCTCACTTGGCTTGGGCCTGCCGCCGGCAAAGCCCGTAACTGCCGGAGGTCCTGTAAGTATCAAAGGAGCAATCTCCTTGCCGAATCTTTCAATTGAATAGTAATCCTGCCCTCTTACTGCAACTCGAAGCATAACTTCGTTAATCTCGTTTTCATCCGGTTTAATGGCCAGCGGACCGTGGCAGGCGTTATAGCCCACAAATTCCGTTCTGATCTCGTCGAACTTAAGTCCCAGATTGTCAAGTCTTTGCCTGAGGATTTTATCTGCAGCTTCGGCTTTCTTAAGAGCCTGCGGCCAGGAGTAGGTAAGGCTTCCAGAGGCAGAAAAGCCCGCCGAAAAAGAGCATGAGACCTTGTAAAACTCAGTCTCGGGACTCCCTTTGACGTTATAGACCCTGACCCTGTTATCTCCCAGATCCTCCAGCTTAATGGAAGTAAAGTCGGCGATGCAGTCGGGTGTAATGTAAGCCTTTGGGTCTCCTATTTCATAGACCAGCTGTTCTGCAACGGTTTCAAAGGAAACTCTGCCTCCCAGCTTTTCGTGCTTTGTTATGATGACGCTTCCATCCTGATAAGCCTCTGCAATTGGAAATCCGATATCGGCCATGTTTTCTATAGATTCCCAGTCCCCCAGGAAGTTTCCTCCCGAGGCCTGAGCCCCGCATTCGAGTATATGCCCGGCAACGGTTCCGGAGGCAAGCAGGTCGTAGTCCGTTTTCTTCCAACCGAATTCATAAATCATTGGAGCCAGCGTAAGTCCCGTATCTGTTGTTCTGCCAGTAATTACGATGTCGGCTCCTTTTAAGAGGGCTTCAACGATCGGGAAAGCGCCGAAATAAACGTTAGCGCTGAGGATTTTATCCAGGTAGCGGCCGATAGATTCACCGGTTTCCATATTATTCAGGTGAGTTCCTGTGTGCACGAGGTCCTCAAGCCTGGGCTTAATATTGTCGCCAAGCACAATGCCCACTTTAAGACCATTAATTTCGAGGGCTTTTGCAACCTCGAAGACCGCCTCAGCGCAGGCCATGGGGTTAACGCCCCCGCCATTTGTAATTATTTTAATCCCTTTTTCTTTACAAACAGGCAGTATCCTGCTCATCAGTTCAGGGATGTCCTTTGCATAGCCAAGTTTCGGGTTCTTATTTTTCTGCTTCTGCAGAATTGACATAGTTACCTCGGCCAGGTAATCCATAACAAGGTAATCTACCTCGCCTTTAGTCACCTGGTTAAAAGGTGCCTCAATTAAATCGCCCCAGAAACCCTGTCCGGATGCAATCCTGATCTTTTCCTTCATGTTGGCTCTTTTAATGTTGTTGATGGGATAAAATAATATATTAAAAATTCCTTACTGAAGGAATTTCAAAATTTTATCCGGCACATTAAGCAGGTCATCAGAAGAAGAGATGTCGAACCAGTGAATTTTGTCGTCTCTTCTAAACCAGGTCATCTGGCGCTTTGCATAGCGTCTGGTATTTCTTTTGATGAGTTCAATTGCCCTTTCTAGCGTAATTTCGCCGGAAAGGTGCATTATAATTTCTTTATATCCCACGGTGTTGAGTGAGTTCAGGTCCTTGCTAAATCCCATAGCGAGTATAGTCCTAACCTCATCAATCAGTCCCAGCGAGATCATCTGGTCCACCCTGGTCTCTATATTCCTGTAAAGGATCTCCCTATCCCAGTTCAGACCGAACTCAAGGAATTCAACGCCGAGGTTTCTTTCATATTCCTTGTGGTGCTCCAGTATCGAGCGCCCGGTAAGATGGAATACTTCAAGGGCGCGCATTACCCTTTTCCAGTTCTGCGGAAGCATTGTAGCGGCAGCCCCGGGGTCCACTTTCATCAGTTGGTCGTAGAGGAACTGCCTGCCGAAGGTATCCAGTTGAGACTTCAGTTCCTGCCTGAGCTCCTCGTCAGTTTCCGCTGTATTAAAGATTCCTTCTGTAAGCGCCTTTATATAGAGCCCTGAGCCCCCGGCTACTATTGGTATTTTGCCTTCCTGATGAAGTAAGTCAATAATATTAAGGGCGTCTTCCTCAAATTTCGAGACGTTAAAGTCCTCGTCTGGCTTTAGTGTCCCGATAAAATGGTGTTTAACATCTTTAAGCTCGCCAGGGCCTGGCTTAGCCGTACCGATGTCGAGATAACGGTAGACCTGCCTGCTGTCTGCTGAAATTATTTCCGTTGCGAGTAATTTAGCAAGAGAAATGCTGACCTGGGTTTTACCGGAGCACGTAGGGCCTGTGATAACAATTACTTTTCGTTCCAACCTTCTCTTCCGATAAGGGGTACAAAGGCAAACTTCGGGACCTCTTCGGTCTCGAAAGATTCCTCACCCGTTTTGGTGATAATCTTAAGTGTCTGGGATTTTTTATCCCCGACGGGAATTACCAGTCTTCCTCCAACCTCGAGCTGCTTTTTGAGGTTAAGGGGAACAACGGGGCTACCCGCGGTAACAATTATGCCGTCATATGGGGCAAACTCAGACCATCCAATGGTCCCGTCGCCAATGCGGCAGACGGCGCGGACGCCGAGTTTATCGAAAAGTTTTTGTGTCCTGAGGGATATTTCTGCATTACGTTCAATTGTATAGACTCTCATTCCCATCCTGTGGAGAATTGCCGCCTGATAGCCCGAGCCGGTACCGATCTCGAGGACTTTACTGCCTGTTTTAAGCCTCAGTGCCTGTGTCATAAAGGCAACCGTATAAGGCTGTGAAATTGTCTGTCCATAACCGATCGGCAGAGCCACGTCTTTATATGCATGAGAAATCATGATTTCCGGGACGAAAAGGTGCCTTTCTACTTCTGAGAGAGCTTTAAGCACCGCTTTGTCAGTTATTCCATTACTTTCCAGTTTCCGAACTAAATCTTCTCTTTCTCTTTCGTACATTTTTATGATAAAATATTAATAAATACAAAGCAATTTAAACTTTATTTAGGTCAAATTAAATATTATGTTTGCAGAAAATATAAGTAACACCATGATTGAATCCTTACTTGGCGCATTTTTAATAATGGCAATGCGTGTCTGCGACGTGACAATCGGGACAATGCGGACCATACTTGTTGTTCAGGGGAAAAAATACTACGCCGGACTTGCGGGATTTTTTGAGGTTCTGATCTGGATTACGGCGATGCGTTACATAGTTCAGCACATGGACGCAACAATAAACCTTTTCGGTTATGCCGGAGGCTTTGCTCTTGGAAACGTGCTTGGAATAACGCTCGAGCAGAAGATTGGCCTGGGCTTCATTCAGCTAAATGTAATATCCAGGCATTGTACGGACGCAATTGCCGACATGCTAAGGAAATCGAACTATGGCGTTACAATACTTCCGGGCGAAGGAGGCACTGGAGGCGTATCGATAATGGTAGTGGTATTAAAGAGGAAGCAGCAGAAGACTGCAGTTGGCCTCATAGAATCTGTAGACCCCAAGGCGTTTATTTCCATTCAACCCTCGGTTCCTTACAGGGGGTTTATGCACGGATCGAGAAAATGAAATATTTTACTAGTTTTTTTAAGAAAGTATTTGCAAAATAAACGAAACGGTGGTATATTTAATGCACAATTTTTAAGATTGTTCTCAACAAAAATGAAACGCGGGAATAGCTCAGTTGGTAGAGCGCAACCTTGCCAAGGTTGATGTCGCGGGTTCGAGTCCCGTTTCCCGCTCTAGGATCCACTTACCACATGAGTGGATTTTTTGTTTATAGCTTACTGGCGCCATAGCCCTTTATTCAGGGCGGATCCAAGGGCGCTTTTGTAAAAAAAATCAATCGCATTTTAATTTTATTATTTTTAGATTTGTTTATCGGGCGCTGTAGCCAAGTGGTCCAAGGCGAAGGTCTGCAAAACCTTTATTCGTCGGTTCGAATCCGACCGGCGCCTCTATTGAAAGCTCAAAATGAAAGTTTTGAGCTTTTTTTGTGCCCTGTCCTTTATAAAGTTTCAAGTTAAAGATATATCCGGTTCACTTGATCTGAAGAAAAAGCTAAAAGCATACTACTTTGAAATTTCCACCTTCTTGCCTTCATATAAAACAGGCATTCCTGTTTTCTGAGAAATTTCTGAACTTGCAGTACTATTCCGGTTAACCCAGATTATATTCAGTTTAATTTTTTCAGGCATTCCCGGAAAACTTCCCGTTCTTTGACCAATAGTAAGCTTTTGTTCTTTTTCGCTCCAGCGGATCGGAACAATTGAATATGCGCCCTTCTCATAATTGTAATTATCCCCTTCGTCGTCATACAGGTCAAATGCCGCATCGGCGCCCGTGTAAACCCTGATCTCAATTGGGGCGCCCGACTTTTCGGAGGCATAATTTAAATCGGGTCCCATGGGAATAATTGAGCCGGCTTTAACGTACAAAGGGATAATGTCTATCGGCACTTCGCGCCTTAGAGTCTTTCCGCCAAGGACGTGCTCGCCTGTCCAGAAATCGTACCATCCTCCCTGAACTTCAGGAAGGTAGACTGATCTTATGCCGCTTTCACGCGAGGGGTCATAGTGCTTAAGAACCATACCCGGAGTTTTCCATGCAAAGCGCAGCTTTGTAGAGTTTGCAAGGCGGGCAAATTCGATTTTAAAAGTGTGCCAGCAGCCTGCGTCTAAAGGCATTAAGATCCGGTATGTTGTATCAATTCCCTTATTGTTCCAGCCATCTAGGATCTCATTGCCATCCATAAAAAATCTAACCGCATCGTCACTTGTAAGCCAGAGTTCATACTCTCCTGCGCTTAGGCTTCTGAAGGAACCCGTCCAGCGCATGCTGTTTTTCTCCCAGTTTACCTGTGGGGGAAGATCGCGCCCCAGGTAAAGGTCAAAGAGCGTCTCACTCTGGAGGCTGTCCACCTTAAGCGTGTCGAAATTTGTCCCGCTGAAATATTCAGCCCTGTAGAATCCTGGTTTCCCTTCAGGCGTTTTCAGGCATGAAGGCGGAATGAGCCTGTTTTCATAGCCCTCGCCGTAATACATGTGCTCTGTAACGGGATTAACCATTATCGAAGGCCCGAACATGAACTGGTCCGCAATATGAAAGACACACGTATCGGACGGGAAATCCATCACAAGGCCGCGCATTATTGTATAGCCGTTATGTTCAACCTGATAGGCAAGCGAGTAAATATATGGCAAAAGGCGGTAACGCAGACGGTCATATTTTACTATTGCCTCATAAGCCCAGTCGCCCTCCTTCCCGAAAGTCCAGGGCTCGCGTGGTACATCGGTGCCATGGGAGCGGAATATCGGATTAAATGCCCCAAACTGGAACCAGCGCACATAAAGTTCTCGGTAGCCGGGGTCATCGGCTCCACCCGGAAAACCCCCGTAGCGGCTTACGTGAAAGCCACCGATGTCGTTTGTCCAGTAAGGGATTCCTGACATCGAAAAGTTAAGGCCTGCGGGGATCTGGTTGCGGAAGACAAGCCAGTTTGCTACAATGTCCCCCGACCAGGTAGTAGCGGCATTTCTCTGCTGCCCCAGGAAGGCCGAACGCGTTAGGATATAGACGCGTTTAGAGGGATCTGCGGCTCTTTGCCCCTCATAGACGGCTTTAGTAGTCATTAAGGAATACGGATTAAGGTACCTGGCCATGGTGCCAAGCGCATTGCTTCGGGCTTCCTTAATGGACCTTTCCGTTGGGGCGAGCACTACCTCAGGCTCCGTGGCATCCATCCAGAAGGCATCGACTCCGAGGGAAAAGAGTCCTTTATTAACCTCATTCCAGTATATCTTCCGTGCCAGAGAGCTATAGGCATCATAGGTATGTCCGTCCGTCCAGTGGTAAGGCTGGTATAAGAGTCCATTTTTATACAGCTCATTGTATAATTCAGTCCTTTGCCCGGCAACGGGCCATATGCTGACCATTAAATGAGTGTGATATTGCCTGTGCAGGGAATCTATCATTCCTCTTGGATCGGGGTATCGCACGGAGTCAAATCTCATGGCATTCCAATACCGGTTGTCGTCACCCCAGTACTGCCAGTCCTGCACGATACAGTCAACGGGTATATTCAGCTCCCGGAATTTCCTGGCCGCATTAAGGATCTCATTTTGAGTTTTGTAGCGTTCTTTCGACTGGAAGTACCCGTATGCCCAGCGGCTGTACATTGGAGCCCGACCCGTAGCCAGGCGGTAGCCCATGATCACCTCATCCATGTCATGCCCTGAGATGAAGTAATAGTCTATGTTATCCGCAACCTCAAAGTAGAAGTATGTGCTGTCCTCACGGTCCTTAAACCGGATTTTGGAATAGTTATCTAACAAGAGACCGTATTTTTTTGTCGATAAAATAAAAGGGACTACAGCCCGGGTATTTTCCTGCACCAGGGTTTCCTCATGCCCCCTGTAGTTCATAAGGCCATCCTGGAACTGCCCCAGGCCATAAATGCCCTCATCAGGCGTAAATTCAAGGTTCAGTTGGGCGTTATAAGTACGCTCCCCAAGGACAACTGCCGGGGTAAAAATTGCGGCAGAAGCCGGGTTTTCATGAAGGAGGATATTGCCAAGGGAATCTGAAAAGGTTACTGCGCCGGAATTTGGGTCTGCTATTATCTGAAGCTTATCAGTTTCAATTATTATGCTGTTTGGTGTGCTGCTTACTTCAAAAGGCACCCTGCTGTTCCAGCTATTGATTACTGAAAGGCTCGTCCGTGGAAGAATTGTTTTTTTAGGGCCGTGGAGGATGCGTATGACATTTCCGGAGCAAATTACAATCTGAAGCCCGCCAGCAGGAAGCCTTACGGTAACGGAGGAATCGTTCCTTTCGAAACGTTCCTGGGAAAGTGATATATTTGGCGATGCAACCAGAAGAACGGCTACGGCAAGAGCAATGGATCTGTAAAACATGGATGACATATTCTGTTTACCTGCTTTCTTTGCTGTCAAGATAATTCTTCCATATTTCATAAGCAAGATGTCGCAGAAATCCCTGCTTTTTTTCGCTACTTACTTGTATTTCCCAAATGAATAAGCTAAGTTTCTATTGCAAAGATAATTTGACACCTTGTTCCCTGCTACTAGTGTTTTTTGCTTTATGATTAAAAACCGGTTTGTATGAAAGTATTTGAATCCGGCATTATATAAGTTCTCATGAGATTATACTACTTATTTCCATAAATTTTGCACAGGAGATTTCTCATGAAAGTAAAATTACTTTCCTTATTATTCTTTTCACTTTTTACCTGCCTTTATGCTCAGAATGAATTCTGGCAGAAAGTTTCGCATGTGGATGCAGGAAATTCAGTATCCATGGCCGTTGATTCACTGGGATATGTTTACAACGGGACCAGCGATGAGGGACTCTTCCAGTCGACTGACCACGGCAAGACCTGGAAAAAGCTGGAAACAGGCTTTTATAAGGCAACCGTCAAAAAAGTCAGGGTTATTCCGGATGGCAGTATTGCCGTCCTTACTGCAGACTACGGTATTCTCATATCCAAGGATCATGGAAAAACATGGAGGCAGAGAATTGGTTCACTTAATGCACAAGACATTCTTACCATGAGCGCCAGTTCCGAATATCTCCTTGCCGGTACGTCAAATGGTCTTTACAAATCATCTGACGGCGGTAACAGTTGGAAAGCTGATAGTGCTTTCAGCGGAATGAAAGTAGTTGAAATTGAATATTTGAATGGTGTGCTTTTCTGTTTCAGTCGGAAGGATAATTTCGTTTTTGCCACTTCTACAGATGGGGGCCACTCATGGGTCGTTTCATCGCTCCGTTATGAGGGGTTCGATTATGTTAATGCCTCATTTGCATATTTACCTTCCGCAGGGAAAGTCTTCTGCGCCTTAAGTTCTACACTTGATCAGAATAGCTATCGGAGGTGGGTTTATTCCAACGATACGGGGAAAACATGGAGTAATTATAACCCCGGTGGATACGTAAACTCATGGATTGCCGACACATCAGGGAATCTGTATGCGGCATGCTTCAAATCCGGAGTAATTAAATCATCCGATATGGGAGTTACATGGCAGAAATCAGGCAGCGGAATAAGCAACACTTTCATTCAATCAATTGCATTCGATCCGAAGGGAAGGATTTATGCCGGTACAACGGGCAGCGTGATTAGTTCAAATGACAATGGGAAAAGCTGGGAAAGTTATACGACAGGCTTAAACAATACTGGTATTAGCGAAGTAGCAGTTGATCTAAACGGAAACATTTATGCGTCCTTCTATGATGGTTTTTATTGGTCAAAAGATAAGGGCGCAAACTGGCAGGCCGTTACAGAAGGGCTTAATATGTTATCACTTTCCAGACTGCGGCAGATTAATAACAATATATTTATTTATTCAGAAGAATTTTATGGGATGGATATCTTTATAAATGACTGCCATAGATTCAACCAGGCCCTGAATAAGTGGACAAGTTGCGATTCAAGTATTTTTGTATTTATAGATGAATTAGCCAAGGATAATAATGGCGACATTTATTCTTTTTACCAACATTACTCACGTGGTATGTCGAGTTGTATATATAGATCGACTGATGACGGAAAAACCTGGACTTACCGTGATTTGGACGTTGATAGCAAGTCTTCTTTTACAATTGATGCAAAGGGAACTTTCTTTCTTACAACTTCATCTAGCCGTGGTATAATAAAGAGTTACGATAAAGGAATGACCTGGGAATCTACCGGTTACAGCGAAAAATCCGCAAAAAAAATCAGATCCAGCTCAAAGGGATACCTTTTTTTGCAAACTGATGACAATAGAATGCTTTTATCGAAAGATGGGGGGAGCTCGTGGACAAGCATAATAGATAATTTTCCGAACTCAGGAATCGCTGATTTTTATTTGGACAGTAAAGACCGCATATATATCTTAGATAAACTGAGACATCTTTACTACTCTGCTGACAACGGGGGAAAATGGACATCAATAACGAATAATCTTCTTGGTCCAGGTATTAAATGCATTGCATTAGGTCCGGACTTGAGCATTTACGCTGTCACACTTTCAGGAGAAATATACAGGACTACTGAGCTGGGATATTCTGGCGGGTCCACAGATTCGACCGGTACACCTAATATAAATGATCCAAAAGATTCTACAAATGCGTCAATTTCCGCTCCCAAAGACTATTCTTTATCCCAGAATTACCCAAACCCGTTTAACCCGAATACGACCATCAGCTATGCAATTCCTCACGCAGGAAATGTAAGCATAAGCCTTTTTGACGCCCTTGGAAATAAGGTCATGGATCTTGTGAATGAGTACAAGTCTGAGGGCATTTACAAGGTTAACTTTGACGGGAAGAACTTTGCAAGCGGGGTTTACTTCTACAGAATACATTCCGGGAACTACATTGAAACTAAAAAGCTGATGCTTATTAAGTAAGGCTTTCTGTTAGAAGAGATATTTGAGTGTGAAATAGCTGGATAAATTTATCCGGCTATTTCACTTTCTGAATTTTTGAATAAAGTTAGTTTTTCCTATCATTTTATAGATACAAAAGTGTTTCTGATACAAATCTCCCAATCCTCAAAATGACAGGAAATTTCAGCTTTACTTTCTGAATGTAAATTCCTGAGATATTGCGGTAAACCAGTAAAACTGCAAAAGGAGGATTTTCATGAAAATTAAATTACTCCCCTTCTTAATCCTGATCTTAAGTATGTGTATTTATCCTCAAAATCAATTATGGCATAAGATTTCAACAGTAGACGCCGGGAACTCAGTTTCAATAGCGGTTGATTCTTTGGGATATATCTATAATGGTACATCCGACAGAGGTTTATTCCAGTCAACTGATAATGGGCTGAGCTGGCAGAAGCTTAACATTGGATTTAGTGATATAACAATAAGAAAAGTCAGGGTGACTCAGGATGGAAGCATTATGGCAGTAACAACAAAGTACGGTATTATGATTTCCAGCGATAACGGGAGAACCTGGAGCCAGATAAATGGTCAGCTTAGCCCGATAGATATTATAACCATTAGTTCAAGTTCAGACTTTCTTTTGGCTGGCACACCCAATGGGCTTTTTAAGTCATCTGATGGCGGCAAGAACTGGCTTTCTGACAATGCATTTGCTGGGCTTAAAGTCATTGAGATTGAAAACATAAAAGGGACAATATTCTGCTACGGTATAGCGGGTATTCAAAAAAAAGCCTTTTTTACTTCTTCAGACGGCGGAAAAACATGGACGGAAATCGATCTTTCACATGAGGGCTTCAGCTATCAAACTGCTGCATTTGCTTTTGATAAAGCAACAGGCAGAGTCTTCTGCGCTGCAAGTTTCTCATCATATAACGGGACAGGAAGAGTTACATATTCTTCCAATGATAATGGCAGAACCTGGGTTAGCATTGACTCTAAAGGTAAACTGATAAATTCTCTCTTTACAGATTCATCAGGATTGTTATTTGCCGCCTGTTCCCATGATGGTATTATTAAGTCAACTGACTGGGGGCTTTCCTGGCAGAATGCAAGTGCCGGAATAAGCAATCCTTATGTGGGATCAATAACATATGACAAAAAAGGGAATATTTATGCCGGAACTACAAGCGGTGTAATGGTTTCGCAAGACAATGGTTTAAGCTGGAAGGAAGTTTCAAAAGGCCTGAATATTTCTTCTCTAAATGGTTTTGTTGCCGATGATAATGGGAATCTATATGCATCTTCGACAGCTAGTATTTACAGGTCAAAGGATGATGGCTTAAACTGGGCTCCTGTTATGAACGGAATTGAGCCCGGGAACCTTTCAATGTTAAGAGAAGTTAACAATAACATTTTCATAAGTCATACGACGTACTTAACAACAAGCAGCTTTACGAGTGGTCAGAAATTTTATCCGGACTTAAATTCATGGGGGAAAAGCAATAATGTTGTTGATCAAACAGGAGTTGATCCTAGAGGCAGGATTTATTCTTTATATACTTACTTTGACGGCATATTTGCAACTAATTATCTATATGTTTCATCAAATGGCGGGGATATCTGGTCTCCCCTACTTTCGACCGATAAAGGCGGCTGGAATCCGCCTTTCGCAGTAGATCCATACAAAGGAATAATTTATCTTAGATCAGCGGGAAATCTCTGCAAGAGTTCTGATTATGGGAAAACATGGAGCAATACAAATTATGCCGGAGGTAATTGCATTAAATTGAAGTCCAATACAAAAGGTCATCTTTTTGCCATGCCTGATTCATTCAACATTTTTCGGTCTGAAGATGAGGGAAATACATGGAAAGACATACGCAATAACATTACCCTAACCGCTGGCATCTCTGAAATTTATTTTGATAATAATAACAGAGTGTTCCTTCTTACTGGGAACGGGAGGGTAATCTATTCAAAGAACAGCGGCGATTCTTGGATTGAAATTACAAATAATCTCTTGGATCAGGGAGGAATTTTTGCTATTGCTTTCAGCCCATATTCCGTCGTCTATGCTGCTTCAATCTCTGGAGAAATCTATAGAACAACGGAAGAAGCGCTGAAGGAGTTTGTTTCAGTAGAAGAACCTAAGATTGATATACCAGAAAACTATTCTTTATCCCAGAATTACCCAAACCCGTTTAACCCGAATACGACCATCAGCTATGCAATTCCTCACGCAGGAAATGTAAGCATAAGCCTTTTTGACGCCCTTGGAAATAAGGTCATGGATCTTGTGAATGAGTACAAGTCTGAGGGCATTTACAAGGTTAACTTTGACGGGAAGAACTTTGCAAGCGGGGTTTACTTCTACAGAATACATTCCGGGAACTACATTGAAACTAAAAAGCTGATGCTTATTAAGTAAGGCTTTCTGTTAAAACGAGATGTATAACTTAATGAAAAGCCGGCTAAAATCCCGGCTTTTCATTACTTAAACTCTATTTGCCTATGTCTTCGTTCCAAAGGGATGGGTTTTCAGAAATGAAAGCCTGCATCATTTCGACGCATTCCTGAAGGTTCAATACTTCTAGCTTTACTCCTCTTGAACTAAGAAGCTCCTCCTCCCCTTTGAATGTCCTGTTTTCCCCTATTACTACCTTCGGTATACCGTATAATAAGACTGCCCCCGAGCACATGGAGCACGGTGAGAGAGTGGTATACAAGACAGACTCCCTGTATATCTTGGCCTCAAGCCTTCCCGCATCTTCAAGCGCATCCATCTCTGCGTGCAGGATTGCGCTATGCTTCTGAATTCTTTTATTATGACCGCGGCCGATAATTTTACCACTATGAACCAGAACCGAGCCAATAGGGATTCCGCCTTCAGAAAGCCCCTTTTCGGCTTCCTTCATTGCCGCCTGCATGAATGTATCCATTAAAAATGCCTCCGAAATTGTTCAAAGAATAAAAGCCTTAAAACGCTAATCTTAAGGCTTTTATCTCCCGGGAATTGAAAATTGCTCTGTTATTCATTTACCTGGTGGTCTTCAGGATCCTTAATTCCGCCTGAATATATGGATGCCCTTAGCTCCTCGACGTTCTTATCCAGCGAAGCCAGGTGATCAATGAATTCCGGTACCTCACGTTCTGGCTGATGTGAGAGGATTGTTTTCATTGAATGAAGAGTCTGTTGTATGCAGGTAACTGAATCAAAGAGTTTTTTATTAATTTCCTGCTGACTTAAAGCCATATTTCCTCCTTTGGGGTTTGAAAATCGTACCCCGGATTTATTTTTACAGAAATTTTCACATTTACCGGACGACAAAGACTAAATTCCCAAGATCAGTTTAATTAGAATATGCATTAAATAATTAAAATTCAATCATTTTCTTTCATTTTTGGTCATTAAAGAGGATTTCTCTGGCCAATTTGATACATTCAGCCACTTTTATAAAAATGCCTGCCTGGAAAGGGTTAAAAAGGACAAAAAATCTTTTGGTACGGAATTAGTGTATTAATAAGAAATTAGACCCGAGGTTTTGGAAATGAACAAATTAACACTTGATACGTTTTTATATGTCACCGATTTTGAACTGAGCTCGTACAAAATTCTGAACAGTTTAAAGAACTACAACAAAGAATTCAATCATAACAGGTTATATCCCGGCCTTTCAGAACTGATTGAGCTGAATCTTCAGCTCAAAGAAATAGATGAAAACAACCTGAATGACGTATTTATTGAGAACCTTTCCAGCAGAAAGTCCAAAGATGACCGCCTGATGGTGGAAACCATTGAGGTTACGGATGACTATATTCAGCAGGTTGTAGATCTAATTGAATGGGCAAAACCTCTGGTCAAAGACACCATCGATGAAGGCAAAATTCTGTACGAATTCGTCAAAAAGAACATTTATATAGAAGAAATAGGCATCGCAGATGCAAGCCGTGAGGAAGGCTACGTCCTTATCCCCGATAACAGGCAGGCCATGATACAGGTACTTCGCTACGAAATTTCCATGACTTCCAGCGGCAAGAAGTCGCAGAGAAAATTAAACACCCGTGTCATTCAGTCCGTCGACAAGGTTTATGTCAACCAGGCCCCAAATGAAGTGATAATGGATCTCTTTGAACAGTTTGCAGACATGCCAAGCTCTTCGACCTTCATCTGCACGACGGATCTGGACTTCCCTTTTAGTGAAACTATTCTTCCTGTTGTAAAAAGGAAACTCATGTCGCGCATGGCAGCCTGAACTTTCAGCAGAATGGACGGTAATATTGTGCAACTGTGCAATATTAGCCATTCCCAACGCTGAATTATAAATAAAATGCTACATATTGTCGGTTTTAATTCTGGAACGATACTTGGACGTTTTATAATAGAGTTTATTTAATAAGGGATGAAAAAGATGGCATACTTAACTTTAGACACGTTTTTATATGTAAATGATTTTGAATTAGGCCAGTACAAAGTACTAGGCGCATTGAAAAAATACAACGACGAGTTCCGGAATAAAAGCACACACCCGTATTTGTCTGAATTAACTTCTCTGGTCAATACGTTGATCAGGGTTGAGAAGAAAAGAAGCAAAATTATAGATCTCTTCCCAATTCCAGTCGAGAAAGTAGACGCCGAGAAAAAGCAGCTCGTTTTTGAAAATTTCGTCCTTTACAACGAAGATATCGAAAGAATATTCGACCTGATAAAATGGGCAATTCCAATGATACACGACACAATTGACGAAGGCTTGTGCGTAAGCAAGTCCTTTACAAAAGAGCGCTCGGACGTGCTCGTTTAAGAGAATTTCAGACGAACCATTAAAAGTTATAAAGTTATTTTTTATCCTCTCATTTCAATCCCCATAACAGTAAAATGATATGGGGGTTTTCTATTTTAAACCAATAAAAGACACAGTAGGTCTAAATAACAGGACGTAAAGAGGGCTTATTTTTTGAACTTCCGGTAGTTACCCTGTTTGTATTTACAGCAATCTTTGATTTAAAAAAACCTCTTTTTTTATTATCTTTGAAATGTTTAACAGGAAAATCTTATGAACAGAAATAAAATCATTCTTACTGCACTTCTTGTGTTTGTCATGATTTCTGCGGTTTTTGCCTACAGCCTTTTCTCGGATAAGAAAGGCAAGGACATTTACTTTAAGGTAAACGGCGGCGAGCGTACTTTTGTTACGGCACAGCAGCGCCAGGCGGTAAATGACCAGATAACCGCAACCAGGAATAATCTGATAACCGAAACAGTTAAGGCCGTAAGCCCGGCTGTAGTGGGTATTAACGTTACCGAAGTGGTTCAGTACCAGGATCCCTGGGCAAGCGACCCTTTCTTCAGGCAGTTCTTCGGCGACAGGTCCTATAACCAGGAAGTAAAAAGCCTTGGCTCGGGCACCATTATTTCGCCTGACGGCTACATACTGACTAATGACCACGTGGCCGGTAACGGGGTTAAAATTACGGTTACAATGACAAACGGGAATCATTATACTGCAAGGAAAATCGGGACCGATCCGGCAAGCGACATTTGCCTGCTTAAAATTGAGGGCAATAACCTCCCTTACATCCCAATGGGTAACTCGGATGACGTACTTACGGGCGAATGGGTCATTGCTCTTGGCAACCCGTTCGGACTTTTTGAAATAAATGACCAGCCTACGGTAACAGTAGGCGTTATAAGCGCCAAGGGAATGAACCTTGAACCCGATAACAACCGCTATTACCTCGGCATGCTTCAGACAGATGCCGCAATTAACAGGGGTAACAGCGGAGGCCCTCTTGTTAACTCCGTAGGTGAGCTTATAGGCATGAACACGCTCATCTATACGGCCGACGGCTCTTCGGGAAATATAGGGCTTGGCTTTGCAATCCCGATAAACAAAATAAAAAGGATCATTTCCGAGCTGAAGGAAAAAGGAATTGTGGACAGGAACTTTAAGATAGGGCTTGATGCACAGACAATTGACGAAGGAATTGCCGAATACTATAAACTTCCTAGCACACGCGGAGCTATTATTACTGATGTAAAACGCAACTCCCCGGCAGAGAAAGCTGGCCTTGAGGCGGGTGATATAATTGTGGAAGTTGAAGGCAACAAGATCATCAACCGCGAATCCCTGGTAGGTGTTTTCCAGGAATTCCGCACCGGTCAGACCATCAGTCTAACAATAATCAGAGACAAACAATCATTAAACAAAAAAATGAGGCTGGAAAGAGCAGATGATCGAAAGATATACACTCCCCGAAATGGGTAAGATCTGGAAAGACGACTTTAAATACCAGACATGGCTACAAATTGAAATACTCGCCTGCGAGGCACGCGCCTCAATGGGAGAAATCCCTGCTGAAGACGTAGAGGTAATTAAAAAAAAGGCAAATTTCGACATAAAAAGGGTTCTTGAAATTGAAGAAACCACAAAGCACGACGTAATTGCATTTCTGACAAATGTAGCTGAGTACGTCGGACCTGAATCGAGACACATTCACTACGGGATGACCAGTTCCGACATACTGGATACTTCCCTGTCTTACCAGATGAAGACTGCCGGGGAGCTTTTGATGAAAAAACTCCTGGAATTCAAGTCGGTCTTAAAGCAAAGGGCTTTGGAACACAAAAATTCGCTCTGCGTCGGCCGCAGCCACGGCGTTCACGCCGAACCTACGACAATGGGCTTAAAATTCGCCCTATGGTACGAAGAAACAAAGCGGAACATTGCAAGGCTTGAAAATGCAATAAATACAATCAGCGTCGGACAGATCTCGGGCGCTGTTGGGACTTTCGAGCACCTTTCGCCAAAAGTTGAGGAGTATGTCTGCCACAGGATGGGGCTGAGCCCGGCACCTGTTTCGACACAGGTAATACAGAGGGACCGTCATGCCGAGTTTCTTACGACTCTCGCAATTATAGGCACAACATTAGAGAAAATTGCAGTTGAGATCCGCCACTTGCAGAGAACAGAAGTCCTTGAGGCAGAAGAATACTTCTCCAAAGGCCAGAAAGGCTCTTCTGCAATGCCGCATAAACGCAACCCGATTACCTGCGAGAGAATAACGGGTCTTTCGAGGCTCCTAAGGAGCAATTCCATGGCTGCAATGGAAAACGTTGCACTCTGGCATGAAAGGGACATTTCGCATTCCTCAGTGGAAAGAGTTATTGTACCCGACAGTTGTATTATAGCAGACTATATGTTACATTTATCGATAAAACTGGTCAAAAACCTCCTGGTATATCCTGAAAATATGCTGAAGAATCTGAACCTGACGCGGGGACTCATATTTTCACAGACCGTACTGCTTAAACTGGTCAGCAAGGGTGCCACAAGAGAAGAAGCCTACAGGCTTGTTCAGAGCCCGGCAATGGACGTATGGGCAGATCAGTCCAAAAACCTGAAAAGCGAGCTCTTAAAGTCAGAGGGCGTTAAAAAATACTTGAATGAGAAAGAACTCGCGGAAATATTTGATAACCAGGCCACACTTAAGAACGTCGACTTCATATTTGCCAGAACCGTTGAAAAAGATTAGACCATCGTTTTTTGTTTTAGAAAAAGTGTTATATTGTAAAAAGGGACGTTCCTTATCAGCCATTTTTACGGGGAGAAAAGCCAATGTAGGAAAATCTACATTGGCTCTGTTCTCTCTATGAAGCACTAAAATTCAGTGGTGCAATATCTCCCGTTAAACCAGCGAAAGATCATCACTGTTTTTCCATCCTCTTAAAAGTTACCCCCCGTTTTCCTGTAAACAGATGCTTCCTGAGGCTGAAAAGGACAGAAACAATGTTTATGAGGGCAGATAATGGAACAGAATCAGATTGCAAGGGCATTAAAGGAAAGCGAAGACCGCTACAGGCAGCTGGTGGAATACCTTTCGGACGCGATAATTGTCCACTCCAGCGCACAGATATCCTTCATTAATCCGGCAGGGCTGGAACTCCTCGGGGCTGAATCAATGCATCAGGTCCTGGGCAAGGCCTTTATTAACTTTGTACATCCCTCGGACAGGGAATGCGTCCAGGAGCGCTTCAGAAAGGTAATTGTTGAGGGGACTGAAAGCGGGTACTTTGAAACTAAGCTAACCAGGCTCGACGGCAGTGATATTTTTGCCGAGACAATACTCTCCCCTTTTTCATTCAAGGGTGAATGGGCAATTCTTATAGTAACGCACGACATAACCGGCAGAAAGCAGACTGAACAAGCCTTAAGGGATAGCGAGGAACGCTTTAAGACTATGGTGCAGAACATAAACGGCTATATTTATAGCGTTACGTATAAGGGGAAAAAAGCCGTCTCGTCCTACCATAGCCCCAAATGCCTCGTCATTACGGGTTATTCTCCCGAGGAATACCAGGAAGACCCGGATCTATGGATTAAAATGGTTTATAAAGAGGACCGGGATCACGTTCAAGGGGTATTTGACTCTCTCCGGGAAAACCCGCAACAGACGAGAGTTGAACACAGGATAAACCATAAGAACGGATCCATAAGGTGGATTGAGAATACCTACACGCTGCAGATCAACGAAGCCGGTGAAATTGAAAGGATGGACGGGTTCATTATAGACATTACCGACCGCAAAATGGCGGAAAATGCCCTGAGTGAGCAGTACTTCTTCCTTCAAAGGCTCATTGATACCATTCCCAACCCTATATTCTACAAGGATACAAACGGGGTTTTCCAGGGCTGCAACATAGCTTATGAAAAGTTCGTCGGGGCCAGCAGGTTTGAAATTATAGGAAAGACCGGTTTTGACCTTATGCCCAGGAATTTGGCCCTGAGCATTCAGCAATACGACGAGGAGCTTTACAGGCGGCGCGGGATACAGATCTATGAAAGCGAATATGAAACCAGGGACAAACGTAAACTCAATATAATCCTGAACAAGGCGCTTTATTTCAACACGGACGGCACGGTTTCGGGTCACGTTGGTGTTATTCTGGACGTCACAAAGCTTAAAGAAACCCAGGAAGAGCTCAAAAAAGCTCTCTTGGAATTAAGGCAGATGGAAATAATCATCAACAAAAGTCCTGCCATCGTATTCTTATGGAAGGCAAGAAACGACTGGCCGGTTGAGTTTGTTTCGGACAATATTAACCAGTTCGGCTACAATGCCGGCGACCTGATTTCAGGAAGGGTAAAGTTCTCTCAAATAATTCATCCGGATGACCTGTCAAGGGTTACCTTTGAACTTAATAATTTTACCTCGGCACAGGTTACAGATTTTATTCAGGATTACAGGATACTGACAAACGAAGGGGATGTCCGCTGGGTTGACGACCGAACGTGGATCAGGAAGGATGAAAACGGCATAGTTACGCATTACCAGGGAATTATAATTGATATAACGACCAGGAAGCATGCTGAACGCCTTTTGCGCGAGAGCGAGGAGCGCTACAGGGCCCTGGCTGAAAACTCATACGATCTGATTAGTGAAATAAGCCAGGATTTGAAATTCCTTTACCTGAGTCCGAACTTTTTTGACGTTCTGGGCTACAATCCATATGACCTGGTAAATAAAAGCATACTTGAGCTTGTACATTCCGATGACGTTCCCGAGGCACTCTCGGCACTAAGGAGGGATTCCGGGAGCGCTGTACTCAGGTTCAGGCACAAAAACGGCGAATGGCTGTGGTTTGAAAGCACGGGTAAAAAATTTCGCACTGCAACGGGCGAGCACAGGGGCGTCATCGTATCCCGCGACATTTCGGAACGGAAGCGCCTCGAGCAGCAGATAATACATACTGAAAAGCTGATGGCCGTGGGTGAAATGTCTGCCATGATTGCCCATGAATTCAGGAACGCACTGACTTCAATTAAAATGATACTTCAGCTCCAGGGTGAGTCGGAAAACCTTACAGTCTCTGAAAAGGAATCCTTCGGCGTGGCCATAAATTCCATCTACCACATGGAGTCTGTAGTTCAGCAGCTTCTGAACTTTGCGCATCCGGCACCCATGGAATCGCAGATTGAGGACTTAGGGCGGGTCTTCAGCGAATGTCTACCCTTTATAGACCTGCAGGCCGCAAAAAAATCAATCAGCATAATAAAGAAAATTGACCGCAACCTCCCCAGAATGCCTCTCAATGCAGCTGGGCTAAAAGACGCAATAATAAACCTCGTCCTAAACGCAGCACAGGCTTTCGACTCCGGAGGCAGCGCTGAGAAGAGAAAAATTTCAATTGTAATGAAAAAGGTAATGCTGGCTGAAACCTTAAGGGATTATGATTTCAGCGCCAGCGGCGAGCACCTCCTCTTAAAGCAGAGGAACGAGGAAAACCACGAACTGGTGCTCGAGAAAGGTTGTGAATGTGTTCTGGTTGAAATATCCGACAACGGTCCCGGAATTCCGGAAGAAATTCTGGATAAGATTTTCGAACCGTTCTTTACTACAAAGGAAAAAGGCTCGGGACTCGGGCTGCCGATTGTAAAAAGGACAGTTAATGCTCATGGGGGTGTAATCCAGGTCTTCAGCCGGATAAATGAGGGCACGACTTTCAGAATTTATCTGCCCGTCTATTATTAAATTTTTTAGAATTTAGCAGAGAAAAATGAGTGAGAAGCAGAAAATACTGGTCGCAGACGATGACGAGAAGATCCTTTATGCCTTTATGGAACTGCTGAAAAAGGACAATTATAACGGAATTGTTGCAAGAAACGGCGAAGAAGCCCTCAGGAAAGCCTTTGAAGAAAACCCGGATGCCATCTTCCTGGATATTACAATGCCCAGGTTTAACGGGTTGGACGTACTGGAAGAGATAAAAAAAAATTCCCCTCAGGTGCCGGTAATTATCATTACCGGCTTCGGTACTATGCACAGCGCAATTAAGGCAATTAAACAGGGCGCTTTTGAATACCTTACCAAGCCCCTTGACCTTACAAAAATAAGGACCGTAATTAAACAGGCCCTTGCCAGCACACAAAGTTCTGTCGTAACCTTTAAGGATCAGGAGCATTATGACGCACAAATCGTTGAGCGCTATGAACTGATCGGGAAAAGCACGCTGATGCTGGAGGTCTATAAGCTTATTGGTTCCATTTCAATGACCCCGAACAACACTTCAGTACTTATTACCGGTGAAAGCGGTACGGGCAAAGAGCTCATTGCAAGGGCAATTCACAATAACAGCGAAAACTGCAACGAGCCGTTTATTGCCATCAATTGTGCTGCTTTCCCGGAGACGCTCCTTGAATCCGAGCTTTTCGGCTATGAAAAAGGAGCCTTTACGGGTGCACTGGACAGAAAGCTGGGCAAATTTGAAATTGCAGGGCAAGGAACGATATTTTTGGATGAAATAAGCAACCTTTCGCTCAACCTGCAGCAGAAGCTCCTTAGGGTAATTCAAAACCGTGAATTTGAGCGCCTCGGCGGAAATGAAATAATTCCCGTTCAAGCCCGTTTTATTGCCGCAACAAACATTGAAATAGTGCCGGAAGTAAAAAAGGGCAATTTCAGGGAGGACCTTTATTACAGGCTTAACGTGGCGGCCGTTAACCTTTCCCCTTTGCGTGAAAGAAAGGACGATATCCCCCTGCTGGCAAACTACTTCCTTTCAAAATATAACTATCAGCTGAAAAAATCCGTAAAAGGGTTTTCAGACGAAGCAATGCAGATGCTTCTATCCTACAGCTATCCTGGTAACGTCCGCGAACTTCAGAACCTGATTGAAAGGGCCGTAATGCTTTCAAAATCGGACATAATACTGCCCGATGTACTGCGCGAATTGACTTCAACTGACGGAACAAAGCCGCACGCCCTGCCAATAATAAGCCAGAATTTCAGCAAATCCAAGGAATACGTCCTGGGTTTGTTTGAAAAGGAGTTTATTATCAGTCAGCTCATTCAGAGTTCGGGCAATGTTTCGAAAGCCGCTCAGAATTCCAGCATGACCCGCCAGAATTTCCTGAGGATGATGCGTAAGCACGACATCAGGGCCGAGCAGTTCAGGAGGTAGTGCATAATTCAAGAACTACAACTCTGAATTTACACAAGTGTAAATTTGAAATTTACGTCCCCGGTGAAAAATATTCCGGAAAGCTTGCTTTTGCGCCCAATTTTTATACTTTATTAGTTGGCACGAAAATGTGATACATTTTAAGTGAACTTATTTATTATACTTAAGATTTTATAAATGAAGGAGGGCAAATGTCTGTAAGGGAAGATTTCGATTCAGTTTCCCAGGAAGAAACTATTGTTAAACAAGAGGTCTCAAAAAAGGGCGACAGCGGCAAAGCAGTTTCTGCGGAGAGTGTTCAGGGGAAGCCAAATGTGCTTGTAGTTGATGACGACAAAAAGATACTGGAAGCCTTCAGGTATTTGATGGAATCGGAAAATTGCAATATGATTGGAGCTTGCGATGTTGACGAGGTGATGCAGAAAATTCAGGACGTTCATCTGGATTTGATTATCACGGATTTTATGCTGGAATCCAAGTCGAGCATAGAATTATTCACACTGATCAGAAAATCGCAGCCTGAGGTGCCAGTTGTAGTTATGACGGGTTACCCTGAGCTAATCAGTGAAAAAGACGTAAAAATGTTTGGCGGGAATTACCTGCTTACAAAGCCCCTGGAATTAGGAAGGCTTCGTAATGTAATAAGGACCTGCTGTAATCCGCTTAAAATAGTATCGTACTAAAAAAGCAAAAAATAAAATAAAAGGAAGCCGGGACTTTTTAGAAGATCCGGCTTTTTTGTTATTTTTCACTGTAAGAGTTAGAAATTATTGTCTCCCCCGCTGTCACCTCCGCCGCCAAGAATATTTCCGAGTATGGATCCACCAAGAATGGCGCCCCCGATGGTTCCAAGTCCGCCAAGTCCGCGTCTTTCTTCTTTCTGCTGGTAAGTTGCAGCGGCAAAGATTCTGTCGGCCAGTCTTGAAAAAGGCAGGCTCTGCAGGTAAACCGTACCAGGGCCGGTAAGCCTTACGAGGAAGAGCCCTTCGCCGCCAAAAAGCGCGTTCTTGAAGCCTCCGATGAACTGAATGTCGTAATCCACGTTTGGCGACAATGCAACAAGGCATCCCGTATCAACTCTCAGTGTCTCTCCCGGCTGAAGCTCTTTTTTGATAATTGTTCCTCCGGCATGAATAAAAGCCATGCCGTCGCCCTCAAGCCTCTGAAGGATGAATCCTTCGCCTCCAAAGAGTCCGGCGCCAATTCTTTTTGTAAATTCCACGCCTATTTCAATTCCTTTTGCGGCACAAAGGAATCCGTCTTTCTGGCAGATAAATTTACCTCCCAGCGTACCCAGGTCGAGCGGTATAATCTTCCCCGGGTAAGGAGCTCCAAGCGTAATATGTCTTTTGCTGCGGCCGTTATTGAGGAAAGTTGTAATAAAGAAACTTTCACCCGTAACCATTCTCTTAAAGCCGCTAAAAAGACCGCCTCCTGTGGAAGTCTGCATCTCGATGCCGTCTTCCATAAACATCATAGCTCCAACCTCGGCACGGACACCCTCGCCGGTATCCAGCTCAACTTCAACTGCCTGTATGTCGTCGCCAATAATTTTATAATCAATAACGTCAGCCATTTTTCTCTCCAATAAAGTTAACCAGATATAATCATTTACTTAATGAACTAACAAATATGCCCGCAACCCTGTGAGGGATTAAACGGGCATGTTAAAATTTCCAGATTGTCGGGAATAATCAGATTTCGAACTTAATTCCCTGAGCCAGCGGCAGGTCTGTGCCGTAGTTAATTGTATTTGTCTGGCGTCTCATGTAGCACTTCCACGCATCGGAGCCCGACTCGCGTCCGCCGCCGGTTTCCTTTTCGCCGCCGAAAGCGCCGCCGATTTCTGCGCCTGAAGTGCCGATATTCACGTTAGCAATTCCGCAGTCGGAGCCGGCAGCCGAGAGGAAAGCCTCAGCTTCTCTCAGGTTGTTTGTAAATATTGCAGATGAAAGTCCCTGAACAACCCCGTTCTGGAGCTCAATTGCGTTCGTGACGTCTCCGGAATACTTAATGAGGTAAAGTATAGGGGCAAATGTTTCTTCCTGGACAATAGCGTAGCTGTTTTCAGCCTCTACGATTGCAGGCACTACATAGCAGCCTGATTCATAGCCTTCACCCGAGAGTACCTGCCCGCCATAGATGACCCTGCCGCCTTCTTTTTCTGCG
The DNA here is from genome assembly GCA_025612245.1 of Ignavibacteria bacterium. GTDB lineage: Bacteria > Bacteroidota > Ignavibacteria > Ignavibacteriales > SURF-24 > JAAXKN01. The sequence goes on from JAAXKQ010000001.1 coordinate 286,864, forward strand.
CTTTCAAGAGCCTTCGTGAACATCGTAACGGCAGATTTATCTATAAGGGGACCTACATGGTTTTTCTCTTCAAGAGGATTCCCGATTTTAAGTCCGCTATAAGCCTTAAGAAGGGATTCTTTTACCCTGTCATAAATTGATTCATGAATGATAAGCCGCCTCGTTGTAGTGCAGCGCTGACCGGCGGTACCAACAGCCCCAAAAACCACGGCCGGCATGGCCATTTTCAGGTCCGCATCGGGAGTCATAATAATGGCATTGTTTCCGCCAAGCTCGAGTATGGACTTGCCGAAGCGCTTAGCAATTATTTCTGAGGCATGCTGTCCGACGGCAGTGGAACCTGTAATTGAAATTAGCGGCACTCTCTTATCCTTAAGCATCATCTCTCCAATGGTTGCACCGCGGCCGATTACAAGAGAGAATATCCCTTCGGGAAGGTTATTTTCCCTTATGACCTCACCAATAATGTTCTGGCATGCAATTGCCGTAAGAGGAGTTTTTGAGGATGGTTTCCACAGGTTAACATCCCCGCATACGGCAGCAAGCATTGAGTTCCACGACCAGACGGCTACAGGAAAGTTGAAGGCCGAAACTATGCCAACGATGCCCAGGGGATGGTACTGGTCGTACATCCTGTGGTTAGGCCTTTCAGAATGCATCGTAAAGCCGTAGAGCTGGCGCGATTGCCCGAGTGCAAAATCGCATATGTCAATCATCTCCTGGACTTCTCCAAGTCCTTCCTGCAGCGATTTACCCATTTCATAGGAAACCAGTGTGCCCAAAGGCTGCTTATACTGCCTTAGCTTAAGCCCTATCTGGCGGACAATTTCCCCTCTTTTGGGCGCTGGAACCTTCCTCCAAACCTTAAAGGCTTCGTATGCCGTGGCAACAACAGACTCATAATCCTTTTCAGAAGCCTGATAAACCGAACCTATAAACTCACCCGTAGCAGGAGAGAATATCTTAAGCTCACCCTGGTCGGTGGTTTCATTCCATTTTAATCCGCTTGAAGAACCGTAATTTTTTTCTTTGATTCCCAGGACCTTCAGGAAATCCAGGCTAGTCTCTGTTTCTTTTAACACTTCCATAAAACTCCTCCAAGGACAGAATGTTTAATAAATGATTTTATAAAGGTAAGAATCGTTCAGAAGACCACATAAGCAAATAATTTAACTTACAAAGTCTAAGTAATATAACACTAAAAGTCAATCGGATTCAGGATAAAAGAAATCTCCCACTTTTATGATCTCTTTGTCACTTTATTTCTTCAAAAATATTTTTAATTATAAGTATATAAACGGGCAAAACGCATGAAGACGAAAGTTTTTATTTCCATTATGACAGTTCCCGGGCTGGTTGTATTGCTTTTCCTCATTTTATTCAATTCTCAGGAAAAAAGGGATATTCTCTTACGCGGCAGGGCATATGCAACCTCAGGTATGGGCTTTTCAAACAGTAAGGAAGACGAACTTAGCGGCGTACTAAAAGACGCATTCAATAAAATTAAGGCAATGAAGCTGACAAATAACCCCGAGGTGGACTATTCTTCTCTTATGGCCTCATTTCTTCAGGCGGCAGTCTCCCTTTCCGCAAAGGAAATCGCCCGTGGAGGAGACAACACGATGAAAGACCTGGCAAAAAGGACAGACAAAAGGATAAGGAGCAAGATAAACGATTTCAAAAGAGCAAAAGAAAAACAGGCTTCAAAAACGGAAAAGGAGCGCGGTTCCGGCGTTACGACCAGCACGTTTTTTACTTCACTTGACCTGATGCATGAAAGGCTTAAAAGCTATTCCCCTGCCGGGAGCTTCGACTACGACTTTGCTTCCGTTCTTACGATTTTTCACCAGACGGTAAATGACCTAAGCCAGGTATTTTTAGAGAACAGCATCGATTCGGATTTAACAAAGTCGGCAAAAAAAATCATCTACGAAAACGAGCAGGATATAGAGCAGATGCTGGAATGGAAGGCAAAAAGGAAATTTTCGGAATAATGACGAGTCGCGAATTACTCAGCCTTTCTTAAGATAATCTCTTAAGAGCAGGACGGTAAGAACTATGGATATCAGGAACATTACTATTCCCCATCCCATGGCGGGGAAATGTGTCATTGAAGCCATCAGGCTGGCATCCGTCTGCCTGGAACCCGAAGTAAGAAGATCCTCCTTAATATCCACTATAACATAAAAGCAGCTGATAAGGCCAATCGCCCTTAGAAGAAAGAAATGCAGGAATTTCGGAAGAAACCTGGGAGAAAGGAAAAACAGAACGCAAAAGCCCAAAGTAAAAAGAATGCCGAAAATGGTTTTAATATACAGTATAACCAGGAGTAAGAACACCAGGGAAAGCACATTACAAACAGTGGTGCTAAACCTGAAGTTTTTTGTTGATAAAAATATCAGTCCTCCCAGCAAAGCACTGCCAATATATCCGGCGGGTGCAATAAAAAGAGGGTTCCCTCCTTTAGACACACAGCAGCCGCCTAGCTGATAGGTGATCTGCATTTCTACTATGCTGCCTCCGGTAAGGAGTGTCATAATTCCATGGCACGACTCGTGCAGGAGTACAACGAGTAATTTAACCGGGAAAGTAAAAAAGGAATTCCAGAAGAAGAAAGCCGCCGTAATAACAGCTGTCAGGAGGAATATTTCCGTTAATTTCTTCCCTTTTGAAGAGAGTCTGAATGCCATAAGGATATTTCCGGGTAAAATAATTAATGTGGGAGCAAAATTAAAGCAGAGTATTCAACAAGACAAGAACAATTTTACATTTTTTCTTGAAAAATAAGTTTTTGTTACTTAATTTAATAATAGTTCTTTGAGGGATATAAAATGCGAGCGTAACTCAGTTGGTAGAGTGTCAGCTTCCCAAGCTGAATGTCGCGGGTTCGATCCCCGTCGCTCGCTCTAAAAAAAAGCAAAGTAAAAGCAAAAAAGTATTTGCTTTTTGGAAATAATAGACTTATATTTAAGTCTCACTTTTTGAAAGACTGATACGGGAGCTTAGCTCAGCTGGTTCAGAGCACCTGCCTTACAAGCAGGGGGTCATTGGTTCGAATCCATTAGCTCCCACTAAAAGCCTAATTTAATTAGGCTTTTTTGTTTTTAAATGTCCATGTCCATATAGCGGCCCAAAATTGAAATGAACCCCTGATATATGCATGTTGTTTTTGCCGGAAATGAATCGGCTACTAATTTCTTAATATCAGATATCCCCTTTTAACCATTCTGAAATTAATGTTGATCCGGTAGCTGTATTCACCCGGCTGAATTGAACTTCCACACCTTCTGCCCTTGCCGTCTAAAAAGACCTGCTCAGATTTACTTTCAAGCGAAACCTTCCTTATCAATTGGCCTGAATTACCATAAATACTCAGATCAGCACGCATAGTTTTCATACCTTCTGGTAGTTTTACATATAAACCGGAAGAAAGTGTGGCTTTAGGCGTGCTTTTAGCTTTATTCTTTTATCCCTTTCCTGGTACAAACGGTAGAGAATTTCTCCTAATGAAATCAAGGCTGAATGTTCGGCTATCCTGAGAGAAGTCAATCCTGGAATCAGTTATCCCCTGTAAATAACGCTAAATGCTCTTAATTGTTCAGTATCCAGTTCCTTGCCGCTTCGAGCACAGTATCAGACTGCCTTTCGGTATCCATAGGCTTCCGTTTAACTTCAATATCCGGAAGCACCCCCCTCCTGTCGCTGCAATTCCCGTTGGCTCTTACAAACAGCGCCGACGGCATGGAAACCATGAGCTGTGTGTTGGGAAGCCTGAAGTAGTACACCTCTCCAAATTCATTCGGAATTCCTCCGGTCTCTTCGCCAATCAGGCAGGCCAGCTTATAGTCCGAAACTGCATTTGCAAGGAGCATTGCGCTTGAATAGGTCCCCGTGCCAATCAGGAAACAGACTTTTATTTGGAAGCGTAAGGGATTGTCTTCGGGAATTTCTTCTGCGGTATAAAACTTTAACACTTCTCCGTCTTTGGCAGTAAACATATCCGCGTATTCGCTAAAAAGCCCGGCTATCCAGATGGCAGGCCTGTAAGAGACCCAGCTAAGCCACCAGGGAATCCTGCTCCTCATATAATCCTTGTATTGCGCGCTTGCCTTCCAGGCTTTCATGGAATGCATCCTGAAAGGCTTTTCAGCCAAATAGTTCAGCAGCATGTATCCATATTTTGCGTTTCCCCCGCCATTTTGCCTCAGGTCAATAATTAGTCCACTGGCTTCCTTTGCCTTGAGTTCAGAAAAGACTTTTTCAAGAAATGCTCCAAAGGGGTTCGACACGTCGTTACTTTCCATGCTGAGGTAATTCATATAGCCTATGTTACCCGGAAGCATCTCAAAAGTATAAGGTTCCTTATAAGTAACCGCTGGCTGGGAAGGTGTGCGGCTTCTGGCTATCCCGTCTGTTTTTAATTTCATTTCACGGCCATTAGCCCTGAAGGTTATTTCATAAGGGGCGAGTATTTTATTGAGCCACAGGTATCGCTTAAACCACTCGGAAGCCACATTGTTCTGCCACTTTTCACTTTCCCCGCCCCGGTAAGTCTTAAACGCGTTAAACAGTGAATCGGCTTCCAGCCCGTTTATTGCAACAATTCTTGCCCCCGGCATAACACGACTGCTGCTGTCACAGCTTTCTTTTACCTTCAGACCGCCTTCAGAGTCAAAAGATACTCTATAAGGGAAAGACCTTCCACCGTGCTCCAAATAGCTTTCCCATTCCACTCCGGGAAGAAAAATGCATGAGTGACCGTTTTTAAGTAATGAGAGTAAGGGAGCCGCAAGTCTGTAGAACTCAAGGCGGGTCATAGAATGGTTCAGGCTGTCCATGACCTTTTTTACGCTTGAAGTAAATGTTATGCTGTCAACGGCTGAGTATAAGGAAGGATGAACCTCCTGCGAATTTTTTACCAGAAATTCCAGGTCGGACCTTAGTTCGGCTGACGGGAAAAGCCTTAGCGTATCTTTATTTTCTTTTTCGGAATTGCGCCAAGCGGAACAAGAAGTCAGGATAAGTGAAGCAAAGAAAAGAAATACCGTTAGAGACACCTTCATTACATTTTCTCCCTTAAAAAAAGAAAATCAGGAATAATCAGCGAGAAACTATAAAGATATTTTCCAAACTGAATTCAGGCTCAAAATGTTTTTCCCAGGTTAAACTGACTTTGCATGTTTATAATTCGGTTCCTCAATTTTCTGCAGTATTATGAGTCCCAGAATGAAGAAAATGCCAATTACAAGGGCAGCTATCCTTTCATTTGAGATGTCTGAAACGATACCGTAGACAAGGGGGCCAACTACGGCCGAAGACTTTCCGAAAAGCCCGTCGTAAAACCCGAAAAACTCGGCTTCCCTTTCCTTTGGAGTTAAAAGTGCCATCAGGCTTCGGCTGCTCGACTGTGAGCTTCCGATTGAAAGTCCGGCTAAAAGGCCCACAACATAAAACTCCCAGATTGTCCCTACAAAGAATGCTCCTATTATCACTGCTATCCATATAAACAGCGTGATGCTGATTGTCTTCTTGGGGCCTATGTGGTCTGAAATGATTCCGAAGATAAACGAGCCGAAAACGGCTGTACTTTGTACTATTACAAAGAAGTAGATAACCTCCTGGTCCGTCATCTTTAGTATGTTAGAGGCAAAGATGGAGGCAAAAGCTATAATTGTGAGGATTGCGTCATTGTACAGGAAGAAAGCAAGCAGGAATCTTGAAATTGCGGGGTACTGTTTCGTAAAGAAAAGTGCCTTTAATGTAGAAAAACTTTTCTCAATTCCTTTTTTTACGAGGTCCTCCCTCTGCAGGAACGTAACCTGTGGCTCCCGGACAAAGAAAAAAAGCGGTACTGAAAAAACCAGGAAAAACGCTGACGCCACAACAAAGGATAGCCTGATGTAGAAATAATAATCCGCCGAGGCCTGTCCCGGAAGAAGCATCATAACAATTAAGAGCACAGCAAGAGCACCAAGGTATCCCATAGCAAAGCCGTAGCCGGAAACCCTGCCAAAATTCTTCTTTTCCGTTAAATTGGGAAGGAAGGCGTCATAGAAGACCAGGCCGCCTTCAAAACCGATGTTGGCCAGTACAAAAAGCAAAAAACCTAAGAGTATATCCCCTTTCTGTACATAGAACATCAATGCCGTTGAGACGATAGAAACGAGCGTAAAGACCAGAAGGAATCTTTTCCTGTTCCTGGAGGAATCGGCAATTGCCCCGAGCGGCGGACTTAATATGGCGGAGAGGATCATGGAGATGCTTACGGCAAGCCCCCAGATCCATCTTTTACCACCTGTTACATAGTTCGAGAAGTATTTTGAAAAAATAACAGTGACAATAATTACCGAAAAGGCGGTATTTGCAAAATCAAATAGAGTCCACGCAAATATCCTGCCTCTATTCTTCATCCGTCTTATTTTTTTTAGGTTTCTTCTGTATTGTTTCGTCTATCAGGCCCCTGCCCGTCTTGTTCAGGCTTCCGCTTTCACGCAGGCCCGAAAGAACGGTATCCAGTATTCCGTTGATAAATTTACCGCTGTTTGGAGTACTGAAATTCTTCGCTATTTCAATTACCTCATTTATCGTCACTTTGGGAGGGATGTCGGGCAGATACATCAGTTCGCAGAGCCCCATTCTGAGCAGTATCTTATCTATAAGCGCAATCCTGTTGAGCTCCCAGTTATTTACCCTCTCGTTTATCTTATTGTCGAGTTCATTCTGATGGACCAGTGTCTTGTTTACCAGTATACGGCAGAATTCCTTGTCGGTTTCCTCTTCAAGGTCAGCCAGTATTCCTTCCGTAAGAGCCTCAAGGCCCTCGTTATTCATTTCAAATGCATAAAGTATCTGTAGAACTTTTTCTCTGAGGACGCGCCTGTTTATCTTTTTTTTCATTTTCCCACAATAATTACTTGAAATAGATTACTAAAAATACATACAATTACTAAAACCAAAGAGTTAAGCATTCAGTACGTGTAATTCCCGGAAAATAAGAAGTGCCGGATTTTCCCGGGGGCAGGCAATGCCTATACGAAATACAAAGTAATGAATGCTTGCAAGCCGGCTTATCTTCCTGCCGTCAATTCGCCAAGCCTTCCGGAAAAGCCCGATGTTCCGGTATAAATTTTCCTTATGTTTCCGACCTGGCAGAGTCTTTCTTCTGCAATTTTATTTGATGCCACGTGTGTCGGTATGTTTTCTTTTTTAGAAGTATCGATGATCTTCTTAAGGACGTCATAGATCCCTTCAGCCTGCTTCATTGCCCTGTCCTGGCGGTAGCCTTCAAGCTCATTGGCAACATTTATAAGCCCCCCGGCATTGATCACGTAATCGGGGGCGTATAGAATTCCTTTTTGCAGGAGTGCCTGCCCGTGCTTGCTTTCGTCCTCGAGCTGGTTATTGGCGCCGCCGGCAATTATCTGGAACTTAAACCTCGGCAGTGTCTCGTCATTTATTATTGCACCAAGTGCCGTAGGGGCAAAAATATCGGCATCGATATCATAGATTTCATCGGGCTTTACAACGTGCGCCTTAACGGTTTCAAGGAGCCTTTTTACTTTCGATTCGACTATATCTGTCACATAAATCTCAGCCCCTTCGTTGTAAAGGTGTTCGCACAGATAACGGGCTACGTGGCCTGCTCCCTGTACTGCAACCTTTCTTCCCCTTAAGGAGTCATTGCCCCATTTCTCATGCGCGCATGCCTTAATGCCAACGTAAACGCCGTAAGCCGTTACTGGTGAAGGATCTCCGCTGCCTCCCAGAGCCTTGGAGATGCCGGTAACGTACTTTGTTTCCATGCGTACAAATTCCATGTCGCGCACGTCAGTTCCAACGTCTTCGGCCGTGATGTAGCGCCCTGCAAGGCCGTCAACAAACTTGCCGAAGGTCCTGAAGAGGACTTCGTTTTTCTGTGTTGCCGAATCCCCGATAATAACCGCTTTACCGCCTCCCAGGTTAAGTCCGGCAACAGCAGCTTTATAGGTCATACCCCTGGATAATCTTAAAACATCTTTCAGTGCAGCTTCAGATGTGGTATAGTTCCACATGCGTGTTCCGCCCAGAGCAGGCCCCAGCGTCGTGTTATGAATTGCAATTATAGCCCTGAGTCCTGCCTCCTTATTGGTGCAGTAGATAACCTGCTCATGATTAAAAGTTTCCATCATTTCGAAATTGACCATCTAGGACTCCTCAAAAATTGTTAAACTTTAATGTTTAAGTTATAGTGCAAACAACCAGAAAAGAAGTAATGCCAAACTGTCCCTGAATTTATAAAAGAATAGTTTTTCCAGACTAAGTCGCAAGCCTGAAGCTACTCCGTCTGCTTTAATGTTGTAAAAATCGCACATTTCCATTGCCCTTTTCAGGTGAAACTGATCGGAAACAATGATAATTTTCTTAAGTCCCCTCTTTTCAATCAGGGTTTCTTTAATATATTCAATCTGTTCTGAGGTTGAAGAGGTTCTTCTTTCAATCCATATATTGTCGGGATCCACGCCGTAGCGTACCAGGTAAACATAAGCCACTTCAGCTTCACTCATCTCGCCCGGAGCGCTTCCCCCGGTAACGAGCAGTTTCCTAACTATTCCGGCGTTATAAAGGTTATTTGCTTTCCCTATCCTTGAAGCAAATATCGGGCTCGGCCTGTTCTTTGAATAAACGGCTGCACCGAGAATGACTGCCACATCGGCCTGGCTGCCATCCTTGAAATACTTCTCCGAATTATCCTCGTATTCATTTTCGTAGACAAAAGCGCCCAAAACAAGTACAAAAATAATAAATAGTGAATACAATAACGAACGCAGGTACAAAAATTTGTTTATCCTGAAAATACTCATCCAGGCCGCCGCAGTAAGGAAAAACAGCAGGAACTGGTATATTGAAAACATCAATGCCACATAAATATTCTCAAGAGGATAACCGAATAAATATTTAAAGGGTAGAGGTAAATTAAACTCTTTTATGAATAAAGTAAATACAAGAGGAATATTCATTACAATTGTAATGGATAAAAGTCCGTAGAGTTTTTTAATATCAATTTTCCCGGGGTAAAAAATCAGGAATAAAAAGCCCAGAACAGGAAGTACGGTAAACAGGAAATTCAAAAGATTGCCTGTGCTCCTGGGATTAAACTCCATTATGGAAAGATTTTTATGGGAATACTTGCTCAGATACATGAATATCAGGTCGAAGAGCAAGAGAAGAATAACCGAAGTGCATATTCTTCTTTTACTTGCGGCATTATTTTGTCCTGTCGAAGCCATTATTTCCCATAGCCAGGTTTAATAACAACACTTACCCTTTGCGAGTCATTGTCAATTACAATATCTGAATTTACCTCAAAAACCTTAAAAATGTTCTCTTTTGTCAGTATTTTAGCTGTCCTGTCGTCTTCAACAATTCTGCCATCTTTCATCAGCACTACCCTGGAACTGTAGGAACCTGCAAGGTTAAGGTCATGCGAGACCGTAACGACGGTCAGCCCCTTTTTCTCATTAAGGCTCCTAATAAGGTTAAAAATCGAAAGCTGATGCTTTATATCGAGATGCGAGTCCGGTTCATCCAGCAGTATTAGCCTCGGTTGCTGTACGATTGCCCTGGCAATAAAAGCCCTCTGTGCCTCGCCGCCCGAGACCTCGTTTATGCCCTTATTTTTCAGGTGGGCAATATCTACCATTTCAATTGCCTCGTTAACCAGGTCGCAGTCCTCCTTTTTCTCATAACCGAACATATTCAGGTACGGTGTACGGCCCATCATTACAATTTCATAAACCGAAAACGGGAAAATCGTAAGTGAGGACTGGGGAACAAAGGCTACTGCCCTGGCAAGTGCTTTCCTGGAAATACTCCTGTAGTCTTTCCCTTCAAGGCTAATTGTACCCTGAGAGTATTTCAAAAGCCCGCTGATTACTTTCATCAGCGTGGATTTCCCGGAGCCGTTCGGGCCCAAAACGGAGATAAATTCCCCGTTATTAATAGTCAGATGGATGTCATGCAGCTGAAAATCAGGTTCATCCTTTGAAGAACTATTATAGGAAAAGCAAATATTCTTTAATTCGAGCAGAGGCATAACGTTTGTAAAAATTCTAGCTCAAATTAAGGAAAAAAAGCGCTCTATTCAAGAATATTTGGATCCCTCATGGCTTCTTTTAGCTCGTCGAATGAAAATACAGGGCGGCGGCAGGTGTAATTCTGGCAAACGTAATAGGTTATCTTGCCGTCAATGACCCTTTTACCCTTCTGAAGTTCAAGTATCGAGGGGCTGCCTTCGGTACGGCATGAAAGAACTGAAAACGGATAGTACTCATTGTAAAACTGCCTTATAACGTCGTTCGTCTCCTCGTGCGTATTGGTTACAACTGCAACTTCCCTGGGTTTCATAAAGTCGTAGTAAACTGCTGAAATCATATAGGCAAAGCTTTCCGGGTGCCTGATAAGAAAATCATGCATGTAAGAATAATCCATCCTTGCAATTTCAGCATAGCGGGCCTTATTCTTCAGCACCGCAAGTTTCAAAAGTGCCGTTACGGCAGAAGAGTTACCCGACGGTAAGGCTTGGTCGTAAAGCTCTTTTGTCCTTAAGATCAGGTCCCTGGAATCCCTGGAGGAAAAGAAAAAGTCATAGGAGGAAGGGTCATAAAAATTTTCAATCATAATTTCGGCTAGTATATCCGCCCTTTCAAGCCAGATTTCCTCCGAAGTTACTTCATAAAGTGCTATAAATGCCTCTACCGTAAAGCTGTAGTCATCCAGGAAGCCCTGGCCCTTAAAGCCCCCATTCTTAAAAGAATGAATGAGGGCGTTATTCCGAAAACAGTTATTCCAGATAAATTCAGCGTTTTTCCTGGCAGCAAAAAGGTACTTGTCGTTGCCCGTTACGCCGAAGGCCAAAGAAAAAGTCTGTAGCATGAGGGCATTCCAGTTTACCAGTATCTTGTCATCCTGTCCCGGTTTAATTCTCTTCTCTCTTTGTGAAAAGAGTTTGGACTTTACGTCTTCGGTCAAGCTTTCAGCCTGGCTAAAAGAAATTCCTAGCTCACGGGAAAGTTCAGCAATTGAGGCGTGGCGTGTAAGGATGTTTTTACCCTCAAAGTTACCTTTCCTAGAGATACCGAAGAGTATTACCGCAGCCTCAAATTCAACGCCTGAAAGAAGGGTCTTAAGTTCGTCATAATCCCACAGGAAAAATTTCCCCTCCACTCCTTCGGAATCAGCATCCTGTGCTGAAAAAAAGCCTCCCGAGCGGTCCGTCATTTCGCGCAGGACGTATGAGAGCGTATCTTCAGCAATTTTAAGGAACTGCATGTTGTGCCTGAGGCGGTAAGCCTCCAGGTAAGCCCGGCTGAGCATGGCATTGTCGTAGAGCATTTTTTCAAAGTGAGGCACGAGCCATTCATTATCCGTAGAATAGCGGTGAAAACCGCCGCCGACCTGATCGTAAATACCTCCTTGCGCCATTTTATTCAATGAATTTTCGATCATCTCGAGAGCCACCTTGTTCTCAGTTCTGTGAAAGTAACGCAGCAGGAATAAAATGGTCATTGCAGACGGAAACTTGGGTGCACGGCCGAATCCTCCGTACTCCTCGTCATAATCATTCAGCATCTTTGTGAAAACACTGTTAAAGTCGGGTAATGTAAAGGAGTTCTGATTTTTCTTAATATTTGAGGCCTTTGAAAGGGCATTTAATATTTCCCCGGTCTGTTTTAGGATGTCATCTTTTTTCGTCGCATAGATCTCGAAAATTGTATTTAATACCTGAATAAAGCCGGGCCTGCCGTATCTCTCCTCCGGCGGGAAATAAGTTCCGCCGTAAAAAGGGAGCCTTTCTGGCGTAAGGAAAACCGTCAGGGGCCAGCCGCCTGATCCTGTTGTAATCTGCACGAAATTCATGTACACGGCGTCGATGTCAGGGCGCTCCTCCCTGTCAACTTTTACGTTAATGAACTTCTCGTTCATTAACGCTGCAATTGTTTCATTTTCAAATGACTCGTGCGCCATTACGTGGCACCAGTGACAGGCGCTATAGCCAATGCTGAGCAAAATGGGTCTGTCCAGTTCTTTGGCGAGCCTAAAGGCCTCTTCTGACCAGGGATACCAGTCGACCGGATTATTTTTATGCTGCTGAAGGTAAGGCGAAGTTTCGTACTGCAGACGGTTCATAGTTCTCCTGTAAAAATGTGCACTTTCATAAGATACAACGATCAGCACCGCACTTCAAGGCAGTTTAAGGGGCTTTAGTTTTAAGGGATAGATTTATTGAATATTCAATGGGCTAAATGCATGTTAAATCAGGACTTGGGGCGGTTATATTCCCGGCGTATTTTTAAGATAATTTATTCCTGCCCGGGCCGCATTATGGCCGCTTTGAACTGCTCCTTCTATTGTTGCCGGAAGTCCCGTCTGTGTCCAGTCGCCGGCAAGGAACAAATTCTTAACTTTTGAGACAGTATCCGGTCTCCGGCTCAAGACGTGCGGTAAAGGGACAAAGGTTGCCCTTTTTTCTTTAATAAGTTTTACGCCGCAGATAAAACCTCTTTGGAATTGAGGGAAATATTCCTCAAGCTCACCTATAATTAGCTCCTGAAGATCGTCCTTACTTCTGCCTGAGATTTCATCTGCATTGCTTATTACAGTTGTGATAAATTTCCCGTGGTTAAAAACCCAGTGAACCGGCGAATCTACAAGTCCATAGAATCTCCCCTTAAAAGGGTTTTCTTTAAGCCAAATGTTGAGCGATATTATAGACGAGTAAGGCATATTTTCCAGTTCCAGGCTTTTGACAAATGCGTCTGGAAATATCCTGGTAAAAGAGTAGTACGGAACGGCGGAAATGACGAAATCAAAATCACTTAGCTGTCTTTTGCCAAGTAAGATTTTCTTAGCGGCGCCATCTATTATTTCCACTTCCTTAACCGGCTCCGAAAGCCTTATGCTCCCGCCATTTGAACTGATGAATTTAATGGCACTTTCACAGAAAAGCTCGCTCAAACCGACTTTAGGCAGAATAATTGTAGATGCACTGTTTCCATGAAGAAACATCTTCTTAAGAATTGAAGCAAATAAGGAAGCTGATGCGCGTGCGGGATCAGTATTTAAGGCCCCTACGGAAAGTATTTCCCAGAAGGCTTTAATTGTCGCAGTGCTTTGCCCTTCTTTCCTGAGCCATTCAAGTATTGTCATTCCCGCCAAGGAATAATCCCTAAGAAAAGGAAGCTTTGAAAAAAGGCCGATAATTTCAAGCCTTTCAGAAAACTTCAGGGCTTTATAGGAAAGAAGCCCTTTAAGAAGGTTAAACGGATAAAAGCTTTTCCCGGTCTTAAGTGGTGTCATGCCCAGTTTCTTGTCGACAAAGTCAACCTGGAGGCTCTCCTGGAATAAGAGCTTATTTGTAGCTCCAATAGTCTGAAGAAATCGGAGTGTTTCAGTGTAGCAGCCCATCATGATGTGCTGGCCGTTATCGATTACGTCATCCATAGAAGGTTCACGAAAAGAATATGCCCGTCCCCCGGGCTTAGGAGAGCTTTCGAAAACTTCTACCTCGACTCCGGCCTTTGCAAGACAGACCCCGGCACTAAGGCCTGCAAGTCCGCCGCCAATTATTACGCACTTTCTTCGCATCAATAGACAAGGCTGTACTTGGCCCAGACTCCCAGTGCAATGCCGACTTTTTCAAACTTTGTAACTTTAATCTTCTTTTCGTAGACGTTATAATGGCTGGCTTCGATTTTCTGCAGAAGTTTATAATAAATATGCTGCATTGCCCGGGCAGCAAACATGGCTGGTTTGTCCTCAAGGTCAAGCGCGTGATTGGCCTTGTCGAAATAATCCTTTGCCCTCTGAGCCTCGTATCTCATCAGCTGGACGAAATTTTCATTGTAGACGCTGCTTAAGAGCTCTGCTTCAGAATAGTTGAATTTCACCATATCCTGCTGCGGCAGGTATATTCTGCCGTTCTGTGCGTCAATTTTAACGTCGCGCAAAATATTTGTAAGCTGAAGCGCAAGCCCTAGGTTAACGGCAAAATCCTTGGCCGAGTTGTTCTTATAGCCGAATATTTCTATGCACATGAGCCCCACGGTTGAAGCTACCCTGTAGCAGTAAAGTGTCAGATCCTCAAAGGAGAGATACCTGTTATTCTGTAGGTCCATTTCCATTCCCCTAATCAGCTCAAAGAAGGGCTCAATGGGGATGTGGAACTGCTGAATAATGTGTGAAAGCTTATTAAAGAACTGGTAATCCGAATTACCGGTCAATGATTTTTCCAGCTCGATGCGCCACTTGCGGAGTTTTTCATACTTTACCTCCTCGGGCTCGTTGCCGTCGTCTACTATGTCATCGGTCTGCCTGCAGAAAGCATACACCGTATTCATTGCATCCCTTTTGTCGGTGGGAAGCAGGCTGAATGCATAATAAAAACTGCTTTTACTGCTTTTTGCAATCTGCTGTGAAAAATCGCTCATTCAAGGCTCAAAAATTGATTTAATGAAAAGGTTAAAATATTCCAATTTGCCCAGTTTGGGTCTTTTGTTTATCACGTCGTAACCATTATCTTTAATTTTGTCCAGAATTTCCAGCCCGCCTAGAACAGTCCATTTAATCTCCAGGTTAAGCGGCCTCGGCAGAAAAGCCGTTAGCGGCTTCCCCTCAAGAAAAAGTTCACGTGTTCTGTCGACCTGAAGCCTTATCAGCTCTTTAAAGTTAGTATTAATTTTCTTCAACTCAAAATCATTTTCAGTAACATTAAACTTTTTCATCTCCTCCAAAGGGATGTAAATTCTACCCTTTTTAAGGTCTATACTGGCGTCCTGATAGAAATTTGCCAGCTGAAGCGCCGAGCAAATTTTGTCAGATAGCAGGGCCAGCTTTTCACTCCTTACCTCAAAAAGCTCAAGAATTATCCTTCCAACCGGGTTGGCAGAAAAGCGGCAATAATCCATCACTTCTTCAAATGTATTGTACCTTTTAACCCTAACGTCCTGCCTGAAGGCGGTAAGAAGGTCAAAGAAGTATGATGGCGTCAGCTTTTTTTCATGAATTGTTCCGACAAGAGCCCTGAAAAATCCGTTCTTATATTCCCCCGCAAGAGCATCCTTAAGATCAGCTTCCAGGCAGTCAAGAGCCTTTATTCTTTCCTGCGGACTTAAGTCTCCCTCGTCTGCCAGGTCATCTGCCATGCGCGCATATTTATATATGACAGCAACATGCTTCCTCAGTTTCTTTGGGACAAGAAAAGAAACCACGGGAAAGTTCTCGTAGTGTGAAGAAGCGACTTCAAGTGATTCCTTATATTCTTTATCTATGTCTATATGTTTCAATATTTTATGAATATTTCGTGTTAAAGAAAAAGCGTTAATATTATGGGATAAATGGCTTTAGACTCCCAAAACCCTCCTCCAATTTAACTTAAGTTCTGCAATAAATCAAAACGCCCAAGTTCCTAGTGTGTAGGCTGCCCTCTACAACGCCCACCGTTTACTTTCAGTGACGGGGCTCACAAAACCTTTAACGTATATGATGAAAAAGTTGCAGGGCAGAGTAAATCGGTTACCTTTAAATTAAAGGGACAGATCATATATAATAATCTTTACGACTACTATTGACTACAAAAAGAGACTAATTATGAATATCAGAAGGCTTTTTTTTATAATTCTCTCAATATTACTTCCCAATTTATCACTACTGGCACAGATCGACGAGACAGAAAAACCCGAATATTATCAGATGGAGCCTTATAACGACAGTCTTTTTGTAAAGATCCAGGAAGAAGTCTTCATTGATCCGCCGGACCCAAAGGCTGAAATAATTGTTGACCTCAGGGACCAGAATAACCAGACTGTTTCAATCAAGGGCGCCCTCTACCCTATTTTATCTTTTACTCCGGAGACGCGTGCAAAAATTGTAACCTACCCGTTTAAGATTAATCTTCTGGATGACATAAACTACGGAAGCGTCTTTACGCGCGTAATCAGCAAAATCAAGATGAGCAAGCTCATCGAACCACCCAGGAAAAACCAGATTGCCTCCACGCTTTTTTATGTAAACCCATTTCTGCAGGTTTACGGCTGGGAAAGGTTCGGTATACCGTTTAAGGATGACCTGGGCATTTCCATTGGTTTCGGAACCCCGTACTCTGCGCCCATGGAAACCAACTTTGCCGAGGCAAATATACATATACTGGGTTTCTACGGCGGGGCATTTACAAAAATGGAGCCTGTAATTGAGCCCAAGTTCTTCAAAAATCCCCTCATCGCCACAACCGGATACCAGGTGGGCTATGTCATACCCTTGGGAAACTTCTTTGAGTTTAATTACCAGAAGACCGTAGATAACCTGAAGCAAGACTACATCGAATCTATATATAACGGCGACAGCTCAAAACTCCTTAAGCTGATGTCGGGATCTTATTTCAACTGGGAATTCAGGTATCCCTTCAGGACGCTTGGAAGCAGCCGCGCAAAGCTCTACGTGGCCAAATACCAGAATGAAATTCACCTTGGTTACATGGGGCGCGAACTCTCTTTGGCCGGAAGCACATTCGATTTCAGATTTGATGCCCTCGTAAAGACTCAGGACAGGAAGCGCCAGTACGCTCTTGATATACTGGTGCAGAGAGTAGCTTCAGGCTGGGGCTTCAGCACACTTGCCCTAGGGCCCAGCATAGTTATGGCAAATGACAAATACGGAAAATTTGGTTTTATGACATTTTTTGTCAATGCCAGGCTGAAAGTTGGGACTTCCTTATAGTGCAGTTTTAGCCTTCTTAATGTAAATTGCCCGGGGAAAATCCCATTGAAAGAAAAGCATATAGAACAATGCCATCAGGACTTGTTGAATTTTGTGCCTTTTAACAGGAGATTTGCACAGAAGATACTAACCCCATAGCTTTTTACATATTCGTGCAGGGATTTTTCAAATTTTTTGCGGTCTGTGATCCGGAAATCCAGCTCCTTCGAATAAAGAAGCTGATAACAGAATTCGTTTGCCGTTATCTCTTTTTTTAGATAACCTTTCATTGCTGAGGAGTCGGGAGCCTGGAGAATAAGACTAATGCCCATTGCCTTTTCCCATTCCGCAGGATTTTTTAAGACTTGTTTCTGTAGGACTTCCATTATGCATCTCACTCCAATTATTGATGAGTAATTTTATTGATTTTATTTATAATATGCAATATGGGAAAAACCAAATATCCCAGACGGCATAGTTTCCCGCATTTTTTTTGAGAAAGCCCATCTTTTTAATTTATTTCCAGAATCCTTTTCAGGAAAAGTGAATCTAATTCAAGACAGAAAGTGCTTTAGAATGCCATATGGATGACATTTTGCAATGATTTAACAATTGTGGGCACAACATTAAACAATTTTATAAAACATGAATTAAAAAGGTTTTGCATGCCAATAGATCAGATCGTACTATACGCAGTTATCGTTTTTTTCGTCATTTTATACCTAAGAAAATCCTTTCAGTCAAAATCCCTCAGGCAGTACGCCCCAGGTGAAGTCAAAGACAAGATAAACGCTAAGGGCACCGATTTTGTGCTGCTTGACGTCAGGACGGGTAGCGAGCGGGCAGAAAGGCACATAAAAAATTCGCTGCATATACCGCTTAATGAACTTAAGGCAAGAATAAATGAGCTGAATAATCTGAAGGATAAAGAGATTATCTGCTACTGCAGGAGCGGCAACAGGAGCAGTACGGCGGCGCTTCTTCTGAAAAAGGCGGGGTTCAAATCCGCGAATATGAAAGGCGGCATGTTAGCCTGGTAAAAAGGCGTAAGAAAAAAGCCGCAGAATATTTCCGCGGCTTCACGGAAAGGAATTCTTTTAAGGATTAAAATCTCCTGTTTTCAGGCGGAGCATCGGCATTATAGTCACCTGATGCCTCAGAGGTGGAAGAAATATCCTCGGCTCCTGTTTCTGAAAGCATATTCTTAGCCCTTCTAACCCACTCCTCATCATCGCAATGGATTGAGAGCAGAATGCCTCCCTTGCGTATTCGTCCGTCGTATCGTTTGGCTTCGAATTCAGGTATGCCCATGCCGATAAGTGTACCGGTTATGCCTCCTAATGCTCCTCCGGCACCTGCACCGGCCAGTGCCGCAACGATGGGTCCCGCGGCCAGAAAAGGGCCAATTCCCGGAATAGCCAGGGCGCCAATTCCGGCAAGCCATCCCAGTGCGCCGCCAACAACCATACCCGTTCCGGCACCGGTTGCGGCTCCTTCGGGAGCTTTTGTGCCTTTTTCCATCGCAAAATCCTTGGAACCTTCGTTCTCTTGCATCAGGACAGAGATATCCGTGTTTCTGAAGCCGGCATTTTTTAATGCATCCACCGCGTTTTCAACGGATAGGCGCGTGTTGTATATACCAAAAACCGACGTGTTTTTACCAGCCATTTATCCTCCTGTCATTTTAATACGTTGACTATTTATTTAGCTTAAGAATTTATTTCTCTCCGTTCAAGCTACTTTTATGGTAGAATCAGGGGATGCGTGAAGTGGCTGGTTTGCCCTATGCATGCAAACAATAGAGGTCTTTAGCTCAAGATTTCAGTGCTTTTTTGCCGTGCCCGACTGAGGAGTCATCCGGAAGCTATTAGGGTCGTAGCCGTGTGCTTTCAGTATATTCCAGATTTCGGAGAGCTTTTCCTCGGATAGCTTTTGCGTGCGGCTTAGTATCCAGCCGTATTTCCTGTCGGGTGACCCTACGACGGAGTACTGGTAGTCCTTATCTAGCCCGATTATCCAGTAATCCCCCCAGAATGGACGTATACCCAGTATGCTGAAAAAGCTGACCTCGAGTTTTGAGTTTGATGCCGGATCGACAATTCTTGCAATACCTTCAACAACGTTTCTATGCCCGTCACCTTCATCACAGCTGTTAATAACGTTAATTCTTCCGTCATCCCTCAGTGAATATTCAGCTGTTGTATTGCCGGTGCAGTCTTTCTGGAACCTGTTTGGAATTTTAGCAATTTCATACCACAAGCCCGCATAATGCTTAAGATTTACGAATTTTACCGTTTCGGGTTCATTCTGCTTTTCCTGGGCTGAAACAACCCCGCTTAAGACAAGAAGAATTGTAAGGAATGCATTCATAGAATTTTCTCCGGAGATTTTTTTGTGGGCCTGATTGGTCCGTGTACATTCAATAAAAATTTAGCAGGAGAAACGAAAAAATCAAGGCTCGCGCAAATATACGAGCCCGCGCCCCGTAATTTTATTTAAGTCATAAAGGCAATTCAGCCTTATTTATGTTAAAGATTTTGCCCCCAGGCTTTAATATTTGACGAAAAAACTCAAAAATACCTTTTATTTTTTTAAGAATAGACTTATTTTTGTAAAGTATTTTTGAGGCGTAATTATTCCAATGGGGGCAATAGCCGCTTATGCTGCAGGCAATAATTACCGCATCCAATCCATGATCAAGCACTAAAAATAACAGGAGAAAGAAAACTCACATGAAGAAATACCTTTTAATTTTTATGTTCTTTTTATCGGGTTCCTTAATGGCGCAGAATTTTCAGCTTCATTACGATATGGGAAAAGACAGGCACTATTATACTTCAACAGTCGAGATGTTTAAGCCCGATGAGTACGGTTCAACGTTTTTATTTATAGATATGGATTACAACCGCGGCGGCAACAAGAGTGCATCGCTGGGCTATATGGAAATCGCCCGCTACGTAAACCTTCCTTTTGTAAAAGGTTTATCTGCAACGGTTCAGTACAATGACGGAATGATTTATAACAAGGATCTTGACAAGGATTTTCCCTTGGGGCAGGTATGGCTGGCAGGATTCAGCTATCCAATAGATTTAGGATTCGTTACCTTGAATACGGACCTTTTATACCGTGCGGATTACCTTTCAGAGTCAAAGGCAAATGCACAGCTGACGACAGTCTGGTTTAAGTCGTTTTTCGACAACAGGATTAATTTTACGGGCTTTATGGATATCTGGTCTACAAAGCAGGCCGGGAAAAACCAGGTTGTTCTTCTTACAGAGCCCCAGATCTGGTTCAATGTAGTCAACCACCTTGCAGTTGGAAGTGAAGTTGAAATTAGCAATAACTTTGTACCTGGAAAAACCAGCGTTCAGGTAAACCCTACAGTTGCGGCAAAGTGGACATTCTAACAATTTAATCCGGGGAAAAACATGTTAAGTCACTTTTTCGAGTTCGAGAAAAATAAAACAGATCTTAAGACGGAAATTCTTGCCGGGGCAACGACGTTTCTTGCGGCAATGTACATAATTGTAGTAAATCCTGCCATACTGAGTAAAACCGGTATGTCTTTCAGCGCAGTGCTTACGGCAACCGTGCTGGTATCGGCTTTCTGCACTATAATGATGGGAATTTATGCCAAGAACCCCATACTTGTGGCCCCTGGAATGGGACTGAATGCATTCTTCACCTTTTCGGTGGTGCTTGGAATGGGGGTAAAATGGGAAGTGGCGCTTGGTGCGGTTTTCTGGGCAGGCGTTGCATTCCTGTTACTTTCAATTTTCAACATACGTACCTTTATCGTAAAGGCAATTCCAAAGCAGATCCGCTATGCGGTCTCGGCCGGCATTGGGCTTTTTATTGCACTGATCGGTTTTGCAAATGCAAAGTTCATTGTTTCCAATCCAGCTACAATTGTCAGCATCGGTAAGCTGGATGCCGTTACGATTACCTTTCTTGTAGGCCTGCTTTTAACTTCAATTCTGGTAATCAAACGCGTAAAGGGCGCTCTTATCTACGGCATTATACTTACTACTCTGATTGCCCTACCGATAGGACGCTTCTACGGCGACGCTTCGGCGATTAACTTTGGAGTGCCGACGCTTGTAACCTGGAAAGGACTATTTTCGGCTCCCGACTTCAGCCTGATCGGAAAACTGGATCTGTTGGGGTCACTTCAGTTCTCCATCTGGCCGATTGCCTTCGCATTCTTATTTACAGACATGTTCGACAGCCTTTCTACTTTTGTAGGCGTTGCCGAGGCAGCCGATCTGATCGATGAAAACGGCGAGCCAAGGAATGTCAAACAGTCGCTTATTGTCGATGCCGTTGCAACTACAGGGGCAGGCCTCCTGGGAAGCAGCGCAGGTACGGCCTACATCGAATCGGCTACAGGAGTTGAAGAAGGCGGCAGAACCGGAATGACGGCCCTTACGGCAGGAATCCTTTTCCTTCCCTTTATGTTTATTTCACCTTTGTTATCCATAGTACCTTCTATTGCCACCTCCCCTGCCCTGGTACTGGTAGGTGTCTTTATGATGAAACCTATACTGAAAATAAACTGGTCGCAGTTTGACGACGCCATCCCGGCATTCCTTGCCCTGGTGCTCATACCTTTCACGTATTCAATTACAGAAGGCATCATCTGGGGATTTTTGTCCTGGACCATCATCAAGCTGGCGCTCGGGAAAAAACACGAAGTTTCGCCAATGCTGATAACAATTGATGTTTTTGCCATTATTGCACTAATTCTTGCACAAAAATAAATAAGCAGTTCAGATTTCAAAAAGGGCCATGGCGCCCTTTTTTTATAAGACCTTTTTATTACTAAAGTAATTTTTGAATTTTAAGAAGGAGTCAAATGTCCACGCGTGTAATTGACGTAAACGAAAGGCCATCCATGGCCAAAAGCATCCCCCTAAGCTTCCAACATCTTTTTGCGATGTTCGGAGCCTCGGTGCTTGTTCCCATACTTTTTAAGATCAATCCGGCTACGGTTTTGTTCATGAACGGCATAGGAACACTACTCTACATTTTCATAACAAAGGGCAAAATTCCGGCATTCCTGGGATCAAGCTTTGCCTTCATTTCACCGGTATTTATCGTCATGTCGGGAGGCGGCTACGAAGCTGCTTTAGGCGGGTTCATTGTTTCGGGACTGATATTTATAACGGTTGCTCTTCTGTTCAAGTATCTGGGAACCGGATGGATACACGTGGTATTCCCTCCGGCAGCAATGGGAGCAATTGTAGCCATAATAGGACTTGAGCTGGCACCGGTTGCAGCCAATATGGCGGGTCTCATATCCAAGAACAACGCTCCCCTGGATCCGAGGGCAGTCACGGTTTCCGTCTCTACGCTTGCCGTGGTAATCTTAGGTTCGGTTTTGTTCAGGGGGTTCCTGAAGATAATACCCATACTCATCGGGGTTATTTTCGGCTACATCCTCTCCCTTTCGATGGGAATAGTAAACTTCTCGGCCATAAACCAGGCTTCATGGTTTGCCTTGCCTACTTTTTATACTCCGCAGTTCAGCCTCTCGGCAATCATAGTCATTATTCCGGCCTCGCTGGTTGTAATTGCAGAGCACATCGGGCACCTGATTGTAACGGGAAACATAGTAGGACGCGACCTGGCAAAGGATCCCGGTCTTCACCGTTCACTGATGGGTGACGGAATTTCGACGACAATATCGGGATTTTTCGGCTCTGTGCCAACGACTACCTACGGAGAGAACATCGGCGTACTGGCAATTACAAAGGTCTACAGCGTTTGGGTAATTGGAGGAGCGGCCGTCCTGTCAATTGTTGTCTCGTTTTTCGGTAAATTTGCCGCGGCAATACAGACGATCCCTCTTCCTGTAATGGGCGGAATTTCACTCATGCTCTTCGGCGTCATTGCAGCCTCGGGTATCAGAATGCTGGTAGAATCTAAGATCGACTACAGCCAGCCAAGGAACCTTATCTTAACGGCTTTCGTACTCATTATTGGCCTCAGCGGCGCCCAGCTGAAAATCGGATCCGTTACACTTGCCGGAATGGCTCTTGCCACCGTTTTCTCGATAATCATAAGCCTTACATTCAAAATTTTTGAAGTAGCGGGACTCATGAACGAAAAAGAAGAAGCCGTTAGCATAGAACAGAATACGGACTCCGAAGCTTAAAGAATTAACCGTTGCCTCATTTGGGCTTCCTCCCCCGAGTAATGCTTATTCAGAGAGGGATGAAGCCCAAAACTTTCTTCCCATAAAAATACCTTCACCTGCAAATTTACGGTACTGCGCAATTGCTCCACAAATAAATTAATTCAACGGGTCATTCGGGTTTAATAGATAAAATTTATGACCTTATAAATGGGATTGATTTTATGTCCAAAAGGGATTTATTATCGAGTAATAGCACATACACATCTTTAGACTGGTTCATAAATAAATAACTCAGGGGAGGTCATTATGGCAAAGAATAAGATACTTATATCTTTTTTCGTAATCGTTCCCGTTTTACTCCTTTTATCGTTCCATTCACTCCATGCTCAAACCTTGACTATCACGCTTGAAGGCAAATCGCCGGGGCAGCTTCAGCTTACTGAAACCTCACAAACCTGGCCTGTATTCTCCGGCTTGCCGGTTGTGCCGCTTGGAAAGAAAGTTTTCCTCTCGGCGGATACAACTGCAGGAGGCGACACTACGGTACAGGCTCCAATGGTTACCTGGACGCTGACGGCAAAGCCAAACGGTTCAACTGCTTCATTTGAACAAAGCGGCACTTCAAGCACGAATTCATTTACTGCCGATATGAGGGGCCTTTACACAATAACGGCTACAATTGGCTCCAAGACGGCAACACAGAACATTTTTGTCAGCGTCTTTAAAGGCATTACACTGACAAAAAACTGTGCCCCCTGCCACCAGACGCCTAAAACGGTAAATAAATTCCCGCAGTGGAGCCAGTCGGCTCACGCCACCATGTATAAGAGAGGCATTACCGGAGGGCTCTTCGGCGAATACGGCACCTACTGCGTCAAGTGTCACACCACGGGCTGGGATTCGACGCTGAACAACGGAAACTTCGGCTACAAGGCCAAGATTACAGGCTGGGATACAACCTGGTATAAACCCAGAAAACCGGTTAACGATACCATTCATATAACACCTGGCGACTCCAGCAGATGGGTGCTTCTGGAGACGCAGTATCAAAGCGTGGATTCAGTAGCCAACATTGGCTGCGAACAGTGCCACGGCCCTGCAACAGACCACGCAATGACTGCCGATCCGACAAAAGTTGCAGTCTCGCTTCAGGGAAGCGTATGCAACGTGTGCCACGACCTGTCGCCAAGCTATGTTGTAGGCAGCGACTGGAGGCAGTCGAACCATGCAACCATGCCTTTAAGCGGCGAGGAAGCCGGGCGTACGGCGTGCTATCCGTGCCACAGCGGCTCTGCAATAGTGAAGTTCGCAAAGAACAAAACCGCTCCGGGCTACAATGCAACGCAGGATAATTTCCCGTCAATTGCATGCGCAAGCTGCCATGATCCTCACATGAGCGCAAACAATACTTCCTCGGTCAGGTTGACCACTCTCGATTCACTTGTAAACGGCTATAAGCCGCAGAACCCGACAGGAACGGGCTCCATGTGCATGAACTGCCATCATGCGCGTGAAAATTCACAGGTCAGAGTTACCAATCAGGCAACGAAATTCGCCGACAGGTTCTATCCGCATTACAGCCCGCAGTCGGATATGTTCCTCGGGGCAAACGGATATGAATACGGACAGAATTTCACCGGACAGGGAACTCATAAAAACATCATGGCAAATGCCTGCGTCGACTGCCACATGGTGGCCAACCCCGATACCTCGGTTAACAGGTTCGCAGAGGCAAACCACTTTATGAAGATGGTAGATCAGCAGGGTAAAGACAGGGTCTACGTCTGCAAGCCTTGCCACCCGTCTGTAAATACTTCATTTGACGAAGTTAAGGCTTCAAGCGACTACGACGGCAATGGAACGATCGAAGGCGTACAGACAGAAATAAGAGGACTCCTGGATAAGCTAAAAGCTGTGCTTCCAAAGGATTCGACCGGAGAGGTTGTTACAATGGCAAGAGACTCAATGATTGTAAAGAACTTCCCGGGATATCCGAAGATTCTGCCTGCGATGTGGGACTACTACTTCGTCAAGAACGACTGGAGCTACGGCGTTCACAACTCCAGATATGCGGTCTCTCTGCTCCAGGCTTCACTTGCACAGGTAACAGGAGTGGAAAAGTCGAATAATAACATACCGCGGATCTACGCTCTGGAACAGAACTACCCGAACCCGTTCAACCCGGCCACAACCATTCAGTTCTCGGTTCCAGAAAATGCGGACGTGACACTGAAGGTATATGACGCCGTTGGACGTGAGGTTGCTACACTGCACTCCGGAGTTCTTATAACAGGAAACTACAAGATCGTTTGGAATGCAAGCAATCTGGCTTCAGGTGTTTACTACTACAGGCTCTCTTCAGAAAAATTCTCAATGGTTAAGAAGATGGTATTCCTGAAGTAATTGGGTCTCCGGAAAATGATCCCGTAAAAAAATTGCCCGGTTCCTTTGCTAGGAGCCGGGCAATTTTTTGGGGAAGGAAAAGAAATCCTCAAGCCTTAGCCTGTAAAAGCTATTTCTTAAAATTAAAGCGGCTATAGTTTAGCTGGACATCTTTCAGAAGCTCACGTGCCCTATCGGCCTCCTCTTCCCGGACCATAAGCACCGCGGGGTCGACCAATGGGTTAATGTTCTGTATTATGTCCCCTTTGATGAAATACTGGATACCTTCACTGTCCAAAATGCTTTTTATGAAGGCGAGATCTACAAGGTTAAGTGTCCTGAGGATTTCAACAAACCTGATATCCGTATCCAGCTCAAAATCCTCTTCAGGAAGCTTATCCACCAGGTCAACCTGGCAGTCTGCACATCTGGTAAAGCCTTCCCTGTATTCGGCTTTGCAATTAGGGCAAAACATAATACCTCCCATTTTATGTTCTTTTCAGGCAATATACAAAAAAATAATATTTCCGGCATTTCATTTCACTAATATTCCTTTGCTACATCATTTGGTAGTCCCCTTCCTTCTTGGAAAATTAAAGCGTATATTTTCACACATTTTCTATAACTAACCATTAACAGCAGGAAGATACACTAAACATGAAAAAAATCTTACTACTCATTCTTTTTGCTTTTTCCTTTGCTTCGGCTCAAAATATCACATGGACGGATGTTACAAGCTCATATTCCCCCATTCCGGGAGTCAAAGTTTTCAAAGGTACACGAAGCTCACTTACAGCATACTATTTCGACGTCGACATGACTAATCCCAAGGTAGCCATTCGGCCCTACATTACCAATTCCCTGGCTACGGAACCTGAACTACTGAAAAGGTTCGGGGCTTATGCCGCTGTAAACGGCGGATACTTCGGCGGCACGAGCGCTTATTCGGCGGTTGTTTATCCTTTTGAGGTAAAAGCTCAAAACATTGCCGCTCTTACCCGCAATTCACAAACCTATCCCGTAATGAGGAGCTTTTTCGGCATAAAAAAAGACGGATCGATGTCAATTGACTGGATCTATCACTTCGGCGGTGCCACGAGTGACATTTATAAATTCAGCGCTCCCCTGCCCTACACGCTGAATGATCCTGCACCGAAGGCTGCGCCGCAGAAATCCGACGGCACGCAGTATGAAGACCTCCTGACAGGCATTGGCGGGGGCCCCAGGCTCGTTAAAAACGGGCAGGAACATGTTACATATAATGAAGAGATACTCTGGGGTTCGGGCGTTTACATGGATGACTATAGAACAAGAACTGCCATAGGATATAGGGCAGACAAGCACGTAATCATACTTTGCGCCGATAACCTTCAGCTGCAGGAATTGCCCTCAATTTTCATCAGCCTGGGCTGTACTGAAGCAATGAACCTGGATGGCGGCGGATCGACGGAGATGTCAATCGGAAGTCAGGACCTTATTACCTCCTCCAGGGCTCTTCCCGTAATACTTGCAATCGTCAATCCCGATTCGCTAAAACTCCCTAAAACCCCGGTATTTGAAAAAATTATTGACACGGGCGACAAAGAGGCTTCTGTTACAGGGAGCTGGTTTACCTCGGCAAATGCTGGCTATTACGGCACAACTCAATCCATGCTTACCGGCATTGGCAACGGGAACAGTTGCGTTTCCTTTAAGCCCGAACTGAAAGTCTCAGCAGAATACGAACTCTATGCCTGGTGGGTCTCCTCATCGAACCGCACAAAGGATACACCGTTTATCATAAGTCATAAAGATGGCATAGACACCGTAAGAATTGACCAGACGGTAAACGGTTCCATGTGGAGCCTCATAGGGAAATATACATTCAGCGCCGATACGACTGACAAAATTACCATTTCGAATGCGGCAAAAAGCGGCAGCTATGTTGTAGCCGATGCAATCAGGCTTGTTTCTTATGATGCTGCAACCTCCTCAGTGGAAGAAAGCCGGAATAACCCGGTAGTTTCGCAGTATAGGCTGAACCAAAACTATCCTAACCCTTTTAATCCCGTAACCAGGATAAGCTATTACATGCCCAAGGAAGGCCACGTGAGCCTCAGGGTTTTTGACGTTCTGGGAAATGAAGTAGCCAGGCTTGTAGATGAGGTAGAATCTGCCGGGAGCCACCAAGCCGAGTTTTCGGCCCAAAACCTCTCAAGCGGAATATATTTTTATACATTGAATTCGGGCAGCTTTATAGAAACAAAAAAGCTGATGGTCCTGAAATAAGGGAAATTCTAAAAAGTAAAGATCAGAATGTTCCATTTAAAATGAAAAAAAGCTGCTTTTAATAAAAGCAGCTTTTTTTGTGTGCCCGGAGCAGGACTCGAACCTGTATGGGAGTTCTCCCACTAGACCCTGAACCTAGCGCGTCTACCAATTTCGCCATCCGGGCAGTCAGAATTTGTAAGACAAATTTAAGCAAATTTTATCTTATTTGAAAATAAAATTGCTTACAATTGAAAATATTTTTTAGCTGGAGGCAAAAAAATATTCTTTATCTCTCTGCCTCCAAAATATAAAAAACAGCTACTGTTTAGAATGGAGAAATCGATCCGCCCTGGTGAATGTCGCAGGTTTCAGGAAGATCATTCTTATTTATTATGTCTGTAATCTTCTCAGGGCAGTATTCCGTAGCCACCTTCGGCTTGCCTTCCGAGACGGACTGCGAGCAGAAGTCCACAGAAATCACATCCGAAGGCATCTGGAAATACTTCAATGGCAGATCCGTATTCTGATAAGCTCCTTCCATAAATCTTCCCCAGATCGGGGCGGCAGCCTTTGCTCCCTGCCCGTACCATCCCGTAAAGCTTACGCGCCTGTCGTCAAATCCAACCCATACGCCTGCAACAAGCTGCGGCGTAAAGCCAACAAACCAGGCGTCACCAAAGTCCTGCGTAGTACCGGTCTTGCCGGCAGCAGGCCTGTGGAAGAAACGTCTTACTCCGGCGCCGGTTCCGTAATCTACAACAGACTGCATCATGCTTGTTGTAATTGCGGCCGTAGAGGCAGAAAGTGCCTCGGTAATTTTATCGGGGTAGAATTTTTCTATTACAATACCGTCCCGGTCCCTTATCTCAAGAATTGAAATCGGTGAAACATTTATTCCGTTATTTGCCAGCGTTCCGTATGCCGAGGTCAGCTCCAGCGGTGAAACTTCCGAGGTTCCCAGGGCAATTGAAGGCACGAGGTCGAGTTTGCTCTGAATACCCATCTTCTGGGCAACGCTTCCAATCTGGCCCAAAGGCGCATGGCCTTCAATGATAAGCCTTGCCGTAATAAGGTTAAGCGAATTTTTAAGCCCGTCTCGCATCGTAGTATATCCACCCGTGGAATAGTCGCTGTTGTGAGGCGACCAGCCGTTATATGTAAAAGGCTGATTAAGCAGAGGATAGGCCGGATAAAGTCCGTTCTGAATGGCAGTAGCATAGACAATGGGCTTAAATGCAGAGCCCGGCTGACGCTTAATGCCTGTTGCATGATTAAGCCCGTACTGCGCTTTCGGGTCAGCGCCGCCAACCATTGCCCTTATATGTCCGTTTGACGGGTCAATGGCCACAAAGCCCACCTGAATTGCGGTTCCGGCTCTTTTTACAGAGTCAATAAAACCCTTGCTCGATTTTAAGCTCTGGTAAACCCTGTCTTTTTCAGCAACATCTTCTGTTTCGCTAAAGCGCGGGTCGTTTTTAATCGCCTTATCTACAAGCGCATTCAGCACGTCGAGGTGCTTTTCCCAGTTCCAGCTCTTTTCAAACATCGGCTGGTACTCGGCTAAATGTTCAGCAACGGCCTTATTTGCTGCAATCTGCATCCTGGAGTCAATTGTAGTATATATGCTCAGGCCGTCCCTGTAAAGGTCGTAGCCATACTTATCCGAAAGTTTTTCCATCTGCCTACGGATATACTCCATAAAGTGAGGCGCAATGGTCTGATAGCTCTCAATCCTCTTGCTTCCAAGTGAAATCGGAAGGTTTTTATACCTGTCGTAAACCCCTTCTTCGAGGTAACCTGCATCAACCATATTTGCCATAACGACGTTTCGCCTTACAAGCGAGCGGTCGTAATGCTTTATAGGATCGTAATTTACGGATGACTTTAAGAGTCCTATTAAAACGGCAGATTCAGGAATTGTGAGGTCTTTTGCCTTTTTATTAAAGTAAGCGTTTGCTGCGGTCTCAACCCCGTAGGCCCCTTTGCCGAAATAGGAAATATTCAGGTACATATTAAGAATTTCCTTTTTCGTATAGGTTTTTTCGATCTGTATAGCCGTAATCCATTCCCTGATTTTCCTGACCACGGTTTCAAACTTGTTCTCGTTCTTGCTTTTAAGCTTATAGAGGTTTTTGGCCAGCTGCTGTGTAATTGTAGAGGCGCCTTCGTGCATTGAAAGCGTTACTGTATTCTTAATCATCGCCTTAAAGAAGCGTCCTACGTCAACCCCCCAGTGGTCGTAGAATTTCCTGTCCTCGGTTGCAATAAGGGCATTTACGAGGTGGTTTGGGATGCTGTCAAGAGGGACCTCGATTCTGTTTTCAATAAAAAACTGCCCGATCAGTTCGCCGTCAATGCCGTAGACCTTGCTTGCCAGGACAGGTTTTGGGTTTTCAAGCTCTTCGAGTGAAGGGAGCCCCTTGAATATATATGCGCCCATTCCGAGAAAGAGAACGATGGCAGAAATTATGGCAATTTTCCTGATTTTCTCTTTATCGTAACCGGCAGGTTTCTTTTTTTTATCCGTATTTGAAGTTTGTTCCATTTTAATTCCAATCAACTAATGAAAAGCGGCCGTCTTTGAAGCGGCCGTAACATGGCTTTGAAAGCCACGAGCCCAGATTAATATAATATCCGTTTTTATAGATTTCGAGCGCCCTCTGGTGAGAATGCCCGAAAATGACATAATCGAAGCCGGAGTCAATTTTCTCCTTTGCCGCTTCAAACATGCCGTCAATTTCGCCGTAATCTTTCTGTGCCGTATAGTCGCGGCTTTTGCGGCTTGTACTGCTTGCAATTGCAATTCCGAGATCCGGGTGCAGAAGAGAATAGAGTTTCTGGACGGCTTTATTTCTAAGAACCGTTTTCAGTACTTTATAACCCAGGTCATTTTTAACAAGCCCGTCGCCGTGAGCCAGAAAGAAGCGTTTGCCTTCAATGACAGTCTCTACAGGTAATTCATACAATTTGGCGCCGATTTCTGTTCCAAAAAAGTCCCTGTGCAGGAAATCGTGGTTGCCTATAATATAATGCAGTTTCGTTCCGCTTTCCGTCAGATCCTGCAGAGCTGCGAGCGTTCTGAAGAAGCCTTTCTGGTAGACCCGCCTGTACTCAAACCAATAGTCAAACAAATCCCCCAATATATAAAGTTCTCTTGCCTCATGCGAAGCCGCCTGGAGGAATCTGACAAGCCGCCGTTCTTTGTCTTTTTCGGCTTCTTTCGACTGAAGTCCCAGGTGGATGTCCGATATAAAAAGATAGCTGTCTTTCAAAAACGCCTTAAAACAATTATTTGATTTTCAAAAATAAGCAGAAACGCTCAAAAATGCCCGATAAAATCGACCTAAAAATTTACTGTTCCTTTCTGAAGGATGCAAGCAGCCAGCCGTCCGGGTCCATGGTAACCCCCTTTACCGGGCGCTCAAGCCTGAGCTCAAAATTCTGTTCCCGGCGATCGACATAAACGGTCTTCCTGAGCTCTTTACCCTCTCCCTCGGTCCTGATGCTTATCTGAAGCGGGAAGCGGAAGGCTTCATATCCCTGCTGTTCCTGCCTGACTTTAAGCCTCAACAGGTGAGAATTATTACCGGAGGGTTTATCTTCCCAGGTGTAAGCCAGCTTAATGTTGCTTTCCCCTTCAAAAACCCACTGCCTGAAGAAGCATGAAAGGTCCTTATGCGATTCATTCTCGCAGACTTTAATAAAGTCGTTTGTCGTAGCACTTTTATACTTAAAAGCTTCGTAGTACTTCCTGAGGGAGCTGAAGAAAAGGCTGTCGCTAAGCTCCCACCTCAGCATGTGCATTACCCAGGCACCCTTGTCGTAGACGGTGTTGCTGAAAAGTCCGCTTTGAGGGCTGTAAAGAGTTCCGCTGAAATTACTCTGAAACTTGGAAAGCATGGTAGACCGGTATGCCGAGGGCCCCGATTCATGCTCGGCATAAAGAGCCTCGCAGTAGCTGGCAAAGCCCTCGTTAAGCCAGATGTCCTTCCACGTAGCCGGGCTTACTGCATCCCCGAACCACTGGTGAGCAAGCTCATGTATGTAAAATTCGTTAAAAAAGCGCCTGCCGTTCAGGAAGTTGGATCCAATGCCTGTAATTGTCTGGTGTTCCATGGCCCCCATCTGCCAGAGGAATTCTGCAACGCCGTACTTCTCCCTGATAAAAGGGTATTCTCCGAAAAGCCCGGAGAAATACCTTATCATTTCCGGGTGCCCCTTGAAGTCGTTTTGCGCCATATCCAGGTGGTCAGGGAAAGCATAATAATCTATGTTCATCGTTTCATTTTGTGCTGAAGTATACTCTTCGTTAAAATGCCTGTAATCGGCCGAATAGATGCAGATGAGGTATGTTGTTATGGGATAAAATGTTTTCCAGTGATAGGTTCTCCTCTTTCCGACCGTCTTTACATCCATTAACCTCCCGTTTGAGACTGATACCTGCGAGCTGTCGTTTGTGATACTGATATCCATTAACGCCTTGTCATCGGGCTTGTCGTTACACGGGTACCAGGTGGAGGCATAAACCGGTTCACTTAAGGTATATGTGACAGGCCTGCCGTTAAATTCACTGAAGACAAAAGATCCGAAGCCGAGCTTTTTTGGAGAGCCCTCGTAGACCACCCTTACGGTAAAAGTATCCTGCGTGGCGTGGTCGATAGGAATTGAAAGCCTGGTTTCATTCTGCTCGAACTCTCTTGCCTTGCCGTTAAACATGAGCTTTTTTATCTCCATGTTCTCGTAGAAATTGAGGTCCAGCTTCTTCAGGGATGCATCCAGCAATACGCCTTTAATGGTTACATCCCCTTTTATCATTTTCTTTTCTGGAAATAATTCTATATTTATATCATAATGAATGACATCGATCTTATTTTGTGCGGGCGTAATATAGGATTCCAGGTTATCCTGCTGCGACAATTTATACTGTACATAAAGGTCTACAAACGGGGCTTCCGAAAGAATCGACTTAACAGGCTCATAATGCAAAGTCCAGGAAATAAACAGCAACGCATTAAAAAAAATGATAGAAGAGATCTGAACTGCCCTCAATTTTCTGTTTGTCATATAGAGATATTAAATAAAAACTTAAATCGTTATATAACAAAGTTAAGTCTATAATTTAAGTTTGACAAGCTAAATTTTAGCACTAGCCCTCCATGGAAAATCCGGAGTATAAGCGGGTTAAAAAATTGTTAAATTTTGATTTAATGGTTGCTTAAGTCTGGAAATTTTAATTTTTTTATATATCATTAAAAAGTAATGAGGAAATATTATGTTGTTTGCAGGTTCCGCGCTTCTAAGAGATACCTTATCGATGATACTTGCCGGCGGACAGGGTGAAAGGCTTGCGCCGCTGACTGAACCGCGTTCAAAACCCTCAGTACCTTTCGGAGGAAAATACAGAATAATCGATTTTACGCTTTCAAACTGCCTTAACTCGGGCTTAAGGAAAATTTACGTCCTCACGCAGTACAAATCCGATTCGCTTAACCAGCATCTGTATGAAGCCTGGAGCATCTTTAACCCCGAGTTGGGGGAATTTATCTATTCCATTCCTCCTCAAAGGAAAATAAGCGGCGACTGGTACACGGGAACTGCAAACGCAATAGAGCAGAATATTAACCTTATTGAAGTAAATAACAGCAAATGGGTACTCATTCTCTCGGGCGACCACATATATAAGATGGATTACCTGAAAATGCTGCAGTACCATATAGACAGAAAGTCGGACGTAACGATAGCAAGCATAGACTATCCCAAGGAGCAGGCAAGCCGTTTCGGCGTACTGAATATCAATGCTGACTATAAGGTCTCGGGATTCGTGGAAAAGGTGAAAAATCCGCCAGAAATTCCGGACAAGCCCGGCTACTCGTTTGTAAATATGGGAATGTACGTCTTTAATGCCAAGCACCTCATAGACGTATTCAGGGAAATGGCCGAGAAAAACCTCCCCAATAACGATTTCGGGAAGCACATTCTTCCCTACATGATAAAATCGGGCTACAGTATTTATGCGTATAAATTCCAGGACGAGAATAAGAAAAATGACGTTTACTGGAGGGATATCGGAACAATAGACAGTTACTTTGCAGCCAGCATGGACCTGATAAGCGTAAGCCCTGAGTTTAACCTTTACGACACATCCTGGCCAATCCGGACGCTTCAGCTCCAGCTTCCCCCGGCAAAGACTCTTTCGCATGAGGGCGAGAGGGTTGGACGCAGCCTGAATTCTCTCATCTGCGACGGAACAATCGTCTCGGGGGGCCTGGTTGAAAGGTCGATAATAGGTCCTAACGTCAGGGTAAACAGCTATTCCTATATAACCGATTCGATCATTTTTAACAACTGCAACATTGGGCGCCACGCAAGAATCAGGCGCGCAATAATTGATAAAAATGTAAACGTTCCGGAGGGCTACGAAATAGGTTTTGATCCCGAAGAAGACCGCAGGCGCTTTACAGTTTCGGAAACGGGCATCGTAGTGATACCGAAAAACTCTATACTGAAGAAATAGCCTCCCCCTCTGCACTCGTAGAGGCTTCTTTTGTAAAGCTTTGAACCCTGGAGACGTATTTTACGTTTAATCCAATTAATGGTTTCATTAATTGGATTTTTTATGTATTGTAAAACTGGCTTATTTTACCTCATTTTAATAATTTAAGGCTTAAATGAACCCTGAATTAGAAATAAAATTAAACAACCTCCCTACCAATCCGGGAGTATACCAGTTCCTGAACGACAAAGGGAAAGTGATCTATGTGGGGAAGGCAAAAAACCTCCGGAACCGCGTAAGGTCGTATTTCCGTTCAAATATAGAATCGCCAAAGACGAGGGCCCTGGTAAGCAAAATTGAAGACCTCCAGCTAATAATGACTGATACCGAGGTGGAAGCGCTGGTGCTTGAAAATAACCTCATAAAGGAGCTGACGCCTAAGTACAACATTCTTCTTAAGGACGACAAGACTTTCCCTTACATAGTAGTTACAAATGAACCTTTTCCCAGGATTTTCCCGACCCGGCAGGTGGTAAGGGATGGATCCAAGTATTTCGGGCCCTATACAGACGTCAAGAGCATGAAAAACTCCCTGCGGATGATAAATGAGGTCTTCAGGATCAGGAACTGCAAGTTTTACCTGGATGAAGCCGTAATTGAGGCAAGGAAAGTAAAGCTCTGCCTGGAATACCACATCAAAAAATGCGACGGTCCCTGCGAAGGACTGATTTCGCAGATAGCTTACCGCGAGATGGTCAACGAGGCCATAAAGGTACTCAGGGGGAAAACCGACGACCTGATAGCCGAGCTTCAGGATAAAATGCAGAAAGCCTCGATGGCCTTCCAGTTTGAAAAGGCTGCCGAGATAAGGGATAAAATTGAGCACTTAAGCATCTATTCTTCAAAACAGAAAGTAGTGGCTTCCGATTTAACGGACCGCGACGTAATTTGCGTAGCTTATGAGGGTAAAGATGCCGCCTGCTCAATATTTAATATCAGGAGCGGAAAGCTTGTAGGCAAAAAGCAGCTTAAGCTCAGCGTTGAGGGTTCAGAGGAAATTGCAGACGTCTATTCTGCGGCAATAGAGTTCTACTATAATGAGCTGGTTGAAATTCCTTCTGAAATAATTCTTGAAGCCGAGCCTGCGGAGATGGATTCGCTTATCGAGTGGCTGGAGAATGCGGCAGGCAGAAAGGTCAGGTTCGTAATTCCCAAGATCAGCAGCGACGTGATGTCACTGATGAAAATGTGCAAGCAAAACGCCATACTTCAGCTCAAGGAAATTCAGCTGAACAAAATGAAAAAGGAAGGCAACGTGCCTTATGCCGTAGCCGCTTTGAAGCGCGACCTGAAGATGAGCGATATTCCCAGAAGAATTGAGTGCTTCGACATTTCAAACCTCCAGGGAACGGATACGGTTGCCAGCATGGTGGTTTTTGAAGACGGCAAGCCCAAGAAGAGCCAGTACAGGAAATTTATCATAAACAGTGTCGAAGGCCCGAACGACTTTGAGAGCATGCGTGAAGTAATTGAAAGAAGGTATAGCCGACTTAAGGAGGAAGGCCAGCCTCTGCCTGAACTCATAATGGTGGACGGAGGAAAAGGACAACTTTCCAGCGCAGTGGAAATTCTAAACAGCCTCGGCTTCAAGAGCTATAATATAATTGGCCTTGCAAAACGCCTTGAGGAGGTATTCTTTCCCGGTGAATCTGAGGCATGGATAATCCCAAAGACATCCTCCAGCCTTAAGCTCCTGCAGCACGTAAGGGATGAAGCGCACCGCTTTGCAATTACATTTCACCGCCTGAGGCGAAGCAAAAGGACCTTTACGACTGAACTTCTGGAAATTGAAGGCATCGGCCCCGGCACAGCCGAAAAGCTCCTTAAAGAGCTGGGCAGCCTGAATGCCGTAAAGGAGGCGACCAAAGAGGAGCTTTCGAAAATTGCGGGAAGCGCAAAGGCGGAAATAGTATTCAGGTTTTTCCATAATGAAAGTGAAGAGAAAAGCCGGACTTAAAGGCATGTAGCTAAGGACCGAGGCGTAATTGGCACCTGAAATTACGCCCTCTTTTAGAAATGATTTTGCCTTTTACTTTGCTTTTCCTTTTAGGTTTTAATTTGTAACTTTCGCCTTGTAATTTTAATTTAAGTTCCTGGAATCGTATGAAAAAATTTATTATCCCCATTTTCTTTCTTTTACTTTTGAGTGCCGGCTGCTCTAAGGATGGGCATCAAAAGAAAGTAACCCCACGTACTTTTAAGAATATGGTGCTGCAGGCTGTCTCAGGCGATAAAACTGCTAATGAGGCTCTGCAAGGACTAATTGATCTTGAAGATTTTCCCGTAAATAAGGGCTTTAACTCTCTTGTTGCCGACAGTTTTAAGACCAATGGCAAGAGATATTATTACGTTAAGCTGGAATACCCAAACCCGGTTTATAACCGTTATGCGGTCTATAACGAGAAATTCAACCTGCTCCTGTTGGATAAATCCCTCAACGGCGACATGGCAATTGATTTTTTTGTCAAGGACAACATGACATTTATTAAACTGGCTGAAAGTTTCATCTCGAAGGGCGCACTCAGCCTTAAAAGGCTTTCGTTGTATAAAGTAGGCAGCGACAATATAAAGCTCGTCTTCCGTTCATATTATTCCCTTAATAAGCCGGATGCATTTTTTTCGCAGGAGCTGGGAAGCATTACAAAAGATTCCATAACTACGGAAATAAACGTTCCTGAGGAAGTTTCATCTGTAAAGAAGGACAAATTTGTTTACTCTGCAAAGGACGAAAGATACGTGAGCTCAAAGAACTATTTTGACCGCATCATAAAGCAGCAGGTAAATAGCTTTGACTTCCCTGCCGAGCTTCCTGAAGTAAAAGACGAGAAGTCGGCAAAGGAAATTTCACAGTCCAAATAAACTGCCACAACCGGCAGTTTATTTTCTGGAAATAATTATTTTATTATATGTATAAGATTCTGATTTTTCTAAAGAAGGTCGGGGATGAATCGGTTTTGACGCATTTTCGGGACGTTACAATTCCGAAACTGGAAAGCCTGGTAAAATCCAAAGTCCCTCTGGCTGATATTGAAGGCTCGGCCCTAAGTGAAGAGAAATACCACAAGTACTGTGAAGCCGTGTTTTCAAAAAAAGAGGACCTGGACAGGCTTTTTCAAAGTCCTGAAGGCAAAGAATTTAACAAGGAGCTTGCAGGCTTAGGCAGGCATATATCCGTCTTTTATGCAAATTTCGGGGGCTAAGAAGTGAACGTTTACCTGGTAAGGCACGGCGCAGCAGAAGACAAAAAACCGGGAGAAAGCGATTTTGACCGGGAGCTGACGGAGGAAGGGAAAAAGAAAATGACCCTGGCCGTAAAAGGCTGGAAGAACCTGATCCCCCGCCTGGATACGCTTGTATCCTCCCCTCTTATCCGGGCAGTCCAGACGGCTGAGGTGGCAAGAAAAGCCTACGGTATAAAGGAAGAAGTAATTAAAGATAACCGTCTTATGCCTGGAAGCAGGACCGAGGAAGTAGTTGCCTTAATAAATGAGATGCCGGGAGAAGAGATAGTTCTCTTCGGCCATGAGCCCGATTTTTCGACGCACCTTTCACGACTTATTTCCAACTCAGGAGCCGGAATTGACTTTAAGAAAGGTGCAATTGCAAAAATTTATTTCCAGGGAAGGGCCAGGCTCTCTTCGGGCAGTCTGGAGTTCCTGATCCCGGTAAAGGCTTTCGGGGCTTAAGGCACAGAGTCATTTAAAAACAAAAAATCCAGGCTACCGGCTACACAAGCTTCGTACTTACCACTGCTTCCTTCCGGACCTCGTGGGGTTGGGCACTAACTCATTAGCCGGGCCTGGAAAATCTATAAAATCAAATTGCCCGCTAAATCATTTAAGACTACAAATATATCTATTCTACGTGAGAGATTCAAGCCTCAGATGCTACTTTAAGGCGCAATCCTTAAAATATTCCAACGTTAAAGTTGCATCTTGCTCCCAGGAAATTCTTTTTCCCGTTAATGTTGGAGTAGATTCCCGTTCCAACGGAAATATTCCTTGAGATTATGTTCATCAGTTCCAGCTCAATCGGCACTCCGAATTTTGAAGTCTTTCTTGCAGAATAAGTTTCGTTGAATATTTCACGGTTTATAATGTCTCCTCTTTCTTTAAGACCCACGTAGCTGATTCCGGCCGAGACGTTAAACATGTAGCTGAAGTCACCCTTAAAAAAAAGACCGAGCGGGAATAAAGGAAAGATGAGCCTATTTGTTTTGAAGGCGAAGGACTTCCCATAAAGAGCCTCAAGGGTCCAGATTTCGCCCGCAGGTTCCGCACCCAGAATATTCAGTTCGGAATTGCGGTTAAAGCGGAAAGAAAAGATGTCGTTTCCTGTTTTCACGGTAGCTCCAAGACCTAAAAGCAGGCCAGCTTTTGTCTCCTGGAAATTAGCGCTTGAAAAGCCGAGCCCCGCCTGAGTCCAGCAGGAAAAAGCTTTACTTTCCGGGTTTTGTGTTTCGGGATTACTTTGGGCATAAATGGGGTTAAACTGAAGCAGGAATGCAAGACAAGCCAAAAGAGCGAGTTTCATGTCAAACCTATTGTAAAGTTACAGAAAAATAGATTTAGGAAGAAAGAAGTGGAGCTAAGCGGGATCGAACCGCTGGCCTCTTCGTTGCGAACGAAGCGCTCTCCCAGCTGAGCTATAGCCCCATGTGTGCCTTATTTCCTTGTCTGTCCCCTTTTTCTGAACAGACATAATTGCTGTATTAAAAATATTTATATTACTTCGGAAAAGCAAGAAAACACTCAAAAAGGGTTCTATTAAAATCCATGAGAAAAACTTTTTTTTGAGGTTGCGAGAAATACTTCCCCCTCAGAATGGCAGGACCTTAAGAATAGCCTTACCAGACTGAGAGGCCAGATGGATAGGACGCATGTGTGAGTACTAAACAGTTGACTAACAGTTCTTCAGATGATTGCCGATATACCTGCAAACCAGGAGCAATCCTGTAAAATATGCCCCTATCAGTATTACCGTAGATAATATTTCCATGAGTTTTCTCCTTTTATCAAATCCTTTTTCTTAAACTTGCCACGCTTAAGCTGCTGCGCCTGGGAGCCGGCTTTAGTTTGTTGATTAGTTTCATTACTAAAAGAGGCATTCCTGCATAAAGACAAAATTCCATCAGGTCATAGTTGCCCAGAATTTCCGTATCAAACGGGTAGAATACGGTATGGATTTCCAGGAAATGGGACCACCGGTTCGTCAAAAATGCCGTCCCCAGCGTCTGGAAATACCCCGAAAGAATCAGAAGAACACTGTTAAAAATGAGCCAGCTGTAGTAAATATACTTTTTGTTGATACTGATCCTGAGCATTGTTATTCCTCCTTGCTTGTTTATACGTTTACTTTGGTTTTTATTGTGGTGACAGTGATTGAAATCACAAATTGCATGCCTGAATCTGCCCGTATACTGAAAACCCCGGAGACTGTTCGGAAATGAAGCCTTCTGGGCAGAGAGCGCCTGAAAGGACTTCTCTTTCCCGGAAACGGTGAAATTCTTACATGTAAAAATTACCTCACCCGGAGGGTTAATTCTTGTAGGACAAACGACTACAAGAATATCAGACGGAATCCTATAGTAATATCACCCCACGCGTATTAAGTTTCCCACAGTAAAAATCAGTATTTACTAGTTTGTCATTTAAAGGAAATTGTAAAAATTAAAGAAAGAGAACGCCATGAGCGACAAAGAACAAAACAAACTCGATATGTATGACGCTGTACTGTCTCTGCTATCAGACAACAAAGAGATAGTTTCTAATATCCCTGCACTCGTTTCTTCAATCAGCAGGTTCCGCAAGGTCGTAGACGAAATAAGACGCGAAGAAAGGACAATTTCTTCCGAGGCTTTTGAAATTACGATCCGAACCTCCAAGCTGAAAGACGACCTCATCTTTAGCCTGGTTCCCGTTGCTTCAGGCTTGTTTAACTTTGCAAAGGAAAACGGGGACTTGCGCCTCAAGGAAAAATGCAGAATTACACAGAGCCATTTTGTAAGAATGCTCGACAGGGACCTGCTGGAAAAAGCCGAGATATTGAGGAGCCTGGCAAAAGACCACTTGCTTAAGCTGAAAAAATACGGCATAAATGCACAGAAACTTAGCGAAGTGCAGGCTAAAATGACTTCTTTCAGGAACTCACTCGGTAACAAGGTGGCCAGCTTTGTTTCAACCGATACCATGACTCCCCTGCAGGAACTCTTTAACGAGGCCGACAGGATCCTTTCCAAATACATGGATAATTACGTGGAATCCCTGAACGGAAGCTATGCGGAATTCTATGATGAATATCTCTGGACCAGGGATATTGAAAACCAGGATGCCGTAAAGGTAATGATGGAGCTTGAAGAAGAAAATGAAAGCGAAGAATAATTTTTATGGTAAAGTTTAGTTTATAAGCCTCATAATAATATAAGACACGGATTTTACCTTGCCGGGTGTTCACACAACCGAAGGCGAGGAGTACAGACCCGCCAAAAGGTTTTAGCTCAAAAGAAAGCTTCAATTTGAGCTAAGACCTTGTCTTATTTCCAGGCCTCATTTGGCCTCAAATCTCTATTTCGAGCCCCTCGTATGAAAGCAGTATCTCAAGACCGGAATCGGGATAGTTAATTCTTCTGTACCTCAAAGCCTGGGTCAGCATGGAATTTAATTTTAAATCGTCATTTTCAGGCTCATGATGAAACAAAGCCAGGCGTTTTACGCCGGCTTCAACTGCAAGGTCAACCCCTGCAACAGAAGTGCTGTGCCCCCAGTCCTCTTTTCTTATGCCTTCAGAAAAAGTATACTGCGCGTCAAATACAAGGAGATCGGCATCCCTGAAAAACGAGACGTATTTCCCTGCGGCAGACGAAGTGGTATCCTTATACTCGGAGTCCGTGGCAAATACGAACTTTTTATTCCCCTTTTTAACGCTGTAGGCAAATGATTTCCCCGGGTGGTAGAGTTCCCTGTTCTCAATTAACAGGCTTCCAAGCTCAATGTGGCAGTCGGCCTCCATCTGTATGAATTCCATACGGCTCGCCATGTTCTCAAGCTTTACGGGGAAAAAGACCGGATCCTGCTGTAATTCCAGGCGGCTTCTCAAGTCCGGGTGAGCGCTGTAGAAACAGATCCTGTTCTGAGGCAGGTAAGCCGGCAGAAAGAAAGGGAAACCCTGGATGTGATCCCAATGCGTGTGTGAAAGAAAAATATGGTATTCAGCAAGAGAATCCGGGGCAGTTTCATTCAGCAGAAAACGGCCAAGATTTCTCATGCCCGTTCCCATGTCGAAGATAATAATTTTGCCGTCAGTCCTGAGCTCTACGCAGGAAGTGTTACCCCCCACGAGCACCGGTCTTCGGGCTAGAAAATCCTGAAGCACCTGTTCCCTGTTATATGTATCCGAGATATCCTTTACAGAAGCATACTCCAGAAGAGAAAGCATCTGCTCTTTTATCTGCACCTCATCAGGCGGCGAAGGAATTGAACCTCTGACGCCCCAGAACCTGACCAGCATAAAAAGGCTCCGTTAATGATAAAATATACTTTCCGCGGGGTTATACTTAAGATTAAAATTCAGAATACTGCAATTTTGACAATTCCGTGCAAATCTCATATTTGCCAGAGCACAGGAATTGCCAGGCGTGACACCTGTCAATTGCCGTCGGGCAGCCACTCGGTTTCAATGAAGCACAAGTCCAGGTCCCCGTCCGAAATCTTGTGCCTGAAAGTCAGCCTGCCGGCATCCTTTGTTTCAGAGGCTGAGGAGTCAATTACCCTGCCGTACATGGTTTCCTTCTTATAAACCACTTTAATGCGCCTCAGCGTGTAGTTATTAAACGTTTCCTGCGGCAGAGCTTCAAGTGCCCATTCAATGTATTTTATGTTATTTACGTGAGCATTTGTATCGATGTCGCTTTGCCTTACCTTGAAAGAGGCTTTATAGGTTATCTCTCCTGGCGCCTTCGGGTCCTCAATTTCAAGAGGTTTCGAATTTGCAGGACTGATCTGGTAACTGTCGTAGACCTCCTGAGGTATTGTAGAGGGCCTGCGGGAATTCATGTCCACAAAAAACCACATTGAGCCTCCTTTTACAAGATGCTCGTCTTTTGAGGAGTAGATGTCGAATGACCTGAAGGCATAGAATTTTGCAAATGCCATAGGGCAGGTTACAACCCTTATAGTGTCCTTAAATTTCGGGTAATCCAGAATTTCGATATCCCATTTATAAAGAACCCAGGCCACCCTGTTCTTTGTATAATAATCGAGCCCCACGCTGGCTTCCTCGCTCTGAAGGATTGCAATATCCTCAAAATAGCGCATAAGGCTCGTTATGAGCGCCCTTTTCTTCAGGTCGGAGTCGTAGTAATGAATAAAGTAATTTCTTTCGTACTGCATATAGTTAAAGTTAAAATGAATTTTGAATTGAAAAGTAAAAAGTAAATTCCAAAAAGGCAAAACAATTAAGGGTTCAGAAGCCGTTTAATATCTTTCAAGAAAGCGGCATTTTATCTGCAGGCGGGCTAACGGGAAGAAAAGCGAAAGCCCCGAAGCTTCATTTTTGAAGCTTCCGGGGCCTGTAGTTTTATTTTTCAGAAAATCAAATTTTTAAGCCTAGGCTTCTGCTCCGCCCTTTCTCTCGGCCTTAATTTCCTGGATTTGGTTACGCATTTCCTGAGCTAACTTCTTAAGCTCGCTAAGACTCTTACGCAGACGTGTTCCTGCAGCAGCTTGCCCTTTTTCAGTAAATTTATTGACGTCTGTTTCAAGACCCTGGACAAATTTTAATAATTCATTATACTTGTCTTTCATGAGATCCTCCTTAAGTTATTAACAAGATAAATAAAAGTTAATTAGATTATTTTATATGTTCCAGTACAATTTCCGCAATATCTTTTACATTAACTTCATCTGTCTTATCGAATGTTTTAACGCCGTCGCTCAGCATTGTCATACAGAACGGGCATGCTGCGGCTATAGTTTGAGCGCCGGTTTCAAGGGCTTCGCGCGTACGTTCGACGTTAACCCTGGTACCTTCGGTTTCTTCCAGAAACATACGGCCACCGCCTGCTCCGCAACAGAATCCCCTGTCGCGCTTTCTCTGCATTTCGATTAGTTCAGTTCCGCCAAGTTTTTTTATGTCTTCACGCGGAGAATCATAAATCCCGTTGTATCTTCCCAGATAGCAGGAATCATGATATGTCAGTTTCTCAGCGGGAGCATCGTCTTTAAGCTGAAGTTTTCCATCTTCAAGCATCTGATGAATCAGCTCGGTATGATGAATAACTTCAAAATTACCGCCGAACTGAGGATACTCTTTTTTGATAAAATTGTAGCAATGAGGACAAGCAGTTACAATTTTCTTAACGCCGTAGGAGTTAAGAGTCTGAATGTTCTCCTGCATAAGCATCTGTGCCAGGTATTCATTGCCCAGGCGTCTGGCAACATCGCCATTGCATTTTTCCTCAATTCCAAGAATTCTAAAGTCAATATTAGCTTTTTGCATCAAATTTGCAAATGCTTTTGTAACTTTTTGACTTCTTGCGTCGAAAGAGCCGGCGCAGCCGACCCAGAAAAGCAGCTCTGAATTGGGGTCTTCTGCCATGGTCTTAATGTTCATTCCTTCAGCCCAGTTAGCCCTGTCCTGCGAGTTAAAGGCCCAGGGGGTAAAGTTTGTTTCCATGTTCCTGAATACGGGGTTAAGTTCAGCCGGAAAGTCCGATTCAGTAAGAACAAGGTTGCGCCTCATATCTACAATCGAATCCACGTGTTCAATTGTTACGGGGCATTCCTGCATGCAGGCCATACATGTCGTACAATCCCACAGCTCGGCAGGATCTATATAGTCGTGTATGAGGTGCTTATCGAGCACTTCCTGATTGTGTGCCTGAACTTCCTGAGGAAGCTCAGTGCCATTTGACTTAGCCATTGCGACTAAAACCGGAGCTTTCTCCATGGTTCTATGGCGTATATCGACGATAATTTTTCTTGGGGAAAGGATTTTGCCCGTATTTGCAGCCGGGC
Organism: Ignavibacteria bacterium; assembly: GCA_025612245.1. Classification (GTDB taxonomy): domain Bacteria; phylum Bacteroidota; class Ignavibacteria; order Ignavibacteriales; family SURF-24; genus JAAXKN01. Next base: position 330,929 of record JAAXKQ010000001.1, read on the forward strand.
AGGCTGCCGTACACCTGCCGCATTCTGTACATGTAAAGCCGTCAAACATCTGTTTCCAGCTCAGGTGCTCAACGTCGGCAGCACCAAAGACCTCGGCATTCTCATCCTCAAGGTCAAGTGGCTTCAGAACCGGCTTATTATAGCCCAGCTTGGAAAAATATACGTTCGGAATTGAAGTCAGAACGTGCAGGTGCTTTGAATATGGAAGGAAGTTCAGAAATCCCAGTATAAATACAATGTGTATCCACCAGAATATTTCATAGCTTACCACGGCACCATCTGAGCCTCCGGTAAAGAAGACCGGGCTTAATGCCGATGCAATTGGCCTGAACTCATAGGGCTTAATTAAAAAGTTGTTTTTAGCTATGGAAGCCAGGTTCATGCCGTACATTGAAACGACAATTACCAGTATCATAAGAAGAACCGTTGCGGCATCCATTTTCCCCTTTTTTCCCACCTCCAGGCGCGGCACGTGGACAATAAATCTGCGGTATAAGGCAGAAAGGACTGCAACAATTACCAGAACGCCAAAGATGTCCTGTACAAAAGTAATCAGGCTGTAAAAATATCCTAAAAATGAAAAGTCGAAAGGAGTGTAAAAGCCCTGAATTATGCTTTCCAGAACTGCAAACAGAAAGAGTACAAAACCCCAGAATATCATTGAATGAATGGGGCCTGCAACAGGATCGCGCAGGATTTTTGACTGAAATAGCGCAATTTTCAGCACGTTTTTAATTCGTGCCGGAACGTCTTGAAATCTGTCTTCTTTTTTCCCTAATTTAAGGTAACCGATAAGTCTCCTCACATTATACCCGAAAAACGAAAAAGCAGCCAGAATAACGATAACAAAGATAATGTTTTTGATTCCCATGAGCGAAAGACCAATCCCCTGAAATAGATTTACAAATATGTGTTAATTTAAAGAATTTGCCAACCAAACGCCCAACTGTCAAATATATAGCTAAATAATCAATTCCAAAGCCGGGGTGAAACGGCATTCTTCCCCGGAGCTGGAATTTCTTTTCAGAAAACTCTTATAAAGGCAGCTTCGAATATTTCTTTGAAATAGCAAAATAAATGCTTGCTGCGGCCGATATTTTAATTATATCCCAAACCGAGAAAATTATGGCCCCTACAAAGAAAGCGTCGCCGAAACTCCTGTGGAAAAGAAGGCTGAGATATGAAGCGCCGGTTAAGATAATTGCCAGTGAAGCAAGTGCCATTGCAAGCCAGGTTATAACAATGCTTCTTCTTTTTTCAAGTATCAGGCCCGAAACGTAGGCACCCAGCGGGAAAGCCAGCAGGTATCCGCCTGTAGGACCATAGAGACTCGCCGTGCTGCTGAAGCCGGCAAAAACCGGAAGGCCGATCGAACCAAGGAAAAGATAAATTATCTGGCTGTATGCTCCGTTCTTTCTTCCAAGAAAAGCTCCGGCCAGTATAACCAGCATAGTCTGAAGTGTAAACGGAACCGGCTGAACAGGGACTTCCACCTGCGCTGCCAGGAAGGTCATCATAGTAAAGCTCAGGACCCAGAAAATTTCCGAAGAAAATACTCTGCTTGCTGATCCCAGAAATATATTACTTTTTACGCTCTCATTTACCGACATTTTTACCTCAGTTTAGTTTACATTTTTAATTATAAAATCGTACGTTTTTTTTAACAGCCTTTCAAATTTTTCATTGCTGCCCTCAAAGGGATGTTTTATGTCAAAAGTATGCCCCGTGGCATACAGCTTGAAAAACTCAGTCCTGCTCTTATCCGACCATCCGAAGAGCTCTTCCCCCTCCCTGATTGGAACTGCCAGATCCTGTTCGCCGTGCGCAATAAGAAGAGGTCTGTTTAATGTTTCCACCGCTTTTTTTATGTTCAAAAGATCGCCTGAATTCCGCTCCAGGTCCTCTAGCAGTGCTGCATTAAGCCTCATTATCTGTCCGGTACGCTGGTTTTTAACTTCCATAAAACCTTTCTTTAGCCATTCCTTTTTTTGCCTTTCCGAATAACGGTTCAGCCTCGAAACCGATGCCCAGAGTGCAACAGCCTTTACGGAAGCTTTACGTGAAGCTGCAAGGAGTGAAATTGCCCCTCCCCGGCTATGACCCAGAACTACGAGCCTGGAAGATTCAACGGCTCCAAAATATCCGTTTCCGTATGCATCAATTACCGTGGAGAGTTCAGAGACTTCGCGGGAATAGGTGTTACTGGCAAACTTATCCATCTCGGTAAATTCCAGGGGATTTTCCCCTATTCCATTGTGCGAAAAATTAAAGGTAAGAACACACATTCCCTTTTCAGCAAAGTACCTGGCAAGATAAGGCCCGAAACCCCAATCCTTAAATCCCTTAAAGCCGTGTACAAAAATGATACAGGCTTTAGAACCGATATTTTCCAGGCCGTAGCCGCTCAGGATTATCTTATCATCCGGACCGGCTGCAAGTGAAAAATCTTTAATAATCATATGTAAATATGAAGATAATGGAGTGAAAAATCAAGAAAACAAGAAGAATTATAAATTTCCCCACGCCTTAACCCTTCTTGCTTTCTACCATGCTAATGCTCTTGAAAAAGCATGATGAATATAATAATATAAATATTGTAGGCACACTTTTGAAGATACTTTACTAAAGTAAGGAGGAATATATGTTCAGGATACGGTTTTTGGCAGCCTTGTTGCTGACATTTATCCTTTCACAGGCAACATTTGCCGGCAACGGCGAATCGGCAATGGTTCAGAATAAGATCAAACAATACTTTAACAACATGTCCGTGAAAGTCAAAGAAGCCTCTTCTGCGGAAGAAAAACGTGACATCATGAATAAATCATTTGAGAAGTTTAATGAGGCAATGACCAGAATTATTAATATGCGGGGCATTCCGTCCTCTGATCAAAAGGCATTAAACGCACTGAAGAGTTCTGTTACCGATAAATTCAACGAGTTAAACGGACTCACGGGATATACGGCAGTCCAGGATAAAGATCTGAATAACTTTGCCGACTACGTGAAACAGGATATGGAGCAGGCTGACCAGTGGGTGACGATAAGCGTTACGACGTTACTTTTAGTTGTAATTCTTGTTTTGCTTTTGGTAAGATGACAAAGCAAACTGTTAAGGTCCGGGAAAGCTCTCAGAGATTCCCGGACTTAAAGTTTTATCAAGGGAGTCATGAATAATGGGGAAATTTGTTTTTTATTTTTTAATGCTTTTCTTTAGCCTTTATTTCTTTGCGTGCCGCAATGTTTCGAGAGTTGAAGAAGAGCAAGTCCAGGCAGACAGCATAAAGTACAGGATCGTCTATTACATTCATGGCGACGGGAGTTACCTCTACCACGACGAGGAAGGTAACGACATACAGGCAGACGAAAGGATGGTAAGCCAGGCAATTTCCGTAGCCGAGGAATTGCCGAATTCCGAGGTATTCATCTTTCACCAGAAGCCGAAAAAGCACTTCCTTTTCTTCTTCCCGTTAAAAGACGGGGAATTTTATTACTACAGGAACGGGCAGTTAATTGAAAATGTCACCTACAAGAGCAATCCTTCGCTGCTTAATCTGGACATTGAGGCGGCATTTTTCCGTGAATACGCGGCTTACGTACCGGATTTACCCGGCAGGGCGGTAAAAAACTTCTTTCTTTTCTACGGGCATGAGATACCTGAAAGCGACGGAAGAGGCTATAACTCATCCTGTCCTGAGAAACCCTTCAGCATTGAAAACCTGTCAAAATCGCTTGCTCTTTTTAGGAGCATGTCGCAGATGGGAGGTTCAAAATTCGATTTTCTGCTTCTTTCAACCTGCTATAACGGCACGCCAATGGTCATCTCGGAACTTGCCCCAAATGCGAGCTATATTATGGCCTCGCCTGAATACCTGCATCTTTCCTATATCAGCAGCGAGTACCTGAAAAAACTTCCTGAAATCGACAAGTCGGGCGATCTGCACGCATACCTGAAAAACTTTGCCGAAAGCGCTTTCTCAAGCCTCAAAAGCTATACGCGGACAATGATTACAATTACGCTTTACGACCTTGAAAAGGTAAAAGGATTCCTGGATAATTTTGACTTTGCGAAGGCTACAGGAGGCGACCGGGAAATACGGGATGAAACCGGCTCACTCCGCGATAACACAGGATGCATCGACTGCTCGACGGAGATGAATTTCAACACAAAGGCAGCTATGCAGGGAGTAGATCTTTTTTATAGTCCCCCGCAATTTGGTAAGTACAAGGGCAAGCTTACACATTCAGGCTGGGGCTGCCCGAAATAAAAAGGAATTGAATAAATAAAAAAAGCGGGATAATGCCGATCCCGCTTTTTTCCCAAAAGGAAAATATCTCTGGCTATTTGAACAGCTCTTCAACCCCGATAATTTTAATGTTTCCTGCCGGTATATCCAGCTTATAATCCTGTATCTCTTTATCCTCCTCATAGACTTTGTCTGCCTTTGGAGTAGAATAGGTAATCGGTGAGGTAGTGTTGTTTTCAAGCGCACTCTTGAAGCTTTCGGCATCCTTTGTAATTATTGCAATCTTCATATTTCCGTAATTAAGGTATTTTTTAATTGCATTGTTGACGTCTTCAAGTGAAAGCTGATCCATCATCTTCCTGAAGGTCTCCAAGTGGCTGTTTTGCAGTCCGTAGAATTTATCGTCAAGCGCGTAGCCAAGTCTCATTTCAGTCTCGGGGGCGTAGTGCAGCACATAGTTTTTCAGGAACTTGCGCGTAAGTTCGAACTCTTCACGCGTGAGTCCGTTGTCTATGAAGTTTTTAATTTCACGCAGGGCAGACCTTAGAACAAAATGCCTGGTCTCATTCGGTACGGGACGTATCCAGACCTCGAAGATCTGCTGACGGCGGGCCACGTTTACAGGCGGCATCTGAAGCTGTCCGCCGTTGGGGAAGTTTTCAATGTAGCTGTAGTCGCCGTAGTTCAATCCCCTGGCCTCTCTGATTACCTGGTAGAGGTGCGAGCTTGAATTTCTGTGTTCGCCAAGCCATGAGTTAGCAACGGCAAGAGCGTACCAGTCTTTCTCTCCCCTCTTAAGGTTAATCGGGAATCCGAATGATATTGCCGTTGCCTGGGCATCCTTGTTTATCATTTTAACATTTAAGCCCTTTATCGGCTCATAATTAATGTCGGGGAAGTTCTGCCTTGTGCCTTCGGGCAGCGCGGACAAATCTTTTTGGAGCCTCTCGGCTAGTTTTTTCGAATATCCGCCCGCAATTCCCAGAACAAAATTATTCCTGTTATAGTACGTCTGGTAGAAGTTTCTCACGTCATCAAGCGTAATGTTCCTGACACCGCTTATGGTACCCTGTTCACTGTGTCCGTACGGGGTATTTTCAAATATAAAATCATAAAGCACGGTCTTACCGAGATCCTCGTCGCTCGAATACTTCAGCGTGGTGGTAAGATAATTCAGTGTTTCATCTTTTATTCTGTCGAAATCCTGCTCGCTGAACTTCGGGCGAATTATACCGTCGAGGAAAAGCGGGTAATAGACCTCAAGGTTATCTTTATGCACCCTGCCCGAATAAACCGTCATTTCAACCGAGGCGGAGGCGCTGTAGCCTGAGGCCAGCGGGAAGAGCTTTTCGAGAATTTCCTCATAGCTGTTATGTAAAGTAGCGCCTTCGGAAATAAGGCGTGCCGTAATGTATGCAAGGCCTTCTTTGCCTTTGGGGTCGTATTCTGAGCCGGCATTAAACCATATCTTAAATGAAACGGTCGGATCATTTTTAACCGGCAACAATACGAGGTTCTCTTTCATAGGGGTCCCATTTTTTGTTTTTGCCGACAAAGTTATACTAAAGATAATTAAAACGCACAGTATGATATATCTGGTCATTAGTTTTCTCCCCTGACTAATACAACGTTTCGCTTTTCAGGCATGAAGTAATACTTTGCTGCCTGAAGGATATCCTCCGGAGTGACCTTATCAAGTCCCGAATAAAGCCTGTCAACGACGTCAATTCCACCTGTAAGCGTTATAAACTGCGGCAGGAACCCGGCCACATTATCAGGAGTATCGAGGTGCATTAAGAATGAATATCTTTCCTTTTTCTTCAGGTCGTTAAGTTTTTTATTATCGACAAGAATGTTCTGGAAATTGCTCAAGGTTTTATAGATTTCGTTTTTCACGTATTCCACGTCCTTTGGATCCTTAACCATTGAATAGATATAGAGAAGCTTTGGATCGCGGCTGAAGCCAAAGTCAGCCTGAATAAACTGGACTTTCTGCTCCTTGAGGACAAGCTTTTTATAAATGTCGCTTGTTTCGCCAAAGGCAAGGTCACCAATCAAAACAGAGGAAAGTATATTCTTGTTGTTTACGTCAAAAGCATCCCCTTTGTAGGAAACGACCAAAAGAGGGAGCGTTTTTCCGGGATAGGAAACCACTGCCGAACGTTCCTGTGTCTGCGGGGGCTCGGGCGTAATCTGAGGAGAAACGTAACCCGGCTGCCAGGAGGAGTAATACTTCTTTATGAGTTTAAGCACGTTGTCTTTCTTAAAATCACCCACAACCAGTATCACAACGTTCTCCGGGCGGTAATAGCGCTTGAAGAAGCTGATGCTGTAGTCATACATGTTCGGCATATCTTTAATATCCTGTTCAAAGCCTATAGTGGTATGCTTGTATGTATGTTTAAGGAATGCCATATCCTGAAGCTTCTCAAAGGCCACTTCCCAGGGGCTCGTCCTGCCCTTGCGGTATTCGCCGTAGACGGCGCCTGACTCGGTCTGGAATTCGCGCACGTCGTATTTCAGGTTCTGGAACCTGTCGGATTCCAGTTCAATAACCTTTTCGAGGTCATCGCTTGCAAAGTTCAGGTGAAAGACCGTAAGGTCGTCACTCGTATAGGCATTGGCATCAGCGCCCAGGCTCGTAATAAGTCCGTCGTAGACCGGTCCGGGATACTTATCCGTTCCCCTGAACATCATGTGTTCAAAGAAGTGGGCAAAACCGCTTTTCCCAGGTTCCCATTCATCCCTGCTGCCGGTTCTGACCACGGAATAATAGGAAACCAGCCCGGGGCTTTCCATGGGCACAAGAACAACGCTCAGCCCGTTATCCAGTTTGGCTGTCGAATATTTATAAGGAAATATCTTCTCCGGTTTCGGACGAGCCATAGATACACCTGCAATTAATATTAAAATTCCGGTAAGAAAAGTCTTAAGCATTTTTTATCTCCGCGTGGCTAAGGAAGACACATATAAAAAGAGATTTGAGGCGGGGAAAAGAGCTTTGCCCCGCCTCCTGAAAACAGTTAGAGTTTTGTAACACCTATACCGGGCAGGTCAGTCAATGTAACTTTTCCGTTAACGACGGTTGCGCCCTTATAGATGTCGTTGCTGATAAGCAGAGCGCCATCGAGGTCGGCCCAGTCAACTTTTGGCGAAAGCTGTGCTGCAGCGGAAATTGCGCAGGAGGTTTCAGTCATGCATCCCAGCATAACCTTCATTCCGAGAGCGCGTGCCAGAGTGAGCATCTTATGAGCCTCTCTCATACCTGTGCTCTTCATAAGCTTTATGTTAATGCCCGAATAAACCCCGTGTGCTTTTGGAACGTCTGCAAGCCTCTGCACTGCCTCGTCACCCATCGTGGGAAGCGGGCTGTTCTGCGTAAGCCAGGCATTTTCGTCAACCATTGTCTTGGGCATTGGCTGCTCAACAAATACAATATTGCGCTCTTTGAGCCAGTGAATCATGTCGAGAGCATACTGTTTGTCCTTCCAGCCCTGGTTTGCGTCAACCGTAAGTGGTACGTCTGTAACCGAGCGGATGGTTTCAATCATTTCCTTGTCGTTACTGCCGCCAAGTTTAACCTTCAGGAACTTAAAGCCTTTGGCTTCTTTTGTCTTTTCTCTTACCACATCGGCCTTGTCGATTCCGATAGTAAAGGTGGTATATGGAGCCTTTTCCTTGTCGTATCCCCAGATGTTGTACCACGGCTGGTTCATGAGCTTGCCAACCAGGTCATGAAGAGCAATGTCTACAGAAGCCTTGGCAGCCGGGTTTCCGGGAGCAATGGCGTCTATGTCAGAGAGTATGTCGTCGAGGTCAAACGGGTTGCTGTACCTGCTTAAATCGACTTTTGAGAGGAACTCAGTTGCCGTGGCATGAGATTCACCGAGGTACGGAGGCATTGAGGCTTCACCGTAGCCGGTTATGCCGTCGTACTCAATTTCAGTGAGCATGACAGGAGTTGTAGAGCGTGATGCAGTTGCAACTGTAAAGACGTGCTTAAGTTCAAGCGTATATGGTCTGAACCTGAATTTCATTTTACCTGATTTCATAGTATTAATGTTTTTATTTGCAAAAAGGTTATTTGAAAATCCACCCAGCAGGGCGGTACCGGCAGCAAGGCCGGAGGTTTTAAGGAAATCTCTTCTATTTTGTTTCATTTTCAACCTTTAGTTTAAGATTGTTACTTTTTATGAGTGCTATGCCGTTTTTATCCAGTGAAGTAAGTATTCTCCTTGCCCTGAGGAATGTATCGTACCTGTGAGAGTTAAAGTTTTTCTTGGACATATCCAGGCTGTTAATTCTTACCCTGCCGGAGGAATGAATGTATTCGCCGTTACCGATATACATGGCCACGTGAGTTGCTTTTTCCTTAGTTGTGGCAGTAGCCTTTGTGCCGAAGAAGAGAAGGTCGCCGGGCTTCAGGTTATCAAAGCTGTCTTTCGTGTCGACAGGATCCCCTGAATAAACCTGCTGGGAAGCATCTCTTGGCAGTATGACGCCGTTGAGGTAATAAATTGTTTTTGTAAAGCCGCTGCAGTCGAGCCCTTTAACCGAAGTACCGCCCCAGAGGTATGGAATTCCCATGAGCGTTTTTCCTGTCTTAATCATGTTTTCTGCCGTGATTTCGCGGTTGTCGAGCCATTGCTCAAAATCCATGCATTCGCCTTTCGGTATGTAGGCCAGTCTGTTATCCGGGTACTGGACTTTTACAAATCCTATTGCCTCACCAACAACCTTTAATATGTTGCCCTTTACTATGTCTGAAACGTGGGCTGAGTTAAGATCGGGATCGGCAAATGTAAAGCCGTAAAAAGCCGTATAGATAACCTTTGCGGACTCATTCCAGTCGTTGTACTCATCTTTTGTCATCTGCTGAACCCCGTCGCCATCGACCCATGCTATGTACTGATCGGGGGTCTGTATGAGGAACCACCCGTTTTCTTTTTTTAGTACTTTTACCGGAGTGCCCAGGAGTCCCTGTGTAGCCATTTCTGCCGAATGTTCGTGATGGGTTCTGATGTTGGCAACTGAAAGATTAATAACGCCGTATGTCTTTCCGTTGAGGTCCTTTGAGGGCAGAAGCGAGATTTCGTCTTTAACGTTAATGCCGTTTTTCTTGACTTCAGAGATCAGTTTGTCTTTGGCTTCCTGAAGGTTTGTCTCTCCTTTTAATGTTACAGTGCCTTTTTCCTCCTCGGCCTGAACGTTAAAAATAGCCGTACGTTTGTCAGGAGCAAACTGCTGTTTTATCTTATCCAATAATTCTGTCATTTTTTTGTTCTCTGCTGCACTTGTTAATGTCAATGTTCCAATTAAAAACCCGGTTAACAACATATAAAATATATTTTTCATATAGCTCACGTTTTAAAGGTTTAATATTCAGTTAATATCCAGAACAGATGTTTTTTAACGCAAATAAATAACTATATACGCTCAGGCTGCAGGCAGTGTAAATGTAAAGCTGCTGCCGAGCTCCGGTTTACTTTCTACTACTATCATCCCTCCATTTTTTTCGACAAACTCTTTACAGATTAAAAGTCCCAGACCGGTACCTTTCTCCTGGTCGGTTCCCATTGTGGAACGGTGTTCGCTCAGGCTGAAGAGTTTGGAAAGCTGAAGGCTATCCATTCCCCTACCGTCATCTTTGACGGTGATTTTGACGGTTCCGTTTTCCCTCTTTGCAATCAGCCTGATCCTGCCATACCGGCTGGTAAACTTGATGGCATTCGAAATCAGATTCCGCAGCACGGTTTCAGCCATGTGCCTGTCTGCAAGGACCATGAGTCCCGGCTCAACATCATCCTCAAGAAAGATTTTCTTGTTATCGGCGCTAGCCTGATAAAGCTGCCTCATTTCGCTTGCAAGCTCACCGAACTTAAATTTCTGCGGCACAAAGTCAATTCTTCCAAGCTGAAGGCGCGACCACTGAAGTAGGTTTTCTATCAGCTTATAAACACCGCTGGCCGACTTATAGATACTGCTGGAAAACTCCCTGATTTCATCCTGGCTGAGCTCTTCGAGGTAGTTTGTCATATATTCAGAAAAACCAAGCAGTGCTGTAAAAGGGCTTTTAAGATCGTGTGCAATAATTGAGAACAGCTTATCCTTGCCTTCGTTCAGGGCTTTTAGCTCCTCTTCGTCGTGTATCTTTTTTGTAACGTCAAGCATCAGGCACATGCCTGCCGAAACAAACCCGTCCTCTTCTTTAATCGGAAGAGTATGGAATTCGTAAAATCTATCAAAGAGCCTGTGGGTAAAAATATTTTTCTCACCCCTGAGTGCCGCGCGGTAATAGGGTTCAATCAGTTTGCACGTTTCTTCCGGATAAAGTTCCCATATAGTTTTCCCTACTCCTGAGTCCAGTGATGAACTGGTTCTTTCAATTTCATTTCCATCGGCTACAATGTAGCGGAGGTTTTTGTCGAAGAGGATTACGGCTCCATTCGGGAAATTCTGAGCCAGTATCCTGTAGCGCTTTTCGCTCATAGAAAGGGCTTCTTCGGCAATTTTTCTTTCCGTAACGTCGCGGTTACTGCCCCGCCTGCCCAAGAGTACCCCTTCAGGGCCGTAGGCCGGCTGGCAGAGGTGTGCAATCCATCGCACTTCCCCGCCTCGTCTTATAATCCTGAACTCAACTTCCTTCTGCTCTTGGTAACGGCTCTTATCTGCCAGGTGCTCCATATATTTATTCCGGTCGTCCGGATGAATAATGGAAAGGAAGAGTTTCGGGTCATTTTCAAATTCTTCAGATGTATAGCCTGAAATTCGCATGCACGAAGGGGAGGAATAAATGAAACTGCCATCCGGGCTGGTCCAAAATTCCCAGTCGTACGTATTTTCAGCAACAATTCTGTACTTGGTTTCAGATACCTTTAGAGCAGTTTCAGCCTGCTTGCGTTTTGTAATATCGGTAGAAGTACTAACGACGCCTCTTACCACGCCATTTTCATCAAAATACGGTACCTTATCGGTCTGAAGCCATTTTATTCCTTCGGGGGTTTGGAAAAGCTGCTCTATATTCCTTAGAGCCTTGCCGCTTTTGATGACCTCCATATCCAGCAGATGAAAGTCGGCTGAATAGTTAGGAAAGAGTTCTGCGGTTGTCTTTCCTATCCATTTTTCTTTTGGAAGGTCCAATGCCTCTGTAAGGGCTTTATTTACATTTATATACCTGTCGTTCTCATCCTTAAAGAAGATATATGACGGCACGGAGTTTATCATAATTTCCAGATCGGAGATGGGACTTCCATTTGTTTCATGCCGTAACGTGAAAGCTTTCATATCGAGCGCAACCTCGCCATCTCCTGGCAGCCTGTTAGTACTTTTAACGGGTTCAGAATCTGTATTATTATGATCATCCATTTTAACCCCAAAAAGATCCATAATAAATAAACCGTAAAATTCATCATTCAAAGTTAATAAAATAATTTCAAATGAAAAAAGAATTATGAAACTTAATAGATAAAAGCAGAGGCAGAAAGAATAAATGAGAAAGCGTGGTCGGTAAAAATGCCGGAGGAAAAAAATTCCGGGAAGAAAATGCCATGCATGAAAATAAATCCCCCTGAAAGGATCATCTTCCAGGGGGATCGCTTAAGACCGAATTAAACGTATATGCAGTGTGCAGTTTACTTCATAAACATCATTTTACCCGTAGTTACGTTGCTGCCAGCCATTACCCTGTATATATACGAGCCACTTGGCAGAATCCTGCCGCTGTTATCCTCTCCATGCCAGATCAGGGCGTGTACACCGGCAGAGACCTGGCCTTCTTTATTGTCAAGGAGTTAGGAGCATTTCTGTAGCCCTTATGGGCCAAGGCCGCGCTGTGCATAAATGGAATTCAGGCGGATTATGGCTGCTTCAGGAGTATGCTTCAGGAGTAGTTTTGGCTAAAAAAAGAGCTTTATTCACCAGTTTCAGTAATAGAATATTTCTCAACTAAAGGGGCAATTTCATCACGCCAGATGACGTATCCATCTGCGTTAAGATGAATTCCGTCGTACGTCAGCTCGCTTCTAAGGCTTCCCATCCGGCTCATTTTGGCATTCAGATCTACGAACTGAATGTTGTTTTTCCGGGCGTATGAACGGAGGAGGCTGTTCAGCCTGGCGATTTCAGGATTTTTCTCTGAGGCAAGCATGTATTTTGAAGAAACAAACAATGGAGACTGCAGGACCGGGATGATATTATGTGCTTTTAAGTCTTCAACCACCTTCATATAATTTGCCGCTATCAGCTCGGGCGGGTAGCCGGTATAAAGATCGTTTACCCCTCCCATAATAAAGCAGACTTTAGGCGTAAGCTTATAAACATAGTCCATTCTTCTCAGGTAGTCCTTGATGCCGTCACCCGGAATTCCCCTTTCGGCAACGTCATTTCTGCCTAAGAGTTCATTCCAGTTAACGCCGTGCGTAAGTGAGTTACCGAGCATCACAAATTCAGCGTGCCCGGTTTTGTAAACTTTGTACAGTGCAGTCTGAAGCCTGAAATCCCGAGTCCCACTGTAATAAGTCGTATCTGCGCGAGCCAGGCATTCAGCAGAGAAAAAGCATGAAAGCAGACAGAGCAATATTTCTTTTTTCATCTTATTTCCTGAAAATCAGGCCTGTATGTTAGACATCCCCCTTAAAACTTAAAATAGATAAACGGCTGAAGGTCTGCCGATTTAGCCTGCGCCACAACCCAGATCATAACCGCAAGTATAAGAGCCTTGCCCCAAAGTGGTGTCCTGGTCAGCAGCCCGGCAGCCTTAATTTCAACAGATTTCGGGATAAAATGCAAAATGTAGCCCAGAATAATGAGTCCAAGAACGCCCGGGAATGCCTGAACAAACTGGATGAAGACTCCCCCCTTAAAATAGTTGAATATCTGGGAGAACATATCCATTGCAGAAGACAGGCTTGAAGCCCCGAACAAAACCCATGTTACGGCAATAATGTGAAACGTAATGACAACCTGAAAAGCATGCAGCAGCCTTGAATTGCTGATACCGAGCTTTTCATAGACAGCCTGCCTTGGCTTCTTTGTAAACAGCGCAATTGCCATCAGAAGTCCGTGCACGGCACCCCAGAGAATAAACGTATATGAAGCTCCGTGCCAGAGGCCGCAGATTAAGAATGTGATAAAAAGTGCCGTAGCGTTGCCCAGCATTCTGAGATTCCTGAACTTCATCTGCAGCGGGCGGAAAAGATAATCCAGGAGCCAGCTTGAAAGCGATATGTGCCAGCGCCTCCAGAATTCGGCAACCGAAGAGGCCTGGTAAGGCGAATTAAAGTTTTCCATGAGCTTAAAGCCCATAAGAAGTGCAATGCCAATTGCGATATCCGAGTAGCCGGAAAAGTCGCAGTAAACCTTTAAGGCGTAGCCGTAAACGGCCAGAAGGTTTTCAACCCCGGTATAACGCGTGGGCATCTCAAAGATGCGGTCGACAAAATTAACCCCTATATAGTCGGCAATAACCGCCTTCTTGAAAAGTCCCGCCATAATAAGGAAGATTCCCCTTCCAATATAGGTTTCAGGAATTTTCAGTTCACTTTTTACCTGCGGCAGAAACTCAGTTGCCCTGTCGATAGGGCCGGCCAGAATATTCGGGAAAAATGAGACATAAAGGAGAAAATCCCTGAAGCTCTTTTCAGGCTCCAGCTTCTCTAAGTAGACGTCTATTACGTAGCTTAGAGCCTTGAAGGTGAAAAAAGAGATCCCGACGGGAAGAAATATGTCGAGCGGGGTAATGGCCGAAGACCTGAAATGGTTAATGATATCGATAAAAAAATTGGTGTACTTGAAATAAAAAAGTACGCCTATATTGACCACGATTGAAGAAATCAGCAATAACTTCCTTCGTAGTGAGTCTTCGGTTGTCCCGATAAATTTTCCAGCAAAGAAATTTACCAGTGAGCTGAATACAAGAAGAAGGAAATAAAGTCCTGCCGCCTTATAATAAAAGAAAAGCGAAAATATTATAATAAGGTATACCCTGAAATTCCTGCTTTTCGAAAATGCGGTGTAAAATACCAAAAACCCGAAGAAGAAAAACATGAATTCCGCCGTACTGAAAAGCAGCGGATCATCCGGGATATAATTAAATAGCGAAAGGAACTTATTTAGATCGATGTTATGTAACATTTTTTTCAGCCACCCAAAGAGATAAATTTACTTTAATACTGTTTAATGGAATAAATCCCACCTACGGGTATCATCGCCGCAGCGCGGGATTGTCTTTTATTTGGCCTTTGAATCGACCAGTTTCTGCAAGTCACCTATGTTCTTCAGCTTCAGAACCTCTATATTCTTAAAGCGCACCTGATACTCCTTCTCAACCGCCAGGATGACGTTAATATGATTTAACGAGTCCCAACCTGGCACCTCATCGGCCCTTGTCTCACTTTGAATCTCATAGTCATCAAGCTTAAGAACATTCAAAATTGTTTTCTTTAACCTGTCTGAAATCATTTTACCCCCATAAAACTTCTTCTTTACTTTTTAATATTCTTTCCATGTTGGCCTTACGCGCCGGTTTTCCGGCAGAGCTTTTGATAAGCCACCTTGGAGGGACAATATACACATTTTTTATCGTCACGTCTATCTGCATTCCCGTCCTGACAATTTCCAGCCGGAGCTTTTTCAGCGACTCGGGATCGGTCAGGTTAGATTCGGCAATGACGCTTATCTGTTCGCTTCCGATCGAAGGGTCCTCCTCCCCGAAAGCAATTACTCTGCCGGGTATAACCCCATCGGCCTGCAAGACAGCATCTTCGACGTCTTCGGGATATATATTGTTGCCGGCAACGATTATAATATCCTTTTTCCGCCCAATTGCATAGATAAAGCCGTCCAGGATAAAGCCGTAGTCGCCGCTATAATACCAGCCGTCTTTAAGAACCTCGGCAGTTTTTTCCGGATAATTCCTGTATCCCTGGAAGACTGTTTCAGACTTGATTGCGATCTCGCCAACCATGCCTTCGGGCAGTTCCTGTCCATTTTCGCCAAGGATCTTGATTATTGTTCCTTTTATCGGCTTTCCTGAAGAAACACACTCGCGCACGACCTGTTGTGAATCCGTTCCTGCAATCTGTACCACTCCCTTTGAAAGCATCTGCCTGTCAGCACTGAAATGCCTTGGTTGCATGCCAGGCTCAGTCTGCGTGGCAGAAAAGGTGATTTCGGCCATGCCATAGCTCGCACCGAACTTTTCTTTTGTAATTCCAAGATGCTGGAAACTCTCCAGGAATTTAACAAAGCTGTCGTACCTTACCGGTTCGCTGCAGTTAATGAGCATCCTGACCGATTCGAGCGATATTTCCTCAAGGTCTTCGGTTCTGATCTTGTCGGCCATGAGGTTGAAGGCAAAATTCGGAAGCCATGCAAGCGTTGCCTTTTCCTTTGAGATGGCATCCAGGAGTATCTCGGGAACCATAACCCACTGGAACGGATCAATCTGTATGGTGGTAATTCCGGAAGCCAGGGGCATCTGGAAAGCCGCAATAAGCCCCATATCGTGGTACAATGGCAGCCAGCTGGCAATTTTGTCGGAATCCGTGAGCCTGATTGCATCGGAATAATTTGAAATATGCAGAAGAATTTCCCTGTGCGTAAGAAGAACCGGCTTCTGTAGCCCGGTTGTACCGGAAGAATGCTGCAGCAGGAAAGGGTCATCCGGCTTCATATTTGCCCGTGTGTTGAGGATTTCCCTGTACTCATCATTGTTCACGGGCGTCTCGGCATGGAATTCCAGCGGGAAAAGGATCCCCCTGATCGCGCTGTTCTGTCCCACGGTAAGCGAAGAGATAATAGGTTCAATATCCCTTTCAGTCATAATCCAGTCAAGGCCGGAATGTTTTGCCATGCCCTCAAGTCCCTGCCTGAACTTTTCCGGGTGGAGTCTTCCGTTCGGATATGCCAGCACTGCGGGTATGGCGCCAATACTTGCTATTGAAAGATAAAGCGGGTAGAACTGGGCGTTGTGCCGCATTATGATTGCACAAACATCCCCCTTGCGTATTCCCATGTGCTTGAGTGCAAGGGCATACTTCTCGGCACTTGAGAGCAGGTGGCTAAATGTCCATCTGAATGGCTCGGCCTCGGCATCCCAGTGTACAATGGCCTCTTTGTCGGGAAACAAGGCTGCATTCAGGCTCCATCTTTCCCAGAGGGTTTCATTAGGGTTATATCTGTTGATCATGCTTTTGCTTTCTCTTTTCTTTGTTCAAAAGTTATTAAACTCAACTTTGGCGTATATGCACACAATAGAATTATTTCTGGCTGTGGTAAGCATCAATAATTGCTCTTGAGAGCATGTTTGCCACCTTCTTCGATCCGTCAAGAGAAATGTGGCCATAATCCTTATAGGCAAGGCCTGAGTTTGCCCAGCTGACAATGGAACCTTCGCCTCCCATGGATTCAAACATATTCCAGAACGTAATTCCCGTTGAGTTGGCAATTTTTTTCTGCACCTCAACCATTTTGAGTATGTTCGGATCGGTTGCAAATTTTGTTCCTTTCTTTACCGCCCTGTCGCCAACGCTGACAAGAAGAATGCTGGCCTGCGGAAAATCTCTTTTCAGGTCGTTAATGACGTTAACCATCTGGCTTTCATACCATCCGAAGTTGACGTTTCCGGTGGAGACCATGTTCTGCCCAAAGCTCAGTATGATAAGTTTATAGTCAAGATACCTGTTGAAATCCTTCATCATTTCAGACGAAATATCCCTGAAAGAAGTACCGGTGTTTCCCCTCCAGGCAAAGTTATCCAGGTAAAGCCCGTTGCCGGCTTCCATGCTGATGCCATAGAACTGTGCCTGGTCTGCAGCCGTGGCAATCAGCTTAAAGGACTTGCCGTTTGAAGGAACGGTAAGAAGAAGTTCCTTTACACCCCTACCCGTCTGAAGAGCTGCCGACTGCTCAGAGCCGTTATTGAATGAATATTTAATGGATGAATTCTTTGCGTTGGAATAAAATACCTTTATGGTCCTGAATCCGCTTGCTGAGGAATAGCGGTTAAGGCAGTCGTATTTAACCCAGCTGCCGGCCTTTGTAGGAATAAAGACAAAGCCGTTTATGCCAAGAGGATAGTTTGCCTGTTTGCCCGTAATGACCGAAGAGGTCTTCCAGTCAGAGGAAAATGAAATGCCCGTTGTAACCCTGAAGGAAACGTCCTGCGAAGTTACGGGAAGGAAGCCTGCCCCCAAGCCGCCGAACTCCTTCTGGAAAGCCTGCCTCATATCGGCATCAATTAAGTCTCCTTCGAGCCCTGAATCGCCATAGTGGGCAATTCTTACGTTCCTGGACCTTGACTGTTTAAGTGCAGAAAAGAAGTTCCTCATCTGGGATACATTTCCCGAAAGCGAAACGTATTTACCCGGCTGCTGCTGCATGTTATTGTCGCCGTTGATTACCTGGGCTTCGATAAAGCGGCTGACAGATTCAAAGAGAAATTCACCCGGGAAGGAAGCAAATATTACCTTTCCGGTTTTATTTCCTGACCGGGCAAGAAAGAGTTCCTGATTCCGGGAAGCATTATTTATACTTAAAAGAGAGTCAGGCTTGATGTCTGAGAATAAGCTGACGGGTTTTGTCTTGAAAAAGACAATGTTTACACCCTCCGGGATGTAAGAAAGAATAAATGAGAACAGGATTGCCATACCAATCAGTAGAACGGGCCTGTTCTTCTCCTTAATTGATTTCATATAAATTTTCCTTCTTAAAGTTAAAAGTAAAAAAGCCTTGGATACCCCGTTTTTTTGCGAAGAAAATTGTCAGATTCACATAAAAAACAAAGAAGCGCACCGTTTATTGAATCAGTCTGTTTAATAGCGGGTCCAGTTCATCACGCCATATTGCGTAACCGTTTGCATTCAAGTGAAGTCCGTCGTATGTCAGTTCATCTCTCAGAAGTCCATCACGAGTCATTTTAGCAATAAGATCAACAAATAGCAAATTGTTTTTCTCGGCATAATCCTTAAGAAGAGCATTAAGCTTGCTGACCTCGGGGTTTTTATCGCGGGCATTATGCCATTTTGTCGAAACAAATAGTGTCGACTGTATGACTGGGATAATTTTGTGGTCCTGAAGACCTTTTATAACCTGCACGTATTCTGAAAATACAGCTTCGGCGCTGTAGCCCGAATAGATATCGTTGATCCCCCCCATTATAAAACATATTCTGGGGTTCAGCTTATAAATATAATCCAGGCGGTTTAAGAATCCTTCCACATTGTCGCTGGGGATTCCCCTTTCGGCAATGTCATTTCTTCCCATCAGTTCGTTCCAGTTCACGCCATGTGTAATTGAATTTCCCAGCATTACTATGTTGGCATGCTGTGTCCTGTATATGTTGTACAGCCCCGTCTGGAGCCAGTAATTTGAATTTTTCTTGTATGCAGCAGTGTCAGAACCGCTTGTATACGCAAAGGAACTTGCAGAGAATAGAAAAGTAATTAGTATAATTAATAGTATGGGCTTATTGCCTTTTTTCATTTGACCCCTCAAAATCACAAATAATCGTAAATATTAAAAAATTCAGGGTAAAATCCAAGCATATTTATCATGATGAGGCATTTCAGGCCAAATAAATTTATTCGGACCTGTTTCCGGCCTTTCTGCCAAAAGGAATTAAAGAATTTTTGGCAGACGAGGAAAAACTCTTGCTTTTTATGCCGCTTCTTGTATTTTGAGTAAGTATAATGTTGTGCATTTACGGTAAATTCCGTAAAATGGAATAAATCCGGTACTTATGTTATCAGCAGTATTGAACTTTTCAGCACAGTCTGCAAATTAAGACTCATTGAATCCTCATTTATAGATATGTTAGCGGCTCTCCCAAAAGAGGCATGAAGCCAAATAAAAAGGAAGTAAAACTCCGCGGGCTTCTTCCCTTTTTTTCACAGATAATGCCGCTTTGATCTCAGTGGCTAAAACATTCGAAATTTGTTGCACATAAAATTTATAATAATTGTCCGGAGTATATATGGATTCAAAATCTTACGGTTTCATCGGCGGCGGCAGGATTACCAGAATAATACTGAAAGGCCTTCACAATGCCGGGGCAAGTTTTCCAAATGTCATAGTCAGTGACATAATTATGGGTTATCTGGAAAAGCTGAAGCAAAGTTATCCGGAAATATGTATTTCCTATAACGACGACAAGCTGCCGGCAAGGCAGGATATTGTCTTAATATCCCTTCATCCTCCCCTGATATTGGACCTCCTGAAGGAAATTAAGCCTGAGCTGAAGGCTTCTGCAATTATAGTATCTCTTGCGCCCAAGATCACAATCGCGAAAATGCAGGAGGCCCTGGGAGGTTTCGACAGGATTACAAGAGTTATTCCTAATGCTCCTTCCATCGTAAACGCGGGCTATAACCCCATCTGCTTCTCCTCCGGAATTTCAGAGACGGAGAAATCGGAAATCCTTGGCTTTCTTTCACCCCTGGGTCCCTGTCCCGAGGTGAAAGAAGAAAAGCTCGAGGCTTATTCTCTTCTTACGGCAATGGGACCTACTTACCTCTGGTTCCAGTTCTATGAGCTGAGGAATATACTCAAGGAGTTCGGACTGAACGATGCTGAAATTGATGAAAGCATAAAAAAAATGACCGACGGGGCTCTTAAGACGATGTTCTCCTCGGGAATGTCCCCCGAAGAAGTAATGGACCTGATACCAATTAAGCCCATTGGAGACGTTGAGGAAAAGATCAAGGAAACCTACAGAAACAAGCTCCTTTCCACATTTAACAGAATTAAGCCTTAAGACAAAAAAAACCGGGACAAATATTCTCTCTTTCTCTTAAACTCAAAGAGAGAGAGAGAAAGAATATTGCCCCGGCTTTTTTCAAGGAATTAAATTGCTATCAACCGAAGAATGTTGCAGCAACATCCATCAGCTTCTGGTCAACTGTCTTAAGTTCACCGGTAGCGGCTTCAAGTGGTACGGCAACAATTTCTGTACCCTTTAAGGAAGCCATTTTTCCGAAATCACCTTTTTGAACCAGTTCAGCGGCAAATACGCCGAAACGTGTACCGAGGACCCTGTCGTATGCTGTTGGGGAACCGCCTCTCTGAACGTGTCCAAGAATGGTAGCTCTTGTCTCAAAGCCGGTACGTTTTTCAATTTCACTTGCAAGCAGGTTGCCGATTCCGCCAAGCCTTACGTGGCCGAATGAATCGAGTTCCTGGCTCTGAAGTATCATGCTTTCTTTTTCATCTGAAGTATCCCACTGTGCGCCTTCGGCGACGACAACGATTGAGAAGTTTTTGCCCCTGGCGTGTCTTTTCTTCAAAACTTCGCAGACTTCATCCATCTTGAACGGCTGTTCAGGGATCAGTATTATGTCGGCTCCACCGGCCATACCAGAATGCAGAGCGATCCATCCGGCATGACGGCCCATTACTTCAACTACCATAACGCGGTTGTGTGACTCGGCGGTTGTGTGAAGGCGGTCAATTGCTTCCATTGCAATGTTAACGGCTGTATCGAAACCGAAAGTATAGTCGGTTGCATTAAGATCGTTATCGATTGTCTTGGGAACTCCGACAACCTTAACGCCAGCTTTGTAGAGTTTTGTTGCAACACCAAGCGTATCCTCGCCGCCAATTGCAACAAGAGCGTCAATGCCGCTTTCTTTCATGTTCTTTATGATTGTAGCCTCGCCGTTTGGCACCTTATAAACGTTCGTGCGCGAGCTTCTGAGAATTGTACCGCCGCGATGCAAAATACCGGAAACGGCATCGACATCGAGGTCAATATATTTATTCTCAAGTAAACCTTTCCATCCTTCTGTAAAACCGACTACCTCGTGGCCATTCTGAATGGACTTTCTTACAACTGCACGGATGACAGGATTAAGACCTGGGCAATCTCCCCCGCCAGTCAAAACACCAATTTTCATTTTTCCTCCGGTTAATAATATCAAATTAAGGTATATAACTTCATTAATCTAATTCAAGGGGAACTTTTCCCCTTCTTGCCAACACATAAAAAGCAAAAATAAACAGGCCCGCGTCCTTTTGAGTAAGGACAAAGCTACCCTATCCCTGCTTTTCCTAAAGAACTCTCAATTTTGCAAATTTGACCAGGAGCTGTTTAACGCCGGCTTCCTCAAAGGCCACCGTTACCCGCTGCATCTCGCCGATGCCGTTAATCTGCTGGACCTTGCCAAGACCAAACTTCTCGTGCATTACCTTGCTTCCCATGCGAAGAGACTTCTGTTCCTGGTTGAAATCGTCATAGTCTTCCTGGTACTGCTCATCGTAGACAAAATCTTTCTTTGTGCGCCTGCTGGAGCCCTTTCTTCCTGAGGCTCCGTTGAGCTCAACATAAGTCGACGGATCCAGTTCCTCGATGAACCTGGATTTGCTCTGGTAGGCGACCTCGCCAAAACGGTAGCGCGAACGGGCGTAAGTCAGGTAAACCTTCGACTGAGCTCGCGTAAGTGCCACGTAAAAAAGACGCCTTTCTTCTTCTATTCTTGAATCCGAATTAAATTTCGGCGCAAGCGGGAATATATCCTCTTCTAGTCCTGAAACAAACACCACCGGGAACTCAAGCCCCTTTGCGCTGTGTACGGTCATCATCGTAACGCTGTTATTCTCGTCTTCCATCTGGTCCACACCCGAGACCAGTGAAACCTCAGCCAGGTACTGTTCCATTGTTGCATTAGGAATGCTTCTTGAATAGTCGTTTATTGCATTAAGAAGCTCCTGTATGTTCTCGTACCTGACGAGCGACTCGGGCGTATTCTCTTCCTTGTAAATTCTCAGTATGCCCAGTTCGTCGATCAGGGCCGAAATGAGTTCGCCCAATGAAAGTTTTTCCTTGAGCGCGATGTATTTATCCAGAAGAAGCTTAAAAGCCTTGACGTTCTTCTGTATCCTTTCCTTTACCTCTATGACCTCAAAGACCCTCATCATCGTATCGAAGAGCGTCAGGTGGTGTTTCCTGGCAAAAGCTATCATCTTTGAGATCGAAGTGTTTCCTATTCCGCGCTGCGGGAAGTTCATAATCCTGAGCAGGCTCTCCTCGTCGCTCTGGTTGGACAAAACTCTCAGGTACGCAATTAAATCCTTAACTTCCTTTCTCTTATAAAATTCAATTCCGCCGATGATCCTGTATGGGATCCTTTCACGCCTGAAGGCATCTTCAAGGGCCCTGGACTGAGAATTAATTCTATAAAGTATGGCAAAATCCTTATAGGATAATTTTTTCTGGGAAATTTCCTCTCTTATGAGTTTTGTAAGCTGATAGGCTTCATCTTTTTCATCCGAACACCTTACGAGTGAAAGCTCCTCGCCTTCGTTGTTTTCCGTCCAGAGAGTTTTTGCTATCTGTTCGGCGTTATTCTTAATAACACTTCCTGCTGCAGCCAGTATTGTCTTGGTTGAACGGTAGTTCTGTTCCAACCGGAATATTTTTGCCTTCGGGAAATCCCTCTCAAAGTCCAGCATGTTGCGTATATCCGCGCCTCTCCAGCCGTATATGCTCTGCGCATCATCGCCCACTACACAAATGGTTCTCTTTGAGCTGACAAGGAGCCTTAAGAGTTCGTACTGTGCACGGTTTGTATCCTGATATTCATCCACAAGAATGTATGTAAACTTCTTCTTGTACTTCTGAAGCACTTTCTCCTTTTCATTGAACAGTTCAATCGGCTTTAACAGGAGGTCGTCAAAATCCATGGAATTGTTCTCATGCAGGCGCTTGTTGTATTCCTCGTAAATATCGGCAATTTTCTTCTCAAGCACTGAAGATGCAATACTATCGGCATATTCCTTCGGATAGATCATCTGGTTTTTCAGATAGCTGATCTTGTGGTGAATGGAATTTGCCGTTACACCTTCCATCATCCAGTTCATTTCCTGGAGTATGGTGCTTACAAGGGCAGCTGAATCCTCAGCGTCATAGATTGAAAAATTGCTCCTGAAGTTGATTTTGTCAGCCTCAATGCGGAGTATTCTGGCAAAGATGGAATGGAAAGTCCCCATCCAGAGATGATCCGCGCTTTCACCTATAAGTGCGCGAATGCGCTGCTTCATCTCATTTGCTGCTTTATTGGTAAATGTGAGCGCCAGGATAGAAGAAGGTTCAAATCCCTGATCTATTAGATAAGCGATCTTATAGGTCAGGACCCTTGTTTTTCCGGAGCCTGCTCCGGCAACTATCATCTGCGGGCCGTCAAGATACTCAACAGCCTCTTTTTGCTCTAAATTTAAGGTCTTAAGTAGTGTCATTGCGAGTAATCTAATATTTAGTTGACAAAAATACTAAAAATTAGACAAATATTCAAAAAATACCCGCAAATTGCATTTGGGGATTTTTATAGAGAGGCTATTCGGAAGGTTTTAATGACATCTACCCCACAATTATACACTATACAATTAGAAATGTCAAGAATGTTTTTCCAGGACAGAAATTTTTCCCTGTTTAAAGGCATACACTTTAATGTGTATGCCTTAGAATAGCTAAAAAGAGCTCAAAACACGGGTTTTCCCAGATATTATCATTCTACAAGGAGCTTTCCGTCTTTCATAATTATTCTGCCGTCAAAGTAGACCGTGGGCTTTTTGACCAGCCCGTCTAAATGGCTTTCGACGTGCACGCTTCCCCCCATGGATTTGTTATCGCCAAAAGCTATATGTATTGTCCCCATAACCTTTTCATCTTCAAGGAGAATACCGCTTAATTTAGCCTTGTCGTTTGTACCGATGCCGAATTCAGCCACATTGCGGGCATCTTTGCCGTGCACGTCCAGCAGCTTAATGAGTTTTCTGGCTTCGGGTCCGCCGGTAATCCTGGTTGCAAAGCCGTCTTCAACTTGAATCTTAATGTTGGCATTTTTTATCATGCCAAGTCCTGCCATGGAACCGTCCACAACTACCACGCCCTGTGAAGTCCCTTCCCGCGGGGCCACGAAAGTCTCACCTGTAGGAAGGTTTCCGCTTTCGCCTTTCTTATGAAAAAGCCCTTTGCTCGCATAAGCAGTGCGCCCCGTTATATCCATCGTGATGTCCGTCCCGGCTGGAGAAGTAACCCTTACGGTCCTTGTCTTTTCAAATATTTTTTTCAGCCTCAGCGTCAAGGCCGCAATTTTTTTATAATCCGCGTTAAGCCCGCGAATCATAACCTCAGGCGTAATACCCGGGAAAGTCGCAATTCTGACGCCTTTTTCAGAAGCCGTGCGCCTGGCATCGGTGTGAGTAAGTGATTTTGCGGTGGGACAGAATACAACGTCAAACTTCTGCATCAGTTCCGCTACTTCCACAGGAGGCTCTTCGCCGTTGTAGAGGCGCGATTTCATCTCAATGAGTAGAGCCTCATAGCCCAGGTCAAGGGCATTATTGTAGAGGACGTAGCCGATCTCCCTTTTTATCTCATCTGTTACAACAAGGATCTTTTCTTTTTTCTTTGTCCCCATGCAGTCTTTTATTGCAATTACTGCAGCTTTATCGAGTTTAGTTTTTGCCATAGTTTTTTCAGGTTTTAAGGTGATTAAAAGAAATGTTTTTAAGCATTCAGTAAAGAGGAATGCCTACATTCAGCTGAATGAGGCCGAAGAGGCCGCCGTCACTTACAAAATTATTAATAGAGGAAATCTCGTCTGAACTGCTGTTTAAGGTATCGTTTACGAGCTTGCCAACTGAAATTTTTGTATAGCCTGCAGTAGCCTCCAGGCTGATATACTCTCCTACGATCCTGAAGATAAGTCCGCTGCCCAGCGAATAGCCTACTGAAAGTTTGTCGTTTGAGTAATCATTTTCCTTCAATGGAGCCGTCGTCGAGGAAACTTCCGAGGTGAGGCTGGCGGAATGGAATGTCACCTGTGCATCCACGAGCTTAATTGCCAAAAATTTCCCGAGCGAGTAGCCGAAATCCACGCCAACTCCGTAGTAATTCAGGTTAAGCGTGTATTTAGTGCTCGAAGAGACGTCTCCTTCTATGGGCTGCAGCACCTGATTTTCTTCTTTTAGGAACTGGTAATAGCCTTTCGTTGAAAAAATAAAGTTATTGTATTTGGTGCGGAAAATGTTGGCTCCTACCCTGAAACCTTTTGCCTTACCGAATTCGGGCATCTGCTGAGAAGCTGAAGAGGCTGATTTGCGTATAAAATCATTAAAACCCTCAGCCTTATAGTTCTGTATGTTGAATCCGGCATAAAAGCCTCCAAGCCCAAGACAGCCGAAGCCGCAGGTCTGGGCTTCTGCCCTGGTGCTGAGTAATAGCAGAAATACTGCCAGAAATGCAATGTTAAATTTCACTACTGACATATGAGCCGCTTGTCTCTGAGAGTTCAATGAAAAAAACGATTCCAGTCTCAAAATCTTTAATTCCCCTCAAAAATTCAACAACAAATTACTCTACCCCAAGTCAGGTGCCCGACTAATGAAATAATCAGCGTGTCTAGAACTGATTACGGATTAAGAGCGCGAAGTAGGTCGTTAACCGTTTGCTTCAGCGGCCTTGGCTTCAGTTTTTTTTGTCCTGATCCCCTCTTCAAGGCCGTGTCCATGGCGTCCCAGTTCGCTTTTTCTCAACAGGTAAGCAAAAATGAGACCGAAGAACCCCAGAGATGAAAAGATCCACATTCCGAGCGTATAGCCCTGCGAAAGGTCATTTGCCCTTCCTATGATAATGTTAAAGCCTGAGAGTCCGATATTCTGTATCATTGTCATGAGTCCGTATGCAGTACCAAGGCGCGATTCATCCGTAATAATGGCAACTGAAGGCCACATAACAGCAGGCACCAAAGAAAACGATATGCCCATCATGGCCATCGGTATGACAAGATTAATGGAGGTATATGCCATTAAAAGATAAACGGGTATGATCAAAAGCGAACCGAACATCATAAGCAATGAACGCTTACCTATGTAATCGGATAAAAGCCCGAAAAGCGGGGTCAGTACCATGGCCGAAAGCGTAAGCAGGCTTGAGAGGAATCCTCCAAATTCCCTGGTAGTACCGTGCGTATCCATGAAGAACTTTACGGCAAATGTCTGAAACGGGAATATGGCTGAATAAAATGTCACACAAAGAAGCGTAATAAACCAGAAAGAAGGCTTAAAGTTAAATATCTCCTTAAACTTTATTTCATCCTGTTTGGGCACTTCCCTGAGCGCGTAATTCCTGGAGGCTTTTACGTCCATAAGGATGTAAATAATGACCGAGGCCACAGAGATGGTTCCTGCCGCAACAGAGATAAGAAGAGGGGTCTGCCAGTTATCAAAAAATGCCCTTCCCCAGGAAGGTGAATTCAAGGCCGCAAATGAGCCCAGGCGGGCAATTGTAAGGTTTAGCCCGAATGCAAATGAAAGTTCCTTACCCTTAAACCACCTGCCAATAATTGTTGTAATTGCAACGATCAAAGATTCCGCGCCGAGGCCAAATATGAGCCTTCCTGAGGCCATAACTGCAAGACTTGAGGAAGAAGCAGTAACAACTGCTCCAATGAGGCAGAGCGCGGAAAAGATAAAGGTTGAGATGCGTGTTCCAAGGCGGTCAATTATTATTCCGCCTATAAGGACCATAAATACATTTGGAATGCTGTAGATTGCCTGCAGGAGCCCTATGTTGCTGTCTGAAAAGCCCAGCTGCCTGGCAAGCAGGTCGGCTAAGGGACTTATGCAGTCATAGACGTAATAATTGCCAAACATGGCAAGGCTGACAAAAACGAGAACTCCCCACCTGTATAATTTTGATGGTTCCGGTTTAACTACTGTATTGGCTGTTTCCATTGTGACCTTCTGAAAAATACCTGGATAACTTTTTTAGGACTGCTCTTCGCCCAAATAAAAAAGAACAGTCGTACAAAAACACTTCGTCCCGGAAGATGATAAGTCAAAATATGATTTACTCATATTAGAAAAATTTCCGGGAGGATAAATAACCTTAAAAGAGCCCGGCATTTCCATCCGGGCCTTAAATATAACAATCTATCTTTTATTTTTCAGGAATATTCTTCAGGACCTCTTTTATAAGATCCCAGAATTTTTGGACGGTATCAATTTTCACCCTCTCATCCGGAGAATGCGCTCCTACGATTGTAGGCCCGAATGAAATCATGTCCATTTCCGGATAACGTTCATTTATAATGCCGCACTCAAGTCCCGCATGTATGGCCTTTACCTCAGGCTCTGCGTTGAAGAGTTTTTCGTAAGAAGACTTCACTACCTTTAGAATCGGGCTCTTCACGTCAGGCTTCCAGCCCGGGTACCCGTCGCCGTGCGTCACCTCTGCTCCGGCAAGCGCAAAGAGGCTTTCAACCATGTCTGCGGCGTCGTCTTTTTCGCTTTCAACAGAGCTTCTCTGGCTTGTTGTAATTGAAACCGTGCTGTCTTCGGTTGCAACGATTGCAAGGTTGGTAGATGTTTCAACAAGTCCCTTAATGTCGGGGCTCATTGTAATTACGCCGTGAGGAGCGGCATAGAGCGCACAAAGGAGGTCGTTCTGTGTCTTTTTATCCATTACGCCTTTGGGCATACCGGCCTTTGTAGCCGTAACCTTAAGTCCCGGTTCGTTTGTAGCCAGTTCTTTTTTTACGGTGTCGTTAAACTGGCTGACGAACTTCTCCACTTCGGAAGACATGGAGGAAGAAATGGTAAAAGTTGCAAAGCCTTCACGGGGAATTGCATTATGCTTGCTCCCGCTATTAATCAGTGAAAGGCGGGCGTCAAACTTATTGCTCAGGTTCCAGAGCAGGCGTGCAAGCAATTTAACCGCGTTTCCACGCCCTTCTGCAATATCAAGCCCCGAGTGGCCGCCTCTAAGTCCCCTGAGGTTAATTTCGTAGGCAACTGAGTCTGAAGGAACATTTTCCCTGGAAAAGGTAAATCTGGCAAAAGTATTCTTGCCGCCAGCGCACCCTATATAAAGGGCGCCGTCTTCTTCGGAATCGAGGTTAAGAAGCACTGTTGCCTTAAGCCAGCCCGGCTTCAGGCTTGAAGCGCCGTTAAGGCCTGTCTCTTCGTCGAGCGTAAAAAGGAATTCAAGGGCCCCATGTTCCAGTTCATCGGATTCCATTACAGCCAGTGCAGCGGCAACGCCAATACCGTTATCGGAGCCGAGAGTGGTCCCTTTGGCTTTGACCCATTCGCCTTCAATAAAAGGCTCAATGGGATCTTTTTCAAAATCGTGTTTAACGTCGTTATTTTTTTCAGGCACCATATCCAGGTGGCCCTGCAGGACCGCAGTCTTGAGGTGTTCCTGCCCTCTTGTAGCTGGTTTTCTAATCAGCACGTTGCCGAACTCGTCTCTTAAGGTTTCCAGGTTATTCCTTTTGCCAACTGAGACTATGTACTCTGCAAGTTTCTCTTCTTTTCTCGAAGGATGAGGATGGTTACAAATTTCCTCGAAATGATTCCAAAGCAATTCAGGCTTTAAGCTGCCAAGAACTTTTCCCATGTTATTCTCCTTCTTTTTTTATTTCGTTGAAAGAAATATAGCCTTCCATATACATTCTTGTTAAGAATCTTGTCAGGCGGTCATATACGGGCTGAATCTTTTCCCCGAAAATTTCGGTTAAGGTTTCGGCAATCTGATGCACATTTTTGCTGCCGTCGATCTGTTTCCAGGTTTCAGAACCAATTTCATCCAATTTAATCTTAAAATGGGTGGATTTCAATCTGGGCATTAAAAATTTTACTGCCAGGCGGTTCGTGAACTTTGGCACCAGAACGGTCACCATCCCCTTTTCGTCAATTTCTTCTTTGTATACGCGGTATGGTGTCAGCTCCAGATAATTGGCTTCTTTGAGGATTTTTTTTCTTTCTTTAAAACTTAAGGGCATCTGGACTATGTCGCTTTGTGTTAAGTGATGAAATATGAAATGTCAGAGGCTAAGGTCATTGAACTTATGTTTTGACCTTAGCCTCTGAGCTTGGATTTTTTTTAGAACATTGCTGAAGGCGGTGCGGGCTCGTTCGGATCACCGGCGTTATTTAACGGGGTGCGGACGAGTATATAGCCGATAACAACAAATACAAGAATGCTTATCAGGAACGTCGGGTTCTGTGTGAAAACAGGAACCGGCCAGTTGATTACGGCAAAGAAAGCAAACAAGAGTCCAATTAAAGCCTCTCCTGCAATGAGCCCCGAGGCAAGAAGGACGCCGTTATTTTCCATGCGCGACATCTGAGCTGAGTTGAACTTGCGGCGTGCTGCCATCTTGTCCAGTATGCCCCTGATCAGACCGCCAATAAATATTGCAAATGAGGTCTCAAGCGGCAGATACATACCCACGCAGACGAGCATCGGGCTTTTTACTTTAAGCAGTATGAAGCCAACTGCCATAAGCATACCGACAATGATCAATGGCCATGCCATATCGCCGCCAACTATACCCTTGGCCAGAATTGCCATAAGGCTTGCCTGTGGAGCAGGATAAGCGCGGCCGCCTAAACCCGTTCCGCCCATGTTAATGTCGCCCTGATGGAGAATTAAAAGCGGGAAATACATGACCGAAGTTGCCAGGAGTATTCCGAACATGTCACCCACCTGCATTTTCCAGGGGGTACCGCCAAGTATGTGTCCGACTTTCAAATCCTGAAGCATTTCACCGGCAACAGCTGCAGCAACGCAAATTACGGCTGCAACACCAAGAACGGCTGCAATGCCCGGCATACCTTTGACGCCTAGGGCAACCATAAGGATTGCGGCAACAATGAGTGTCGAAATGGTCAGACCGCTTATCGGGTTGTTACTGGAACCAATGAGACCCACCAGGTAGCCGGAAACGGCTGCAAAGAAAAATCCGGCAATGATCATAACTACTGTAGCTACGATTGCTGCAAGGAGATCCTGCGAGAAATAATAATAAACAAAGAAGGTGGCAACCGAAGCCAGTATGAGACCGATAAAGACCCACTTAAAATTCATGTCTTTCTGTGTACGGTCTTCCGACTGTGTGCCCGTAGCGGCACGCTTTACGTCACCAACTGCCCTTGAAAGCCCTGTTGCGAGGCTTTTACGCATTTTGTAGAGCGTATAAGCAGCACTCATGAGCATTCCGCCAATTGCAATAGGCCTTACGATCGACTTCCAGACAAAGCCTGCCTGTGCAATCCATGTTGCCTCTGAATTAACGTCAGCACCCTGTGCCTGCAAGGAAGCGGTGATTTCAGGACCAAGGAAATATAAAAGGAGCGGAACAAAAAGTCCCCAGGCCAGAAGTCCGCCTGTAAAGTTCAAGGCTGCAAGCTGCGGCCCGATGATGTAACCCACGCCCATATACGCTGGGCTTACACCCGGGGTTGAAAGCATTGCGCCGCCGCTGACAGGAACCGAGCTTCCGCCGCCAACGGCAATACTCTTGCCTGAGAACGGAATGAACTTTTCCCAGCTGGCTGCAAAAGCCTGAAACTGTTTTAATGCCTGAATAAGGGCACCGAGGCCCATTGCGCCAAAAAGGAATTTGGCGCCGCTTTTGCCGGTACGTCCGGCCTTATGTATTTCGGAAGCGGCAACTGATTCAGGGAAAGGCAGTTCTGCATCTTCAACCATCACACGGCGAAGAATGGTAACAAATAATATACCTACAATACCGCCTACAAACATAATTGCCGTAGCTTCAAGGTAATGGCGAACTGAATAAAATTCTGTCCAAACGCCGGCAATTAAAAACGCAGGTATGGTGAAAATTGCACCGGCGGCAACAGATTCACCTATGGAACCTACAGTTCTTGCAAAATTTTCTTCAAGTATGGAACCCTTCATAATCTTCAGGAGAGCCATACCTATTACTGCTGCCGGATAAGTAGCAGCAATCGTCATGCCTGCCTTCAACCCGAGATATGCATTTGCTGCACCCAAAACAACTGACATTACCAGTCCGATTATAAGCGCACGGACCGTAAATTCAGCCATATTTGTCTCAGGAGAAACGAAAGGCACAAACTTCTTTTGTTCAGACATTTTCGCTCCTATAAATCTGATATAAAATACTATTGTAGACTAAAAAAATGCCCTTCAATATAACTATGTTTTATAATGGGGTCAACAATGAATTGAATTAAAATGGAGAAAGAAACACGATTTTTAGGGATTTCTGGCGTATCCGGAGCCTGTAAGAAGAAGCCGAACGGGGAATTAATGCGTGAAGTTCAGAAGACTCAGAGGCTTTGAAAAAAGGGATAAAAACGGCATGAATGCTCAGAAATCCATCCTGCGCATTCCAATGTGGCATATTGCAAAGTCATACTTAACCGGGTCATGATGGTCAAACTTCTTCAGGTTTTCCGTAATTTCCTCTGCCATCTGCCAGGATACATTGCCTCTTTTTGTCAGCCCGAGCCCGCGGCATATCCTGGCAACGTGCGTGTCAACCGGAATTACAAGCCTGTCTTTCGGGATCTCAGGCCACAGACCGAAGTCAAGTTCATCATGCCTTACCATCCACCTTAAGAACAGGTTCATCCTCTTGCAGGCGCTTCCCTTTAAGGGATCCGGGAACATGAAGCTTAAGCCCGGGCTTACTTCCTTTTCAGGAATGCCCGCGAGGCTTATCAGGTTGCGTGAAAAAAAGGAAATGGATTCCTTGAGGTTACTATCGGCTTCAAAAAAGTACAGCAGGAAAAGCTCCTTTAAGGAAGCATATCCCGTATAGACTCTGTGCAATATATAGAATAAAAGCGAAATGTCTTCCGGGGTGTAAAACCTATGCCTGATGCCCTTAAAAATCGGGGCATCCTCTTCATGGTTATAATTTAAGATAAATTCGTACGGCTGAAAATCCATTATGCCGTTTAAGCGCTCAAGGACAGATATAATCTGCTCAACACGGCCATAGGCAAAAACCGATGAGATTATGCCCGTAGACTCAATATCCCTCGGATCGGTATATTTATGCAGAAACTCCAAGGGGTCAGGAGATATCTGCCCCTTGTCAAAGTACCTGTAGTGATATTCCAGCTTCCTTTTTAGAGAATTCATCAGACTCTTCTAAGGATTCTTTTCATCTCGTCAACAGCTTCCTTAATGCCCACCATTACTGCCCTGGCAATAACGGCATGCCCTATTGAGACCTCGTCAATGTCCTGAACCTCAATGAACTGCTTTATGTTCTGGTAGTCCAGTCCGTGTCCGGCATTTACGCCAAGTCCGAGCTTCTTTGCGTGCCTGGCCGCCAGCCTGACCCTTTCGAGTTCGTCCAGCTGTTCATCTTCCGTCGCGGCATTGGCATAGTGCCCGGTATGCAGCTCAATTAAATCAGCCTGGATCTCGGCAGCTGCATTTATCTGGTTAATATCCGGCTCTATAAAGAGAGATACCGCAATGCCTGCCGCATGAAGCTGCTTAATGGCAGAAGAAATCTGCTCAATGTTGTCGATTACGTTTAAGCCTCCCTCGGTGGTAAGTTCCAGCCTTTTTTCAGGAACTATTGTTGCAAGTTCAGGCAGAACGTCGCAGGCAATGTTTATTATATCGGGCACTGCCGCCATCTCAAGGTCGAGCTTTGTGGTAACGAGTTCGCGTAAAAGCCTGAGGTCGCGTTCATTAATGTGGCGCCTGTCCTCCCTCAAGTGCACAACAATACCATCCACACCCGACTGTTCGGCAATCAAGGCTACTGTTACGGGATCCGGCTGGTTTTCTCCCCTTGCATTCCTTAAAGTTGCTATGTGATCGACGTTTAGGCAAAATCTCATTATATCCTCCTACAAATTTCTGATAATATTCAAAATTGAGTTTAGTCCCGTACCGTATTCACCCGTCCTGTATCTAAGGATTGAAATTATATCGATTGAAAAAAGCGTGCCGAAATGGATGATAATTCCATATATTATAGAACGGGTTCTTAAGGCCAGAACACCAAGAATAAGGGCACCAACTATGGCGCCGAAAGTTTCAAGCACAGGCTTTCCATTATGTAAAATAACAAATGGGAGCATCTGAACAAGTACCGTATAGTAATTAAATTTCTCTTCCAGTCCGAAAAGCATATATCCCCGCCATATGAACTCCCAGGCCAGCATGTATAAGAGAAGCGCCGATTCGAACAAGAAGAATGCGTTCCAGTCCTCCCTGGCTGAAAAAAGAGTCGGGTAATTTTCGCTGAAAGAATTCAGGGCTGAAACAAACCAGACAATAATAAGCATTATTAAGAGCGCAAAGGCCGTAGTCCTAAGCCCGAAAGAATAATCCCCACGCTTGAGGCCGTAGTCCGAAAGCTTTTTCTTAAAGAATACTTTAATAATAAGACAAGGAATGAGGAACAAAAGCCCGAAATCCCCCAAAAACCAGAATAAGAAGCGCCTTAATTCCGCTTCCGGGCTAATTAAGGCCGGGCTTTCCTCGATTGCCATCTGGTAAAAGCGCCCCGAGGTATAATACCATGAAACCGTCTGCAGCAGTGCAACCGAAATAAACACGGTGATTACTTTTTTATCCAGACTCTTCACAATTGCCAGGAAATTCTTCATCTCACTTTTTAGCTTCATCTTTTCACACAGCAGCAGACGGTTTCAAATTAAGTTATTTTTCTGTTATTCAAAAATGTGATTTTTTTGGTTTTTTCCCAAATAAATTAACGTTTTCGGGGCC
The DNA here is from genome assembly GCA_025612245.1 of Ignavibacteria bacterium. Classification (GTDB taxonomy): domain Bacteria; phylum Bacteroidota; class Ignavibacteria; order Ignavibacteriales; family SURF-24; genus JAAXKN01. The sequence continues at coordinate 364,703 of JAAXKQ010000001.1, forward strand.
TTCATACACACGAAAAGCACAACAAAGAAGATTTTCCTCACAAAATCTTGACAGATACTTCAAACTTTATTAAATTAGCACTTAACGATAGAGAGTGCTAATCACATATTTTGTTAAATTTAAGGAGGATTAAAAATGGCAAATTTCAAAATTCAACCCTTAGCTGACAGAGTTGTCGTAAAACCGATGGCGGCAGAAGAAAAGACCAAAGGCGGAATCATATTACCTGATACTGCAAAAGAAAAACCTATTGAAGGAACAGTTGTTGCAGTCGGTCAGGGTAAAGTCTCTGAAGATGGCAAAGTAACCGCGCTGACAGTAAAGGTTGGAGATACAGTTTTATACGGTAAATATTCAGGAACTGAAGTTTCAATTGACGGCGAAGAATATTTAATTATGCGCGAGAGCGATATTTTTGGAATTATAAAAAAATAATTTAAGGAGGAAAGAAAATGGCTTCTAAATTAATCGTGTTCGACAGTGAAGCAAGAAGCGGCCTGAAAAAAGGCGTTGATAAACTGGCTAATGCAGTAAAAGCTACACTCGGCCCCAAGGGCAGAAATGTAATTTTAGATAAAAAGTTCGGTGCTCCAACAGTAACAAAAGACGGCGTAAGCGTTGCCAAAGAAATTGAACTGGAAGACCCTATTGAAAACATGGGTGCACAGATGGTTCGCGAAGTAGCCTCCAAGACCAGCGACGTTGCCGGCGACGGTACAACAACAGCTACAGTTCTTGCACAGGCAATCTACCGCGAAGGCCTCAAAAACGTTACAGCCGGCGCTAACCCGATGGACCTTAAGAGGGGAATTGACCTGGCAGTTGAAAAAGTTATCGATGTCCTGAAGACTATGAGCAAGGATGTTGAAAGCCGCAATGAAATAGCACAGGTTGGCTCAATTTCTGCAAACAACGACAAGACAATCGGCGACCTGATTGCAGATGCAATGGAAAAAGTAGGCAAAGACGGCGTTATTACAGTTGAAGAAGCAAAGGGTACAGATACTTCACTGGAAGTTGTTGAAGGTATGCAGTTCGACCGCGGATATCTTTCACCTTACTTTGTAACTGACGCTGAATCGATGGAAGCCGTGCTTGAAGATCCTTATATCTTAATCCACGACAAGAAGATCTCGGCCATGAAGGATCTGCTTCCTGTCTTAGAGAAAGTTGCCCAGCAGGGACGCGCTCTTTTGATCATTGCTGAGGACCTTGAAGGTGAAGCCCTTGCTACACTGGTTGTCAACAAGTTAAGAGGCACTCTTAAGATCGCTGCTGTTAAGGCTCCGGGTTTTGGCGACAGAAGAAAAGCTATGCTTGAAGACATTGCAGTTCTTACTGCAGGTACAGTGATTTCTGAAGAACGCGGATTCAAACTTGAAAACGCTACTGTCTCCTATCTCGGTACAGCAAAGAAAGTTGTTCTGGACAAGGACAACACAACAATCGTTGAAGGTTCAGGTAAAACTGAAGACATCAAAAAAAGAATCAACGAAATCAAGGCTCAGATTGAAAAGACCACTTCGGACTACGACAAGGAAAAATTGCAGGAACGCCTTGCAAAACTCTCCGGCGGTGTTGCAGTTCTTAAGATCGGTGCAGCCACTGAAGTCGAAATGAAGGAAAAGAAAGCCCGCGTTGAAGATGCCCTTCATGCTACACGCGCAGCAGTTGAAGAAGGTATTGTTCCTGGCGGCGGCGTTGCCTTTGTAAGAGCGGTATCGGTACTCGATAACCTTGAAGGTGCCAACCTCGACGAGACAACAGGCGTTAAGATAATACAGAAAGCTCTCCAGGAGCCATTAAGACAGATTGTAACCAATGCTGGCCTTGAAGGTTCTGTCGTTCTCAACAAGGTAATGGGAGGCAAGGATGATTATGGTTTCAACGCTGCTACTGAAACTTATGAGCACATGCTGAAAGCAGGCGTTATTGACCCGACAAAGGTTTCAAGAACAGCCCTTCAGAATGCCGCTTCAGTTTCATCACTTCTCATTACAACCGAAGCTGTTGTATTCGAGAAGAAAGAAGCTGAAAAAGCTCCTGCCATGCCACCAGCCGGAATGGGCGGAATGGAAGGAATGTATTAATAGATTCATCTAAATGAAAAGGCGGGGAAATATTATTTCTCCGCCTTTTTTATGGCTAAATATTAAGTGCACAACTGTCTAACTAAGAGAGTATTTCACCTTTTTCTTAAAATAGTCTATTGTAATCTTAAGCCCTTCTTCCCTATCCACCCTGGGTTCCCAGCCGAGCACCGCCTTTGCTTTCGATATGTCGGGCTGACGTACCCTGGGATCGTCTATTGGAAGCTCCTTATAAACAATTTTACTTTTAGTATTTCCCGTAAGCCTCAGGACTTCCCCCGCAAACTCCTTGATTGTAATTTCAGAGGGGTTGCCTATATTCACCGGCTCGGATTCGTTGGACATCAGCAGCCTGAAGATTCCTTCTACAAGGTCGCTCACGAAGCAGAAACTTCTCGTCTGGCACCCGTCGCCAAAAACCGTCAGGTCCTTTCCCTTCAGTGCCTGATCCACAAAAGCCGGAAGTGCCCTCCCGTCGTCAAGCCGCATTCTTGGCCCGTAGGTGTTAAATATCCTTGCAATCCTCGTCTGAACCCCATGGTAACGGTGATAAGCCATAGTCATCGCCTCGGCAAAACGCTTTGCTTCATCGTAGACCCCCCGGGGTCCAATCGGGTTCACGTTACCCCAGTAGTCTTCCCTTTGCGGGTGCTCCGTAGGATCTCCGTAAACCTCCGAGGTTGAGGCAAGCAGGAAGCGCGCCTTTTTCTCCTTTGCAAGGCCGAGGGCCTTGTGCGTCCCTAGCGAACCCACCTTCAACGTCTGTATAGGCAGTTTCAGGTAATCGATCGGGCTGGCCGGAGAGGCAAAGTGGAGGATATAGTCCACATCGCCCGGCACGTGCACGTAATTTGTGACGTCGTGTTTAATAAAGTTAAAGTTTTCATTGCCAAAAAGGTGCTCTATATTATCGAGGTTACCCGTAACAAGGTTATCTATACAGTGCACTCTGAAGCCTTCATCCAGAAGGCGGTCGCACAGGTGAGAGCCCAGAAATCCTGCCCCACCGGTAACAACAGCAACAGGTTTATACATTCGTTCTCCTCTTTACTGAAATTGTTTTGTATCTATGATTTCTTACTTGAGGTCCCACGTGCCTTAAGGAGCGCCAGGAGAAGAAGAATCATTGACCGATGTATATTTTAATGTATATAAAAAAAACCCAATAATAAAAGTTTATTACTGGGTTTTTGAGAAAACTTTCCCGTTTTTACTCGCCGAGCACCCTGTTCTTTGAGACTCCTTTCAGGCGCTTTTGTCCGTCTGAAGGGCGGGAGTAATAATAGTAATATTTGTAGTAAGACCCGTAGCCTGCCCTGTAGCTGAAATTATTAAGGAGCACGCCAATAAATGTATTTGCTTCGTGCCTCAGGAGTTCAATTGACTTTGTCATCAGGTCGGCCTCGGTTGTTTCCGCAGAAACGACAAGTATTGAAGCGTCAACTTTTCTTGAAAGTATTTCAGAATCTGTAACCGCAATAATCGGAGGCGAATCTACAATAATCATGTCAAATTCCGACTTAAGACGGTTCAGGAAGTCATCAAAGTGGCTGGAGCCCAGGAGTTCCGAAGGATTCGGAGGAATGGTGCCAGCCGTAGAATAGTAAAGATTGTTAACGTTTGACTTTCTGATAATCTGTTCAAACTCCACCTCTCCAAATACATAATCCGTAAAGCCCGGATACCTTTCGGCCTTAAAGAGATTGTGAAGTCTCGGCTTCCTTAAGTCACAGTCGATAATGATGGTCTTCTTGTTAGCCTGAGCGAAACTTCCGGCAAGGTTAATTGCAGAGGTAGTTTTACCTTCCGAAGGTGCCGACGAGGTCACAAGAATGGTTTTAATTCCGTCATTGTCGAATTTTGAGAACTGAACCCTTGTTCTTAATGCCCTGTAGGCTTCGGCTGGAATTGAATCCGGCTTTTTAGCCACAATAAACTCCAGTTCCTTGTTTCCGCCAGGTCCAAGTCCCTCAATTTTCGGAATCCATGCCAGAACGTTTATGTTCCTGCGCTCAATGTCTTCAGGTGTCTTTATCGTATTGTCAAAATAATTACGTACAAAAGCAAAACCAACGCCCATACCGACGCCAAGAATAAGTCCTATCAGTACAATAAGCGGCCTGTTTGGTTTTGAAGGCGTCTCGGCGATTCTTCCATAATCTATTATGAGTACGTTCCCGGGTTCCGACTGCTCATTTACCATGGCCTCCTGGTACTTTTCCTCAACCACAAGGTAGAGTTTTTCCAAGGCAGCCCTTTCGCGTTCCTTTCTTGCGTACTCAATTATTGATGAAGGCAGAGAGTTAAATTTCTTTTCATAGCTTCCCACAATGGAGTTAAGCTTCTGCAGGGAGGCTCTGGCTCCCTGGCTTTTTATCTCCTCTTCCATGACGCTTTTTGTCAGCTGCTTTACCTCCTCAGGACTTGAAGCCAGTATGCCTGCCTTATAGACGGCCTTCTTCTGCTCAACCTGAATTTTAAGAGAGTTTATTTTTGCGTCATAATCCGCCAGCACCCTCTTGTCAACACGGCTGGCATTATTGTTTGAACCCGAAAGAGCGATTGATTTCTGTATCTCCTGTTCAGCAATCTGTTCCTGAAGCGCTTTTATGTACGGTTCAGCAACAAAGCTTTCGAGGTAATCGGCAAGGCGGGGATCCTGCTTTTTCAGTTCATCTCTATACTTGGAAAGATTTTTTTCGGAAACAATCAGTTCAATTTCAGCGGCATGTTTATCGGCGTCGAACTTGCTCAGCTGATCGATCAGTGCTTTTGACTGTTCGTCAAGTGCAACGATACCGCCTGCCTGCTGGTACTGGCGCAAGTTTTCTTCTGCTTTCAGCAGGTCGTTCTGCTTTTCCTTGCGCTGGTCGGCCAGAAATTCCTTTACCTGTGTTAGTTTGAGCCTGCTGTTGCGCAAGCTGAAATCTTTATATGCCTTGGCATATTCGTTTGCAATAACAGAAGCCTCATAGGCCGAAGGCGATTCGACAGAAATTTCAACTATATCGAGTCCCCTTTTTTGTTCGATGGACACTTTCTTGGAAAGCATGTCGGCTAAATTGGCTATGGACTGAACGGGAGATCCGCCGTTTTTTGTCTTATCGGCTTCTCTGCTTAAGATCAGCTTAAAAAGACTCTTGCGGTTTGCATTTTTATAATCTTCAGTCAGTGCTTTTGCAACGTTTTCCCTGACTGTATAGCTTTTGAGCACTTCAATTTCATTTGCAACCAACCTGTCGCTTCCAAAGTCCTGCATCTCGGGAATGAGCGGCGAATCGAGAATATTGCCCTGGGGCTTGGATATTTTTAACACCGTACTGGACTTATAAATATCAGGAGCCTTGATGGCATAAATGATTGCAACGACCAGCCCGGTCAGGCTTATTAAAACAATCGGAATGATGTTATTCCGGATCAGATTTATATAGTCCTTAAATGAATTGCTTTCTGGTTCCCTTTCACTCAGTTTTATGTTTTCCACCACGTATTTCCCTTTATTTTCTAACAATATTTAATATTAAAATGCTAAGCGATATTAACGTCGAAACAACAGACAAAGTCATATTAAAATAGTCTCTGAAATACATTCTCGGTTCGCCAGGAACCAGGAGGACATCGCCAACCACCAAATTCGGGATCTGTTCTTTATTCTTAGTCAGACTTTCTCCCCATAAAAGGTCATTATAATTAAACTTAATCAGTGTCTGTGATGAATCAGGGTTCACCCTGAAAAGCCTCAGGTCATCAAGATGCGCCTCATCTGTCGGGCCACCGGCATATGAAATGAGGTCCCTTACGTTAACATAGCTGGGTACAAGGTATCTTCCGGGATATCTGACAAAGCCCCAGACAGAGACCTTTATATTGACGGCCTCGGGGTCAGAATAGTCGAAAAATCCGCCCTGAGTATTCCTGAATTGATTAAGATCGGCACCTATCTTTATGTTGCCTTCCTGTGCAAACGCAGTGCTGGTAAAAGAGAATATAAGGCCCAGGAAAAGTAGGTAAAGAAAATGTTTCATTAAAAAGTCCTTTGGTTTGAAAAGAGTCCCAAATTTTGGAACTAAATTTACTTAATTAAAGCCCACAAATCAAAACAGAATCTTCTGAACTTTTAGGGTAATTTTTTGTACCGCAAGTACCCCTGCAACAAGCCCAATCATCGGTCCGCTTAGTATAATTGTAATGTTTACGAACGGGTCATTTACAAAACCGAAGTCGGGCAATGCAGCATATTTAATGAGCCACCAGTTGACAAGTCTGAAAAGCCCAAATGAGATACAAGAGGCTGCAAGACCAATCATTATGCCGTTCATTACAATCGGCAGCCTTATAAGCGAGAGCCTGGCCCCGACGAGCTTCATTGTCTCGAGCTGCAGGCTTTTACCGTTTATGACGAGCCTGTTGGTCGAATAGACAATATAAAGAGAGATCAGTACCAGCACGGCAGCCGCAGAAAAAACGTATTTTTTCATTGCCCTCAGTGAATTTAAGGCTTCATAGACGCTCTGGCTCTGTGAGACGACCTCGTCAATTCCCGGCAGCGCGCTTATACCTGCGCTTGCCCTCCTCAACGAGTCCGGCGTTACGTATTCATCTTTGAGACTGAGGACAAAGCTTGACGGAAGAGGGTTATATTCCAGTACTTCCCTGAAATCCTCGCCCGTTTCCTTCAGGAACTCCTTTTCAGCTGCCTCCCGGGATACGTATCTCGACGACTTAACATAATCTAGCTTTCCGATCCTTTCTTTTAGCAATGAAATGTCGTCCTCTGAAAGCCCGTCGGCCAGGAAGACATTTAATGTAACCTTGTCCTTAATCCTCATTTCCAGAATTCCGGATAATTTAATCAGGATCAAAGAAGCCAGGACGAGCAAAACTGAAATACACGTCATAAAAAGCGACATTACGAATGACAGTTTAGCTCTTCCAAAAGATCTGAAAGACTCTTGTATATATATATATGGTGACGACATCGGTTTTCGGAAAATTTTTGATTTTTTTTTCAAAAATACACTTTTTTTTCCTTAAAAGCTCGATTCATCCACCCAGCGCTGTATCTGCCAGGCTTTTGTTGATGTATTTTTCTTTAGTATGAGGCTGACTTTCCCGTCGGCCCTTTGTATATCGGTAGGATTAAAGGTAATGGTAAGGTTGAAACTTCTTACAATGCTCGTTGAATCACCCGAAATCAGCAATATATTATTCCAGATCAGGTCCAGGCGCTGTGAATTCTGGAAAAGCCCGTAAGTGGCGCGCATTTCGTCATCCCTCCCCCAGGTCACATCAAAGCCCTTGTCATAATCCCTGTATGTAAAAGTAAAATCGGGACTTAAGAGCTGTCCGTAGATTGTGGTATCCTTCATGGTGTAAGCATACTGCATATTCTGGAAGACGCCTTCGACTTTCGACTGGTCCATAATCAGAGAGGTTCCTGAATTCAGGTTTTCATCCAGAGCCGGGGCAAACGGATTGACGCATCCCTTAAGTCCAAGCAGGAGCAGGCAATATGTAAGAATCCTCTTAATTTAGCCTTCCTTTCAGTTCGCTCCAGCTGGGATACTTTTCATCCTTAATATCCATCCAGTAGCTTATGACCCACTGGAGCCTGTTGTCTCTGATCAAAGTAAAATGCAGGTTGCCCTGATAATATTTCGGCTTCTGATCGTCCTGAAAAGGCACTGATATTGCATATCCGGCAGAATAAGAAGCACTGTCACCCTGAGGGTTTAATTCCGGGTTAGAAAAGCTCAGTGTAATTATTGCATTTTGAGGTACGGAGTTTATGAGGTTATTAAAAAACTGCGCTTCGTCCTGCCTTGTCCAGCTTTGAAGAAAAGAATACTTTGATACTGATCCGGCAGAAGGAGAAAATGTAAAGACATCCTCGGAAAAGCAGGCCATGTAGTTATCGTTTAATTTATCCTTAAAAGAATTCTGCAAGTTCTGAATAAGTATTTCCGGAGTAGTTGCGGGCTGGTAATTCCCCCTTTGCGTATTCGGATCCTCAGAATCCCTGGTTCTGAAGATATCGCAGGAAGAAAGACTAAAAAGGAGCAGTATGAAAAAATATTTTTTCATGAAAATTTAATTTTTCATTTGCATTTGGATTTCGTGTGCAATTTATTTCACTTTCCGGCAATGATTATCAGCCTTTGTGATTTTTCTTTTGAAAACGCCCCTCCGGCATAGTCGCCGAAAGTTTTAACCGCCTTAAGTCCGGCATTTTCCAGGGCACAGACAATTTCATCTTCGGCATAAAGGCATACGGACTCTGTGTAAGTTTTTTCTCCCGAAGAATTTATGAGCCTGATTTCCTTGACTACCCTGTTTTTTATAATTGCGCGCTTCTGAATGACCGTCCTGCCGTTTGCACTGTCTGTGGTCTCGGCTACAAGATTCTTCTTAAGGAAGAAGATGTTAAAGTAGTCAAAGACAAAAAAACCTTTTTCACAGAGCAGCTCATTGGCATCATTAAAAAGAGCAAAATTCTCTTCATCGCTCTCAAAATAACCAAAGCTCGTAAAGAGATTAATTATGAGATCGAACTGTTTCTTTAATGCCGGGTGCCTGACGTCTGCATTAAAGAAATCGATATCGAGCTGAAGCTCCCGGCTTTTCCTTTTTGCAACCTGCAGAAGGTTGCGGCTCAAATCGAAGGCGGTTACCTTGTAACCGGCCGAAGAAAAAAGGACTGAATGTCTGCCTGCACCACAGGCAATATCCAGGACACTGCCACCCGGCCTTATGGAAACGTTGCCAAGAATGAGCTTAAAAAGTCTGCGGGCATCTTCGTCGTTCCGGTGTTTATAGACTTCGAGATATTCGCTGGAATCAAACCAGTCCTTAAACCATTCTGCCATAATCAGATTGCGTTTCTCGAGATTACAGCCCTGCCGATTGTAGCTTCGTCGGTAAACTCCAGGTCGCCTCCGACCGGGATTCCGCGGGCAATCCGGGAAACCTTTACTCCCAAGGGTTTAATGAGTCTGGCAAGGTACAAAGAAGTCGTTTCTCCTTCCGTGTCGGGGTTAAGGGCCAGAATTACCTCTTTTGTCTCCCCTGTGTCGAGCCTTTTTACGAGCTCTTTAATCTTAAGAGACTCTGCGCTCGTACCGCTCAAGGGTGAAAGCACGCCTCCTAAGACGTGATAAAGACCATTATACTCGTTTGTTTTTTCAATAGCTATAACGTCACTTGCTTCCTCGACCACACAAATAATGCCATGATCCCTTTTGGGATTACGGCATACGTCACATAATTCCTCTACCGACAGGTTAAAGCAGGATCTGCAGAAGCGGATCTTGCTTTTCAGGTCGCCCAGAGCCCTGGTAAGGTTTTCCACTTCGCTTTTATCGCTTTTAAGCAGGTACATGGCAAGCCTCTGAGCCGTTTTTTTACCTATCGTCGGCAGCTTACTTAATTCATCTATTGCTATTTGTAAAGGTTCAGCTATCTGCACAATTAAAATCCTGGTATATTCATGCCCGGAGGCAGCATGCCTCTTGTAACTTTGGCCATTTCATCCTCGGCCATTTTGCCGGCTGACTCCAGAGCTTTGTTTACGGCAGCCACAACAAGATCTTCTAACATCTCTTTATCGCCGCCTGAAATAACTTCATTATCTATCTGGACTGAAATAAGTTCTTTTTTCCCGTTAACCGTAGCTTTTACCATCCCGCCACCTGACTCCTCAGTTACGGTTTTGTTGCCAAGTTCATTTTGAACGCGTTCCATTTCGGCCTGCATCTTCTGCACCTGTTTAAGCATGCCTTGCATTCCGCCCTTCATTTTGCCTCCTGAATCTAAAGATAAATTGTACTTCCGGCCCTGGCTAAAGGCTCGATTTTTAAGTGTAAAATTTACAAAAAAAACAGAAAAAACACTAAACAGAAATTAGTATCTTTCCCATTTAAACGGCTTAAAATCCGAAAGGTTCCCCTTTTAAGGAAATAATACGCGCCTTTTCGAAGGCCTCGTCTCCACTAAGGCAAAAGACTGGCACTGAAAGCTCTCCCTTTACATAGAAAAGCATCTGTGAGTTGAAAGAAAGAGAGAGACAGCCTTACACACCAGGCTCACAAATACAGAGCCGCATTTCACCTGGAACGAACTTCTCTACCTCCGAAAGGACTATCTTCCCCCGCGTTTGCCTTTCTTCTTTTGTGCAGAAGCCGCCGTAGCAGTCTTTGTTTGCAGCTTTACCTCGAAAGGCAATCCCTTGGTGAGTTTCACCTGGCTATAGAGCATACTGATCACCTCTGTAGTAGAAACCCCCAGTTTCTTAAAGATGTTCTCGACTTCGGACTTTAATTCCGGTTCAATTCTTGCTCTAATTGTTGCTGTTTTAGCCATTGGACACCCCTTTTTATTAATGATAATGTAGCCCGCTTTAGCAGCAAAGTCAAGGTTAGCCGGAAGGTACGGCAAAAAATGAGGAATTTGTGAGCTTTTCGCATAATAGAGCAAAAAGTTGGTATTTGACTTTGAACGCCTATTTCTATAATTTCGGGGCGTTAAACAATTTTTGTAATCAGGTCTTGAAATACAGTAAAAATATTGTTCAGGAAAAAAGCGGGAAGACTGTCTATCAGGCAAAAGAGGACGGTTCGATACTGGTCGAATATAAGGATTCAGTAAGCCTCAACAGCCGTACCGAAGCTAAGATAAAGGATTTAGGTGAAAAGCATCTGGCAATTAATTCCTTTTTTCTCGATTACCTGAACGCTTATAATGTTCCGACGGGATATAAAAAGGTTGAGGAGAGTACGCTGGTGCTGCAGAAGAACAGCATCTATCCCTTTTCCATTACAATTTCAAACATTATCGACAAGCGCACGAGTAAGATCTTCGAAAAGCCGGAGGGAACATATCTGGTTCTACCGGTATTTGAATTCAGGTACGGTATTGCAAGAGATAACCTCATAGCCGAAAGCCACTTGATTTCGCTCGATATTCTTCCTATTGAGGAACTGAAAGTAATCAAAAGGATCTGTACAAAAGTCAATGCTGTCCTTAAGTCTTACTTTGAAAGGAGAAACTCGTTTTTAGCCGAAGTAACCTGTTATTTTGGCAAGGATGAGGATAAGATATTTATTGTGGATGATTTCACACCAGTTAGCCTGAAAGTCCTGCCTCTGGATCCGGGCCTGAAGAATATAAATTCCTATAAGATAAAGACACCGGCAGATTACAAGGATTATGTTGAATTTATTTTAAGCTTAACAAAAAATTAGCACTATGACAAAATACGGTTATTCCACAATCGGTGTCGTTTCAATTATCGTGTTCATACTGGCCGGGGCAGGAATTTTAATCAACAACAATTTCTTTAAGATTTTTCTTATTGCAGCAGGCGCTTTGCTGCTTATATTTACGTTGTATTTTTTCAGGGACCCGGAGCGAGTCTCTCCCCTGAAGGATAACGTGGTACTTTCGCCTGCCGACGGAAAGGTACTGCTTGTAAAAGAAGTTTATGACGATAAGTACATAAAAGCAAAAGCATGGCAGATTTCTATCTTCATGTCCCCTTTAAATGTGCACGTGAACCGCATCCCGATTGACGGCAGGCTGGAGTATTTGAGGTACATACACGGAGAATATCTCGTTGCGAGCCACGACAAGGCTTCAGAGAAAAACGAAAGGGCTGAGTTCGGAATCAGCTCCAGGTTCGGGAAGGTATTTTTCACCCAGGTAGCCGGATATGTTGCACGCAGGATTGTCTATGAGATAAAGCCTGGCGACGAGGTTAAAATGGGAGAAAGATTTGGAATGATCCGTTTCGGCAGCCGGGTCGATGTTGTGGTTCCCATGGAATGGCGTGTAAAAGTCAGCAAAGGCGATAATGTTACTGCCGGTGAAACAATTTTATTTGAGTATCAAAAATAATGAGAAATATCAGAATAACGCGCTCTGTAATCCCTAACCTGTTTACTTCGCTGAACATGTTCAGCGGTTTTGTATCGGTTATTTATTCCAGCGAGCAGGATTACATAAAAGCGGCAATGTTTATAATTATCGGAGCCGTTTTCGACGCCCTTGACGGTATAATGGCCCGCCTTACGCGCTCGAGCAGTGAGTTTGGAGTTGAGCTCGATTCTCTTTCAGACCTGGTCAGCTTCGGCGTTGCTCCTGCATTTTTAATTTATCATTCCTATCTAAACCAGTTCGGCGCCTGGGGAATCGTCATCAGCTCACTTTTAATGGTTTTCGGCGGACTCCGCCTGGCACGCTTTAATGTACAGCTGGTAGGATTCGATAAATCCTATTTTACGGGGCTGCCCATCCCCTCTTCAGCCATTACACTGGCTGCTTTCGTGCTGGTTTATTTTAACGGCAATTCATTCGATGAGCCTTTTAATAGTTACATCATTCCGCTGGTCATTATGCTTTCACTTCTAATGGTAAGCAAGATCAGGTATGAAACGCTGCCGAAATTCTCAAAAAAAGGAATTAAGGAAAGGCCATATTCATTTGCCTTTGTGGTGCTTGCTCTTGTTATAATTATTGCCACACAGGGCAAAGCACTTTTCTACGTATTTATTTTGATGATTCTTATTGGTATTTTCAGGTATGGCTTTTCATTGGCCTTTAAGACCGGAAAAGGCAGAAAGGTGAGCACCGGAGAAGCATCCGGCAAAAAATAACTTTTGTCATTTTACTCAAATCCAGTAAAGCTGCCAGTTGGGCTTTTTCTAAAGCTCGCCGGCAGAAAGTATAATAAATTGAGGAAACAAATTGTATAAAGCTACTGTTATAGTAAAAAGAAGGCCTTCAATCGTGGACCCGCAGGGAAAAGCCGTGGAACAGGGGGCTAAAATGCTCGGCTTCAACAACATTGAGCAGACACGCATAGGAAAATATATTGAATTTTATGTTAACGTGGATGACAGGCAGGCAGCCGAGAAAGAAATAAATGAATACTCGAGCAAGCTGCTTTCAAATCCCATCATGGAAGATTTTGAGTTTACTTTAGAAGAGGTGAAATGAAACCGAAATTTGGTGTAGTGGTATTCCCGGGTTCAAATTGTGATCATGACGCGTATTACGCCCTGAAGAAAAAGCTCGGCTATGAGGTCACCTTTCTGTGGCATAAAGACACAGATCTGGAGAGCTGTGATGCCATTATCCTGCCTGGAGGCTTTTCTTACGGAGATTATCTAAGAACCGGCGCTATTGCCCGCTTTTCCCCGATTATGGAAAAAGTAATCTCTTTTGCGCACAACGGCGGCATTGTAATGGGCATCTGCAACGGATTCCAGATACTGCTCGAGGCCGGTCTCCTGCCGGGAGTAATGGTAAAGAATAATTCACTGAAATTTGTCTGTAAAGATGTATATCTTAAGGTTGAAAACCGGGAGACGATTTTCACGGGCTTTCAAAATGAAAAACAGGTCTTAAAGATTCCGGTGGCTCATGGCGAGGGTAACTATTTTGCCGATAAAGAAACCTTAAAGGAGCTGCAGCAAAATAATCAGGTCGTTTTCAGGTATTCTTCAGCCGAAGGCGTGGTTTCGGAAGAAAATAACCCTAACGGATCGCAGATGAATATAGCCGGAATTATCAATAAGCGCGGCAATGTACTTGGCATGATGCCTCATCCTGAAAGAGCCTGCGACCCCCTGCTTGGGAAAACCGACGGGACTTTGTTGTTTCAGTCTGTAGCTGAACACATGGTAAATGTTTAGCTTAAGAAAACCAAATGCTGCAATAATGCGGTGATTTTATCCGGATAATTCGGAGATTGCAGTTTTAGATTAAAAATAATAAAAAGATAAGGACTAATGAGATCATGTTTGGCAATCTTGGCGCTGGTGAAATCATAATTATAGTACTGGTTATCCTGATATTCTTCGGACCAAAGAAAATTCCCGAAATTGCACAGGGTATCGGAAAAGGGATGAGGGAATTTAAGAAGGCGATGCGTGACGTGGAAGATGGGTTGAAAAACAACGATTCCCAGTCTACTGCAGCAACACCGCAAAAGACACTGGAACCGAAGTCTGAAGGCGTAAAAATCCCGGAGGTCATGCAGCAGCAGACAAAAGCTCCGGAAGAAAATAAACAGATATAAACATTAAATAATTTTTTAGAATCAAGCAGACTTATTTGAAAACTGGGGTATACTGCGGATTAAATTCAAATCTGCTACGTATTTCCAAACACACAAACAAAGCGAGGCAAAAAGATGTTTGGCAATTTAGGAACCGGTGAAATAATAATCATTGTCCTTGTCATACTGATATTCTTTGGGGCAAAGAAAATTCCCGAACTGGCACAGGGTGTCGGTAAAGGGATGAAGGAATTCAAGAAAGCACTGAAGGATAACGACGAGGATAATAAAAGTACCTCAGAGACAAAAGAAGAGAAAAAATCCTGATAATTCCATTTTATGACATCAGATTCAACCGGATATAAAAACCACATTGAAAAGACCGCAAAGCTAAAAAGCGGAGAAATCTCTCTTAAGGAGAACGTGCGTTATTTCCTGGAAAGGATAAAAAAACATGAGCATCTTAACGCATTTAATTTCATTTTTGATGAAGACGCACTCCTTCAGGCAGAAAAGATTGAAGAAAAAATCCATTCCGGCACACATGGCAAACTCGCCGGAATGGTAATAGCTATTAAAGACGTTCTTGCGCTCAAAGGCAAGCCGCTTACCTGCTCTTCCGGCATGCTTAAAGATTTCACATCACTTTACACTGCTACAGCTGTAAGAAAGCTCCTTGAAGAAGACGCAATCATAATCGGCAAGACGAACTGCGACGAATTTGCCATGGGCTCGTCAAATGAAAACTCGGCCTTCGGCCCCGTATTAAATCCGGTAGACACCTCACGCGTTCCGGGAGGCTCCAGCGGCGGGGCTGCCGTGGCTATGGCAGCAGGGCTCTGTGACCTTTCCATTGGGACAGATACGGGAGGATCAATCCGCCAGCCCGCCTCATTCTGCGGTGTGCTTGGACTTAAACCCACTTACGGCAGGGTCTCAAGGTCGGGGCTGACGGCATTTGCCTCGTCTTTTGACTCAATTGGGCCGTTTGCCAAGGATATTTCGGATATCGCGCTTGTTATGGAAGTAATCTCAGGACGCGACAGTTTTGACGCCACGAGCGCCCGCAACGAGGTTCCCGAATATTCTCTCAATCTGGATGATATTACGGTTTCTAAGGGAAACTATTCCGGCAAGCCGCGCATCGGAATTCCGAAAGAGTACTTTTCAGAGGGCCTGAACGAGGAAGTAAGGGATGTAATCAAAGGCACAATAGAAAAAATAAAGTCTCAGGGCTTTGAAGTCCGTGATATCAGCCTTCCTAACACCCCCTATTGCATTGCAACGTACTATATACTTACAACGGCTGAAGCATCTTCAAACCTGGCCCGCTACGACGGTGCAAGATACGGCTTTAGAGGTCCAAAGAGCCAGACGCTCAAGGACATGTACGTCGATTCCAGGACTTCGGGCTTCGGCAAAGAGGTAAAAAGGCGTATTATGCTTGGTACATACGTTCTTTCAGCCGGATATTATGAGGCTTACTACAGAAAGGCTCAAAAGGTGCGCAGGCTCCTGAAAAACGATTTTGACCGCGCTTTTTCTGAAGTTGACCTTATTTTAACTCCTACTGCCCCCACGACTGCCTTCAAGCTGGGAGAAAAGTCCAGCAATCCGCTCGAAATGTATCTGAACGATATTTATACCACTTCGGCAAATCTTGCGGGAATCCCGGGCATAAGTATCCCCGTTGGCAACGACAGTAAAGGCCTGCCTGTTGGGATGCAGCTGATGGCAGATCAGTTCGATGAGCTGACAATCATGAAAATGTGCCGGTACCTGGACGAAAAGATCTGACTCTAAGCAAAATATTTAATTTGAAAAAAACGTCTCTCTCTTTCTATGTATGTGTACGATAAGCCAACACGAAGAAAGAGAGAGCCTTTTTGGGGCATCGGTTAGTTAAACCTGCCCTGGTACTGAAGCATCGCCTTTATTTCCAGGTACTTATCTTCAGCATCGTTGTAAGTCGCAAATTCAAACTTTTTAATTTTCTTGAAAAGGTAGAGAATATACTTTTTCATAATAACCATATACTTGTCCTCATCCCGGACAAGCTTTACAGAAGTACTTCTGAAATAATAATAGTGCAGAATTTCAGATTCCTTCTTCTCCAGACCGTTAACAACCTCACTCATTAGTTCCCCTCAGATTTAATGAATTGGTTATGAATATACCGGGAAAAACAAGTGTCCGTTTTTTCCTAAAATAAATTATTACTTATGTGTATTAAAAAGCAAGAAGAAATTTTAAGTCTCTTTAATAATAAATGTTATAATTTATGGCAAAATGTCAAGCCTTCCGCTCATGCAGACAGGACAATAAAATCGCTCCCGGGCTACACTTTTTCGTCCTGAGTATATCCCATTTTATCGTAGAAACTTCCCTGCACAAAAACCATAAAACGAGGCAAATCTAGCGTTCAGATTAGGCAGCACAAACCGCAAGATATTTAGCATTTAAGCCCGATTATCATTATCTTTACTGAAATCAAAAACAACTTTGTTATACATAATAAGGAAATCAAAATGAGTATACTTGTTGATAACAGAACACGTCTTGTAGTCCAGGGGATTACCGGAGGCGAAGGCTCTTTTCACACACAGCAAATGGTTGAGTATGGAACTAAGGTCGTAGCCGGAGTGACACCTGGCAAGGGCGGACAAAATTTTGAAGGTATTCCGATTTATAACACTGTTGAAGAAGCAGTAAAAGAGCAGAAGGCAAACACTTCTGTAATTTTCGTACCGCCTGTAGGCGCCGCCGATGCAATTCTGGAGGCAGCTAACGCCGGAATTAAACTGATTATCTGTATTACCGAAGGGATTCCCGTGGCAGATATGGTAAAAGTTTACAACTCACTCCAGGGCAAAGACGTCAGGCTTATAGGGCCAAACTGCCCGGGAGTTATTTCGCCGGGAAAGGCAAAAATAGGCATCATGCCTGGCTTCATACACAAAGCCGGCAAAGTCGGTGTAGTCTCACGCAGTGGCACACTCACCTACGAAGCCGTAAAGCAATTATCCGACCTTAAGATCGGCCAATCCACTTGCGTTGGTATCGGCGGCGATCCGGTAATAGGAAGCAAATTTATCGACATAGTAAAGCTTTTCAACGAAGATCCCGGAACCGAAGGAATTGTAATGATCGGTGAGATCGGCGGAAGCGCCGAAGAAGAGGCTGCCGAATACATAAAGAAATTTGTAAAGAAACCCGTTGTTGGCTTTATTGCCGGACGTACCGCCCCGGCAGGAAGAAGAATGGGACATGCAGGAGCTATCATTTCAGGCGGCAAAGGCACGGCAGCTGAAAAGATGGCCGTAATGAAAAAAGCCGGGATTAAGGTTGTTGAATCCCCTGCCGAAATCGGCATTACAATGAAAAAGGCGTTGGAACAGACAAAGGCAAAACAACAGATAAAGACCGGACAGAAACCGGCCCCTAAGGCTGTAGCTAAATCCAGGACATTGACAAAAGCACCTACAAAAGCCGGCCTAAAAGTTAAACCTGCAGCAAAGAAAGCCGTAAAAGCCACCGCTGCTCCCAAAACGAAAGCCACAAAGACCAGTGCAACTGCAAAAGCAGCACTGAAGTCCAGGACCACCGCTGTTGTCAGGAAAAAGGCTAAGACTGCCGGTAGCATGAAAAAGACATTAAAGACTAAGACAGTCTCAAAAAAGAAGTAAGAAAATAAATGGAGAGATAATTTGGGAAACAGAACACTTGCTATACTGAAACCTGATTGCGTCAGGAAAAACCTCATCGGAGAAGTTATCACTAAAATCACCGAGGCTGGTTTTAAGATCAAGGCCATGAAGATGACCCGCTTGTCCAGGGCAGCAGCTGAGGGATTCTATGAAGTGCATAAAGAGCGCGAATTTTTCAACAGCCTGGTCGACTTTATGACATCAGGTCCGTGCGTTCCAATTGCGCTTGAAAAAGAGAATGCAGTTGCCGATTTTAGAAAGCTCATCGGTTCGACCGACCCGTCAGAAGCAGCCGAAGGTACAATCCGTAAGCTCTTTGCCGAGAGTAAGCAGTTTAATATAGTACACGGTTCTGATTCAGATGAAAATGCAGCCATTGAAATAGCGCATTTTTTCCCAAGAAAAGAATTACTGGAAAACTACAACGACTGATGCATCTAAAACGCTGGAAAAGGATTTCACAGAGGACAGTAATAAAAAATGACCATTGGAGCTACCGCCTTGATGAATTTGAAATTGAAGGCGGCAGCCGCGGCCAGTACCACTACGTACACACCGGCGGCTCTTCGATGGTCATTCCAGTTACAGACGATGGAAAGATTCTGATGGTAAAACAGTTCAGGTATCTGAACCAGAAAGAAAGCCTTGAATTCCCTTGCGGCGCTGTGGAAGAAGGCCTTTCTTTTGAAGAAAATGCCATCAAGGAATTAAGGGAGGAAACCGGCTTTACGGCGTCAGGACTCGAAAAAGCAGGAGAATTTTCACCCTATACGGGAGCAAGCGACGAAATGTGCACGGTTTTTATCGCACGCGGGCTCTCTTATTCCCCTTTGAAGGCGGATGAAACAGAGGAGTTTGAAATTATCCCCAAATCCTATTCCGAAATTCAAGAGCTCATTGACACTAACTTCATCTGGGACGGATTAAGCCTGGCAGCCTGGCTGCTTGCAGGAAAATTTCTGAAAGATATTAGTGCTTCATAAATTTATTCATTAAGTTCTAAAAAAGGTTGGCTCAAAATGAAAATATGGCTTTATATACTGGTCCCGTTTTTATTGGCTTCTACGCTTTATTCTGCGCAGAAAAAATCCACTGAAAGAAAAACAGTTCCTGGGGCTGATGTTCTGCTCTCCAGGCAGATGGATCTCATCAAGGGAAAAAGACTTGGCATCGTAACAAACCATTCTGCCCTGCTTTCAGACGGAACTCACCTGGTAGACACACTTTTCCACAGAAAAGACGTAAAAATTTCTGCCTTATTCGGTCCCGAGCATGGAATCAGGGGCGATGCACCCGACGGCGCCACGATTTCCCACGGTAAGGATGACAAGACGGGTATTGAGGTTTACTCCCTCTACGGAAAGGTTAATAAACCTACAAAGGAAATGCTAAAAGATGTGGACGTTCTTGTCTATGACATTCAGGACGTCGGCGCCAGGTTTTATACGTTCATTTCAACCCTCTTCTATACGGTTCAGGCTGCCGCCGAGAACAACATACCGGTAATAGTCCTCGACAGGCCCAACCCCATTACAGGCATAAAGGTAGACGGCCCGATAAGAAAAGAAGATGTATCTTCATTCGTCGGGATAGCACCCATTCCAATTATGCACGGACTTACAATTGGCGAACTGGCTACTCTTTTTAATGAATCCGGAATGCTGGGTAAAAACCTTAAGGCCAAGCTGACCGTAGTAAAAATGGAGAACTGGAAAAGGGATTACTACTACGACAAAACCGGCTTAAAATGGCTAAAGCCTTCACCAAACATTCCCGACCTCGAAACGGCAATTGTCTACCCGGGCATGTGCCTTATTGAAGGGACAAATGTATCTGAAGGACGCGGCACACAGGCGCCTTTTCTGACCTTTGGTGCCCCATATATCAATTCCAATGAGCTGAAAAGTGAACTGCAGAAGCTCGGAATAAAAGGTGCAGAATTTGAGAATGCTGTGTATACGCCGGTTGAAATTCCAAACATGGCTAGCCAGCCCAAATTTCAGGGTGAAAGCGTAAACGGGCTTAAAATTAAGGTAACAGACAGGAAAGCCTTTGAACCCGTAGAATTCGGCATAAAGCTGATATACGCAATACATAAGCTTTATCCGGAAAAGTTCAAATTCAGCGACTCCAGGTTTGACCGCCTTAGCGGCGATAAATCTGTAAGAGAAAATATTTTGGCCAATAAAACCGCCTCTGAGATAATTAAGGGCTGGCAGAAGGAACTTAATACATTCAAGAAACTAAGAAAGAAATACCTGCTTTACTAGGTATGGCAAATTTTTATCCGAAACAATTACGGATCTCAGTATGTTTAAGTGTCCGAAACTCCGGCTCTTGAATAAGACTGTTCAAATAGCATTTATTTGAATTTATCCGGATTTTGCAAATTTTAAGGAATAAGTAAAAAATGAAGAACATCTTTGTATTATTGTTTATTTCCCTTTTCGTTTTCGGCTGCGGAAAGAAAGAAGAAAATAAGCAAGCCGCCGCACAAAGCGATACGTCTGCTGTACTGAAAACTGTGCCCGATGACGCACCGCCAAAGGACCTGGACCTGGTTTATACGCTGAAGAAAGACCAGCACCTGACCTATAAGCTTACAAGCACTACTTCACAGGTTCAATCCGTTTCGGCCGATTCGGTGGTAAAAAATGCCGGGTCGCAGACAGTTTCTTATATTGTCGATATGGATGTAAAAGAAGTGGATAACGATAAGATAATGGACATAAAGGCCACCATTAAATGGGCAAAGCTCGATCAGGAGGCTAACGGACAGAGGATTTCATACGAATCAGGAAAACTGAAAGACCCGAACTCGATCAAGCGATTTGTCGATTATGAAGCCGTCTTAAATAACCCCTTTTATTTCAGAATGAGCCCCAAGGGTGAAATTCTTGAAATCTACCGCGTGGATAAGATAGTAGACAAGTACCTGGATATTCAGGGACTTAAGGATTCCGTAAACGCAGAACAGAAGCGTCAGTTCCAGGGCAATATCTCCGAAGGCGCCTTAAAACCGCTCCTGCAGCAAATTTTCAGGTCCCTGCCCAGCAACAAGGTGGCTAAGGATTCAGCATGGCACTTCGACTATCCGAGCAGAATGGGAGTCTTTGACATACAGAATATTGCACAGTACAAGCTTGTTAACTTTGAAAAGCTGCAGAGTAACGACAACAGGCTTGCCGTAATTGAAGCCGGCCTGCAGATTGTCTCCAAGGGAAAAAATAAGGTAAGCCAGGGCGGCGTTGACTACGACTTTAAGAAGCCTGAGGCACAAGGAAGCGGCAAAATTTACTTTAACGTCGTAAAAGGATGCGTCCAGAACTCCAAGACATCAACCAAAATGCAAATGTCCGTAACTGTAAAAACCTCAAGAGGACCGCGCGGCCCCATGAAGGCTGTCCGTAACGACAACATACAGACCACCAATCTTCTTCAGCTGATAGCGTCTTAAGGCCTCAGCTTTTAGGAAAACCTCTTTTTAAAAAAAGAAAAGGACTTAGGGCAAAATTAAACGCTTTAGGTCCTTTTTACTATATGCGGCAAAAAAGGAGTACCTGTAATTACTTAGCAGAAATTCAAAAGGAATAACTTAAGATAGAAAAACGGGAAATCTCCATAGAGATAAACGTCTGAATCCTCTTACCAGAGAAGGTTTTGAAAATCCGGATAAAGAAGAGTAAAAAAAAGGGGAAGCCCCGTCTTAAAACAGGGCTCTATCCCCTTTCTAAATAATTGAGTTGGTACTTAGTCGCTGCCTTTCTTGCCGAAGAGCTTATACAAGCCATAGCCCGCAATTGAAAGCCCTATAAGGCCTCCTGTGGTTTTAAGGACTTTTGAATTGGCGAGGTTTTCCAGTTGAACGCCGCTGCCCGTCTGTTTTAATTCCTTTTCGCTGTATATGGAATCCATGAATTCAAGCCTGTCTTTATAGGACTTAAAAGTAATGATAAACTGGGCGCCCTCGGTAGTAGGACTAAACTTCACAGCACATTTTTCAGGATCCACGTCATCGGGTTCTTCAATATTCTCAAACTCCCATTTCCCCCGGAAAACAGCATAATTGACGACGCTTTTTTTCTCGCGGGAATAAAGAGGGTCCTGGAAAATAAGGACTTTTTTCCCCTCCCCGGTTGTCGTCGTCTGGGGCTGGAAATTCTCTGAATTTTCACCCGCCCTGTTAAGAGAATCTGAATCGTCGCTGTTTTTCTGTTCCAACATATCTTTGCTATCTGGCACTTAAACTGACTCCTTTATATCAAATTATGGATTTATATACATAATTTACTGAAAGTTAACCGTTAAGTAAAACCTAAAATGGAGGGAAAATCAATTAAAAGTAAAAATTAAAATGGATATGGCAATAATAAAGGCAGAAAAAGCACTAATGAATGCTCTCTGCCTTTTCCCGGAGGTGAAGGTCTGTAATGTCAATAAAATATTATATTATAGGGTATTCATCCTCAAAGGTTTTCTTGCCTATAATGTAGAAAACAGTTAAGCCTGCTGCAATTAAAACGACCAAAGAAACAATGATAATAAGCCACATAAAACGTTATCCTTTCCTTGATTTACCTATCCGTTAGCCGGAAAAAGCCGGATATGAAGAATAACTGACAAGAACATCTGCCAAATAAACTGCATGGAAAGAATAGGATACTGTCCCTTCCTGATTGTTCTTCCCATATTTAATTATAGCTTGTAAGAATGCGGCATGCAATGCCATTTTTCGGTTTACAGAAATGTCAGTTTCATCATTCGTTGTTGTCTTACGGCAAAAGCTTATTTGCACGTAAATGCTTTTTTTCTTCCGAGCAGATTTTTATGGCATCTTAGATAAAAATTCATAAATTATAATAATATACAGGTTCTCTTTGGTTTGGTTATTTGTTCGTTTACAACTTTTGTTCTTATAAATACACATTGAATAACTAACAGCGAGGGGAGTAGATGAAGATAAGAAGACAGTATGCCCTACACAGAGATCACTCTCTCGATACCTATCTAAAGGAAATTGGTAAAGCAAAACTTATCTCCTCAGAGGAAGAGCTACAGCTTGTAATGAGGATCAGAAATGGTGATAAGGATGCAATTGACGCACTTATAAAATCGCATTTAAGGTTTGTAGTCAGCGTAGCCAAGCAGTATCAAAACCAGGGCTTATCCCTGCCCGATCTGATCAGTGAGGGAAACCTGGGTTTGATCAAAGCCGTAGAAAGGTTCGATGAGACCCGCGGATTCAAGTTCATTTCTTATGCTGTATGGTGGATCAGACAGTCCATACAGCAGGCCATTTCGGAACAGGCCAGAATCGTAAGGCTGCCGGCAAACAGGATTGGCGACCTGAACAAGGTCTTAAAAACTGCCAATTCCATGGAGCAGAAAATGGAGCGCAAGCCCAGCATATCTGAGCTGGCAAACGAGTTAAACATGCATATTGAGGACATTGACAGCATCATGGAAAATTCAGGACGCTACGTGTCGCTCGATATGCCGGTTTTCCAGGACGATATGAATAACAGCAGCCTGATGGACACCATTCCATTGGAAGGCGATGCGCTGCCGGACTTTTCAATAATGAAAGAATCTCTGAAAAAGGACCTGCGCCTCGCGCTTAAAGGTCTTTCTGAACGGGAATCTTTAATTGTAAAGTGCTATTACGGAATTGACCGCGATACGCCTCTTACACTTGAAGAGATCGGAGACATGCTGGGTCTTACGAGAGAAAGAATAAGGCAGATCAAAGATAAGGCCATTAGAAAACTCAAAATCAGGTCAAACAGTGCTGCAATCAGGATGTACCTGGGATAAAAGTTTT
This sequence comes from Ignavibacteria bacterium, assembly GCA_025612245.1. Lineage (GTDB taxonomy): Bacteria > Bacteroidota > Ignavibacteria > Ignavibacteriales > SURF-24 > JAAXKN01. Next base: position 388,376 of record JAAXKQ010000001.1, read on the forward strand.
TAAGGCAAAAGTAAGGGTGATAAACTTTTACTTTTGCCTTTTTCATTCCTTAGCCGGCCCTGGATTTTATATCCTGTTGTGCCTTGTTGTCTACCTGCGAATCCCCGGGCTTTTCTTCGGTTGTCTCTGTGTGCAGTTTTACCGCATGCTCGGAAGGTTTTATGCCCGAGCCCCATCGGATGGCATAGACGTACGTCAGAATTGCCCCGAGGAATAATATCTGCGAGGAATAGTAAATCCAAACCAACATAACTGCAAGCGAGCCCGCGGCTCCGTAGGTTGAGCTAATTGAGCTGCTTCCAAGATAAAGCCCAATCAGATACTTGCCGATCTGGAAAAGTACGGCAGTTACAATAGCCCCAAATCTTACTTCCTTCCAGGTTAGTTCCACATCTGGAAGAACTTTATATATAAGGGCAAAGAGTGCAAAAATGACCCCCAGGCTTATTACAATATTTATGATCTGAAGCACAAAGACGGGAATAAACCCCAGGCTGTTCATAAATGCATTGAGAGCTGAAAGCGCCGCGCTGATAAGCAGCGAAACCAGGAGTAAAAATCCCATGGCAACAACAAGCGCAAAAGACACGAGCCTGGTTTTAAGAAAACCCCAGATGGCATTTGAGGGAACGGGCTTAACCTTCCAGATAATGTTAAGCGAATCCTGAAGCTCAATAAAAACAGCCGTGGCACCAATAGCCAGTGTCACTGCGCCAAGTATTGTAGCCAGTATTCCGGTGGATGTGCTGGAGCTTTTCTGGATTGCCGTCTGCATCAGTTCCGCCCCCTGCCCTCCTACTAGCCCCCGCATCTCCTCATAGATCCTGCCCGCAGCTGCATCGGAGCCGAATACAAACCCTGCCACGGCAATGGCAATAACCAGCAGCGGGGCCAGAGAGAAGACCGTATAATATGCAAGCGCCGCCCCCAGCTTTGGAGTCTTATTGTCGCTGTATTCATCTACGACCTGCTTAATGACGTCCCAGGTAACCTTGAAATTAATTTTCATATTTCCCTATCCTACCCTTCATATATTTGAGAGAACACGACATATAATAAATTATTACGGAATAAGGGCTTATTTTTCAAGGCAGGAAGAAATGGCGGCAGGAAAGGGACACGTTAAGGCAAAGAGAATGCTTTCTGTAAATGCAGCTTGCCAATAAAAATTCTTTTGGATAACTTTCAGTAACAATTTTATAACACTATGAATTGGCAGAATTTCATCCTTCGCCTGGAAAAAGAATTCAGGGTCAGCGGAGCTGAACTGGAGAAGAGAACTTCCTTAAACAGGAGCGTTATCTATAACCTGAAGAAAGGAACTACAAGCAGGCCCCGGCAGTCGACAATAAAAAAGCTCGAAGAAGCCCTCGACATTAAAATTGATGACTCAGATCTTAACAAGGTCAGGTACACGCAGAACCTCTCACATAGGAACCTGGAACTCTTCAGAATCGAGGGTAATGAGTTCCCCATCGTCTCTGAGATCCTCCCCGGCAACGAAATTTTTCATACACAAAATATCATTGGAACCATAAGGCTCCCCTATGCGCAGAAGACAAACTGTTTTGCCATTATTGTGCCTGAGGACAATATAGACGGCATCTTAAGCAAGGGAGATAAACTCCTCATAGACATTGAAGCGGATTATACGAACGGATCGGTTGTAGCCTGCAGGCTTAAATCCTCCAGGCAATTTATCAGATACTACAGGAAGCTACCCGGTGAATGGGTGCAGTTTTATACATCTGAATTTAAGGATGAACCCCTTACGGTCAAACAGTCGGAAATTGATGCCATTTACCGCGCGGTTTTTATGGTCAAACATTTCCCGGTGGAAATTTAGCCCCGGGGTCTGAAACTTAACCCGGGAGAATCACCAGGTAAAAGGCATTCTCAGGCTAATCCTTCTCCATTTCATTCTGCATTTTCCTGAGGGATTCAATTTCTTTGTCTTTCCGGCTTATTTGCTCTTTCTGGTCTTGTTTAATTAAATCCTTCTCTTCCTTTTTCTGCTTTATGCTTTGACCAATGAGTTCCTTAATTTCCTTGCGGATTTGGGCCTTCTGCTTTTTAGAGTCCTTAATTTCCTTCTCCAGCCTGGCAATTCTGTTAATTATACGCTCTTCCTGGGCTTTCAGCCTTTGTATCCTCAGGTCCGTCATGCGTAAAGAACGGCGGTACTTGGCATTAAGCGTCCTTTCAGAACTTGAAGAGTGGCTTTTGCTTTTAACCGTGTTATTCTGGCTAAAGGCATTAGATGAGAAAACGAGAAAGCAAGCTACAGCAAGAATGATGCATCTTAACTGCATAAAGTCCCTCATATGTTTTGCGGTTTTTAAGAACTCCTTATTTGTCAGGAAAAATAACTATACTGAAAATAAATAGCAACGGGAAAGAAATAGTGTCTTTCCCGTTACGATTTTCCATTCATGGCAACCTGTTTTTAGTACTTGATTATCGGGTAATATTTCTGTATTTTCGACTATTCAAGTAAAATAGTCGAATAGATATATGAGTGAACAATTAGCTAAAGAAAAGGAAAAAGAGCAGCAGATCCTAAAGGCTGCAAGGCAGATCTTTGCTCGTTACGGGTTTTCAAAGACCACAATGGAGGACATAGCAGAGGACGTGGAAATGGGGAAAGCCTCGCTTTATTACTACTTCCCCACCAAGGAAAGCCTCTTTAAGGCCGCAATGATGTCTGAAAAAGACGAGTTTGTCAGAAAAGTCGGGAAAATTCTGGATAAACAGACTTCGGCAACCGCAAAGCTCTACTCGTACGTCGAGGAAAGGTTAAAGTTCTTCCAGGAGCTAGTTAACCTGGGGACGCTGACTGTTCATTCCTTCCTTGAGAAAAAGTCAATTTTCAGGAATCTTTTTGAGGAATTAGGAGAGCAGGAACTGACAATAGTGAAAAATATTATAAACGAAGGGAAGATTTCCGGGGAATTCAAAAGCGACATGGATGAACGCGTGCCCGAGGTTCTGCTCCACGTGCTTCACGGACTGAGGCTCCGAATGGTGAGGACAATTGCAGGGGCAAGTACCATGGATAACAAGACATACCGTGAGCTTCTCAGTGAAATGCTACTGACAATTGACATTTTTATATCCGGACTTAAGCCATAGATTTTTAGAATGAAGGAGAATTAAGCTTTGGAAGATAGTATGCAGCAAATAAAACTAAAAAGACACAGACAAAATCAACAAGATGACGGTGAAGCTAAGATTGAATCTACACCGGTCTATAAAAAGAAACGGGTACTGATCCCCCTATTCATTTTTCTTGTGCTGGTTGCCCTGGGCATTTACTGGTATATGGGACAGCAGGGATACATTTCAACAGACGACGCCTATATCGACGGCAATAAGGCAACCCTGAGTTCCAAGATGCTTGGGCGGATTGATTCTCTTGCTGCTGATGAAGGCGATACGGTAAAGGTGGATGAAAAGCTGGTTATGCTGGACAGGTCCGACCTTCAGGCGCAGGGAAAATCGGCCGCGGCCTCAATTAACAACGCCCAGGAAAGCATTACACTTGCAAAAGTAAACCTTGAAAAAGCAAAAGACGACTTCCAGAGGGCAAAGTCGCAGTTTCAGAATAACATTATTCCCAAAGAGCAGTACGACCACGCCGCTCGTGCCCTCGAGGCGGCCCAGGCGGAATATAACATTTCAGTTTCCAGAGTAGGAACGGCAAAAGCCCAGCTGGGAGTAATTCAGACAAACCTTCTAAACGGGATTATACTTTCTCCCATGAACGGCGTAATTGCAAAAAGATGGGTACTTGCTGGCGACGTAGTTCAGCCGGGGCAGCCCATATATACCATATACGACACAAAAAATATTTGGATAACTGCCCAGCTTGAAGAGACAAAGGTCTCAAGCATTAAGCCGGGTGATTATGCCGAAATTGACATTGACGCATATCCTGATCAGAAATTTTACGGCAAGGTTTTCCAGATTGGCTCTAATACGGCGAGCCAGTTTTCTCTTATACCACCTAACAATGCTTCGGGGAACTTTACAAAAGTAACGCAGCGCGTTCCCGTAAAGATATCCATCGAGGGTAGGACGGCAGATTCCAGGAAAACACAGGGGAAATTTGCCCTGCTTCCGGGAATGAGTGCCGAAGTAAGGATTAAGGAAGGTGGTGTTAAATAATGCCTCAGAATGAACTAAGGCACAGAAAAAAAGGCATCCTAAGGCTTGACCAGGAGCATCCATCTTACAAGTGGTGGGTGCTGGCAAATATCATGGTTGGCACATTTATGGCCGTACTCGATTCCACGATTGTAAACGTGGGTCTGACAAAAATCATGACGGCATTTGGGACAAGCGTGGATAAAATCGAATGGGTTCTTACTGCCTACCTCCTGGTTTTTGCCGTTATGCTCCCCACCTCGGGCTGGGTTGCGGACCATTTCGGGTACAAGAGGACTTACTTCTTAGCCCTGTTCCTCTTTACTTTCGGCTCTTTTTTATGCAGCATTTCCTGGAATGAAAACGCGCTTATCGCATTCCGCCTTGTTCAGGGCGCCGGTGCCGGGTTTCTTATGCCAGTCGGCATGGCTATTGTAACGCGTGAATTCCCTCCGGAAAAAAGGGGCATCGCGCTCGGCTTCTGGGGCATAGCAGCCGCAGCAAGCGTATCACTGGGTCCAATGATCGGCGGATACCTGATAGATAATTACAGCTGGCACTCCATTTTTGACGTAAACGTTCCGGTTGGCATTCTTGGCATGGCTGCAACCTATATCATACAAAGGGAATATAAAACCGAGCACACGCGCTCTTTTGATTTCCTGGGATTTTTCTCCATGACCGTGTTTCTGACGTTCCTTCTTCTTGCACTCTCAAATGGAAATGCTTCCTGGAATACGGGCGGGTGGACTTCACCTTTTATACTCACATCCTTTGCCCTTTCAATAGTCGGTTTTGCGGTTTTTCTGGCGACCGACCTGACAATAGAGCATCCGCTGATCGAGTTAAATCTTTTGAAGAATTTTAACTTCTCTGTTACAAATGCCATTTTATTCATTTTCGGCATGGGACTTTTTGGGAGCACATTCCTTCTTCCGCTCTTTCTGGAAAACTCCCTTAACTATACTGCCCTTCAGGCAGGAATGGTTTTCTTTCCTGTCGGCGTTCTCCAGGCGATAATCTCCCCCGTCTCAGGGTACTTTGCCGACAAGATTAACCCAAAGATTCCGGCATTTATAGGACTGGTGCTCCTGGCTTTCAGCCTTTACCTGAACAATTTTCTTTCACTCTTCTCAGAGCACGCGCAGATAATGCTCCCTTTATACATCAGGGGGCTGGCAATGGGAATGATGTTCACCCCTTTAAGCACCATAGCGCTGGCTGATATGCCAAAACAAAAAATGGCTCAGGCCTCTGGCTTGTTTAATGTAATAAGGCAGATAGGAGGAAGCTTTGGGGTCGCAATTTTCGGAACCATGCTTACACGCAGGGTGCTTTTCCATACGGCTGCAAATGCAGAAGCTGTAAATCAGTATTCCCCTTTCTTCCAGCAGGTGCAACATGGAATCAGTCAGTTCGTACAGATGTCTGTTGGCGGAGCAGGAAGCGAAGTTGCAACAAGGGCAAAAGCCCTTATTGCGCAGCACGTTGCAAACCAGGCCTTCGTGCAGTCCATAAATGACGCTTTCCTGCTGGCAGCTGGAATTACAACTCTCTGTTTAATACCGCTATTCTTCCTGAAGTATAAAAAGAAGAAGGGGGAAAAAAGCGAACACGCTGCGGCAATGGAATAATAAAAGTTTGGACAGAGAGAAATATGTACTGTCTTCAGTACTCAATTTTCCCTTGTCACCAGAAAGTTACTTAAAACCGGAGAAATTTAGTTTAGAGGGAATTGATGAAAAATACATTTTTGGCTTTACTTGTTCTTATTGTTCTTTCACATCATACACACGCACAGCAAGTGGGAGTTTCTGCTGATTCTATTGATATTAACGGGGCAATTGAGCTCACACTGAAAAATCACCCGTCCATAAAACAAGCCTCCGGCTTAATCGGCACGGCTGAGGCAAGAATAAAACAGCAGAATACTTCGTATTCACCCGAGGTTGAGGCAGACGCCTCTTACGAAAGGATTGGACCTGTGCCGTCATTTGAGTTCGGGGGCCTCTCGGCAAAGCTTTATCCCGAAAATAACTATGACGCCCACCTTAACATAAGGCACCTGCTCTACGATTTCGGACAGCGTGACGCGCTGCGCGACCTGACGGCCTCGTATAAAGCTTCCGCCGAGGATAATCTTGAAATTATCAAAACAAATCTTGCTTACCAGACCGTTCAGGCTTTTTATTCGGTGCTCTTCTTAAGGCAAAGCCTCATTGTCAAGGATGAGCAGATAGCCGATCTAAACGGCCACCTCAAGGTGACGCAGGCAAAGGTTGCCTCGGGAACAGCAACGGATTTTGACGTATCGACTACGGAGGTCAGAGTATCCTCGGCATTAAACCAGAGGACGGACATTATGAATGAAATCAATAAGCAGGAAATTCTGCTAAGAAGCCTTATGGGTCTTCCTGAAGCCTCACCTCTTAAGATTACAGGAAATTTCAATTTCATTCCCGGGAACCTGAAAGCAGATTCGCTTATAAACGTTGCAATGAGTCAAAGAGGCGAAGTAAAGCTGGCACACGACCTGCAGACGAGCGCTGATAAACAGATAGCTGCAGCCCGCTTGTCGGATAAGCCTACAGTAAGCCTTGGCGCAACATACGGCCTTAAGAACGGATACATCCCAAACCTCGATGTTTTAAGGGGAAACTGGACTGCAGGACTGATCTTCAGGTATCCCATCTACAACGGAGAGCGCTCACGGTACCAGACAGAAGAAGCCGAGGCAAATTTCCAGTCCTCACTTGCCCACACAAGTGACGTTGAGCTCGGAATAAAAAGCGAAGTAAGCCGCGCCATTTCAGACATCAATGCCGCACAGGCACAGTTGAACACCGTAAAAGTCCAGGTCGACCACGCTAAGAGAGCTCTGCAAAGAGCCGAACTCCAGTACCGGGACGGCATCATCAGCAACCTGGATCTTCTGGATGCGCAGACGGAACTTACCGAGGCAAGACTCTCCGAACTGCAGATAATCTATAAAAATATCATGAGCCGCTATCAGCTCCAAAGAGCTGCAGGCGACAGGCTCTGGAAATAGAAAATAAATTGTAGTACTCACACGTTGAAACCTAAAGTGCAAGAAGCCCTGGAAAGAAATACAGATCCTTCAGGGCTTCTTGCACACTTATTAAGTCCCAGAGTAAATCAGGCTGCCCAATTTTATGGGAAGGTTTTCCCGCCTTCATTCTATAACTAAACTACAACAATTAAATAATTAAATTATGCAGCGAAGGCAAAAATTACGTAGAGACGTCATGATCCGCAGTCTCGTTTCGGGCTTTATGGCAAGGCGCTAAACATTTAGCCGTTAAATGACGATAAGGACTGGCAAAATTTTTGCACCCACATTTATTTTTCCAAAACAATTTTCAGAGACATATTTTAACGAAGAAAAATGTACATGCAAAACCTCATTTACAGACAATATTGGCGTGAATTATTTGCAATTAAAAATGTCGGAATTCCGTTTTTTTAAGTTTTGTCTGCTGCCCTTCCAAAGATTTCATTCGTAATAATTTTGTCACTTGAAACTTTGTAATTATTGACGTAATTCTTTCTCTAGTGATGCATTTTAATAAATGCTTTAGTTGAACAAGGAGGAATTCCAACAGTATCTAAAAAAAGGTCGGCGGACTGCCTTAAAACGTCCGCAAACTTGCGCTTTGCAATAATTCTAAGCAAAGTGCAATTGCAGTTCTAAAGGTTAACTTATTTGTCAAACAAAAAGAGAGGATAACACTATGGCAACACCAGGAAAAGGATCGCAAAACATGATCAACATCAACAACTGCAGCGTCGATGAACTGGCCAGTCTTCCTAACATGGGAAGGGACAGAGCTCAGGATATCGTCAATCACCGCCCTTACAGAAGCTGGAATGATCTGAATAACGTTCCGGGCATTTCCCGCGACGTGATAGACAATCTGAAGAACAGAGTAACCTTCTAGACGGACAAATAAATAATGGAAAGCCCCGTTTCCTTTTAACGGGGCTTTCCATTACTTAGTTTTACAATCTTCCTGGTTCTCTTTCTTCAGCCCTGCTCCATGTCGATAATATGCCTTATCTCCTTTACGGCCCGGCTTTTAAGGTCGTGTATTCTATCCTCCTCCTCGGCTGAAGGGATATAACCTTCCTTTAGTTCCGGATATTTCCTTTTCAGCTTGTTGAAATAATCTTCGACTTTATCTACTGACCTGGAATTGGCACGTATTTCCCTGAAGAGCCCCACGTTTGTTACTCCGGCCTCTCCCCTAATTATCCTCAGCAAGAATTCCACGGCATTATAGCCGATGAAATATTCTTTTATATTCCTTCCCTCAACGGGATCTTCATAAATTATATAATCTTCTCCTTTTTTAAGGTCTCCTAATTCAATCAGCCTGTGCATAAAACCATCCAGTTCAGACTCTACACCCAGATAAAGCAGGAACTTATCGGCTTCAATCTTTGAGGCAAGCTGCGCGCTGTCGAGTTTCATATCTTTTCTCATCCAATCCTCCTTTTACTTTATAATAAAGATTTTGATGTTTAAGCGAAATTTCAAGGTTAAAGGGAGGATCAATGGAATTGCATCAGATATAGCAGCAGCAGCTGATGCTTCAGGAAATAATTTTTCTTATTTTTTCTTATCTTAGAAATAATAAATAATCAAGGCGATGCTGAATAAGAATGTAAAAGCATGGGTCGTTTCGGCCGATATGGGCTACGGTCATCAGAGGGCCGTTTACCCTTTTAAGGAAATTGCAGAAAACGGGATTATCACTGTCGGTGCCACGGACCTCTCGGCACCCTCGGAGCGGAAACTCTGGCGTCGGATGCTCGGCACATATGAATTATTCTCACGTGCAAGAAGCATTCCCCTGATTGGGAAACCGATTTTCGGAATACTCGATTCTTTCCTTCACATTCCTTCTTTCTACCCGATGCGCGATCTCTCGCAGGTGACGCTGCAGGTTTCAATGCTGCTTTCGGTGATAAAGAAGGGACTGTGTGCGGGTATGTTCGAAAAAATAAGGCAGAAGCACCTTCCCCTTTTGACTTCTTTCTATGCTCCTGCAATTGCAGCCGACATAAACGGCTACGATAAAATTTATTGCATAATTTGCGATGCCGACCTGAACAGGGTCTGGGTTGCAAAAAATCCCTACGACAGCCATATCCAGTACTTGGCGCCCTGCGCCAAGGCGGCTCAAAGGCTTAAGGCTTACGGGGTTTCGGATGAAAGGATATTTCTTACGGGTTTCCCCATATCGGATGACCTCCTGGGTGGAAGGGAGCTTACGACACTGAAGGAGGACCTTGGGCAAAGGCTTTTTTACCTGGACCCGAAGAACAGGTTCCGTCACATGCACGGAAGAAACGTGGAATACTTCCTTGGAGAGGAGAACTGCCGGTTCAGGCAGGAACGAAAACTTACAGTAACTTACGGCGTGGGAGGTGCTGGGGCGCAGAAGGAAATTGGCGGCAGAATTGCCAGAAGCCTCAGGAAAAAACTTGCTTCGGGCGAGCTTAAACTCAACCTTGTAGCCGGTATCAGAACAGAAGTGAAACAATATTTCGAGCGCGTGGTCTCCCAGCTGCCGGAAGCCAGGGAAAACATAGAAATAATTTACGACCCCTCGATAGATAATTATTTCAGGAAATTTAACGACACGATACGCAAAACCGACATATTATGGACAAAGCCCAGTGAACTTTCTTTTTATAGCGGCCTGGGGCTTCCGGTAATAATGACCCCGGCCCTGGGATCCCAGGAAATTTTTAACCGCGAATGGCTCCTTGAAATAAATGCCGGCATTAGACAGGAAAACCCCGACTATACCGACCAGTGGCTCTTTGACTTCCTCAACAGCGGGCGCCTGGCTGAAGCCGCGTGGTCCGGATTCCTGAAGGCCAGGAAACTCGGCACGTACAAGATCCTTGAGCTCCTGGAAACAGGGACGATGAAAAAAGAGGATTCTCCGGTATTCAGATAGAACAAATGTAATTAAACAACCGTCAACAAGCTTAAGTGGATAAATGGAACACGAAGACCATAAATGTAAGTTTCTCATGCTTTACCTTAAAACAGGAGGAGGACACCTGGCTCCGGCAAAATCAGTATCGGATTATATTCAAAAAAGCTACCCCGATAAAATAGAGCCCGTTCTGGTTGACGGGCTTGCGGAGGCTCCCGCCTACGCCAGGTTTATTGTAGAAGACGGCTACCGGATACTGCAGAGCAAGGCAAAGTGGTATTACGAACTCTTGTATGCAATTAATAAAATTATCGGAATTGCAAAGTACAATTCCCTTTTGGTCTCGGAAAGAATAAAGCCTTACCTGAAGGAAAAGATATTAAATGAGAAGCCGTGTAAGATAGTCATATTCCATTTCTTCCTGATCAAACCCGTATTTGATATTCTTCAGGAAACCGGGCTGGATATCCCTGTAATAACCGTTGTCACAGACCCTTTTATCGCTCACCCCATATGGTTTTTGCATAAACAGCAGAACATGGTTGTCTTCAGCCTGAGGCTCAAAGATTACGCATTAAAGAAGAAGATTCCGCCCGAAAATGTGCATGTCTTCCCTTTTATACTGGATGAGAAATATTCCAGACCCATGCCGAAAGAGGAAATTCCTGCCTTAAAGAAAAGACTGGGCTTTGAAGCCGAAAAAAAACTTGTCCTCATCATGGGTGGTGGCGACGGGATACCAAAGGGCGAACTGATCTTAAAAAGCCTGATGGAAAATTTGCCCGAGGCAGATGTGGCAATTGTCTGCGGAAAGAACAAGAACCTGTACAAATTTGCTCTGGATCTGCAGAAAAAAGGCAAATACGGCAATTTGAAAGTATACGGCTACATCAGCTTCGTGTATAACCTGCTGAGCGCCTCCGATGTGGTTATTACGAAGTGCGGGGCATCCACGTTTATGGAGATACTGATGACAAAAAAAGTACCCGTAGTAAACGATTATATTTGGGAGCAGGAAAAAGGAAACGTGGAATTTCTCGTAAAAAACAGGCTGGGTATTTATGAACGCAATATAAAAAAGCTGCCTGTGGTGGTAAGGAAACTCCTTTTGGATGATGACTTCTATAATAGCTACATGCTGAACATTGAAAAGGCAGAGCTCAGGAACGGCACGGCTGAAGTGGGAGAATTCATTGCGAAAAATTGAGCATTAAGCAGCTTACGGGAGTTCATGAATGTAGCCCCATTGAGTCTTAGCCGTGAATAAACCCCGAATTTTTCTAAAAACGAAAAATAAATCATCTTTTTTCATTTTTTTTCAAAAATTTTTCCGAATTCGCCTTCCGTCACCATATATATAGGTATAAGAAGGAGAAATTATGAACCGCGAAAGCTTAAAACATCTGTTTTTTGATGTTCTTTTTATCTGCCTTATTTCAGGAATGATTTATTATTTGCTTTTTGTCGCTATCTGAAGCTTAGAGTTTTTATATTACTGAGAAGCACCACATTTCCCGGCTCATTCAGGGAATAAGGGTACGGTATATTTTCTTTTGCTTTTTTATGTTTTTAGAGACAGCCTGATTATAAATCCCTACAAAGAAATAGCGGAGCTTACGATGGATTTTGAACTAAAGAACCATTTCATAAAGCAGTGGGAAAAATATTTCCCGAATGCCGAACTGCCGGTACTTTTTTATTATACAGATGAAGTAAAAGAAGAAGACCTGAAAAATTCCAGAAGCGAGTCGCGCTGCCTGATAGGTAACCTGATGCGCGTAAGGCATGGAGAAACATTCATCTATACGCAAAATTCTCCAGGCTGCATGGGAGGAAAGCGATATACCGGGTTTACACAGAAGCTGAGAAAAGATTTTGAATACTTCCTTTCATGCGGTATTGAAGGCAAAATGCAGGGCGAAAGATATAAAATGTCACCCGGGCTTGTTGAAGAGATAATGAAAACACAGCCCCCTTTTATCGCTCCGGGAAAGTATCTTGTTTTTAAGAGATGGGATAAATTGACAGAAACTGACGAGCCTTCGGCCTCGATCTTCTTTGCAAAGCCCGATGTCCTCTCAGGCCTTTTTACGCTTGCAAACTACGACCTGGCGGACCTGAACGGCGTGATTTCCCCCATGGGTTCGGGCTGCTCCTCAATTATACAGCATGCTCTTAAGGAATTAAAATCCGATAGCCCAAGGTGCATACTCGGGATGTTCGACGTTTCGGCAAGGCCCTACCTGCCGGCGGATATGCTGACACTGACAGTTCCCATGAGCCGCTTCGTCAAAATGGTCAGTTATATGGATGAAAGCTTCCTTATCACCGAATCCTGGAAAACGGTAATGAGAAGGATGGCAGGAAAAGTTAAGGTTTAAGCAGTACTGGTTTTACCTGCAGCATTGCATTATCCTAAAAAATATTCTCCCGGCTTCCTGTTGTATGCAGAGAATACCTGAAGCCGGGAGACACAAAATAAATCTATCCTTTAACTATATGCATTTCTTTCTAGTCCCTGCCATGGCCGCGTCCGTGACCATTTCCATGGCCATTTCCATTTCCGTGGTCTTTAGACTTCCCGTGCTCAAAGCCCTGGTTAAATTCCTGCACGTGGGGATTGCCTTTAATGACATTTTCTCTACCATGCCCGTGATCTTTCTTTTTACCGACGTACCTGTCGTTTATCTGCACGTAAGAGACTCCCTGACCTCTCAGGTGCCGTATTTCATCCGGAGAGCAGTGATGATAGTCGGACATAAAGCGTGAATTTACGGCATTTACGATCTCATAATCTCTGTATGCAGCCCTTTCTTTTTTGCGGTGCCCCCAGGCTTTCCCATATGGAGGTCCCTGCACTTCACCGGGGAAATAGATATCGGGGCCCAGGTTATAATGGTACGTAATATCCATCCAGGACATGCCTCTCTGACGGCAGCCAATGATCTCGCGGTACGGCACCCTGGCTCTTTGAGCTATATAGAATACAACAGGGATTTCCTCGTCCGGAATTCTTCTTTCTCTGACCACAACCACTTCCCTTTCAGGGACACGGAAATAATTACCTATAGACAGGTAAAAGCTGTTCACTCCCCCTCCGCCAATTGAGATTCCTGCGTCTATATGCTGTGCACTTACGTTCATGGCCGCATATAAAGAAAATACAAATATTAGGTTTCTTGTTTTCATAACGACTCTCCTAAAAACTGCTTTAATAATAACTTAGATTAAACTGTTCAAATTACAGGAATAATAAACGGCCCTCTTAAGAATTTCCTCCCGGCAAATATACACTTAATGTCACTGTCTACGGTAGGGCAATTTCCGTGCCCTAATTAATCCATTGAGAACGGGAGTTTTTCGCCTGCGGGGTTCAATTGTATGTACAATTAATTGGACTAATGGTGTATTTTAGAAAATACAGTTTCCAGCATAAAGAAAACTGAACTACTTCAATGGTCTTTACAGGTCAATGGATATTTATGCATTGCGCCTGCCCGGAGTATTAGCCCTCCATGAATGAATATTTCCCTGTTTTTAGCTCTGTTTCCGCATTAAATTAACCTAAAAGGAACTAATTGCCTCTTTTTGTTCACTAATTCCGGACAGTAATTTGAAGCAGATATGAAGAACAAGGCTTACTTTTTTACAATATTGGTTAATTTTGTCTTTATTGTTGTGATATTTCTGGTGGATATTCGTACACACTTTGAGCACAGCATCTGGTTATTGTATATAATTCCACTGCTGCTCCTTCCGGCACAGGAGACTACAATTATTTATATACTTTCCGTAGCAGCGGCCGATTCAGTATTCATCGTCTTAAAGTTCCTTTTCTCATTCGAACCCTACGATTCCGGGAGCTCGCTGTTTAATGTCTCGCTTTATCTTATAACGATCTGGACAATTTCATACCTGCAGATTCAAAGGAAAAAGGCAAATTCAAAGCTCAAAGAAAGCGAAGCCCTCTTCCGCAGCACGTTTGAACAATCATATATTGGCATCGGACACATCAGCAACGACCTCAGGTATCTCAGGCTTAACCGGCAGTACTGCAGCATTCTCGGATACAGTTGCAGTGACCTGTACTCCATGACGTTTCACGATGTAACCTATACGGAGGACCTGCAAAAGGAACTTCCTCTTTTCAGAAGACTCCAGTCCGGAGAAATTGAATCCTATTCAATTGAAAAGCGCTTCATCCTTAAGAATGGAACTATCCTTTGGTGTTATAACACAAAATCGAGAGCCTATGATTCCGGGGGAAATTTCAGGTTTTTCATCAGCACAATTGAGGATATTTCTGTGCGCAAAAATTACGAGTCTGCTCTAAAGGAAAGCGAGGAACGCTTCAAGCGCGCAATTATGAATTCACCCATACCAATCATGATACACGCTGAGGACGGGGAAATTACGCTTATAAACGAGGCATGGACGGATTTGAGCGGATACAGCCTGGAAGACATTCCTACCATTAAGGAATGGACACAGAAGGCATACGGCAGAAGAAAAACCGAAGTGGAAAGTTTCATCAAGGGGCTTTATAATCTCCAGGGGAAAAGTGTCGACCTGGAGCTAAGTGTAAGAACCCGCGAGGGGAGGCAGCTCATCTGGCAGTTCTATTCAGCACCGCTTGGGGCTCTTCCGGATGGCAGGCGCATTGTCATAAGTATGGCTATTGACATGACTAAGCGCAGAATAATTGAAGAGAATCTGCGCCAGAGCGAAGAGAGCTTCCGCCTCTTGACTGAAAGCCTGCCGCAGATAATCTGGTCCACTTCACCCGATGGATATCTCTATTATTACAATAAAAGATGGACCGAATTTACCGGACTCAGTCTTGAAGAAAGCCTCGGATGGCAGTGGCTCCATTTAATTCACCCTGACGACCAGCAAAAGACAAAAGAAGCCTGGCTGCAAGCCATTAATACCGGCGCAGACTATGAAATTGAACACAGATTGAGGCAGAAAACCGGCGACTACTGCTGGTTCCTGAGCCGCTCGATCCCGATGCAGGAAGGAGGAAAAATAATTAAATGGTTCGGGGCTTCGACGAACATTAATGAGCAGAAAATCACGCTCGAAGAGCTGCAGGAGGCCCTGGGAAAATTAAAGGAAAGTGAAACAAAACTCCTCGATGCACAGAAACTGGCCCACATCGGGAGCTTTTATGTCGACTTCCACAACGATAAGGTGGAATGGTCAGAGGAAATATACAGAATCTTTGAAATTGACACGCAGATGCCTGCATTCTCATTCGAGGAGTGGATTCAGCATGTTCACCCCACGGACCGAGAAAAATTGATGAAATTGATAGATGATTCGGTTATTGGCAAAAAAACGCTTGAAAGCGAATACAGGATCATTACTGGAAAAAACAAGACTAAATATGTCGCAACAATATCACAGCCTGTCTTTAGCACCTCAGGCAATACGGAAAGAGTCTTCGGGACTTTAATGGACATTACGGACAGAAAGCTTTCGCAGTCAAGGCTGGAAAGGACACTCAAGGAGCTTGAGAGGTCCAACACGGAGCTCGAGCAGTTTGCCTATGTTGCCTCACACGACCTTCAGGAACCTCTCCGTATGATGCACAGCTACGCCGAACTCCTTGAGAAGCGCTATAAGGGGAAGCTTGATGAAAGTGCCGATGATTTTCTGAATTTCATCACCGGCGGGGCCAAGAGGATGCAGCACCTGATAAATGATCTCCTGCAGTATTCAAGAGTTTCTACAAGAGGCAAACCTTTTGAGCCCGTGGACTGCATGGAAGTCCTTTCCAACGTGCTGGACAACCTACAGGTGAGCATTGAAGAATCAGGGGCTCAGATAACCTACGACAGCCTTCCCGTCGTGCGTGCGGACAGAACCCAGCTTGTACAGCTTTTCCAGAACCTTTTAAGCAACTCTATAAAATTCAGCGATAAACCTATCCCTCAAATTCACGTGGGGCTCGAAGAAAAAGAAAGCGAATGGGTCTTTTCTATAAGAGATAACGGGATGGGAATTGATCCTGAGTTTTTTGACCGCGTTTTCATAATTTTCCAGCGCCTGCACGACAGAGAAAAATATCCGGGAACGGGAATAGGACTTGCAGTATGCAAGAAAATTGTTGAAAGGCACCATGGAAGGATATGGGTTAATTCTGTGCCTGGGAAAGGATCCACGTTTTATTTTTCTTTGCCCAAATGAGAGTTAATGTGTTTTTTCCACAGGCTCATGCCTTATGCACCTTAAAATACAGATACTTTTACGTACTTTTCAGGATGTTCTTTTATGTCGGAAATCAGCGTGTTCAGCTCTTTGATCAGGCTGTTTACTTCCCGGTATAATTTCCTGTCACCCATTAAGCCTCCAATTACGGTGCTGTCGTTTTGAGCTTTACGCATAAAGCGGTTTAATTCCCCTGATGAACTAACCAGGCTGGCGTAAAGAGAGTCGCTCGTAATTAGTTTGCCCAGTGTACCGCGCCCTCTGTTTAAGCCGTCACTGATTTTTTTAAGGTCCATTACCGTGGAAGAAAGGCTGTGGTAAAGCGTTGAATCGTAGAGCAATTTGTTAAGCGATCCCTTTTTATTTTCAATTGCATTAAGAGTAAGGTCTATTTTCCTTATTGCGCCATTCAGTCCCTCAACTGTCGAGCGGTTATTTATCAGTTCACCTATGGTTCCCCTCCCTTTTGCAATTGAGTCGGTTACCGTCTTAAGGTTATCCATAATGGAATTAAACTTTTCCATGTTAGGCGCAATATTCTTTGCCAGGTTATCCAGCGAAAAAGTAGGCTCAACTTCAAGGAATGAATTCTCAGACAAGGGTTTTGTTTCAGGACTGCCCATTGAAATATCGACAAACTTATCGCCAAGAATTCCGATGCTTGTAATTCTTACCTTTGAATCCGTTCTTATTTGGTTTTTATACTCATTCTTAATGCGCAGCTTTACCCGTATTGAAGGCTTATTCTCCACAAATACAAAACTTACAGTGCTGACGTCACCAATTTTATATCCGCCCAATGTCACCGGGGCTCCATCGACCAGCCCGGCCGTATTATTCAGGTTAATGTAGAGGTTATATGTCCTGGAAAACAAAAACTCATTGGTGCCGACCAGAATTGCAAAAATAAATAACACAACAAGTCCCACCAAAACCGTAAGCCCCACCTTAATATTATTATTTTTCTGTCTGCTCATTCGTCCCTAGCCTGAATTTCATTTAACAAAGAAGAATCCTGATAGACCTCATAAAAAAATTCCCTGACGAAACCGTTTTGTGATTGAAGGATTTTTTTAATTGTACCCGACTCAATAATCTTTCCATTTTCAATAATAGAAAGTGTGTCGCCTAACATTATTGCGTCATTTATGATATGCGTCACAATGACCGATGTTGTCCCGATCGACTTAAGGCGCTGAATGAGGTTTAATACTGCCTTTGAATTAATCGGATCGAGTCCCGTTGTAGGCTCGTCAAAAAGAATGATTTGTGGTCTTGTTACGAGTGCTCTTGCAACAGCAAGTCTTTTCTTCATCCCGCCGCTAAGCTGATCAGGATAAAGACCCTCTGTTCCATCAAGGTTAACAAAGGAAAGGACGGTTTTTACGCTCTCATCTATTTCTTTTTTCTCGAGCAAACCGGAATCCTTCAGAAAGTAGGCTGTATTTTCGGATACGGTAAGGGAATCAAACAAGGCGTTGCTCTGGAATACAACTGCCATCTGCCTGCGGGCCTGCAGAGCCTCCTTTTCCGGCAGTGAGGAAATCTCCCTTCCGTCAATTATTACCTGACCATTGTCAATCGGCAAAAGCCCAAGAATCACCCTTAATATTGTGCTTTTTCCGGCGCCGCTGGGGCCGAGTATGACGTGTGTCTGCCCTTTGTCAATTGACAGGGAAACCTCATCCAGAATAAGTTTTCCGTTAAGCTGCAGGGATATATCTTTAAGCTCTATCATTTCACATTATTTCCCATACAACCTTTGTAAATATGAAGTCAAGGAGAATTACAACCATTGAAGAAGTAACTACGGAATGTATGGCGTTTTTGCCAAGGTTTGTAGTTCCGCCCCTGGTAATAAGCCCATAGAAGCAGCTTATGCTGGCAATAAAAAAGGAGAACAGTATGGGCTTAAAAGCACCCACAAAAATGTCCTTAAATTGAAGTATATGAATTGCCGTGTTCCAGAAATAAGCCAGGTCGATATTAAATGTCATGTTTGTAATAAACATTCCGCCCAGAATTCCGGCCATATCGGCAATCATAGTAAGTGGCAGGAACATAATAAGGGCGGCAAATACGCGAGGAATGACGAGCTTTTCCACGGGATTAAGGCCGAATGCTTTAAGGGCATCAATCTGCTCACTGAGCTGCATGGCTCCGATCTCGGAAGTGTTCTTGGCCCCCGTCCGGGCCGCAAGCAGGAGCCCCGTTATGGCGGGTCCCAGTTCCCTGATCATGCCATAGGATACGGTTCGGCTAATCATCAGTGTAGCTCCGAATTTTTCCAGGTTATGACCTGTCTCAATGGCAAGTATCACCCCTGTAAAAAGCCCTCCGACCAGCACAAGAAAAACCGCCTGCGTACCGATCAGATACATTTCAGAAAGGACAGAGGCCCGGTTCTTCCCGATAGAAGGAGACAGCCTGAAAACGTCTGCAACCATGAGGGAATAATCCTGGAGCTTTTGAATTTTTTCAGTAAAAGAGACTTTAATTGTACTTTCATCTTCATTCATTTTTCATCCCCGGATGCAACTAATCGAATATCAAACTGCACAAGATTATCGGCTCTGAGATTTTACGTGCTAATGTTAGTATATACTATATTTATCACATAATCTATTTCATTTTTTGTGGCAGTTTTAATCTCCTCACCGGGCAGATCATTTTATAACTATAATGAAGTGAAACTTAAAAAAACTGGATTTATGGAAGGTATTTTTCTCCTGTGCGGCTTCTCAGAGAATCTGCCGGTAATACCTATTCTTAATCAGGATCCGACCGGGCAATGCATAAGACAGGGTTCTATGGAACACATTGCCCGGGTTGTGCCATATCACCCTTCTTCCAGTATGTGCTCCACCCTGTCTGCTGCAATCTGGTTTAAGACGGAATCCGGAATTTCGTTTTTGGCTTTAACTACGGCGTCGGCCTTGATGCGCTGGAAAAGCACCTTTATTGCCTCATCAAAGTAGAGTTCCGGTACTTCCCTGGACTCCCACTCGTAATAAGGAAAAAGCTCGGTGTAATACTTAATGTTAGTGTTAATCTTCCTTGTACCAGGCGTCCATTCGACGTGACTGGTTGAAATCGGATCAGGCTTCCTGTTTATCTGGATTAGTCTTTCATCCTGGTAGCAGTATGGATGGACACCCAGATACGCAGCCAGCTTATTGCATTCAAGCAGCAGTTCCTCGGTTGTTTTTAGTCCCTCTGACATTGCTCCCTCCATAATTTAAGGTTGAAAGGTCTTCTCAAGCTAAGATGGTATAAAGAGATGTACAAATGGAAAAATAGCAATCGGTGGCTAAGAGTCAATCCCATTATTTGATAGGAATGCGGTCAGGGCACAAGTTTCTTTTTTCAGAACTTAAGTTTTATTTCCCGCCTGAAGCCTGGCAGCGTAAAGCGGAATTCAGAACCTTCCTCCGGCTCACTCTGGACTTCCAGGGTCCCGTGATTTTTTTCGATAAACTCCTTGCTTATGATCAGGCCAAGGCCGGTACCCCTTTCCCTGTCTGTACCCGGAGTGGTGAGTTTTTCACCTATAGAAAACAATTTTTTCTGTTTTTCGGCACTTATGCCTACGCCGGTATCCTTTACGCAAACCATGGCCTTAGAATCTGTGCTGCAGGCGCTTATTGTCACTTCGCCACCTGGACGCGTGAACTTAATTGCATTTGAGACCAGGTTTCTAAGGACGGTTTCGATCATATTCTTGTCGGCATAGACTTCCACAATCCCTTCAATATCCATATTCAGGCTGATTTTCTTCTTTACAGCGCTGATCTCATAAATATTGAATATGTCGTCTGCAAGCTCCCTGATGTTAAACCTGACGGGAGAATACTCCATTCCCCCGGTCTGGAGCCTTGACCACTGAAGGAGGTTCTCCAGGAGGTCAAAGACGCTTTTGGCGGATTTGTGAATGTTGTGGGCAAATGTTTTGACCTCTTCGGCCGAGAGCTGTTCGAAATCGCTTGCCAGGAATTCGGAAAATCCGAGAAGTGAGCTGAAAGGATTCTTTAGGTCGTGTGAAATAATTGAGAAGAACTTGTCCTTGCTTGAATTTATCTCCTTGAGTTCCCTTTCAATATTCTTCATGTGAGTCACGTTCTGAAACATCGCCATGCCGGCAACGACCTCGTTCATTTCACCTTTGATGGGGATAGTATAGACCAGGTAGCAGGTCCCGTTTTTACCCTCGAGCTCAAACATTCTGCTCTCTCCCATTAAGGCTGCGCTATAATGAGGCATTAAGATGGAGCATACCCTTTGGCTGAATGTTTCCTTTATGGATCTGCCTTCAACTTTATCCCTCTGGAATCCGGCATTTTCTATCTCTTGCCCTTCTGCAAGCAGGTATCTGAAATCGTGGTCAAAGAGTACTACCGCCCCGTTCGGGAAATTGCTTGCAAGCGCCCTGTAGCGGGATTCGCTTATTCTCAGCGTGGATTCGGCCTTTATTTTCTCTGTCACATTACGCCATGTCACAGCGATACCGGAAGCAAGTTTAACAATTCTGATGTCGAAATACTGAGGGTTTAACCCCTCGGAGTCATTTCCCAGCAGGAATGAATCCTTTATAAAGGGTTCGGAGGTTTCCAGGACCCGGCAGTAAAAATAAAACAGCTTTGCAGCCTTCAGCGCCGGATAGTTCTCAAAGAGGCTGCCTCCAACAAGCTCGTCCGGGGTTTTATTGCTGAAGCGACAGGCGGCCTGGTTTGCATATTCAAATACAAAATCGGTTATTGCGCCGCTTTCATTTCTAATGGGCTCCAAAATGGCAAAGCAGTCGAGCATGTTTTCAATTGAAGTGCGGAAGCGGTTTTCTTTTTCAATGAGGCTTTTTTCAAGATTCTTGCGTTCTGTAACGTCTTCTATCGTCCCCTGATAAAATGTGTTACCCTGCCCGTCCCTGATTATGCGGGCATTTTCGCGAATGAAAATCCGTTCTCCATTCTTCTTTACCCAGGCATTTTCAAGACCAATAACTTCGCCGTCTTTTTCCAGCAGTTCACGAAAGTTTTTCCTTGAATAGCCATGTTTTAGCGGCTCGCCATCCTCCAGATTAAGCTTGGCTAATTCCTCAAAAGAATCGTAGCCCATCATCATTATAAGAGCCCTGTTGGCTTTTATAATTTCACCTCCGGGAGTAGTTATATATACACCTATGGGTATATTATCAAAAAGGTTGTTAAAGATTTCAGTATCAGATTTTGGAATTTCAGCCATTTTTCTCAGAATTAATTGCTAATCCAGCTAAAAAAATTTATCCATTTATTATCGGAAACAAATAATAATTTTAAAGAGGCGGAAGTTCATTTTAAGAAAGCCTCAGGATCAAAGGCATGGATATTTCTGTCTATGGAAATTTTTATACATTGATGCAGCGCATTTTCTGAAGTATTATAGGCATGAAAACGTACTTCTTATCAGGTTCTTACAGCCAAGGGAACAGCAATGCAGACACACATAAACAGCGGTTTATTGTGTTGCACTGTCTGATTTATTTGCAGTAAGAATCAGAAGCTCCGTCCTTAAAAAGGCGGGGCTTTTTTCTTTTTAACCTGTACGGATTGAGTTTCAGCTTCAAAGTAAAAATTTTTCAGAGGCATGTCTCCGCAGAAATTTTTGAAGTATTCTGCCTGGCAATTGCATAACATATCGAACGGACCAAAGTGCGGCAGTCAATCTGGTACTTAATGAGGTAATCCTGGGCTCCTAGCTTTACGGCTTTTAAGGCAAGCTCTTCATCCTCAAGACCGGTCATAACAACAACTGGAACGTTCCTGGCATCCTGAAGCAGGCGCGTAAGCGTGGAAAGCCCGGTACTGTCGGGTAGAGAAAGGTCAAGAAGTATGACATCATATTTATTCTTACTCAGCCTGTCAAGACCAGAAGAAAGGCGGAAAGTCTGTTCAACTGTAATTTTTATCTTTTCCTCTTCCTGGATTATCTGGCTGATATAGTGACCATCCCCCAGGCTGTCTTCAATCATAAGAGCACTGATTGTTTCCATTAAGCTATTCTCCTCGTTTAGTGTCTCTTTTGTACTATAAGAAATAAAATTAATTATTTAATTGCAACAGTATTACAGGACTACCCTGAAAAGCCGGGAATATTTCCTTCAGGAGGCTCATCAATCCTTTTCGTCCTTAGACTCGCGGCTATGCCGCGCGATCCTGATAAAACTGCTGACAATAAAATCGTAGTCTTCCAATGAAGCCGGCTTCGTAAAATAGTAGTCGGCTCCCAGCTGCCTGCATTCCTCCTCGTCCCTCGGGTTGGAGGAAGATGTAAGTACTACAACGGGGATATGGCTGAACCTGCCGTTCTGGCTTATTCTTGAAAGCACTTCTTTGCCGTTGAGCCTGGGCATGTTAAGATCCAGAACAATCAGCGAGGGGTCCGGTGCATCCTGAAAATCCGATTCCTTATTCAGGTATGAAACGGCTTCCTGCCCGTCCCTGAGGACTGTGAGTTTAACGTTATGCTTCCTTTCGCGGATGAAATCATCAATCATCCAGATATCAGCCTTATTATCGTCTACCAGTAATATTTCAAGTTTTATGTCTTCCGGCATAGAATATCCTTCTATGTGAATAATGCATTCATAGCAAAGGCAGGCTGAAGTAAAAAGCCGAGCCTTTACCGATTTCAGATTCAACCCACATACGGCCGCCGTGGCGTTCAACTATTTTTTTACAGATCGTCAGACCTATCCCGGAACCGGGATAACTGCCCCTGTCATGCAGCCTCTGAAATATAACAAAAATTTTTTCAAAATAACTTTTATCTATTCCAATACCGTTATCTTTTATGAAAAAAACATGCATCCCCTTGTTTTGAGTACAGCCGATCTCAATTTCTGGGTTTTTCTGCGTGTTGCGGTATTTGATGGCGTTACTGATCAGGTTCTGGAACAGCTGGAGCATTTGGGCCCTGACGGCCTTTACAGCAGGAAGCCGGCTATAGCTTACTTGTGCATTTGATTCCTCAATTGAGGATTTAAGGTTATCTAATGCCTCCCTAACAATGGTATTAAGTTCCACTCTTTCAAATTTGTTTTCCATATTGGAAAGCCTTGAATAGCTGAGCAGGTCCTTTATAAGGCCGTGCATTCTTCTTGCGCCCTCTGAAATAAATTCCAGCATCTGCCGCCCTTTTTCGTCAAACTTCTCTTTGTAGCGCCTTTCCAGCAGAGCCGTATAATTGCTGAGATTCCTTACGGGCTCCTGAAGGTCGTGTGAGGCAACGTATGCAAAAAGCTCCAGCTCCCTGTTGGAGCGTTCCAGTTCAAGGTTTTTTCTTTTAAGCTCCTGCTGAACATTTAACAGCTGTCTGTTTGCCTCCTCAAGCTCTTCGTTTTTCTGCACTGCATTTTCGAATGTGGAGAGCAACAGGTCTATTACCTGCGCGCGCGGGGAATTTATAATGTACTGCTCCCCCTCGAACTTAATTTTAATGCCTTCATTGCCTGAGGGATTTGAATTCTGCATCCTGGACTTACGGTTTTCCAGAATGTCGCGGATTTTTGCGATTAGAAAATCCGGGCTGTAAGGCTTGGTCAGAAAGTTATCGGCTCCTGCCTGTAGCCCTTTTATTACCTCACGAGAATCCGTTAGGTTTGTCAGCAGTATTACCGGAATGTCCCGTGTCTGTTCAAAACTTTTAAGCCTGCGGCAGAGTTCATAGCCGTCCATATTCGGCATGATGATGTCGGAAATAACAAGTGAGGGTCTGTTCTCAAGGGCGGCATTCAGTGCTAAAAGGCCATCCTGAGCTGAAATGACATTGAAAGAATTTTTTTGCAGAATGTATTTAAGGCTTTCAAGCTGAGTCAGGCTGTCCTCGGCTATCAATATTTTTTCAGGTAATATCTTTTCAGGCATTTGAATCCAGTTTTTTTACTTCCGGAAATGCTTCTGACTTAAAAACAGAATTAAAATCAATTTTGTAATTCCCGGAATATTTAACCCATTTATCTCTCATTTTTTATAAGTTATAAATAAATCCGCTAAAATGGAATAAAGCCTCCCTGGCAACCCTTTTTTTACGTCACATGAAATATTTACCATGGAAAGAGAAGCATAATCTGCCGCAACAGCGCAGAAGAAAAAGCTTCAGACTACCAACAGACGCCAGGAGGGTTTAATTTCCTGAAGTAAGGTTTTTAAGGAAGTAAATAATCTCTTCTGGACTGAGGACAAGGCTTGCAGCGCCTATTTTCACGGCTTCACCAGGCATGCCGAACACAACAGACGAAGCTTTATCCTGTGCTATTGTTATGGCGCCGGAGAGCTTCATTTTCTTTAATTCCTCTGCCCCGTCGTTTCCCATCCCGGTAAGAATTATACCCACGGCTCCAGGTCCATACTCTTCTGCAACAGATTCAAAGAGAACTGAAGCCGAGGGACAGATGTTACGTTTTTTGTCCTGCACAAAAATAATTCGACTTTTTCTTACCTTCACGTGCCAGCCATCGGGAGCCACGTAGCAAATTCCCGGTGCTATTTCTTCCGTATTTTCAGGTATTACTACCTTCAGGCGCGAAGTTTCTCCAAGCCACCTTGCAAAGTCGACCGTAAACCCGGCAACAATGTGCTGAATAAGAATAATCGGAATGCTAAAGCCCTGGGGCAAGGAGGATAAAATTTTCTGTATTACCATGGGCCCCCCCGTGGAGGCGGCAATGGCAATTATCCCGGGGATTGCGTTTCTCCTGATTTCCTTTTGTTCTGCAGCAGCAGCAGCAGGCTTCCTGGCTGAAAACCTTTTTATTACGCGGATTTCGGAAAGAAGCCTTACCTGCTGGATGAGCTCTTTTGCATAGACCATCGATTCCCTCGAACCAAGTGCCCTGGGTTTATTCATAATTGTAACCGCCCCGGCTTCAAGCGCCTTAAAGGTATCCAGGGGATCGTTGGCATCCATAATGCCGCTGATGATGATTACGGGAACGGGATTTGTATGCATTATCTGCCGCACAGCCTCCAGGCCGTCCATTTCGGGCATATTGATGTCCATTGTTATTACGTCTGGCCTTGTACTAGAGGCCAGACGAACCGCCTCCTGCCCGTTACGCGCCTTTGCTATTACCCGAATTAACGGATCTGAGGAGAGAATATTTTCCAGCGACGCCTGGATTACGGGGGAATCATCCGCAATAAGCACGTTTATCATTATTATTCCATACTTATCTATTAAATCAGCCTTTTAATTATCTCCAGAAGGTTACTCTGGTCGAAACTGCTTTTTACGACGTAGGCATCTGCACCTGAATCAATGCCGCGTGTCTTGTCCGTAGAATTTTCAAGAGCCGTAACGAGTACTACCGGAATATTCTTAAGTTTCTCATCCTGCCTTAATGCCCGTGTCAGGTCAAATCCGTTCATGCGCGGCATTTCAACGTCCGTTACAATGAGATCGAAGTGCCCGGTCTTGATCTTTGCCAGGGCATCGCTTCCGTCGACGGCAAGAGTTACCTTATAGCCTGCAGATTCGAGTATATCCTTGAGAAGTGTCCTGGAAGTAATGGAGTCATCGGCTACAATGATGCTTCCGGGTCCCGCAGCTTCATCATTTGATGCTTCAAAGGATGCACTAATGCTTCCGCTTTGTATTGCATCCAAAAGTTCATCAGCGTTAAGTATGATGGCAAGATTTCCGCTGCCGAGTACCGTTGCACCGTTCATGTTTCTTACCTTCGCAAGTTGCTTGTTGAAAGGCTTAAAAATTACCTCGCCTTCATTTATTATACCGTCAACAGCAAGAGCCGCCCTCCGTCCTCTGGATAAGAGCATTAAAACAGACAAGTACAGGGAGGATTTACTTTCATATTTGCGTTTAAGTCCGAGGAGGTCGTGCAGAAAAATGAGTGACACAGGAGTGCCATTAAACAACATTGTTTCGCGGTTTTCAACAGTTTTTACTTCCTTGCTTTCAATTCTCATGACCCTTTCGACGTACCCTGAAGGGATGACAAAAAACTGCCCTGAAGCCTCTGCAATTACGCCTCTTAAAGTAGTAAGCGTAACCGGCAGGCTAATAATGAAAGTTGTGCCTTTATTCCTTCCCGTAGAAACACTGATGGAGCCTCCAAGGCGGTTTACAGTTTCTTGGACTATTGGCATTCCAAGGCCCCTGCCTGAAATATCCGTCACAGTCCGGCTGGAGGAGACTCCGGAGGCATAAATCAGCTCCAGAATTTCAGACTCCTCCATACTGCCGGCCCTTTGCTCAGTGATTACTCCCTGCCTTAAGGCTGCGGCTTTAAGACTTTCTTTGTCAATACCCTTTCCGTCATCACTAATTGTAACTTCAATTGAGCTGCCGCTTAAATTGGTAACGCCGACGGAAATTTTGCCCCGGGAGGGCTTGCCCTTACTTAACCTTTCAGACGGCCTTTCTATGCCGTGATCGATGGAATTTCTGATAATATGGATCAAAGGCTCCTTCAACTCATCAAGCACTCTTTTGTCCACGTTAACGCTGAGGCCTGCCAACTCAAGAGAAACTTCCTTTCCCAGTTCCACCGATAAGTCACGCACAAGCTTCGGCAGTATGTCAAGAAGGTATGAAGCCGGGAACATCAGCCTGCTACGAAGCTCATCCTGGACCATCCGGACCTTTGAATTGAGGTCGCTTGCATGCTGGCGGCTGAATCTTGAAAGTGTACCAACTTTTTCTTCAAAAGAAGCCGCATAGGCTAAGTCCTTCTCTATCGATCCGGGCAAAATATCCTTCCTTTGAGAAGAATCCTTTCCCAGATAAGTCCGGTGGCTTTCGTGCTTAAGGCGCAAGTTGTTTAATTCTCTTTTCCATTCTGCTATCTTCCGGTTCAGTTCGTTCAAATCTGAAATCATGTGATCAAACGACAGCCTCAGCGATAAAAGGTCTTCCACCTTAAGTAACAATGAATCCATCAGCACAACGGGTAACCTTACGGTCTGAGTCTCCTTTTTTTCGTCTACTTTATCCATTCCGGCAGAAGCTGAGGAAACGAGCTCGTTTTTGGGAGTGTTTAGCTTTGAAATCGGGGCTTCTTCAAGTTGAGGAGCATCAGGCGCGCCTTCAAAGATCACATTAAGCTCCCTTACAATCAAGTCATATTCGCTGAAATAGCCTACCTTTTCCTCTTCCGAAACACCGGACGTAAAGTTACTAATCAGGTTTATTAGGCGGTGCACCAGATTAAAAAGTTCACGCGAATGTAGAACTGAACCCTTCTTTAGTCCTGAGAACACAGTTTCAAGTGTCCTGCAGACTGCCTCAATTTCCATTATGCCGACGGCCCTTGCAGCCCCTTTGAGGCTGTGTGCCTCGCGGTAGAGCCCTTCAGTAATTTCAGCACTTCTTTCCTGGCCCTTTACACCTTCCAGTTCTATGAGACTCATAGACATGCTGCTAACATGCTCTTCTGACTCTATCCTGAATGTGGCTAAAAGCCTTTTTAAGAATTCCTGATCCATTGTTTTCTTGAATGATTATAAAACCGGGGCAGCTTTTTAGACTGCCTTGAAAATTGTTACAAGCTCTTTAAGCCTTTTACTCAGCATCTGCAGGTCCTTGGCCGAAGTTTCTAGCTGCCGGGTTGTAGTTACATTCTGCGAGCTTGCAAGCTTTATGTTTTCCATGGCAAGGGTTATCTGTTCCATGCCGACGACCTGTTCATGACTGGTAACAGAGGTCTGGAAAGCTGCGTCCTTTGCAACGTTAATTGTGTCTACGAGTTTCTGAATTGCCTCACCCGATTCTCCGGCAAGTTTAATTCCCGTATCGACAATCTTCTCCCCCTGCTCTGTAGCCAGCACGGCAGAATTTATGGCGTTCTGTATGTCGTTAAGTGCCGAACGGACCTGTGTGGTGGATTGCTTTGACTGTTCTGCAAGGCTTTTAATTTCCTGAGCTACAACGGCAAATGCTTTTCCGTGTTCCCCCGCCCTTACTGCTTCAATTGAAGCATTTACGGCAAGAAGGTTTGTCTGTTCAGCAATGTCGTTTACAGCAATTATGATGTCTGAAATGACTTTACTGTGTTCAGAAAGCCTGATAATATTCTCAGCAATTATTATCATCTGGCTTCCAATCTTGTCAATTCCTTCACGGGTTTCCTCGGTTGACTTCTGTCCCGATTCCGAATAATCGGTGGCACGGCTTGCAATATCAAGTACATCGCGGCTCTTGGCATTTGAGTTTTCGGAAGTTTTCCGCACCTCTTCAACCGTTGAGGTGGTCTCTCCAATTGAACTTGCGATTTCAGAAGAACTAGCCGCAAGCTGTGCCACTCCGGCCAGAATTTCCGATGTGGAGCTATTCAGTACGTTTACCGTTTCCCTCAGGTCCGAAGTAACTTTATTCAGGTTTGCAATCATTACGTTAAGAGAATTTGCAAGCACATCCCGCTCTGACCTCGGGCGTGCCCTGACGTTAAGATTGCCTGAGGCAATGTTGTTTGAAATGGCGGTAATTTCCTTAAGGTAAACTGTCATCCTGCTGAAAGTATCCCATAGTGAGCCTATCTCGTCTGTCCTTTTGAGTTCAGGCATTGCAAAGTCCACCTCTCCTTGAGAAATCTTGTCTGAAAAACCTTCCAAAGTCTGTATAGGCCTGGCCATGATCTTGTCCAGGTAATAAACTACAATTATAAACACCATAAGGAACAAAAGTCCTATTATTCCAAGCTGCGTAAGATAGCTTTCAAAAGCCTGGTTAACCTCTTGGACATGCCGGTCGACGGAGTTGCTGGTCTTTTCAGCAAGACCGATGGCAGCGGATCGGATCCTTTCGTATAAAGGGGCGAGATTTGCCCTGCCATAGACCACAGCATCACTTGCCCGGTTCTGCCCTACGAGTTGAACCTGGCGCTCTATGCCCTCCTTAAGATGGTCGTACTCGCGCTTCATTTCGAGCACTTCATTCCTGTCCGGGAACTGTTGAGTATCAAAGTCAAGAAGACGCTTAAAGTAATTTTCCACCACCTGTTCCATTTGTCTGGCCTCTGCGAGTAATGCCGCTCTCTGGTCTGCGTACTCCGGCATAAGATACTGCAGCAATTTGATCCTGAGTCTGTTCAGGTTCGACCTGACTTCAATTGAATTGATGGCGATATTGTATTCCACCCCGGCCAGGCGCTGCTGACTCTGCCTTAGGGAAGAAACTCTAAAGGCAGAGATCAAAGCCACAATAAGTAAAGCCAGAAGTATGAGGCCAAAGCTCAGGTATAACTTCACCCTAATTGAAAGATTCAAAAACCACTGCATCTTTTTCTTGCTCCCTGAAAAGAAAGTTATGTCTTGTCATTTATAATTAGAGAACTGTCATTTAAGAGCTTGCTGCCGTCCAAGATGGCTACTCTGCCGGATGTAACGGCCTTGAGATATTTTTGCCTTATGGCATTTAGGTCTGAAAGGATTTTTATGCTGTTTCGAAGAGAAAGCTTTTTAATACCCGCGATCTCATCGGCCAGTATGCCGAAGGTCATCTCATTATCCTGCAAAATGATGACCCACTTAAAACCGGGATTTGGGTCATTTGGGAGCTCAAAAAAAACTTTAATGTCCAAAACTGAGATTATATTTCCCCTCAGGTTGACGATTCCTTTTACAAAAGGAGGTGTTAGGGGTACGGGAGTAATTTCCTTCACGTGAATTACTTCTTTCAGGTAAAGCGTCTCAATTGCGAATCTTTCAGAAGCAAGCCCGAATTCAATTACTTCAGTTTCCTCTTTTGCCTCGTTCCTGGAAACCTTTTCGGCTAGCTTTTCAGCACGTTTTCTTAAGATTGCCTCTTTTTCAGGATCTCCTGCTTCAAGGGCAGATTCAGACAAAGCCCTAAGCTTTTTCATTACTGCCCCAAGCTGCTCGTGGCTTAATTTAAGGTTGCCTTTCTTGTCAAGCATAAGCTATAATTATATATTTTTAATTATGTTCCAAGCTGTCTTTCCACAATTTCCTTCATCCTTCCTGCCGTAACACCTTCCGTTTCATCAAGCACCTCGTCCTGATCGAAATTTTTCAGAATATTAAGAGCCGATCTCAGGTATCTTCTTGAGAGTTCCGGGAAGTTTTTTTTCCTGTACATGTTTGCCAGATAATAGTTGGCAAGAAAACTCCCCGGCTCCAGGTAAACGGCTTTTTTCAGCTCCTCGACCGCCCCGGTAGAATCGCCCGAGATATTAAGAAGGTTAGCCAGCAGAATGTAAAACCTTGCGCTAAGCTTGTTTTCTTCAATTCCCTTTCGGCACCAGGCAATTGCAAGCTCAATGTCGCCTGCAGAGCTGAGGGCTCTTATGAGCACTTCAAAGGACTCAATTCTACTCCCGGGGTTTTGCTGCTCCTCTACAGGAGCCGCCATGGAGAGGCTGGATAAAAGGATGCCAACTGCCTTTTCATATTCACCCGATGAAAAAAGAAATTTTGCCTCTTCGCCAGGAAGCCTTTCTTTGAGGACCTTTCTTTGGGAAGACTCTTCGGAGGAGGCTCTTTGCACTTTCGAGGAGCCCGACACGGGTACAGGCTGTGTTTCAGGCTTTTGGCTTTTAGGCGCCACAGACTTCACGTTAATGCTTTTTTTCCGGAAAAGGACCGTACTCTGATAATTTATCCTTTCAAAGCGCTTTGTGTAAATGTTTGAAATTTCTGCCAGACCGAGCGCCAGGAAGCCGCCTTCTTTAAGCTTGTCGTGAAATTTATGGACAACGCCGTTTCGGAGCTCTTCACCAAAGTACATAATTACGTTACGGCAGAAAATCATGTCAAAGGGCCCTCTATGGTGCGGCAGATAGTAGCTTCCTTCGGCCAGGTTAAGAAAGCCGAAACTGACCATCTCTCTAATTTCCTCGTTTATCCTGTACTTATTATTTCCCAAAGGCGTAAAGTAACTGTTCTTTACGGCATCGGAAACGCCCCTGAATGACCAGTCGCCGAATACTCCGGCTGCTGCTTTTTTAAGAAAATCGCGGTTCAAATCTGTAGCCACAATGTTCAGATGAAAACGAATGTCCTTGAAGAGTTCTTTCATTAAAATGGCCAATGAATATGGCTCTTCGCCCGTACAGCATCCGGCGCTCCAGATGTCAATTGCGCCATTTTCCTCAACAATCCTGATTATCTCCGGCTTCAGGGCTTCCAGTGTGGCAGCTTCGCGGAAGAAGTACGTTTCACCGATTGTAAGATATTTTGCCAGGAGGCTTATCCTTTCAGTCTGAGGCACGCTGAAGAGAAAATCCACAAATTCACCTGTATTCTGGAAATTGCTCTCCTTTGCAGCCAGGCTAATGACCCTTTCAAGTTCATGAGCTCTTTCTATGGGGTAATAGATTCCCAGGAAGTCGTTAATATATTTAAGAAGATCGCTAAGGTGCATAAAAAGCCTGTTTTAACTTTCCTTTCCTGAAAGTTTTTTTAAGATCTCATCCAGCTTGTAAATCTCCACGTTAAGAAAGAAGTCCTCAGTATTGTTGATAATTATCAGCTCACCGGCTACATCGAGCACGCTGTTCTTATAATTCAGCTCTGGCCAGGATGAATTAAGGCTCTTGATTTTTTCTTCCGGTATGTCCAGGCTGCTTAATATATCGTCCACATACACTGCAAACCTGCGCTCACCGCCTTTAAGTATAATAATTTTGTCCCCTGGATCAACAGGTTTTTCCGGCAGGGCGAATTTCCGACGCATATCGGCAACAGGGAGAATATCGCCATGGTAGTTAATTACGCCGAGCATAATGTCGGGTTTTCCGGCTAACTCAGTAATAGCAACAGCCTTAAGTACGCTCTCCACGTCCCTGAGGTAGAAAGAAATTTTCTTTTTATCCACTTGAGCCGTTATAATATCCAAATTATCCCAATGAGGTGTTAAAAAAATAAGATAGGAAATTATGCAACTAGTTCAAAATAAAGGCTTAAGGGGGCCCTAAATGACGTTCCCCTTAAGGCTCCCTCCTCCTGGGGGAAAGAAAGATATATTCAGTTTCTGCCAGCCATTTCGTCGGATAAAAACCTGCCCTCAGCTTTTGAAAAGCCGCTCTGGCGGAAAAAAAAAGACGGATACAAAATATCGTATTATTATCCGGCAATATGAAAAAGCTGGCAGAAAAAGTGTCAAAAAGATGAGTGTTGCTAAAATAATACTTGTAGTGTTCTCTGAACAGCGGCAAAAAAAAGCCATGTTCAGTTGCAGACTTTAAGTCGGTTGTGTTATTCAACCTTGAATTCTTTTGCATTCCAGGCCGGGGTCAGGCCAAATAATTTTTCTTCATATACCTCGTGCGCATATGGCCCCTTTCCCTGAGGGAATGCTTCCTCGTAACGCAGTTGATCCGTCTTGGACCGGGTCATATGGATTATGGTCGGCTCTTTACCGTTTTTATCGATAAAGTCGCATATCATTTTCAGAATTTCCTGTTTTATGGACATAAAGTAACCTCAATTTTCAAATAATCTGTGTTGATAATCCTTTCTAAAAATTTTTGGATATAACTCTTTTAATTTCACACGCCAAACTTTGAAAAAAAACGCGAGATTGTCAACGTGATTAAGAATTATTATTGGATAGAATTTCCCGATGAGGGAATAATTTTTTATAAATGCACAGTTAAGTCGTTTTTTCTAAAAATTTTCCTGTCCCCCTTAATTCAAGGAACGGGAATTATATTGCAATTTAGCTGTTTATTTTAAATTTTATAACGTGCAAAAAAGCATGGCATATAAATTTACTTTCCATCAAGATGGAGAAATTATGAGACATGATGACCTGAATGACATCAGGGGTAAAATACTGGACAGAAAAAATAAGCTCGTCGACCTTACGCAAAAGTATATATCTGCTTCTGAAGTAATGGATCTTCTCCAGGAAGTGGAGGCCGCTTTGTTACGCATGAATAACGGGACCTATGGAACATGCGAGGTGTGCGGTGAACCCATTGAAATAGATTCTCTGGAAACCGACCCGCTTGTAAGGTTTTGCCTGGACCACATGAATTCCGAGCAGCAGCGGAGCCTGGAGGAAGACCTGAAGCTTGCAATGAAGATACAAAGAAAACTCCTGCCCCAAATGGACGTGAAAGTCCCGGGATGGGACATTTCCTACCATTATGAACCGGCGGGCTTTGTGAGCGGCGATTACTGCGATATAATTATTCCGGAGGTAAACCACGACCATTATTACCTGGTTTTGGGTGACGTTTCCGGCAAGGGAGTTGCAGCTTCGATGCTTATGACGCACCTTCACGCCATGTTCCACAGCCTTATACCTCTTGACCTCAAATCGAACGAAATAATGGAAAGAGTAAACAGACAGCTGTGCGAAAGCACAGCTTCATCGCAGTTTGCAACACTCATTCTGGCTGATGCCTTTGACGATGGGAAAGTTGAAATTACAAATGCAGGACACTGCCCTCCCATTCTTTTCAGTAACGGAAACTATAAGGAGCTTGCCACAAACGGAATACCGATGGGCGTGCTATGCAGCTCGGCTTATAACAGCAGCTTTGTAGAAATGAAGCCCGGCGACGTGCTCTTTATCTATACAGACGGACTTAGCGAGGCTTCCAGAAATGAAGAGCAGTTTGAGACAGACAGGATATTAAGGCTTGGAAAAGAATTCAAGTATATGGAAAGCAGACAAATAGTGGAAGCCGTTAAAACAGAGCTTAACGGCTTTCTTGGCGGAAACCCGAAAGCTGACGACCTGACGATAATGGTACTCAAGAAAATCTGACAAAGTGACTTAAAAATGACTTAATAATGGCCCTGAAATTCCGTTTAATATAATAATATGCCCGGAGGATGCCGTTTATTTTTTAATCTTGCCGGCCAGGAATATTTGTGCATTTGTTAAATGCTATTATTTTTTAAGTCAAACTGTTGCACTGCAGTTGATGGAACAGCGAAAGAAATGAAATGATTAATATATTGCTGGCAACCAGCTCTGAAATCGTAAAAAAAGGTTTTATCAGCCTTCTTATCAATGAAAACGACATGAAAATCCTTCATGTAGCAGCAACAGACCTGGACATGTTCGACATGGTATTAAGGGATAATTTCGATGTTGTCATAATGGATGTGGACCTTATAGGAAGGGGTCCCATTGAAACACTTGATGACCTGCGCGCTATTTCACCGGGCATACCGGTAATTGTACTGAGTTCTGTTTCTGATGATACCTATCTCTGGAATATATTCAAGGCCGGTGCTACGGGCTACTTAAAAAAGGACGCCGAACCACAGGAATTCAGGGACACAATAAGACGCGTCTCGGACATGAGACCCAGCAGCCAGTAGTTGAAAAGAAGACAACTCTTTGCCACTAAAATTAAATTTATGATCAATAAAGAAAAAGAATATTACCTCAGGCTCAGAGGCCAGATAAAGGACTGGTTCGACAGTAAAGCCGGCAGCAGGCAGAAGTGGAGCGAATTTATTCTCCTGGCGCCGGACTTGTTCTACCTGCTCTACAAGGTGGCACGCGACCCCGGTGTGCCCGTAATGAATAAAATAAAAATAGGGGCTTCAATTGCATACTTCATCGCTCCAATCGACATAATTCCCGAGGCCTTCTTAGGCCCAATTGGCTATCTGGATGACATTACAGTTGCAGCTTTTACGCTAAACCAGCTAATAAACGACATTAACCCGGAGATAGTAAGAAAACACTGGGCCGGAAACCAGGATATACTGCGGCTCCTGAAAACCATTATCATTAATGCCGACCTTATGCTTGGAAAGGGAGCCCTTAGAAAAATTAAAAAGCTTTTTTCGAAAAGGTAGTTTTCTTTTCTTAATTCGAGTATATTTAAGTGTTCTTTATTAGAAGGCAATTCCAATGGAAAGCAAACTCTTTTCTCCTTTAAGAATCAGAGGCCTGGAGTTCAAAAACAGGATTTTTGTCTCCCCCATGTGCCAGTATTCCAGCCAGGATGGGCTGGCAAATTCCTGGCATCTCGTCCACCTGGGCAGCAGAGCCATTGGTGGTTCGGCACTCGTCATAACCGAGGCGGCATCAGTCTCGAAAGAAGGAAGAATCTCCCCGGGCGACATCGGCATATGGTCCGACAGACACGCCGAAGCACTCAGGCCAATTACGGATTTTATCAGGAGCCAGAACGCCAGAGCGGGTATACAGATAGCCCACGCAGGCAGAAAGGCTTCTACTTCATCACCATTTAATGGAGGCGGACCGCTAAAGGCTAACGGGTGGCAGACAATTGCCCCGAGCGCAATTGCCTTCGACAGCAATTATCCCGTTCCCAAAGAAATGGACAATCACGACATAGAAGGCGTGCTTGATGAGTTCAAAAATGCCGCACACTTAAGCCTTAAGGCTGGCTTTGAAGTTGCAGAGCTGCATTTCGCACATGGATACCTCATGCACGAGTTCCTCTCCCCTCTTAGCAACAAAAGGACAGATGAATTCGGCGGAAGCCTGGAGAACAGGATGAGGTTCCCTTTAATGGTTGCAAAGGCTGTGCGGGAAATCTGGCCCGGTGAAATGCCCGTTTTCGTCAGAATTTCTGCAACCGACTGGGTTGAAGGAGGATGGGATATTATTCAGTCCATAGAATTTGCAAAAAAGCTAAAAGATACAGGGATAGATTTAATTGACTGCTCTTCAGGAGCACTGATCCCACACGTCAAGATCCCTTCGGCGCCTGGGTACCAGGTCCCGTTTGCCGAGGCAATAAAAAAGGAGACGGGTATACTGACCGGTGCCGTGGGCATGATTACGGACCCGCAGCAGGCAGAAGAGATAGTGTCTTCCGACAGGGCAGATGCGGTCCTAATTGCAAGAGAACTTCTCAGAAATCCATACTGGCCTCTTTATGCAGCCTCGAAGCTTGGAAGCGAGATAGCCTGGCCGGTGCAGTACGAAAGGGCAAAATTTTCAACCAGAGTAAGATAGCACACATTAACGGATTACAAATAATTTGGAAGAATTCATATTAAAACCGATCGGGATCCTTCATTCTGAAAAAAGATACCGCTACGAAACTCCGCGCCAGGGTGTTCTGGCTGACGACACTGAGTCGGTAATTGAGCTGGAAGCGCATCAGAACTTTGAACAGGCATTAAAGGACCTTGAGGGGTTCGACCGAATATGGGTAATTTACCTGTTTCACTTGAACCCGAACTGGCGGCCCCTGGTACACCCGCCCAGGCATACAAGAAATAAAATCGGCGTATTTGCCACGCGCTCTCCCCACAGGCCAAACCCTATCGGCATCAGCTGCGTAAAGCTTAAGAAGGTGGATGGCTTGAGGGTGTTTATTACCAATTCGGACATACTGGACGGTTCACCCGTTCTGGACATCAAACCATATCTCCCATACTCGGATTCATTCCCTGAAAGTAAAACCGGGTGGGTTAAGTCCGGACTTGAGGAAATGTACAGCGTCCGGTATTCGAACACCTCACGCATACAGATGGACTGGCTGAAAGGAAATTCCGGCATGAACCTCCTTGGCTTCTCAAAGCTTCAGCTGGAATTTAAGCCTTCGGATAATTCAAGGAAAAGGGTCAGGCTGATCTCAACAGAAGAAAATGGGGGCAGCTATGAGCTTTCATACCGCACCTGGAGAATTTACTACACTGTAGACGAGAAAAATAAGATCGTCCTTGTTGGTAGCCTCGCCTCCGGCTACACTCCCCAAGAGCTCGGGGATAAGAAGACCGACCCATACGGAGACAAAGAGCTGCACAGAAAATTCATTTTAACAGACTTTAACAACAAGCGGTAAACCTCACAGACAATGAAAATTGGAATCATCGGACTCGGCAATATTGCGCAAAAGGCATATCTTCCCATAATACTCAATAAAAAGGAAGTTACGCCTGTTCTCTGCACGCGTAATTTGTCCACATTAAATTCCCTAGCCGCAAATTACCGCGTAAGGGAGACTGCAGCCTCAGTTGAAGACCTCATTTCCTCTGGCATCGAGGCTGCATTTATACATTCTTCCACGGAATCTCATTTTTCTCTGGCTGAGAAGCTCTTAAGGCACGACATAGCCGTATTTGTCGATAAACCCTTGAGCTACCATTTTGAAAAAGCAGAGGAGCTAGTGGCACTTGCCGAAGAAAGAGGTGTATGCCTCTTTACCGGATTTAACAGGCGTTTTGCCCCCATGTATTCCGCACTTAAGGGTCCTTCCATGCCCGGCATAACCATTATGCAGAAAAACCGTCTCTTGCTTCCGGATGAAACACGGAAGTTCATTTTTGACGATTTTATACACGTGGTGGACACCATAAGATTTCTAAGCCCTGAACTCTCAAAAGATATTTCAGTACAGTACTATAAAAAATCCGGTAACCTCATGCACCTAACAGTCCAGTTCTCCTCTGAAAACTACACGGCAATTGGCATAATGAACCACGAGAGCGGAAAAACCGAGGAGGTGCTGGAGGTAATGAAAGATGGGCAAAAACACATAATTACGGACCTTAATTCGAAGGTTCTCTTAAGTAACGGTGAAGAAAGGCACATTAAGTTTAACGACTGGGAGACAGTTCTTCTTAGAAGGGGCTTTGTTGAGATGATCCGGCATTTCCTGGAAGTTGCAAAAAAGAAGGAAGTCTCGCGCATCCCGGAACGCGATAGCCTTCTTACACACTGGTATTGCGAGGAAATTGTAAGGCAAATCGGGCAATAGTGTTCCTTTTCTCCCGGCCCGTCATACCCTGAGCGTGCTTTTCAGGGAATTCAGAAGCATTAATATTTCACTTGAATGTTTTAGCTTCTGAAATATTATATATATAAGAAGGAATTTTCTTTAATACATAATAACTTACGAAAAGGTAGAATATGACACGACAGGTAATTCCGGAGAATGAATGGATCGTCTTTTTTCATAATTTCACCAAGGCTAACAGAGATAAAATTGTAACAATTGAAGTTTTTAACGATCAGAAAGAAAAAATTGACGAAGTTACAAATCTCCCCCTAAAAGAGGTCAACATTTCGAATACGGACAAGGAGAATTCAATTGCGCAGGTAATAGCAGGCCTTACCTCCTCAGTTTCCCATTTTATAGATAAAACCAGGGAAATTGTGCTCGAGAAGACTGATAATGATAACCCCAGGACACTCTACATTAATTCCGAGACGGGAAGAGGAGCTATCGTTCATTTTCACTCTTTGTCAGAGTAATTTAATGCACCTCCGGCAAGAGCCGGAGGTTCCATACTGATCACCTCTTTTAGTCCCCTTTTGCCAGTGCCTGCGCGGCAGGTATTAAAATTGTTTAAACTTTAAGGAAAAGCGGACCTCCTGTAATTTTATTCACTTGACATTACAGACATCAAGTAGTATTTTTGGGGAAAAATTTATAAAATACTATGCTTACCGAATTTGGCAAAATCTTTATCTTTTTATTGCTGG
Organism: Ignavibacteria bacterium; assembly: GCA_025612245.1. Lineage (GTDB taxonomy): Bacteria > Bacteroidota > Ignavibacteria > Ignavibacteriales > SURF-24 > JAAXKN01. Next base: position 427,093 of record JAAXKQ010000001.1, read on the forward strand.
CTATATTTTTTGTTATAGTAGCAGTATTGTTTTCTAAATTTATCCGCCCAGCCAGGCCCACAAAGGAAAAACTCCTGACATACGAATGCGGAGAAAATCCTGAAGGCTCTCCATGGATTAAATTCAATATCAGGTTCTATGTAGTAGCCCTGATATTTTTAATTTTTGACGTGGAAGTTGTTCTTCTCTTCCCCTGGGCTCTGTCTTACAAGGAATTCGGTCTGCCGGGTTTCCTCGTGGGCGCAATATTCTTAATAGTGCTTGGTCTGGGTATGGCCTACGAATGGCGCAAGGGTGACCTTGAATGGGCCCGTCCTGTCATACAGCCTCCTGTTTTGAAGAAGCAGACCTATAGCAAAGACGGCATCCTGGTTTCTGAAGAAAAAGCAAAAGAAAGTTCTGCTGTACTTCAGGATCAGGTCTAGCAGCTAATGCTATTATTTGGAAAAATATTATAAAAAGAATAAAATCATGAAAAGTTTATTAGATCAGGAATTTTCAGACAGTAACATTGTCGTCACAAAGGCAGAGGATTTGTTAAACTGGGCACGTTTATCGTCCGTCTGGCAGCTGGGTTTTGGTTTAGCCTGCTGTGCAATTGAAATGATGGCTACCTCGGCCTCTCATTACGATTTCGACAGATTTGGTGTTATACCGCGTGCTACGCCCCGCCAGGCCGATGCAATCATCATCTCAGGAACAGTCACTCTTAAGATGGCCACGCGCATAAAGCGCCTTTACGAACAGATGCCAGATCCCAAATATATAATTTCCATGGGAAGCTGCTCAAACAGCGGCGGACCATACTGGCAGCACGGCTATTCTGTCTTAAAAGGAATTGACAGGGTTATCCCCGTAGACGTTTACGTCCCCGGCTGCCCTCCCAGACCCGAAGCCCTGCTGGAAGGTCTCTTAAAATTACAGGAAAAAATCAGAAACGAATCACTGGTTAAGAAAACAGCATGAAAACTAGAGAAGAAATTTTTAATATCCTGAAACAGGAATTTCCTGAGGATGTCCTGGAACTCCTCAACCAGCCCACGGAGCCAATTATTGTGGCCAGCCCGGGAGCAATTCATAATATATGCTTTTACCTGAGGGATACCGAAGGTCTTCAGTTCGATTCCTTGATGGTTCTTTCCGGCGTTGATGACGCCAACGGTGAAAAGCAGACCGAAGAAGACGGCTCGGTTACAATCAATGGCGGAACACTCAGCGTCTACTACCACCTGGAGTCCTTAAGCCTAACACAGAAAGTCACCTTAAAGGTTTCAACACCAAGGGACAATCCTGAAGTTGAATCCGTTGAAAGTGTCTGGAAATCGGCCAACTGGCACGAAAGAGAGGCCTATGACATGTTCGGAATTAAATTCCTGCATCATCCCGACCTGAGAAGGATCCTGATGCCATATGACTGGGATGCAGGCTATCCGCTGCGCAAAGACTACAAGAATCCGGAATTCTATCAGGGCATGAAAGTTCCCTACTGATTTTGGTCCGGAGTTAAATAAGCAACTCCGGTAAATACAATTGAAAATGATTTAGCGAATAACAAATGGCATTAAAAACTGAAGAAATGGTATTAAACATGGGGCCACAGCACCCTTCGACACACGGCGTGCTGCGACTTGAAGTAGAACTTGACGGCGAGCTAGTCCTCGACGTTAAGCCCCATATAGGATATTTACACCGCTGCTTTGAAAAGCACGCTGAGGCCATGAACTACAACCAGATTGTCCCCTATACAGACAGGATGGACTACCTGGCTGCAATGTATAACAGCTTCGGCTACGCTCTTGCAGTTGAAAGATTGCTCGGAATCCAGGTCCCTGAAAGAGTCGAATACATCAGGGTCATTATGGGAGAGCTGCAGAGAATTGCTTCTCACCTGGTTGCAGTGGGAACCTACGGCGTAGATATTGGTGCCTTTACGCCTTTCCTTTTCGGGTTCAGGGACAGGGAAAGCATCCTGACGCTCTTTGAAATGACCTGCGGCGCGCGCATGCTTTACAACTATAACTGGGTCGGAGGGGTTTCGCATGACCTGCATCCGGATTTTGTGCCAATGACGAGAGAATTCCTGAAGTATTTCAAAGGTAGCCTCGTGGAATTTAATAATCTCCTTTCCTACAATAAGATCTTTATTGAGCGTACGGCAAACGTTGGCGTCCTGCCTCTGGATACGGCAGTCAACTATGGCGTGACGGGACCAAACCTCAGGGCAAGCGGGCTTAAATGGGATTTGAGGAAAAACGACCCTTATTCGGTTTACGACAGGTTTGACTTCGAGATTCCCGTTGGTTCAGGCGAAAAAGGTACCACGGGCGACTGCTGGGACCGTTATTACGTAAGAATCAGGGAGATGGAAGAAAGCGTCAAGATAATTGAACAGGCCCTGGATCAGCTCCCCGATGGCGATGTGCATTCGGCAATTCCCAAGAGAATAAAGCCCGTTGTTGGCAGCATATACAGCCGAGTGGAAAACCCGAAAGGAGAATTAGGATATTTTATAATCAGCGACGGAACCGTCAACCCGTACAGAATGAAGGTCAGAGGCCCGTCCTTTGTTAACCTTACAGTCATGGGCGAGTTGTGCAAGGGTCATCTTGTTGCTGACGTTATAGCAATTTTAGGTAGCATAGATATAGTTCTGGGAGAGGTGGACAGATAATGTATAATCTATTAAACAATCTTATCGGCAATGAATACGTTGCTGCCGTAATTGCTGCAGCTCTTCCATTATTCGTATTTATTCTGCCCTTCGCACTTGCAGCAGTTCTTCTTGAAAGAAAAGTCTCGGCATTTATGCAGGACAGGCTCGGGCCTAACCGTACAGGTTACCGCGGACTTCTGCAGACAGTGGCTGATATTTTGAAACTCATTCAGAAAGAAGACATCACTGCTACGGATGCCGACAAAAAGCTCTTTAATTTGGCTCCGGTCCTCGTTTTTGCCGGCTGTTATGCCGCCTTTGCTGCAATTCCTTTCTCAGGCGCTTATATCGGAGCCGACATTGACCTTGGAATGTTCTTTATCGTGGCTATTTCAAGCCTTGTTGTTGCCGGCATCTTAATGGGCGGCTGGGCTTCGAATAATAAATATTCTCTGATCGGCGCCATGAGAAGTGCCGCCCAGATGATAAGCTATGAAATACCAACAGCTCTTGTAATTCTTTCACTTGTTCTTGTAACAGGCACATTAAGCCTTCACCAGATAAGCGAACAGCAGACTGCTTATTTCTGGAACTGGAACATTTTAGGCGGTGCGGGACTTGGATTTTCAAAGCTCCTGCTTATCCCCTTCATGATTGTAGGCTTTATAATCATTTACATCAGCTCTCTTGCTGAAGTAAACAGAACACCTTTTGATATTCCTGAGGCAGAAAGCGAGCTCGTAGCGGGTTTCCACACAGAATATTCAGGTATGAAATTCGCAATGTTCTTCCTTGCTGAATACGCAAACATGTTTGCAGTTTCATCAGTTGTGGCAGCACTTTTCTTCGGCGGCTATCAGTCTCCTTTTGGATATCTGGGCAACACGCTCGGCATCTCATGGCTGGTTCCGCTTGAACAGTTCTTCTGGTTCACGGCAAAAGGAATGTTCTTTGTGCTTGTACAGATGTGGCTCAGATGGACTCTTCCGCGTCTGAGAGTTGACCAGCTGATGACTGTCTGCTGGAAATATTTAATCCCTTATGCTTTTGTTAATTTGATCATCGTAGGTCTAATAACTTTACTTTAATATATGAAACAATATCTTAAAAATACCTGGGAAGCCATATGGACCGTTTTAGTGGGAATGAAAATTACGCTAAAGCACTTGTTTATGCCTTCCGTAACAATTCAATACCCTGACGTTAAGGTTCAACTTCCTGACAGGGCACGTAACAGATTATACGTTAATATTGACGACTGCATCGGCTGTGACCAGTGCGCAAGAGCATGTCCGGTAAGCTGCATCTCAATTGAAACAGTAAAGGGAATGCCCACAGAAGATTTAGGCAAAACTTCCAACGGCAAGAAAAAAGCTCTTTGGGTAACCCAGTTTAATATAGATATTGCAAAGTGCTGCTTCTGCAGTTTATGCACATATCCCTGCCCTACCGAATGCATAAAGATGACTGATGTTTATGAGTTTTCGGAATATGAGAGAGCTAATCTATTATACAAATTCTCTAATATGACTGAAGAAGAAGTTGCCGTAAAGAAAGAGAATTTTGCAAAAATGGAAGCCGAAAAAGCAGCAGCAAAAGCAGCCGCCGCAGCAGCTCCCAAGGTGCCGAAACCAGCTCCGGCAGCAGAGGCAACTAAAACAGATACAGAAAACAAATAATAAAACGGTGAAATTATAAATGAACATCTATGATATAGTATTCTATCTGTTTGCAGCTATCACACTGGCCTCGGCCTTTGTGGTTGTAACTGCCAGAAATATAATCTATTCAGCCTTCAGCCTGCTCTTTACATTCTTCGGCATTGCGGGTTTGTATGTACTGCTCGGTGCCGACTTTATAGCAGTTGTACAGCTGATGGTTTATGTTGGTGGCATTCTTGTTTTAATTCTCTTCGGTGTCATGCTGACAAATAAAATAACCAGCGTCCAGATCAAGACCGGTACACTGCAGGTTATTCCTGCAATACTTGGTACGGCTCTCATGGCAGGTGTTTTAATTAAGATCTTTACGGGTACAAACTGGCATTCACAAATGGCACAGTACCCTACGAAAACGACGGCATATGCACTGGGACACATACTTTTAACAGATTATGTACTGATATTTGAACTTCTTGGAATTCTTTTGCTCATTGCCCTGATCGGTGCGGCTACAATAGCAAGAAAAGAAGAAAAAGCAAGCTAAAGCAGTTTTAAGCAAGTTCTTTCTCTGAACAAATTTTATAAACAGTTATTTCAAAATTAGATTCCGGAGCCTGAATTGGTTCAAGTTGGATTAACCCATTTTTTAGTAATAAGTGCTATTCTTTTCTCATTAGGAATTTTCGGCATTGTGACTCGTAAGAACGCCGTAATGGTACTGATGGGACTGGAATTGATCCTTAATTCAGCCAACATTAACTTTGTCGCTTTTTCAAGGTATGGTAATTTTGGGCTGAACGGGCAGGTCGTGGCACTTTTCGTTATTGTACTGGCGGCCGCTGAAGCTGCAATTGCATTAGCCATTGTATTAAACATTTACAAAACTTTCGCCACCGTAAACGTGGATGAAATTGATAAACTAAAAGAATAGCTCTATGACTGAAGCATTATTATTAAATATTTCGTTGGTAATATTACTGCTGCCCCTGTTAGGGTTTACAACTTTAATATTGCTTGGTAAAAAAATTCCCGGATCACACTGGATTGAAACATTTTTCATGTTTCTGGCTCTGTGTTTGTCGGTCTATGTAGGATTCGGAAAACTTGCCTTCTTTACGGGCGTCAGCCTTGTAAAAGAAGCCACATGGATCCAGCTGTGGAATATCCCCGTCTTGGGGAATCTGCAGATTGACCTGGGAATTAAGATTGACAATCTTACAGCCATAATGCTGTTTGTTGTAACTCTTATCAGTTTTCTGGTTCATATATTCTCTCTGGAGTATATGAAAGGCGATTCCAGATTTTCACGCTATTACGCATACCTGGGAATTTTCACGTTCTCCATGCTTGGAATCGTTCTTACCCATAACATCCTTATGATGTATATCGCATGGGAACTGGTTGGAATTTCATCTTATCTTCTCATCGGATTCTGGTTCGAGAAGAAATCCGCTTCAGACGCCAGCAAGAAGGCTTTTCTTGTAAACAGGGTTGGTGACACGGGCATGTTCATAGGAATCATGATACTGTTTACAAATTATCATACATTTACCTTCGACACAATTTATGCACAGATAGCACAGGGGCACCTTCCCTTTAACAGCCCGGCCTGGCTGACGGCGGCAGGAATAATGATTTTCATGGGAGCAGTCGGCAAGTCAGCCCAGTTCCCTCTGCACGTCTGGCTGCCCGACGCTATGGAAGGCCCTACACCTGTCAGTGCTTTGATACACGCTGCAACAATGGTTGCCGCAGGCGTTTATCTCATTGCAAGAGTCTTTGTAATGCTTACGGCCGACGCAATGCTTACAATTGCAATAGTCGGCATGGTGACCTCCTTTATTGCCGCCACAATAGCTCTTACGCAAAATGACATTAAAAAAGTGCTGGCGTACTCAACCGTAAGCCAGCTCGGCTACATGGTTATGGCCATGGGTGTTGGCGCCTACCAGTATGCTTTCTTCCACCTGGTTACGCACGCTTTCTTCAAAGCATGCCTCTTCCTTGGTTCTGGCTCTGTTATCTATGCAATGCATCATGAACAGGACCTCAGGAAAATGGGCGGTTTAAGGAAAAAGATGCCCATAACGTATGCCGCTTTCCTGATTTCAACACTGGCTATCTCAGGCGTTCCATTTACATCAGGCTTCCTTAGCAAGGATGGCATTCTGGCTGGAACTTATGCTTTTGCCTCTTTAACAGGCCACTGGATGATACCTGCGGTTGCATTCCTGGTTGCCCTGATGACGGCTTTTTACATGTTCCGCCTCGTAATTCTTACTTTCCACGGCACCCCCAGGGACCAGGAAAGACACGATCACGCTCATGAGTCCCCTTTTGTAATGGCTATGCCTCTGGTCGTTCTGTCTGTACTTTCAGTATTCTTCTGGTACGGACTCAATCCCGCAAATCCTTCAACCGGATGGTTCCTGGATAAATGGGTAAAGACTCCTACAAGCATTGTCCCTCAGGGACAGAGATTTGACTTCATGAAAAGTGAAGTAAAGGAAACCGCATCTGCTGAGAAGACAGCTGCCGGAAGTACTGAGGCTGTCGTTCATTCAGAACACTACATGCATGCAATGCACCAGGCTCACTACCCTGCAATGGGTCTTTCTATAATCTTAGGCGGACTTGGAATTCTCCTGGCATTTTCAATGTATCAATGGAAGAAAATTGATCCCGATAAATTGGCTGAAAAGCTGGGCCCCATTTACAGGTTCTCGCTGAATAAATGGTATATCGACGAGCTCTATGGCGCAACCTTTATTGGCGGAGCGCTTGCTCTAAGCCGCCTATTGGCCTGGTTCGACAAGTACGTCGTAGACGGCTTGGTAAACGGAGCAGCAAGCCTGACACGCGGAGTCTCAAAGCTTGGCGGACTTTTCGACACATATGTCGTTGACGGCCTGGTTAACTTTACGGCCTACTTAAGCGGATTCATCGGAATCTTCTTCAGGAAGTTCCAGACCGGTAAGGTCCAGACTTATGTTGTATTTGTGATTTTCTCAGTCATAATATTATTGTTTATTTTCAGGCCATTTGGTTTCTAATCTCTCTGGCCATTAAATAGAACGGGTTTTGTAATTAAAAATATTAGAGGTTAAAGTTCATCATGGCATATTTCCCAATTTTGTCATTTATCACTTTCCTTCCTGTTCTGGGAATGTTAATTATTTTGTGCCTCCCGGGAACACAGGAAAAACTAATCAAAGGATTGACTGCAGCAGTTACAGCTACTCAGGTAGTGCTGGCAGGAATAATACTTCACAGCTATAACTACTCACTTAGCGGGGTATTCCAGCAGAATTCTTTTCAGTTCATTGAAAAGTTCAGGTGGATTGAGATTTCAGGCTTATCCTGGCTGGGAACAGTAAAAGTAGACTATTTCCTTGGCATTGACGGCATCAGCGCCCCAATGGTTCTTTTAACTGCTTTAATCTCTTTTATTGCTACACTCTCTTCCTGGAACATCTCAAAGTCAGTAAAAGGATTTATGGCCCTCTTCCTCCTGCTCGATACAGGTATGATGGGCGTCTTTGTTTCACTGGACTTCTTCCTGTTCTATGTGTTCTGGGAACTCATGCTTCTTCCGATGTACTTCCTTATCGGTGTCTGGGGCGGCCCAAGAAAAGAATATGCTGCTATTAAGTTCTTTATCTATACTTTAGTCGGCAGCGTGTTTATGCTTCTTGTAATGATAGGGCTTTACTTCAGCGCCAAAGAGCTACTTCCAAACGGAACAAGCGCATTTACATTTAATTTACTTTCTTTAATGGATCCTAAGAACTATACCGCAACAGGTATTCTTTCTCCGTTAAATCCTCACAATCTGAGATTTGTGGCTTACATAGCTCTTTTCATCGGCTTTGCAATAAAAATACCGATGTTCCCGTTCCATACATGGCTGCCTGATGCACACGTTGAAGCCCCTACACCAATAAGCGTTATTCTTGCCGGTGTTCTTCTTAAGATGGGTACTTATGGCATCATAAGAATCAGCTATCCGATATTCCCTGAAATTACACGTCAGCTGGCCTGGTACATTGCACTCTTTGGTATGATAAATATCATCTACGGTGCACTTTGCGCTTTGGCACAGAAAGACTTCAAGAAGATGATAGCTTATTCATCTGTATCGCATATGGGCTACGTGCTCTTAGGTATGGCTTCACTTACAACGGTCGGTATAAACGGAGCCATCTTCCAGATGTTCAACCACGGTACAATTACAGCAATGCTCTTCCTTATTGTTGGCGTTGTCTATGACCGTACACATACAAGAGGTCTTGATGATTTCGGCGGCCTTGCTCTCAAGATGCCGGTTTATACTTTCTTCGTTACAATAGCATTCTTTGCCGCAATCGGACTTCCTTCGATGAGCGGATTTATATCTGAATCTTTTGTATTCCTTGGAAGTTTCAGCGTTGACAGCATAAGAATAATTACCATGTTCTCGACACTCGGCATACTGCTTGGTGCAGGCTACATGCTCTGGGCATTACAGAGAGTTTTCTTAGGCAAGTTCAATGAAAAATGGAATATGCTTACAGATCTTACTGTAAGAGAATACTTAATGTTCATTCCTTTGACAATTGTTATCTTCCTGCTTGGAATTTATCCTTCAGGCATGCTTAACATAATGAATACATCTGTTAATAGTCTGGTAGACTTTATGAATAAGATGCCGGCTAATTTCTCTATGTTAGGAAAATTTTAATCAAATAAACTGAAGACCATGGAATTTAACACCATTTATAATAATCTATTTTACCTGGTTCCTGAAATTGCAGTTTCTGCATTCCTGCTTCTTGTAGTGCTTGCCGATCTGATACTCGGGAATAATAAAAAGTTGCTACCTTATTTGTCAATTGCAGGAATGCTTGTAGCCGGGTTCTGTGTCATGAACCAGATGACCTTCAGCGGTGCAGTGTTTTCCCCATCAGGCCAGTCAAAGAGTTTTGGAATGGTCACGGTTGACTCCTTCGGAGCTTTCTTCAAGCTGCTTGTCGTAATTTCAACCATTCTGGTTGTTTTCTTTTCATTCAGCTCAGAGGAAATCAAAAAAAGCACACGGCGCCAGGGAGAATATTACACTCTGATACTTGGAATGGTACTGGGCATGTTCCTGATGATTTCTGCGACGGACCTGATTCTCATTTATCTGTCGCTTGAACTTATGTCACTTTCATCCTATGTACTCACCGGCTTTACTAAACTCAAGGACCGCAACAGTGAGGCGGCACTTAAATACTTAATCTACGGGGCTGTTTCATCGGGACTCATGCTTTTCGGTATCTCCATTGTTTACGGACTTACAGGAAGCACGAACCTTTATGTTATAAACACGCTTCTGCAGTCGCCACAGATTAATATGCTTGCACTTGGCATTGCCGGGATTCTGATATTTGCAGGCATTGGATACAAAATATCCGCTGCCCCGTTCCACTTCTGGACACCTGACGTTTACGAGGGTGCACCTATTACAATTACGGCTTTCCTTTCGGTTGCAAGCAAGGCAGCGGGCTTTGCTCTTCTGGCAAGATTTATAAAGGTTACTTTTGTTTCTTCGGTCGCTCCTTCGGGACACTGGCTTTTGATTCCCGTATTCCCATGGAAAGAACTCCTGATTGTAATTTCAATTCTGACCATGACGCTCGGAAATTTCACTGCCCTGTGGCAGACTAACCTGAAAAGAATGCTCGCTTATTCCAGCATCGCTCATGCAGGCTATCTGCTTTTGAGTGTTGCGGTGCTTTCGAATCAGGGGCTCGTTGCAATGCTCGTTTACTTTGCAATTTATGCCTTCATGAACCTTGGAGCATTCTTTATCGTAATGATCATTGCCAACAAGATCGGAAGTGAAGACCTTGAGGACTACAAGGGACTTGGATATTCAATGCCATTCCTTGGCGTTACATTCGGTATGTTCCTTGTTTCTTTAACCGGCCTCCCGCCTTCGGCTGGATTTATCGGCAAGCTTTATCTCTTCATTGCACTGGTCGACGCAAACATGATTACAGTTGCAGTTATTGCCCTGTTAAATACGGTTGTGGCTTTATACTACTATATCAGGGTATTAAAAGAGATGTTCCTTTCAAAGCCGACGGGCGAACCGGTATCTTTAAGGCTTTCACCATTAAGCCTCATTCTGATACTCGTAATGCTTGCACCGGTTGTGATCTTCGGCGTCTATTTTACGCCTGTAGTTGAGTTTGCAAAAAGCTGCATTACAATTTTAGGCATGTAATATATAAAGGTGAATTGTTAAAAAAGGCGAATCTCTGATTCGCCTTTTTTCATATAATACACCTCTCTGAAAAGAAGGAAAGGAATTCTATATTACGCTCATGAAACTTCCCGTTTACCTCGATAACCATTCAACAACCAGGCCCGATAAAAGGGTCATAGAAGCAATGCTTCCCTACTTTAACGAGCACTACGGCAACCCCTCAAGCCAGGGGCATCCCTTCGGCTGGGCGGCTTCATCTGCCGTTGAAAGCGCGAGAGAAATTGTTGCCTCCTTTATTGGGGCAAAACCCGAAGAAATTATTTTTACGAGCGGAACCACCGAAAGCAATAACCTGGCACTCAAAGGAGTGGCGCTTGCCGTGGGGAAAAGGAACCACATTATAACCACTCAGGTTGAACATCCTTCCATTCTTAACGCAGCACGTTTTCTTGAAAAGATGGGGTATTCTGTTACCTATCTTCCTGTAGACCGTTTCGGAATGATTGATCTGGAAAGGCTTGAAAATGTAATTTCCGACAGCACGCTCATGGTCTCGGTCATGACGGCAAATAATGAAATTGGAACTATTTATCCCGTTGAAGAAATTGCGGTCATTTGCAGTAAAAAAGGGGTGCTTTTCCACACCGATGCGGCACAGGCAATAGGGAGAATGGAATTTGACTTAAACAGGATACAGGCCGACCTGGTTTCCTTCAGCGCTCATAAAAACTACGGTCCCAAAGGAATAGGCGCCTTATTTATCAGGCGCAAGTCTCCAAGGCTTAAGCTCACTCCCCTTTTCCACGGCGGGGGACAGGAAAAAGAACTGCGCTCCGGAACACTGAACACACCTGCAATTGCAGGCTTTGCAAAGTGCCTTGAAATCTCGAGGCTCGAAATGGAATCTGAAAATAAAAGAATTAAGGCTTTAAGAGACAGGCTTCAGGAAGGAATATTCCGGGAACTGGACGGGATTTACCTGAACGGGCACCCTGAAAAAAGGCTCATTAACAATTTGAATATCAGCATTAAAAACGTTAATATAGATCGTCTCCTGGGTGAGCTGCGCGACATAGCTGTTTCGACGGGATCTGCCTGCGCTTCAGGAAGCCCGGAGGGAAGCCACGTCCTGCGCGCCATTGGACTTGAAAATGACCTGTTAAGGGCTTCAATCAGGTTTGGTCTTGGCAGGCTAAATACCGAAGAGGAAATCGACTATACCATCAGCAGAGTTGCCGGAGCGGTAAAAATTCTGCGGGACAAAGGCATCCGGGACTAAAAAGAAATTAAATTAAAATAATTTTTCTAAATAAAACAATTGGGGTTCAAAATGAATAAGGATTCTGCATTTGAATATCTTAAAACAAATCTGGAACAGTTCTTCGGCTTTATGAAGGAGAAATATCCTTTTTTTAACAAGTCAAATGTATTTTTCCGTGACTTGCAGTACGGCGTAAAGAACTTTTTTGAAAGAAAATCGGTTAAATTAACATATAAGGACGTTGAAGAAACTACCTCAATGCTCATTGAAATGCTTGAGAAGGACGGAACTCTCTCAAAAGTAAATGATAATGCGTGGAAATTGAACTATGCCCCCAAAGCAGAGCCTGAAGCCGAAGAGGAAAATAAACCCACCGGTGAAGCTAAGCCCGGGGAAGGCAAACAGGAAAACGCATAGGATTTTGTGATTTCTCTGATTAATTTCTAAATAATTTCTTAATAGAAAGGAAACGTTAAGGTATGGGAAATACAGATGTAGATTCAACTGAAATAAAGGTAACTTCAAAGGCAGTTAGTCAGATTAAACAGGTTATGCAGGAAAACAGTATCCCTGAGGAATACGGACTCAGAGTCGGCGTCAAAGGCGGCGGATGCTCCGGCCTTACGTATTCATTAGGCTTCGACTCGGCTCCCCGCGAAGGCGACAAAGTCATTGACTCAAACGGCGTAAAGCTTTTTGTAGACGGTAAAAGCCTTTTCTATCTAACTGGTACGGAACTGGACTTTTCGGACGGACTTAATGGCAAAGGTTTTGTGTTTAATAATCCGAACGCCGTTAAAACCTGCGGGTGCGGTAACTCTTTTGGCGTTTAATAGTAAAAAGGCAGAGGGTAATATACCTCTGCCTTTTTAATCTCTTTCTCTTAATGAAAAGGCTCTACTTGCCTTTCATATATTCCTCAAAGCTCTGGTTTTTATAGGCACCTTCGTTAATAAATTTCAGTATGGTTAAAAACTGCTTTTCATCCAGATAGCCCGGTACCACGGTTATAGGCTGCTGATTCTCGTCAAAGAATATTGTGGAAGGGAACCCTGTTACACCAAAGCCATGGGCCAGCTGCTGCTCGGTATAGTTTTGCCCCATGAAGCTTACCTCCTTAGTAGATTCGGCATTCAGCTTAATTGCAATGAAATTTTCACTGATATACTTTGCCACTTCGGAATTCTTGTACGTACTGGCATCCATTTTTTTACACCAGCTGCACCAATCGGTATATACGTCAATAATGACCTTCCTGTTCTGCGACTTGCTAAATTCCAGTCCCTTGTTGAAGTCTGTCCACTTCACCTCCTCGTCTCCTGCTGCGCGCCGAGTTCCTCCGGCTGAATAGAATGCCGCAAAGCCCAGGAGTGCCGTTAAGACAATTAGCAGTAACGCTATTCTGCTTTTCATTGGTTTCCTTTCTTTAAGAATAATTCTTATTAGTAACAGCCCGATATCTCATTTTTCTCCTGCTAAAAGTCGTGTAAAAAAGGATCCACGGTAACATTGTTCTCCACGGATAGGATGTTCAGAACTTCGGAATATACCTTATCGCTGCTGATTCCATTGGCTCCTTCAAAGGTGCACTTTTTAGGATCGGAATTACAGACACTGTCGCAATAATTCCCAAGCGGCAGCATTATGTGCGCCTTGTTGCCTTTTGGTCCCCAAAGCTTTGGAGAACACGCCGTCATGGGGCAAAATAGCGATAGAGTCCTGACCTTTAATGCCGCTGCCAGATGCATCGGTCCCGTGCTTGCAGAAATTAAAAGGTCCAGGGACGCGAAGTTTACAATTGAATCCCTAAGGCTCAGATTAACGTTTGGATATATGACATCCGGAATATCTCTTAGTTCATCGGCAATGAGGTTGTCTGTAACGGCTATTTTTATATTACCAAGTTTCTTCAACTTAAGCAACAGCTTGCGGTACTCCGAAGGCTTCCAGTTTGGAGCTGAATTTCCGCTTGAAGCGTGAATGCCGATAAGATACTGCCCCTCAGGGGCAAATTGCTTCCTAAGGTCAAAAACCTTTTTTACCTCCTCCCTGGTCAGGAAAATTTCCGTGTCCAGGTTATCCGTCTCAACCCCGAGTTTTCTTGCCGTATCCATGCAGTAATCAGCCTCATGCCTCAAAGGAATGTACTTTTTACGGTCAACGTACCTTGTAAAAGTCAGAAACTGGTACAGCTTATGCCCTATTCCAATCCTTGTTTTAATTCCGGCAAAAAACAGAAGGTAATTTATTTTTTCATTTGGAAGCAGCATTATGGCGTGTGTGAAGTTGTAGGAGCGGATTTGCCTGACCCTTTCCCAGAACGGCTCCTTCCGGTCCGAGGGATCATATATTATAATCTCATCCACGTAGGGATTATTCAGATAAATATCCCTTGTATATGGCTTAAGGAGGAGCGCAACATAGCTATCCGGGAACTTCTTTTTAATCTCCCTTGGAATAGGAGTAGATAAAACCACATCCCCGATTCTATCCGGACGGGAAATTAAAATTCTTAACTTGGACATTTAAGTTTTATATAATATTCTAAAATTTATTATCTTTGGCCATGAGCAAAAAAGTCGTCATACTCACTTCAGGTCATCCTCCGACAGATGAAAGGATTTATCACAAAATTGGCCGCACACTTCTAAGGAACGGCTTTTCTGTGGCCATAATTTCTTCAGTCCTGGAGGCAGACTATACTGAAAACAACATACATATTGTCGGTTTTAAAGGAAATAACTTAAATAAAAAAGAAAAGATTATCAACTTAAAAGCACTTCTGCTCCGCGAAAGCCCCGAAGTGATAATCTGCTGTGAACCTTTGACCATTCTTGCTGCCCGTAAATACAAAAAGAGCCAGCAAAAGAAAATAAGAATTATTTCAGACATTACCGAATGGTACCCGGAAAATGTTGCGCTAAAGCAAACCGGGCTGAAAAGAATATATACCTACTTATTCCTTTTCATTTTTAACATTTATGCGACTAATCTGGCCGATCGTCTAATAATTGGAGAAAAACACAAGCTGAGAAGGTACAGGTTAATAGCCCCTTTTAAGAAAAAAACAATTATAGGCTATTACCCCGTGCTGGAATATTTCCACTACTCCCCTCCCCGGTTTGACGGGAAAAACCTTGTGCTCTGTTTTGCAGGGGTCATTTCATTTGAAAGAGGAATCCTGAACATCCTGAATGCGGCAAGGAAAGTTGCGCTTGAGAACCCTGAAATTTCCGTAACACTGAGAATTGCAGGAAGATTCCAGTACGCACCTGAAGAGAGGCTCTTCTATGAGATGATTTCAGGAGAGAAAAAGCTCAAAATTGAAATGGCGTCGTGGACAAAGTACGAGGACATTTCCCAAAACATAATGAGCGCCGACGTATGCTTTGATCTCAGAAATTATACTTTTGTCTACAGGAACTCTCTTCCCATAAAACTCTTCGAGTACATGGCCTCTGGTAAGCCGGTAATCTATTCAGATATTAAACCAATCAGGGACGAACTCGATCTCTTTAGTTTCGGCTTTCTGGTCAACCCCGGAGATGTTGAGGAAATTGCAGCCAGGGTAAAGGAATATATCAGTAACCCTTCTTTACTAAAAGAGCACTCACAAAATGCACGGCGCCTTGCTGAAAATTTCTATAACTGGTCCAGACTTGAAAGCAGGCTCCTTGAAGTCATCCGGGAATAATGTTTCTCCCAGAGCAATGCCTTCTTTATGCGGCCTTTAGCTTCATCAGGTTCAAGGACCTCTGTATTACAATTGTATAGCCTATTACGAGCACCAGGTTCATCCAGAAGTTATTTGCCAGGCGCCCTAAAAGGAAGAATGCCGCGGCATAAAGAAGCAGCGTCAGGAGCTCCTTTACCTGATAGACAACCTTAACCGGCTTCGAGACAACATAAAGGTAGACGAATCCCGCGAGGAAACTAATCATGGTTGCAACTGCAGCGCCGGGAATTCCATATTTCGGGATAAAAATAAAGTTCAGCAGAACGTTTACCAGGAATGCAGAAAGGTCACTTACAAGGAAATGATAGCTTTTGCCCGACTGGTAGGGATAGACGGAATAAAAAGAAATAAGCCCGCTGAACGCATAGCCAAGAAGAATATAAGGTATAATCACAATGCCAGGAGCATATTCCGCGTTAAAAAGTGTTCCTCCTGCAATGTGAAAATCGAACAGGTCACCGATAAAAAGTGAAACCGCGAGAAAAATAAGGAGGCTGAGTGCAATAAGCCTTGTAAAGCTGTGTCCAAACACAATGCCGTAGTTCTTTTCAGTCCTTATGAGCCTCAGGGAATACGGAGTCCAGGCGGTCCTGAATGAAATGACAAATATGTTCATTATCATTGCAATCCGGTACGAAAAGCTGTAAATGCCAACCGACTTCTTGTCCAGGAAATAATCGAGTATGAACCTGTCTGCAACGTCAACAAATGTGGACAGGATGCCGGCAATAAGAAGCGGTAAGGAAAAGACAAGTATACTTTTTAAGACCGGGCTCTTGGAATTAAAGCCCAGGTTTTCCTTTAGTAATCCCGCCATTATTATTACAATGACGCTTCCTGAGAACAATTGTGCCAGGAATATCCCTTCAATGCCGCGCTTCATGTAAAACACAAAGAACAGGTTCAGTATAAGGTTAAATATGGCTGAAAGCGACGTGTAATAAATCACCTGTTTTGATTCTTCCTTTGTCTTAAGCAGGTGAAGCGCCGTAAAGTAAATTGTGTCTATAAAAAGCATCCAGGCTACCAGTAAAACAAGGTTGGCGTAGTCTTGGGAGCCAAGCAGTAAAAAAGAAAAACTATTCCTGAAGAGGGTTGCAGCAAGCGTAATAGCAAGGCTTATTGCAAGTACGGCAAAAAAGCATGAAGTAAATATTTTTTTTCTCTTGCCCTGATCCTCGGTTTCCAGGTAAAACTTTGATAACCCGGGGAAAAGCCCCCCCTGGTACACGGCCGAGAATACGGCGTATGCCGACATTAGCAGCGCATAACGCCCGAAGTCTTCGGTTGAGATTAAGTTTGAATAAAAAGGAAGAAGAATAAATCCGAGTGAACGGGAGAAAAGATTCCCTAAGGTATACCAGCCGGTTGACTTAAATAAACTCATTTATATTTTGTCGTTAAATTATTAAACTATGTTATTTTCTTTATAAAGCTCGTAAAGCCTTTTGTTTACGCTTTCATATCCGTGATATTTCTTCAGCCATTCCATCCCCTTCCTTCCAATTGCCTCCCTCAGATCCTTGGATTCAATCAGCTCATTTAACCTATTATAAAGCTCTCCTGCATTATTAGCCACAACAAAAGGGTTCTCGGGCAGCCAGTTCTCGTAATCCTTTGTCATATTTGTAATGGTTGGAATTCCTATTCCAATTGTTTCAATTCCTGCCTTCCCGTAGCCCGTCCCCCCCATGCTCCCGCCTACCTGGTCTATGCATATATCCGACTGGCTTTTAATTCTGAGCACATCCTTTCTCGGGACGTTTTCAAGCAAAATAAACCTGATTTTTCTTTCCCTTTTAATCCTTTCAATTACGGATATTATGAGCTCGGTACCTTTATACTTGCGGTTGGTGGGAGAGTGCACAACAGTCACTTCGTCGTTTTCAACAAGGCTTTTTTCGGGCAGCTCCGTCGGGTCGTAAGGATAGAAGAGATAATGAAGATCCTTTTTCATTGCCAGGTGATCGTACTCTGAAGTTATGTTCAGGTCCGACAACCTGTCGAGTTCCTTAATTATGCCCCTTGTTCTCAGGTCGCTTCCATAATAGCAGCAGACGATCTTCTTTCCCTGTTTTTTCCATTTTAATGCCTGGCTGGAGTTGCGGAAAAAGTCCAATCCTGCGTCATAATGGATGATCTCGAAATCATTCAGGTTATATTCCTCGATAAGTCTTTCTACGGCATTTTTCCTAAGAAAGTCCGAAATGGAAAAATACCAGGCCTCCGGCTTGTTCCTTGGCTTGAACTCCGGGGGAGTTGAATTACCTGGTGCAGACTCCAAGGAAGAAACTTTTTCTCTAAAAGACACTTTCTTTTTCCGCCAGAAAGATGCCGCCTTAAAGCGCGGCAAAGGCCACTGGAGGCATATATCCTCAGGAAAATCGCGTTCGTTCTTATGGAAAGTAATAATACGGGAGTAGTCACCGCATTTACGATGCATATCGTAAAAGCTGTACGGCACTCCCGCATAATTCATTGGAGCAATGTGTAAAATCTTGTGCATATTGCTTTTCAGGGCCAGATAAGAAGGGCTACTTCAGGTCTTTGAAGAAATAATCCCTGAATATGCCTCTTGATCCGAAATTTTCCTTGAAGCGGGCAAGGCCCCAGTTGGGATCCATATTAACCGTAAAGATTCCAAAATCCAGGTACTTAAAGCCTTCATCCTGGTAGCGCTTCATGATCTCATAGAAAAGGAGATTGACTGCGCGGTATTCCTGGTAGTCCTCGTCGTGGCTTATATAGAAAGCCAGAACGACTCTTGAGTTAGCGCTGAAGTTACAGACTCCGGCAATCAGCTTATCCCCTACAAAGGCTCCCCAGAGCCTGACTTTTGTGGGGAACATGTACTTCAGTTTCAGAAGTTCATCGAGCGTATGCGTAGGAGTTACACCGTGCCTCATCTTCAGGTTCTTCTTCAGGATTTCATAATACTCTTCAAACCTCTCGCACTCTGCAATTTCAACTCCCTGCTTAATTGCCTTCTTGAGCGCGGTCCTTGCCTCAGGACGGTAGGTGTAGATGAGCTTGTCACGCTCTGTGTCAAGCTGCACGACGCTGGAGACTTCCCTTTTCAGGTAAGAAAACCCGTTTCTAACCAGCGCAAAGTCTATATAATTGCTCAACTTTGACTGATATATAATGGGAGGAGGGGTAACCTGAACCCTGTCGCATTTAAGTTTTTTTGCATGGTCCAGCAGTATATCAACCAGATCATGGGCATCCTGAAAATTCAGATCAGACCTGTAGGCAAAACTTCCATAGGAAGCGCCTGCATGTGAGGAAAGGATTTTTTTGCCATCGCGCTCAATTATTACGGCCGGGAGCACGGAAAAAAGGTTGTTCTTCCTTTTTACTACAATCGATGCATCCTGGAACCTGTCCTGCGGATGGTAAGACAGGAATTTTCTTGTATGAAAAATTGTACCGTTGTCTGATTCTTCAACAAATTCATCCCATTCGTGCTGGGAAATGTTTGAAGTCTTAAATGGAGAATATTCAATCATGATAGTTTAGAATTTAAATTTTAAGGAAATTGTGTGCGACGACCCCAGGTCCAGCAGAAACGGAGTAAATGCATAATCAAAGTTCAGGTTATACCATTTTATGCCGAGGCCCGCGGTAAAGCCCTTGGACTCAAAGCCTGTCTGGTAGCCGGCCCTGAGGGCTATCATGTCCTCATAGAGCAGTTCGCCTCCAAGGTTAATGTGGGTGTCATCTGAAACGAGATATTTCTGCACTTCAGCGCCAAGTGTATAGCTGGAATTAAAGTCATTAAGAATGTCACTATACGAAGCCCCAAGGCGGAAGTCGGAAGGCAGTTTTGTCTCTTCATTCCTGAGGCTGTTCATGCTTCCAAGATTTCTGAAGGCCGCGCCAAAGCTTAAGCCTTCAATAGGGCTTTCATACAATAAACCCAGATCAAAGCCCAGGCCGTTTGCTTCATCCGAAAGAAGCCCTTCATAGAGGTACTTTACCGTAAGTCCGGCAGAAATATTTTCTGTCAGCCCCAGTCCCGTGGACAGGCTCCCAGCAAAATAATTTGCGTTAAATTTCCCCTCGGCTTCTCCGGGGCGGGTTCTGATCTCAATATCGCTTATAGTAGTAGTGTTGACTCCAACAGCCCAGGGCAGGCCGAGGAGCTTAAAGCTTACGCCCAGGTATTCACTTCTCGTATCCTCGATCCACTGGTTGTGTGTAAAGAGGATTTCAGGGGAAGAGAACCTGGAGAGCAAGGCCGGGTTATAGTTTAATGCAGTTACGTCCTTTGAATTAACTACACCCAGGTCGCCCATTGCAACATTTCTGGCTCCGAAGCCAAGCTTCAGAAAAGACAGGCCGCTTTTGCCGGCCGTCTGCGCAGAGACGACACATGCAGAGAATAACACAACAAATAAAATTACTTTTTTCATATAATACCAAAAGTTCCTTACAAAATTACCTTTTGTTAAATCAATAAGCAAACTATTCTAAAACCGGAAAAGAAAACGTTCCACTTAATGGCATGTTTCCCGTTATCAGAAGTTTATGCTGACGCCCAGTATGTGCTGCCCTGAAGGTGAGTACGGCTCGGCAACAAAGGCATAATCAACTCCTGCAACAAAATCCTTAAGTACCTTAAAATATGAAAAGCCCACGCTTGGCCTCGATGGATAATCCTTGTTGCTTAAATTAAGCCTGTCCAGTCCGGCTCTCAAGAAGAGCTGTTCGTAAATGTTATATTCGGCCCCGAACCTCAGGAAGTTTGCTCCTTTGCCATAGCCTTCAAACTCGGCAGATGCAATTATCTTATAGTCGGGAATCCTGTAGCTCAAACCGACCTTTTTCCCGACCGGGAATTTATTCTCTGAAACTTTGCCGCTCTCCTGTCTTATTGGCGCGGTATCCCACTTGTACTTGCTGTTAAGATCCGACAAAACAAACGACAGATTTATGGTGCGGCTCAGGCTGTACAGGGCTCCTAAATCGAAGCCCACACCGCTTGTGTTGATTTTGTCATAAAGCCTGAAGTAATAAAACTTAATGGCAAGGCCTATGGCCACCTTTTCAGAAAACCTGTTCGAAAAGCTCAGGAAGAACTGATTTTCCGAGGTGGACAAGTCCCCGGTTTTTATTCCCTGGTTATCCCGGCCGTCAATTTTTGACACCCCCGCATTTATTATTCCAATGCTAAGCCCAGGGGTTCTTACTTTACTGCTGTCACGGCCTTTGGACTTAAGTTCAAACCTTTTGGTAAAATTCAGGAAGTTCAAGGTCCTGTCCAGCGTAAGAAACGAGTAAGATGCAGTAAAGGAATTATCCTGCTGGAAGCTCGAAAGAGCAGGGTTATAATAGGAGACGAGATTTCCTTCAACTATTGAAGACATCGCATTTCCCATTCCTATTCCCCTGGCACCAAAGCCCATCCTGCTGAATGCCCCGGGCATGCTGCTTATTTCAGTAAATCCAGCCTGCGGGAAAAGACGTGAGGAAGCCATTAAAAAGAAGAAAACGGAAACAATAATGGACTTTTTCAATAGAGCCTCAAAAATTATATAAAAAACTGTTTAGTTAAATGTGTGTTATAATAAAACAATTACTTTACCATAGACGGGATCGCCCGAACCTTTGTCTATCCTGTAAAAATAGACACCATTGGGAACAATTTTACCGTTCTCGTCGCGCCCGTCCCAGTAATCGATAGAACCGTTAATAAGGCCGCTCTGGCCTTCTACTGCATGAAGGCTGCTGCCTCTTTCTGCGTTCTGAATCACGGTTTTTACCAGGTTCATCCCAAAGTCAAATATCCTTATTGTTACATTTGTCCTCGTGCCCCCGGTACTGTACTTGATTGTAAGCCGCTCCACGTCGGGCGAGAATGGGTTCGGAAATGCGTAGGTTTCATCTGCCGAGGCCAGAGGCTGCGTTGCATAGAAAAGTTTCCAGTCCCCCTGCCACATAGAACCCGTTTCGTTTATGCTGGCAAGTCCGTTTTCAGTACCAAGCCATACAAGGTCGCCCTGTGAGGCTGCGGCATAAAATGCGGTCGGCTGAAGGCTGATATTCGATTCCTTGTCCACAATTGTACCAGGTGTCAGCCACTGGTTCCATGGGTAAGCCGCCCTGTAGGCACCGTTATCGGAAGCAGCAATTACCTCCGGTCCCTTAAAGCCGAAGTTGTGGACCTTTTCATCCTGGAGTGCAGTTTTCCAGGAGTTACCGGCGTCAGTTGAGTAGCTTACGGCATAATACTCTGAAGCCTCCTCGGCTTTCCAGGTGGCAGCCCAGACGGAATGAGTTTTTCCATTGGAGCCCAAGGCTACCACAAAATTGCCGCTGATCGGCGAATTCTGATTCTGGTGTGTAAATTTGGTCCAGCTTACTCCCCCGTCGGTTGACCTGTTAATTCCGCCTGCCGTTCCCACGTAAAGCGTGTCGCTTCCGGCTGCAATAACGGAGAACACGCGGTGGTTCAGGTTGCTCTCAGAACCGAATTTTCCTGCAACGGGCTGAAGTGAAAAATTAAGCGTGTCTGTTGGCCTGATGCTGTCCAGTCTGTCGGGAGGCAGTACAACTCTTTGCCAGGTTTTTCCCATGTCCGTACTTTTCCTCAGTCCACCGGCATATGATGAAATCCACACTGTACTGGGGGAAGAAGTAAGTGCAATATCATAGCTGAGGTTATTGACGGCAACAGTAACCGGGAGGGCCCTGAGCCTGTTTATGCCGTAAACCACCACTGAATCATCCGGGGCATCAATGGGCTGCGGTATTACTGTCCACGAATTTCCGTTGTCGGTCGAATACCTGAGTCCGCCTCCTTCCGAGAGCGACTGGCCGTCTTTTTCTACGCTGTGGGCCGTAGAAACCCAGACGACGCCGTTCAGATAGGCAATTGCGGAGATGCTTTCACTGCCGAAGGCTTCCGTGCCGTAATAGTTTGTCCACGTTGCTCCTTTGTCGGTCGAGCGGCTCAAGCCGCGGCTTGTTCCAAGCCAGAGTGTATCGCCAACGGTAAGTATATCGTTTATACTGTTACTCAGAGGCGTAATTGAAGTAGTTTTCTTGACTGATTCAGTCTTTTGTAATTTCGCCCTGCTTGAGATCTCATACGACTCAGGACTAAGCTGCGCAAATCCCTTAGCGTTTAGAAACAGAACGAGAGTTAAAACTATTGGGAAAAGGTTTTTAATTTTCATTTAACATATATGTTATGAGTGATAATATTGCTTAAAGAGTCGTTCCTGTCCACCGCCTGGAAAATAAATTCTCTTGTTTTTCCTTTTGTATCCTGCGTAAAGTAATTCTTGAATGAAAAGATGCCATCCCCGGCAACAGAATCGCCATGAAACTCAAGATTCCCATCATCCCACATGTCGATGATATCCGAGCTGGTAGAATTTTCTTTACGTATAAACTTAAAGGAAACTCTCTTTATGTCCTGCAGGCCGTTCGGGTCGTTTACCCTGAGGGTAAAGATAAACCATTCACCTGCATTTATGCTGTCGGGCATCACGAGGTTAGAAATAGCAGGAGGATATTTTATTTGATTGTTATCATACTGCAGGAGGTTTTCGGCCACCTTTCTAACCACATCTTCTTTAGTTAAAACATAATAGTCAATCCTGTAACTGCCGTTCGGGAAGCTTTGTGAAAATGTAATTTTGCCGGAATAGATATTGTCGTCTTTTTGAGCGTCACCGTTTTCGGCATCCCCGTCGTCTTTAAGGCTTACAGGACCGCTGTTTAATTCCGTGTTGTCGGGAGAATACACCTCTGCCCAGGCTTCCTTAATGCTGCCAAGGTCTGAACTGAGCTTCAAAGATACTGCAAATGATGAGTCCCCGCCGGCATAGGTAAATCCTGCCGGGGCAGAAGCTTCAAGGACCTGAAAATTGCTCTCGGGGTTTTCGACTATTCCTGAAGGAATTTTATCGCAGCCGAAAAATAGCGCAAAACAGAACAGAATAATGTAATTTTTCATGGCTTTAGTTTAACTTTAAATTTAAAATATATCAAGTTCTAAATCAGGAACCCGCTGCAATGGATATTGGAGAAGGTGAAAAGGACAGGAGAAGTACCGCAATACTTATCCATCCAATGATTAACCTTGTCCTGTCCAGCTTATGAAAGTAGAGTACAGGAGGATGCTTTACTTTTATGACAAAAAACAGGACCAATGCCCAGACGAGCCAGCCCGTCCAGCCAATCCCCCAGTTGAAGCCGAAGAATTCCTCTACGAGGCCCGAAAGCCCAATCACGAGCAGAATTACAAGCGAGCTCCAGCTTATAATCTTATGTTTATCACCACCAAGCATGCTGTAGATTATATGTCCCCCGTCGAGCTGCCCTACAGGAATCATGTTCATCGAAGTTACAAAAAGTCCGAACCAACCGACACATAAAAATGGGTAATGATAGATCTCCGACATCGGGGGTACAAACTGGCTGCTGTTTGTCAAAACATGGCGTAAAAATGAAAAGAGCAACGTATCGCCGAACTTAAGGTTCAGCCCCGCACTTCCGTAGCCCGGAGTAAAATAATCGGGATGGATTGCAAGTATGTAGCCAACCCCGGGCAGGTGCGTAAAGCCGTAGACAAGCACAATCAGGCTTGCAACAAAGCCCGCAAGAGGTCCCGCAACACCTATGTCAAACATTGCCTTGTTATCCGGTACAGCCGTCTTCGTCCTTATTACGGCACCCATGGTCCCGAAATTCAGGAACATTCCGGAGAACGAAGGCAGCGGTATAAAATAAGGCAGCGTAGCCCTTACTTTATGTATCCTTGCTGCAAAATAATGCCCGAATTCGTGAGAGGCAAGTATAAATAAAATTGAGATCGAATATGGCAGTCCAATCCTCAGGCTCGCAACCTCGTAAGGACCGGCACTGCCCGTAATCCATTCCATTCCTGCTATTGTGGTGGTAAAAAACGTCACCAGAAACAGCAACAGATGAACGGCAATTTTATTTTTTTCCTTTCTTTCCTCCCTTTCGAGGTTCAAAGAAAAGTATGGTTCACGAAATTCTTCAGACATATTTTATAAATCCAGGTTAAATCCTATTGCATTATAAGACTTTCTGTAATCAAAGTACTCGCCGTGAATACTCATTCCGGAATAGTACGAGTAGTACAGGCTGAATCCCCTGCCCTGCGGATGGCCAAACTTAATTCCGGCATTAATCGTATTTTCAGCAGAATAGCTGCGAATTTTAACGAGCTTGATATCATATGCAACAAATGGCGTCACGTATTCAGAAATCCTGTTCTTAAGGAAGTAATCAAAACCCGCCTGAAAGTTATATTTGCCAAGATAAGCAGGATCAATATGAAAAATGTAAGTAAGCCCTGCATAAACTCTCAGGTCGTTTATCCTGTAGAACGGCATAAGTTCCAGAAATTCACGGCTGTAAACCCTAGGATTCCGGTTATCGCGCCAGATTTCATTCTTGAAATCAAAGTGTCCGTCAACAAAATGAGCGCTGATGTGACTTAACCTGAACCTGGCACCATATTCGCCCTTATCGGTAGTTTTTCTGTATCCGGCATTTAAGCCGAACAGATAATCCACCGCATCAACAGGAAAATGAAAATCCTTTTCGCCCCTCAGAAGAGTGTATGTAAAGAAATCTGCGCCTACAGAATAGTTTGTCTCCTTGTTGGGAGAAATTTTAACCAGATCCAGGGAATTCCCTATATCAAGCCTCAGCTCATTGTTGTTAACGTGGAACAGTACTCCAATCCTGGGTTCAAGTGCATTTGCAGTAAATGGCTGCACGTTTAATTTATCAGGGAACAGTTTAACTTCTGTCTGGCAAAAGGCTGCTGCATTGATAAAGAGCAATGCTGTAATAAGTGAAATAATTTTCATAATCGAAATATAGAAATGTTAGTGTTGAAATTTTTTCTTAATTTTTTGAATAATAAGTTTATTGTAGCTGTATTTTAGTTTTGATCCTAAACTTTGTATCGAATATATATCCCTGGGGAATGCAAATGAGGGTTCAAAATAACAGTTTACCGTACATCCCTGGCAAAACTGAAACCGTCCCTGCATCTGCCTGTAGAGTCTGATTTCCTCAGAGTTTCTTATCTCCTTGATTGGCCTGTCTATTGGAATAGCCTTATTTGCAAAATGATAGCACGGAAGAATAACCTTGTTATCCGGGGAAATTACAATTACACGTGAAACAGCCCTGCAGCTTGGTTTCTTTATGTCATTTCCACCGTTTTTCCGGAGTTCAAGAAAGGCCCTGTTCAGGTAAACGTCCATTTTTCCTTTTATAAACTCTTCCAGATATTCAACTGCCTGCGCGCTTAGTCCCGGGTTGCCGAAATAAGAAAAAACAGGATTTATAATCAGGACAAGGCCGTATTTCTGAGAGATCTCATAGACGCGCGGAAGCTTTTTTAGGTTCTCATTTGTTGCCGTAAAAAGAATATCCGGGTATTCGCCAAGCGACCTGGCAATTTCTATGCTCTTAAAGATGCTCTTAAAACAATTTACTCTTCTGATTTTGTTATGTTCATCTTCATCAGGAGAATCCATGGAGAAATGCAAAAGACTAATGTTTCCGGCCAATTTATCTGCATATTTCGGGTAGAGCAAGGTATTTGTAGTAATACTTGTCTGCATTTTGAGCTTTCGCGCATAGCCGGCCATAGCGGCAATGTTTTTATTAAGAAGCGGTTCCCCGCCAGTAAGGTCTATGAATTTAACGCCCAGGTCTACCAGCTGCCTGACGTTATTTTCGAAGTCCAAAAGCGATGCTTCCGGAAAGGTACTAAATTTCTCATGCTCGGCAAAATGACAAAACTCACAGGAAGCGTTGCATTTGTATGTAACGTAGTAATTGCACAGTAAGAGCATCAGTAATTCCTGCCTTTCCAGATTACCTTTCTGCTTGGAATAACTGCAAAGGGTAACCAGAGGACATAAACTATAAAATAAACTTCGAAACTGGCAAAATACTTCAGCTTTTTGACCAGGTTAAACTTCTTAAGCACCGGGTACAACATAAAAAGATCGGTTGCCAGCTTAAAGACTGCCACGTAAAAAGCAGTTAAGCTGAAGAAAAAGGGAAAGAGCACCATTCCCAGGTTTGCAAGAAATCCGCTTGCCATGATCAGAAATCCCTTAATGTCGCTATCAAGGCCACCGACGCCCCACCTTTTTTTCTGCCAGTAAAGCGATTTCAAACTCTCACAGGGCTTCGATTCCACGAGAGCCCCGGCTTCAAGGGGATAAATGATTTTATACTTCCCAAGCCTGTTCATTGCATGCAGCAGGTTAAAATCCTCCGTAACGCTGAAGGGCAGGTTTTCGTAACCGCCGGTTTCCCTGTAGGCTGATTTCCTGTAGGACATGTTGTTACCAATGCAGCTAAGAGGAAAGTTAAGATTCATGGAGCCCGCTGCAACCGTAAGCAGATACATAAAGTCCAGCATCTGCATTCCGCTGAACTGGTCCGTGGCTTCCTGCGTCGTATAGCCGCATACCATGGCCACATCTTTCTCATAATATGAGGCAATTGATTCAGCCCACTGTGGACCGACCTGGCAGTCGGCATCAGTAGTCATAATTACTTCCCCGCCTGCAATTTCAAGAGCATTGGCAAGTGCGTTCGTTTTTCCTTTAAGGTGATCTATTGCGTGGCTCGTTGAAATGCACCTGAACTTCGGTTTATCCGAAATAAATTTATCTACAATCGACCGGGTGTTATCCGTTGAGTTATCATCAACAATGATAATTTCCAGCTTCCCTTCCGGGTACACAAGTCCGTCCAAGGATTTAAGGCACCTTTCAATATTACCCTCTTCGTTTCTTGCCGCAACAATTACACTGACCGTAGGGAGTTCTTCGTAGGGAATCTTTTTATATTTTTTGCCTGCTCCAACAAGTAAGAGAAAAGACTGGAGGAAATACAAGCCAACCGCAATTAAAAAAATAACTTCAAACATCTATCATCAGCCCCGGAGCTGTTATAAAGGAGAATACTTATTTATTTTATAAAGTCAACTGGAAATTTTTTTTGTAAATGTACTAATATTTGCGTTATAATTGAAGCAAAATAAAACCTGGGAGCCTATCTTTTTATAAGGCACGTCTCTGCCGTCCCAAATTGATAATTATTCAAAGCCGCCTTTTCACAGATCAGCTCAATTGAGTCCGTAAGGACATTTTTGGACTTTGTATTGTCGTGCAGACAAACAATTGAATTTCCCTTTAAGTTATTCTCAATCCCCTTTTTTACCACGCTTAGGCTGTTCTGCCAGTCGTAAGTCAGGAGTGACCAGAGGACCATATGAAGCCCGTTCTTTTTCACGATTCTGTGAGTCATGTGGTCAAACTTCCCGTAAGGGGGACGGAAAAACCTGAGCCTTTGTCCATATTTGTCGAAAGCCACCTTGTTTGTCTTTTCAATTTCCTCTGAAGCCAGGTGTGATCCAATGAAGGATAGTTTCCTGTGGTTAAAAGTATGGTTACCCAGTTCATGCCCTTCGCTCAGGATCTCGCCGGGCAGGGAGCCGTAGCGGTCCAGATTGTTGCCGACACAGAAGAATAAGGCTTTAATTCCAAACTTATTAAGTGCGGTCAAAATTATATCCGTTGTATCCGGATTCGGCCCGTCATCAAAGGTCAGCAAAATCCTTTTGTCAGACGTATTCCAGAAAAAAAAAGGAAGCGCTTTTTTAATTATTAAAGGAGGGTCATAAACGTGCATAGGCTCCTGTCTTTCCATTTAATCTTACCAATGAAAGATAATGGCTGCAGAATTAAGGTGTACGGGAATACGAGAAATTCCGTAAAAAGGACCTCAAAAAGGTTATATTTGTCGTTAAGAAGCCTTGAGCCAAGGTCCAGGACAAATATGTCAACCAGGATTTTCAGTAAAAAGACCACCAGAACGATCTTAAGGAAAATCACGTCCAGCGTCAGCAAGGACCATAAGAGTGAGATAAAGATTACTGAAATAAAAGCAAACACAATAGCCCCAAGCGCAATAAACTCAAATGAGTAGTGCTTTGTAACGGCTATGTGCCTTTTTTTCCTGTCTATATAATGATCGTTCTTAAGAACCGACCTTACCACGGAGCCGCCTGAGGTGGCGTAAGAGACTTTTGCTAGCTTTGAAGCCTTCTGCACAAGCAGGTCGTCATCCCCTGCCGCAACTACGGCATTCTCGCCAAATCCGCCGAGCTTTTTATATAGCTCCTTCCTGTAGGAAAAATTGCCTCCGCCTGCAATGTAAGGCTTTTTAAGTCCGATAAACGACATTGCGATTATAGCCATTGCAAGTCCTTCGAGCCCCTTGAGTTTTTCAAGAAAACCAGGCCTTGCAGATTCCAGTTTTGTGTATCCGGCAACACAGCCAACACCGTCTTCGTAACAGGAAACGATCTCCTTTATCCAGTCCTTTGAAGGACGGCAGTCGGCATCCGTAGTAAGAATGATCTCTCCTTTACTGAATTCAATTCCCGTATGCAAAGCGTTCTTCTTTGGTCCCCAGTTGAGCAGATTTTCCTTTGCCGGTATTACATTTACCCTTGTAGTACTTCTGCCGTCAATTGTGACGGAATTTTTCCCAATAATTCTCTTTTCTGCAACAGCTCTTGTTGAATCAGTTGAATTATCGTCAACAATAATTACCTCGTAATTTTCGTAAGACTGACTTAAGAGGCAATCCATCAAATCCGGTATGTTATCTTCCTCGTTTCTTACCGCAACAATAACTGAAACGGAAGGATTGCTGCCGTTTGCACTTATACTTTGTTTTTTTCTTCCTGAAACTCTCATGATGCCGAAAGTTACAAGAAATCCAATAAGCGCATAGATTAAAAGCCCCAAGAACATCAAATATATTAGTGCATCCATAATAGACGGAATGTTTTTATAATTGAACCTGAATATTTAACTAAGAGTAACAGGCTGCAGATACTCTCTGCATTTAGAAGTGCTAATTTAAGAATAAACCTGAAATAAATGGAACATTTTTTATTTCCGCTTAATTTCTTAAGTTTATTTCCCGTTATATTTTTAATCTGGCACAACTGGTATTTATTAGTACTATTGCACTATTTTACGGACCATTATTATCTATGGCAAAAGTTTTATGACAATCGGCAGCATAACATTTCTTTCTCTTTCCTTATTCTATCTCACATTTACCCTGTGGGTCCGCTATGGAATCTCAAGGCTCAGGAAGCTCCCTGTAAAACCCCTGGCCGAGCTGCCAACGGTTTCAGTGCTGGTGCCGGCAAAAAATGAGGAAGCAAATATTTCCCGGACACTGAAGTCACTTGAAAATCAGAGCTACCCAAGGTCAAAGTTTACTGTCATTATGATAAACGACCGATCAACGGATGCTACCGGGTCAATTATGAAAGACTTTGCGCTAAGGAATGATAACTTCCGTCTTCTTGAGATCAGGCATTTACCTTCCGGCATTGCGCCAAAGAAACACGCGCTTCAGACGGCTATTGCACAGGCGGAATCGGAAATTATTGTTACTACCGATGCCGACTGCATTCATTCGCCTGAATGGCTTATGAATATGACCGGTCACTTTACCGACGAGGTTGCACTTGTCACTGCCCTGACAGTTTTTGAACCCGACGACTACACGGTTTTTCATGAACTGCACAGCCTGGACTTTCTTTCACAGGCAGTTGTTTCTGCCGGCGCAATGGGTGCAGGTCTTCCCCTCATGTGCTCGGCGCCAAACCTGGCCTATAAAAAGAAGGTCTTTGATGAGATCGGGGGCTATGGAAACAGGTCCGGCTGCGTCTCGGGTGACGACAACCTGCTCTTGCAGAATCTGGTAAAGGCAGGAAAATATAAAACAGCATTTGCTCTGGGCAAGGATACCATTGTAAGATCAGTTCCCCCTAAAACCCTAAAAGGCATCTGGCACCAGCGCCTTCGCTGGGGAACGCAGGGAGCCTTCTATCCATTGAAAATAAAGCTGGCCGGGGCAATTGTATTCTCTTATTATCTTTCTATCGTTCTATCCCCTGTCTTCTATCTTATTGGAACCCCGCTGCAGGTTCTTATAACCATGGGACTATTAAAGGCTTTCTCTGATTATTTCGTAATCAGCTACGGCTTCAGGGTGCTGGGCATTAGGTTTAAGACCAAGATCTTCTTCCTCCTGTCCCTGGTTCATCCACTGCTCATAATTCTCACGCTTATAAGCTCTCTTACGATTCCTTTTGACTGGAAGGGATCTAACCTGAGGCCGAAGGTTAAGCAAGCCACGTAGAGGCAGATTTTTATTCCTCTTTTTTATTTTCTGCGGCAGACCTTTGGAAATTGAAGCCCTTACTTGAATTAAGGAGCAGTATAACACCGGGCATGGATGGGATAAGTACATTTATGAAGAAAAGGAATATTGCCGAATTAAAGCCAACTGCCGGCAAGAGTCCTAATTTCACGGCAAAAAATACGGAAGCGCTTTCCCTTATGCCCAGTTCCCCAAATGTCACGGGCGGAATTACGGCTTTTGCAAAAAAGATCAGCATGCCCATCCAGAAGTAAAGCATTATGTTCCATCCGTTTGAGAAGGCAGCTACAAGAAAGCCGTACTGAGTAATGTAAGTCAGGTACGTGAAAAAAGTTATAATAGAGACTTCAAGCGAAGTCCTGCCGTTTAATAATTTAAATGACCTGAGGCCTTCAATAAAGGAACTCAGCCTTCCTGACTTTGAAGCCAGCCTTTTTATCTGCCTTTCCCAGAAATCTGTCCTGAGGGTTGAATATAAATAAAGAACCAGAAATAAAATAATGACAAAGACAAGCGCACCAAAGCCAGCCCTGCCAATACCGTAAAACGCATGGAGAAATCCTGCGCTTGCAAGTGCCCCGATAAAAAATACAGGTATAAAAGAAAAGAATTTGTCTATCAGTGTAGCCAGCGTAACCTTAAAAGCCTTTTTCTGTGAAAATGCAAGGGCACGCCCTACGTATTCCCCGATCCTGAAAGGCGTAATTATACCGGCAGAAAACCCGTAAAATAGTGACGTGAGAACGGATTTTCTTTCCGTTTCCTCTACAATCTCCCGGCAGAGCAGCTGCCACTTCTTAAACTGTAGATAAATGTTTGCAGAACTCAGCATTAAGGAAAGCGCAATGAGAAAGTAGTTTGCTCCCTTAAGGGCATTGATAATTTCCCTGAAGCTTACGGCACTGACCAGGTATACAATAAGTCCAATGGCAATAAGTATCTTCAGTAAAGAAGAAAACCTTTCCTTATTCCGTTTTGTAAGGCCACCCGAAAAACGTATGTTCTTAATCATATAGTCTTGTTCTGAATCCCAAATTCAACATTATGGGAAATCCACTGAAAAACCGATTCCGAATTTGTGTATGTTGTCTTTGTAGTACTCGCTAAACATATTGCTTCCGGCGTAGTAGTTCAAATACAGGAGAACTCCCTTGCCATACCACTGTCCAAATTTCAATCCCGCTACAAGATTGTTGTTGCCATGGTAAACGGGTGATCCCATTATATTTATGTAATAGGCCAGGAATAAATTAAAATCTTTCCGGAAAACCTGTCCAAACGGATTATAGTAAGCATACTCAAAACCCGAGCTGAATGAGTACTTCTTTATGTCCAGCGGTCTTACCAGAGTGGCATAAGTGGGGCCGCCCAGGACCCTCAGCGAATAGCTCTCATTAAGCCATTCATAACCTGCCAGGAGCTCACCGAAATCCCTTGTAAAAGGAATGGGAGTCTTAGATCCTATCCATTCTTTTCTGACTACATCATAATGCCCGTCAACCAGGTGTGCACTGTTGTGAATGATCCTGAATCTTGAGATAAACCTGCCGCCGCTAAAGTCCTTTGAAAAGGCCGCATTGCCTCCGAAGAAGCCGTCCAGGGCATCTATCTGAAGCCTGTAGCCGCTGTAGCTCGTGGAGTAGGCATAAGCCATAAACTCCAGTCCAAACGTAAGTGCAGCCCTTGAGGCGGGAAATCCTATCTTCAGGAGGTCTATTGTGTTACCCACGTCAACCTTCAGGTTGGCATCTGAAGGATAGTAAAGAAGTCCAATCCTTGCTTCCTGGTAGTTTGCCTTAAGCGGCGCAAAATGGAGCCCGGAGGGAGCAAATTCATAGCTTACCGAAGTAGAATCGCTCTGGCTGAATAAAAGCGCCGGGAACAGAAAAAACAGGAAAATGTATCTCAACATGCTCTTGCTCATACTATGTAGTTAAATATATGGCAAAAATAAGAAAATAATTCCAATTCCAAACTTTATTTCAGTACACCGGCACGTTTTAAGCAAATAATTTCCCGCCATTTAAGGCTTAATCTTTCTTTAAGGAAACAATTTTTTTATATTATAAACACCCAATAGAATTAAGTAGCAGGAGTGGAAAATGTTCGTAAGTTTCAGTGACCTTCCCGGTCAGCATAACCTTTTTTTGGACTATATGTACGAGTTCGAAAATGTAAAGGAATTCTACCACAAAAATTTCCGGGATACTGAATTATTCAAAACCCATTTTCTTGAAGTTGCAGAAAAAAAAAGGAGCCACCGTACTTTGCTGCCGGGCATATTGCACGCACAGTATGAGAATTTTACACCATCAAAAAAAACCGTCGAAAATATAGACCTCCTTTCTTCCGATAAGACGCTCGCAGTAGTTACAGGCCAGCAGCTGGGCTTATACGGGGGACCATTATATACATTTTATAAAATAATTACGGCTATTAAGCTGTGCGCCAGCTTAAGGGAAAAATACGGGGACTTCAATTTTGTCCCTGTATTCTGGCTTGAAGGCGACGACCACGATTTTGAAGAGGTGCGCTCGGCCAACCTGATCAGTGACAACAATGAAATAGTAAGTGTCGCATACAATGATAACGAACCCGCAGAGACTAACCGCGGCAGCATCGGGAAACTTGTCTTTAACGGCAATATTTCCGCTGCAAATGAGGAAGTAAACAGCATCTTAAGGGACAACGATTTCAAACCCCGTCTGATGGAAAAGCTTACAGCCTGTTATAAGGAAGGCGAGACTTTTAAGAGCTCCTTCAGAAGACTTTTATTTGATATTTTTGATGAATACGGGCTCATATTTTTTGACCCGCAGGACATAAAAATTAAGGAAATACTCAAGCCCGTATTCAGGCGGGAGCTTGAAAATTTCAGCGAGCATACAAAGGAGCTGGTAAAGGTAAGTGCTGAACTGGAAGAGGTATATCATGCACAGGTAAAGGTAAATCCAATTAATCTTTTCCTGGATGACGACGACGGAAGATACCTCATTGAGCCCGCAGATGATGATTTCAGGCTGAAATCAAAAAGAAAAAAAATCCTTAAGAATACGCTCCTGGAGATACTGGATTCGAATCCGCAGAAGTTCAGCCCGAATGTTCTCTTAAGGCCCATATGCCAGGATTATATCTTCCCTACCGCCTTTTACATCGGGGGCCCAGGAGAGATTTCCTATTTCGCACAGGTTATCCCTCTCTACGGATTTTTTAATGTGCCGCAACCGCTTGTATACCCCAGGTCCTCACTGACAATAGTGGAAAAGACAATTCAGAAAACCATTGATAAGTACAACCTGCGTTTCAGTGACCTCTTCAGCGACAAGGAAATGCTCTTTGAAAATGTCATTAAATCGATCTCAGATATGCAGTTCGAGCAGGATTTTTCGGCATGCGAAAAAGAGATGGACCAGGCACTCGACAGGCTTAAAGGAAAGCTTCTTTCAATTGACAAGACATTAAATGATGCCGCCTCCAAGGTCTACGAGAGAGTCAGTCAGTCGCTTAAGATACTGAAGGACAAGACAAACGAGGCACAGAAGAAAAAGCACGAAGCAACCATCCGGCAGCTCAATAAGGCTTCAAACGTTTTATTCCCCAATGGCAATTTCCAGGAACGTGAGCTCTCGTTTATTTACTTTGCGCATAAATACGGTTTGGACATAATAAAGTGGATATATAGCGAGCTTGCAATAAACAGGTTCGAGCACCAGATTACGGAATTGTAATAAAGAAAAAGGCCCTCTAAGAAGGGCCTTTCTCATAAATACACGTAATTGCAGTTCAAAAA